>NZ_JACHMY010000001.1:7200000-8400000 GCF_014205135.1 Kribbella italica
CCAGTCGCACAACCTCGCGTACAACCTCTCGATCCTCGGTTTCCAGAAGCAGGCCTTCGACGCGACCGTGGACGGGATAGTCGAAGCGGTCGTCGAAGCGCACGACAACCTGCGGCCGGGCACCGTCAGCCTCGGTCGCAGCGAGCTGACCGATGCGAGCGTCAACCGCTCGCGCACGGCCTTCGACCAGAACCCGGCAGCCGACAGAGCGGCCTTCCCGCAGGCGATCGACCCCGCGGTGACCGTGCTCAGGTTCCAGCAGGGCGCGCGGGAGATCGGCGCGATCAACTGGTTCGCGACCCACCCGACCTCGATCACCAACGAGAACACGCTGATCTCCCCGGACAACAAGGGCTACGCCGCCTACCGCTGGGAGCACGATCTGAAAGGTGTCCGTTACCTCGATGACGACAGCACAGGGTTCGTTGCCGCGTTCCCCAACACCAACGCCGGCGACATGTCGCCCAACCTCAACCTCCGCCCCGGCTCCGGCCCGACCGAGGATCCGCTGACCAACGAGCAGATCATCGGCCGGCGGCAGCAGTCGGCGGCCCAGCAGGCGTACAACGGGCCGCGGGCAACCATTGCCGGGAGCATCGACGCCCGGATGCGATTTGTCGACATGTCGGCTGTTCAGGTCGACCCGCGCTACACGCCGGACGGTCAGCCGCACCGCACCTGCCCGGGCGTCGTCGGTGTCTCCACTCTGGCCGGCAGCGTCGAGGACGGTCCCGGCATCCCGATCATTCCCGAGGGCGTCACGAATCCGTTCTTCGAGCTGCTCAAGCCGTTCAACGTCGACGTCCCGCCGTGGCTGATCAGCTGCCAGTCACCGAAGGCGCCCGCGGTTCCGACCGGCCAGTTGCAAGCGACGCCGGACGTCGTGCCGATCCAGCTCGTCAAGCTCGGCCAGCTGCATCTGATCGCCGTCCCCGGTGAGGTGACGATCGTGTCCGGCCTCCGGCTCAGGAGGACGGTCGCCCAGGAACTCGGTGTCCCGCTCGAGAACGTGCTCGTGCAGGGTTACGCCAACGCCTACAGCCAGTACGTGACCACGCCGGAGGAGTACCAGCTGCAGCAGTACGAGGGTGGCTCGACGCTGTTCGGCAAGTACACGCTCCCGGCGTACCAGCAGGAGTTCGCGAAGCTCGCCACGGCGCTCAAGGAGAATCAGCCTGTCGCGCTGGGCGCGAGGCCGCCGAGGCCGATCACCGCCGAGCTGAACCTCCAGACCGGCGCCGTCCTCGACACGCCGCCGCTGTTCAAGTCGTTCGGTCAGGTGCTCACTGACGCCAAGCCGGCGTACCAGGTGAACCAAACCGTCACGGTCACCTTCGTCACCGGGCATCCTAAGAACAACCTGCACCGCAACGGGACCTTCCTGGAGGTGCAGAAGCTGAATGGTGGCCAGTGGCAACGAGTCGCCGACGACAGCGACTGGGACACCACCTACCGCTGGACCCGCGGCGGCATCGCGGACTCCAAGGCGACGATCACCTGGAAGGCCGGTGCCCCGGGCACCTACCGGATCGTCCACCACGGCGACGCGAAGGCGCTGACCGGCACGATCACGCCGTTCACCGGCACGTCCCGGACGTTCACCGTCGGGTAGGGCTGTTCGACAGCGGTGGCGACTGCAGCGCGCAGTGCCGGTGGGTCGTCACCGCTTCCGGCGTCGTACGGCGGGACGTGCGATCGCCGAGCGTCACCCAGGCCAGGACGGCGCCCGCCACGGCCAGCACGGCCGAGATCACCATCGCGGTCATGAAGCTGTTCTTGAACGACATCGGGTCCCGGTAGGAGTCGCCGGTGATCCCCGCCGCCAGCGGGATCGCCGCGACCGCCATCAGCTGGGCGGACCGGGCGACGGCGTTGTTGACGCCGGACGCGATCCCCGCGTGGTGGTCCTCGACCGAGTTGAGCACGGTCGCGGTCAGCGGAGCGACCGTGCAGACCAGGCCGATCCCGAGGACGACGACGCCCGGCAGTACGGCGGTGACGTACTCGACGCCCGGCTCGATCCGGCGCATCAGCAGGAACCCGCCGGCCATGAACACCGGGCCGACGGTCATCGGGATCCGCGCGCCGATCCGCTCGGACAGGCTGCCGGCGTACCCGGAGAGGGTCAGCATCAGCAGGGTCATCGGGAGTAGCGCGGCGCCGGCCGTCAGTGCGTCGTACTGGAGCACGGTCTGCAGGTAGACGACGAGCAGGAACGTGGCGGTGCCGAGTGCGCCGTACACGACGACGGTGACCAGATTGGCGCCGGTGAAGCGGACGTTGGCGAAGATGCCGGGTGGGAGCATCGGGTGCGAGCTGCGGCGCTCGACCTCGACGAAGGCCGCCAGGCTCACCACGCCGATGGCCAAGGCCGTCAGCACCATCGCGTCGCCGAAGCCTCGGTCGCCCGCGCTGATCAGGCCGTAGGTCAGTCCGGCGAGGCCGAGCGTGGCCAGCAGACCACCAGCGCCGTCGAGCTTGCCGGCCGTGGTCTCGTCGCGGCTCTCCGGGATGTGTCGCAGGGTGACCGCCACGGTGAGTGCGGCGATCGGCAGATTGAGCAGGAAGATCAGCCGCCACGAGCCGCTGTCGACCAGACCGCCGCCGACGAACGGACCGATCGCCGCGGCGACCGACGTGAGACCTGACCACGCGCCGACCGCCTTGGCGCGGTCGCTGGGCTGGAAGCTGGTCTGCAGGATCGCCAGGCTGCCCGGGGTCAGCAGTGCGCCGCCGATGCCTTGCAGGACACGGCCGGCGATCATCACCTCGAGGTTCGGCGCGGCGGCGCAGACGGCCGAGGCCACGGCGAACCAGACCACTCCGACCACGAACAGGCGGCGCCGTCCGAGCCGGTCGCCGAGCGAACCGCTCAGCAAGATCAGTGAAGCCAGCATCAGCATGTAGCCGTTGACGATCCACTGCAGACCGGAGATGCCGGCGTTCAGGTCCTCGCCCATGGCCGGCAGGGCGACGTTGACCACCGTGCCGTCCAGGAAGGCCATCCCTGAACCGAGGGCCGTGGCCGCCAGCACCCAGCGGGCGCGCGCCGTACCGAAGGCGATCCGATCGGGTGAACCAGCCTGCGCGTCGACCATACCGACAGGGTAGGGCTGACCGGTCAGGGCTGCATCGGCAGATCCAGCTGCAGTACGGCGAGCGCCCGGTCGGCCGGCAGACCCTGCTGGATCCCCAGCTCCGGCGGCTCACCCACGGCGCACCGCGTCTCCTTCAGCAGCGGGCAGATCGCGTTCAGCAGGCCACCGCCCGACACGGCGAGGTTCGTGGGCAGCGTGCCGTCTGTGGCGGCGGTGAGCGGGCTGATCGCGGCCAGGGCTCGCCCGGCGCGCGACGGCAGGCTCCGCGCGGACGAACCGCTCAGCCGATACGTCAGCTTCAGCTCGGTGGCCGGCGAGTCCAGTTGCAGGTCCCGCGCCGCCTTGACCTGGGTGTCGCGCACTGTGACGAGATCACCGTCGGCCACGACCTGCAGACTGATCACCTCGGGCTTGGTGCGGGCCATCAGACCCTGCAACCGCTCACCCGACTTCGGCAGTTGCAGCTGGATCGTGCTGGTCGGGGTGCGGAACATGACCTGTTCGGTCACGTCGAAACTGCCGTCACCCCGCGGTACGCCGGTGAGCCGGATCCCTGGCGCGGTGAGGCCAGGGCCTTCGCTGGCCGGTGGTGGTTGGACCTGCGCCGCCCCGCCACCCGCCGGCAGCTGGCCGGGACTGGGTGGAGTCGGCCCCGCCAGCTCGGCCGAGCACGCGGTCGTTGTGAGCAGCCCCACGATCAGCAGGGCGGTGGTCAGCTTTCTACGTCCGGACATGATGGATAGCCCCCAAGGGACCCGGCCACTTCCTCTGGTGGCCGGATCGACTTCCGCATACGATACGCCGGAATTGGCTTTGTCGGCATTCCCAGGGGTTAATTTTCGAGGGGGCAGGTAATGCGGGAGCGGAAAGTGTTCAGGCAATTTCGAACAGTTGCCATGACGCCTGAAAATGTGGCCGGACGTATTTCGAGAATTTCCGGTCCGCATTGTCGGAGGGTCGTTTCCCTGGCGGTCGCGGTGCTCGTCGCCGCGGTCCCGGCGGTGCTCGCCACCCAGGCCGAGGCGGCACCGGCCGGCATGCTGTACGTCGTCCAGGGGGTCCCCGGGCAGTCCGTCGACGTCCAGGTGGACGGCAAGGTCGTGGCGCGTGGGGTCGCCGCGGCCAAGGTGGTCGGGCCGTTCTCGGTCCCGGCCGGGCAGCGCCGGATCACTGCGGTGGCGGACGGAAAGACGCTGGTCGACCGTCAGGTCGCGGTCGGTGCCGGGAGTAATCAGGACGTGGTGATCCACCGGCCGGCCGCGCCGACCGGTACTCCGGTCATCACCAGTTACCCGAACAAGCTGAGCGCCGTACCGAAGGACAAGGCCGCGCTGCGGGTCGCGCACACGGCCGCGGTCGGGCCGGCTGACATTCGGGTGAACGGGAAGGTGCTGTTTGCCAACGTGGCGAACGGAGAATCACTCGACGTAGTCGTTCCGGCCGGAACGTACACCGTCGAGATCGTTCCCGCCGGGGCTTCCGGACCGGTCATTCTGGGGCCGGCGGAGCTGACCGTGAAGGCCGGCTACCTGACCCGGGTCTTCGCCGTCGGGGAACCGAACTCGAAGACGATGAACGTGGCGATCGGGACGGTCTGGCTGCCGAAGAGCGGATCGGGCAAGCCCGGCGTGGTCGACACCGGGACCGGTGGTCAGGCGGCGGCCCTGATGCAGCAACAGCCGTCGTCCCTGCCGTTGGTCGCGCTGGCGCTGCTGGCCGGGTGCGCCTTGCTGGTGACGGTCCGGAAGGCGGTCCGTCGCTGAGGAGGTTCTTGCTCGGACTGCTGCTGATCCTGTGTGTGGCCCTGGAGGGGTGCGCCGCACCGTCGGACGGAGCGGTCCCGAGTCCCGGTGCGGGCGGCGGTACGGTCACGGGGCCGCCGCCCGCCGAGCCGACCGGATCGGTGCCTCCGGCAAGGGTCGGTACGCCGGCCGCCAGCCAGCGGATCCGGTTCGTCCCGGCCGAGGTGGTGCTGCCGGGGGGCGCGAAGGCCGCTGTCCTGCGGGCCAGCACGGTCGGCGGGCGGCTCGTGGTCCCGGACGAAGTCCGACGGGTCGGGTGGTGGGACGGCGGGGCCGAGGCCGGCGATCCGTTCGGGGCCGTCGTACTGGCCGGGCACGTCGACTCGGCGACCGAAGGGCTCGGGTACTTCGCGCGCTTGCTGCGGATCAAGGTCGGGGAGACCGTGGTGCTGCACGGAAACGGGCACAGTGCGTCGTACCGGGTGAGCTCGGTGGTGTCGGTGCCGAAGGACGCGCTGGCGACGCGGAGCGGGGCCTTCGATCAAATGGGCGAGCACCGGCTGTCGCTGATCACGTGCACCGGCGCGTACGACGCGGCGCGGGGCGGCTACGAGTCGAACCTGCTGGTCACGGCTGTTCCGGTGGGGATGGCCAAGTAGTCAGGTAGTTCACTGACCGCGCCCCGGAGTGGTCCCTGAAGTCGGGGAGCCGGTGTTCAGCTCCGCTCCGGCCCGGTGGATGATGTTGACATGACAAGTCCGACCGCACCCCCGGCCCCCGGAGACGAGCGCAGTGCTCGCCGGGCCCGCTGGCTGCTGGTCTTCGTACTGGCGTGCCTGGCGCTGGCGATCTCCGTGATCACCTCGCACCTGTAGGACCTACTCGAACGGCGTGGGGTCCCCGGCGCCGATGCGGACGATCTCGGGGAAGTCCTCGGAGAAGTCGATCACCGTGGTGGGTTCGGTGCCGGCCTCGCCGGAGTCGATGACCGCGTCGACCTGGTTGTCGAGCTCTTCCTTGATCTCCCAGCCCTGGGTCATCGGCTCCTCCTGGTCGGGCAGGAGCAGGGTGCTGGACAGCAGCGGCTCGCCGAGCTCGGCGACGAGGGCCTGGGCGACGACGTGGTCGGGGATGCGGACACCGACGGTCTTCTTCTTCGGGTGCAGCAGGCGCCGCGGGACTTCCTTCGTGGCCGGCAGGATGAACGTGTAGCTGCCGGGGGTGGCCGCCTTGATCGAGCGGAAGACCGCGTTGCTGATGTGCACGAACTGGCCCAGCTGCGAGAAGTCCTGGCAGACCAGCGTGAAGTGGTGCCGGTCGTCCAGCTGCCGGATCGTCTTGATCCGGTCGATCCCGTCCTTGTTGCCCAGCGCGCACCCGAGCGCGAAGCACGAGTCCGTCGGGTACGCGATCAACCCACCGCCGCGCACCAGGTCGACCACCTGCCCGATGGCCCGCTTCTGCGGATTCTCCGGATGCACATCGAAATACCTCGCCATAGGCCTGACCCTAGCGCTCCGGCTGACAAACTGACTGGGTGACCACACTCGATCTGACCCCCGACGAACTGCTCACCACGACCAGGACCGTGCGCAAGCGGCTGGACCTGGACAAGCCGGTGCCGATGGAACTGATCCGCGAGTGCATCGAGATCGCGCTGCAGGCGCCCTCGGGCAGCAACCGGCAGACGTGGCACTGGCTGGTGATCACCGATGCCGACAAGCGGGCCCAGATCGGTGAGTACTACCGGCGCGCGGTCGCGGAGTACCTGGAGTCGTCCGGTGCGGCCGGACGCCTGTACGCCGACGACCCGGACCGCGCGCCGGTGCAGAAGCGCGTCGGGTCGAGCGTGGCGTACCTGGGCGAGCGGATGGGCCAGGTGCCGGTGCTGGTGATCCCGTGCCTGACGGCGAAGAGTCTCCCGGCTGGAAACCAGGCAGGGCTGTGGGGTTCGATCCTCCCGTCGGCGTGGAGCTACATGCTCGCGGCGCGGGCGCGCGGGCTGGGGACGGCGTGGACGACGCTGCACATGCAGTACGAGGACGAGGTGTCGGAGCTGCTCGGGCTTCCCGAGGACGTCCGCCAGACGGTGCTGATCCCCACGGCGTACACGATCGGCACGGACTTCAAGCCCGCCGCGCGCCAGCCGCTCGACGAGGTCCTCCACGTCGACAGCTGGTGATCACGGCGCTGTAGCGGCCATCTCCTCGATGGTGAGGCCGCTGAGGATCGAGCGGGGCTCGGTGGTGGTCAGGTCGAGTGACGGGTCGGCGGAGTCGTCGCGGACCTTCACCATCAGCCAGTCGCGGTCCGTGCGGGTGAAAGCCCAGGTTCCTTGGAGTTTCACGCCGTTCAGCCGGAACTTCAGGTGCCCGCGCTCGATCGCCGCGCCGGGCTCGACCAGCCGGCGCTGCTTGTCGCGGGTGAGGTTCGTGTAGACGCCGGCGTCCCAGACGATCACCGCGCCGCTGCCGTACTTGGCCTCGGCGTGCACGCCCTCGTACGTCGCGTACTCGAGGTCGTGGTCGGTGGTGAAGACCGCCAGCCGCTTCACGACCGGGTCGAGCGACGGCCCGAGCGGCACGGCCCAGGACTTCAGGACGCCGTCCACCTCGAGCCGTACGTCGTAGTGGCGGCGCCGCGCATCGTGCAGCTGCACCACGAAAACAGGTGCCTCAGGCAACGATGACATCAAGGCTCCTCCGCGTGTGGCCCGCCGCGAACGATTCTACGGCGGGCCACCGCGGGGAGGGATCCCAGCAGTAGTACTCAGGCGGCCGAGACGGCCGGCGGCTCGATCTGGTCGCGCAGCTTGTCGAGAATGCCGCGCAGCAGGCGGGAGACCTGCATCTGGCTGACGCCGATCTCGGCGCCGATGTCGGCCTGGGTGTGGCCCTCGATGAAGCGCAGCTCGAGGATCTTGCGCTCACGCGGGGCGAGCTCGTTCAGCACCGGTTCGAGAACGGCGACCGCCTCGGTGCGCTCGAACGAGGTGTCCTCGTCGTCGGCGATGGTGTCGGCCAGGTTCGCGGTCGACTCGCCGTCGACCGGGCGGTCCAGCGACAGCACCGAGAAGCAGCCGTCGGCGGCGATCGCGGCCTCGATCTCGGCCACGTCGGTGCCGACCGCCTCGGCCAGCTCCTCCAGGGTCGGATCGCGCTGCAGGTCCTGGACGAGTTGCGGGCGAACGCTCGCGATCGACCCCTGCAGCTCCTGCAGCCGGCGGGGGATCCGCACGGTCCACGAGCAGTCGCGGAAGTAGCGCTTCACCTCGCCGCGAATGGTCGGTACGGCGTACGCGAGGAACGGCGTCCCCGTGTCGGGACGGTAGCTACGAGCCGCCTTCAGCAGTCCCAGGTAGGCGACCTGGTCCAGGTCGTCGGCCTCGACACCGCGACCGCGGAACCGGCTCGCGATGCTGTGGGCGATGCCCAGGTTCAGCTCGATGGCTTCCTCCAGCAACGACCGCTGGAGTGTCTCGTCGGTGGTTGCGGCCCGGCGGGTGAGAAGTTCCCTGGTGGCCAGATCTCGGCGCTGCTTCGGATCGGTGCCCGGCAGCTCGTCGACGGTGGTGCGTGCAAGTACGGTAACCATGATTCTTGACCTCGCGACGTTGAGTCACGGCGCGGCACATGTCTGGACCGCGGTCAATATCTGTGTGAGTCATTCCTACCCCATGAATCCCGAAGTTATGCATCCGACCTCGAACTCACACGAAGCCGTTGGATCGAGACACGGGCGCAACACGCTCAGTCGAGCGACCGCAGAACGCCTAGCGCGGCCGTCGGCGGATGCGCGGAGTCGCGCCACCGCAGGGTCCACGTGTACGGCGGTACGCCGGCCGCCAGCGGCTTCACCACCACCCCGGCGGGCGCCGGGGTCGAGAGCAGTCCGAGCGCGACGCACTCGCCGGCCTTGACGAGTTCGAGCGCCGAGCTGGTCCCGTCGGTACTGGCCGGATGGCGGCGTGGCTGGAAGCCCGCCGTACGGAAGCAGCCGAGCACGAAGTCGTTCCACTCCGGGGCGAAGTCGTCGCGCGGAAGGTAGTGCACCTCGTCGGCCAGTTCGCGCACGGCGACCGCGTCGGCGTCGCTGAGCGGGTGGTCGGTCGGTAACGCGATGCCGAGCGCTTCGCGGCGCATCACCCGTTGGACCAGGCCGTCGGCGAGATGAGCCGTCGAGCCGCAGAGCGCGAGATCCAGATCGCCGCTGAGCAGTCGCTGCTCCTGCTCGCGGCTGCCGCGGCTGCTGACCTCGAGGCGCAGTGACGGGAGACGTTCGCGCAGCCGGGCCAGAACCGCGCGGGGCGTGACGAGATCGGTCTGCAGTACGTCGATCCGCAGGACCTGGTCGCGTCCCGCGGCGGCGGTGGCCTCCGTGACGCCCGACCGGATCGCGGCGAGCGCGCTCTGGGCGTGGGGCAGGAAAGCGTCGCCGGCGGCGGTCAGCGTGACACCGCGCGGGGACCGCTCGAACAGCTGCGCTCCTAGTTGGTTCTCGAGCCGGCGGATCTGATTGCTGAGCGCCGGCTGGGACACGTACAACCGGCGGGCCGCGGCGGTGAAGTGCAGTTCCTCTGCCATCACCAGGAAGTAGCGCACCAGCCGTAGATCGACGTCCATGTATTCCTCACCTGCAGGGATAACCAGAAGCTGTGACGTTAGTGCTCTTGCGTCTTGGACGTCGAGGGCCTAGAGGGCAGAACGTGAACCTCATGACAACACAGCGTGAGGAACTGCGGAGCAGTTGGGAGCGGCAGCAGGCGGGGCACGCACCGGATCGTGAGCTTCGGTTCCGGATGATCCTCGAGTACGCCGAGGCGCTGGCGGGTCCTCCCCGCCGCGTCCTCGACCTCTGCTGCGGGCCGGGGTCGCTGACGCGACGGGTGCTGGACCGCTTCCCGGAAACCGAGGTGGTCGCGGTCGACATCGATCCGGTACTGCTCGACCTGGCCCGGGATGCGTTTGCTCAGGATGAGCGGGTGACGGTGGTCGAGCGGCAGTTGGCCGCACCGGACTGGGATCGCGGGTTGCCGACCGGTTTCGACGCGGTGGTGACCGCGACGGCGATGCACTGGTTCCCGCCGGACGCGCTCGCCGGGGTGTACGGCGGGGTCGCGCGGGTGCTGCGGTCGGGCGGGGTGTTTGCCAACGCGGACCACGTGCCGATCGCCGAGCCCGTACTGCGGGCGGTGGCGGACCGGTTGCACGCGGAGCATCTGCGGACCACCTTCGCGGATGCGGAGGACTGCGACGGGTGGTACGAGCGCGCGTACGGCGATCCGTCGTACGCGGGGCTCTGGGCGGAGCGGGAGAAGGTGTTCGCGCACTGGGACGGCGACCTGCTCGAGCGCGAGGGCTGGCACGTCGACCTGCTCCGGCGGACCGGCTTCGAACGGGCCGGTGCGGTCTGGCGGCGAGGGAACGACGCACTGATCGTCGCCGTTCGCGCCTGACGTCGTACCGGTCGACCGCCGAACCGAGGTGGCGGCCCCGGCGCTGTCTGCTCAACGCCGGGGCTCTGGGCAACCAGTACTTGCTCTCTTCTGGTGCCCAGAAAGCATTGTTCTATTCATCTTCCGGCAACAAATGACGGTGGCCCCGCTCGCATCCGAGCGGGGCCACAGTCTGTTCGCGGAGCTGGATCAGTCGCCGGGCCACTCGCCGGTCCAGCGCTCGAAGGCCTTGGCGCCTCCTCGGTCGATGACTGCTTTGACCACGGCGTAGAGGGCGCCCTGGAGAGCGGCGGCGAGCAGGAGCTGACGCCAGGGGTACTCCGACTGCAGGGCGTCGGGGGCGTCGTCCTCGTCGGCCACGCGCTTCCAGACCTGCTTGAAGATGGCACCGGCGACGAGACCGCCGGCGATGCCGGAGACCAGGCCGAACGGGCGGTACGCCAGCTTGACGGCTTTGGTGGTCACCGGCTTCTTCCCACGATCCAGGCGCCGACTCCCAGGGCTACGGCGCCACCGACGGCGGCTGCGGCCTTCGGGTGCTTGCGGCCGAGCTCCGGAGCCTGCTTCGCCTTGGCCGGAAGGTTCTTCGCCTGCTCGGGCAGGTGCTTCGCGCGCTCGCCCATGCCGCCCGCGGTCGCCTTGGCGCGTTCGCCCATGTCGCCCGCAGTTGCCTTCGCACGCTGGCTGGCGTTCCCGGCAGCCTGTACGGCGCGGTGCCCGGCGCTGGTCGCGGAGTCCTTGATCCGGCGCGGGACGTTCAGCTGGCGACTCAGCTCCTGCACGGTGTCGGCCAAGTGCTGGCGAGTCATCTCCAGGTCGGCCCGGAGTGCTTCGACCTCGCTCAGGTCGTCGGGCCGGGCGGCGGCGGTCTTCCGCGGCTTCGTCTGGCGCGTCGTGGTGGTCATGCGTTCTTCCCTTCCGGCTGGTGGCCCTTCAGTGCTTCGAGATCGTCGTGCACGCCGTGAACGGCCTTCTCCGGCAGCGGCGGCGTCGCGTGGCTGACGTGCCGCTTGCCCAGCAGGGCGGCGACACCGGCGATCGCGAACAGCACCAGCGTCACGATCAGCGCCGCGAGCCAGGCCGGTACGGCGTACGAGAGCCCGATGATCGCGGTCGCGATCAGCGCGCCCAGACCGTAGAAGGCGAACGCGCCCGCGCCGCCGAACAGCCCGACGCCGAGTCCGGCCTCCTTGCCCTTGTCCTTGAGCTCGGCCTTGGCCAGCTGCAACTCGTCGCGGACCAGATGACTCACGTCGCTGGTCAGCTGAGCGACCAGAGCGCCCACGTGCTCGTCCTGTCCGGTCCGTTGACCGTCCGGGTGGACGGCCGGGGTCTGCGTCGTCATGGTTGCCCTCCGTGATCTCGGCTTGACGACCCGGTACCCAAGGCCGTGGTCGGCAACCAGAAGCGGCCGGGCGCTGACCGCCACGGCCGGTAAGTTGCCCGGTCAGGGACCACTTTCGAGGAGGGGAAGCACGATGGACTGGAAACTCGAGCTCGTGTCGGTGCCGGTCAGCGACGTGGACCGGGCGAAGACCTTCTACACCGAGCAGGTCGGCTTCGTCGCCGACCACGACCACCAGGTCAGCGACGAGGTGCGCTTCGTCCAGCTGACCCCGCCGGGGTCGGCCTGTTCCATTGCCTTGGGCACCGGAATGGGCCAGGCCGAGCCGGGCTCGGTGCGCGGGCTGCAGCTCGTCGTCGCCGACGCGGCGGCCGCCCGGGACGAACTGGCCGGGCGGGGCGTCGAGGTCAGCGAGGTCCAGGACTTCCCGTGGGGGAAGTTCGTGTTCTTCGCCGATCCGGACGGCAACACCTGGGCGCTGCAGCAGCTGCCGGTCTGGGGATAGTTTCTGGCCAAAACAATCGGCGGCCGGTGATCGGCTGCCGATTGTTCGCCGGAGTTCCTACAGATCCTTGTTTTAAAGACCAGTTCGGATGATCGCTAGGGATGGTTCCCGGTGCGGTTGTAGGGTGGCCTTTGGTTGAGCAGCCAGCCGGTGTGACCTAGCGCCGACGACTGCGGTCCCTCCCGAGGACGAACATGCCCGACCTGCAGCGCCACCCTCGTTCCACCAGACGTCATCTACCGGTCTCCGCCCCTGTTCAGAAGTCAGGTCCCATGCCTGTTGTCACTCCCACCCGGCCCGAGTCCGTGCACGTCCGGATCGGCGGCCGCTGGATCGCCGGCGAGGCGCTGTCCCGCCGTACGGCGGCCACCGGTGCTCCCGAGATCCTGATCAGCCACCACGGCCACCTCGTCTGGGTCAACCAGGACCAGATCCGTACGCCGTAACTACGCTCCCGACCAGGCGGCCACCAGCTGGCCGAGGTCGGTCGCCGCTGTCGCTTGGCGCGGGTCGAAGCGATTCTTGGTGAGCGCGAACGCGACGCCGCTGCGGTGGTCCAGCCAGGCGGCGCTGCCACCCATCCCCGGCATGCCGAACGTCGTCGCCGCCTGCTCGGCCGCCGCGCCCAGCCGGCCGTAGGCGTAGCCCAGCGCCCAGACCGCGGGATTCCCGTACACCTCGTCGACCCCGCTGAACGCCGGGCCGACGATCTGCCGCCGCACCTCGGCGGGGATCAGTTCGGTGTCCAGCAGTGCGGAGTACACCGTCGCGATCCCGCGCGCCGAAGCGGTCGCCGCCGACGGAACATCAGCACCCAGGACGTCGGCGCGGTTCATCGAGGCCGCCCGCGGAGTCACCGCCGCCGGCGCCAACTGTTCGTCGGGGTCAGCCAGGAACTCGTCGACTCCGTCCGGTTCGTCCAGCCGTGCCACCCGGTCGAGCGCGTCCGCGGGCACCCCGAAGTACACCTCGTCGCCGACTCCGAGCGGTCCGGTCAGCTCGTCCCGCAGCACCTGCGCGAGTGGCCGGCCGGTCGCCCGGCGTACGAGCTCGCCGACCAGGAAACCGAACGTCTGCGCGTGGTACGCCGTCTTCGTGCCCGGCTCCCACCACGGCACGCTGTCCGCGATCGCCGCCGTCATCCCCGCCCAGTCGGTCAGGTCCGTCAGCGTGGTCGACGCCGGAATCGCCGGTACGCCGACCGAGTGCGTCAGCACGTGCCGCAGCGTCGCCCGGCCCTTCCCGTGCGCGGCGAACTCGGGCCACAGCTCGGCGATCGGCTCGTCGTACCGGAGCACTCCCCGCGCGACGAGCACGTTCGCGAGGGTCGCGGTGACGCCCTTGCCGGTGGACGCGCTGTAGATCGGGGTGTCCGGGGTCATCGGCCGGCCGGTGTCCGCGAACCCGGCGACCGCGTCCACCACCGGTTCGCCGTACCGGTGGACCGCGACCTGCAGGCCCGTCTCCGCGCCGGATGCGACGAGTTCGTCGATCGCGCGCTGGACCGTCTGCTGCAGAGAGCTGCTCATACCCGTCCCGTCGGAGTCGTCACGGCCTTCTCGACACGGATGCTGCCAGACTCTGGGCGTGGAGCTTCGGCAGCTGGAGTACTTCGTGGCGGTGGCGCACGAGCGGAGTTTCACGCTCGCGGCGCGGCGGCTGCACGTCGTACAGAGTGCGGTGAGCGCGGCGATCGCCTCGCTGGAGCGCGACCTGAAGGTGACGTTGTTCGAGCGGTCGGCGCAGCGCGTCGTTCTGACCGAGGCCGGTACGGCGTTGCTGCCGGAGGCGCTGGCGGTGATGGACGCGGTCCAGGGCGCCCGGGACGTCGTCGACGAGCTCGGGGCCGGGATGCGTGGCACGGTCCGGGTCGGGCTGCTGCCGGGGCTCGGGCTGATCGACCTGCCGGCCGCGGCGGGCGAGTTCCGGCGCCGCCACCAGAACGTCGAGCTGCAGCTCCGCGTGGAGCCCGAAGGATCGGCCGGGGTGATCGCCGGGCTGCGCAACGGTGACATCGAGGTCGGCTTTCTGGGCGTCGGTGCGGGCAGTGTGCCGCGGGAGCTGACCGCCTGGGAGTTGCTCCAGGTGCCGCAGGTGCTCGCCGTACCGACCGGGCACCGGCTGGCCCGGCGGCGTTCGGTGGAGCTGGCGGACCTGGCCGACGAGGCGTTCGTGGACTTCCCGCCCGGCTTCGGCACCCGGACGCTGATCGACCAGATCTTCGACGCGGCCGGGATCGGGCGGCGGGTGGTGGTCGAGGCGCTGGGCATCGACAACGGCGTGCAGTTCGTCCGGCACGGCGTCGGTCTGGGCATTCTGCCCGGCTACGCGATCGCCGACGAGGAGACGATCCGCGCGGTGCCGGTCAAGGGCCAGGACTTCCAGTGGTCGCTCTACCTGGCGACCCTGCGCAAGCGGAAACCGTCGGTCGCGCTCCGGGCGCTGCTCGGGCTGGTCGTCACCCACCTGCACCTCCCACCCGGTACGACGCCCGGCGCCGATCTGCTGGATCAACAGAACTGATCCACTCATCGAGTTGAGTCGTTGGACTTGATGCATCCGGCGCGCGAAGCTTTTGGTGTCAGCAGACGGTGCCACGAAAGACCAGGCCAAGAACTTCGAAGGAGCAGGACGATGACCGAGAACACCAGCCGGGTGGCGATCGTGACCGGCGGATCGCGGGGGATCGGCCGCGAGACCGCGGCCCGCCTGGGCAAGGACCACTTCGACGTGGTGGTCGTGTACGGCGGTGGCCGGGCCGAGGCCGAGGAAGCCGTGAGGGAGGTCGAGCTGGCCGGTGGCCGGGCGATCGCCGTCCAGGCCGACGTGTCCGACGAGCAGTCGGTCAGCGCCCTGTTCGACGCCGCGGAGAAGGAGTTCGGCGGCATCGACGTGGTGGTGCACGCGGCCGGCATCATGAAGCTGTCGCCGCTGGCGGACCTCGACCTGGCCGTGCTCGACGAGCACCTGAAGGTCAACGTCCGCGGCACCTTCGTCGTCGACCAGCAGGCCGCGCGCCGGCTGCGCAACGGCGGCGCGATCATCAACTTCTCCAGCTCGCTGACCCTGCTGGCCCGGCCCGGCTACTCGGCGTACGCCGCCACCAAGGGCGCCGTCAACGCGATCAGCCTGATCCTGGCCCGCGAGCTGCGCGGCCGTGACATCACCGTGAACGCGGTCGCCCCCGGCCCGACCGCGACCTCGCTGTTCCTCGACGGCAAGCCGCAGGAGCTGATCGACCGGATCGCCGCCGAGCCGCCGCTCGAGCGCCTAGGACAGCCCGAGGACCTCGCGGAACTGGTCGCCTTCCTGGCCGGTCCCGGTCGCTGGATCAACGGCCAGACCATCTACGCCAACGGTGGATCCGCGGCCTGACTCGGTGCCTCCACGCGCACAGAAGGGACTACAGCCATGTCCAAAACCATCCTCATCAGTGGTGCCTCGAGCGGTTTCGGCGCCCTCGCCGCCCGCGCTCTGGCCGACGCCGGCCACATCGTGTACGCCGGAATGCGCGACGTCGCCGGCCGCAACGCAACGGCTGGGGCCGCCGCCGCGCAGTACTCCAAGGACAACACCGTCGATCTCCGCACGGTCGAGCTGGACGTCAGCTCCGACGAGTCGGCCCGGCAGGCTGTCCAGGTCGTGCTCGCCGAACAGGGCAAGCTCGACGTCGTGGTCCACAACGCCGGGCACATGGTCACCGGTCCGGCCGAGGCCTTCACTCCCGAGCAACTGGCCGGTCTGTACGACACCAATGTGATCGGTGCCCAGCGCCTCAACCGCGCGGCCCTGCCGCAGCTGCGGGAGCAGCAGGACGGTCTGCTGCTCTGGGTCGGCAGCTCCAGCACCCGCGGCGGGACTCCGCCGTACCTGGCGCCGTACTTCGCTGCGAAGGCGGGCATGGACGCGCTGGCGGCCAGCTACGCGCTGGAGGTCGCCCGGTTCGGGATCGAGTCGACCATCGTCGTACCGGGCTCGTTCACCCATGGCACCAACCACTTCGCGCACAGCGGGACGCCGGCCGACATCGACATCGTCGCGGCGTACGAGACGAGGTACGCCGGGCTGATGGACCTGGTCAGCCAGAAGCTGCGCGAGCTGGAGCCGGAGTGGGCGGACGTCGCGGAGGTCGCCAAGGCGATCGTCACCGTGGTCGACACCGCGAAGGGCCACCGGCCGTTCCGGGTCCACATCGACCCCTCCGACGACGGCTCCGTCGTGGTCAACGCGGTCGCCGACCGGGTCCGCTCGGAGTTCCTGCGCCGCGTCGGCCTGGACGACCTGCTGCACCCGACCAGTGCGTGACCCCTGCCCGTTCCTGTCCGACTTCCGCGCCCAGGTCCTGGCCCGCCGGATGAACGAGAGGCTGTCGCCGGTCAGATCGCTGCTTTGGACCAAGCGGCCGTAGCTGAGGGGTGGCGTCCCAGGACCACCGCCAACGCCGTACGGCTACTCGGTGTAGGACGTGACGGCTGGGGTACAGGCCTGCTATTCGAGCTGGTGTTCGAAGAACGCTACGGAGGAGGATTCGATGAGCCAGGACGTGCATCCCGTGCCGGACAAGGAGCCGGAGGACTGGACGACCGGGGACGAGCCGATGACCGGGCCGCAGGAGTCCTACCTGCACACGCTCGCGCAGGAGGCCGGTGAACAGGTCCCGGACGGGCTGAGCAAGGCGGACGCCTCGAAGCTGATCGACGAGTTGCAGGCCCGGACCGGGCGCGGGGCCGGCAGCTAGCTGGAAGAAAGCTTCGGCGGGCCCTGACAGCACCGCCGAAGCTTCCCGCTGTTGATCGCTCAACAGCCAACGGATGTTACGTCGGTCCCGACGCGTGGAACAGGCCGAACAGTCCGGTGGCTGACCCGGCATGCACTGTCACGCTCAGCTGCCTTACAGTTTCCTACTGCAACCAAATAGGCCTGGGTGAGGACCTGGAGGCCGTACTCCGCCCCGGAGCAGCCCGACCGGCTGCTCCGGCCGAACGACTGCGTGAGGACGGATCCACCCCGATGTCTGTCACCGAGGCCAAGCCCGCCGCCGATTCCGAGCTGACGCACCGGGAGATCCTCGAGATCCTGGTCGGGCTGCTGGCGGCGCTGTTCACCGCGATGCTCAGCTCGACGATCGTCAGCAACGCGCTGCCGACGATCATCGCGGACCTCGAGGGCAGCCAGACGCAGTACACCTGGGTGATCACCGCGAGCCTGCTGGCGACCACGGTCTCGACGCCGGTCTGGGGCAAGCTGTCCGACCTGATGAGCAAGAAGCTGCTCGTCCAGCTCGCGATCGTGCTGTTCGTGGTCGGCTCGGCGCTGGCCGGGATGGCGCACAACGTGCCGTTCCTGATCGGCGCCCGGGTCCTGCAGGGGCTCGCGATGGGCGGCCTGATGGCGCTGGCGCAGGCGATCATCGGCGCCGCGATCCCGCCGCGCGACCGCGGCCGGTACTCCGGCTACATGGGGGCCGTCGTCGCCGTCGCCACGGTGAGCGGGCCGCTGCTCGGCGGCGTCATCGTCGACACCAGCTGGCTCGGCTGGCGCTGGTGCTTCTACGTCTGCGTACCGCTCGCGGTGATCAGCCTGATCGTGCTGCAGCGGTACCTGCACCTCCCGCTGGTCAAGCGCAAGGTGCGGATGGACTACCTCGGCGCGATCCTGATCAGCGGCGCGGCCAGCCTGCCGCTGGTCTGGGTCTCGTTCGCCGGCTCGCACTTCCCGTGGTGGTCGCGCGAGACGGCGTACTACCTCGGCGGTACGGCGGTGCTCGCGCTCCTCGCGGTGATCGTCGAGACCCGCGCGAAGGAGCCGCTCGTCCCGCTGTCCGTCGTCCGGGAGCGGACCACCGCCCTCGCGATCGTGGCCAGCCTGGCGGTCGGGCTCGCGATGTTCGGCAGCGCGGTGTTCCTCGGCCAGTACTTCCAGATCGCGCGCGGCTACAGCGCGACCGAGTCCGGGCTGCTGACGATCCCGATGATGCTCGGCTCGTTCTTCGGGTCGGTCGGCGCGGGGCAGATGATCACGCGGTACGGGAAGTGGAAGCGGTACCTCGTACTCGGCGGGCTGCTGCTGATCGGTGGTCTGGGGGTGCTCGGGACGATCGACCACACGACGGCGTACTGGTACCTGGCGGTGGGGATGGGTGCGATGGGCATCGGCATGGGGATGCTGATGCAGAACCTGGTGCTCGCCGTACAGAACACGGTCGACGTCAGCCAGGTCGGCGCGGCCAGTGCGTCCGTCACGTTCTTCCGCAGCCTCGGCGGCGCGGTCGGCGTCTCGGTCCTGGGCGCGGTGCTTGCGAGCCGGGTGACCGAACTGATCGCGAGCAACCTGCGTTCACTCGGCCCGGACGGCGCTGCTGCTGGCCGAGCGCTGCAGGATGGCTCTGGGACGAGTGTGCTCGATGTGGGCTCGCTGCCCCCGCAGTTGGCGGAGGTGGTGCGACATGCGTACGGCGACGCGACCGGACGAATCTTCCTGATCGCGGCGGCGGCTGGGGTGGTCAGTTTGTTGGCAGTGCTGTTTATCCGCGAGGTACCGCTGCGGCGGACTGTTGCGATGACCGGGGATGGTGAAGGCGCGGACGCGGGGGCCGGTGCGGGTGCTGACCTGGCGGCTGCGGCGGCGCCGGGTGCGGCATCGACAGGTGTGGTCCCGGAGCCGGCTGACGACGCGGAGCGGGACGCGCTGGTGGCGCTCGGGGTGATCACCTCGGCCGAGCGGACCGCGCTCGAGCGGGAGCGGGAGGCCAACGAGCGGGTCGCCGCGGCGGCGACCGTGATCCGCCAGATGCGGACGAACGTGGCCGACCTGTTCACGCGGGTCGACCAGCAGATCGCCGACCTGGAGCGGACGCTGCCGACCGTCGACAGCGAGCACCCGATGGCACCGGTCCTGAACGGGCAGCCGCAGGACGGCGCGTGGGTGGACGAGCTGCGCCGGTACGAGCTGAGCGTCCTCAGCGCGAGCCAGCGGACCGCTGACCACCTGCGCGAGACGGCAAAGACCGAGGCCGACGAGCTCCTGTCGGCCGCGCGGACCGAGGAGCAAGCGATCCGCCAACGGATCGCCGGCCTGCAAGCAGTCGAGCAGCAGCTACTGAGCGCAGTCCGCGACGGCCTGTCGGACACCCCACCCCCACCGCCCGCGCCAACCGCCCCGCCGCTCGCCCAGCCCCCAGCGACAACGTCGGCCTCGGCGACGGCGCCGACCGCTTCGCCTGTCGCTCAGGCGGCGCAGCCGAAAGCCCCGGTACCGACGTTCGCTCCGGTGCAGGCGACCGCTCCGGCCTCGCCGACCGCCCCCGCGCAGCCGATCACCCCGGTGCAGGTTCCGGTGTCGGCGACCGCTCCGGCCCCGGCGACCGCGCCGGCGCCGGCGCAGCCGGTCGCCTCGGCGGCGATCGCGCCCACCACCCCGCCCACCAGTCCGTTCAACGGGCAGCGGGCTGAGAACGGGTATCCGAGTCGGTACGAGTCCGAGCAGGAGGCCTTTGGCTGAGGTGTCGTTGGTGGGTGGCATGCTCTCGTTGGAGACGTAGGCGAGAGCGGGGAGTGTTGTGGGGCCTTGGGATGTGGAGCAGGTGCTCGCGCTGGCGTCTGATCCTGCGTCCGCCAAGGCCGGGCAGGCGCAGGCTCGGGTGGCGAAGTGGTCCGAGGCCGGTAGCTCGGAGGGCGCGCTGTGGGGGTACTGCCAGGGCAGCGGCAAGTCGCCGTACCAGACATCCGTTGACCTGAGCGGTCCGGCGTTCAAGTGCACCTGTCCGAGCCGGAAGTTCCCGTGCAAGCACTCGCTGGGGTTGATGCTGC
Organism: Kribbella italica; assembly: GCF_014205135.1. NCBI lineage: Bacteria > Bacillati > Actinomycetota > Actinomycetes > Propionibacteriales > Kribbellaceae > Kribbella > Kribbella italica. The sequence goes on from NZ_JACHMY010000001.1 coordinate 7,219,954, forward strand.
TCTGGGCGGCTGGCGGGCTGCCTGCGACAGAGGAGCCGGAGTGGGTCGACAAGTGGCTGGCCGAGCGGAGCAGCCGCGCGGAGAAGGCGGCCGAGCGGGCCGAGAAGAAGCCTGGCGAGGTCGCCGACCCGCTGGCGGCTCAGGCGCGCGCGTCGCGACGGGCTGACCGGGTGTCGGCGGGTATGGCCGAGCTGGAGAGCTGGCTGGACGACCAGGTACGGCGGGGGCTCAGCGGCTTCGAGCAGCGGGGGTACGAGGAGCTGAGTCGGCTGGCTGCTCGGATGGTCGACGCGCAGGCTCCGGGGGTTGCAGGCGCCGTACGGCGTGCCGCTGGGGTGGTCGGGCGCGGGCACGGGTGGCCGGGCGAGCTGTTGGAGGAGCTGGCGCTGATCCACCTGACGGTGTCGGCGCACGGGCGGCTGGCGGAGCTACCGCCGTCGATGGCGGAGACCGTGCAGACGCGGATCGGCTGGACGGTCGAGACGGCGCGGGTGCAGGCCGAGGGGGAGAAGGTCGAGGACGACTGGCTGGTGCTCGGGCGCGTGGTGGAGCCCGACGACCGGTTGACCGTACGACGACTTTGGTTGCGCGGGGCAACGACTGGCCGCCTCGCCCTCATCCTCGCCTTCGCCCCCGCAGGTCGCCGCCTGGACCCGCTCCCCGCCCGCCCCGGTGAGGTCGTCCCCGCCGTCTTGTCCTTCTATCCAGGCGCCCTCCCTCTTCGCGCCCTGCTCACCCAGACCGCCCCCCGCCTCCCCGGCACCAAGCCGTCAGGCCTGTCCACCCACCAGGCTCTCGCCGCGTACGTGGAGTCGCTGACCGCAGACCCGTGGAACGAGCGCTGGCCGCTGGTCCTCCAGGATGTCCGCCCGGCCCGCAACGGTTCGACGTGGGCGCTGGTGGATGCCGACGGCGCGCTGGAGGTCCTCCCGACCTTCGATCCGTGGAAGCTTTTGGCCGTCTCAGCAGGCGCACCCGTGACGGTCGCCGGCGAGTGGAACCGCGCCGGCTTCCGCCCGATGACGGCCTGGGACGCCGACCGGCCGGTGATGGTGTGAGAGCCGTCCGACGGATGGAGATGGGGAGATGAGGGGCTGGGACGGCCTGGTGTCCTCCGCTTTGCTGGGGACCGATCGGCGGCCGCCGGGGTTTGAGGGCCTGCCTCCGGCGATCCAGCAACAGCTGTCCGATGACGCCGGGCTGCTGGATGCGGCCGCGTTGGCGACGCTCTACAAACGCGCGGGACGCCTTCCCCTGCAGGGGATCGAGCCCCTGACCGAAGCTCGAGGCGAGGACCGCCCGTTGCCACGATCCAACGCGATTCGGCGGTTGGCGGCCATGCTGACGGGATTCCAGTCGGCAGCGCTGGGCGAGTGGTTGCGGATCGCGGACGCCAAGGGTTGGGGGATCCCACCCGAGCACCTGCCCGCGTTGGCCGACTACGCGAAGAGCCGCGCGGAGTACCGGCCGCTGGTGATCGCCGCCGCGGGGCGCCGGGCGGCCTGGCTGGCTGAGCTGAATCCGGAGTGGCGGTTCCTGCACGAGGCGGTCAGCGATGACCCGCAGTTGTGGACTCACGGCAACGCGCTCCAGCGGAGAGCGTGGTTCAGGCGGTTGCGTGCGAAGGATCCAGCGGCTGCGTTGGAGGCGCTGCGCGAGGTCTGGCCGACGGAGACAGCGGCCACCCGGTTGGAGTCTCTCGGGGTGCTCAAGGTCAAGGTGAGCAAGGCCGACGAGGAGTTCCTGGAGCAGGCACTCGACGACCGGGCCAAGGAGGTCCGGCGCCTGGCGGCCGAGCTGCTGGCACGGATCGCAGGCTCGCAGTACGGCGCGCGGATGGCTGAGCGCGTGGCGGCGTACTTGATCGAGTCGCAGGGCGTGCTGGCAGTGACGCTGCCGGAGCGCGTCACCAAAGCGATGGAGCGCGACGGCATCGACCCACAAGCGCACCCCGGCCTCGGTCGCCGGGCCGGTTGGCTGAAGCAGTTGGTCGCCGCGGCTCCTCTGCCAAACCCGGCCACCCTGCAGCTACCAGTGGAAGGCGTAGCCGCCGAGGTGCTCCAAACAGCCTGGGCCGAAGCGGCAGTCCGCGACCAGAACGCCGACTGGGCCCGTGCCCTCCTGCTGAGCAACGCCGCGACCGACGGCCGGACCGGCGAGCTGCTGCGCGTCCTCCCGGAAGCCGAGCTACCCCAGGCGATCGAGCACCTGCGGACCACCATCGACCTGTCCGAGCTGGTCGGCGGCCTGCCGGTCCCGTGGCCGGAGCCGGTCGCCGTACTGGTGCTCGACCTGCTCGCCAAGGCCGGTACCCACCGCAGCTGGGCACGCCTGGCCAGCACCGCGGCGCGCGCCGTACCGCCTGAGGTCCTGAACCATCCGATCACCCGCGAGCCGACCGGCGAGGAAGACACCTGGCGGTTGCGGCTCGTCGAGACCCTGATTTTCCGTCGTGAGATGTACGAGGAGTTGTCATGACCAGCACAGCAGTGATGCGGCCGCACGCCGAGGACGAGTACGCCGACGAGCTGGCTGCGCTGGTGGCGACGGACGACCGGGTGCGTCCGCCGGCCTGGCAGCTGTCGCCGGCGGCCGTGGTCACCTACCTGCTCGGCGGGCAGGCCGGCGACACCGAGATCACGCCCAAGTACGTCGGCCCGCGCCGCCTGATCGAGGTCGCCGTCGCCACGCTCGCGACCGACCGGGCGCTGCTGCTGCTCGGCGTACCGGGTACGGCGAAGACGTGGGTCAGCGAGCACCTGGCCGCGGCGATCTGTGGTGACTCGACGCTGCTCGTCCAGGGCACGGCCGGTACGGCGGAGGAGGCGATCCGCTACGGCTGGAACTACGCGCAGCTGATCGCCCAGGGCCCGAGCGAGGCCGCGCTGGTCCCGAGCCCGGTGCAGCGCGCGATGGCCGAGGCGAAGATCGCCCGGATCGAGGAGCTGACCCGGATGCCGTCCGACGTCCAGGACGCGCTGATCACGATCCTGTCGGAGAAGTCGCTGCCGATCCCCGAGCTGGCCGGCGAGATCCAGGCCCGCAAGGGCTTCAACGTGATCGCCACCGCGAACGACCGGGACAAGGGCGTGAACGAACTGTCGAGCGCGTTGCGGCGCCGGTTCAACACCGTCGTCCTGCCGCTGCCGGACTCCGCCGACGACGAGGTCGAGATCGTTTCCCGCCGGGTCGCGCAGCTCGGCGCCTCGCTCGAGCTGCCGCCGCAGGACAGCGCGCTGGACGAGATCCGCCGCGTCGTCACGGTGTTCCGCGAGCTGCGCTCGGGCCGGACCGAGGACGGCCGGACCGCGGTCAAGTCCCCGTCGGGGACGCTCTCCACGGCCGAGGCGATCAGCGTGGTCACCGGTGGTCTCGCGTTGGCCGCTCACTTCGGCGACGGCGTCCTGCGCTCGTACGACGTCGCCGGCGGCATCCTCGGCGCGGTGGTGAAGGACCCCTCGGCCGACCGCGTGGTCTGGGCGGAGTACCTGGAGACCGTCGTCCGCGAGCGCGACGGCTGGTCGGACTTCTACCGGGCGTGCCGGGACCTGAGCTGATGTCTGTCCACCTGTTCGGCATCAGGCACCACGGACCGGGGTCGGCCCGGGCGCTGGTGGCTGCCCTGGCCGACCTGCAGCCGGACCTCGTGCTGATCGAGGGTCCGCCCGAGGCCGACAAGGTGGTCGAGCTGGCCGCAGACCCGGAGATGGTGCCGCCGGTCGCGCTCCTGGCGTACGCCGTCGACGACTCGACGCGCGCCGCGTTCTGGCCGTTCGCGGTGTTCAGCCCGGAGTGGCAGGCGATCCGGTTCGCGCTGGCCGGCGGCGTACCGGTGCGGTTCTGCGATCTGCCGGCCGCGCTGATGTTCGGGTCGTCGGAGCGCGAGCGCGGGTCGTCGATCGACCCGCTGGCGACGCTGGCCGCGGCCGGTGGGTACGACGATCCCGAACGCTGGTGGGACGACGTGATCGAGCACCGCCGCGACGGCGCCGAGCCGTTCACGGTGATCGCGGAGGCGATGGGCGAGCTGCGCCACGACGAGCAGGCGACCGGCCGGGAGGCGCAGCGCGAGGCGTACATGCGGCAGACGATGCGCAAGGCGATCAAGGAGGGCTTCGAACGGATCGCCGTGGTCTGTGGTGCGTGGCACGTGCCGGCGTTGAGCTTGCCGTTGCCTCCGGCAACTCATGACGCGCGGATCCTGAAGGGTCTTCCGAAACGCAAAGTGGCCTGCACCTGGGTGCCGTGGACGCACAGCCGGCTGGCCAACGCGAGCGGGTATGGCGCCGGCGTGACGTCGCCGGGCTGGTACCACCACCTGTTCACAGCGCCCGACCAGATCACCACGCGCTGGCTGACCAAGGTCGCCCGGGTGCTGCGCGACGAGGACTTGCCGGTGTCGAGCGCGCATGTGATCGAGGCGGTCCGGCTGGCGGAAACCCTTGCTGCGTTGAGGGAACGGCCGCTGGCCGGGCTGAGCGAGATGACCGAGGCGACGCGCGCCGTACTGTGTGGCGGGAACGACGTACTGCTGGATCTGGTGACGCGGGAAGCGGTCGTCGGGGAACTGCTCGGGACCGTGCCGGGCGATACGCCGCAGGCGCCGGTGGCAGCGGATCTCGCGGCGCAGGCTCGGCGGCTGCGGCTCAAGCGGGACCCGGCCGAGCGGGTGATCGACCTGGATCTGCGCAAGGAGAACGATCGGGACAAATCGCATCTGCTGCACCGGTTGCGGATTCTCGGGATCTCCTGGGGGTTGCCGACCTCGGACGACCGGCGGGCGCAGGGCACGTTTCGGGAGATGTGGAAGCTGGCGTGGGATCCGGGGCTCGAGGTCGACCTGGTCGCGGCGGGAGCCCACGGTACGACGGTGGTCGGGGCGGCGACGACCGTCATGCTCGCGGCCGCGTCGGAGTCGTCCACGCTGGCCGAGGTGACGGCGGCGCTCGAGCGCTCGTTGCTGGCGGATCTCGCCGAGGCGCTGCCCGCCTTGCTGGCGGGAGTCGACACCCGTGCGGCGAAGGACGCGGATGTCGGGCACCTGATGGCCGCGTTGCCCGCCTTGGCCCGGTCGGCGCGCTACGGCGACGTACGGGGAAGTGACACGGCCGGGCTGGGCGCCGTCGCCGAGCGGATGGTGGCTCGGGTGTGCGCCGGCCTGGGGCGGACAGTGCACGGGTTGGATCCGGATGCTGCGGCGTCGGTGCTGGAGCTGATCGACGGCGTACAGGATGCGACGGCGTTGCTTTCGGAGGAGTCGCGCGAGCTCTGGCTGCGGACGCTGGAGGGTTTGAGTGACCGGGCGTCGGTGCCGCCGTTGATCGGTGGTCGGTTGACGCGCTTGATGCTCGACACGTCGCGGGTGGAGTCGGGCGAGGTCGCGCTGCGGTTGGGACGGGCGCTGTCGCCGGGAACGCCCACCGGCGAAGCTGCTGGGTACGTCGAGGGCTTCCTCGTCGGCGGTGGATTGCTGCTGGTGCACGACGAGCGGTTGCTCGGGCTGGTGGACGGGTGGTTGTCGGGGATTCCGGACGAGGCGTTCCTGGAGGTTCTGCCCTTGCTGCGCAGGACATTCGGGACGTTCGCGAAGCCGGAACGGCGGTCGATCGGCGAGCGCGCGCAGGCGCTGGGCGGCGCCGTACAAGTCGTTGCCGTGGACGACGATCTGGACGCCGAGCTGGCCGCGTCGGTGCTGCCGACCGTGGCGCGATTGCTGGGGGTGTGATGGACGACGAACGGCTGCGCCGGTGGCGGATGGTCCTCGGCAGCGAGGCGGACCCGGAGACGGGGACCTCGTTGTCGAAGGCGGACCAGTCCGTCGATGCGGCGCTGGCGGCCCTGTACGACGCGGAGCGCGGTGAGCCGGGGACCAAGCGATCGTCCGGGCTCGGGTCGTCGGCGCCCCGGGTGGCCCGGTGGCTGGGCGACATCCGCGGGTACTTCCCTTCGTCGGTCGTCCAGGTGATGCAACGCGACGCGGTCGAGCGGCTCGGGATCACCCGGATGCTGATGGAACCCGAGCTGCTGAACGCGGTCGAGCCCGACGTCCACCTGGTCAGCACGCTGCTCGCGCTGAACGAGGTGATGCCCGAGGAGACCAAGCAGACCGCGCGCGAGGTCGTCGGCCGAGTGGTGGCCGACCTGGAGAAGCGGCTCGCCGAGCGGACCCGGGCGGCCGTCACCGGAGCGCTCGACCGGGCCGGGAGGACCGGCCGGCCGCGGCACGCCGACATCGACTGGGACCGGACGATCCGGCTCAACCTCAAGCACTTCTCGCCCGCGCTGGGCACGATCGTCCCGGACCGGCTGGTCGGGTACGCGCGGCGCAACCACAGCGTCCAGCGCGACATCGTGCTGGCGATCGACCAGTCCGGCTCGATGGCCGAGTCGGTCGTCTACGCGAGCGTGTTCGGCGCCGTCCTGGGGTCGTTGCGGTCGCTGCGGACCAGTTTGGTCGTCTTCGACACCGCCGTCGTGGATCTGACCGACCAGCTCGAGGATCCGGTCGACGTGCTGTTCGGGACGCAGCTGGGTGGCGGGACGGACATCAACCGGGCGCTCGCGTACTGCGAGACGCTCGTCGCGCGGCCGGCCGAGACCGTGGTCGTGCTGATCAGTGACCTGTACGAGGGCGGCAACCGCGAGGAGCTGATGCGGCGGGCACGGTCGCTGGTCGAGTCCGGTGTGCAGGTGGTCGCTCTCCTCGCGCTGGCCGACTCCGGCGCTCCGTCGTACGACGCCGACAACGCCGCCGCGTTCGCCGACCTGGGGATTCCCACGTTCGCCTGCACCCCGGATCTCTTTCCCGACCTGATGGCCGCGGCCATCAGGAAGGAGGACCTCGACCAGTGGGCTTCCACGAATCTCTAAACTGCTTCCCATGACTGCTGTGGAACTGACCCGCTTCAAGGCGGCCCGGCGTGACGACCTGCTGGCCGCCCGCCCGGCGATGCTCGCCGACTTCGCGGCGGACCGGAAGGGCTTCCGGTCCGCGCGCCTCGTGCAGCTCGCGAACGACGAGTGGCTCGACATCGTCGAGTGGGAGACCAGCGAGGACTACGCCGCGAGCAGCGCGAAGGGCCCGAACCTGCCCGGGATCGCCGCCTTCTTCGCCGCGATCGACTCGCTGGTCGTCGCCGAGGAGGGTGTGCTCAGCCCTTTCGCGTGAGCTGCAGGTAGTCGAGGTTGAAGTTCTGGTACGCCGTGGCGTCGACCCGGACGACCAGCTCGTGGCGGCCCTTGGTGAGGCGTTGCGTCGTCACCGGCTGGAGCGTGAACGCGTTGTGCGAGGTGGTCGTGACGAGATCGGCCGGCGCGCTCTCTTTGTTGTCGAGGGCAACGGTGATCCGGCCGGCCGGGTGGTACGGCGAGGAGACCCGGGCGGCGATCGCGTAGGTGCCGGTGCGCGGTACGTCGACGGCGTACTTGATCCACTCGCCGCCCCGGATCCAGCAGACCGCGACCGCGCCGGCCTGGTCGCAGACGTCGACGCCCTCGTACGGGCGGGCGATCGCGCCGCCGCGGTTCTCGTCGTCCTGGTCGGAGTAACCGACGCCCTTGCCGTCGGTCGAGTAGTCCTCGGCCTGGACGCGGACGGTGTCGCGCGGGAGCTCGGGCCAGGTCTTGCGGTCGTGGTTGCGGTCGCCGGAGTGCAGCCAGGAGATGAGTTGCTCCTGGTCGTCGGTCTGGATCATGTCGCCCTGGTGCCGGTCGACGACGGCCGCCCAGCCGAGTTTCGGGTCGATCAGCGACTTCTCGTCGGTGGACCCGGCGGCCAGTCCGTACCACATCGTGTTGATCCAGATCCGGCTCGCCTTCGCGACCGCGGCCACGGCGGCCGGCTGGATCTGCGCGTCGGTCAGCCGGTCGAACACCAGCTCGTACGACGGAAGCCGGCGGGCGAACGCGCCGAGGCTGCTCGCGTTCGCGTCGTCGACGACGTGGCTGTAGAGGATCCGCGGGTCGCGGGCGAGGAACTGCTCGACCTCGGCGACCGGCGCCGACGACTTGAAGATCGCGTGGTCGAGCGTGCCGGTCGCGGTCAGCAGGTCGTACTCCTGGTCGCGGAACGCCCACCCCTTGTCGAGGTTGATCAGCGCGCGGCCCTTCACCACCCGCAGCGCCTCCGCGAGCGTCGGCACCTGGTGCTCGGTCACGGGAGCCTGCGCGCCCCCGAGCCCGGTGCGCAGCTTGAGCGCGCGGACCTGCGCGAGCGTCAACGAGGACACCGCGCCGCGGCCGTCAGTGGTGCGGTCGACGGTCGTGTCGTGCATCAGTACGAGTTCCCCGTCGGCCGTCCGCTGCACGTCGATCTCGACCACCTCGGCGCCTTTGCGAATCGCCAGCTCGACTGCCGCCAGCGAGTTCTCCGGCGCGCCCCGCCAGTACCCGCGGTGCGCGACGACCATCACCGGTCCGCGCGGATCCAGGTACTGCTCCCGGATCTCGGCGATCCCAGTGGGCCGGCCGGCTGGTTGGTCGTCGCGGGTGGAGAGCCAGGGGACGGCGAGGGCGGAGGCGGCGACAGCCGCGGCGGTGGTGAGGACGGTGGCTATGGTCTTCCAGTGCGCGCGCATGCGGCGCACTCAAGCACTGCCGAGTAGCGCCCCCGGGAACGCGGGACGAACTGTCGCCGCGGGCGGACCACCTGGTCGGCTCATCTGGTGGCTCCAGTACGACGACGCGGTGGTCGGGGTGGGTGCGTATGCGGCCGGGGAGGTTGGTGGGGCTGAGGTCGCGGCGGCCGGAGGGAAGGAAGGCGGAGGGTTGCCGACCGCCGAGGCCCGGCGCCACGGCGCCGCCGTATCGGCTGTCTTGCTGGTGCCGGCCGCGGTGGTCGAGGTGGGTAGGTATGCGGCCGGGGAGGTTGGTGGAGGCTGAGGTCGCGGCGGCCGGAGGGAAGGAAGGCGGAGGGTTGCCGACCGCCGAGGCCCGGCGCCACGGCGCCGCCGTATCGGCTGCATTGCTGGTGCCGGCCGCGGTGGCTGGGCGCCCGGCCTCGGCGCCGCTGTACGGGCTGGCTTGTTGGTGCTGCCCGCGGTGGTTGGGGTGGGTGCGTATGCGGCCGGGGAGGTTGGTGGGGCTGAGGTCGCGGCGGCCGGAGGGAAGGAAGGGGAGTGCCGGTGGCGGCCAGGAACCATTCGGTTTCTCCTCTGCACTACCGCCCGAGCCGAAGGCGTGGCGACCGGCCGGATCCGGCTGCTGACGATCGCCAAAGGCCGGCGCCTCGGCGCCTCGCGTCGCCGTACCGGCTGGCTTGCTGGTGCCGGCCGCGGTGGTCGGGTGGGTGCGGATGCGGCCGGGGAGGTTGGTGGGGGTTGAGGTCGCGGCGGCCGGAGGGAAGGAGAGCGGAGGGTTGGCGGCCGCCGAGGGACGGCGCCTCGGCGCCGTCGTACCGGCTGGCTTGTTGGTGCTGGCCGTGGCGGCTGGGTGCCCGGCCTCGGCGCCGCGGTACGGGCTGGCTTGCTGGTGCTGCCCGCGGTGGTTGGGGTGGGTGCGGATGCGGCCGGGGAGGTTGGTGGGGGTTGAGGTCGCGGCGGCCGGAGGGAAGGAAAGCGGAGGGTTGGCGACCGCCGAGGGTCGGCACCTCGGCGCGCGCGGCGGGGTGTACGTCGAGGGTGCCGCCAGGACCGGGATGTGCCGCGGGTGGACCATCTGGTGTCCGGGACGGCCGAGGGGCGGCGCCTTGGCGCCGTCGTACCGGCTGCTTTTTGCTGGTGCCGGCCGCGGTGGCCGGGTGCCGGCCTGGCGCCGTCGTGCCGGCTTTCTTGCTGGAGTTGGCCGCATGGGCGGGCACCCGGCGTACGGGCGGCCGGCGTACGGGCTGTCAGTCGGCGAGTTGGAGGATGTCGATTTCGGTGCCGGGGTCGACTTCGGCGAAGCGGAGTGCCCATTGGATCGCCTCGTCGCGGGAGGCGACGCGGATGATCGAGAGGCCGGCGACTAGTTCCTTCGTTTCGGTGAAGGGGCCGTCGAGGACGCGGGGTGGGCCGTCGGGGAAGGTGATGCGGGCGCCGTGCTTGCTGGGGAGGAGGCCCTCGGCGGTGAGCAGGACGCCGGCCTGGCGCATCTCCTCGAGGACCGCGTCGGCGCGGATCAGGATGTCCGGGTCGGGAGCCTGGCCGGCCTCCAGCGCGGGGTTGGTCTTGTGCATCAGCGCGAATCGCATGGCACCTCCTCAGGCCGACCGTAGCGGGATCAGGCCCGCTTGTTCCAGGGCGCGCCAGTACGCCGGGGGGATGCTGTGGCCGAGGTACGCGGCGACCTCGGTGATCTCCTGCGGCGTGCGGGCGCCGACGACGACCGTCGGGATCGCGGGGTGGGTGAGCGGGAACTGGAGGGCGGCGGCCGGCAGGTGTACGGCGTACTGGTCGCTGATCGTGCGGAGCTGGTCGAGGCGGGCGGCGGCCTCGGGTGGGAGCGGTGGGTAGCCGACCGACGGGCGCGCGGCCGCGAGCGGACCGCCTTGGAAGACGCCGGCGCCGATGATCGAGACGCCGAGCTGGTGGGCGAGCGGGAGGAGTTCGTCGGCGGCGGAGTGGTCGAGCAGGCTGTAGCGGCCGGCGATGAGGACGCAGTCGGGCGTGGTGGTCGCCTCGCGGAGGAAGCGGGCGGCGACGTCGGCGTGGTTGATGCCGAGCGAGAGCGCGCGGATGGTGCCGCGGTCGCGGAGCTCGACCAGCGCGCGGAGTGCTTCGGTCGAGGCGGTGCGGAAGTCGAGCTCGGGGTCGTGGATGTGCAGGAGGTCGATCCGGTCGATGCCGATGCGCCGCAGGCTCTCCTCGAACGAGCGCATCACCGCGGCGTACGAGTAGTCCAGGCGCGGGCCGATGCCCGGGGGTGGTTCGGCCCAGATCTCCTGGAGGTCCTGGCCGCCGGGCTCGAGCAGGCGCCCGACTTTCGTACACAGCACGTACTGGTCGCGGGGGCGGCCGCGCAGAGCCATCCCGGCGCGCTGCTCAGAGAGTCCGTATCCGTAGACGGGCGCTGTGTCGAAGAACCGGATCCCCAGTTCCCAGGCCCGGTCGATGGTCGCCACCGCCTCCCCCTCAGGCACCACCGCGAACATCCCCGCCAACGACGCAAGCCCCAACCCCAGCTCGCTGACCTGCAGTCCACTCCGCCCCAACTCCACCGAACGCATGCCGAGGAGCCTACGAACTCCCACCGACAACTTCCCGACCCGTAGGCGGGTCGAGGGAGGGAGGGGTGCGAGAGCCGAATGTTCCCCCGAGGTTGCTTCAAGTGCCGGCCACCGAACGGGGGCTGGTACTTGGGAGGTGGGTGGGGGTGGGGCTTGTGTGTGCGGAGCATCTGTCGGAGGGCTGTGCCCGGCGGGGTTGCTTCAAGTGCCGGCCATCGGTCGGGGGCTGGTACTTGGGAGGTGGGTGGGGGTGGGGCTTGTGTGTGCGGAGCATCTGTCGGAGGGCTGTGCCCGGCGGGGTTGCTTCAAGTGCCGGCCACCGATCGGGCGCTGGTACTTGGGAGGTGGGCGGGGGTACAGCTTGTCTGTGCGCGCATCTGTCGGGGGCTGGTACTTGGGAGGTGGGTGGGGGTGCGGCTTGTGGGTGCCGCGCATCTGTCGGGGGCTGGTGGTCGATGACCCTCGGCGGGGTGGAACCGCTGGTTGCTCAAGCGGTTCAGTTTCGGGGGGTGAGGTGGTTAGGTGGCCCGATGGGAGACATCGGGGAGCGGTATCGGCGGCGGGCGGGAGCTTTCGAGGCGAAGGTTGCGGCGGTGCGGGTGGGGGACTGGGGCAACCAGTCGCCGTGTGTGAAGTGGTCGGCGCGGGACGTGGTGGACCATGTCATCGCGATGCACGGGTACATGCTCGGGCCGGTGGGGCGGTCGTTCGAGGGGGACGATCCGTTGCAGACGTTCCGGCAGGCTCGGGCGGCGGTCGAGGAGGTGCTCGACAACCCCGAGCTCGCGGCGCAGGAGGTCGACACACCCGCGGGGAGGATGACGGCCGAGGCGCAGATCGATCAGGTGGTCAGCGACGACCTGGTGCTGCACGGTTGGGACCTGGCCCGGGCGACCGGGCAGGACGAGGCGATCGATCCGGAGGACGTCGAGCGGCTCTGGCGCAGTACGACGTCGGTCCCGGCCGAGATGATGACGCTCTACCGCACGCCCGGCGCGTTCGGTCCCGACGTGGAGGTGTTCGGCCCCGAGATCGAGGTCCCGCAAGACGCTCCGCTCCAGGACCGCCTGCTCGGCTTCATCGGGAGGGATCCTTCAGTACGGCGCTGAGCTGGTCCGCCGCGTAGTACACCGAACTGTCCGCGCACACCGGCGCGTCCTCGAGCCGCGCGGCCAGCGTCGCCGCATCCGGAGCCAGCAGCGCGTCACCAAGATCCACAACGGGCTGCAGGTACTCGTGCCCCGGCAACTCGGCCACCGCAGTACGACAACCCAGCGCCATCCCCTCGAACAACGCCGTCGTCGACACACCCACCTGGTAGGCCGCCGCCCGCTGCAGCTCGACCGTCGACTCCGCCGACCCCGCGGACAGTCTCACGCGACTCCCGGACGGTACGGCGTAGTCCGTCAGGTGCTCGCTCGGGTGCAGCCGGAACACCACGTCCAGCTCCGGCCGCGCCGCCGAGAACTCGACCGCGAAGTCCAGCAGCGCCGGCCCGATCGTCCCCTGGGACAGGAACAGCACCTGGTCGTCGATCTTCAGCGAAGCATCGGCCGCCGGCAGGAACGGCGCCCCGATCACGGCCGTCGACATCCCGGCAGGCAGTTCGGCGACGGTCTCCCAGTACGAGCCGAAGCACCACAGCTCGTCCGGCTGGTCCGCGACCACCGGGCTGCCGGGGTAGCTGTAGCCGAGATGGAAGGGGCTGATCGCGCCGTGCTGCAGCTCGATCACCGGTACGCCGAGGTCGCGGGCCGCGCCGGTGATGTGCTGGTGGAAGTACGGCACCACGGAGTACACGGTCTTGATCCGGTGCCGCCGCAGCAGCGCGCGGTACAGCGTCCGCAGCCGCAGGTGCTTCGGGATCTCCCGCGCGACCAGCGCGCCGATCGGGACCTTGACGCCGGTCAGCGCCTCGAGCGCGTTCGCGATCGTCGTGGTCCGCGCGTCGATCGAGCGGCTGCGGACCGCGCCCGCGGCCGAGGTGAAGAAGTCCAGGTTGCGGCTGCCGGCCAGCGGGGTCCCGTTGATCCCGGAGTCCAGCACCAGCGCCGACGAGCCGAGCTCGGTGCGCAGCTTGTCGGTGTAGATCTCGATCCCCGCGGGCTTGCGCGGGTGCGGCACCACCAGCGCGTCGTACGCGCCGGAGGCGAGGAACGGGTTCTTCCCGACCACACCGGCGACGTGCTTGCCGACGAGGCGCGCCTTGTCCGAGCGCGTACGGCGTACTGGGTGCGGCTCGCCGTGGATCCCGCCGCGTTTGGTCAGCTCATGGAAGACGCGCATCCGGATGATCGGCCACGGGTGGGCGCCCTGGATCCGCCAGCTCAGCAGATCCAGCTCCCTCTCCAGCTGCCAGATCGCGTGGCACAGCGTCGCCACCGTCGGTGTGGTGCCGTTCCCGGTACTCGTCATGGTTGATCCCAACTATGCCCGCGAGGCTGCCGATGCCCGAGAAGAACCGGCGAACGGCCTTCAGCAGATAGGTCTTGCGTACCAGCACCAGACCGGCCAGGCCGTAGCCGAAGGCCGATCCGATGCGCGCCAGAGCATAGGCCAGCGCCTTGCCGGTGCTGGCCACCCCGGGCCGGATCAGCACCCGGGAGATGCTGTCGCCGCTGCCGGAGCGGAACGCGCGCCGGACCAGCCAGCGCAGCGTCGTCCGGGACGCGGGCACGTCCTCGGTGATCCGCGCTTCTTCGCACCAGACGATCCGGAACCCGGCCTGGTGCACGCGCAGGAAGAAGTGCAGGTCGCTCGACCCGGTGAACCGGAACGCCGGGTGGAAGGCCGGCGTGACCTGGTGGTACACCTTCTGGGCGACCAGCGTGTTGTTCGTGTACGCCTTGTTCAGCACGTCACCGGTCTTGTGCTTGCCGGTGGAATCGTGCACGTCGCTGTACCGGTTCCAGGCCGGGGCGTCCGGCGGCAGGATGCCCTGGATCGGCCCGGTCACCACGTCCGCGCCGGTGCTCTTCCAGGCGCCGAGCAGCGTGGCCAGCCAGCCTTCCGGCGCGACCTCGTCGTCGTCGACGAAGATCAGCGCGTCGTCGTCCCAGCACAGTTGCACCGACTTCTCCCGCGCGAACGGGATCCCCGGCTCCGGCTCGATCGCGGACTCGACGGCGTACGGGCCCGTTGACGCGACAATCACTTCCGCGGCCGATCCGGCCGCGTCGTTGTCCACCACGACGATCCGTACGGCGAAGTCGCTGTCCGCGGGCAGCTCCTGGGCCTGCAGGCTGTCCAGCAGGTCCAACAGCTGCTCAGGCCGCCGGAAAGTGATCACGGCGATCGCGACGGAGGTGCTCATGGCGACCGAGACTATCGGTCCGTCGAACGCCAAGCCATTCGCCCCTGTACCCCTGGGTACAGTGAGCAAGGTGGAGACAGTCGAACGGTTGATCCGGAGTACGCAGCAGCTGCTCTGGGAGCGGGGCTACGTCGGGACCAGCCCGAAGGCGATCCAGGCCGCGGCCGACGCCGGCCAGGGCAGCATGTACCACCACTTCACCGGCAAGGCCGAACTCGCGAAGGCGGCGATCGAGCGGTCGGCGACCGAGCTGAGCGCGGCCGCCGAGGAGCAGCTGTCCGGGCCCGGTACGGCGGTCGAGCGGATCGCGCGCTACCTGCAGCGCGACCGGGAGGTGCTCAAGGGCTGCCGGATCGGCCGGCTCACCGCCGACCCGGACGTGATGGCCGACCCCGCGCTCCGGGCGCCGGTCGAGGTCACCTTCCGGCGGATCCGCGAACGGCTCGCCGAGATCCTTGCCGAGGGCAAGCAAACCGGAGAGTTCCCGGCCACTCTGGATCCGGTGGCGACGGCGGCGACCGTCGCCGCCGTACTGCAAGGTGGGTACGTGCTGGCCCGGGCAGCGAACGACGACGAGCCGTTCGACCAAGCGGTGCAAGGAATGGTCCAACTACTGCAAGGAGTCGCTCTGTGAGGATCGGTGCCGTCTTTCCCCAGCTCGAGATCGGCAGTGACCCGGCGGTGGTCCGGTCCTGGGCCGAGACCGTCGAGCAGGCCGGCTACACGCACGCGCTGGCCTACGACCACGTGCTCGGCGCGGACCCGGCGAACCGTCCGGGCTGGAGCGGTTATACCGACAAGTCCTTGTTTCATGAGGTTTTCGTGCTGTTCGGGTATCTCGCGGCGGTCACCACTGAGCTGGAGCTGGTGACGGGCGTCGTGATCCTGCCGCAGCGCCAGACCGCTCTGGTGGCGAAGCAAGCGGCCGAGGTCGATGTGCTCAGCGGCGGCCGGCTCCGGCTCGGCGTCGGCATCGGCTGGAACCAGGTCGAGTATGACGCGCTCGGCGTCCCCTTCAAACAGCGCGGCGCCAAGCTCGAGGAGCAGGTCGACCTGCTGCGCAAGCTCTGGGCCGACCCGGTCATCTCGTACGACGGCAAGTACCACCAGGTCGAGGAGGCCGGTCTCAACCCGCTGCCCGCTCGTCAGATCCCGATCTGGTTCGGCGGCACCGCGGAGGCGGTGTTGCGTCGTACGGGCGAGATCGGTGACGGCTGGATGCCGCAGAGCAATCCCGACGAGGAGGCCCGCGCTGCCGTCGAGCGCGTTCGCCAGTACGCCGTGGAGGCCGGCCGCGACCCGGCGGCGATCGGCTTCGAGGCCCGCCTGACGCTCGGCCGCGTGCCGGAGGCGGAGTGGCCGGCCTTCGCCCAAGCCTGGCGGGAAATCGGTGCAACTCACCTGAGCGTGAACACCATGGGGATGGGTCTGAAGAACCCGGAGGACCACGCGAAGGTTCTTCAGGATGTCCTGCCGTCGTTGCAGAGCTAGGCAGGTGTGTTCGCCGTCGAGCCTCTCACCACCAGCGGGCACGGCAGCGTGACGATCTCGGTCGGGCGGTCGGGGTCGACGATGCGTTGGCGGAGCAGGTCGACGCCGGTTTCGACGATGGCGTGGATCGGCTGGGCGACCGAGGTCAGGTCGAAGGACTCCCAGGCGGCCAGGTCGGTGTTGTCGTAGCCGATCACCCACACGTCGTCGGGGACCGTGACGCCGAGCGCGCGGGCGCCGTCCAGGATGCCGAAGGCGAGCAGGTCGGTCATCGTGTAGATCGCGGTCGGCGGCTTCTTCTGCGAGAGCAGCTTCTGCGCGGCCGCGTGGCCGTCGGCGTGCGGGACGCCGACGGTGACGATGTTGCGGGCCTTGATCTTCACGCCGGCCTCGTCGAGCGCGGCCCGGAAGCCGTTCTCGCGGTCGCGTGACGTGTTCCCGGTGTGCTCCAGCCGGACCAGCCCGATCTCGGTGTGCCCGGCCTCGGCGAGGTACCGGCCGGCGTCGTACGCGCCCTGCCAGTTGTCGCCGACGACCTGGTCGCAGTCCAGGCCGTCGATCCCGCGGTGCAGCAGGACGGTCGGCGTACCGGACTCGAGGGCCATCGTGTGCAGCGTCGAGTCGTACGTCGCGGAGGTCAGCAGGAATCCGTCGACCAGCCGCTGCTGCAGCACGCGGCTGACCGACTCCTCCGGGTCGTGCTCGATGTTCCACAGGATCATGTGCAGCCCGACCGAGCTGAGCACGCGGCCGATCTCGTCCAGCAGTTCGGCGTGGAACGGGCTGGTCACGCGGGTCATGAAGACCCCGATGGTGTCGGTACGCCCGGTCTTCATCGCGCGGGCGAGCGCGTTCGGCGTGTAGTTCGCTTCCTTGAGCACCTGGAGCACGCGGGCTCTGGTCTCCGGATTGACCTTCGGATTGTTGGTCAGCACCCGGGACACCGTCGCCTGGGACACCCCTGCCAGACGCGCCAGATCCCTGCTGGTTGGTGGTCGACTCACCGTGGCCTCCCCTCGTGGTCGGACCCGAACCCTACTGAAGAGTGTGGTCCTTCACCGTTGACCGACACCAGATCGCTCTGTATACGTATTCAGTGTATACGTATTCATCCTTCATGGATGGGAGATTCCGGTGCAGACAATCCCCTCCAACCTCAGCCGCCGCCGGTTCCTGGCGGGGCTGGGCGGAATCGCGGCCGGCGGTGTGCTGGCCGGCTGCGGTGGCAACAGCAACGACGCGGGCGGTGGCGGCAAGGGCCTCACCTTCCTCAACTGGCAGCAGGTCAAGGGCACGCCGTTGGAACAGGCGATCCGGGCCCACGAGAAGGCTTCGGGCGCGACCGTCACGGTGCAGCCCGCGGTCACCCAGGAGTACGACACCAAGATGCGCACGCTGCTGGCCGGTGGAGCACCGCCGGACATCATGCGGATCAACGACGACTTCGTCCGCGGCTTCTCCGAGCAGGGCGCGCTGCTGGACCTGCGCCCGTACATCGAGAAGGACGGGCTCGACACCGCGCACTTCGCCAAGGAGGTGTACGAGTTCCCCAAGCAGCCGGACGGCTCGCACACCGCGTGGGTGGTCGGCTACGAGCCACGGCTGATCTTCTACAACGTCGACCTGTTCAAACAGGCCGGCGTACCGCTGCCGCCGACGACGTGGAGTGCGGAGGGCTGGCACTGGGACGACTTCGTCGACCGGGCCAAGAAGCTCACCGTCCCCGGCCAGCGGTACGGCGGACTGATCTACCTGGACACCGGGTACGAGCAGACGTTCACGGTCAACCACGGCAGCGAGACCGGGATCTTCTCCACCGACGGCACGAAGTTCACGCTGTCCGGGACCCAGGAGATCGAGGCCTTGCAGTGGGCCACCGACCTGACCTGCAAGGACAAGGTGCAGCCGCCGTGGTCGTCGCTGCAGCAGGACAACGCCGAGACGCAGATGTTCGCGCAGGGCAAACTGGCGATGCTCTACGCGACCTTCGGGACGGTGCCCTACCTGCGCAGCACGATCAAGGACTTCACCTGGGACGTCGCGCCGCCACCGGCCGACCTGCAGCAGAAGACCGAGTCCAGTGTGATCGTCTTCTGCATCCCCAAGACGGCCAAGAACCCCGACCAGGCCTGGGCCCTGCTGAAGTACCTGGCCAGTGAGGACGGCGGCCGGATCCTGCTCGAGGGCGGTTCGTTCACGCCGATCAACAACAAGGCGGCGGCCGGGCTCGCGCCGAAGGGCAAGATGCCCGAGCACATCGGGCTGTTCGGTGAGGCGTCCAAGCACCTGACCGCGACCAACCAGACCAAGAACACGCTCGGCGCCCGGGAGCTGTACCGGCCCGCGCTCGACCAGGCCTACAACTGCGAGAAGCCGGTCGCCGAGGTGCTCCAGCAGATCACGCCGCAAGTGGAGACCGCACTGAAGGGCTGATTGCCAATGGCAACGTTATCCCTCACGCGCGGCCGCCCGGTCGCGGTCGCGGGAGCTCGCCGGGAACGCCGCCGGCAGAACCTGGTCGGCTGGCTGTTCATCAGCCCGATCGTGGTCGGCGTGGTGGTGTTCCAGTTCTTCCCGATCCTGGTCTCGATGGGCGCGTCGCTGACCAGCTGGAACGGCATCTCGGCGCCGAAGTTCGTCGGGCTGCAGAACTTCCGGGACCTGTTCGGCAACGACCCGTTGTTCGTGCAGACGTTCAAGAACACGATCTACTTCACGCTGGCCAGCATCCCGCTGACGATCGGGGTCGGGCTGGTGCTGGCGCTGCTCTGCTCGCGGCCGATCAAGGGCGTCGCGTTCTTCCGGACGGCGTACTTCGCGCCGTACGTGACGAACGTGGTCGCGATCGGGTTCGTCTGGTTCTGGTTCTTCCAGCCCGACAACGGCGTGATCAACGGGATGCTCGGCCAGGTCGGGATCTCCGGGCCGCAGTGGCTGTCGAGCTCGAGCTGGGCGATGCCGGCGGTGATCCTGGTGAGCGTCTGGCAGGGCATCGGCTATCCGATGATCATCCTGCTGGCCGGCCTGCAGGGGCTGCCCGAGGAGTACTTCGAGTCGGCCCGGATCGACGGCGCCGGGGCGTGGGCGCGGTTGCGCTACATCACGTTGCCGCTGCTCACGCCACACTTCCTGTTCCTGCTGATCACCCAGTTCATCACGTCGTTCCAGGTCTTCGGGCTGATCTACGTGATGACCAAGGGCGGGCCGGGACACTCCACCAGCGTCTACATCTTCAACATCTACCAGAACGCGTTCGGCTTCGGGAAGGTCGGTTACGCCTCGGCGATGGCCTGGATCCTGTTCGCGGTGATCGCCGCCGTCACGTTCCTGCAGTGGCGGTTGCAGAAGAGGTGGGTGTTCTACACATGAGAATCGCCACCAAGACCTCGCAGTACGTCGTGATGACGCTGTTCGCGGCGGCCTTCCTGGCGCCGCTGGTGTGGATGATCAGCGCGTCGTTGCGGCCGGAGGCGCAGGTGCTGTCGGTGCCGCCGCAGTTCCTGCCCAAGGACGCGCAGTGGGACAACTACCGGCAGATCTTCGAGCTGATCCCGGTCTTCCTGTGGAACAGCGTGAAGCTGGCCGGGCTGAACGTGGTCGGCATCCTGATCGTCGCGTCGATGGCGGGCTACGCCTTCGCCCGCTTGAGGTTCGCCGGGCGGGACTTCGCGTTCATCGTGCTGCTGGCCACTTCGATCATCCCGGGGATCGCGTACCTGATCCCGCAGTACATCGTGTTCCGGCACATCGGGTGGGTGGACACCCAGTACCCGCTGTGGGTGCCGAAGGTGCTCACGCCGGTCTTCGCGACCTTCCTGATGCGGCAGTCCTTCCTCACGGTGCCGAAGGAGCTGGAGGACGCCGGCAAGATCGACGGCGCCTCCACCTTCGGCATCTACTGGCGGATCATGCTGCCGCAGACCAAACCGGCCCTGGCCGCGATCGGGGTGTTCACCTTCCTCGAGTCGTGGAACGACCTGTTCGGGCCGTTGATCTACATCAACTCCGAGAACCTGCAGACCCTGCCGGTGGCGCTGGCCCAGTTCCAGGGCGAGTACTTCACCCAGATCAGTCTGCTGATGTGCGGTGCGACGGTCTCCGTCGTACCGGTGATCGCCGTCTTCCTTTTCGCGCAGCGCTATTTCATCCAAGGCATCACGATGACAGGAATGAAGGGGTGAGCGACGTGCCGGACCGGCTCGTAGCCATGCAGATCGGAGCGGTTTCGTTCGTCGACGAAGGCGTCGACCAGACACTGGACATCCTGGCCGACCGGGGCGCGGTCAACGCGCTCTTCCTGGCCACGCCGACCTGGACCCGGGGCACCGGGGGCCGGCAGATTCCCGGGCACCCGATCCCGGACCACGGTGGCCAGGAGTACGACCTGGGGTGGGTCGGCGGCAACTACGCGACCACGCACCCGCAGTACTACGGCAACACCGTGCTCGGTTCGGCCGGGCAGGCTCCCGAGCATCCTGACCTCGACCTGCTCGGCGAGGTGATCCCGAAGGCCCGCGAGCGCGGCATGAAGTCCTTCGCCTGGATGGAGGAGAGCGGCGGCGCCAAGCAGTTGCGCACGTACCCGAACTTCGTGAAGGTGCTCGAGGTCGACGCGTGGGGACGGCCCGGCCGCCGGCCGTGCTTCAACAACCCGGACTACCGCAACTGGCACCTGAGCTTCGTCGAGGACTACCTGCAGAGCTACGAGCTCGACGGCCTCGCGTGGTGCTCGGAGCGGCCCGGTCCGCTGAACATGCTGATGCAGGGCACGGTCGACGTGGCCGAGGTCGGCTGCTTCTGCCCGCACTGCCGCCAGTTCGGGCGTGAGCGCGGGATCGACGTGGACCGGGCGATGCGCGGCTACCGCGAGCTGGTCGAGTGGAACCAGCGGGTCGGCGCCGGTGAGCGGCCGGCCGACGGCGCGTTCGTCACGTTCTGGCGGATCCTGCTGAACTTCCCGGAAGTGCTGGCCTGGCAGACGTTGTGGACCGAGAGCCAGCGCCAGCTGTACCGCGACATCTACGGGGTCGCGAAGGCGTTGTCGCCCGCCGTCCAGGTGGGGTGGCACGTCTACCACAACATCTCGTTCAGCCCGTTCTACCGGGCGGACCAGGACTACGCCGAGATGGCGAAGTTCTCCGACTTCATCAAGGTGGTGATCTACAACAACTGCGCCGGGCCGCGGTTCTTCACCTGGGTGAAGAGCATCTGCGGCGCGCTGTTCGCCGACGCGGATCCCGAGGACGTCTACCCGTTGATGATGAAGCTGCTGCAGCTCGACGAGGGCTCGTACGACAAGCTGCCGCAGGCCGGCTTCACCGCGGACTACGTACGGCGCGAGACCGAGCGGGCCGTCGCCGGCGTCGGCGGGCAGAGCCTGATCTACCCGGGCATCGACATCGACATCCCGGTCGGGGTGGCCAAGCAGCGCGGGCTGGAGTCGCCGCGCGATCTCGGCACCAAGATCAACTGGGACGACAACGAGGGCGACCTGACCCAGTGCACGCGCGACAGCGTGCGGGACGCCGTACTGGCTGCCTTCGCGGGGGGTGCCGAAGGTGTCGTGCTGAGCCGGAAGTACTCCGAGATGGTGCTGGACAACCTGTCCGGCTCCGGTGACGCGCTGAAGAGCCTGGCCGGATGACCGGCGCACCCTGGTACCGGCGCACGCTGCGCTGGGCCCAGACGAACCTGACCGAGAAGGACCCGGCCCGGTACGACGCGGACTGGTGGCGCGGCCAGTGGCGCCGGACCAGGGTGCAGGGTGTCATCGTCAACGCGGGCGGCATCGTCGCGTACTACCCGAGCAGGTTCCCGCTGCATCACCGGGCGGAGTTCCTCGGCGAGCGCGACCTGTACGGCGAGATCGCGGCTGCTGCACGGGAAGAGGGCTTGACCGTGCTGGCCCGGATGGACTCCAACCGGGCGCACCAGCCGCTGTACGACGCGCATCCGGACTGGTTCGCTGTGGATGCGTCGGGTGAGCCTTATCGGGCGGGCGAGCTGTACGTCGCGTGCGTGACCGGGCCGTACTACCGGGACTTCCTGACCGGCGTGCTCGAGGAGATCATCGAGCGGACGGCGCCGGACGGGATCACGGACAACAGTTGGAGCGGGCTCGATCGGGAGCACATCTGCTACTGCGCCAACTGCTCTGGTTCGTTCAAGGAGCTGGTGGGGCTGGACCTCCCGAGAGCTGTGGACTGGGAGGACACGGCGTACCGGCGGTGGATCCGGTGGAGCTACGACCGGCGGCTGGCGGTGTGGGATCTCAACAACGAGGTGACGCAGCGGTTCGGCGGGCCGGATTGTCTGTGGATCGGGATGAACGGGGGTGAGGTCGTTGCTCAGAGCAAGCGGTTGCGGGACGACGTGGCGATCTGCTCGCGGGCGCCGATCTTCTTCCTCGACTCGCAGTGGCGGCACGACGAGTCGGGGTTCCAGGCCAATGCCGATACCGGGAAGCGGCTGCACGGGTTGCTCGGGTGGGACACGTTGATTCCGGAGAGCACGGCGATGTACGACGCGGGGACGCCGACGTTCCGGCTCGGGAGCAAGCCGGCGCCGGAGGCCCGGATGTGGGCGGTGGAAGGGTTTGCGGGTGGGATCCAGCCGTGGTGGCACCACATCGGGTCGGTGCATGAGGACCGGCGGCAGTACGACACGGCGGAGTCGTTGTTCGGTTGGCATGCCTCGAATGAGCAGTACTTGGTGGGTCGGGAACCGGTGGCGACCGTGGGGTTGTTGTGGAGTCAGCGCAGTGTGGACTTCCACGGCAAGGACGATCCGGAGACGGTGAGTCAGTTGCCGTACCGCGGGTGGGTGGATGCTTTGGTACGGGCCCGCATCCCCTACTTGCCTACCTCTGAAATCAGAAGTTCTTTTGAGGTGCTGATCGTCCCCAATCTGGGGGTGCTGACGGATCAGCAGTGTGCTGAGTTGGTGAGGTTCGTTGAGGGTGGCGGCCGGCTGATCGTGACCGGGGAGTCGAGTCTCTACGACGAGTGGGGAGACCGGCGCGACGACTTCGCGCTCGGTGAGCTGCTCGGCGTACGGCACAGCGGGGAGCGGCGGGTCGGTGGGTCGTCGGGGAGCTGGGAGACCTACGACAGCCACAGCTACCTGCGGATCGAGGATCGTTCGGTGGCCGACGGGTTCGACGGGACCGACTTGCTCCCGTTCGGTGGCTCTTTGGAGGTCGTGCGGGGCGAGGGCGCGTTGACGCTGGTGCCGCCGTTCCCGATCTACCCGCCGGAGAAGTCGTGGATGGCGGAGCCGACGACCGACGTACCGGCGCTGGTGCTGGGCGAGCGGACGGCGTACCTGGCGGCTGATCTGGATCGGCTCTATGCCCGCTACCACCACCCGGACCACGGGCGGTTGCTGGCGAATCTGGTCCGGCGGTTCGCCGGGGAGCTTCCGTTGACGGTGGAGGGCGCGGGCGTGCTGGACTGCCAGGTCTACCGGCAGGGCGAGCGGACCGTCGTGCACCTGGTCAACCTCGACCAGGGCGGCGCGTGGCGGGGACGGTTGGAGGAGTTCACGCCGAGCGGGCCGTTCACCGTGTCGGTCCGGGCGAGCGGGAGCCGGGCGTCGTTCCTGGTCGGTGGTGGGGAGGTCGCGGTGACCGAGGAGGGCGGCTGGATTACGGTCGAGGTGGAACGCATCACGGATCACGAAGTCTTGGTCGTCGAGTAGAGGAGTGCTGGTGGCAGTCGAGGTCACGGGACCGATGCACGAGCGGTACGACGAGATCCTGAGCGAGCGGGCGCTCGCGCTGATCGAGCAGCTGCACCGCGCGCTGAACCCGCGGCGGCTGGAGCTGCTGGAGCGGCGCCGGACGCGGGTCGAGGAGATCGCGGCCGGTGGGTCGCTCGGCTTCCTGGCCGAGACTGCCGCCGTACGGGACGATCCGGACTGGCGGGTGGCCGAGCCGGCGCCGGGCCTGGTCGACCGGCGGGTGGAGATCACCGGGCCGACCGACCAGAAGATGACGATCAACGCGCTGAACTCCGGCGCGAAGGTCTGGCTGGCCGACCACGAGGACGCGAACACCCCGCTGTGGGAGAACGTGATCGGCGGGCAGCTCAACCTGCTCGACGCGATCACCCGCACCATCGACTTCACCAGCGACGCCGGCAAGTCGTACGCGCTGAAGCCGGACGACGAGCTCGCGACGATCGTGGTCCGGCCGCGCGGCTGGCACCTGCCGGAGAAGCACCTGCTGGTCGACGGCGAGCGGACGTCGGGCGCGCTGGTCGACTTCGCGCTCTACCTGACCGCGTGCGGGCAGCTCCAGCTCGACCGCGGCCAGGGGCCGTACTTCTACCTGCCGAAGCTGGAGTCGCACCTCGAGGCGCGGCTGTGGAACGACGCGTTCGTGCTGGCACAGGAGTTCCTCGGCATCCCGCGCGGCACGATCCGGGCCACGGTGCTGATCGAGACGTACCCGGCGGCGTTCGAGATGGAGGAGATTCTGTACGAGCTGCGCGAGCACTCGGCCGGGCTGAACGCGGGCCGCTGGGACTTCATGTTCAGCGTGATCAAGACCTACCGGACCCGTGGCGCCGACTTCCAGCTGCCGGACCGCAACAGCGTGACGATGACGGTGCCGTTCATGCGGGCGTACACCGAGCTCCTGGTCCGGACGTGCCACCAGCGTGGAGCGCACGCGATCGGTGGGATGGCGGCGTTCATCCCGAGCAAGGACCCGGCGGTCAACGAGCAGGCGTTCGCCAAGGTCGAGGCCGACAAGACGCGCGAGGCCGGCGACGGCTTCGACGGCTCGTGGGTCGCGCACCCCGGCATGGTCGACACCTGCCGCGCGGTCTTCGACCAGGTCCTCGGCGCGGCGCCGAACCAGCTCGGCAAGCTTCGCTCCGACGTCACCGTGACCGCGGACCAGTTGCTCGACGTCGCCGCGACTCCCGGCGAGGTCACCGAGGCGGGCCTGCGCAACAACATCAGCGTCGCCGTCCAGTACCTGGCGGCCTGGCTGAAGGGCACCGGCGCGGTCGGCATCTTCAACCTGATGGAGGACGCCGCCACGGCCGAGATCTCGCGCTCGCAGATCTGGCAGTGGCGGCAGAATGCCGTCGTGCTCGACACCGGCGCGACGGTCACGGCCGACCTGGTGACGCGGTTCGCCGACGAGGAGATCGCCAAGCTGGGCGACGACCCCACGGCGTACGCCGACGCCCGCGAAACCTTCCTCGAGGTCGCGATCGCCGACGACTACGCCGACTTCCTCACCCTGCCCGCCTACGAGCGGATGCCGTAGGCGGGCGTCCTGCCCTGGGTCCGCCCATCCGCGGACCCAGGGCTCTACTGAGTGAACTGGGCCTTGAGCGCCTTCGCGGCCGGGGCGATCTCGGCGTAGACGCCGGGGTAGCCCTTCTCGGCGCAGCCCTTGCCCCAGGAGACAGTGCCGAGCAGGCGGCCGTTGAGGACCAGCGGGCCGCCGGAGTCGCCCTGGCAGGCGTCGCGGCCGCCGTTCAGGTAGCCGGCACAGATGTTGTTCGCGGCGGCGTAGCCGTTGCCGACGTACTCGGGGTTGCCGAGGCAGGTGGCGTCGCCGAGGTCGGGCACGGCGAGCTTGTGGAAGGTGTCGGAGGGGCCGGTGTTCTGGGTGTCGCCCCAGCCGAAGACGGTCGGGACGGCGCCCTTGCGGTCGGCCTTCGGATTGGTCTCCAGGGCGATCAGCGGGACGCCGGTGATCGGCGTGCTGAGCGTCAGGACGGCGAAGTCGTTGCGGTTGAGCTTGGTGTCGTACCCGGGGTGGATCCACACGTTGCTGATCCCGGAGGTGCGGCCGCCGCGCGTGTCGAGCAGCTCGGCGCGGCCCTGGACGGCGGTGTAGGTCCCGATCGGCTTGGTCATGCAGTGGGCCGCGGTCAGCACCTTGTTCGGCCGGACCAGCGCGCCGCCGCACCAGCGGCCGCTGCTGTCGGAGGACCGCGTGCTGGTCAGCGCGATCGCCCACGGCGCCTCCGACAGCGCCGCGAGCGTGCCGCCGACGATCAGACTTCGGTCCGTCCGGTCCTGCCCGGGCTGGTGGGTCGCAGCGGTCGCGACCCCCGAGATGGTGAGGACCAGTACGCCGGCAATCGCCGCGGCTCGCTTCAACATGAGGACGAACGTACTCTGTGTGCACGCCCGATTGCGTTAGGCGACCGGGGCGGTCGGTGACTTGTCCTTCCCGGACGGCCTCCGGACCCTCACTCGCCGGGCGCAGCCAAGTCTTCCGTCGTACGGCACACTGGCGGGGAGGCCGACAGCTGGGGGGTTCGGCGCCGCGTGGGAGGAGGCCGGTGATGGAGGCAGTGCCGCTGCAGGCGGATCCTGCGCCGTTGCAGCAGGTCGCGGACGCGATGGCGGACGTCGCCGAGTCGATGCAGGCTCCGATGGACCTGGGCAGGACGCTCCACCTGATCACCCAGAGCGCGGCCGACGCCGTGCCCGGGATCGTCGAGGTGAGCATCTCGCTGACCCACAAGGACGGCCGGATCGAGACGATCGCGCCGACCGGTCCGCTGGCGACCCGCGCGGACGAGCTGCAGTACGAGCTGCGCGAAGGCCCCTGTGTGGACGCCGCGCTGGGCGAGCCGGCGGTGATGGTCGGCGACCTGGCCACCGACTCCCGCTGGCCGGCCTTCGGGCCGAAAGCGGCAGCACTCGGCCTCGGCGCGCATCTCGCGTTCCAGTTCCGCGCCGACCCGCACGCGCGCGGCGCGCTCAACCTGTACTCCACCGCGCCGTACGGCATCGACCAGGACTCCCTGCACCTCGGCAGCCTGTTCGCCGGCCAGGTCGCGCTGGCGATGGGGTGGGCCAAGCAGGACGCGACGATGTCCGAGGCCCTGGAGACCCGCAACGTCATCGGCCAGGCCGTCGGCATCGTGATGGAGCGCTACTCCCTGGACGCCGATCGGTCGTTCGCTTTCCTGGTCCGGCTCTCCCAGTCCGGCAACCTGAAACTCCGCCAGGTCGCGGTGTCCCTGGTCGAGTCGGTCAACCACAAAGCGAAGTAGACCGGTCCGCCGGGTGTGGCGGGCGTGCACTGCGGGCACGGGGACGTATGACTGTCTACGGCTTTCACGCCTCGCACGAACAGGTCCCGCCCGCCGACCTGCTGCAAGCGGTGGTGCGGGCAGAGCAAGCCGGCTTCACCGCGGCGATGTGCTCGGACCACTTCAGTCCTTGGAGTCTCCGGCAGAACGAGTCCGGGTTCGCCTGGTCCTGGCTGGGCGCCGCGTTGCAGGCGACCGACCTGACCTTCGGCGTGGTCAACGCGCCCGGCCAGCGGTACCACCCGGCGATCATCGCCCAGGCGATCGGCACCCTCGCTTCCATGTATCCCGACCGGTTCTGGGCCGCGCTGGGCACCGGCGAGGCCAGCAACGAGCACATCACCGGTGAGCGCTGGCCTCGCAAGGAGGAGCGGACCGAGCGGCTCGAGCAGGCGGTCGACGTGATCCGTCGGCTGCTGCGGGGCGACGAGGTGAGCCGGGACGGCCTGGTCACCGTCGACCGGGCCCGGCTCTGGACCCTCCCGACCGAAGTCCCCGCACTGCTCGGTGCAGCAGTTTCAGAACGTACGGCGAAGTGGTGCGCCGGCTGGGCCGACGGCCTCATCACCGTCAACGCAGAACACGACACCCTGCGCCGCCTGATCGCGGCGTACAAGGACGCCGGTGGACGCGGGAAGGTCTGCCTGCAGGTGCATCTGAGCTACGCGGCCACCGACGAGGAGGCACTGGCGATCGCCCACGACCAGTGGCGGTCCAACGTGTTCCCGCCGCCGTTCTGCTGGGACACCGACACCGCCGAGTCGTTCGACCTGGCCGCCGAGCACGTACCGCCGGAGGCGATGCACAAGACCGTGCACGTCTCGTCCGACCCGGGCCGCCACGCGGAGTGGCTCAACCAGTACGCCGAACTGGGCTTCGACGCGATCTACCTGCACCACGTCGGCCAGGAGCAGTCGGAGTTCGTCGACACGTTCGGCGCGAAGGTGCTGCCGCAGCTGGAGGTGACCCGCCCGTGAGGCTGACCGAGACCGCCGACAGCTGGTGGAAGAACGCCGTCGTCTACTGCCTGGACATCGAGACCTACTTCGACACCGACGGCGACGGCCGCGGTGACATCCGCGGCCTGTCGCAGCGGATCGACCACCTGGCCGAGCTGGGCGTCACCTGTCTGTGGCTGATGCCGTTCTACCCGACGCCGGACCGCGACGACGGCTACGACATCACCGACTTCTACGACGTCGACCCGCGGCTCGGTACGCACGGTGACCTGGTCGAGCTGATCACCCTGGCGCAGGACCGTGGCATGCGGGTGATCGCCGACCTGGTCGTCAACCACACCTCCGACCAGCACCCGTGGTTCCAGAGCGCTCGCGCGTCCCGTGAGTCGCCGTACCGGGACTGGTACGTCTGGCGGGACCAGCCGCCGGAGGACGCGACCGAGGGCATCGTCTTCCCCGACCAGGAGACCAGCCTGTGGCAGTACGACGAGCAGGCCGGTCAGTACTACCTGCACCAGTTCTACAAGCACCAGCCCGACCTGGACATCACCAACCCGGAGGTGCGGGAGGAGATCATCCGGGTGATCGGTTTCTGGCTGCAGCTGGGGATCTCCGGGTTCCGGGTGGACGCCGTACCGTTCCTGCTCGACACCTTGGGTGCGGCGGACCCCGACAGCCTGGCGGACCCGCACGACTACCTGCGGGACCTGCGGGCGTTCATGAACCGGCGCAGCGGTCAGGCGGTGCTGCTCGGCGAGGTCAACCTGCCGTACAAGGAGACCCGCGAGTTCTTCGGGGACGAGGACGGCGACGAGTTGACCATGTGTTTCGACTTCATCGGGATGCAGAAGATGTACCTGTCGTTGGCCCGGCAGGACCCCGCCGAGCTGGTCAAGGCCCTGCGGGAGCGGCCTGCTCCGCCGGAGGAGGCGCAGTGGGGCACGTTCGTGCGCAACCACGACGAGCTGACGCTGGACAAGCTGACCGACGACGAGCGGGCCGAGGTGTTCGCCGCGTTCGGTCCGGACAAGGACATGCAGCTCTACGACCGCGGACTGCGCCGGCGGCTGCCTCCGATGCTGGACAACGACCCGGCGCGGCTCCGGATGGTCTACAGCCTGCTCTTCTCGCTGCCCGGTACGCCGGTGCTGTTCTACGGCGAGGAGATCGGCATGGGCGAGAACCTGGCCATGGAGGGCCGCAACGCCGTACGGACTCCGATGCAGTGGACCGACTCGGTCAACGGAGGCTTCTCCACCGCCGACGCGGCGGACCTGGCCGGGCAGGTCGTCACCGGTGACCTGTCCCCGGAGCACGTCAACGTCGTCGCCCAGCGCCGCGACCCGGACTCCCTGCTCAACTGGATCAAGTTGCTGATCCAGCGCTACCGGGAGACGCCGGAGCTGTCCTGGGGCGACTGCACGGTGCTGGAGCACGAGTCGGCGACCGTGCTGGCGCACCGCTCGGAGTACGAGGGTGGTTGCGTCGTCACCGCCCACAACTTCGCCTCCGACTCCGCCACCGTCACCCTGGCGGTCGCGGGCTCCGGAGTCGGGGTGCGGGCCGTCGACCTCCTCCAGCCCGGTACGACGGAGGTCGCGGAGGACGGGACCGTCCAGCTCGAGCTGGAGCCGCACGGGAGCCGGTGGCTGCGGGTCGTCCACCCGGGTGATCGGTACCTCTTGTGAAGGTGATGTGCAGCAAGTAGCAATACTCATGCTTTTGGTCTGGTCCCTCTGAAATACTCACGGCGGCCGCCTGCCCTGTGAGGAGTTCTTTGTGAGGTTGTGGAAGATCGTTGTGCCCTTTGCGGTGCTTGCGACGGGCGTCCTGCCCGCGCAGGCCGCGGGGGACAAGACCGTGGAGTACCGCGGCTACCAGGTGACTGTCCCGGCCGACTGGCAGGTCGTCGACCTGGCCAAGGACCCGACAGCCTGCGTCCGCTTCGACCGCCCGGCGGTCTACCTGGGCAAGAGCACTGCCCAGGCAGACTGCCCGGCGCATCTGACCGGCCGGAGCCAGGGCCTCGTCCTGGAGCCGCTGACCAGGACTGCCCGCTCCACCCCTGGCGAGCTCCAGGAGGCAGTGACTGACGCGGGCGTGCTCGCGACGGCGTACTACAGCTCCGGTGGCGACCAGGCTGCCAGGGAGGTGCTCGGCACCGGCCGGGTGACGTCCAAGGCGACCCGGCTCGCTCAGCCCCGTGCCGCCGCCACTCCGTCAGTGGTTGCTACGGGCAACCTGCAGGGCGGCTTCGCGTTCGACACCTGTGCGGCGCCCAGCCAGTCGGCGATGGACGCCTGGCGGTACCCGGCGTCGGGCTACAAGGCTGTCGGCGTCTACATCAGTGGTGAGCGTCGCGCGTGCGGCCAGCCGAACCTGACGCCGGACTGGGTGGCCAACAACGCCGCCAAGGGCTGGCAGTTCCTGCTGATCGACGTCGGCCTGCAGGCACCCTGTGCGCCGTACGCCAGCAAGATGTCGACCGACCCGGCGACCGCACGGGCCCAGGGCCGCACAGCAGCGGCCAACGCCGTCACCGCCGCACAGGCGCTCGGCTTTGCCCAGCGCAGCGCGATCTACAGCGACGTGGAGGCCTACACCTCCACCGCTGCCTGCAAGGCGTCGGTGCTGTCCTACCTGAGTGGCTGGACGCTCGAGCTGAACACCCGCGGCTACTTCGGCGGTGCGTACGTCGCTGCCGCCTCCGGCGGGGTCGATCTGGCCGGCGCCTACAACAACACGGCGTACACCCGGCCGGACAACCTGTGGTTCGCCCGCTGGAACAACGTCACCAACACCACCGACGACAAGTACATCCCGGCGACGATGTGGACCAACCGGCAGCGGGTGCACCAGTACGCGGGCCCGCACAAGGAGACCCATGGCGGCACCGAGATCGAGATCGACAGCAACGCGGTCAACCTGACGGCGCCGCCTGCCGCGCCGACCGGGTTCGACGCGACCGGTG
Source organism: Kribbella italica (assembly GCF_014205135.1). Lineage (NCBI taxonomy): Bacteria > Bacillati > Actinomycetota > Actinomycetes > Propionibacteriales > Kribbellaceae > Kribbella > Kribbella italica. The sequence continues at coordinate 7,250,900 of NZ_JACHMY010000001.1, forward strand.
CCTACTCCACGGCGGCACTCAAGTGGACGGTTCCGGCCGGCCACCAGGTGATCGTGCGGCGCAACGCCGGGGGCACCGCCGCGCCGCCGCTGCCGAACGTCGGTACGGCGGTCTACACCGGCACCGCCGCGTCCACGACGGCCACCGGCCTGGCCAACGCCACCAGCTACGCGTTCCGCGCGTGGACCAAGGACAGCACCGGCAAGATCGGTCCGGGCGTCAGCACCGTGCTGATCGGTACCGGGGCGACGGTGGCGGCCAGTGCGCCGGCGATCAGCTACGGCGGCGCGGTCACGCTCTACACCCGGGCCACCCGTAAGGACACCGGCGCCTCCCTGACCGGCGTACCGCTGTCGCTCTACGCGCGGGCCAAGAACAGCGCCACCTGGCGTGAGGCCGGCCGGGTCACCTCCGACGGCACCGGCCAGGCGTCGTCGGTGCAGAAGCCGACCGTCTCCACGGTGTACGCGTGGGGCTACAACGGGTCACCGGACCTGCTCGGCTCGCGCAGCGGCAACGCCACGATCGAGGTCAAGCCGACCATCACGATCAACCTGGCGGCGGCCATCAAGCTCGGCGCCACCACCCCGGTCTACGGCTACCTGCGCCCGCAGCACCCCGGTACGACGGTGTACCTGCAGCGGCTGACCGGGTCGGCGTGGCCGACCGTGGCGACGACGAAACTCAACGCGACCGGGAACTACGGGTTCAGCATCAAGCCGGCCGCGCGCGGTACGTCGTACTACCGGGTGGTCTGGCTGGCCGACGCGGATCACGCGACTACCGTGAGTAGCACCAAGGCGGTCGCCGTCAGCTGAGCGGTAGGAAAACACACCACCGTTCTTCGGTTGGGGGTAGGGATGGCTACTGTCGTCGCGTGCAGAAATGGCCTGGTCGTCCCTATCCCCTCGGAGCCACGTACGACGGCTCCGGTACGAACTTCGCGCTGTTCTCGGAGGTTGCCGAACAAGTTGACCTGGCACTGATCGGCGACGACGGGTCGGAGCAGCTGGTCCAGCTGACCGAGGTGGACGGGTTCGTGTGGCACGCCTACCTGCCCTCGGTCCAGCCGGGCCAGCGCTACGGCTACCGCGTGCACGGCCCGTACGACCCGTCGGCCGGCCACCGGTGCAACCCGTCGAAGCTGTTGCTGGACCCGTACGCGAAGGCCGTCGACGGACAGGTCGACGCCGACGAGTCGCTGTTCAGCTACCGGTTCGCCAAGCCCGACGAGCTGAACACGATGGACAACCGCGAGCACACGATGCTCTCGGTCGTCACCAACCCGTTCTTCGACTGGGGCAACGACCGGCCGCCGGGCCACGCGTACCACGAGACGGTGATCTACGAGGCGCACGTCAAGGGCCTGACCAAGACCCACCCGGCGCTGCCGGAGGAGATCCGCGGCACGTACGCCGGGATGGCGCACCCGGCGATCATCGAGCACCTCAAGGCGCTCGGGGTGACCGCGGTCGAGCTGATGCCGGTGCACCAGTTCGCCCAGGACGGGCACCTGCAGGAGCGCGGGCTGTCGAACTACTGGGGCTACAACACGATCGGCTTCTTCGCCCCGCACAACGCCTACTCGTCCAACGGCACCCGCGGTCAGCAGGTGACCGAGTTCAAGACGATGGTCCAGGCGCTGCACGAGGCCGACATCGAGGTGATCCTCGACGTGGTCTACAACCACACCGCCGAGGGCAACGAGATGGGCCCGACGCTGTCGTTCAAGGGCATCGACAACGCCGCGTACTACCGGTTGGTCGACCAGGACAAGTCGCACTACTACGACACCACCGGTACCGGGAACAGCCTGCTGATGCGGCACCCGCACGTGCTGCAGCTGATCATGGACTCGCTGCGCTACTGGGTCACCGAGATGCACGTCGACGGCTTCCGCTTCGACCTCGCGGCCACGCTGGCCCGCCAGTTCCACGAGGTGGACCGGCTGTCGGCGTTCTTCGACCTGGTCCAGCAGGACCCGGTGGTCAGCCAGGTGAAGCTGATCGCCGAGCCGTGGGACGTCGGCGACGGCGGCTACCAGGTGGGCAACTTCCCGCCGCTGTGGACGGAGTGGAACGGCAAGTACCGCGACACCGTGCGCGACTTCTGGCGCGGCGAGCGGTACACGCTGGCCGAGTTCGCCTCCCGGCTGACCGGCTCCTCGGACCTGTACCAGGACGACAGCCGCCGCCCGCTGGCCAGCATCAACTTCGTCACCGCGCACGACGGGTTCACGCTGCGGGACCTGGTGTCGTACAACGACAAGCACAACGACGCCAACGGCGAGGGCGGCAACGACGGCGAGAGCCACAACCGCTCCTGGAACTGCGGCGCCGAGGGCCCCAGCGACGACCGGGAGGTGCGGGTCCTGCGGGCCAAGCAGCAGCGCAACTTCCTGACCACGCTGCTGATCTCGCAGGGCGTCCCGATGCTCGCGCACGGCGACGAGCTCGGCCGGACCCAGAGCGGCAACAACAACGTGTACTGCCAGGACAACGAGCTGGCCTGGGTGAACTGGGACCTCGACGAGGAGCAGGAGGACCTGCTGGAGTTCACCCGCGGCCTGGTCCGGCTGCGCAACGAGCACCCGGTCCTGCGGCGCCGGCGCTTCTTCCACGGGGACCAGGGCATCGACGGCCTCGGCGACCTGGTCTGGTTCACCCCCGAGGGCCAGGAGATGCAGGACGGCGACTGGAGCCGGGACGACGCCCGCGCGGTGGCCGTGTTCCTGAACGGTGACGCCATCTCGGAGCCGGACCCGCGCGGCGAGCCGGTGGTGGACGACTCGTTCCTGATCCTGCTGAACAGCGACCACGAGCCGCAGGAGTTCCTGCTGCCCGCCAAGGAGTACGGCGACGCCTGGTCGGTGGTGGTCGACACGATCCGGCCGACCGGCCGCAGCGAGGAGATCGACCACCCGGCCGGCAGCACGATCCGGATCGAGGCCCACGGCACGATCGTGCTGACCCGACCCCGACAGTCGGCCGGATGACGGCCATCCCGCTGTCGACGTACCGGTTGCAGATCAACGCGGCGTTCGGGTTCGACGACGCCGCGGCGGTGGTGGACTACCTGCGCGACCTCGGGGTCTCGCACGCGTACCTGTCGCCGATCCTGCAGGCGGCGCCGGGGTCGACGCACGGGTACGACGTGGTCGACCACAGCAGGCTGTCGGAGCCGGCCGGTGGGCGGGCCGCGTTCGACCGGCTGACGGCCAAGCTGGCCGACCACCGGATGGGTGCGATCGCCGATGTCGTCCCGAACCACGTCGCCGTACCGACGCCGGCCCGGCTCAACGCGGCGCTCTGGTCGGTGCTGCGGGACGGGCCGGGTTCGCCGTACGCGGAGTGGTTCGACGTCGACTGGGGGTCGGGGAACCAGCCGCTCCTGATGGCGGTGCTCGGCAACCGGATCGGCAAGGTGCTGGCGGACGGCGAGCTGTCGGTCGACAGCAGCGGCGACGAGCCGGTCCTGCGGTACTACGAGCACGAGTACCCGCTGCGCCCCGGCACCGAGCACCTGCCGATCGCCGAGCTGGTGACCGAGCAGTGGTACCGGCTGGCCCACTGGCGGGTCGCCGACGAGGAGCTGAACTACCGGCGCTTCTTCGACGTCGACACGCTGGCCGCTGTCCGGGTGGAGACGCAGGAGGTCTTCGAGGCGACGCACGAGCTGCTGTTCGCGCTGCTGCACGAGGGCAAGCTGCACGGCTTCCGGATCGATCACCCGGACGGTCTGGCCGACCCCCGTGGGTACCTGCGCCGCCTGGCCGAGCGGACCGGCGGCGCGTGGGTCGTGGTGGAGAAGATCCTCGAGGGCGACGAGGAACTGCCGAGTGACTGGCCCTGCGCCGGCACGACGGGCTACGACGCGCTGCTGCGGGTCGGCGGTCTCTTCGTCGACCCGGCGGGAGCCGCACCGCTGGCGGCGTACCACGCCGACCTGACCGGTGAGCCGGCCGACTTCGCGCCCGTGGTCGAGGAGGCCAAGCGGGAGATCGTGAAGCACGGCCAGTACGCCGAGGTGCACCGGCTGGTCGAGTTGCTGGCCCGGATCTGCCAGGACGACGTCCGGCTGCGCGACCACACCCGCCGGGCGTTCCACGAGGTCGTCGTCGAGCTGCTGGTGAACTTCGACCGGTACCGGGCGTACGTCGTACCGGGTGAGCCGGCGCCCGCCGAGGCGATCGCGGAGCTGGAGCACGTGGCCGAGCTGGCCCGGCGGAATCTGGACGAGGAGCAGCAGGAGACGCTCGACCTGGTCCGCGACCTGCTGCTCGGCCGGGAGGCCGGGACGGCGAGCCGGATCGACGAGCACGCGCGGCACGAGCTGATCGTGCGGTTCCAGCAGACCTGTGGGCCGGTGATGGCCAAGGGCGTCGAGGACACCGCGTTCTACCGGTGGTTCCGGCTCACCTCGCTGAACGAGGTCGGCGGCGACCCGGAGCACTTCGGGGTCTCGCCGGAGGAGTTCCACGCGTACGCCGCCCGGCTGAACGACCACTGGCCGCGCACGATGACGACCCTCTCGACGCACGACACCAAACGGTCCGAGGACGTCCGGGCCCGGCTCGGCGTGCTGTCCGAGCAGCCTGCTGCTTGGGTCGAGGCGGTCCGGTCGTGGCGGATGCAGTCCGAGGACTACCGCGGGCCCCTGCTCGACGGCAGCACGGAGTACCTGGTCTGGCAGACCCTGCTCGGGACGTGGGACGACGGGCCGCTCGCCGAGGACCGGCTGCAGGCCTACCTGCAGAAGGCGATCCGCGAGGGCAAGCGGCACACCAGCTGGACATCACCGGACAGCGAGTACGAGGAGGCCGTCGCGGCCTTCGCCACCGCGGTGCTGGGCGACGCCGAGCTGCTGGAGTCTGTACGCCGGTTCGCTGACGCCCAGGCGCCGTACGTGCGGGCGGCGACGCTCGGGCAGAAGCTGGTCCAGCTGACGATGCCCGGCGTACCGGATGTCTATCAGGGCAGCGAGCTGGTCGACCTGTCGCTGGTCGACCCGGACAACCGGCGCCCGGTCGACTACCAGGAGCGCATCCAGCGGCTGGCCCGGCTGGACGGCGGTGGATCGCCGGAGGGCTTGGCGGACGAGAAGCTGCTGGTCACGTCGCGGGCGCTTCGGCTGCGCCGGCAGAACGCGGAGGCCTTCGCGGGCAGCTACCGGCCGCTGCCGACGTCCAACGGGCATGCGGTCGCGTTTGCTCGCGGGGACGCGGTGATCACGCTGGCGACCCGGCTGCCGGTCGCCCTGCACCGGCTGGGTGGCTGGGGCGACTCGACCGTCGTACTGCCGTCCGGCGACTGGCAGGACGTGTTGACCGGCCGGGCGGTGGGTAGTGGAGCGGCTCGGATCGACGAGCTGCTGGCTGAGCTTCCGGTGGCGCTGCTCGCGAGAGGCTGACCGCATGCACACGTTCTCTGTCTGGGCACCTGAGGCCTCTGCTGTTTCGCTGGTCCTGCGTGAGTCCTTGGAGATGAAGAGAGCCGATGACGGCTGGTGGTCGCTGGAGGTGCCCGACGCCGGGCACGGGACCGACTACGCCTTCTCCGTCGACGGCAGCGACCCGATGCCCGACCCGCGCAGCGCCTGGCAGCCCGAGGGAGTGCACGGGCCCAGCAGGGTGTTCGACGCGTCCCGCTTCGGCTGGAGCGACTCGGCCTGGGCCGGCCGGGACGTGCGCGGCGCAGTATTCTACGAGCTGCACCTCGGGACCTTCACTCCCGAGGGCACGCTGGAGGCCGCCGCTCACCACCTCGACTACCTGGTCGCACTCGGCGTCCAGGTCGTGTCGCTGCTCCCGGTGGCCGCCTTCCCGGGCAAGCACGGCTGGGGCTACGACGGCGTCGACCTGTACGCCGTCCACGCGCCGTACGGCGGACCGGAGGCGCTGCAGCGGTTCGTCGACCGCTGCCACGCGGTCGGGCTGGCGGTCTGCCTGGACGTCGTTTACAACCACCTCGGACCGTCCGGGAACTACCTGGGCTCGTTCGGGCCGTACTTCACCGACAAGCACACGACGCCGTGGGGCCCGGCGGTCAACCTGGACGACCAGGGCTCGCACGAAGTGCGCCGGTGGATCCTCGACAACGCGCTGCGGTGGTTCCGGGACTTCCACCTCGACGCGCTGCGGCTGGACGCCGTCCACGCTCTGCAGGACGACAGCCCGCAACACCTGCTCGCCCAGCTCTCGGAGGAGACGGCTGAGCTCTCGGCGCAGCTGCACAGGCCGCTGGGTCTGGTGGCCGAGTCGGACCTGAACGACCCGGCCATGGTGACAGCGGTGGCCGACGGCGGGCTGGGGATGACGGCGCAGTGGAGCGACGACTTCCACCACGCGCTGCACACGCTGCTGACCGGCGAGCGGGCCGGGTACTACGAGGACTTCGCGCAGCCCGGGGTGTTCGCCAAGACGCTGACGCAGGTGTTCCTGCACGACGGGTCGTACTCGTCGTTCCGCGGGAAGGACTGGGGCCGGCCGGTAGATCCCGCGCGGCACCGCGGCTCGGAGTTCCTCGCGTACACCTCCAACCACGACCAAGTGGGGAACCGGGCGCTCGGCGACCGGCCGGCGTTGACGCCGGGGCAGCTGGCGATCGGTGCGGCGCTGGTGATCACTTCGCCGTACACGCCGATGCTGTTCATGGGGGAGGAGTGGGGCGCGTCGACGCCGTGGCGGTTCTTCACCGACCACGACGAGCCGGAGCTGGCCGACGCGGTCCGGAACGGGCGGCGCAGCGAGTTCGCGGCGTTCGGGTGGGACGCCGAGGAGATCCCGGACCCGCAGGACCCGGAGACCTGGCGGTCGTCGGTGCTGGACTGGGGCGAGGTGGACCAGTCGCCGCACCGGGAGCTGCTGGCCTGGTACCGCGACCTGCTGGCGCTGCGGGCGCGCAACGACGACCTGCGTGACGACCGGATCGGGTCGGCCTCGGTGGTGTCGGGTGAGGACTGGCTGGTGGTGAGCCGGGGTGCGCTGCGGGTGGTGGTGAACCTGGCCGAGGCCGAGCAGGTCGTGCCGGTGGACGGGCGGCCGTCGTACGAGGTGATGGCGTTCGGTACGACCGACCTGGTCGCTGACGGGGTAACGCTTTCCGGCCGTTCCGTGGCGGTCTGGGCTGTGTGACCAGGACCAACACAGTTTCGTCAATCCCTTGTGTCGCAGGGGTCTGGTGACGGACTGTGGATGGGCACCACCTGTTGAGAAGGCAGCAGGAGGGGGGTCACCGGGGGGTGACAGGGAGGACGGCTGTGAGCGTTGGAGGGACCGACACCTACTACGACTACGACGAGAAGCAGTGGAAGAGCAGGCGACTGGGCGGCGGACCGATCCGCCGCGGCCCGGTCTGCCCGGCACCACGCACCGAGCACCAACCGGTCGAGCGCCGCGCCGCGAGCCACGACCGTAAGGCCCGGGACGAGAAGAAGATCCTGAGCTGAACTCTGCCGGTGAAGCGCGCCCGCGGGTGCGCTTCACCGTGGGAGAACTGGATCAGCCACCTTCTGCGGCCCCGCGGCGGACAGTACGTCGGCCGCCAGCAGTGAGCGCAGCTCTTCGGTGGTCGGCATGCGTCCCAGCGACCGGAGGCGTTGGGACTGGGCCTTGCGGATGCTCTCGACCAGCCTGCGGGCTTCGCGGGCGTTGCCGAAGTTCGGCGTGTGGGCGATCTGGTCGTAGTACGCCGTGAGCGGGCCGGCGGCGTCGGCGTCGAGCAGGTAGTCGCCGGCCGCGACCATCCGGTCGGTGATCAGCAGCAGCTCGGGAGCGGAGTAGTTCTCGAACTCGATGGTCTTGGAGAACCGGGAGGCCAGGCCGGGGTTGGCGTCGAGGAAGTCGTTCATCTCGGTCGTGTAGCCGGCCACGATGATCGCGATCTCGTCGCGGTGGTCCTCCATCAGCTTCACCAGCGCGTCGATCGCCTCCTGGCCGAAGTCGCCGCCGCTGCCCGCCGAGCGGGACAGCGTGTAGGCCTCGTCGATGAACAGCACCCCGCCGAGGGACTTCTCGAAGACCGTCGCGGTCTTCTCCGCGGTGTGGCCGATGTACTGGCCGACCAGGTCGCGGCGGGACACTTCGGTGAACTCACCGTGCGGCAGGACACCGAGCGCCTTCAGCAGCTTGCCGTACAGGCGTGCGACGGTCGTCTTCCCGGTACCGGGAGCCCCGGCGAAGATCAGGTGGTGGCTGACCGCGCCGACCGACAGCCCGGCCGCGCGCCGCCACTCGTTGACCTGGATCTCGTCGACCAGCGCGTGCACCTCGGCCTTCACGCCCGGCAGCCCGACCATCTCGTCCAGGTCGCCGAGCAGCTGGTCCAGCGGGCCGTCGGTCTCGGTCGGCCGCGCGGACGCCTTTTCGATCACCTCGACCGTGGCGCCTTCGGGAAGGTGGATCCCGGCCAGTCCGGTGTTCTCGGTCCGGCAGCCCTCGACCGTCCCGCCGCAGCCCGGGGTGAAGGCGATCCCGTGGCCGCGGGTGTCCTCGACGGTGACCCGGCGGATCGTCGCCGTACTGCCGTGTGCGACACCGATCCCGTCGGTCCCGGTCCGCGACACCGCGGTGTCGGTCAGCTCGGGCCGACTGTACTGGTACACGTAGATCCCGCGGCCCCCGCACCCGGTGACCGTGCAGCCACGGATCAGCGGATCGGAGCCCAAGGCAACGACGATCCCGTCACCGGCGACGTCGGAGACCGTCGTGTCGAGGATCCGGCCGCTCGCGCCCTCGACGACGATCCCGGTCTCGGCGCCGCTGACCGTGCACCGGTCGACGGTGAACGCCGGACTGGCGTGCACGCTGATCGCCGGCCGGCTCTTGCTGCGCACCTCGCACTGCTCGACCGTGAGCGCGGTCCGCTCGACCGAGACGGCCAGGTTGTCGCCGGCCCGGATGTCCAGGCCGCGCAAGGTCAGCTCGCCGTCCACCGCACGCAGCGTCGGCCAGTCCGCACCCGCACCGTCCAGTACGACGGCGCCGCCGGCCTCGGCCTGCAGGGTGACGGACCGCCCGCTCAGCTCCAGCGTCTCCGCGTACGTCCCGGCAGCGATCGCGACCGTGGCTCCGTCGGGCGCCTCGAGCAGGGCAGAGCCGATGGTCGGGTACGCGCCGGGACGGTCCGCGGCGACGGTCAGGACGCGCATCAGCTGGCCCGGTCCAGCAGCCAGCCGCGGTCGGCGGCCTTCACCCCGGCCTGGAACCGGCTGCGCGCACCGAGCCGGCCCATGATCTGCGAGACCATCCGGCGGACGGTCCGCACCGAGATGCCGAGCTGGGCGGCCGCGACCTCGTCGGTGACGCCGAGCGCGAGCAGCCGGAGCATCTCCCGGTTCCGCTCGTCCAGGTCGACGTCACCCGGTACGTCGCTGTCGGTCAGCGGGACCGCGCTGGGCCAGACCAGCTCGAACAGCCCCGTCGTACTGGCCACCGCGCTGCTCAGCCGCAGTACGGCGACGCTGCCGGTGGAGTTGTCAGCAGGCAGTACGACGGCCCGCCCGTCGACGACCAGCCCGTTCAGCGGGACCTGCGGCACGGTCCGTACGGCCACACCGGCCACGGACATCGCCGCGAGGTGCCGGCACAGCGTCGGCGCGGTGCGGGCGGTGTCGGGGTAGATGGCCCGGTACCGCACGCCAGGGCGGACGTCGCGCGGCCCGAACGCCGGTCCGGCCGGTGACAGGTTGCTCATCGCGATCACCTCGTCCTGGGCGCCGGCGAGCAGAGCGGCGATGCCGTCCTGGGCGGGGACCTGGTGGAAGGCAGTGGGACGGTGCAGAACGGTGACAGTCATGAGAGAGCGACCCCCAGAGGTAGCGTGGCGGCAAGACCGGTGGTGTGCCGCCCGTCGAGGCGTTCCGGCTCCACTCCGAAGGAGCGAGCCAGTGAGGTGAGGACGTTGACCGCCGAGTCGAGCGTGGCCGGATGTGAGGCGGCCACCCGCAGTACGGCGTCGTGCTGGGCGGGTTCGGGACCGTCGGGCGGAGCCGTGACGGTGATGGCGAGGGTCTGCGCGGCACCGGTCGCCGTACCGAGCAGGGTGTCGATCAAGGACTGCGCGAGCGGCTGCGGCAGGGACGCGTAGCCGGTGAGGCGGACGCCGACCTGCAGGACCGGTCCGGCGGCCCAGGTGGACCAGCGCTCGCGGACCTGACCGCGGCCCGCGTTGGCGTGGGCCAGCGCCCCGATCGAGGCCAGCACGTCCGCCTCGTCCAGCGGCATGTTCTCGACCTGCTCGCGGTCGAAGCGGCGGACCAGGCGCCGGACGGTGTTGGTGAGGACCAGGTTGACCTGCTCGTCCGTGGCGATCGCCGACGTGCGCTGGGCGGCCACGGCGATCCAGGCCCGCGGCGACTGGTTCTGCTTGATGCCGGTGTGCAGGACGAGCTGCATCGACACCGCGACCGGCTGCTCGTCGACCGACTCGGTCAGCGTGGCCAGGCGCGGCAGCAGTTCGTGCTGCGCGTCGGCACCGACCCGGAGAGCCAGCAGGACCCCACCGGGATGGCTCAGTACGCCGTACGGCTGGTCGCGGATGGTCAGAGTGCTCACCGTGGTCCGGCCGAGGAACACGCTCGTGAGGTTGAGCGCGGTGTCGCCGGTCAGGTCGATCCGGCGGCGGCGGAACAGGAAGGTGAGCAGGACGGCGGCCCAGCGGTACAGCCAGAGCCCGCGGATGCGGACGGCGGTCAGCAGGACCAGCGTGAGCGCTGCGGCGCTGGTGAGGATGAGTGTCGCGCGGGAGCCGGTGGTGGCGGCGCCGACGGCGAGCAGGGCGATCTGCCAGCAGACCACCTGGCCGACGCGGATCGCTCGCTCGGGGAGCTCGACCTTGTCGGCCACTGGTGCCGGCGCGGGTGGCTGGTCGACCAGGTAGGAGCGGGCTGCTACTGGCGCTGTCAGTGAGGTCCTCAGAGCGACCGGCTGGGGCATGGGTCGCTGCGGGACGGCTGCGGCGCGGGCCAGCGGCGTACCGACCGCGGTTGCTTGAGGGACAGCCGGTGCGGTCGGCGCGTAGGCGACCTGCTGCTCGGGGGCGGCGGCTGCCGCGGCCGGGGGCCTCATGCGACCCTCGGGTCGTCAGGAGAGACCAGCTCCAGCTCGGCCTGACCGGTGAGCCGTGCGCGCTGTGCTGCGGCGAGCAGGTCGTCGGGGGACTCGGTGGCGAGCAGCAGCCGGTGCGCGTGGTCGCGGACCACCGGGTGCACGCCGAAGCGGCCCGGTGCGGGCTCCGAGACGAGGTGCTGGTCGATCAGCTCGTCGATCATCGGTTCCACCTCCTGCTGGTCGGCGCCGAGCAGCCGTCCTGCCCGCCGTACGTCGAACTGAGGTGTCAGGCTCAGCAGGCGGTAGAGCCGGCGGACTGGTTCTGCCAGTGAGTGGTAGGTCTCGTCGAACCGGTCGTGGAGCCCGGCGAGGGCGCGCTGCCGTGCCGGCAGGCGATCCAGGCCGTTGGCCAGCCGAGCCGCCGTCCACGCGGGACGGCCTTCCAGCAGCTCGGCGAAGCGGCGAAGGGCTTCCGGGTGGCCGGCGCTCCAGCGCAGGGCCTGCTCGCAGTCGGTGATCCGCACGGCGTCGTTGTCGGCCAGGGGCTCGAGGGTGATGGTGAGGTCACGGTCGAGCCCGGTCAGGCGCCGCCGGCTCGTCACGAGGACCACAGACCCTGGGGTGTTGGGCATGAGGTCGCGGACCTGGTTGGAGTCCTCGACGTTCTCCAGGACCAGCAGCACGCGCCGGCCCAGGACACGTGGGTGCTCGGTGCCCCAGATCTGAGCGTCCACGTCCTGAAGGGCGGCGGCTGCCTCCAGGACGAAGGCGGACTTGCCGATCCCGGCCATGCCGTCGACGGAGATCACACAGACGCGGTCCGGCGAAACGGCGGCCCGGACGGCGGCCAGCTCTTGCTCTCGTCCGACGAACCCAGAGATCCGAACGGGAAGGTCGGACGGAACAGGTGCACTACTTGCTGCCGGCATCTGCTCTTGGTCGGTGAGGATCTGTTGGTGGAGTCGCGTCAGCTCGGCGCCCGGCTCGATGCCCAGGTCGCGGACCAGGACGGTGCGAGCCCGCCGGTACGCCGCCAGGGCCTCGTGGCGGCGGCCCGTCCGGTGGAGGGCGGTCATCAGGCGGGTCCAGGCGAGCTCGCGGAGCGGGTCCTCGTCGGTGAGGGCCTTCAGCAACGAGATGGCCTCGGTGGAGCGGCCGAGGGTCAACGACGCGTCGGCGAGGTCCTCGCGCAGCGAGCGGTGGAGCTCGGTGAGGCGGTCGACAGCCGAGGTCGCGTCGCCCGTCAGGCCGTCGTACGGGCAGCCGCGCCAGAGGCCGAGGGCCTGCTCCAGCAGGGAGACAGCCTTGGTCGCGGGAGCGATACGCGCCTGGTCGGAGAGATCGGCGGCCACGTCCGCGTCCAGCTCACCGGGGAGCACGCGGACGCGGTAGGCCCCCGGGCGGCTCTCGATGCGCTCGTCGGGCAGGGCCCGGCGCAGCTGCCAGACGTAGGTCTTCAGGTTGCGCTGCGCGGAGGCGGGCGCGTCCAGCCCGGCCCACACCGCATCGATCAGCTGGTCGGTGCTGACCCACGCGTTGCGGTGCAGCAGGAGCAGCGTGAGCATCGTCGCGGGCTTGCCGCCGGACACGTCCAGCGGGGCTCCGTCCGGGCCGTCGACCTCGAGCGGGCCCAGCACCCGGAAGGCGATCCGGGCCGGTGTGTGCGCTGAGTGACCGTTCATGACACATACGATCCGGGTGGACGATGACATTTCGATGACACGGGCGGTCCCGAGTGCGCGTACTGGTGGTAGAGGACAACGAGGACCTGCAGGTGGCGGTCCCGGCGGCGCTGCGCTCGGCGGCGCTGGCGGTCGACCTGGCCGGGACGATCGCGGCCGCCGACGAGGCGCTGTTCGTCAACGCCTACGACTGCGTGGTCTTCGACCGGCTGCTGCCGGACGGGGACTCGATCGGCTATGTTCGCCACCGCAGGGAACAGGGCTGGGCGGTCCCGGTGCTGTTCCTGACCGGCCTGGACACGCTGGCCGACCGGGTGGACGGCTTCGAGTACGGCGGCGACGACTACCTGGTCAAACCGTTCGCCGTGGCCGAGCTGACCGCGCGGGTGCTCAGCCTGTGCCGCCGGGCCGGGACCGGCCGGACACCCGTACTGCGTTACACCGACGTCGAGATGGACACCGGCCGGCGAGAGGTCAGGCGGGGTGGTGTGCTGCTCGGCCTGACCGCCAAGGAGTTCGCCGTGCTCGAGTACCTGATCACCCGGCCGGACCGGACGGTGTCCCGCTCGGAGCTGATCGAGCACTGCTGGGACTCCGCGGCCGACCCGATGTCGAACGTCGTCGACGCGACCATCCGGCGGCTGCGCGGCAAGCTGCGCACGCCGGACCTGATCGAGGCGGTCCGCGGCCAGGGCTACCGGCTGATCCCCGTGGACGGTTTCTGATGCGCGGTCCCGCCGCCGAGCGCCTGCGCCGCCTGCGCTGGTGGCTCACCGTCGTGTTCACGGTGATGAACACGATCGGCCTGATCGTGCTGGCCCCACTGATCCTGCGGCTCGACTCGCAGCGCACCGAGGCCGGCATCAGCAACCAGCTGGACGTCGTCACCGGCCCGGTGCTGCGGCTGGTCAACGAGAGCGGGGGCATCGACTTCACCGCGGTCAACCGCGACCCGCTGAACTCGACCTGCCCGGAGTTCGTCATCGTGCCGGGCGGCGCGACGCGGTTCGACCAGCACAGCAGCCAGAAGGTCTGCACGGCGATGGATCCCCAGGTCCTCGACGAGCTGGCGACCAAGGCGGTCAGCGACGGCGTGACCCTGTCCGCCGACCGCAAGGCCCTCAGTGGCCACCAGGTCCGCGTGGACGTCGAGCCCTTCCGCGACTCCAGCGGCAAGTACGCCGGTGCGGTGGTGGCCTGGACCGACACCGAGGACGAGCTGGGTGCCCACCAGCGCCTGGTGATCACCGTGCTGCTGGTCTGCGCGTTCCTGATCCTGGCGGCCGCCCTGCTCGGCTACTGGGTCTCCGGCCGGGCAATCCGGCCTGCCATGGCTGCTCTGGAGCAGCAGGAGAACCTGCTCGCCGAAACAGCCCACGACCTCCGTACGCCGGTAGCAGCGCTCCGCGCCCTGGCCGAGACGGCGATGCAGGACCCCCACCAGCGCGGCGAGCTGCTGCCCCGAACCGTACGGCTGGCCGGCCGGATGGGCGACATCATCGACGGCCTGCTGGTCCGGGCCCGGCTGGCGGCAGGTGTCGAGCAGCTGAGCATGCAGCTGGTCTGGCTCGACCAGCTGGTCGCCGTAGTCGTTGAGGACACCCCCTCCGACTCCGCCAGGGTCTCGCTGGTCACCGCGCCGACGATGGTGCGCGCCGACCCGGTCCTGCTGCAACGGGCCATCGGCAACCTTCTGGACAACGCGATGCGGCACGGCCGGGCGCCGGGCGCCGACCAGGCGATCGTGACGGTCACCGTGGCGGACGGACGGATCACCGTGGCCGACCAGGGCCCGGGGATCGACCCGGCGATCGGGGACGACCTGTTCGAGCGGTTCGCGGCGGGCAGTGGCTCGGCGGGAGCCGGGATCGGGCTGTCCGTGGTCCGGTGGGTGGCGCTCGCGCACGGCGGCGACCTGAAGGTGCACAACGGCGACGAGGGCGGCGCGATCTTCGAGTTCCGGCTCCCGGTCGCCGAGCGCTGATGTTTCGATCAGGGTCGAATAGGCCGGCCTGGATGGAATCTGGACGGGCGCTGTACCGGCGATGACCTAGTCTCGTCGCTGTGAGGTCTGTCACCGAACTGTTGCGGACGGTCACGGGAGGTGCCCGTCGGGTGCGTCCCGCGCCCTCCGCACGCGAGAACCGGCGGTCCCGCGCCGCACTGGCCGCGGTGGTGGCGGGCTGTGTCGCGGTGACCGGAGTGGCGGTCGCCGGGGCCGGCAACGCGTCGCCGGGGATGAAGTTCTCCCAGCCGGGCCGGTACATCTACAACTCCACGGTCGGCAAGATCTTCCACGTCAACGGTGCCACCAAGAACGTCGACCAGGAGATCCCGCTGCCGGGCGCCGGACCGGGGACACAGGTGATCGAGACCGACCAGAACGGCTACGTGCTGTCCCGCGGCCGCACCTACCCGTTCGGCAAGTCGAGCCTCGACGTGGCGAACCCGCTGCCCGCGCCGGTCGACGAGCTGCCCGTCGTGCTGGAAGCTGGCGGAGCCGCCTTCGCCGTCTACCGGCAGAGCGGCCAGATCGTGCGCTTCGGTGAGAAGCTGGCGACCGCCAAGGTCGGCGTACCGCTCGGTCCTCCGGTGGTCACCTCTGACGGCACAGTGTGGGTGCACCGCCAGGACAGCGGCCAGCTCTGCCTGCTGCCGCTGGAGGCGGACCGCTTGGCCTGCCCGGCTGAGCTGCCCAGCGGCCACACCGGTTCGCTGGCTGTCGTCGGAGCGAACCAGGTCGTGTTTGTGGACACCACGGGCCGTGAGCTGTACGCCGTGGACGACGGCGGTCTCGGCCGCAAGATGACGCTGCCGATCGACGACCTGCCGCGGGACGCGATCGTCGCGCCGAACGACGTCACCGGCCGGCTGGCCATCGTCGACCCGCACAAGAGCCTGCTGCACCTGGTCGACGCGGCCGGTCTGACCACCGGCAAGGCCGACGCGCCGCCGGTCCACAAGCAGCTGCGCAAGGGCAAGTACGAGCGGATCGTCTCGTCCGGCAACAGCCTGGCGCTGATCGACGAGAGCACGGACACCCTGGTCACGCTGGACCGCAACGGCGAGGAACGGGCCGCCCGCAAGATTCCGCCGCCGTCCAAGGACTCCAAGGCCGGCCGGGAGGACAGGACCGGCCTGTACCGCGGCGGCGACTCGCGCCTGTACGTCGCCAGCCGCTCCGGCGAGCAGGTGATGGTCGTCGAGGACACCGGAGACGTGACCGCGGTCGACACCAACTCGGCCCGGCCGGACCAGCGCAAGACCCCGCAGCCGGCCAAGCCGACAGCCAAGCCCAGTACGCCGGACCGCCCGGTCCAGCCGCCCCCGACCACGACGAAGCCACCCCAGCCGCCTGCGACCGGTGACCCGAAGCCGCAGGACCGGCCGACTGATCGTCCGACCGGTAGACCCACCAGCAAACCGGGCGACGACAAGCCGGACCAGCCCGAGACGCCGGACGAGCCCACTGACCCGCCCACCACGGACCGGCCGAAGCCGCCGCCGGAGAAGCCCACCACTCCGGTCAAGCCGCCCGCGAAGCCGACCGTGCAGGCGGGCCGTCCCGGCGCGCCGCGCAGCGTGTCCGGCAGGCCGGGCAACGGCTCGGTCCAGGTCAGCTGGGAGGCCGCCGCCGCCAATGGCGCCGCCGTCACGTCGTACACGCTGACCTGGAACGGCGGCAGCGTCCGGCTCGGCCCGACGGCTCGCAGCCGCAACGTCACCGGCCTGACCAACGGCACCGGCTACACGTTCACCGTCCGCGCGACCAACCGCGTCGGCACCGGCCCGGGCAGCAGTACGGCGCGGCTGGTGCCGTCCGGTGGAGCTCCTGATGCCCCGGGCAACTTCCAGGTCACGACCTCCGGCAGCAGCCTCACCCTGAGCTGGACACGGCCGGACCTGAAGGGCAACACCCTGCAGGGCTACGACATCGCGGCCAACCCGACCGGGACCGGCGGCGGCACGGCCAAGGGTGACTCCACGACGTCGACCAGGGCAACGATCTCCGGACTGACCAGTGGTTCGACGTACCGGGTCACCGTCCGGGCCACCACGACCAATGCCCAAGGCAACTTCGTGCTCGGCAAGCAGGCCGTGCGGACGGTCGTGGTCGGTGGCGGCAGCAGTACGCAGCCACGCCTGACCGCGTCCCGCGGTGCCGCCACCACCCACGGCGGCGGCGAGCGAGCCTGCGAAGCGCCCGGCTGCGCCTTCATCCGGGTGGTCGGCCGGGGCCTGAAACCCAACACCTTGTACGACTTCCAGCCGTTCACCACCCAGTGGCAGCCGTCCAACCCGGGCGCGCAGCTGCGGACCGACGACAACGGCGAGATCACCATCGACGACCGTTTCGCCACCGATGCCCCAGGGCAACAGGTCTGGGTGGTGGCGACCGCCGCGGGTGAAGAAACGGTCACGTCCAACAAGTTCACGTGGAGAAACTGATGAGTGCGACGATTCCGCCCGGTGAGGCCTACCGGCTGGTCGCGGACAACCTGCAACGGGTCATCCACGGCAAGCCCGAGGTCGTCCGGCTGGCCCTGACCGCGTTGTTCGCCGAGGGCCACCTGCTGATCGAGGACGTGCCCGGGCTGGGCAAGACCACGCTGGCCCGCTGCATCGCGCGCAGCATCGACGCCACCTGGAACCGGATCCAGTTCACCCCCGACCTGCTGCCCGGTGACATCACCGGCGTGATGGTCTACCACCAGGGCAGCGAGGCGTTCGAGTTCCACCCCGGCGGCATCTTCGCCAACGTGGTGGTCGCCGACGAGATCAACCGCGGGACGCCGAAGACGCAGTCCGCGCTGCTCGAGGTGATGGCCGAGCGCCGCGTCACCGTCGACTCGGTCACCCGCGCCGTCCCGGACCCGTTCCTGGTGGTCGGCACCCAGAACCCGATCGAGATGGAAGGCACCTACCGGCTGCCCGAGGCGCAGCTCGACCGGTTCCTGATGCGGATCGAGATCGGCTACCCCGACCACGACGCCGAGGTCCGGATCGTGCTCGGCGACACCGGCCGGATCGGCCCGGACTCGCTCAGCCCGGTGATCGACGTACCGGCCCTGCGCAACGCGATCGCCGCCGTCCGCTCGGTGCACGTCGACCCGGCGATCAGCTCGTACGCCGTGAAGCTGGTCGCCGCGACCCGCGAGCACACCGCCGTCCGGTACGGCGCCAGCCCGCGCGGCAGCATCGCCCTGGTCCGCGCGGCCCGCGCCTACGCCGCGACCGACGGCCGGGCCTTCACCACACCGGACGACGTGAAGCAGGTCGCGCAGCCCGTGCTGGCCCACCGCCTGGTGCTCACACCGGACGCGGAGCTGAGCCAGCGACCTCCGTCCTCGGTCGTCGACGAGGTGCTGGCCGCCACGGCGGCCCCGACCGCGAGCGTGGGCGCGGTCTAGAGGACCGAGCCGCCGTAGTCCGAGCAAGCCGAACGGGGAGAGAGCATGCGCAAGGTCCGACCGGAAGTGCGAGCACGCATGGCGCTCGCCGCTGTCGTCGCGGGCTGCATGGCCGTCACGACGATCGCGGTCACCGGCGCCGGCGCGGACCTGAGCGGGATGCGGTTCACGCAGTCGGGCCACCTGGTCTACAACAGCACGCTCGGCAAGGTGTTCAAGATCGACGGCGGGACGAAGAGCGTCGAGGCGGAGGTGCCGGTGCCCGGCGCCGGGCCGGGCGCTCAGGTGATCGAGACCGACAAGGACGGCTACGTACTGGCGGACGGATCGATCATCGGGTTCGGCAAGTCCGACCTGCGGGTCGCCGAGCCGATCCCGGCGCCTGCCCTGGAACGGCCGGTGACGCTGACGGCGGCCGGTTCGGCGTACGCGATCTACCGGCAGGCCGGGCAGGTGCAGCGGTTCGGTGAGAACCCGATGGTGGTCTCGACGGAGGGTCCGGTCGGCCAGCCGGTCGTCACGGCGGAGGGCACGGTCTGGCTGCACCGCTGGAGCACTGGTCAGCTCTGTCAGCTCCCGGTCTCCAGCGCCCGGATCGCTTGTACGGCGAGGATTCCGGCCGGGCACAGCGGCTCGCTGACCCTGGTGGGCGAGCAGGCCGTGTTCGTCGACACGACCGCGCGGCAGATGCAGACGGTCGGCACCGACGGGCTCGGTCGTGCGGTCTCGCTGGCCGCGCTCGACCTGGGGCAGACCTCGATCGTCGCGTCCAACGACGTCGGTGGACGGATCGCCATCGTCACCAAGAACACGCTGCAGCTGGTCGACACCGCCGAGCTGACCGGCGGCCGGCCGGCCGCCGAGCCGGTGGTGAAGCAGCTCAAGCCGGGCCGGTACGACCAGATCGCCTCGTCGGGCGAGACACTGGCGCTGGTGGACTCCGCCGACCAGAGCCTGGTCACCCTGGACAGCCGCGGTGGCCAGGAGCGGCGGCGGCCGATCCCGGCGCCGTCCAAGCTGGCCAAGGTGAAGCCGGGCGAGCGGCCTGGTCTGAGCCGGGGCGACGACTCCCGCCTGTACGTCGACAGCCTGGCGGGCGAGCACGTCCTGGTTGTCGACGACAACGGTGACGTCACCGAGGTGGAGACCTCCGGACCGGTCAAGCGCAAGGGCGATGACCCGAAGCCGAAGCCGGACAAGCCGACGCTGCCGCCGGTCCGGCCAGTGGTCCCGCAGAAGACGATCGAGAAGCCGGTGGCGCCCCCGCCGGTCCAGCCGACCACTCGGCGTCCGGTGCAACCACCGGTCACCCGGCGGCCGGTCGAGCCGCCCGCTACCCGCAAGACCGAGACGCCGGAGCCGCCCGAGCCACCGGAGCCGCCGGCGACCCGCAAGCCGACCCCGCCGCCGCCGAAGCCGACGGTGAAGCCGACGGTGAGGGCCGGCCGGCCAGGTGCCCCCGGCAACGTCGCCGCCGCGGCAGGCGACGGCTCGGCGACGATCACCTGGTCCACCGCCTCCGCCAACGGCGCACCGATCACGGCGTACGTCGTGTCGTGGGCAGGTGGCAGCCGGACCGCGGCAGCGTCCGCGCGACGAGTGGTGGTCCCAGGTCTGACCAACGGGCAGTCCTACACGTTCACCGTCCGCGCCAGGAACCGCGTCGGCGCCGGTCCGGGGGTGTCGGCCGCCGGCATCACTCTAGGCGGCCCGGCCGACCAGCCGGTCGCCCTGCGCGCGGCAGGGTCGTCCGGAGCCATCACGCTGACCTGGCGACGGCCGAACCTGAACGGCGGTTCGCTGATCGGCTACGGCATCACCCTGGACGGCGACCCCGAGAGCACGCCGTCGACCAGCTACCGCTGGACCGGTCTGACCAACGGCAAGCGGTACACGTTCCAGGTCCGCGCGGTGACCACCGTCCCCGGCCGGGGGACAGTGGTTGGTGCACCGGCCACTGTCTCGGCGACGGCAGGCGCGCCTGGTGGAACAATCGTCATCAGCCAAGGCCCTGCGTACACAGAGAACCCGGACGGCAACTGCAGACCGCAGTACTGCCACTACATCCACATCGAGGCTCGCAACCTGGAGCCTGGTGCGACCTATCTCTTCAACGGTAATACCACCAACTACGGTGACCTGCACGATGGTGGTGACCCGCTGACTGCGAGAGCCGACGGCACGATCACGGTCAACAAGTTCTACCACGACGACGTCGGCGCGAAGGTCGTCGTCACCGCGACCTACGACGGTAGGACGACCACGTCCAACAGCATCACCTGGAGCGGATGATGCGTCTCACCGGGCGCGGTGTTGCCGTGCTGATTTCCTCCTTGCTGGCCTACGGCTTGGGAGAGCTGGCCGGCTACACGTTCTTCCGGGCCCTCGGTGGCATCGGCATCGGAGCGTTGCTGGCGGCAACCATTCTCACCGTCCGCCGCCCGCAGGTGTCCGTGCACCGCGATCTCTCGCCCGACCGGGTCGAGCGCGGCCGCCCCGCGCTCGCCACGCTCCGAGTCCGCAACGCCGGCCCCCGTTGGCAGCCCTCCTTCGCGGCCCACGACTCGGCCGGGCCGGAGCGTCGCCAGGTGCCGATCCGGCGCCTCGGCCCGGACAGCGAGGCGACGTACCGGTACGAGTTGCCGACCTCGCGGCGTGGGCGGATCCAGGTCGGTCCGTTGACCCTGGAACGCAGCGACCCGCTCGGCCTGGCCCGGAACCGCACGGCGACCGGCGAGACCGCTGTGCTCTGGGTGCACCCGAAGCGCCACCCGACCCGGACCGTGGTCGCCGGCCGTCCGCGGCACCACCACATCGGCCGCACGGCCGACGACTCGCTGCGTGGCTCCGCGGACCTGCGCGACGTCCGCCCGTACGTCGTCGGCGACGAGGTCCGGCACCTGCACTGGAAGGCCAGCGCGCGGACCGGTCAGCTGATGGTCCGCGACTACGTCGACCCGGATCAGCCCCGGCTGACCGTGCTGCTCGACACCCGCACCGAACCTTTGCCCGAGGCAACGTTCGAGGAGGCGGTCGAGGTAGCCGCGTCGATCCTGTTCGCGGCCTCGATGGCCGGCCACCGCTGCCGGCTGCTGACCTCGGCAGGCACCGACCTGGCCGCACCTGGTGGGGCACTGGCCTCCCGGCAGTTCCTGGACGAGCTGTGCATGGTCCAGCAGAGCGACGAGCGCGCGGGGCTTCTGCCGCGTGCTCTGACGACAGGAGCGTCGAGCGGCGGAGCAATCGTCGTGGTGACCGGCGCCCACGGTACGGCGAGCGACCTGGCGCCGCTGCTGGTCCGCTACGGCTCGGTGACCGTGCTGGGCCTCGGCCCGGCGCACGGCGTCGCCCCGATCCACGGTGCCCGAGTGATCCTCGCAGCCGACGCGGCTGAGGCGCTGACGCAGTGGAGCGGGGTGATCGGGTGAGCACCCGCCGCCGGACGGCTGCTGCGCTGGCAGCGGTCGCCGTCGGAGGCCTCTGCTTCGGCCCAGTCTTCGGACTGAGGTCGCTGCTGCTGCCTGTTCTCGTGGTCTGCTTGGCCGTCTACGCAGTGACCGAGCTGTGCCGCTATCGGCCGACTCTGCTGACCTGGCGACCCCTGCTGGTCGTCGTAGCCGGTCTGCTCGCCACCATCGAGACAGTGCTCCGCAGTACGACGCTCGCAGGGCTGCCGACCGCAGAGACCATCCGCGCACTCGGCCGTGGGCTCACCGCGTGGCAGCTCACCCTCGAGTCGACCTGGCCCGCCCGGCCCGACCCTGACCTCGTGGTGTTCGTCCCGCTGCTCGTCCTGCTCGCCGCACTGCTCGTCGTCGAACTGCTTGACCGTACGCCGCCGCTGGTCGGCGTGCTGCCTGGTGTGGCGGTGGCCGGCATCGCCCAGGCCTACATCGCGCTGAGCGGATTCACCGCCGTACTTGTCGCTCTGGCCTTCGGCGTCGTGATCGCCGCGCTGCTGGTTCCGGATTCCTCGCGCAAACCCCGGCGTTCCCTGACGCCGCTGATCGCCGGCGCAGTTGTGACGGTGGTCGCCGTAGTCGGTGCACTGGCCGTCGGCGCTGCCGACCCGTTGGAGCGAACGCCGTACACGCTGCAGCAGGCCCAGAGCGTTGCTGCCCCCGCGACGCGGCAGGCCAGCCCGCTGGACGAGTTGGCCGGGCGACTCGACCGGCGGAGCAAGGACACCGTCGTGTTCCGCTACCGGGCGCCGAGCCCGGTCGGGCGGTGGCGTCAGGTAGCACTGGACAACTTCGACGGCGCCAACTGGACCACTGACCACCCGATCCTCCGGCTGGGCTCTGAGCTGACGCCCGGACCCGAGGTGCGGGTGCAGGTGGAGCCGCAGCGGGCCGAGGTCGAGGTGAAGGAACTGCGTGGGCCCTGGCTGCCCGGCCAGCTGCTGCCGTCGTCCGTCCGCGGCGCGAGCGAGCCGCAGATCGAGCCGATCGGCGGCACGCTGCTGACCGGCGAGGTGCCGGACCGCTACGAGCTGACCTGGTCGAAGCCGAAGGTCGACGCCAAGCTCCTGCTGGCCTCGGGCATCGACGCCGACGCCCCTGGTGGCCTGGGCGACCTCGGCGCCGTGCCGAACGAGGTGGCGGCCCTGGCCACCGATGCACTGGCCGGGCGGCGAGCGACGTTCGCGACGGCGCTCGCGCTGGAGAGCTACATGCGCAAGCGGTACAAGCTCGCGTCGACCGATCCGCTGCCGACCGGGCACAGCTGGCCGCAGCTGCGCCGGTTCCTGCTCGACGACGAGCCGGGGACCAGCGAGCAGTTCGCCGCCGGGTACGTCGCGCTGGCCCGCGCGAACGGCATCCCGGCCCGGCTGGTGGTCGGCTTCCGCGCTCCCACGACGGCCGACGCGGACGGCTGGTACACGGTGCGCAACGGCGACGCGCTGGCCTGGCCCGAGGTGGCCGTGGACGGCGTCGGCTGGTGGCCGCTGGACCCGTCCGGCCAGGCTGCGGCCGGCAAGTCCGTCGTACCGGGGAGCGACACCGACGTGACGGACCAGGCGCGCCGCGAGGTGCCGCCGGTCAACGAGATCCAGGACCCGGAAGTCGCGCCGCCCAGTGAGTCGTCCCGGGACAACGACGGCTGGGACCGGCCCGACGTACCGGTGCTCGGCATCTTCGTCGTGTCCGTTGCGCTGCTGCTGCTCTGGTTGCTCGGCGTACCGCTGCTAAAGACCCTGCGAGCAGTACGGCGCAAGCGGCGGCCGGGCAACGCTGCCGTGGTCGGGGCGTGGGCGGAGGCTCGTGACCGGCTAAGGGCGCACGGCGTGGCGGTGACATCGGGCATGACCGTGCGAGACCTGGCCCTGGCGGCTGGAGACGTCACCGACGAGCGCGCCTCGGCCGGACTGGCCGTCGTCGCGAACAGCGTCGACCGGGCGCTGTGGTCCGGCGGTCAGGCCGGTCCGGAAGTCAGCCGGGAGGCCTGGGCCGGCGTACGGGAAGTACGGCGTGGGCTGCGCACCCGGCCGTTGGCGGACAGGCTGCAGGCAGCGCTGGAGCTCCGGAGTCTGTGGAGGCTCAGCGGCGGCGACAGGTTGCGCCGCGCAGTGGCTGCGGATCGCTGATGTAGATCGCCGTACCGTCGGTGCCCTGGACCTCGAAGCAGTACATCAGGCCAGGGCTCACCCGGACGGTCATCGACGTGCCGGTGCCGCGGTAGGTGGTCTGGGCGTCGTTGCCACCCTGCTCGGCGATGTTCAGCGCGTAGGTGAGTGGCTTGGAGCTGGTCCACTCGAGCTGGACCGAGGTGCCGTTGTCCTTGGGTGGTTTGAGCTCGAGCCGGACCGCGGGAGTCATCGACGGCGTCGCCGCCGGCCCTGACGACGGTCGGGTCACCACCGGACGCGGCGTGCTCTGCGGAGCGTCCTTCGGCAGCAGCATGACCACCAGTACGGCGGCCAGCGACGCCGCGACACCCGCACCGATCAGCAACCCCTTGGAGGGCCGCCAGCCCTTCTCCCGTCGGGGTTTCGGCGGCCTGGCCAGCGCCACAGTCGCGACCTGCGGGGTCTGCGCCACACGTGCGGAGGCCAGCTCGTCGCGGAAGTCGTCGAAGTCCAGGTCGTCGTCCCCGGTCTCCTGCGGGGTCAGCAGCAGCGCCTCGAACTCGTGGACCGCCTCCGCCGCGGTCGGCCGATCGTCCGGCTCCTTGGCCATCATCCGGCTCAGCAGCGTGGTCAGCCCGGCCGGCACATCGCGGCCCGACACAGCAGGGACCGGCTCGCCCAGTACCCGCAGGACGACGTCGTCCGGTGTCTCACCCGGACGGGTCGGGAAGGGCGAGTGCCCGGCCAGCGCGAGGTAGAGCGTTGCACCCAGCCCGTACACGTCCGCCTGCTCGGACAGCTCGCCGTCCCGCAGCACCTCAGGTGCTGTGTACGCCGCGTCGCCCGTCAGGTCGCGCGGGAACCGCAGCCGCAGGTCCAGCCCGAAGTCGCTCAGCGCGGGCTGCCCACTGGCCCGCTCCAGCACGTTGCTCGGCGTCACGCCGCCGTGCACCAGCCCGATGTCGTGCGCCTCGGCCAGCACCGACGCGAGGATCTGGCCCAGGACGACGACGTCGCCGATCGGCAGCGGCCCAGCGGCGACCAGCTCCCGCAGGCCCTGCGGGCAGAACTCCATCCGCAGCCCGGTCCGCCCGTCCGGCAGCTCGTCGAGGCCCTGCACCAGCACGATCGACCGCGACGACCGCAGGCCGGCAAGCTTCGCCTGCTCGACCTCGACGCCGTTGTAGGTCCGCCGGTCGAGCGGCTGCGGGTAGACCTTCAGCACCATCGTGCGGCCACCGGCGACGGCCGGGGCGAGCAGGAAGACGCCGGCCACCGGACCGTTCGCCCGTGGCACCAGCGCTTCCAGCGGGATCTCGGCCATCGCTGTCATCCTCGCACCTACCTCAGGTCGCCGCAGCGACATCCAGGTAGGCGCAGCCGTTCGCGATCAGGTACCGCAGGTCTCCGAGGACGTCGACCGGCCGCCCGGGGACCGCTGCCCGCAGCTCATAGACATCCCAGAGGGTCGGCGCGATCGATCCCCACTGCCACAGCTCGTAGCTCCCGGCGTCCAGCACGGCCGCGGTACCCAGCCCGGGCAGACCGACGGCGAACTCGTCCAGCCGCTCCGGGCTGTTGCCCAGACCGACGAACATGATCCCCATCCGGTGGCCTCGCGCGAACTGCTCGCCGTCGTCCAGGCTCGCTACCAGTCCCAGACCGGCCAGCTGCTGGAGGTGGCCCGCCGCGCCGGCGATCCCGGCCTGCTCCGCCTGGCCCAGCACGTCGGCCTCGGTCCACTTGTCCTTGCCGGTCTCCCGCAGACCGTGGGCGAGCACCCACGTACCGAACGCGTCCTCCTCCAGCCGGTGCTGCTGCCAGCCGATCCGGACCGAGTGCTGCGGTGGTCCGTCCGCGGCCGCGCGCAGTCCGGTGTAGTGGCCGACCGGGAAGATCGTCGTACTCATCAGGCCAGGCCTCTCCGGTCGAGGTACGCCGCGCGAACGCACAGCAGTCCGTGCACCGACCGGAGGATCCCGGTGAGCACCTCGCGGGCCTCGGTCTCGTCCGAGGCGGTCACGCCGACCCGGCGGGCCACCTCGGCCGCGTCCTGGCAGGCGATCCACAGGTGCGGTGTCAGGTGCGCCCACGCCCACACGTCGTACACGGCACCGGACACCTGGGCGATCGGCTGCCCGAGCAGGCCGATGGTCTGCAGGCTGCTCTGCTCCTGGTCCGGACCGAGTCCCATCAGCAGCGGTACCAGTTGGTGCCGCTGGGCGAAGTCGACGGCAGGCCCGGCCTCGGGGTCCACCTCGGCGAGCAGGCCGACCGAGACCAGCTGATCGGTGACCGCGGTCGCGTCGGCAGCGCTCAGCTCCAGCCGCTCGGCGGCGGCGGCGACCGACGAGCGGGTCGGGCGGTCCTCGTCACCGGTGCCGTGGGCCAGCAGCCAGACGACGTACTCGGGATCGGACAGCTCGACCACGGTCGTCCCCGCACGGATCTGCTGGCGCCGGCCGCCCTCGGCGTCGTGGAGCACACCTACGTCGTGCCCGACGGGCATCAGCAACGGCTCCACGGGCGTCCTCCTCCGGCATCGGCTGGTTCGACTGACCGTAGCCAGCCGGGCCCGCTGCCCGGAGGGAGTGGCCGCAAGAGGTCAGCAGCGCCCGCCGCGGCCGCCGTACGCCGACAGTGTGCAGTGGAAGCGAAGCGGACCACGGAAGGTTGCCATGAACATCACCGGACTTCTCCGCATCACCATCGCCACCCCGCAACGCCGGCTCGATCTCGCGCTGCCCGAGCAGTCGTCGGTGGCCGAGGTGCTGCCCGGTGTCCTGTCCAAGGCCGGCGAGCACCTCGCCGACGAAGGGGCGCCAGGAGGCGGCTGGGTGCTGCGCCGCGCCGACGGCACCGAGCTCACCCTCGGCCGCAGCCTCGGTTCGCACCGGATCCGTGACGGCGAGATCCTGCACCTGGTGCCCCGCCGGCTGGAGTGGCCGGAGCTCGAGTACGACGACCTGGTCGACGCGGTCGCCTCCGGCTCCGGCCGGCTCGGCGCCGTCTGGTCGCCCTGGCACACGAGGATCGCCGGGCTGGTCTGCGCGGCGACCGCACTGCTGATCGTCATGGTGGCGATCCTGCGGCTCGGGTCACCCTGGCAGGAGCCGGCGGGCTGGTTGCTGATCACCGCCCTGCTGGTCGTCGGCGGTGCCGTCGTCCTGGCCCGGGTGGTCGGCGATTCCGGAGCCGGCGCGATGGTCGGCGGCATCGGACTGCCCTGCGCGGCAGTGGGTGGGGCGCTGCTGCTGGCCGGCGCGGCCGGTTGGCCGGCGATCGGAGCCCCGCAGCTGCTGGCCGGCAGCGCCACGTTGATGCTCGCGGGTGCGGCCTGCTACCTCGGCGTCGTGGACGGCGCGGTGCTGTTCGTCGGTGCCGTCAGTGTCGGCGTACTGGGAGTACTCGGCGGGTGGATAGGCACCTCCGACAGCCTGGACGGTCCTGACGTCGCCGCCATCGTGGGAGCCGCACTGCTGGGGTTCTCTCCGTTGCTCGGGTCGCTCGCACTACGGCTCGGCCGGCTGCCGATGCCCATCCTGCCGCGCACCACCGCGGATCTGGTGCGCGACGACCCGCTGCCGCCGCGCAAGCAGGTGTACGGCGCGGTGGTCCGGGCCGACGGCCTGCTGACCGGAATGCTGGTCGGCCTGATGGTCGTGCTGTCGATCTGCGAAGTGCTGCTGGTGATGGCCGACACCCGGTCCGCGACGATCCTCGCCTGCCTGCTCAGCGCCGGGGCGTTCCTGCGGACCCGGCTGTACCCGGTCGTGAAACAACGGCTGCTGTTGCTGGTCCCGGGCGTGATCGGCGCGGCCGGCCTGATCCTGGGCCCATTGACCCGCCGCCTCACCGACCCGGTCGCCGTGATCATGCCCGCCGTCCTGGTGATGGCGGTGCTGGCGATCTTCTTCGGACTGCGCTACAGCAACCACCGGCCGAGCCCGTACCTGAGCCGCTACGCGGAGATCGCCGAGCTCCTGGTGATCCTGGCGCTCGTCCCGGTCGCCGCGGCGGTGCTCGGCCTGTACGGCGTGGTCCGGGGCTGGGGAGGCTGAGATGGCGACCAGGAAGGACCAGCTCCAGTCCCACCAGTTCTCCGTCCAGCGGATGGTGTCGGCCCTGGTCACCCGGGAGACCGACCCCGAGCAGCCGCCGTTCAAGCGGCCGCTCGCCGCGGCCTTCGGCAGTGCCGCGATCCTGGTCCTCGCGCTGGTGGTGGCCGGGGTCTACGGCATGGTGTCGCCCGGTGGCAGCAAGGCCTACGCCAAGGGCGACGTGGTCGTCGTGGAGAAGGAGACCGGGACCCGGTTCGTCTACGTCGACGGTCATCTGCATCCCGTCACCAACTACACCTCCGCTTTGCTTGCCCTAGGCAAGTACGGCGAGGTCCGCCGGGTCTCCCGCCGCTCGCTGGCCAAGGCTCCCCGGGGTCCGCTGATCGGGATCGAGGACGCTCCGGACGCGCTGCCGGACCGCAAGCGG
Organism: Kribbella italica; assembly: GCF_014205135.1. Lineage (NCBI taxonomy): Bacteria > Bacillati > Actinomycetota > Actinomycetes > Propionibacteriales > Kribbellaceae > Kribbella > Kribbella italica. Next base: position 7,279,097 of record NZ_JACHMY010000001.1, read on the forward strand.
CTGCTCACCGGGGGCTGGACGCTGTGCTCCGAGCCGGCCCTGGACCCCAGCGGCGCGGCGACCAGCGAGTCGGTGCTGATGATCGGGTCCCGGCCCGCACGGGACCAGGCGATGCTGGACACCGCGATGCTGGTGGAGGTGATGGAGACCCGCGACCAGTACCTGATCTGGAAGGGCTACCGGCACCGGATCCAGAAGTCCGACACCACCACGGTCGGCCTGGCGCTCGGTTCGGAGCCGTGGGCCCGCGTCGGGTCCGCCTTCGTCGCCGGCCTGCCGGACGGGGAACCGATCGCGCCGATCGCGATCCCGGGCACCGGGCAGGCGTCGTACGCGGTCCAGGAACGCGGTGGGACCCGGATCGGCCAACTGTTCGTGGTGACGACGGCCAGCGGTGCCAAGCAGCACTACGTGGCGCTGAAGGACAAACTCCGGCCGATCACCGCGCTGCAGTACGACATCCAGCGCGCCTACCGGCCGGTCACCGCGGCGTACGGCGGCAAGGCGCCGAGCGCCATCGCGATCGGCCTGCTCTCGCTGAGCCGCGCCGAGTCGCCGTCCACCCGCGCCGACGCGGGACAAGCGCCCCGGTCCCGGCCCGAATTCGTTGCCCCACGCAACGGACAGGGAACGGTCTGCGCCACCTACCAGCCCGGCGAGATGGTTCCGGCCGTGTCGATCGACGCCGCGATGCCGGCCCGCGACGCCGCCGCCGTGACCGTCAAGCGCGGCAAACTCGGGACCGCACTGGCCGATCGCATCCTGGTCGAGCCCGGCGCGGCCGCGGTCGTCGAGGCCATGCCCTCGGACCAGGCGCGGACCGGCACGGTCTCGGTCGTCACCGACCTGGGCCGCGCCTATCCGCTGGCCGATCCCGCCCTGCTCGAGGCCTTGGGCTACCAGGACGTCGTACCGATCCGCATTCCGGCCCAGCTGGTCGCCCGCATCCCCCAAGGCAGCGGCCTCGACCCGGCCGCCGCCATCCAGCCGGTCGCCTGACCCGCAGAACGAAACCGGCCCGGACATCTGATGATGTCCGGGCCGGTTGTTCGTGCTCCTGGGACCGGCTCAGGTGGCCAGCCGGCCGATCCGCTTCTTGGTCTCGACCGCTTCGGCCTCCTGGACCTTCCACAGCTCCTCGTCGAGGAGTTCGATGGTGTCGACCGGCTTGTCGCGCTCGTCCTTACGGCGCCGGTTGTTCATCGGCATCATCGGGAACGCACCGGGCAGCTCCCGGCCCGCCTTACCGCGCAGCCCGACCGGCACGCCCGGCGTGTCGTCGTCCTGGCCCTTCCGCTTGCGGTTCACCGGCCGGATCGCGCCGGTCCCCGCTTTGCCACCACGACTGTTGCCGCCGGCACCGGCTCCACCGCCGGCCATCGGCGGCATCATCGGGGGCGTCCCGCCGCCCGCACCCACCGCGGCACCGGCTGCCGCCGTACCGAACGGTGAGCCCGGCGCTGCCGGAGCCCGGCCCGCGCCGGTCTGGTTGGGGGCGACCGCCTGCTCGCCCGCCCGAGGGATCATCTGATCGCCACGGACGTCGCCTCCGGCCTTGCCGAGCCCGAGCTCACCGGCGCCACCACCGCCGCGAAGGTTGCCGAGCCCGCCACCTCCGCCGGTGCCGTTGATTCCGCTGCTGCCGAGACCACCGGTGCCGATGGTCCCCAGACCGCCCTTGCCCACCGGCGGCAGCGGGCCGGCCGGCGGCCTGGGAGGCCGGTTGTTCAGCGAGCCCGAACCGTTGGTGCCGGAACCGATGGGCGCCAACGGTAGCCCGCCGTTGGGCGGCAGCGGTAGCCCGCCGTTGGGCGGCAACGGCAGCCCACCGTTGGGCGGTAGCGGCGGCGTCGGGAGCCCCGGACCGCCGCCGGGAGGCATCGGTACCCCTCCAGGCGACAGCCTGGACAGCTCGGTGCCACCAGGCCCACCACCGGCCGGACCACCCGGTCCACCGGCAGGACCACCTGGTCCGCCGGCCGGGCCACCTGGCCCACCAGCAGGACCGCCCGGTCCACCAGCGGGGCCACCTGGTCCGCCGGCAGGACCGCCCGGTCCGCCAGCGGGGCCGCCCGGTCCACCGGCAGGTGCATCAGCAGGACCGCCGGCAGGACCACCTGGTCCACCCGCCGGGCCGCCCGGACCACCTGCAGGCCCTGCCGGCGTTCCAGCGGCAGACGGAGCGGCCGGGCCGCCGGGACCACCGAGGCCGTTGTCGGCTCCCGGTCCGTCCCACTTCATGCTGCCGGCGGTGTTGACGATCTGATCGCCGGTCGTGGTGTAGATGGTCGCCAGCAGGTTCATGTCCTGCCCGAGGGGAGCAACCAGCTGCTGGACGCCCCGCACCGCTTCCTGCTCCTGCTCGGCGGTGAGTGCTCCGCCCGCACTCAGGAAGCTGTCGATCTCGGTGAAGTAGCCGTCCACCTGTGGCTTGACCGTGTCGGCCTGTTGCGCGACCCTGCCGATGTACTCGATCACCGGCGTCAGTTGACTGGCCACACCGCCGGCGGACCTGGGGTTCGCCCCACCGCCGTGCTGCGCCGGGGCTCCGCCCGGACGCGCGGTGGAACCTCCGTCGCCCATCTTGCCCGCGGCGTCGGCCAGTGAGGTGGCCGACCGTTCGGCCGCCGACCGGAACAGACCCGAGTCCGCCGGGGTCAGCCACTGGTCGAGCAGTTCGCCGGAGACCGTGCGCATGCTGCCCATGGCGTCGATGGTCCCGATGCCGGCCTGGTTCCACATGTCCTTCGACGTGGTCAGCGGTCCGGCGAGGCTGCGCTCGGCCAGGGCGGTGTCGATCAGTTTCTGGACGGCCGGCTTGACGGTTGCGAGGGTCTGGGCCGCGTTCACTGCTGCTAGGTAGTCCGCCATCACTCCTCCTCAGACGCCGCTCGGACCGAACGCCGGGTTGTTGGGAACCGGCTGGTTGTTCGCCTCGAGGAGCGGGTTCATGATCCCGACCTGACGGTTGATCGTGCCGTCGTACTGCTCACCGATGGCTCCGACCGCCTTCCGGTAGCCGACCATCCCGTCCATGGTCTTGGTCATGAACTGCGCGAGCTGGTCCCGCGCCTGGCGCTCCTTGCCGAGGAACGCGACGCCTTCGGCCATCCCGCCGGCCGGCGCCTCGTACGTGGACCGGACTCCCGCCTCGGCCACGCTGGTCCCGAACGCCTGGGCGGTGGCGTCCATCCCGGTCGTGAATCTGTTGAAGGCCGCCGTGTCCTTGACATGGATTCTGTCTTCGCTCATCGAATCTCCTTGGGGTGAGTAGCACGGCCGGGCGACCGTGCCGGCGAAACCGGCGTCACTGCTCCTGGTCGTCCGCCGGGGGATGGGTCAGCTGGATGAGCTGACTGTCGCCCTGCCGGTTGACCAGGAAGCCCCGGCCGGGTGGCAGCGGCTGGGCGCGCAGGCCGCCGAGCAGGATGCCCTCGTCGCGGCTGCCGGACAGCTGCAGCCCGGGCGACCCGACCGCGCGGATCTTGGCCAGCACCGGTTCGAACAGGCCGCGCATCGCGCCGCCGGTCCGCCGGGCCGCGTAGATCCGCAACCCGATGTCGGCCGCCTGCGGGATGTAGGGCAGCAACGGCATCAACGGATGCCCGTCGCCGGTGGCGACCATGTCGTAGTCGTCGATCAGGACGAACACGTCCGGCCCCTGCCACCAGGAGCGGTCCCGGAGTTGCTGCGGGGTGATGTCCGGCCCGGGCAGCCGCTCCTCCAGGATCTGGACCAGCCGCTGGATCAGGTTCTCGGTGACCTGGTGGCCGGTGCCGTAGCCCAGCAGGTTGGGGCCCTCGACCGACCCGAGCATGCTGCGGCGGTGATCGATGACCAGCACACACGCCTCCGCAGGGGTGTAGGTCTCCGAGATCCGCCGGCACAGCGTGCGCAGGAAGCCGGTCTTGCCCGACCCGGTGTCGCCGAGCAGGATGAACGTCGGGTTGGCGTTCGGGTCGAGGAGCACCGGCTGGAGACTGCGCTCGGCCACGGCGACCGCCAGCCCGGCCTCCTGCGAGCTCGCTCCGTTTCCGGCCTCGTACGGTACGTCGGGCGGCAGCAGCCTGACCTCCGGCGCCGCCTGCCCCGGCCAGGCCTCCGCCACGGTCCGGACCAGTTCGGCCAGGCCGACCGACACGCGCTCCTCGCCCTGCGGCTCGGACAGGCGTGGTGCGGCAGTGATGAACTGGTGCCGACCGGTCATGATGCCGCGCCCCGGCGCTCGCTCCGGCACCAGCGCGGCCGCCCGCCGGTCCACCATCGAGTCGATGGGGTCACCGATCCGCAGCTCCAGCTTGGTGCCGCACAGGTCGCGAACGTTGGTCCGCAGGTCGAACCAGCGCGCCACGCTCACCATCAGGTGCACGCCGTACGCCAGCCCGCGGGTCGCGATGTCGGCGAGCAGCTGCTCCAGGTCCTCGAAGTCGTTGCGGATCGTCGCCCACCCGTCGACCACCAGGAACACGTCGCCGTACGGATGGTCGGCGAGCTCGCCCTGTCGGCGGCGTTCCCGGTAGGTCTCCATGCTGTCGATGCCGAGCTGGGCGAAGGTCTTCTCCCGTTCGGCCACGATGCCGAGCACCTCGATCACACTCCGCCGTACGGCGTTGACGTCCTGACGTCCGGCCACCGAGCCGACGTGCGGCAGGTCGCGGACGCCGGTCAGCACGCCACCACCGAAGTCGAGGCAGTAGAACTGGACGTCGCGCGGTGAGTGGGTCAGGGCGAGACCGGTGATCAGGGTGACCAGGGTGGTGCTCTTGCCGCTCTGCACCGAGCCGGCCACCGCGACGTGCCCGCCGCCGGCGGACAGGTCGAGCAGCAGCGGGTCACGCCGCTGCTCGAGCGGGCGGTCCACGATGCCGGCGACGGTCTGCAGCCGGCCCGGCTGGAACCTGCCGATGGGGAAGTCCGTCGGCCCGGTGGGCAGGACAGTGCCGAGCGCGGGCGCCTTGTCGAGCGGCGCCAGCCAGATCTGGTGCGCCGGAGTGCCCTTGCCCTCGAACCGGTCGACCAAGACGTCCATCAGGCTCTCGCCGACCGCCTCGTCGAAGACACCGTCCGGGTCGGGCTGCTTCTCGTCCTGCTCCTCCTCGACGACCGGCGCGACGTAGCCGCTGGAGTAGTCGAGCAGTTCTACGGTCCGGTCACCCATCGACGGCAGCGCGCCAGGCACCGGACGCCGGTGAACACCGGACACGTACGCCGAGCGGAAGCGGTCCATCTGCTCGGTCCCCACCCGGAGGAACCCGTGACCCGGTGCTCGCGGCAGGTGGAAGGCGTCGTTCACGCCGAGCACCGTCCGGCTGTCGATGTCGGAGAAGGTCCGCAGTCCGATCCGGAACGACAGATGCGTCTCCAGACCGCGCAGGCGGCCTTCCTCCAGCCGCTGGCTGGCGAGCAGCAGGTGTACGCCGAGCGATCGTCCCACCCGGCCGATCTGCACGAACATGTCGATGAAGTCGGGCCTGGCGGTCAGCAGCTCGCTGAACTCGTCACAGATGACCAGCAGCGTGGGGACCTCCTCCAGCGGCGCTCCCGCCGCCCGGGCCTTCTCGTAGTCACGCAGCGACGAGAAGTTGCCTGCGGCCCGTAGAAGTTCCTGGCGGCGGAGCAGCTCGCCGTTGATGGCGTCGGCCATCCGGTCGACCAGGTGCAACTCCTCGGCCAGGTTGGTGATCACCGCGCTGGTGTGCGGCAGCTTGTCCAGCCGGGTGAAGGTCGCGCCGCCCTTGAAGTCGACCAGCGCGAAGTTCAGCGACCTCGGCGGGTGGGTGATCGCCAGCGCCAGGACCAGCGTGCGCAGCAGCTCGCTCTTGCCCGAACCGGTGGCGCCGATCAGCAGGCCGTGCGGCCCCATCCCTTCCTGCGCGGACTCCTTGAGATCCAGCTCGATCGGCTGCCCGTCCGACCGCAGACCGAACCGGACCCGCAGCCGGTCGCGACTCGGCCGGGGCAGCCAGGTGTCCTCGGGGTCGAAGTCGAACGGGTCGCCGAGCTCGAGCAGCTCGGCCAGCCCGAGGTCGGCGCTGAGCGGCTGCTCGCCGTGCACACCGGCGGTGAGCCGCAGCGGAGCGAGCTGCCGGGCCAGGCCCTCGGCGGTGACCAGGTCCAGGGGGTCGGCCTGGCCGATCCGCTCCGCGCCGTCCATCGTCTCCGCGTGCAGGGTGCCGTCGGCCTCGAGATCGAGACTGATGGCGCTGGTGTCGATCGCCCGCGGCGGCGGGAAGGTCAGGTCGACGACCGTCACGCCTTCCAGTCCGGGGCCTACCAGCAGATGATCGGACCCGTCCGCGTCCCCACCGTCGAGGATGACCACCAGGTGCGGTCCGCTGACGGCACTGGCGGCGTCGGGGTCGAACCGGGGGCGGTTGGTCAGCAGGTCGTCGAGCATCGCTTCGAGCGCGGTGATCGACGGAGCGATCAACCGGATCGGTCCCAGTGCGTCGTTCCGCTCGGGGTGCAGGACGTGCGGCAGCCACTTGGCCCAGTCCCAGTCGTCCCTGCGGTCGGCGCTCGTGCAGATCGCGATCCGTAGGTTGTCCGGGGCGTGCAGGCAGGCCAGTTGCGCGACCATGGCCCGCGCCATGGACTGCGACCGGTCCTCGTCACCCGGCAGATAGATCCGCGCGAATCCGGTCACGGCGATCGCCAGCGGCAGGTTCGACACCGCGGCGTACGTCGAAACGAACCGGCGCAGGGCCAGGGCCGACAAGGGCTCGAGCCGTTCCAGCGGCTGGGTGTCCGGCGGGACGATCGTGGTCGCCGGTCCCTGCTTGCCGATGCCGATCCGGGTGACGCCGAAGTCCGCGTCGTCCCGGCGGCGCTCCCACAACCGGTAGCTGCCGGCCACGGCCCACAGCGACGCCGGATCGGGATGCAGGTAGTGCAGGGCCTCGCGCTGCTGGCCGACCGAGCGGCCGAGGCGCAACCGCTGCTGGGCCAGATGGCGCAGGTAGGTCCGCCGGGCCTGTCCCATCTCGACCTTGCCCGCACCGCTGCCGCGGGAGAACACGGAGAGCACGATCATCCCGATCATCGCCAGGCCGAACAACCCGAAGATCACGTACCGCAGGCTGCTGGCGATGCTGCCGGAGAACATCAGCATCATCGCGCCCATCATCGCCACCATCGGCAGCACCATCAGCATCTGCGCCCACTGCCGCCCGGCCGGCTCCGGGACCTCGGGTGGTGCCTCCAGCAACAACTCGCCGCCGGGCAGTTCGGGCGCCGGGCGCCGCATCGGGCGGCGGACCACCACTGTCGCCATCGTCAACCTCCACCGGTTCGATCCGATCCGCTCCGATCATCACGCGCCTGGTAGGAGGCCGGTCCCCGGTGGCAGGAAGGTGCCGTCGGCACCGGGGCGGGGCCGGTGCTCCCTACGTTGGCGTAGACGTACCACCACCAGGAAGGAGCAGGGGATGAGCGACTTCATCCAGGGTTTCACCGAGAGCATGGCCCAGCACGCCAGCCGGACCGGCGCGTACGGGCAGGACCTGACCGGTAACGCGACCCGGGCGGCCTCGACCACGATGGACCTGAACGGCTCGTGGCGCGGACCGGGCTACACCGCCGCCGCGGCGGTCGGTGACGGCTGGCAGGGCGGTGTCCGTCCGCACCACGCGCGGGTGGAGAACCGGTCCGCCGGTGTCTCGAACATCAGCTCGCAGTACGACAACAACATCTCCAACAACGTCCAGACGGCGAACAGCGTCGGCGCGCTGCTCGCCTGACCGGAGAACCGCACACAGGAAGGAGTCTCTCGATGCCGGAGATCTACCAGCAGTTCGGCGGCATGGACATGTCGTCGCAGGCCCTGCGGGGCATCTCGACGGACCGCACCATGATGGCCGAGGACGAGTTGCGCGCGGCGCAGAACCTCGCCAGCAGCGAGTGGATGGACAGCGCGTCGGACCAGCACTTCTCGGTGACCCACCAGGAGGTGAACGGAACCCTGGAGGCCGCGGACCACTCGCAGCGTCAGTCCACCGCCTGGAGCCAGTGCTCCGCGGACGGTGCCAGCACGCTGGCCACCTGCCGGGGGATCGCAGCCAGCCTGTAGTCCCCGTACGGCGAAGGCCTCGGCCGGATGTTCCGGTCGGGGCCTTTCCGTGTGCGACCAGCCGGAGAGCGGGCCGAACGGGGGGCCGGGCCCGGGACAGGGAATCTCCTGGTCCTCGGGCCCGGCTCGGCTTCGGTGGTCTCAGTCGGCGCGAGCGAACAGCCGCTCGGGAGGCAGTTCGGCCTCCGGGTCCTGCCGCCGGCGGACGATGTCCGATCGACCGGCGGTCCAGCGCCGGCGGTGCCCGGCGATCAGCAGCGCGCTGACCACGACGATCACGCCCGTGCCGCCGGCCGCCAGGCCGGTCATCCAGCGCGCCTCGGAACCGGTCGTCCGCCACCAGGCCGCCACGGCGAGCGCTTCGTGGTCCGGCGGCGCCTCCTGCATCGGTGCCAGCTCGCGGGCCACCGTACCGATCATCGCCTCGGTCACCGCGCGGTAGGGATCGACGATGCCGGCGCCGTACTGGAGGCTGTCCACGCCGCCGCGCGCCGGAGTGGCGGTCGCCTTGAGCCGCTGGATCACCTGCGCCGCGGTCATCTTCGGGTACGCCGCCCTCACCAGCGCGGCGCTGCCGGCGACGAAGGGCGCGGCGAAACTGGTGCCGTCGGAGTAGGCGTGACCGGTCTGGCGGGTGGCCGTCAGCACCGAACCTCCCGGTGCCATCAGGTCGACGTACGGACCGTACTGCGAGGCCGACATCCGGGCGCCGCCGTTGTCGATCGCACCCACCCCGAGCACTCCTGGGTACTGGGCGGGGTAGGAGGGCAGGACGCCGGGCGCATTGCCCTGGCGGTTGCCGACGGCGGCGACCACGACGACGTCCTTGGCGACGGCGTACGCGACCGCCGCCCGGACCGGCGCCTGGTCCTGGTCGCCCGCCATCGACAGGTTCATCACCCGCGCGCCCTGGTCGACGGCGTACCGAATGCCGCGGGCAAGGATCTGCGGGTCGATCAGCTGGGCCTGTCCGGTCTGCCCGACCTCCCGATCGCTCACGCGGACCGGAAGGATCCGGGCGCCGGGGGCAACGCCCTGGAAGCCGATGCCGGGGACCCGGTCGGCCGCGATGATGCTGGCCACTCCGGTCCCGTGGGAGACACAGTCGTAGTTCCCGGGCAGCGAGCCGACCAGGTAGAAGTCGCGACCCCGCAGGACCTTGCCGGACCGGCGAAGCTGAGGGTGGTCGGCGTCGACTCCGGAGTCCACCACGGCGACGGTCACCCCGCTGCCGGTGCTGAACGGCCAAGCGCGCTGGGGCATCAGCACTTCCTGGGCCCAGGGCAACAGTCGCTCGGCCGGTCGGCCGGGTTCGGGGTTGTTGCAGGCTCCGCGGGGTGGTTGCGCCGAGGCGGGCAGGACCGCCGGGCCGGCCGACAGGGCGATCGCCGACATCAGCAGGACCGGAACGCGCCACCTCTTCTTCACCCTTCGATGGTCCTCGAACGCCCGAGCCACCCGGAGCCGATGGCCGGAAGCGGTCAGCCACCGTCCACGGGCTGCTCGGCCGGGGATAGTCGGCGGAGATCAGCGACCGAGGAGGCGGCATGGTGTCTCGCGACGACCGAACGGCCGGGCAGTCATTGCTCGGCCAACTGGAGGAAGCCGACCGCAAGTTGCGGGAGTACCGGTCGATCAGCAACGACACCGAGGGGACGGCACAGTCCCCGGACGGCCTGATCGAGGCCACCGTCGGCCTGTACGGCGAGGTGCGGGAGCTCGTCCTCGACCCGAGGATCTACCGGACCGTGGATGCCACGGCGTTGGCCGAGGCCGTCCGGGACGTCATCAACAAGGCGGTCGGCGAGGCGCAGGCGACGGCGGCCGGTCAGTTGTCGTCGCTGCTGCCCGGCGGCCTGAGTGAGCCGTCGGACCTGGCCTTCGCACCACTGGACGCCGAACTGCGGAAGGCTCGTCGAGGAGGACTGTCATGAGCGAAGGCCCGATCAACTTCGGTGGCGCCGGCGACATCGACATGCTGCCCACGGAGGCCCGCGCGGCGATGCGCCGGCTGCAGCAGGCCGGAACCGCCTTCGGCAATCGCTGGACCGTGCTCAGCACCGCGATCCGGACCGGTGAACTGGAGGCCAACACCGGCTTCGACACGCTGAGCAAGGGATTCCGCGATGCCTACAACCCGGCGAAGGAGCCGATTCAGCAGGCGTCGGACGCCACCGGCGGCGCCGTCGGCGGGCTCGGTGCCCAGGGCAACCAGATCGTCGGCCAGTACGTCCAGTCCGCCCAACGCGACGCGGCGCGGATGCGCGCGGTCGGCGATCTCTGACCGGCGTGACGACGCGCGCTGAGCGGGACTCCTAGCCGTGGGCGCGATCCCGGAGCCGACCACCGAGCTGTGGCTGTGGTTGCGGACGTACCTCGACGAGAACATCTGGCCGTCGACCGACGAGGCCGTCGTACGGCAGATGGCCGACGACTGGGGTTCGGCCGCGCAGGCGCTGACCGACATGATCACCGAGGCCGGAGCGGCCAACAACGCGCTGACCGCGGTCTGGCCGGACTCCGTCGGGCAGATCTACCACCGCAACGTCGCCGACAAGCTGGCCGACTACCAGACCATGGTGCAGGCCTACCGCGACATGGAGAACCTGTGCCGCACCTTCGCCGGGCAGGTCGCCGCGCTGCGGAACTCCATCATCGCCGAGCTCGTCGTCAACGCGGCCCTGTTCGCCGCCTTGGCCTTCTTCCCCGGTGCGGGGCTGCTGATGGGCCGGTTCGCCAGCCAGCTGGCGCTGCGGCTGATGGGGTACGCCCGGACCGCCGCCGGTGGCCTGCGGACGACGATGACCACGGTTCCGCATGCCTTGAGGCTCGGCGGGGAACTGCTGGCCGAGGGTGTCGAAGAGATGGGGATCTCCCTGCTGGGAGACACCCTCAGCATCGCGGGCGGCTACCAGAAGGGCTACAACTGGGATCAGATGTGGCTCAGCGGCGCGGCCGGCGTACTGGGTGCCGGTGCGGCTCCCTTGCTCCGGCCGGTCGGCCGCGTGGCCTCGCTCCCGGCCGGGCGGCTCACCGACCGGTTGGGTGCGCCGCCCGGGCTCACCCGGACCGTCGAGCAGATGAGCAGCGGCTTCGTGGTGAACGGCATCACCTCACCCTGGGCCGGAACGACCGTCCACGCGCTGGCCGACGGCCGGCTGCCGACCTGGAGCGAGTACGGCAACGCGCTCGTCACTCAAGGTCCGCTGGCGGGAGTGCTCGCCTCATCACGGGTTCTCTCCGTCAACGGTGGTATCGCCACGGGCAACATGCTCCGCGGAGACGGCTTCACCCTGCCGAATCCCCAGCTGGTCGGCGCGGGCCAAGCGGGTGCCCCTGTCCCGATCGGCAACGGCGGAGGTCCGGGCGGTCCGACCCCGGCCACTCCACAGGGCGATCCTGGCAATAGCTCGCTGGCCCGAGGGCCTGGGCAGCCGGCGGCAGGTACTCCTTCGCCGACGGGAGGGACCGACAGCCCCTCCAACCCGTCATCAGCAGGCACGAACTCCACCGTCGGCGGGAATCAGCCAGGAGCCGGCCAGCAGCAGGCGCCCTCCGGCCAGGAGTCACCGAACGACGTCGAGCAGCAGGTGGGGGGCCAGCAGCCGGACGGGCAGGAAACCGGAGGCCAGCAGCCGGGCGCCGAGCAGCAAGCACCCGGGCAGGAAACCGGAGGCCAGCAGCCGGGCGCCGGGCAGCAAGCACCCGGGCAGGGATCACCCGGTCAGCAGTCTGATGGTGGCCCTGGGCAACAACCCGTTGCCGGCGACAACGGCGTGGACCCCACTGGCGGCACCAACGGCTCCGAGTCCGGCGCCCGCCCCCCGCTAGGCGCCGCAGGCTCCGGCGGCGGACCGTCGCACGCACCGTCGTCCTCCGCGGTCGACCCGTCCACCACCCACACCGGCCCGACCTCCACCACCGCGCCGACCTCCACCACCGCGCCGACCTCTACCACTGCGCCGACCTCTACCACCGCGCCGACCTCTACCACCGTCTCGCCCAACGGCGCGACGGCCGCGCCCCAAGGTGCCCCGGTGCAAGGCCAACCGGCTGCCCCCGCCCAAGCGCCCACCGGCACCGCCCAAGGACCGACCGGATCGCACACCACTCAGAGCCCTGCCGGCACCCAGAGCCCCGGTAGCGCCCAAAATGCTGCCGTCACTCAGAACCCTGCCGGCACTCAGTCAAACTCCAACCGCACCGACCGGCCAGCCACGGACGAGGACTCCACAGCACCAAACCCAGCGGAGCAAGACCTGACCGAGTCCACGCCCCTGGACACGACGGATCAGCCCGCGCAACCGCAGGCTCCCGAGGCCGGCGAGAGCCAGACCACCACCGATCAGGTCGACAACTCCCTTCCCACCGTAGCCGGAGCCCTCGCCGCGGCCGCACCCGCAGCCGCCGCTGCCGCTCCTACGCCGGCCCCCTCCGTGACCCCGCCCACCAAAGCTCCCCTGCACACCCGCAGCACACAGCACCCGACCGGCCCACCGAGCCCCTCGACCGATCAGCCAACGCCTCCGACCGGCACACCCAGCACGTCCGATCAGGCGGCTCCGGAGGGCAACCCATGGTTCGACTCGTCGGTTCCGTTCGCGCCCGCCGAGTCGGACGGCCCTGGTCGCTTCAAAGGCCCGCTGTCGGTCGAGGCCGGCCGGAACGAGGCCCACTGGGCCGTCGGCGAGGACGGCCGCCTGCAGCGGGTGACCGCGCGCATCCGGGAGGATCTCGCCGACGGGAGCCGGGGCCAAAAGGGCCGCAGCAAGACCAAGAAGGTCGTCGACGACTACGGCCTCGACGGCGACAACGGTGGCCACTACCTGGGTTGGCGCTTCTTCCACAACAACGACTACCGCAACCTGTTCCCGCAGAATCGGGAGTTCAACGAGGGCGCCTACGAGAATCTGGAGCAGGAGTGGGCGGCCTGGGTCGCCGAAGGCTACGAGGTCGAGGTCGAGATCGTTCCGGCCCCCGGCAAGTCACGCCCCGACTGGATCACGGTCACCTACACCGTCCTCGACACCAGGTCAGGGCAGGAGCAGGTCGTCTGGTCCAGCGGCGCGTCGTTCGTCAACGCCACCGGCCAGTTCTACGTCGGGCACCTGGCTTCCGTCACCCTGCACGAGTACGAGGAGGCCGGCAACTACCGGGTCGGCGACAACGAGATCACTCGTACGGTCGACAGCGAAGGCGTCGTCGACACGGTCACCGCCGTCGTCCGCGAGACCGACCCTCGGCTGAAGGACGAGAAGCAGGCCGCCGGCAGAGCCTGGGCGGTCAAGCAGGGCGTACCGCTGGACGCCGACGGGAACGCACTCGGCCACCGGCTGTTCGGGCCGGGAGGCGTGGCTCACCTGTTCCCACCCGGTGTGGTCATCGACGCCGAGGGCTACACGAAGCTGGAACAGGAATGGCTGGCCCAGCTTGCCGCAGGCAACGAGGTCACCATCACCGCCCGCCGCCTACCGACCCCCGGCCAAGCCACGGACTCCGTCCACCTGAGCATCACAGCAACCCCCCGCTCAGGACCCAGTACGCCGGAATCTCCCACCCCACCACCAACCCCAACACCACAGGGCCCAACACCACAGGCCCCGGCCCCGGATGGTCCCGCGCCGCAAGGCCCGACGTCGGTCGGCCCGGCGCCGCAGGGGCCGGCTCCGGACAGTGCCGCGCCGCAGGGTCCGGCTCCGGACAGTGCCGCGTCGCAGGGGCCGTCCTCGGACAGTGCCGCGCCGCAAAGCCCGGCACCGGATGGTCCCACCCCGCAAGGCCCGACGTCGGTCGGCCCGGCGCCGCAGGGTCCCGCCTCGGACAGTTCCGGCCCGGTGGTCCCGGGATCCGAGGCAGTCGCCGATCCGGTGGTTCCGCCCGCGCAGGGGCCGGAGTTGTTCTCGCGGGAGACCCCGCGGACCAACCAGGAGGCCCTGGAGTCCAACGACGGCCTGCCGCTGACGCAGGAGGTCATCGCCGAGGTCGCGGCCGCGGCCGGGGTCGACCTCAGCGAGGTCGAGGTTGTCATCGTGACCGAGCAGGACGAGCTGCGCTACCTGGACTACCAAGGCGCATGCGCCTGTACGCCGGCCGAGCTCGGCGGGCGTCAGATCCGGCTCGGTCCGGCGAGTTTCACCGATCGGGTGACGCTGGCGGCGACACTGGCTCACGAGAAGACCCACGTGGACCAGCTCCGGGCGGGTGTCGACCTGAACTCCGAGATCCTCAAGGATCTGGAAGCCGAAGCGTACGCGAGCGAGCGTCCCGCACTGGAAAGGCTGAGGGCACATGACAGCGGTCAGGTTCGAGGTCGAGACGACGTTCGACCTCCCGGGCAGGAGCGGGGTGCTGGCCCCGGGACGGTTGCTGACGGGCGTGATCCAGAGCGGGACGACGCTGCGGATCGAGGGGACGGACCAGCCGGTCCGGGTCCTGGGTCTGGAGTTCCCCTCTTCCGCCGGAACACCCCAGGAGGCCAGAACGGTGACCCTGCTGATCGACCGGACGGACGCCGCACCGATCGTCGCGGGGACAGTACTGATCAGCCTGGCCTGACCCCTCGAGCGGTGCCGTACGTTGCGGCCGCCGCGCCGGTCACCGAGCCCATCATCGGACGGGTCGCCTCCAACGAGTCACCGAACCGGGCCGAGTGGAGCTACGGGCAACCGGGCAAGCCGGACGAAGTGGTCCTCGAGCTGCGCGAGATCCACCCGCCCGAAGCGCCACCGCGGATCGGCCGGGACACCCCCGCGCCGTACGCACGGATCGGACTGGACTGGGCCTTCGCGCGCGATCGTGCCCGGGAGCTGATTCCACCGGGACTCACCGTCGATGCCGAACAGTTCCAGCAACTCGAGCAGCAGCTGCAGGAACTGATCCGCAGCGGGCACGAGCTCACCGTTCGACTGCGCGCGATCCCCGGCGCGACCACCGGCCAGAAGGCCCTGGAGGTCGCGGTCGCCGTGACGCACCCGGCCACCGACGAAAAGACTGACTACCCGGCACGGTCCGTCCTGGACATGATCGATGCTCTTGGCAAGCATCGCGTCGATCCCGTCGAGCGCCCTCCACAGCACAACGACCGGTTCGTTCCCGGCTGGCTCCTGGTCGGTGCCCAGTCCAGCAAGCTGCTGCAGGAACTCGCCGCACTCCTCGCAAGCAACCAGAGCGTCGACTCGGGCCCGCTGCTCGCCGACCTGGTGTCGCTACAGCACGAAGGCAACGACGTCTACCTGATCAAGACCCAGACCGGCGAGACCTTCCGCCTGGTCAAACGAGTCGGCCCACTCACCCCCGGCGTACAGCTGGAGTACGCCGTACAACCGGGCAGAGTCCCCGTCGTCGAGCTCCGACTGTCCGACCGCCTGACCCAGGACGAAGTCGCTCCGCTCCTGGCCAGAGTGCTCGCCGAGTCCGCGGCGATCGTTCGCGGCGAGGCCGACGGTTCACCGGTGTTCCGCCCGGACAGCAACCCCGAGATCGACGCCGTACTGCGACCCACGGACGCCGGCGACCGCGCCGAACTCCGCCAATGGGGACACACCGAACAGCACCTGCCCGCGGCCGACCGTGTCCGGCGAGCGGCGGTCCAGGAGGAGATCCACAAACTCGCCCTGGCCATGGGAGTCGCGACCGGGCAGCCGAACGCCGAGCTGCTGCGTTCCCTGCTCACCCAGGACGAACGCGCGATCCTCGACCGGTTGAAGGATCGTGGTCAGTCGCTGACCGACGACCGGGTCAGCCGACCGCGCTACCTGGCCAAGGCGGTCCTGGGATCGGGCTGGTCGGCCGTCGTGCTCGGGACCGCGGCGGCGGTGTTCACGGGCAATCCTCTGGTCGGGGTCGGGGTCGGGATCGCGGTCCCGACGATCGTCAACGCCTTGGTCGGTTCCCTGTCCGAGCGGTACCTGGACGCGCAGAAGCAGCCGGGCAAGAAGCCCGCGTACGTCGCCGACCGGAACCAGCGCGAGTTCGACTACCCGGGCCTCCAGGGACTGCTCGACGGCCCGGCCGCGGTCCGGCCCGAGCGGGTCAAGGTGCCACGAGCAACGAAGTGGGGCAACTACCTGATCCGTTACACCACGCCGACCCTGGCGACCGCGGCCGTCGCCGGAGCGCTCACGCTGTTCGGCGTACCGGCGCTGTCGACGGCGATGGTGATCGCCTCCTCGGCGCTGGCCAAGTCGCTGGCCGAGCGGCTGGTCGACATGAAGAAGCTCGAGTTCAGGCTCCGCCGGGTGGACGCCACCGAACGCATCCGGCTGTCGGACAGCGCACTGTTCGCCAACCAGCTGATCACCGAGATCACCGAACTGAGGACCCGTCTGGACCGGATCCTGGCCGCGTTGGACGTGCGCACCGGCCACCTGCCGGCCGTCTCCGAGGTGGCCCAGCCGCCGGCGGGGCTGACCCCGGTCAACCCGACGATCCCCGGTGCTCCGCCGTTCAGCATCACCCTGGCGGTGCAGCTCATCGAGAACGTCTCGGCCGCGACCCGCCGGGTGTTCGTCGGTGGTGGTGACCAGACGGTGGACGTCGACCCCACCGAGCTCGCCCGGCATGTGAGTGCGCAGCTGGAGGTCCTGCTGAACGCGGTCGGCCCTGCCCTGTTCGGCTCGGTCACCGGTGCGCTGGGGGACAAGTACTTCATCAACCGCG
This sequence comes from Kribbella italica, assembly GCF_014205135.1. NCBI lineage: Bacteria > Bacillati > Actinomycetota > Actinomycetes > Propionibacteriales > Kribbellaceae > Kribbella > Kribbella italica. The sequence continues at coordinate 7,295,823 of NZ_JACHMY010000001.1, forward strand.
AAGAGGCGGCCAACGACTCCCGCAAGCAATGGGCGCGGACCGAGCAGGAGGCTGCCCAGGCGGCGGCGCTGGGCGAGATTCTGGCGCCTCGACTGGTCGCGTTCAGGCAACTGGCCACGCAACTGGAGGAGTTCACCGGAGCGTCACCGGATCTGGCCGCCCGGGCCGCGGATCGAGGGCTACCGGCACCGACCGCGCGCCAGGACGGTCCCCGCCCCGGCGGGCAGTCGCACTGGACCGCGTACGCGATCCAGGTGGCGGCCGCCTCTCTCGGAGGCGCGGTCAGTGCGATCGGGCTCGATCTGATCTTCGACCTCCCGGACCTCGGTGTCGTCCTGACCGTGGCCGGTGCGGCCGGGGCGATCATCGGTACGCCGGTCTCTCGCTACCTGTTCCGGCGGTCGGAAATCGACCTGCAGGCCAAGCTGGAGTCGATCCTGGCCGACCACGCGGTGGACCGGGCGCGGCTGCTGGAGCAACAGGCGGTCACCGGCTATCTGGCCGAGCAGTTGGCGGCCAAGGCGCAGCGGGTCACCGAGCTGACCGGACAGCGGCCGGTCGCCGACGTACCGGCCGAGAACGATCCGCGCTACACCGATCACGTCCGGGCCGCCGTACGCCGGGCGGAGCTGGACAACGTGCCCCCCGGGCAGCCAGAGTCCAGCTACGACCTGGATGCCAGGGTGGAGCGCGTCGGCGCCCTGCGGCGGATCGACGACCTGGCCGCGGAGCTCGACCGGTTGGATGCTCGCGGGATCGGAGGCGGCCTGCTGTCCGACGCCCGCGCCAGGCTGCGGTTCGCGATCGAGTTGTACGAAGCGATTGCCGACGGCAACGGATCACGGAAGGTCTTCCCCGGGCTCGACACTGTCGATCCCGTGGCCGGCCGGCGGGTGGTCGGTGGGCCGACCGAGCAGGCGCGTTTCGCCGCCGAGCAGGCGGTACGACGTCTGGTCGCCGAACCGGCCGGCAAACCGTTGCTGCTGGAGCGGCTGAAGGCTCTCGCGCAACTGACGGCCGCGGCCGCCGCCGTCGACCACCAGGCGCTGCACGGCACGGACGAGTCTCGCGCGCTGGTGCAGGAACGCTTCGACCAGGCGCTGGCCGAAGTGGCGCGACTGTGGCGGGAGGCCGGTGTTCCGAACGGCTTCGTACTGCCCGCCGTGAGCGTTTCTCCTGGACTGAACCGGGTCGGCGGGCAGGTCGTGATCCCGCTGCGGTCGGTTCCTCCGGTCGTGCCGAACCAGGGCGAGGGTGGGCGCCACCACCGGCCGGAGTCGGCCGGTCGAGGGCTGCTGGAGTTCAATCACGCGCAGGCCGGCGGCGCGCGATCGCTGTTCGGGCCGGAGGCCGCGGTGGATCGCGCCGCGCTCGACACGGTGGAGCAGGGACTGGCGTCTCTGGTCGAGCGTGGATTCGGGGTGGAAGTCACCGTCGACCGAGTAGCCCGGCCGGGGCCGGACGCCGATCCGTTCCGCTTCACCGTCCGGGTGGCCGACCCGAACGTGATCGGTCCGGCCGGGACGCAGGTCCATGGCCCGGCGACCCTGGCCGAGCTGATTTCGTCGCTCGGATTCGACAGCACCCCGGGCCGTCACCGCACCGAGGAGCCAACGGGACGCCACCACGCGGACGAGGCCACTGGACGTCACCACGCGGACGAGTCGGCCGAGCGGACGGTGACCCAGGAGAATGAGGGGCGTCACCGGGTCGATGAACCGGTGCAACCGTCTGTCGATCGTTCGCGCCTGGACGATCGGTCCGACCTGCCAGGCGGTCGCCACCGCGCACCGGAGCCGGCCACTGAGGCGACGCCTGTCGAACCAGCGGCTCCGGATCCGGTGCAGGCGGCGATGGAAGAGGCCGCCGCGCGGGCGGTGGCCGAGAGCGTGGCCGAACTGCTGCCTGGGGCGATTCCGTTGCAGGACGGTGGCTACCGGGCGACGCAGGCCAACGGCCGCGACGTCGTACTTGACCGTGCCGCTCTGGACGAGGTCCGTGCCGAGGCCCGCCGAGTGCTTGACGAAGGCAACGACCAGGAGGCGGCCCGGGCCATCGCGCGGACCCAGCTGGAGAAACTGTTGCCTCCTGCAACAGCAGCTGACACTGCTCAGCCGGTCAACCCACTCGACGTCAGCGCCAGCCGCCGAGCCGCCGAGCGCATCGCCGACCGAGCGGCCCGCCTCGCCCCGTCACCGCTCTCACCCGGCACCGATCCCGAAGCGAGCACCACCCCGACCACCCGCGTTGCCGATCCCGAAGCGCCGACCACCCCAACCACCCGCGGCACCGATCCGGAAGCGACGACCACCCCGACCACCCGCGCTACCGATCCCGAAGCACCGACCACCCCGACCACCCGTGGCACCGATCCCGAGTCGGGGCGGACCGTCCACGCGCCCGAGGTGCGGCGGACGCGGTTCGTCGCGGACGGACGGCCGGACGGGTCGCACGACTCCTCGGTGGAGACGGCGGCACTGGCGGCCACAGACGCGACCGAGGCGGACTTCGGTGGGCTGATCCAGGGCCGGCCCGGAGTGGTGGCCCCCGGTGTGGTCGTCGTCCAGACCGCCGACGGCCCGAGGTACTTCCGGGTCAGCAGGAGCAACGTTCCTGATGGCCGGGTCGCCGCGACCAAGGTCCGCGCCGGGAGTCTCACCAAGCCGCACCTGGTCCGGATGCCGTCGAGCCTCGCCGAGGACCAGCTCACCCGGGCCTGGATTCACGAGATCAGCCACACGTTGCAGGAGCAGGCAGCTCCTCGGACCCGGCTGCAGCGTCTGCTCCGCCGGCCGTCGGCCCACACCGAGGACGCCTGTGTCGCCGCGCAGTTCAACGAGTTCCGGCTGCTGACCCGTCAACTCGCCGAGGCGTCCACGGACGAAGAGATCGCCGTACTGCGCAACGACATCGAAGGGCTGGTCGAGGCGATCGGGCGTCGCCACCAGCCACCCGTCCTGCCGTGGAACGCCGCGCTCTCGCACACGGCGCAGGCCGATCCGGTCGACGGCTTCGTCGCCGACGTGACCGAACAGCTCCACGACCTCCAGCGCCAGCTCGACGAACTGGACCGCCGGATCGCCGCCAAGCAGCCGGCGGCCGACCAAGCCGCGGAATCGGCCCGCGAGGCCGAGCAGACGGCTGCCGAGGCCTTGCAGGCTGCCGACTCGGGCCGGTTCGCACGCGCGCACCAAGCCGCCACGGACGCCGCCAAGAACGACGAGGTACGGCAGTGGCACGAGCAGGTCGCCGCGGCGTACCAGCAGGCGCGGCTCCAGCTGGAGACCGTTGCCGAAGGCTACCAATCGTTGCTGGCCGACGCCCGGTCGATGACCCCGGAGCTGCGCGCGCAGACCGCATCCGACCTGGTGAACCAGGTGACGGCGTACGAACAACGGCTGGCCGAGGTGGCACCGCCGTTGATCGCGTTGACGAGCCTGCTGCCAACGGACTGGCTGCCGCACCTGTCGGCGCTGACCGACCGGGTGAACGCCGTCCTGGCGGCCAACCGGATCGATCAGCGGTTCACCACCGGCGCGCTGCAGCACCGCCTCAACGCGGAGTTCGGCCAAGCGGTCACCAGCGACGGCGCGGTCCTGCGGGTCGGCCATGCCCGGCCGATGGAACTGCGGTTCCGGTTGAGCGTTTCCGAGCTGATCGAGACGCTCGACCCGTCGGTCCGGGCCTCGGAGACGATGGTCGGCCTGCTCGGGCAGCCGTCGCGCAAGTTCGGGATCACGCAGAACGGCAGAGTCGGGGCCAGTGGCTCCTTCGGCCTCGGCACCCTGACGCGGCTGTTCGGCGAGGGATCGGTGCTGAACGCGATCGGCCAGCTGGTCACGATCAAGGGCGAGCAGAGTTCCGGCCGCGGCCGCTCGGTCACCTCGACCGGCGCGCAGTACGCCCAGGAAGGCTCGGTCGAGGACAACCGAGGCGAGTCCCTGCTGTACGCCGGTCGCGCGAGCTGGCAGCTGGAAGCCCGTCGGCCCGGCGATCAGGACTGGACCGTGGCCGCCCTCGAGGTCGACCGGGGCCAGGGCAAGGACGTCTCCCGCCTGCGTGCCTGGATGTCGCACGCCTACACCGTGCTGGCGCCCACCACGACGTTCACCAACGGCAAGCAGCCGTCCGGCCGCCTGCCCAACAACGTCCTGGCCTCGCTGGACGGATTGCAGAGCCTGTCGGACGAGGTCCTGGCCGAGTTCGCCGACCATCTGAACGGCCGTGGCGACGAGGCGTCGTTGCTCCGCGAGCAGATCCAGGCGGCGATCACCCAGGATCTGCCGTCGCGGTTGGCGGAGAGCACCGAGCGGTCGGTCCTGCAGCCCCTGCAGGCCAACGGTCGCCCGGTCGGCCACTTGCAGGTCAGGACCGAAGTCCGGTACGAGGAGGTCGAACTGGTCGGCCGACCGACCACGGCACACTGGCAGGAAGGGGTCCGGGTCGGCTTCAGCAACGCCAGCGGCCAGCAGGCCTTCTCGGCCAGTACGACGGTGAACGCCACTGTCGGGTACGGCGGGCAGGAGCTGACTGATCTCGGCGACACCAGCGTCGACCTCGGTCCGACGGCGACCGGTGGTCGTTCGCTCAGTCGTTCGGAGTCGTTGAGCGGCGGCGGCGTCGGGATCCACGTCGGCGTACAGCGTTACATCGGTCCCACGCAGGGCTACCGGATGGTGTTCGAGCACAAGGTGACGCTGGTCCTGGACGGCGAGTCGCAGGGCACCGTGACCGGTCGCACCGAGGGGCTGACGCGGTTGCGCACCAGCGACGCCTACCGGCACGGTCTGCCGGTCGCCGAGAGTGCGTTCGTGCACGACAACGACGGCAACAAGGTGCTGGTGAACGGCGAGCCCCTTCTGCAGGGTGAACCGCGGACCGCGGTGGATGTCCCGGGCCGGCGACTCGAGTTGCCGGCGTGGCTCACCGGCGGCAGGAGCCGGGTGAGTGGCGCAGGTCCTGGACTCGCCCAGCGAGTGACCGGTGGCGAGCAGGCGCTCGCTGACCTGGTCGGTCCGTTGGCCGAGCGCGGATTCCTGCCGCCGCTGAACGACCAGGGCGATCCGGACCTGGCCCGGATGACGAACGACCCGCAGCTGGCGCGGGCGCAGCTGCTCAACCTGATGGAGCTGCGCGAGCAGCTGTCGGTCAACCGGCTCGAAGCGGGCTACGACATCGCCGTCCAGAACGGCATCGTGGTCACGCTCACCACCCCGGGCCAGACGCTCAGCCTGCGCATCGATCTCCACCCCGGGCCGCCGTCGGCGGTCGGCGTCACGACCGACGAAGCGATGGTGACGCTCAACATCGGGTCCGACAGCGCGAGCCGGACCGACGGCTGGTCGAAATCCCTGCCCTGGCGGGCGTCGCCGCTCGGGTACAGCCAGGACGGTCCGGCCGATGTCACCGTCAAGTCGGGAGTGTCGTACGGGCGCCAGGCGCTCGGCCGGGTGATGGGCTGGTTCACCGGCGGGACGCTCAACCAGGTCACGCTGGTCGAGAGCCGGTCGCCGGTCGCGGCGTTCGAGGTCCCGCACCGGCTGGAGGTGGTCGAGCTCGGCAGCGAGGACGTCGTACTGCATCGCGGCGCTCCGGGAACCTCGGCACGGATCCTGGTCGACACCGATCTGCTGCCGTCGACCGACGTGGCTCCGGCCGAGGTCATCTCCGGGCCGGTCAGCGACAAGGTGCTCGACCGCGCCACCTTGGTTGCCCTCGACACCCATGACCTGAACCGCGTGCTGCAGGCAGTAGCCGGCCAGGACCCGACGGCGCGGCACCACCTGGCCGCGTTCCTGGATCCGCGCAACCTGCTGGCCCATCCGGAATGGGCCCGCGGCACCTATCGCACCGACGTGGTGGTCCGTGGCGCCGGGCCGGTCTCGACCCGCGGTGGCCTCGCCGTGAACGGACGGATCGGCGACGTCGTCCTGCTCGGGGTGACCGACGCGGTGGCCGGTGACATCAACCTGGCGCTGACCAGCCACGGCCTGTCCGCCGGTCGGAGCACCGGTGGGCAGACGTCGGTCAACCTCGGCGGGAACGCCGAAGCCCGGGGCGGCACGATGTCCGGTGAGTCCGGCAGGACGACCTCGGCCTCGCGAACCGACCAGACCATCGCCGGTGTCGAGCGTCTGAGCATCGAGGTCGGCCGGCACTACCTGCTGTCGGGGACGGCCGGTCTGACCGTGACGGCCGACGGAAAGCCGGTGCCGGCCGACGCGACGGTCGTCTTCCAGGTGGCCGAGCGCGACGTCCTGCAGTTCCACGTCGACGGCGAGCTGACGCTGCCGCTCGCCCAGGTCGCGGATGTCGTCGAGCGCTATCTGAACGGAAGCCTGGAGCTGGACCGGAGGCTGGCCACCGGACTTGTCCGGCGGTACCGGGCCGCGTTGGCCGCTGCAACGGCTGCCGGTCAACCGACTCCGTCGTTGTCGGCATCGCACACGTCGCGGGTGTTGCTGGAGAAGCTGCAGCCGCAGCACGGCAAGCCGACGCCGCGGAGCAAGGAAGCGCAGCTGGACCTGGTTCTGGACCGAGCCGAACGCGTGGAGGCGCTCAGCAAGGTCGATCTCCCGGAGCACTACCGGGAGAACCTCGGGTCGAGCCTGGTCGAGCAGGCCTCGCTGACCGATCAGGGGCAGGAGGTGACCCTGCTCGACCGGGTCCGTGCCCTGATGACCGAACAGCTCGGCATCACCCCGGAGAGCGATCCGATTCTGGCCGAGGCCCTCGCGGCCGACCTGGCGGGCAAGCGCTGGTGGGGGCGGCTGGAGGACATGCTCGGCCGGCGCGGGTTCACCCGTGACTATCCGGTCGGGCAACCTGGACAACTCGGCGCGCAGCAGATCAGGCTGACCATTCGGGCGACCTTCGCCGACGAGGTGGTCTCGCTCGGCGTGACCAAGAAGACGATCAGCATCGTCCAGCGCTACCTGTACGGCGAACGGATCCGCGGCGTCACGAGCGGCAGGTCACTCGGGGCCGGCCTCGACGGCGGCGTACAGGAAGGGCAGAGCGGCAGCGTCGGCACCGATCGGACCGGTTCCAGTGCCACCGCGGTCGGGGAACAGACGACCCGCCTGGAACGGATGGCGACGTTCGAGGGGCAGCACCGGGTGCGGCGCGGCGTGAAGTTCACCCTGGAGGTGGCGCCGCAGGCCACCGCGACCCCGTCGCGGACGTGGGTCGGCCGCGCGCTCACGCGGACGGAGTCGCCGTTGACACCGCTCGCCCCGGCGACGCTGGACGGAGAGATCACCCAGCTCATCCCGCTGCGCATGATGCCCGAGCAGCAGCAGTCCGACGGGGTCGAGGCGGCCGCGGGGCAGCCGATGGGTTCGCTGAACGAGCGCGGCGTACCGGACGCGTACTTCGTGGAAGGGTCCACCAGCGAGCAGTTGACCGACACGATCCTGGAGCAGCTGACGGAGCTGCTCGGGCAGTCCGGGATGCGGGTGCACCGGGCCGAGCTCGACGTGATGCTCTCGACGGTCACCCTGAACGCGTCGTTCAGCCGAATGGCGCAGGACGGCGGGTTCGCCGTCCTGCGGTTGCCGCTGCCGGGCTACACGTCCCGGGTCGTCGAGGTCAAGGTTGGCGCGACGGTGGTCGGTGCTCAGGTGATCGGGAACCCGGTCGACGACGTGGAGATCGGCGAGGTCAACCGCAGCCAGCACACGGTCACCCACACAGTGACCTCGGGCCGCGTGCTGCCGGTGGACGGCGGGGCGAAGGCGGAGGACTCCGGCAACGAGGTGAGCGGCGGAATGACCGCGGGGGATCAGCTCGCCGACCAGACCACGGACGGTCGCGGAGTACGGCGGGAACGCAGCCGGTTCGAGAAGGGACGGGTGGTCACCGTCCGGGTGGAGGTGGCCTACGACGTCACGCTGGCCGAGCAGCAGCTCCGCCGCAGCGGGGAAATCCGGCCCGGCCAGGAGACCCAGCTCGAACAGACACCGCGCGGTGTCGCCTACCTGACGATGTTCGAGAGCGACTACCGGCAACTGGAACAGTTCCTGACCCCGGAAAGCACCCCCGGCCCGGAGACCGTTGCCCCTGGCCCGGAGGTCGCACCAGACCAGGAGGGCGGGCGGGTTGTTGATCTCGAGGCGTGGTTGCGGGGCGAGCACAACCCCGGCGAGCCGGGTGGTCGGACCGTGCACGCTCCGGCGGTCGAGGGGACCCGGTTCGCCTTGGGCGGCAGGCCCGCCGGAGACCTGACCGCGCGCGAAGCGGCCGCGGCTGTCGCCGGCACCAAGGCCGACGACTTCGGCGGCTTGGTCGACAGCGATCCGCAGGTCACCGACAACGATCTGGTGGTTGTACACAGCACCGAGCACAGGGATCCGCAGTACTTCAAGGTCGAGCCGTACGGCGTACCCGAGGGTCGAGTCGCTGCGACCGAGCTGCGCGCGGGCACCCCCGACAATCCACACCTGGTGCGCATCGACCCGACGCTGGCGGCCGACCAACTGGCCCGGGCCTGGGTGCACGAGATCAGCCACGCCCTGCAGGAGCACAGCGGGACCCGCCTGGTCCACACGCTGAACGGACCCGGTGAGCACACCGAGGACGCCTGCGTCATCGCGCAGCTCAACGAGGTCCTGCTCCTGCAGCGGCAATGGGTCGAGGCGTCCGAGGCTGCGCACCACGGCGACCCGGACGCGACGCGAGCCAAGGAGGCCCTCGAGCTCGATCTGATCGGCCTGGCCGACGCGATCCATCACCACGGCCACTCCCGTCCGATCCTTCCCTGGGAGAACTCCGCCTCTGCTGCCGACCCGGCCGCGCCGGAGAGGTTTCTCCGCGAGTTGCGAGAGGCTGCCGAGACGGCAGCGGCGGCGGACGGATCGTCGCCGCGGCACGAGATCCAGCAGTACGTCGCGCAGCAGGTCATCGCACGGGTCTTCGGTGACAGCCCCGACGCGTGGATGGTGACCGGCGGGCAAGCGCTGCTGGCCCAGTTCGACGGAGCCCGGGTCAGCACCGACCTCGACCTGGTCCGTGTGGACGGTGCCGACCATGCGACGGCCGTCGCCGATCACGAACGCGCGCTGGCCCAGGAGCTCGGAGACCACCTCGTGTTCACCCTGGATCCCGCCGTGACGACCGACCTCGACCACGGCGTACGCCGGGAGTACGTCGTACGACTCGGCGACCAACCGCTGCTCCGCCTCGGCATCAACCTGACCACCTCCAGCGATCGCCTGCCCGGCCGGCCGGCGGAGGTGATCGCGTTCCCGCACCAGATCGTGCCCGGCCGCGAGGACCGGCCGGACGTGCGGGTGACTTCGCCGGCCGAAACGCTGGTGCACAAGCTCCTGAGCATCAGCCCGTCCGAGGACGGCACCCTCCCCGCCCGCCCGCAGGATCTTGTCGATCTCCTGTTGCTGGCCCTCCGCAGCGACTGGGACGGCGCGCGGTTGCACGCCGCTGTGCGGGAAGAACTCGCGCGCCGGCTGGAGCACGGTGCCCCGGTGACGCTGCCCGAGCGGTTCGACGTACCGAATCCGACCTGGTTCCAGTACTTCGGACGGTTCCTCGCGGTGACTCCCGGCCTGGTGTTCGGCAATCTCGGGGACGCTCTCCCGCTGGCCCGCGCGTTCCTGGATCCGTTGCTCGCCGCCGAGGCGCCGCAGGGCAGCTGGGACGCCGCGACCAAACGCTGGACCACCGGCGCCGGTGAGCTGCTTTCGGCCGTCCCGGTCCAGGAATCCGCCGTACCGGGCACTCGGCTGCAGGCGACCGGCGTGAGCGAACCTTCCGGCCAGGTCACGTCCGACCGCATGATGCGCCACTGGGACACCTTGGTCACGGGGCCCGCGAGCCTGGAGGCACAGGTCGAGGCGTTGAAGGCGCGCACCGACCTGTCGGTCGAGGAGAAGCTGGCGATCGTCCGCGCCGAACTGCTGGCCACCGCGGGCTACCGGCCGAGCGAGGTCAGGGGCCTGGACACCAAGAACCTGCGCTTCTACACCACCCAGAGCGGCGAGATCTACAGCCACAGCGTGGCGCTGGTCGCCGACCCGGAGACGACCATCGAGTTGGCGTACCTGTCCGACCACCTGGTGCCGACCTTCCGCAACGAGGCGCGCCAGGCCTACCTGGCGTCCGTGGACGCTCGGCCGGACGGGGTCGGCCGACCGCAGGCCGACGCAGTGGCGCTCTGGCGCTTCCTGCGATCCAGAGCAGTGGCCAACGGCAACGAAAAGGCTGTGGTCGACGACCTGATCGACCTACAGGTCCAGCCCCTGCGGGACGCGCTCAAGATGCGGAACCTGCTGATCCAGGACTACGGCATCGCCCCGGAGCGGATCCGGCTGGCGTACGCCGACGGCGATCCGAACTACGGTACGACGCGGTGGATGCGTGCCCAGCTGCACACACTGTCCCGGCTCCGGACCGATCCGGAGGGGACCCGGAAGGCCCTGGTCGCCGCGATTCGTGGCCCGGAAAGCGTGCGCGCGTCGCGGGAGGCCAGGGTCGGCGCCGTCGTCGACCGGCTGTTCACGGCCAACGAGCCGGACGGCGCCGCGCCGTACACGCTGCTGTGGGTGCGCAACTCGATCGGGCAGTTCAAGGACTTCGCCTTCGGTCCGGCGCGAGACACCAGGCCCGAGTTCCTTCGGCAGACCATCGAGCTGCTGCGGGTCAGGCAGCCCGGACGGCGACTGGTCCTGGTCGGCGACGACCTCTTCGCCGGCCGGCCCGAGTTGCTCGCCGCGTGGGCGGCCGAAGGAGTACTCGACGGGGTCGACAACTCGACCCTGGTGAGGTTCTGGGAGGCACGGCACCAGGCCGACGGTGTATCTCTCAGCCTGGCCGAGCAAGCGTTGTTCTACCACCGCCTGCACAGCGAGCGGGACGCGGTCCAGGTGGGTGTCTTCTCCGGTGCGCTGGAGACCGCGGCTCTGCTCGGGATGCCGACGGTCTACCTGGAGCCACGTGAGCACGACGGCAACCGCGGCCGCCGGCTGCAGCTGTACTGGGACAACTGGTTGTACGGCCGGGACCAGGTGGTCCGGGACGAGAGCGGCGACGTGGTGTTCGATCGCGACGGCCGGGCAGTGCGAACGTTCCAGACGTCCTCCGACCCGTTGCCGCCACCGATGACCACGGTGCAGCGGGTGCTGTTCGGCACCGGCGTCTGGAGCGACACCGGGACCGGAGTCGGCGAGACCGCCTTCGACTACGCGATGCTCAGCCTGGTCCCCGCGCGGATCGATGCATTGGTGCGAACCGGCGAGATCGCCACCTGGGCCCAGCGTCTCGGCAGCAGCCCGTCGGACTCGGACGGTGTACGCGTCTGGGGACCGGAGGACTGGCAGACGAGCCGGTACTACGCCGAGCAGGCCGCTCGCTGGCTGTTGACCGAGGCAACCACTCAGCGACAGGTGGGGACCAAGTGGAACGCCGTACGGCTGGCGCTGCTCGGTGTCCTGGAACCCGGATTCGGCCTCGATCCGTTGTCGGACGGGACGTCGACCACCCACCCGTACGCTCTGCTGCGGTCGCAGCATGCGCTGACGCCGGATGTCGAGGCCCGACTGGCCGAGGCCTTTGCCGCAGGCGAGCCGACCCGGGCTGTGGCCGTCACAGGGGTACTGCGGGACCTGCTCGGCGATCCGGCGATCCGGCGGCAACTCGTGGCCGAGCAGTCCGTCTTCCGCCTGGAGCCGGCCGAGGTCGAGCAGATCGGCACGGTCCTCGACCAGGTGATCGGGGCAGGTCGAGCCGACCGCATCGACCCGGTGGTGGTCGAGCATCAGGTGGTCACCGCGTTCCAGGCCGCGCTGCGTGAGCGGGTCCGCGAACAGGCCGTACGACGCGGTACCGCGATGGACCACGAGTACCTGCAGTTCGCGCTCCAGCGCGCTCTGGCACGGATCTTCCTGCACAGTTCCGACGGCTGGATGCTGAAGGGTGGTCAGACGCTGCTGGCGCGCTTCGACGGAGCCCGATCGAGCAGTGACATCGATCTGGTCGACAGGACGGGCTCCTCACCCGAGCAGATGGTCGAGCGGTACCAGGCCGCGCTGGCGACCGACCTGGGCGACCATCTGCGGTTCGAGCCGGTCCCCGACGGCCGGAGCCGGCTGCTGGACGGCGCCGGGGTTCGCCTCACGCACCAGGCTTTCGTCGGCGACCAGTTGGTCGGGGTGGTCAGCGTCGACCTGCTACCGCCCAACGGCCGGCCGATGTGGGTCGCGGCGCCGGAGTCCCTCCCGTTCCCGTCGCACCTCATGCCGACTCCGACGATCGGCGAATCGCCTGTCCTGCAGGTGATCTCCCTCGCGGACACCTTGGCGCACAAGGTCGCGGGAATCTTCGTCCACGGCTACCGCACCGAGCTGAACCGGTGCGCGGACTGTGTGATCGGGCAGCTCGGCCAGCCGGTCTGCCGCAGCGGCGACCTGCCGTACCGGGTCCAGGACCTGGTCGATCTCACCCTCCTCGTCACCCGGCTCAGCTGGGACGCGGCCGACGTCCAGGCGATGCTCGGTCAGGAGTTCGCGAACCGGCGTGCCCAGGGAGAGCCGCTGGTCGTTCCCGGCCGGTTCGTCCTACCGAATCCCGCCTGGCACGACGGCTTCGCGACGCACGCCGCGAACACGCCTGGGCTGGGTCTGTCGACGCTGGACGAGGCACTGCCGATCGTGGAGGCGTTCCTCACTCCGCTGCTCAGCAACCAGCCCGCAACCGGGACCTGGAATCCGGACATCAAGCAGTGGACCGGAGTGCAGCCGGTGGTCGTCGAGGGCGCCCGGCCGCAACGCATCCTCGTGGTCGCGCACGCCAGCGGACGCAGTACCGGATTGGGTGGGCTGCCGGTGGCGAGTGCGGAGCTGACCACCGCGCTGTCCGAGCTGGGCGACACCGAGGTCACCCTGCTGACCGTCGAGGGCGACGCGGCGCACGGCTCGGCCACCGTCGTTCGGCCGGACCCAGGCCAGGGATCAGCCCGGGTTCGCCTGCTGGAGCTGGCGCGGTTCGGCTGGCCGGACCAGGTTCCCGGGCTGCCGCCGATCCAGTCGGACGCGTTCGACGTGGTGATCGGGCACGCGCGGTTCTCGGGCCCAGCGGCGATGTACGTCCGCGAGCGCTGGTACCCGCAGGCCCGGTTGGTGCACGTCCTGCACATGCCTGCCCAGCGGTACGCCGACGTGCAGGGCGATCCACAACGCGGCGCCGAGTACACCGAGCACGAGGCCGAGGTGATCCGTGCCGCCGACCTGGTGGTCGGCGTCGGGCCGCTGCTGACCGACCTGGGGCAGGACCTGGCCTCCAGCGGGTCGCAGGCGGGCTTCCACGAGCTGATCCCGGGGATCACGGCGATGGGCGACGCCGCCGGGCCTCGTCCGGATCCGGCCGTGCGGCTGAACCTGCTGTTCACCGGCCGGGTCGGCGATCCGGTCAAGGGGTACGACGACCTGCTCGCCGTCGTCCGCGACCTGCACCTCCGCGGCGTACCGGTCTCGCTCCGCGTCCGCGGTGTCACGCCTGACGAGGTTGCGTGGCGGCAGAACGAGGCCGACGAGCTGCTCGGTGCGCCGGACATCGTCCGGGTCGAGGGGTACAGCACGGACCAGGCCGACCTGCTGAACGACTTCCGGTGGGCGCACGCGATGGTGATGCCGTCGAGGATCGAGGGTTTCGGCCTGGTCGCGACCGAGGCCGCCGCCCACGGCCTTCCGGTGCTCGTGAACGAGGAGAGCGGCGTCGCGCAGTTCCTCACCGGCAGCGAGCGGATCCCGGCCGGGCTGGGGCAGGCCGCGGTGGTCGGAGACCAGGGACTCGCCGGCGACCAGCCCGCCCGGGTGGCGTTGTGGGCCGATGCCATCGAGAACCTCCGGGCCGATTACGAGAGTCGTCAGGCGGCGGCGGAGCAGTTGCGCGACTTGCTGCGGTCCTACACCTGGTCCGACGCTGCCCGCGCCTTGTCCGAGGCGGTCCGGGAAACAGTGGGCGGTACGGTCTCGATCCAGGCAGCCGGCGGTCGACGCGTTCTGGCCGATCCCGTGGTTGATCCGAACGCGACCGATCGGGCCGGGACAGAGGAGGAGGTGCACGCGCCGGAGGTCCGGGGCACGCGGTTCGTCGCCGACGGGTCTGACAGCGCGTGGACGGAGCAGGAAGCACTCGACGCGCTGGCCCGCGTGGACCTCACGGACTTCGGCGGCTTCGTCGGTGACCTGACCGTCGTACCTGAGCAGGCGCTGATCCAGGTCGAGAGCACTCTGTCCGAAGAAACTCAGTACTTCCGGTTGGAATGCCACGCTCCCGGCCGCGGCTGGGTTGCGGCGACGACGTTGCGAACCGGTACGGCGGAGGATCCGCACGTGGTGTCGATCGATCCGGCGCTGCCTCTTGGCCAGCTGCCACGGGCCTGGGTCCACGAGCTCAGTCACGCCCTCCAGGAGCACGGCCGCGAGCCCACGAGGCCGGTCCGGTGGTTGCCCGATCAGAGCGTTCAGGGCGAGGACGCATGCGTCGCCGCGCAGCGCAACGAGTTCCGCCTGCTCGTCCGGCAGTGGTCGGAGGTCATCGATGCGTCAGGCCACGAATCTCGGGCCGAGGCCGAGCGGCTGCGCGAAGACCTGATCGGACTCGCCGACGCGATCGAGGCGCGTGGGCACCGCCGTCCCCGGCTGCCGTGGGAGGACGTGCCGTCTCCTGGCGGGAACGGAGTCCTGGTGAGCGACCCCTGGGCGCTGTTCCAGGCGCCGCCGCAGGTGCTCACCAACCGGGTCACCGATCTGGAGGACGACGACGATGACGAGGAGGAGCTGCGACAGAACGGCGACCGGCTTCGGACGAGCGTGGCTGAGCTGGATCGCCGGAGCGCCGGCCGATCAGCTCAGTGAGCTCGGGACCGGTAGACCACTTCGGCGGCCAGGCCGGCCAGAATCTCTTGGTCGACGCCCTCCAAGGCCGCTTGGAGGGCGGTGGTGACTCGTTCCACCTCGCTGGGCAGCGCCAGCGTGGCCAGTGCTCGCTGGTTTCGGGGCGACAGTTCGCCGTCCAACGCCTCCAGGAACTCGCCGACGAACGACGGCCCGTCTGCTGGAAGTCCGAACCGCTCGGCGGCCGGCGCCAACTGTCGGTACAGGACCGTCAGGTCGATCCGGTCCGTCCGGACCGCGGTGCTCAGGATCTGCCGGAGCTCGCCCGCGTCGGTTCCCGCTGCGACCAGGTCCAGAACGGTCCGCAGCGCTGAGGTCACCGGTAAACCCTCCAGGACCACCACCTCGTCGGGATCGAACGTACCCAGCGAGAGCCGGGTCGCTCGCGGCATCGCTCGGGACTGCTCGGCGGTGAAGGTGATCACCGGAGCCGTGGCCGCACAGAGTCCGAGCAGCCGAGCGGCGCTGGTGTGCGACACCACCGCGTCCTGAGCGCGTTCCCAGGCGAACTGGTCCGGTACGAGAGCGAGCCAGGCGGCCCGCAGGTAGTCACGGGTCGCATCCTGCGGCGTACCGGCCACGTGGTAGACGTCCCAGTCCAGCAGTGTGAGCAGCCCGTCTCCGGCGAGAGGGCTCAGCTGTACGCCGAGTCGGTCGGCCTGCGCGGCGGTGATCAGGCCGTGTTGCCGGGCCGACACGGTGGTGACCTGCAGGAACTCGGGTTGCCACATGAGATGAACGCTAGGCCATTCGTGCCGTTCAGGTGCTGCACGTCCGGTTCAGGTCACCGGGCCGTGACCTGCAGGATCAGGGCCGACAATGGGACCGACCACTGTTGCCGCCCAGGGAGACGAGGAGTCGATCATGGTCCTTCCGCCGGCCCGGACCCGGGACGAGGCGTACGTCTATCTCGACCTGACACCGTGCGGACAGTGCGGGTCGGTCGAGGTCGACTGGCGGCACGGGATCGCGCAGGTCGACGGTGAGCTGGTTTCGGCGTACGACGGCACCTGTCAGGGCTGTGCGGCCGAGCGTGAGTACCTGTTCCGCCTGCCGGCGCGGGAGCACGCGGGCGGCACCCCGAACTTCGGCGGCGCCGAACCGTCGGAACTGATCGACCCCGGCCAGTGGCTGGATCTGGCCGACCAGTTGATGTCGGCGGTCCCGACCGACGACCCGCGGGCGGCCGACGAATCCGCGCGGTTCGCGGCGGCGGCGGTGGCCGAGGTGCTGAAGTTCGTTCCGCCCGGTGCGCCGGCGGTGCCACCGGAGCTGTTCTGGTCCGGTGCCGGCCGTCAGGTGTACGACGAACAGCCCGGCCGCTTCCGCCGCGACCGGCTGCAGGTCGTACTCGACACCTACTCCGGCGTCAGCTGATCCCAGTCCGTCACGATCGGAGCCAGCTCCCCGCGCAACCACAGGGGTAGCTGGTCGTGATGGTGCTGATCACCCAGTACGCCGGACGCGCCCAGCGGCACGCTCCACCCGCTCTTCGTCCGGTCGCGGAGATCCCACGCGTACCGCGCGGCGGAAGCCCGCACGGTCAGGTCGGTCGTTCCCGGCACGCTCGACGTGGACCAGACGCAGTGGTGATCGCCGGACAGCCCGAGATCGATCGGCGGCTCGTCGCGGGTGAACAGCGGCCCGCGGATCACCTGCACCGGTGACAATTGGTGGGTATCACCCCACGGTCCGCGCGGCGTCCTCGCGGCGACCTCCTCCAGCGACTCCCGGAGCAACGCGGCGAAGTCGATCGCCAGGTCACTGGCGAGCAGGTTCTCCAGCGCGAACGACACGTGCGTCAGCAGATCGAGGTACGGCAGGAACATCTCGGTGGCGTCGACGTCGTCCAGCGCGGCGACCGCCGGGTGGGCGGTGATCCGGCGGCTCAGCGCCTTCCGGATCGCCGCGTAGCTGGAGGCCGTCGTACTGGTCGCGTCCATCCGGCGGTCCCACCGCAGCAAGCGATCGCACAGCTCGACGGCCTCGGGCGACAGCTCGGCCAGGTCGCGCAACGGGTCGATGATGCTGCCCGCCGACCCCAGCCAGGTGTCCGTGTGGATCGTCGGCATGTCCTCGACCGTCCACCCGTCCCGCGCGGTGAGCAGCTCGCGGATCCGCCGGAACCGGTGCGGCGCGGCGAACTCGACCCCGAGCGGCGCGGCCAGGTCCCGGGCGTTGGCCATCACCGCCACCCCGTCGACCGTTGCCCGAGGCATCGGAATCCAGCCGTCCCACTCGTGCTTGCGCTCCCACGCCGGTACGACACGCAACTGGTTCTCCGCGTCCCGCCGCGGAACGAGCCCGGCCGTCCGGTGCAGCAGTCCGCCGGCCGTGTCCGCCGCGAGCACGACGTTGACCGGCTCGACCCAGCCCTCGAGAGCCTCGTCGACCGCCGCCACATCCGTTGCCTGAAGCAACAACGGCAGCACCTCGAACCCGAGCCGCCCGGTCACGCGCGGCGGGTACCGCAGGCTGACCCCGCGGGCGAAGTCCGGGCCGCCGATCACCACCGGCCCGCGCGCCGTCTCGATCACCTCGACCGCGATGGCGTCCCGTCCGGCGATCTCGACCGACTCGGTGTGCACCGTGGCGGCTTCCCAGCCGTCCGGGCCGAGCGCTTCCACGCCGTCCGTCGTACGCCGGAGCTGCTCCTCGTACAGGTCCTGGTAGTCGGCGGCCGCGTTGGTGATCGCCCAGGCGACATCGCCGGTGTGGCCGAAGTGCGCGATCCCGGGGACGCCCGGCACGGCCAGGCCCAGCACGTCGTACGACGGGCAGGCGAGCCGGATCTGCTGATAGACGCCCGGGCTCTCGACGTACCGGTGCGGGTCGCCCGCGATCAGCGCCGTACCGGTCGCGGTCAGAGCGCCCGGGACCATCCAGCCGTTGCTGCCCGACGTATGAGGTCCCTCGGAGGTGAAGACCCCCATCGCGTCGTCGCCGAGGTGCAGCGCGACCTGCTCACGCCACAGCTTGGACGGGAAGCCGGCGAACAGGATGTGCGCGGCGATCCAGATCCCGAGCGGCGTCCACGGCTCCCACTCCTTCAGGGTCAGCCCGGTCTTCGCGAACTCCGGAGCCCGCGCGGCGCCGGCCGGAAGGGCCTCGTTGACGCCGGCGACGTACGCCCCGATCCAGGCCCGAGTGTCGTCGTCGAGCGCCCGGAAGCACCGCTCGGCCGTGTCGGCCAGACGGGCCTGGCGGGCGAAGGTGTCCCAGGCAACGGCGTCCGGACCGAGGAAGGCCGCCGTGGTACCGAGGGACTTACGGCGCTGCGTCTCGATCTGCCAGGCGCGATCGGTGGCCACGTTCCGGCCCTGCAACCGGACCAGGGACAGCGGATCGTCGGCCCGGAGGTGTGGCACTCCCCAGTGGTCCCGGTAGACCTTCACGCACATCCCTTTGGTTAGGTTAGGCTGCACTAACTAGTGCGATCGGTTCTCGGCCGCACTGTCCATTGTGACCAGGAGGCCGGCGTGAGGCATGGCTGGGAGGGCGTCGTCCTCAAGCTGTTCAAGGGCAAGGACTTCGTGTTCACCGTGACTGGGGCCGAGCAGGTCGCCGAGCGGTACCGGCGGGTGCACTGCACCGACGGCGGGCTGCTCGCCGCGGTCGGCGCGCACCCGACGATGTGGGTCCGGCTCTGGTTCGACAAGGCCGGCAAGCCGCACCAGCGGGCCTACACGCTGGTCGATCCGGACGTCGAGGCAGGGACTTTCAGCCTGGAGTTCGCGCTGCACGACGGCTGCGCTGCCGACTGGTCGCTGAAGGCCCAGCCCGGCGACACCATCGACGCGACCTTGCAGGGCACGGACTTCGACGTCCCGGAGCCGTTGCCGCCGCGGCTGCTGGTGATCGGCGATCCGGCCTCGCTGCCCGCGATCAACTCGCTGCTCGGCGTCGCGCGGAAGCTGCCCGCGACGATCTGGTTCGAGACCCAGCACGACTCCGACGAGGAGTTGCCGATGCGCCTCGACCCCTCGGTGCACGAGGTGCGACCGGTACGGCGTACGGCCGGAGCGCTGGTCGCCGACGTCAAGGCCAACCTGCCCGCGCTGGTCGACGACCCGGCCGAGACGTTCGTCTGGGTCGCCTGCGACACCGTCACCACGCGCGCGCTCACGGCGTACCTGCTGAAGGAGCTCAAGATCCCGCGGCACCGGGTGAAGGCACTCGGGTACTGGCGCGCCTGACACGCTGCCGGGTTAGCGTGGACGGGTGATCCGTCCGATCGACCCGGCCGACCCCGGGTTAGCTCCACGCCTGCTCGAAGTCCAGCACCGCGCGTACGCCGTCGAGGCCGCCCTGATCGGCTTCGACGGGATCCCGCCGCTGCAGGAGGACCTGGCCGGCCTGATGACGTCGACCGAGCACTGGCTCGGCTGCTTCACCGACGACGTCCTGGTCGCTGCCGTCGCCTACGAGTTCCCCGACCCCGAGACCGTCGACATCACCCGCCTGGTCGTCGACCCGGCGTACGCCCGCCAGGGACACGCGAGCGCCCTGCTCGACGCCCTCGACGACCTGGAGCCCCGCGGCCTCTCGCTGGTCTCCACCGGTACGGCGAACGCCCCGGCGATCAAGCTGTACCTGGGCCGCGGCTACCACGAGTCGGAACTGGTGGAAGTCGGCCCAGGCATCAGCATCACCCGCTTCCGCCGGGAACGGGTGCTCTGATGGAATTCAAACGATCAATTCAGGTTCGCGAGTGTGGTTATTGCGGCTGAAGATCGGATTTGCCGGAAGATTTACTGTCCGGCGCCCTGAGTTCCGCAGTTTTATTGATCTTTTGTTTATGTCTCGAAAGATCTTTCTTTATCATACCAAAATCTTTTCGACTGGGTCTCAGCCCTTGTCGGCACTCGATGCGGTGCGCATACTTTTCCCACGATGAAATGAAGGGCGGGGGGATGCACGCGGAGTTTGTCATAAGCCATGAGGAGCTGGGGGCCGAAGAGCTGAAGGGGTTTCTCAGGTCGAAGTTTCGTGACGAGAATCGGGAGGCAATCAAGGAGAGTGCACTTTTTTCGGATGGCGATTGGGAGAATGCGGTGCTCTATGCGACCGCCACTCCCCAGTATCGGTTGATGTGCGTGTCTGCGCAGGATGAGGAACTTCAGATCTACG
Organism: Kribbella italica; assembly: GCF_014205135.1. NCBI lineage: Bacteria > Bacillati > Actinomycetota > Actinomycetes > Propionibacteriales > Kribbellaceae > Kribbella > Kribbella italica. The sequence continues at coordinate 7,315,862 of NZ_JACHMY010000001.1, forward strand.
TCGAGCCAACCCATGGCAATGTCTTCGACGTCTGCGAGTCCATCTGGAAGGGCGTGACGCGTGCTTTGCGTAGGTCCTCTCCGAAATTGGTTTCGCTGAAACTCAACGACAATGGAAACTACTTCACCGCGGGCCGGATGACCTGTTTCTCGTTGGAGCTGAAGCGTCGGGAGAACCTGAGTCCGATCTGTATCGGGATCGCCGTCGTTGTCTACACGGTGGTCGGCCTCTTCACCTTCGCGGCTGATCAGCAGTTTCGTTTCGTCGCCGGCGCGGTGACCGGTGTGATCGGCGCTGTGGTCGCCTTGGTGCTGGCTTCGACGGCTAGCAAGGGCGGAAAGTTGATCTGGGGCTGATGGAGTTGGTGGACGATGGAAGTAGAGGTGTCATCATGCCGATCGAACTGTCCCTCGTGATCTCGGCGCTAGTCAACGCGTTTCGAGGTATTCAATGGGAGGTCGAGACTGGAAGTGCCACAAATCCGGCGGGGAATGACCTGATCGTCACCGCGCCGAATCAGCGTAAATACGTGATTAATATCAAGCTCGGTGACGGGTCGGTGCATTTTGCGACGCTCGCCAAAGTGGATCACGCGGCGGCAACGATCGGTCGTGATGCCGGAGTCGACGTGCACCCCGTGCTGCTGACAACCCAGGGAGTCAGCCCAGGAATCGCCGGAGTGGCGGACGAGGTCGGGGTTCAGGTTGTCCACGCAGCAGGCTCGGCCGACGAGATCGCCGACTCAGTCGTCGAGGAACTCAAGGCAAGTTAGCCGTCCTGTCGCGCCGTGGGTTAGTTCAGGGCGAGGGCTGTCCAGGAGATCGGCGGTAGGCTGATCGTCAGCTTGCCGTCGTTCAGTCGGACGTTGTCGTTGGCCTGCGGAACCACCCGGTCCGGCTGAGCCGCGGTGTTGACGGCCAGGCGGTCGTCGTCGGCGAGCGTCAGGGCCTCCTCGACCGTCGTCACACCGGTCCGGCTGACGTCGACCGTGACCTCGATCGTCTGGTCGAGTGAGCGGTTGACCAGGAAGACCGCGAGCTTGCCGTCGTCGTACGTCGCGACCGCGTCGACCGCCGCCACGTCACCGAACTTCTCCGTCGGCACGGTCGGCGAGGTGGTGTTGACCTGCAGCACCTGACCGGCGGCCAGCCGGGAGGTGATCGCGAACGGGTGGAAGGTCGGCTGGCGCCAGGCCGGGCCGTCGGGCTCGGTCATGATCGGGGCGATCACGTTCGCCAGTTGCGCCAGGCAAGCGACCGCGACCCGGTCGCTGTGCCGCAGCAGTGAGATCAGCAGGTTGCCGACGACAACGGCATCGGTGAGGTTGTACTCGTCCTCGATCCGCCGCGGTGCCACCTCCCACGCGTCGCCGTCGCCGTCGGTGCGCCGGGACCGCTCGCCGTACCAGACGTTCCACTCGTCGAAGGAGATGTCGATCCGCTTGCTGCTCTTCAGCTCGGCCCCGACGTGGTCGGCGCTCGCAACCACCGAGTCGATGAAGCGGTCCATGTCGACGGCGGAGGCCAGGAACGACGCCGGGTCGTCCTTGTCGTCGCCGTAGTACGCGTGGCACGAGATGTGGTCGACCACCTCGTAGCACTCCTGCAGGACCTCCCGCTCCCAGGTTCCGAAGGTCGGCATCCCGGAGCTGGACGAACCGCAGGCCACCAGCTCGAGATCGGGCTCGACCATCCGCAGCGCCCGGGCGGTCTCGTTCGCGAGCCTTCCGTACTCCGTGCCGGTCTTGTGCCCGATCTGCCACGGCCCGTCGAGCTCGTTGCCCAGGCACCACAGCTTGATCCCGTACGGCGATGCCGCGCCGTGCTCGGCGCGCAGGTCCGACAGCGCGGTACCGGCCGGGTGGTTGGTGTACTCCTGCAGGTCGAGCGCTTCCTGGACGCCCCGCGTGCCCAGGTTGATCGCCATCATCGGCTCGACCCCGGCCTTCGCGCACCAGCGGACGAACTCGTCCAGGCCGAACTGGTTGGTCTCGATGCTGTGCCAGGCCAGCTCCAGCCGGCGCGGCCGGTCGGCCTGCGGCCCGACGCCGTCCTCCCAGCGGTAGCCGGAGACGAAGTTGCCGCCCGGGTAGCGGACCAGGGAGACGCCGAGCTCGCGGGTGAGCTCCAGGACGTCCTTGCGGAAGCCGTCCTCGTCGGCGGTCGCGTGGCCGGGCTCGTAGATGCCGGTGTAGACGCAGCGGCCCATGTGCTCGACGAACGTGCCGAACGTCCGGCGGTTGACCGGGGCCACGGTGAAAGCGGGATCGAGGACCAGTGAAGCGGTGGTCATGAAGTACGTCTCCTGTCGTGGGTTTACGCTGTCTGGGAAGCCGTCGGTCAGGTGACGTGTGGCCAGCCGTCGGAATCCCAGCGGATCGACCGCAGGCCGAGACGGAAGTCACCATCGGCCTGGGTGTCGTAGTAGTGGTGGGCCAGCCAGTCGCCGTTGACCGACTGACCGCCCGGACCGGCCATGGTGCCGGAGCCGGACAGCAGGATCGTCCCGCCACCTTCCAGCATCGGCTTTCCGAGCTGGTCGGCATACGGGCCGGTGACGCTGCGGGAGCGGCCGACCGCGATCTTGTACGTGCTCTCCGCGCCGCGGCAACACAGGTCGAACGAGACGAACAGGTAGTACCAGCCGCCTCGTCGTACGACGTACGGCGCCTCGACCGCGTTCGGCGGCGTTCGGCGGTCGGCGAGCCGCAGGGGTGCGCCCTGACCGGGAACGCCGAGTCCGGACGGCCACTGCAGGCGGATCATCCGGATGCCGCTCCAGAACGAACCGAACGCCATCCAGGGCACTCCGTTGCCGTCGACCACCACGCCGGGATCGATGGCGTTGTAGTCGTCGGACGGCGCCGAGCGATGGACGACTCCGCGGTCGACCCACCGGTACCCCGGATCGCCAGGGTCGAGCGTGGTGTTGGTGGCCAGGGCGATCAGCGAGCGGTTGGAGCCGAAGGCGGACGCCGAGTAGTAGAGGTAGAAGGTGCCGTCGTGCTCGATCACCTCGGGGGCCCACAGGTTCTCCACGCCCGGGACCTCCGCGCGGATCCAGTCCGGGATCGCGCCGAACACCGTCCCGGCGCTCGTCCAGTGCCGGCCGTCGGACGACCGGCGGAGCTGGACGCTGCCACCGGCGACGGCGGGATCCCCGGTCGAGAAGACGTACCACTGCGACCCGTCCCTGATCAGCGCCGGATCATGGGTCCGCAGGTCGCCGGACAGCACCGGCACGTCGGACCCGCTCGAAACGACGGACGCGCCGGCCTCGGTCCGGGCGGCCGCCGGAACGGCTCCCGGGACAGCCAGCGTGAGAGCGCACAGCAGGGCGCACAGTCGTCTCATCCCTTCACCCCCGCATCGCCGACACCACGAATGACGTGCCGCTGGAAGAGCGCGTAGACGATCAGCAGCGGCAGCCCGCCGAGCACGGCCGAGGCCATGATCTGGGCGTAGCGCAGGCCGTACGAGCCCTGCACGTTGGCGAGTCCGACCGGGATCGTCATCATCGACGGGTCGGTGGTCACGATGAACGGCCAGAGGAAGTTGTTCCAGGCCCCGATGAAGGTGAAGATGCCGACGGCAACGAGAATCGGCCGCGACATCGGCACCATCACGCCCCAGACGATCCGCCAGCGGGTCGCGCCGTCCACCCGGGCGGCGTCCTCGTAGTCGCGGGAGACGCCGTCGAAGAACTTCTTCAGCACGAACACCATCACCGGCGCGACCACCTGTGGCAGCACCATGCCCCAGTAGGTGTCGACCAGCCGCAGGCTCGACATCTCCTGGAACAGTGGCACGATCAGCACCTGCGGCGGCACCAGGATCCCGGCGATCACGACGCCGAACATCACCTTCCGGCCGGGGAACGTGGTTCGCGAGAACCCGTACGCCGCCAGCACGGACACCAGCAGCGTCAGCGCGGTCACCAGCACCGCGACGATCGTGCTGTTCACGAACCAGCGCAGGATCGAGCCCTGCTCGAGCACACTCTGGTACGCCGCGGAAGTAGGCGCCGACGGCAACCAGCTGATCGGCGTACGGGTGGTCTCCTGCTCGGGTTTGAGTGACGTGTCGAGGGCCCACAGCAACGGAACCAGCCAGAGGACGGCGAGCAGCGCGGCGCCGACCGCGATCGCGACCTTCGGGAAGCTGAGGCGCTTCATCGGCGCGCCTCCTTCCGGCCGCCGAACAGCTTGAACTGGGCCACGGACACGATCACGATGATCGCGAAGAACAGGTACGACACCGCCGAGGCGTAGCCGATCCGGTAGCTGGTGAAGCCGCTCTCGTAGATGTACTGGATGATCGGCCGGGTGGCGTAGTTCGGGCCGCCGTCGGTCATCAGGTAGATCTGGTCGAAGATCTTCAGCGACGCCACCAGCTGCAGCACGACGATCAGCCCGGTGGTGCGCCCGAGCAGCGGCAGCGTGATCCGGAACAGCGTCTGCCGCCCGTTCGCGCCGTCGATCGAGGCCGCCTCGTAGACCTGCGCCGGGATGCCCTGCAGGGCGGCCAGATAGAGCAGGAAGTTGAACCCGACGGTCCACCAGACCGTCGTGATCACCACCGCGAGCATGGCCCGGTTCTCCGCGTTCAGCCAGTCGATCTCGGCGAACCCGCCGGCCGTCAGCAGGCCGTTCACCAGGCCGAAGCCGGGCTGGTAGATCCACACCCAGATCAGCGTGATGACCGTGGCCGGCAGGACGAACGGCGCGAAGTACGCGAACCGCAGGAACCAGCCGAAGACGCCGCGCCGGTTGGCCAGCAGCGCCATCACCAAGGCGATCAGTACGAGCGGCGGCGTACTCATCGCGGTGAAGACGAGCGTGTTCTTCAGCGAGTCCCAGACCGCCGGGTCGCCGAACAGCTCACGCCAGTTGGCCAGGCCGAGGAACTCCTGCTTCACTCCGGCCAGGCTGGTGTTGAAGAAGCTGTTCCAGAGCCCGGCGAGTGTCGGCCAGAGCAGGAAGAACAGGAAGAACAGCCCGAACGGCGCGACGAAGAACAGGCCGCCCCAGCGCTCGGTCCAGGGTGGACCGCTCCTCGGCGGCTCGTGGGTTGAGGGCTTCGTCCGGGGGCGGGCGGGTGTCTGCACGGCCATGATGCGCTCCTGTCAGACCGGGGACGGGGTGTCGAGCAGCTTCCGGGTGGCGGCCTTGAACTGGTCGAGCGCCTGCCGCGGCGTCGTCCGGCCCGAGAACACCCCCGCGAAGGCGGCCCCCGCTTCGTTCTGCAGCTGCGCGCCCGAACCGCTGAACCACGCGTCCGGGTCGAACAGCACGTCCGGCGCGACCGAGCGGTACTCGGCCTGCGGCTTCAGCTCCAGGTACTCACGACTCTCGACGACCGGCTGGTACGCCGGGATGTGGCCGCCGGCGGCCCAGTCGGCGCTGTTCTTCAGCATCCAGGCGATGTACTCGACCGTCGCCGCGGTGTCCTCGTCGCTTCGGGCCGCCTGGTGCGGCATCACGAAGGTGTGCGCGTCGCCGGCGAACTTCGGGACGTCGTACACGACCGGGAACGGCGCCATGCTGAACGGGAGTTTCGCGGTCTGGTACGTCGTCACCTCCCACTCGCCGTTGAAGCTCAGCCCGGCGTCACCGTTGGTGAACTGGGCGACCAGGGCGGGGTAGTCGGACGACTTCGGCGTCAGGCCGTCAGCGGAGAGTTTCGCCATCAGCTGCAGGGCTTCGAGCGCTTTGTTGTCGTCCAGGACGAACTCCTGGCCGGACTCGTCGAAGAACGCGCCGCCGAGCTGGCCGTAGAGCGTCCACCAGATCCGCCACGGGTTCGTCGTCTCGACCGAGGCGGCGAACTTGCCGGTGACGTCCTTGACCGCTCTGAGCATCTCGAAGAACGCGTCGACGCCCTTGACCGGCTTGATCCGGCCGTCGGGACCGAGCAGTCCGGCCTTCTCGCAGATGTCGGTGTTGTAGTAGAGAACGAACGGGTGCTGATCGAGCGGTACGGCGTACAGCCGGCCGTCGACGTGGCACTTACGCCAGGTCTCGGGGAGGAAGTCCTGCTCGGTGATCCCGGCCTTGGCGAGCAGGTCGACGGGGATCGGGTCGAGCATCGTGCTCGGGCTGAAACCCTTCAGCCGGGACAGATGAAGGGTCGCAACCTCGGGCGCGCGGCCACCGGCGGCGGACATCGCGAGCTTGGTGTAGAACGGCGGTCCCCAGGCCAGCGTGTGCGCCTCGAACGCGATATCGTTGTGCTCGGCAACGAACTTGTCGTGGATCTGGAGCAGCCGCGCACCGTCGCCACCGCCGAACAGATTCCACTCACGAACCCTGGCGTCACGCCCGAAGGACCCGCACCCGGCGAGAGCGGTCGCCCCGGCGAGTCCGAGCGCGCCGACCAGCAGGTGCCGCCGAGAGACCCGCGGTGATGGTGTCGACAAGCCCGGCACCGACCAGCCGACAGCGCGCCCCTCGACGACCCCCAGCACCTCGAGCGCACCGGCCCGCGCTCCCGTCCCACCCGGCGACACCGAGGCGGACAGGGGCTCGGACCGGCTGGCGCCTGCTCGCGCTCCCGTCTCACCCGGCGACGCCAAGGCGGATGCCGGTTGCGCCTGGTCGGCGAACCTCTTCCCTCCGTTCGGGGAGGGCGGGCGGAGCGGAGTGCGCGGGAGCGGTGGGCCCGCCGGCTGGGCTGGGCGTGGCTCGTGCGATGGCATCTTCGTGTCCTCCCGTGGGCGGTGGAGCACGCTTTTACACCGATGTAATACATCGGTGTAGAGGATGATGCCCGGGGGTGCGGGAGGCGTCAAGACCTCGGGCGGTCGGTGACCGGATGTGGACTCGTGGCTGGTGGAGCGCCCGGGGGCGGTTGGCGCGCGGGCGGGTTAGTGCTGGCGAGTTTGTGCCCGGACGCTCCGTGCCCGGACGGTCCGTGCCCGGACGGTCTGTGCCCGGGTGGGTAAGGGGCCAGGGGGTCAGGGCCTGGGTGGGGTCAGGGCCCGGCGGTTGACTCGCGGATGTGTAGTGCGTACTGGGCGACGATCTCGCGGTGGGCGGTGTCGTCGCCGTTCATTCGGCCGACCAGGATCTCCACCGCGGTCGCGGCGATCTGTGCGCGGCCGGGGTCGACTGTCGTGAGGCTCGGCGTGCTGTACTGCGCCTCGTCGATGTCGTCGAACCCAGCGACGGCCACGTCGTCAGGAACCCTGACGCCGTGCTTGGCCAGCGCGCGCAATGCCCCGAGCGCGAGCGTGTCGTTCAACGCGAGTACGGCGTCGAACCTCGCCTCCGAGGCGATCAGCGCCTCCATCGCCTCGGCCCCGGTCGCGCGGTGCCACGGCCCGGCCGGCATCGCGAGCTGCTCGATCGGCTCGACCCCGGCGTCCGCCAGCGTGGCCGCGAACGCGTCGTACCGGATGGCCGCCGTACCGACCAGCTCGCCGGGATGCGTACCGATCACGGCGATCCGCCGGCGTCCCAGCTCGAGCAGGTGCTCGGTCGCGGCGCGGGTGCCGGCGACGTTGTCGATCATCACGTGGTCGACCGGACCGTGGAAGATCCGCTCGCCGAGCAGCACCATCGGCGTCGACGTGTGCAGATGCTCGACGTCGTCCGGCCCGAGGCCGAGCGGGCTGAACAGCAGCCCGTCGACCAGATGCCCGCGCGGACGTGCGAGCGCGGCGAGTTCGCGTTCGCGGATCGCGCCGGTCTGCTCGATCATCACCGTCAGTCCGTGCTCCTCGGCCGCGGTGATCACGGCGTCGGCCAGCTCGGCGAAGTACGGCAGGCTCAGCTCCGGGACGGCGAGCCCGATGATGCCGGTACGACCGGACTTGAGGTTGCGGGCGGAGATGTTGAGTTGGTAGCCGAGCGCATCGATCGACGCGAGCACCCGCTGCCGCGTTTCGTCGCGGATGAAGGGATAGCCGCTCATCACGTTCGACACCGTCTTCGGCGACACTCCCGCATGCTGCGCCACGTCCCGCATGGTCACTGCCACAGGTAGTCCCCTCCGCGTCCGCCCGGTACTGGTCCGAACACGGTAGTCCACGCGCCGAGAACTCAGCTCGGCTTTTCGTCCGGGCTGCCGAGGTCCAGGGCGTAGGCCCTTCGCCCGGCCGACGGCAGGACGCCGTACGGCGGGCGGTTGAGTGGAGTCAGCCGCACACCGATCCGTAGCGCCTGATCGACGATCGCGTCCTCGGGGCGGCCGAGCCGCAGGCCGATCACGCAGGGTGGGAAGTTGTCGGCGGCCAGTTCCTCGAGCTTGCTCAGGTCCTGGGTCGTCCAGGGCTCCCCGGCGTTGCGGATCGACTGCGGCAGTGCCATCGGACTCAACTTCTTCTTTCCGTTGTCCTACGTTGTCTTTCCCTCTGGTGCCCCGTTGGCGGCGCGCTAAAAGTGCCGGGCCGAAGAAACACGCTCAGTAAGACTGCAGTTCCAGCAAGGTGCCGTCGGGTGCGCGCAGATGGGCGGTCCGCAGATTCGGTCCCCACTGGGGACGATCCTGCGCTTCGGCCACGGGCGTCGCGCCGTGCTTCTCGACCACCTGCGCCGCCGCGTCCACGTCATCGACCTTGAGCACCAGCATCGTGCTCGTCGACGGCGGAGCTTCTGCGTCGAGTCCGAGTGCGGCGGCGAGCCCGGCCCGGCCGAACAGCACCAGCGCGGCCTCGCCGCCGAGGTCCCAGTTCGCGTACGTCGCCTCCGGAATCACCTTTACTGGTTGAATTCCGAACAGTTCCTCGAGTGCGCCGCGGTAGAACTCGACCGTCGCGGCGAAGTCGTCGACCAGCAACCGGGGGTAGAGCGCGTCCATCAAGTCCTCCGAATTAGTGGGGAAGTACCAACGATTGGTTCGACCCTACAATGGACTGCCATGGAGACGCTGCTGGGGATGACCACGTTCGTGCTGCACAAGGTGGGTGTGGCCGGCCGGCGCGAGATCGCGGAGCGTCTGGCCGTCCGCCCCGGCATCACGCTGTGGCAGTTCGCGGCCCTCGCCGAACTGGCCGACCAGGGCCCGTCGGCCCAGAGCACGCTGGCCGGCGGGCTGGGACTCGACCCGAGCGACATGGTCCGCCTGATGGACGAGCTGCTCGAGGACGAACTGGTCTCCCGCGAGCGCGACCCGGACGACCGCCGCCGGTACCGCATCGCCCTGACCGGCCTCGGCCGCCGAACCTTCACGACCGCCCGGAACGTCGTACAGAAGGTCGAGAACTCGACCCTGTCGCCACTGACCGCGACCGAACGGGCCCAGCTCCTCAAACTGGCCGCCAAGGTGCACGCGGGCCTGAGGTCTGTCAGTAGGTCATGAGGACCGGTCAGCTGGCGGAGCGGTCCTGCAGGGGGCGGCGGCGGGCGGAAGGCTCGGTGAGAGCTACCGGCTGCCAGGCGCCGTCGGCCGGGTAGAGGTCGGTGCCCGGCGGGACGATCTCGTCGATCCGGTCCAGGGTCTTGTCGTCGAGGGTCAGGTCGGCGGCCTTCAGCGTGCCTTCGAGGTGGGCCATCGTGCGGGGGCCGGTGATGACGGAGGTGACCGCGGGGTGGGTGACGGCGAACGCCAGGGCGAGTTCGGGGAGAGTGCGGCCGATACCGTCGGCGACCTCGATCAACTGCTCCAGCGCGTCGAACTTGGCGGCGTTGCCCGGGATCGTGGGATCGAAGCGGAACGGCGTGAGAGCGGCTCGGCCGACGGAGAGGTCGACGGGCTGGTTCTTGCGGATCTTGCCGGAGAGGAACCCCGAGGCGAGCGGACTCCAGGTGAGGACGCCCATGGTGAGGCGCTGCGCGGTGGGGAGCAGGGAGCGTTCGATGCCGCGGGCGATCAGCGAGTACGGCGGCTGCTCGGTGCGGAACTTGCCGAGACCGCGGCGTTCGGCCACGTGGTACGCCTCGACGATGTCCTCGGCGGGAAACGTCGAGCAGCCGAACGCGCGGATCTTGCCGGCGCGGACCAGGTCGGTCAGGACCGACAAGGTCTCCTCGATGTCCGTACGGTGGTCCGGCCGGTGGACCTGGTACAGGTCGATCCAGTCGGTGCCGAGCCGGCGCAGGCTCTGCTCGACCTCGTGGGTGATCCAGCGCCGCGAGTTGCCGCCGCGGTTCGGGCCGTCGCCCATCGGGAAGTGCACCTTCGTCGCCAGTACGACGTCGTCGCGGCGCCCCTTCAGCGCCTTGCCGACGATCTCCTCGGACTCACCGGACGAGTACATGTCCGCGGTGTCGACGAAGTTGATGCCCTGGTCCAGGGCGGCATGGATGATCCGGGCGCTGTCGTCGTGGTCGGGATTGCCGACCGCGCCGAACATCATCGTGCCCAGGCAGTGCACGCTGACCTCGATGCCGGTCGCGCCAAGAGTGCGGTATCGCATACGGCGAACTCCTCAACAGTGGGTGTGTCCAGAACCTAGGATCTAGACCGCGCTCTAGGTCAACCCACCTCCCGGGCTGACCGTCCGCAACGAGCATGGGAGTACGCATGACCGATGTCGCCGACTTCGCTCACCTCTGGGAACCGCAGCCCGGCTGGCTGAACACAGCCTCGTACGGACTGCCGCCGCGCCCCGCCTGGGACGCGTTGCAGGCGGCGCTCGCGGACTGGCACGTCGGGGCCACGAGTTGGGAGCCGTGGGACGGCTCGACGACGCGGGCGCGGGAGTCGTTCGCCCGTCTGATCGGCGCGTCCGCGGCGGACGTGTTCGTCGGGAGTACGGTCTCGGCCGCGGTCTCGCCGATCGCGAGCGCGCTGCCGGACGGCGCGAAGGTGCTGACGGACTCGGTCGAGTTCACCTCGAACGTGTTCCCGTGGCAGGTGCATACCGATCGCGGGGTCGAGGTGGTCGGGGTGCCGACCGGGGAACTGGTCGCGGCGATCACGCCGGGTGTCGACGTCGTTGCCGTCAGCCTCGTCCAGTCGTCGACCGGTGAGGTGCTCGACCTTCCCGCGGTGATTGCTGCGAGCAAGCAGATTGGCGCCCTGGTGGTGCTGGACGCGAGCCAGGCGGCCGGGTGGTTGCCGATCGAGGTCACCGGGGTGGACGCGTTGGTTGCCCACAGCTACAAGTGGTTGATGGCGCCGCGGGGTGCGACGTTCGGTTACCTGTCGCCGGAGCTTCAGGAGCGGTGCCGGCCGTTGCATGCCAACTGGTACGCCGCTGAGGACGTTCACGGCTCCTACTACGGGACGAAGATGGCGTTGGCCCCTGATGCTCGTCGCTTCGACCAGTCGCCGGCGTGGTTCTGCTTCGTGGGAGCGGCGCCGGCGCTGGAGTTGCTGGAGGAGATCGGGGTCGAGAAGATCCACGCGCACAATCTCGCGCTGGCCAACGAGTTCCGGGCTGGGCTTGGGTTGCCGCCGGGGGATTCTGCGATTGTCAGCGCTGATGTGCCGGGGGCTGATGAGGCGTTCAAGCGCGCGGGCATTCGCGCGGCTGTGCGGGATGGTCGGTTGCGGGCGTCGTTCCATGTGTACTCGACGCGGGCCGACGTGCGGCTGGCTCTCGACGCGCTCGCGTGAGCTGACAGCCGGACCTGGCGGTGGTGACTACTTGGGGGCGGCGGTTACTGGTTGGCGGCGAGGGGGGAGTCCTCGGTGGGGACCGGGACGGTCCACAGGCAGTCGGCGGTGCCTTGGGTGAGGTGTTGCTGGTAGATCCCGACCTTGTGGGTGATCGCCTCGTGGCAGGCAGTGAGCGCGGCGAGCTGGTCCTCGACGTGTTGCTGGTGGCTCTGCAGGAGGGCCAGGCGCTCCGACTCGTTGCCGGGGCCCTGGCGGACCAGGTCGGTGTAGCGGCGGATGGTGTCCAGCGGCATGCCTGACGAGCGGAACCGGATGCACATCTCCAGCCAGTCGACGTCGTCCTCGCTGTAGATCCGGCGGCCGTTCGACTCCCGGCGTACCGGCTCGGCGAGGATGCCTTCGCGCTCGTAGAAGCGCAGCGCGTGCACGCTCAACCCGGTCCGCTCCGCCACCTGCCCGATGCTCAGCCCGTCGTTCATGCCGTCAGCGTAACCGCGCCGAAGGGGCGGCGGCAGGCGAATTGTCCGCGATGGGGCACCGCGCGCGCCCTCGCTCGTCAAAGCACCACTTTGTGCACCGTCCGGTCGTCGTACCGCGCGATGTTTGACTGAATGATGCTCAAAGTCGCGCGGGGGTGGCTGAGCGGTGCTCAAAGTCGCGCGGGGAGCGGTTGGAGCACTAGTACGGCCAGTGGGTGGCGCCGGGGTCCAGTGAGAGGAGGCGGGCGGTGATCGCGGTGGTGGGGCCGGGTTCGATGATGGCGAGGGCGTCGGCGGCGGCGGCGCCGCGGAGCATGGCGGAGCCGGCGTGGCCGACCGGTACGGCGCCTTCGGGGGTGACGCGGACGGGGACGAGGCGGGTGCTGGTCGGGTGGCCGGCGAGTCCGCCGGGGATAGGGGCCACGGGCAACGTCGGGAGCGGGAGGCCGCGCATCCGGTGCAGCGCGGCGACGCCGAGGGTGAGGAACGCGGTGAGCGCGGCGAACGGGTTCCCTGGCAGGCCGATCACCAGTCGCCCGTCGTCGAAGCGGGCCAGTGCCTGCGGATGCCCGGGCCGGCAGGCGACGCCGTCGATCACCAGTTCGGCGCCTAGTGCGGTCAAGCCTGCTCGCAGGTGATCCGCTGGTCCGGAGGCCGAGGATCCCGACACCAGGATCACGTCGGCGTCGCACTTGGCCAGTGCGTCGATCAACGCCGATCGCGAGTCCGGAAGCTGCGTGACCGCCGTACAGGTCGCGCCCGCACGCTCGATCAGCCCGGGCAGCATCGGGCCGATCGCATCCCGCACCCGACCGGGCCCGGAGGCTCCGCGCTGGACCAGCTCGTCACCGGTGACGAACGCCGCCACCCGAGGCTGAGGGATCACCGTCAGCCGATCGAGCCCGAGCGCAGCAGCCAACCCCAGCACCGAAGGATCGACCCGAACACCGGCGGGGAGCAAGACCTCGCCCGCAACACACTCCTCACCAGCCCGCCGAATATGCTGGCCAGGAACAACATTTCCCAGAACTTCAGCTCCAGTACGAACAGCTAGTTCGTCCTGCAACACGCCAGTCGTCCCGGTCGGAACGGATGCCCCGGTGACGATGGCGTAGGCCTCCCCTGGAGCCAGGTTCGGCAGGTCCAAGGAGCCGGCCAGGATCGTGCCGAGTACTTGCCAAGGGCCCTCACCGGCGACGGCGTAGCCGTCCATTGCCGAGCGGTCGACCGGGGGCACGGCAGCGGGCGCCACCAAGGGCGTTGCGAGCGTCGTACCGTCGGCCGCGGACAGCGGCAGCGACCTCGGCACCAAAGCGGCGGCTGCCGCGTGGGCCAGGTCTCGGGCGACGTCCCAGGGAAGCGCCGCCGCCGCGTGCCGGTGGTCGGGTCTCGGCACTACTGGGCCTTCAGTTGCTGGGCAGCCAGGGCCGCGACCGGGTCCAGGTCCGCACCGCCCGCATCGAGGTGCGAGACCAGCGCTGCCTTCATCCGTGGGTCCCACACCGCCTTAATATGCGTGGCGATCGACGTCGCCGCGACGTCGGCCGGCTTGTGCGCGAACTGACGCGCGATCTCGTTGGCCAGCCTGACGTGCGGCGGCAGTGTGGTCGCGCTCATCAGTGGCCCACCGCAACAGTCTCGCGAGCAGCCGTGGACGGCTCGACGACCAGATCGACCTGGACCGCGGTCACCTTGTACTCCGGGCAGTTCGTCGCCCAGTCGGAGTTGTCGGTGGTGATCACGTTCGCGCCCGTCACCGGGTGGTGGAACGTCGTGTAGCAGACCCCGACCGGGATCCGCTCCGACAGCTTCGCGCGCAGCGTGGTCCGGCCGACCCGGCTGGCCAGCGACACCGTGTCGCCGTCGGAGATGCCCCGGACCTCCGCGTCGTGCGGGTGCAGCTCGAGGATGTCCTCGGGGTGCCACACGACGTTCGCCGTACGACGGGTCTGCGCACCCACGTTGTACTGCGACAGGATCCGCCCCGTGGTCAGGATCAGCGGGTACTTGCGCGTCGACCGCTCGGTGGTGGGCACGTACATAGTCTCCATGAACCGCCCCTTGCCCCGCGTGAACTCCTCCTCGTGCATCACCGGCGTACCGTCCGGGTGTTCGAGGTTGCACGGCCACTGGATCGACCCGGCCTCGTCCAGCCGGTCGAACGAGACGCCCATGAAGGTCGGGGTGGTGAGCGCGATCTCGTCCATGATCTGGCTGGACGAGTCGTAGTGCATCGGGTAGCCCATCGCCTGCGACAGCTCGCAGATGATCTCCCACTCCTGCTTGCCGGTCTGCGGCGCCATCACCGGGCGGACCCGGTTGATCCGCCGCTCGGCGTTGGTGAACGTGCCGTCCTTCTCCAGGAACGACGTGCCCGGCAGCAGCACGTGCGCGAACTTCGCCGTCTCGTTGACGAACAGATCCTGTACGACGAGCAGGTCGAGCGCGCCGAGCGCCGCGAACACGTGCGCCGTGTTCGGGTCGGACTGCGCGATGTCCTCGCCCTGCACGAACAGCGCCTTGAACGACCCGTCGATCGCGGAGTCGAACATGTTCGGGATCCGCAGGCCCGGCTCGTTCAGCAACGGCGTACCCCAGAGCTGCTCGTAGACGTCGCGAGCGCCGTCGTCGGAGACGTGCCGGTAGCCCGGCAGCTCGTGCGGGAACGAGCCCATGTCGCAGGAGCCCTGCACGTTGTTCTGGCCGCGCAGCGGGTTCACGCCGACGCCGGACCGGCCGATGTTGCCGGTCGCCATCGCCAGGTTCGCCATCGCCATCACGGTCGTGGAGCCCTGGCTGTGCTCGGTGACGCCGAGGCCGTAGTAGATCGCGCCGTTGCCACCGGTCGCGTACAGCCGCGCCGCGGCGCGGACCTCGGTCGCCGGTACGCCGGTGATCTCCTCGACCGCCTCCGGACTGTGCTCCGGCCCGGCGATGAACGTCTCCCACTCCTCGAAGCCCTCGCACCGGGCGTCGACGAACGCGCGGTCGACCAGGCCCTCGGTCACGACCACGTGCCCGATCGCGTTCACGATCGCGACGTTGGTACCCGGCGCGAGCGCCAGGTGGTGGGCGGCCTCGATGTGCGGCGAGCGGACCAGGTCGGTACGGCGCGGGTCGACCACGATCAGCTCGGCGCCCTGGCGCAGCCGCTTCTTCATCCGGGAGCCGAACACCGGGTGGGCGTCGGTCGGGTTCGCGCCGATCACCAGGATCACGTCGGCGTCGTCGACGGACTTGAAGTCCTGGGTCCCGGCCGACTCGCCGAAGGTCTGCTTCAGTCCGTACCCGGTGGGCGAGTGGCAGACCCGCGCGCAGGTGTCGACGTTGTTGTTGCCGAAGACCGCGCGGACCATCTTCTGGACGACGTACACCTCTTCGTTCGTGGTCCGCGACGAGGTGATGCCGCCGATCGAGCCCTGTCCGTACTCGGCCTGGATCTCGCGCAGCCGGCGCGCGGTGAAGCCGATCGCCTCCTCCCAGGAGACCTTGCGCCACTCGTCCTCGATCGAGTCGCGGACCATCGGCTCCATCACCCGGTCCGGATGGTTGGCGTACCCGAAGGCGAACCGGCCCTTCACGCAGGAGTGGCCCTCGTTGGCGCCGCCGTCCTTGTACGGGACCATCCGGACCAGCTCGTCGCCGCGCAGCTCGGCCTTGAACGAGCAGCCGACCCCGCAGTACGCGCAGGTGGTGATCACCGAGCGGGTCGGCATGCCGAGCTCGATCACCGACTTCTCCTGCAGCGTCGCGGTCGGGCAGGCCTGCACGCAGGCACCGCAGGAGACGCAGTCGGACTCCATGAAGGAGACGCCGGCGCCGGCCGCGACCTTGGAGTCGAAACCGCGGCCCTCGATGGTCAGCGCGATCGTGCCCTGCACCTCGTCACAGGCGCGAACGCAGCGCGAGCACGCGATGCACTTGGACGCCTCGAAGTCGAAGTACGGGTTGGAGGTGTCGGTCGGCAGGTCCATGTGGTTCGCACCGGCGTCCACACCCGAGCCGTACCGGACCTCACGCAGGCCGGTCACGCCGGCCATGTCCTGCAGCTCGCAGTCGCCGTTGGCCGAGCAGGTCAGGCAGTCGAGTGGGTGGTCGGAGATGTACAGCTCCATCACGCCGCGGCGCAGCTTGCCGAGCTTCTCGTTCTGGGTCCGGACCACCATGCCCGGTCCGACCGGCGTCGTGCAGGAGGCCGGCGTACCGCGGGCGCCGTCGATCTCGACGACACACAGCCGGCAGGAGCCGAACGCCTCCAGGTTGTCGGTGGCGCACAGCTTCGGGATGTCGACGCCGGCCTGCTTGGCGGCGCGCATCACCGACGTACCGGGTGGGACGGTGACGGCGATGCCGTCGACGGTCAGCTCGACGGTCGCCTCGCCCTTGCGGGCCGGCGTACCGAAGTCGGGTTCCTTGAGCAGGGTCATGCGTGGAAGTCCTCTCCGAAGTGGCGGACAGCACTGCGTACCGGCAGTGGAGTGAGTCCGCCCATCGCGCACAGCGAACCGTCGGTCATCAGGTCACACAGGTCGTCCAGTACGACGAGGTTCTTGCGCCGGTCGTCGCCGGCGACGATCCGGTCGATGGTCTCCACGCCACGGACCGCGCCGACCCGGCAGGGCGTGCACTTGCCGCACGACTCCTCCGCGCAGAACTCGAACGCGAACCGGGCCATCGCGGCCATGTCCACCGACTCGTCGAACACCACGATGCCGCCGTGGCCGACCATCGCACCGGCGGCGGCGAACGCCTCGTAGTCCATCGGCAGGTCGAACTGACCGACCGGGAGGTAGGCCCCCAGTGGCCCACCGACCTGGACGGCGCGGACCGGCCGGCCGGAGGCGCTGCCGCCGCCGAGGTCGTTGACCAGCTCGCCGAGGGTGATCCCGAACGCGGTCTCGACGACGCCGCCGCGGGCCACGTTCCCCCCGAGCTGGAACACGCTGGTCCCGAGCGACCGGCCGACGCCGTACGCCGCGTACGCCGCCGCGCCGTTCGCCAGGATCGTCGGGATCGTTGCCAGCGACAACACGTTGTTGACCACGGTCGGCTGGCCGAAAAGCCCTTCCAGGGCAGGGATCGGGGGCTTGGCCCGGACCATCCCGCGCTTGCCCTCGAGGCTCTCCAGCATCGAGGTCTCCTCGCCGCAGATGTACGCGCCCGCGCCGACCCGGACCTGCAGGTCGAAGGTGAGCCCCGAGCCGAGGATGTTCTCGCCGAGCCAGCCGTTGTCGCGGCACGTCACGATCGCCGCGTTCAGCGCCTCGACGGCGTCGGGGTACTCCGAGCGCAGGTACACGTAGCCCTCGGTCGCGCCCACGGCGTACGCGGCGATCGTCATGCCCTCGATCAGCACGAACGGGTCGCCCTCGATCAGCATCCGGTCGGCGAACGTGCCGGAGTCGCCCTCGTCGGCGTTGCAGCAGACGAACTTGAGGCCGGACTCGGCGCCGAGCACCGTGCGCCACTTGATCCCGGTCGGGAACCCGGCGCCGCCACGGCCGCGCAGACCCGAGTCGACCACCTCTTCGACGATCTCGGCCGGCGTCATCGTCAGGGCCTTCTTCAGACCGGCGAAGCCTTCGGCGGCGGTGTAGTCGTCGACCGAGCGCGGGTCGACGACGCCCACGCGCGCGAAGGTCAGCCGCTGCTGCCGCTTCATCCACGGCAGTTCCTCGACCAGTCCGAGGTACGCGCCTTCGCTCCGGGCGCCACCCGTCAGCATCCCGGCGGCCACCAGACCGTCGATGTCCTCGGGAGCGACCGGGCCGTAGCCGACGCGTCCTTCGGAGGTCTCCACCTCGATCATCGGTTCCAGCCAGAGCATGCCGCGCGAACCGTTGCGGACGATCTCGACCTCGGCGTTCGCCGTCCGGGCGGCCGCGGTGATCCGCTCGGCGACCTCGTCGGCACCGACCGACCTCGCCGCCATGTCACGCGGTACGAAAACCTTCGTCATCGTGCCTCCCCCAGGATCGCGTCGAGGCGGGCCGCGGTGACCCGGCCGTGGACCTTGTCACCGACCTGTACGGCGGGGCCGAGCGCGCAGTTGCCGAGGCAGAACACCTCGTCGACGGTCAGGCGGCCGTCGTACGTCGTCTCACCGAAGCCGAGCCCGGTGGTGCGCTTGGCGTGGTCGGCCAGCTCGACACCGCCGACGGACCGGCAGGCCTCGGCCTGGCAGATCCGCACGGTGGTCCGTCCGCCGGGCTCGCGCCGGAAGTCGCGGTAGAAGGTGACGACGCCGTGCACCTCGGCGACCGACAGGTTGAGCACGTCGGCGATCACCGGTACGTCGGTCTGGCTGACCCAGCCGAACTCCTCCTGCACGGCATGCAGGATCGGCATCAGCGCGCCCCGCAGTCTGCGGCGCTCGGTCGCGATCTCGCGGACGCGGTGCGGACGCCCGGGATCGGGCGCGGGGACGGAATCCGTGACTGGCATCGTCATACACCAACGGTCCCGGTCGCGACGCCTGCGGTCAAAGCAATGCTGGCTATGACCTGATAGGCCGCGACTATCAATATCCAGTATGCACGGCCGCCCGCCTAGGCGGTGACCACCAGCCCGGTGACGTACATGATCACCACACCGGCGGTCAGTCCGGCGACGCCGGCCGGGTCGAGGATCTTGCCGGCCTGGTTGCGCAGCGCGGGGGCGAGCTGGACGATCACCTGCACGATCGCGCCGACGCCGACACCGAACAGTAGGGCGGAGATCCCCGCGTTGTCGACGGCGACGCCGACCACCGCGCCCAGGATCGCCGGTCCGCCGGCCACCAGCCCGAGCCCGGCCAGCCGGCCGACCGACGGCCGTTGCTGGGCCAGCGGCGCCACGACGGCGAGCCCCTCGGTGGTGTTGTGCAGCGCGAAACCCACCACCAGTGCGGCGCCGAGCGCGAGCTCGCCCACGGCGTACGCCGATCCGATCGCCAGGCCTTCGCCGAGGTTGTGCAGGCCGATGCCGACGGCAACCATCAGCGCCAGGCGGCCACCGTTGGGCCGGTCCGGATCGGCCGCTGCGGACCGGCGCCGCTGCAGCCCGCCGACGGCGGTGAGGGCCAGGAACGCCAGGCCGGCGCCGAGGAAGACGAGCAGCGAGCCGCCGAACGCGCCACCGGACTCCGCGGCCAGCTCGAGCCCCTCCAGCGCGGCGTCGACGGCCAGGAACGCGAGCAGGCCGACGGTCAGCGCGAGCAGGATCCGGACGACCGTCGGTCCGCTGCGCCGCAGAACGGGCAGGAGCGCCATCCCGAGCACCACCGGAATGATGCCGACGTACGTGCCGAGCAGAGCCATCAGCGCCAGGACGCCGCCTCCGGCCGGTGGGGTCTCCACGGCCGCGCCGATCTCGTGCTCGATCACGGCGCCGGTCGAGGTGAGCATCGAGACCAGGTAGGGCTGGCCTTCCTGCCACGGGTAGTCGATCCGCAGGGTCTGGCTCGACAACCGGGGCAGCGGTTCGGTGGCTCCGGTGAAGGCGACGTACGCGTCGTTGACGAAGATCTGCCCGATCCGGACCGGATCGGCGCCGGTGTTGCGGACGGTCAGCTCGATGGTGCTGGGCGACAGCACGGTCCGCTCGATTGCGAGCTGCTCGGCCGGTGGACCGGTGCGTTCGGGCAGGCTCTGGCTGGCCAGCAGCAGGAGCAGCCCGAGCACCACGACGATTCCCGCGAAGGAGGCGCAGGCCAGCAACCAGGTCGGCAGCCGGAGGGAGCGCGTCGTACTCACTCGACCACCTCGAAGAATCCCATCCAGCCGAGGTCGGCGAACTCGGTCTTGTGGGCGTGGAACATGTACTTGCCCAGGTGCGGGAACCTCAGCTCGCAGATCCCCCGCTGCCCCTGCGCCTGGACCACGGTGTCGGTGTACTCGCTCGGCTCCAGCCGGGTGCCGGTCGGGTAGTAGTCGAAGAAGTTCGCGTGCAGGTGGAAGCTGTTGATCGGGTCGTACTCCAGCATGTTGCCCAGGTAGATCCGGACCAGCTCGCCGCGACGGACCCGGACGGGGGTGTGCATGTAGTGGAACGGGATGCCGTTGACGGCGTACAGCTGGTTGCCTTCGGCATCGAAGGTGGTGTTGTAGCCGTGCATCAGCATCACCAGCTCGTCGGCCTTGGGCCGGGGCTGCGGCGGATCGACGACGAACATCCCGTACATCCCGCGCGCGATGTGCTCGGCCAGCGGCCCGACGTGGCAGTGGTACAGGTGTACGCCGAACGGTTCGGCGTCGAACTCGTAGACGAAGTCGCCGCCGGGCTCGATCACGCCGCGGCCGATCCCGGGCACGCCGTCCATCTCGGCCGGGTGGATGCCGTGGAAGTGCATCGTGTGCGGGTGGGCGGAGGCGTTCACGAACCGGACCTTGAGCCGGTCGCCGGCCCGGCACCGCAGGGTCGGGCCGGGCACCCGGCCGTTGAACGTCCAGGCCGGGAAGCGGACTCCGGGCGCGACCTCGATCTCGCGGTCGGAGGCGACGATCTCCCACTCGCGCAGGACCTGGCCGCCGGGCAGCGCCGACACCTTGCCGTAGTCGAAGTCCCGCAGGATCTCGCTGGGGTCGAACCCGTTCGCGGCGTGGTCGACCACGCCACGGAAGACCGGGCCGTTGACTCCGCCGCCGTGCGGCATCGCCTGACCGTGATCGGCGTGCGCCCCGTGGTCCGGCGCCGCCGGACCCTCGGTCAGCCGCCGGGCCGGGATCGCGCCGAGCGCGACGCCGGCCCCGCCGAGCAGCAAGCGGCGCCGGGACGGGGGACTCATCGGACGACCTCGCCGTGCACGGCGTCGGTCAGCACCGGCCCGAGCGGATGACGGTCGCCGGCGACCTCCACCCACAGCGGACCGCCGAAGGGCTCCCGCGACAGCACCTCGAGGACGACGCCCGGCCGGATTCCTCGTTCGGCCAGGAAGCGCAGCGCCTCGCTGTCGTCGTCGGCCACGCGCTCGACCCGGAACGTGTGGTTCGGCGGGATGTCGGTCAGCGGAGAGTTCCACCGCTCGACGTGCGGACCGGACCGCGGCGGAATCGGGTCACCGTGCGGATCACGCTCCGGATGGCCGAGGACCGCGTCGATCCGGTCCTCGATCCGTTGGCTGATCGCGTGCTCGAGGGCGTCGGCCTCGGCATGCACCTCGTCCCAGGACAGACCGAGCACCTGGGCCAGGAACGTTTCGACCAGCCGGTGCCGCCGGGTCACCTCGACGGCGTGCTGCTCGCCGTGCCGCGTCAGCCGGGCGCGGTGGCCCGGCGTACGGACCACCAGGCCGCCGGACTCCAGCCTCTTCAGCATCGCGGACACCGTCGGCGGTGCCACCTCCAGCTGGGCGGCCAGGCCGGAGGTCGTGACCGGGGCTCCACGGCCTTCGAGCTTGAAGATCACCCGCAGGTAGTCCTCGACCGCCGCCGTCCGTGGCATGCAGCAGTCATCGGGCCGCTTCTCGCGTTGAGCTGTCACACCCTGAGATTAGACAAGGCTAACGCTGGAGTCTATAGCTGGCTCAGGCAGGACTGTGATCCGTAGATCGCGTGCGTCCGCTGCTCGGCGAAA
Organism: Kribbella italica; assembly: GCF_014205135.1. Classification (NCBI taxonomy): domain Bacteria; kingdom Bacillati; phylum Actinomycetota; class Actinomycetes; order Propionibacteriales; family Kribbellaceae; genus Kribbella; species Kribbella italica. The sequence continues at coordinate 7,337,397 of NZ_JACHMY010000001.1, forward strand.
GCCCAGTAGCGGTCCCCGAAGGACCAGTGCCACCACTCGGTCGGGTAGTTCACCAGACCCGCCGCGGTCAGTACGTCGGCCAGCAGCGCGCGATTGGTCCGGGCCTCCCGGCTGATGTTGGCCGCGTCGAAGAAGCACGCGCCGCTCGACTGCTCGGGCGTCGCGTCGATCGGCGTCCCCAGGTCGAACGGGCCGTGCTCGCCGACCAGCGTCAGGTCGACCGCGGCACCGGCGACGTGCGGTGCGACCTCGACCGGTGAGACGAACCGGCTGGCCAGCACGTGCGCCTCGGCGTCGGTAATCCCCGGGTTGAGCTCGACGAGCTCGGCGCGGTAGCCGTCGTAGATCTCCTGCTGGATCGTCAGTTCCCGCAGGCCTTCGACGACGTACAGGCGGACGCCGGTCGGGAGGAAGCTGTCCGCGATCGCGAGCCGGTCCGCGAGTCCCTCCCGGACGAGCACGCGGTCGCGCGCGGACACGCCCCGGCTGTAGAGGTCGACCAGCGGTTCGCCGCTCTCGATCACCGGGATCCGGGTGATCCGCGCGTCACTCAGCAGTACGGGCACGCGCGGTCTCCAGCAGGTTCTGCACGACGTCGGCGTAGGTCATCCCGGCGGCCGCCCACATCCGCGGGAACTGCGACGCGGGGGTGAAACCGGGGAAGGTGTTGATCTCGTTCACCACCGGGCCGCCGCCGGCCGGGACGAAGAAGTCGACCCGGGCGAGTCCCGCGCAGCCGAGCGTCTCGAACACCTCGATCGCCGTACGGCGCAAGGTCGCGGCCAGCTCGGCGTCCAGCGGAGCCGGTACGACGAACTGCTCGCCGGCGCACTTGGAGTACTTGGCCAGAGTCGTGAAGAACGGCTGGTCCGGGTCGCTGTGGATCTCCAGCGCCGGCCCGGCGTCGACCCGGCCGTCGGGGAACTGCATCACGGCCAGGTCGATCTCGCGGCCGCGCATCTCCTGCTCGACCAGGACCTGGGCGCCGTCGACCACGGCCGCCGCGGCGACCGCCTCGGTCAGCGCGGCCGCGTCGGTGACGCGGGTGACTCCGTAGCTGGAACCACCGTTGTTCGGCTTCACGAAGACGGGGAAGTCGATCCCGGCCGCCTTCAGCTGCTGGTGCGCGGCCTCGGGGTCGTCGAGGTCGGCGCCGCTGAGCGTGATGCCGGGGCTCACGGGCAGACCGTGGGCTTTGAGGATCGTTTTGGTGAGGTGCTTGTCCAGGCCGACCGCGCTCGCCGCGACGCCGCTGCCGACGTACGGGACCTTCAGTTGCTGGAGGAATCCCTGGATGACGCCGTCCTCGCCGCCTTCGCCGTGCAGGGCCGGTACGGCGACGTCGGCGTCCTGGAGCAGCGCGATCGCCTCGTGCTGCCCGTCGCGCCAGCTGCCGTCGGGCTCGATCACCAGCTCGATGACCGTGTGCCCGAGCTCGGCGGCCGCCGCGGCGACCCCCGCGCCGCTGGCCAGCGACACCTCGTGCTCGGGGCTCGCGCCGCCCATGATCACTGCGACCTTCACCGGGTTGCCTCCTCGTAACGACGCGGCACCCGGGACCCGAGGCCGGTGTAGATCTCGTGCGGAATGGTTCCGGCCCACTGCGCCCACTCGGCAGCGGTCGGCTCGCCCTGGTCGCCGGGGCCGAAGACGATGACGGGCTCCCCGGGCTCGACCGGGAGGTCCCCGGCGTCGACCACGAACTGGTCCATCGCGATCCGCCCACGGATCGGCATCCGCACGCCACGGATCAGAACCTGTGCGGTGGTTGCCGTCCTGGGAATGCCATCGGCGTACCCCAAAGGAACAAGAACGATGGTCGTGTCCGTCGGCGTGACGTAGTCGTGGTTGTACGAGACGCCTTCTCCTGCTCGGATCCGGCGAACCTGCGCCACCTTGGTGCTGAGCCGCATGGCCGGCCGGAGACCGCTGTTCAGCTCGTCGATCCCGTACAGCCCGGCGCCGATCCGGACCAGGTTGCAGTCCGGGGCGTCGAGCGTGAGCGCCCCCGCGGAGTTCGCCAGGTGGACGACGGACGGGTCGAGTCCCGCGCGCCGGGCCAGGGCGATCCCGGCGCGCAGGAGCTCGAGCTGACGACGGCTGTGCGTCGCGTCGGGCTCGTCCCCGTGTGACAGGTGCGACCAGACGCCCCGGACCTTCACCGCGCCGAGCGCCTCGTAGTGCGCGGCCGCGCGGGTCAGCTCGATCCACTGGTCCGGCGTACTGCCTCCTCGGTGCAGACCGGTGTCCAGCTTGAGGTGTACGTGGTGCACGCTGGGCGCGGACACCACCTGCTGCAGCTCGGCGACGGTCGCCACGCTCACATCGACGTCGGACAACCACATCAGCTCGGTCGCGTCGTACAGCCAGGCGAGGATCGGTACGGTCAGGCCGGCCGCGCGCAGCTCCAGCGCCTCGTCGGCCCGGGCGACCCCGAGCCAGGTCGCGCCGGCCTCGACGGCAGCCTTGGCGATCTGGACGGCGCCGTGGCCGAAGCCGTTCGCCTTCACGACGGCCATGATCTCGGTGCCGGACCGCAGCTCTCTTCGGTAGTGACCGACGTTCGCCTTGACCGCGCCGAGGTCGATCGTCGCCTCCGCCAGACCGAAACAGGCACGGGCCGGGCTCTGGACCAGGTTCATGACGATCATTGTTGTTTCTGGCAACGAGCAGCACATCGGATCGAAGTCGGAGGTTGCCACCTTCCGGACTACGACCCTGGTAGCACACCAGACCAAACCGAGCCATCCCAAAGGACGAGAAGGATGGCCGTTCGGCCGGTGTCATCGGTCCTTGGTCGTTGATCGCGCCGCTAGGGTTGTCAGGTGGAGGCCACCGATCACCTGCGCGACTCGCTCACCGCCGCGGTCGCGCTGGCGAACACCTTCGGCGGCGAGTTCGCCCAGGGCCGGGTGCGGCCGCCGGGAGACGCGGCCGGAGTCGAGGCTTCACTTCGGCTGACCACTCGTTTGGTCCCGGAGATCGACCTCCCGGTCTTCGCGGCCGGCGGGCGCGACCTGTACGGCGTACTGCGGCTGCTCGTCGACGGCGACGTGGATGCCGCCGCCGAGGGCGTGAACGCGTTGCTCGAGAGCACGCGTGCTGTGCCCCGGATGGTGCTCGACGACCACGAGCTGTGGCACCTGCACTTCGCCGGCCCGGGAGTGTCAGCCGCGACCGGGTGGCTGGCCGAGTTCGCGACGGCTGTCGCCATGGTGGTCGGGAGCCGCGTGTCCCGGTTGCGCGAGTGTGGGGCGGACCGGTGCGACACCCTGTTCCTGGACACGACGCGGAGCAGGACGCAGCGGTTCTGCTCGACGGCGTGCCAGAACAGGACGAAGGTCGCCGCCCATCGCGCTAGGCAGCCTTAGCCGTTAGCATCGTTGCCTGAGGCACCCATCCCAGCTGGCGGTAGAGGGCGGCGCCTTCGACGGTGGCCATCAGGAGGCCGGTGCTCGCGCCGCGGTCGAGGGCTCGTCGGGCGAGGGTGCCCATCACCACGGTGCCGAGGCCCTGGCGTCGGTACGCCGGGCTGGTGTGGATGTCGTGCATCACCGCGTCGTCGTCGCCGACGACGGCCATCATGCCGCGCGCGGCTTCCTCGCCGTCGGCGCTGTCGCGCCAGGCGGGGACGCAGACCCGCTCCAGCGGCCCCTCCGTCGTGGTCAGCACCTGGTGCTGTGTGGTCGGCATCGGGTGCTGGCGGAGGTCGATCGTCATCAGCAGTTTGCGTTCGTCGAAGAGTTCGAGGCCGGCGGAGCGGAGTTCGGTGGCTGCTTCGTCGGCCTGGTGCGTGGTGACGGTGAGCCAGGTCGGGCGCGGTGCGTGCAGGACCTCGGCGATCAGCGGGGCGGGCGTCGTACCGGGGAGGGCGAAGAGTTCGCGGTCGCGATGGGGGAGGCCGAGGGTGACGTCGAGCGCGATGCGGCGGTCGAGGGCCGGCGGCAGGCCGCGGCACAGTCCCCAGCCGTACTGCCAGCGGCGGAGCAGATCATCCATGGGTAACTGTCTATCACGGTGTAGTCAGTTACGGCCAGGGTTTCAGCTGCCGAGGACGAAGGTCTGGATGGCGATCACGGCGGCGCCGCGGGCCCACTCGTCGAAGCTGGCGTCGAGCAGCACGATCGGGGGATCGACCGACTCCGGGTGCCGGTCGAGGTGCAGGCCTTCGAGCAGCGCGTCGTGGGCGACGTCGACCAGCCGCACGCCCTCGCCGCCGAGCACGACGCGGTCGGGCAGGGTGAAGTTGGCGGCGGTCGCGACCAGGCGGCCGAGGGCGAAACCGGCGCGGTCGACGACGTGGCGGGCGGCGGGGTCGCCTTTGATCGCGAGGTCCAGGCACTCGTCGTACGTGACCTCGTGGCCGAGTGCTTCGCCGACCTGGGTGACGACGGCCTCGGTGGTGAGCAGGGTGGTGGCGCAGCCGATGTGGCCACGTTCGCAGCGGGGGCCGTCGGGGAGCAGTGGGTGATGGCCGATCAGCCCGAGGCTGGACTCCGGGCTGTCGACGATCTTGCCGTGCACGACCAGGCCGTAGCCGATGCCGGCGCCGATGGTGATCAGGCTGAACCGCGCCGCGCCGCGGCCCGCGCCGAACCAGTGTGTCGCCTCGGTCAACGCGGTGAGGTCGTTGGCGACGACCACGGGGACGTCGGTGTGCGCGCTCATCAGTTGGCCGAGCGGTACGTCGTACCAGTTGAGGAAGGAGCCGGAACGGACCTTGCTCTTGCCGACGACCTGTCCGCCGAGCGAGATCCCGAGGCCGCTCAGCTCGCCGTCCCGGTGCGCGGCCAGCGTCTTGGTCAGCTCGGCCACCGTCGCCGCGACGGCCGTCGGACCGTGATCAGGCAACGGTAGCTCGGCCGAGGCGATCACCTCGGCCCGCAGGGTCGTCAGTACGCCGACCGCCTGGTCGCCGGTCAGCTTGATCCCCACGAAGTGATGGGCCGACGGCACGATGTCCAGCGGCTGCGAAGGGCGCCCCACCCGCGGATCCGTTGGCCCGCCTGCTACCTCGACCAGCAGCCCCGACTCGAGCATCGGCTTGGTGATCCGCGTCAGACTCCCCGGCGACAACCCCACCCGCCGCGACAACTCCGCCCGCGACAACGGCCCGTCCAGCAAGATCTCCAACGCGACCCGGTGCGCCGGCCCCGCCAACGGCTGCCACCCACCCGCCACCGAACTCCCCGTCCGCCGATTTCCACTTGCGACGCAGAATACGCAATCCCCACCACGGACGACCGGACCAGCATCCAGCAGCCGAGCGAAGCGAAGGTTCCGGGGCAAGCTGCCGCTCACCCGGGCGGGCGAGCCAAGCGAGGGCCCCCACCGCGGGCGGCCTGCCCGGCGTCCTGGCTAGTGGGGGAGTTTGCGGGTGTCGATCAGCTGCTGGGCGACGTCGCGGAGTTTGGTGTTGGTGTCCTGCGAGTAGCGCTTGAGGATGGCGAAGGCCCGGTCGCCGTCGACGTCGAAGCGTTCCATCAGGATGCCCATCGCCTGGCCGACGAGTTTGCGGGCGTCGACCGCCTGCGCCATCGTCTCCTCGTGCCGGGCGGTGGCGACGGCGATGGAGGCGTGCCGGGCGAGGATCTGGGCGATCGCCTCGTCGTCGGGGCCGAAGGCGTCGGGCCGAGGGCTGTAGAGACCCAGTACGCCGACCGACGCCGAGCTGCCGCCGCCGGTGGTGAGGGGAACGTCGAGCACCGAGCGGACGCCGAGCTGGGCGACCTTGGCGGCCCACCGGGGCCAGCGGGTGTCGGTGGTCGTGTCGCGGATCAGCACGTTCGTGTGCTCACGCAACGCGGTGACCAGCGGGCCGTCCTCGTCGTCGATCTGCAGGTCGTACACCTCGGCGACCACCGGATCGGTGACCGCCGCGATCTCCGGCCGGGAACCCCGCCGGTGCAGCGCGATCCCGGCGTACGTGCAGTTCAGGGCCTGCAGCGCGAACTGGACGACCGCGTCGATCGTCTCCTCGACCCCGGGCGCGTCGTGCAGCTCGATCGCCAGCCGGGCGAACGCGTCGGCCGACGTCGGCACGGCGGGGTCGAACTCGGCCATCCGGGCTCCAGACATGAGTCATCGTCAGGGCACCCCGAGGCTGGAGTGTTCCTCAGTGCACATCATGCAGGCAGAACCCGTGGAACCGGTAGCTGGTTCCACGTCAAGTATTCGTGCGGGTTCGGAGGTGCCAGAGCATCGTCAGCTGATGGACAGATAGCGCTGGGCGAGGTCGTGGCACGCCGTGCGGAGGGCGGCGGGCTCGACCTCGGTCAGCGGGGTGTCGAAAGTGGCGAGGATTCCGGCGACGCCCGCCCAGGACCAGGCGCCGAGGGTCAGCCGGCAACGCTCAGGACCGAGGTGGTCGACGACCGAGCCGCCCGGCGCCCAGCGTGCGACGACCTGCGCGGGCAGGGCGAGTACGGCGTACCCCGTGCAGGGCCAGTCAGCCGCGTGGTCGCCGCGGTCATGGCTGCTGGTGACGAACTCGGTGAGGTCTTCGCCCGGGAGAACGCGCGGGCCGAACGGCGTGGTGGTGGGGCGCGGGTGCAGGCGGTCGATGCGGTGAACGCGCCAGCGGCTCACGGTGAGGTCGTACGCGACGACGTACCAGCGGCCGGCCCAGACGACGAGGTGGTGCGGTTCGAGGCGGTGGACCGGAGCGAAGTCCGGGCGGGTGCCGTCCGGGTGGAGGAACTCCGCGAGCAGGAGGTGGCGGAAGCGGACGGCGGTGCCGATCACGCTGAGAGCGGCCGAGTCGATCGGTGGCGCGGGGAACTCCCAGTAGTTCTGCAGGCGGGTCAGTCGCAGGGACTCCATCGCCGCGCGCAGAGTCAGCGGCATCGCCTGGGTGACGGTGGCGAGCGCCCGTGCGGTGTCGTCCTGCAGTCCGTACGTCGTACTCGGCGCAGTTTGCAGGGCGACCGCGACCGCCAGCGCTTGCTCGTGATCGAACAGCAGCGGCGGCAGAGTGTGCCCGGTCCCCAGCAGGTAGCCGCCGTCCGGTGTCGCCCTTTGGGACAGCCTGACTGGAGTAGTGGCCACTCGGTGGCCACAGGCGATGGCACCGTCGGGGTATGCGAATCATTGTGGTGGGTGGAGGAATCGGTGGGCTGGCCCTGGGCGCCGGCTTGCGTCGGGCCGGGCACGAGGTGGTGGTGTACGACCGGGACACCGACGCGGCGGCGACGGGTGGGTATCAGATCACGCTCGACGAGCAGGCCCAGACGGCACTGTCCGGTCTGGTCGGGCCCGAGGTCATGCGCCGGTTGCGCGCGTCGGCCTCAGCGCTGTGCAGGCGGGAGCGGGACACGTTGTGGGACCGCCGCGGCCGGGTGATCGGCTACGGGCCGGAGTTGCGCGACAGCGTGAGTCTCGACGTCGATCGAATCACGTTGCGGCTGCTGCTGGCCGAGGCTGTTGGTGCCGATCTGCGTCTTGGCCACACCGTCGCCGGTCTCGACAAGGATGGTGTTCGGGTCCGGTTCGCCGACGGTACGTCGGACTCGGCGGACCTGATCGTCGGTGCTGACGGGGCCCACTCGGTCGTCGCCCAAGAGCTGGCCGGCGCGCGGACCAACCAGCCGGCCGGGCTCATCGGCTTCTGCGGGCGAACCCGGCGCGCCGACCTGAGCGCAGGCGAGCAGGAGCGGCTCGGGCTGCGGTCGTCGATGGGCGTCGGACCACACGGTGCCGCGCTGTACGTCGGCTACCTAGACCCGGTCGGGTTCGCCGTCCTGAACGAACCCGAGCTGCGGATGTCGGTCACCACCGGACCGACGTACATCTGGGGTGCCATGTTCCCCGAGTCCAGCCGGACCGCTGCGCTGCGGGATCTTCGCGGTCGCGAACTGCAGACCGCGCTGGCCGGTCGCTTCCGCGAGCACCACTGGTCGGAGCAGACGCTGGAGGTGATCGCCCGGTCCGATCCGGCGAGCGTGGCGGCCTTCCGGTTCAACGCCGCCTCCACCCGGGCCGCGGACCTGGCGCCCTGGCGGGCCGGCCGGATCACCGCGCTGGGCGACGCCGTTCATGCCACTCCGCCGACCGCCGGGATGGGCGCGGGCACGGCCATCCGGGACGCCGCCGACCTCGTCCAGCAGCTCGCCGGCGACAACCTTCTCGACGCCGTCGCGGCGTACGAGAGCGGTCTGCGCGAGCGCGGTGCCGAAGTACTCACCCTGGCCATGAAGACCGTTCGTCTCATCTTGGCGACCGACACCCCTCTCGGCGCGGCCGCGACCAGCGCGGTCACTCCCTTGCTGGCTGCGGCGACCAGGCTTCGCCGCTGACGCGGGGAGCGCGCGGGGGGAAGAGCTACAAGCCCAGCTCGGTCAATCCCGGGTGGTCGTCGGGGCGTGGGCCGGGGGCGTCCCAGTGGAAGAGCCGGTCGGCCTCGGTGATCAGCTGGTCGTTGATGCTGGCCTTGCGGACCCGCATCAGGCCGTGCTCGTCGAACTCCCAGTTCTCGTTGCCGTGCGAGCGGTACCACTGGCCCGCGGCGTCGCGGCACTCGTACACGAACCGCACGGCGATCCGGTCCGCGGTGTAGGACCACAGCTCCTTGATCAGCCGGTAGTCCAGCTCGCGCTCCCACTTCTGGGCCAGGAACGCGACCACCTCGGCGCGACCGGTGACGAAGGTGTCGCGGTTCCGCCAGGTGGTGTCCTCGCTGTAGGCCAGCGAGACCGCCTCCGGGTCGCGGCCGTTCCAGCCGTTCTCGGCGGCGCGCACCTTCTGGATCGCGGTCGCCTCCGTGAACGGCGGCAGTGGCGGACGATCGGTCATCGCGAACTCTCCTCGGATCGACGGACACCCTCCGGAGTACTGTATACAGCCTAGTTCGCCCGCCGTGGTTCCGGATGCGATGCTGACCTTCGTGGAGTCCAACGCCGTACGACGGTCGCCCGGGCAGGGGGACTGATGTCCGATTTCACCTCACGGCTGACCGGGCGCTCGGGCTGGACCCGCGGGGTCGCGGCGCCGATGCGGTCGTTCCTGCGGACCGAGGCGGGCAGCTCCGGCGTGCTCGCGGCGGCGATCGTGCTCGCGCTGCTCTGGGCGAACCTGATGCCCGACTCGTACACGAGCTTCTGGCACACCGACTTCTCGCTGAAGCTCGGCGAGGAGGAGCTCAGCCTCGACCTGCGCGAGTGGATCAACAGCGGGCTGATGACGCTGTTCTTCCTCGTCGTCGGGCTGGAGGCGCGGCGCGAGTTCGACCTCGGCGACCTGCGCGAGCGGAGCCGGTTCGTGCTGCCGGTCGTCGCCGGCGTCGCGGGGATGCTCCTGCCGGTCCTGGTCTTCGTCGCCTTCAACGCCGGCGGTGAGGGCGCGCACGGCTGGGGTGTCGCGATGTCCACCGACACCGCGCTCGCGCTCGGGCTGCTGGCGCTCGTCGGGCGCGGCGTACCGGACCGGGTCCGGGTGTTCCTGCTGACCGTCTTCGTGGTCGACGACCTGATCGCGCTGCTGGTGATCGCGGTCGTCTACAGCGAGAACATCGCGATGATGCCGTTGCTGGCGGCAATTGTTGCCTTCGGCGTCATCTTCGCGCTGTCGCTGGCCGGCGTCCGGAACCCGTCGTACTACGTGATTCTCGGCATCCTCACCTGGGCGGCGCTGCTGACCTCAGGGGTCGATCCGGTGGTCGCAGGTCTCGCGATCGGGCTGACCGCGCCGGCGTACTCGCCCGGTCGTGACGACCTGGAGCAAGCCAGCGGCCTGTTCCGGTTGTTCCGCGAGCAGCCGACGCCGGAGCTGGCGCGCAGCGCGACCCTCGGGCTGACCTCGACGCTGTCGCCGAACGACCGGCTCCAGCACTTCTACCACCCGTGGACCAGTTACCTGATCGTCCCGCTGTTCGGCCTGGCCAACGCGGGCATCAGCATCGACCTGGACTTCCTGGCCCAGGCCTACACCTCGCCGATCACGCTCGGCATCATCTTCGGGTACACCTTCGGCAAGCCGATCGCGGTCACGGTCAGCTCGTGGGCCTTGGCCCGCTTCACCAAGGGCCGGGTCAGGCCGCTGGTCGGCTGGGTCGGCGTGCTCGGCAGCGGCACGATCGCCGGCATCGGGTTCACCGTGTCGTTGCTGATCGCAACGATCGCGTTCGAGGGCGACGCGCTGGCCGAGGCGAAGGTCGGCCTGCTGTCCACGCTGGTGATCGCCTCGGTGGTGACCTGGACGGTGTTCCGGCTGGCGAAGCTGCTCTCCCCGCCGAAGAAGGCGGCCGCGCTGCTGGGTGACGCCGAGCAGCTGATCGACCTCGTCGACGCCGTCGACCAGCACTGCGACCACGTCCGTGGCCCGGAGGACGCGTCGGTGACGCTGGTCGAGTACGGCGACTTCGAGTGCCCGTACTGCGGGCTCGCGGAGACCGTGGTCCGGGAATTGGTGAAGGACAACGACCTGCGCTACGTCTGGCGGCACCTGCCGCTGACCGACGTCCATCCGCGCGCGCAGATCGCGGCCGAGGTCGCCGAGGCGGCCGCGGCGCAGGGCAAGTTCTGGGAGATGCACGACCTGTTGCTGGCCAACCAGGACAAGCTCCAGCCGGCCGACCTGATGAGCTACGCCCAGCAGCTCGGCCTGGACGACGACCGCCTCCACGACGAGGTCAAGCGCCACGTCGCGGCCGGACGGGTCGCGCGGGACGTCGAGACCGCCGACCTGAGCGGCGTGTCCGGCACCCCGACGTTCTTCATCAACGGGCAGCGGCACTACGGCGCGTACGACATCGAGACGCTGACCAAGGCGATCAAGACCGCCCGCGCCCGGGCAATGGTCGCCGCCCGCAATGGCAGGAATTCGTAGTACGGCGTCGTTTCTGCCACTTTCGACCCCGTACGCCGGTCCGCCACGCTGGTGACTCCATCTCGTGAAGGAGTCACCATGTCAGCAGTCCTCCAGATCCCGCCGGCGCCGTCGCCGGCCGCCGTCCAGCACTTCGCCGCCCGGCTCGCCTTCGAGACCGACTGCTCCGACGTCGCCACCGACATCGGCGCCGGGGTTAGCGGCTGGATGCTGATCGACACCCGCAGCCAGGAGAGCTGGGACCAGGGCCACGTACCCGGCGCGATTCACCTGCCCACGCGGGAGATCCAGGACCACGCGGCGGCCGTCGTACCGGCCGGCATGCCTGTCGTCACGTACTGCTGGGGGCCCGGCTGCAACGGCGCGACCAGGGCCGCGCTGGAGTTCGCGAAGCTCGGGCACCCGGTGAAGGAGATGCTCGGCGGCTTCGAGTACTGGACCCGCGAGGGACTGCCGGTGGAAACCGCTCAGGGAACCAGCCGCCAGGCGGTCGACCCCTTGGTCGCACCGCGCGGAGTCGCCTGCGCCTGCTGACCGTGTCGAGAACGCTGGCGTGGTTCCGACGTACCCGGTATGACAGAGAATATGACACAACGCAGAGTGGTCGCCTGGACGAGTGTCTCCCTGGACGGGTACACCAGTGGGCCGAACGGTCCCCAGCACGATTCCTGGCTGTACGAGCACGCGATGAAACCGCAGACGCTGGCCTACTTCGAGTCGGTCTGGCGTGGGGCCACCACGGCCCTGCTCGGGCGGACGAACTACGTCGGCTTCCACAGTGTCTGGCCCGGGATCACCGCCGATCCGCAGACCGACGAACGGACCCGGGCCATCGGCCGGTGGCTGAACGACGTGGAGAAGATCGCCTTCTCACGGACGCTGGAGAAGGCGGAGTGGAACAACTCGCGGATCTCCGACGACCTGGAGGGCACGGTCCGCGAGCTGAAGGCCCAGGACGGTGGCGACATCATGATCGTCAACAGCGTCAGCATCATCCAGCAGCTGCTGGCCGCCGACCTGGTCGACGACCTCCGGTTCGCGATCGTGCCGGCGATGGTCGGTGGGGGGCTGCGGCTGTTCGGCGAAGGACTGCCGGAGTCGCGCTGGGCGCTGGCCGAGACGACCGCGCTCGAGCACGGCGCGGTCGGGCTGCACTACCGGTCAGTGTGAGGACAGATAGTCCGCATTGCCGCGGATGGCGGCCTCGTACCGCTTGATCTCCGCGGTGTCGACGCGGTCGGCGATCACCAGCAGGAGCGAGGCGAGCGCCTTGTCCTTGCGGCCGGCCGCGTGGAGCGTGAGGGCCTTGAAGACCCGCAGCGAGTCCGACTCCGGGAACTCCTGGCAGGCCTTGGTGAAGACCTCCAGCGACTCGTCGAACCGGCCGAGGTTGCGCAGGGTGCTGCCGTACTGCAGCAGGCAGCGGCGTAAGGTGTCGCCGGTCAGGCCGGGCAGCGCGCGTTCGTAGTACACGATCGCGCGCTCCTCCTGGCCGTCGGTGTCGTACGACCCGCCGACCTCGTACAGCACGTACGGGTTGTTCGGGTGCTCGCGCAGCAGGTCCTCGAAGAACGCGATCGTCGGTGCCATGTTCGCCCGGTTCCGCCGTGCGAACGCTTGCTCGATGGTCGCCGCCAGCTCCGGCGTCAGCTCTTTACTCACGGCAACCATCATGCCCCTACAGGTCGATCACCACGTCGTCGGCCGGTCGGGCACAGCACGGGAGCACCTGGCCGGGGGCTGCCGGCTCCAGCGGGTCGGGGGAGTAGGCGACGTCGCCTGCGACCAGATCGGTCACGCAGGTGTGGCAGACGCCGGTCCGGCACGACCAGCGTGCCGGTACGTCGCACGCCTCGGCCAGCTCCAGCAGCGAGCCGTACTGCTCGGACCAGGGCACCGACAACCCGCTGCGGGCGAAGGTGATCAGCGGGCCGGTCCCTGGCTCGCCGGCGGGAGCGTGTGGCGGTACGACGGTCTGTCCGATCAGGCCCGGGTTGATCGGCGGCAGCGTGCCGAACAGCTCGGTGTGGATGTGGTCGGGCGCGATGCCCGAGTCGGCGAGGAGTTCGCGGAGGTCGTCCATGAACGCGGCCGGACCGCAGATGTACGCCGTCGCGTCCTTCGGTATGCCGAGCGCGCGCAGCTCGTCGGGCGTCGGGCGGCCGTGGGTGTAGACGTACCGGTGCATCTCGGGGAGCGCGTCCAGCAGGCCGTCGACCTCGCTGGTGAACGCGGGGTCGCGGGTCACGTGGATCCACCAGACCGGGCGGGCCTTCCCGTCAGTCGCGAGGGTGTGCAGCATCGCCAGCACCGGGGTGATCCCGATGCCGCCGGAGACCAGCAGAACCGGGCCGTCGTCGTCCTCGAGCACGAAGTCGCCGCGCGGCGCCGCCACGTCGAGCGTCATTCCCGCGGTCAGTTGCTCGTGGATGTAGCTGCTGGCGAGGCCGTCGCGTTTCACGCTGATGCGGTACGCCGTACCGCCGGGTGCTGAGGACAACGAGTAGCTCCGCACGGCCGGGCCTGGGACTCGGACGGTCAGGTACTGGCCGGCTTGGTACGGCGGGAGGTTGTCGCCGCTGAGCAGGACGGAGACGACAGACTGATTTTCGCGCACTACTTGTTGGACCTCGAGCGGGCGGAAGCCGGTCCAGCCAGGTCGGGCCACACCGTCCGCAGCCGCCTCGCCGCTCGCTTCGTCGGTCTTGTCCACCAGTTCGCGGAAGGACTGCTGCCAGCCGGGGCTCAGCGCCGGGATCCGCAGTGTCGCGCGGAGCTTCTCCTCGTCGCGGTTCGGCAGGTACAGCAGGCCATCGACGTCCGCGACCGTCAGGGCCTCGGGGCCGACCCGTGTCCGGACGATCTCGTCGCCGGCCTCGACCATGCCCTCGGTGATCACGCGCAGGTAGAAGCCCGGCCGGCGATGCCCGACCAGCAACGACGGGAGCTCGGGCTCGCCCATCCGCATCCCCACGCGGTAGCACGTGACGCGCGGCTGCGTGACCTCGAACTCCGCCGTGCCGATCCGGTACCGGTCGCCGATGCAGACCTCGTGGTCGGGCAGCCCGTCGACGGTGAAGTTCTCCCCGAAGGCGCCGTACGCGAAGTCGTCGCGGCCGAAGTGCTCCTGCCAGTGCCGGTACGAGTCGACCTGGTAGGCCAGTACGGCGCGGATCTCGCCGCCGTGGCCGCCGAGATCGCCCTGGCCGTCGCCGTCGACGTTCAGCCGGCGGACCATCCGCGGGCCCTCGACGGCCGACTTCCAGACACCGGTCCAGACGGTCTTGCCCTGCCACTCGACGTTCTTCGGCATCCCCACGTTGAGTGAGACGAGCGTTGCCATCACGATCCTCCAGCGGTCACGACGGACCCGGTCAGCACCGACCTGTCCGTCACGAAGCGAACGGCGCGACCGGTCTCGGTGGGGGCGTCCCAGTCGATCGATGCCGTCCCGGACAGGTGCAGCGAGGCCCCGGTCGCGAAGTCGACGAAGAGCAGCGACGCCGTCGGGTCGATCGCCAGGTTGCCGAGGCTGTTGAACATGTTGTTGCCCGGCTGGTCGGCCCACCACAACTCGTCGCCGTCCAGGTGCACCGTGCCGCCCTTGTGTGAGCTGTCGGCGCCGCGCTCGGCGTGCGTCGTCCCGAGGAAGAAGGTGTCGGACCGCTCGATCAGCTCGCGCCCGAGCAGACCGTCCGCGACCTGGATCGCCGGGGCAACAGTTGCTGGCGGCAACGGCCTGGGATGGATGTACTGCGGGCAGTTGCCGTAGGCCTGGTCGGCGGTCAGCTCCAGCGTGTCCGCCGTACTGACGGTCAGCGTGCCGTTCACGCGGAAGCGGCGGCGGATCGCGAACTCGATCACGATCAGCCCGGCGGACTGGTCGGCCGGCATCAGGTGCAGCGGGTCGCCGGCAGGCGGCGCCGCGTGCACGGTCAGCGCCGTACCGCTCGCGTCGAGGAAGCCTCTCGGCCCGTGCAGCGGCGAGGTCCACAGGCGTCCGTCGGTGTCGCGCGCGGTGATCACGGCGAACTCGCGCTGGGCCAGGAACTTCGCCGCGCCGCCGTCGAGCAGAGGCGGACGCAGCATGCCTTCCAGGCGGGACGCGTCGTACTCGACTCCGGCCTTGCGCTGGACGGCCAGTTCACCGTCGTGGAAGCCGATGGTCTTCACGACTGCTTCCTGGTCTTCTCGTAGTGCCGCGCGACGCGGGTGCGGTTGCCGCAGATCGATCCGACGCACCACTGGCGGCGCTTGTGCTCCGCGAGGAACAACATCGAGCATTCGGGGTTCGCGCAGCGGCGCAGGAGGGCCAACTGCTCGGCGTCGGCCAGCAACTCGATCGTCTCGCGGGCGATCGACGCCAGCTTGGCGTTGCCGCCGTACTCCGGGTGGAAGCGCACCTCGAGCTGCCCGTCCGCGCCCAGCCGAACACTCTGCGGCGCCGAGGCCGACGCCGCGTTCAGGTCCTCGATCGCGGTCGCCCGCGGTTGCCGGCCGGTCAGGTGCGCGTCGAGCACCTCGCGCACCGCCGCCCGGACCCGCCGGGTCGCCGCGGCGTCCGGGACCGGGCCTTCGGGAAGGCGACCGGCCTGCATCGTCCACCACTTGCCGAACTGCCCGTCGGGCGCCAGCAGGTCGATCGCCGGGTCCGGCACGAGCATCTCCGTGTCGACCAGATCCAGAGCGGCCAGTCGCTCGCCACCCATGCCGAAGCCTGCTTCCAGCAGCTCGTTGACATTAGGCCTTGTGTTCATGCGACCATCGTACTAATACTTATCTCTAAATTTCAACATTAGGAAGGAACTTCTGATGGGACTGTCCTGGCAACAAGGCCCGCTCGGCGGCGGCGCGGTCGGCCGCTTCCTCACCCCCGAACCACTCCCCGAACGACTCCTGTACGCCGAACGCCTGCGCCGCCGGATGCGCGTTCAGTTCGCCGGTGAGTGGATCGCCGACAGCGAGAACGTGATCCTGCTGCACGAGCCCGGCCGCTACCCGGTCGCCTACTTCCCACTCGCGGACGTCGACGCCGAGGTGCTGACCGAGGCTCCGCGCCAGACGCAGCATCGCGATCTGGGCACGACCACGTGGTACACGGTCGGCACGACCGACCGCGCCGCGTGGCAGCACGTCGACCTCCCGGCGTACGCCGACGAACTGACCGGCCGGGTCGCGTTCGCGTGGCGGGCGATGGATGCGTTCTACGAGGAGGACGAGCGGATCCTCGGGCACGCGGCGGACCAGTACCACCGGATCGACATCCGGAACACGTCACGCCGGCTGGAGGTGCGCGTCGGCGACCACGTCGTCGCGACGACGGATCGTCCGGTCGTGCTGTACGAGTCGGGCTTCGCGCCGCGCTGGTACGTGGCGCGCGAGGACATCGTGGACGGCGTGCTGAAGGCGGTCGAAGGACAGACGTTCTGCCCGTACAAGGGCATGGCTTCCTACTACGACATCGAGGGCGCCGAGCGCGCCGCGTGGTCGTACGAGGACGCGTACGACGAGGTCGGCCGGGTCCGCGATCTCGTCTCGTTCGAGGCCGACAAGGTCGAGGTCTTCCTGGACGGCGTCCAGTTGCACCTCGAGCCCGGCCAGCAGGTTCGTCCGCACGGTATCGACCGCGACATCACCGATGGGAAGCACTGAGATGACTCTTCAGACCCGCACAGTTCTCGTGATCGGCCGCCCGAGCGGCATCGCTCTTGCGACTGTTCAGGCGTTGGTCGCCGCAGGGGCTGAGGTGATCCTCGCCGGCCGCACGTTGGACGGCAGCATCGATTCCGTCGAACGAGCCCAGGTCGATCTGACCGACGAGTCCTCGATCGCCGCGCTGGCCGCGTCGCTCGGCACGGTCGACCACGTGGTCTCGACCGCGTCGGCTCGCGCTCGTGGGGCGCTCGCCGACCTGCAGCCGGAGACGATCGCGTTGTCCTTCGCCACGAAGGTGACCGGCCCGATCCTGCTCGCCAAGCACTTCGCACCGCTGATGCCGGCCGACGGGTCGTTCGTCTTCTTCTCCGGCCAGTCCGCGCAGAAGCCGATGCCCGGCATGCTCGCGGTCGGCGCCACGAACGGCGCGGTCGACGTCGTCGTCCGCTCGCTCGCCGTCGAGCTCGCGCCGATCCGCGTCACCGCGATCTCACCCGGCACCATCGACACCGGCGCGTACGACGGCCTCGGCACCGAGAAGAAGGCCGCCCTGTTCGCGAGTCGAGAGGGCACGAGCCCCGCGGGCCGCATCGGCACCGCCGACGACATCGCCGCCGCGGTCCTGTTCGCCCTTACCAACACCTTCGTCACCGGCCACACCCTCCCGGTCGACGGCGGCGAAGCCCTCGTCTAGCTCTCAGGAGAACAGCCATGCCCACCGATCCGCCGGTCACTCCCGGCTACCTCCAGTTCGAATCCCCCAAGCTCGACATGGAGCCCGGGTCGTTGCGCGGCCTCCACCTGGTCGTGGCCGACATCGAGGCCGAACGCAACCGGTTGATTGCCAACGGCATCGACGTTGAGCCAGTCGAGGACGTCCGCGGCGTCCAGTTCGCCTACTTCGCCGACCCCGACGGCAACACCTGGACCCTCCAGCACCTCCCGTGGCGCCCTACTCGCTGACGCAGTCAGTGGCTCCGTCGCGCCACTGGTGGTTGTAGCGGGTGGGGACCTTGGTGGCGAAGGCCTCCACCTTGGCCGGGTCGAAGGAGTCCAGGAGCTGCAGGCGTTGCCAGCCGGTGAGGGCGATGCCGTGGCCGATCTCGGGGTACGGGGCAACGACCACGTCGCGCGGGTAGCGGCGGCCGATGGACTCCAAGCGTTCGACGTCGGCGGGCGAGACGTCGTCGGCGTACTGGAGCAGGACGTGGCCGTGCTCGAGGATGTGGACCTGGAGTTCGGGCGCGATCGGCGAACGGTAGATGCCGGGGATGACAACACGCGGCGAGTGCGGGCCGGAGGTCGGGGGCAGGGTCTTGTAGGGGTCGTGGGGAGCGCCTTGGTAGGCGATGTGGCGGTTGCCCTCGAAGGGTTGCGGCGTACCGGGGACCTCGTTGCACGGCAGGGCCTGCTTGTCGCCGAACTGGCCGAGCAGGACGCCGAACGCGAAGCTCGACATCGTGAGGACCGACAGCGTGGTGACCAGGATGCCGACCACGACGCCGTACTTGCGCTTCATCGGGCGGCCTGCCGCCGGTTGCGTACGACGACCCAGAGCGGGAGGAACACGTTGACCGAGGTGAACAGCAGCAGCACGACGCCCTCCCACCAGTAGAGGCTCGCGAACGGCGCACCGACCAGTACGCCGAACGCCCAGCCGAAGGTGACCTTTGCGCTCGGCAACAAGAAGTGCCACGCGAACCACAACATCCAGGAGAAGCCGGTCAGGTAGAGCAGCCGGTACCAGCGGGCGACGCGCAAATCCTTCGGGCTGGCGTCCCTGAGGATCACCTGCTCCTCGGGCTTGAGCCGCCGGATCAGCTTCTTCAGCGAGAGCCGCGTGACCTGGTGCAGGTTGCCGCAGCCCGTGGCCGTTGCCATCACCAAGTACATGTCGGTCCGCAGGTAGGCGAGCGTCTGGAACGCCAGCTTGGCGATCTGGCTGAGCACGACCATCGCGAGCAGCCGAATCAGGCCGGGCGGCAGGTCGATCCAGCCGCGCGACCAGGCGTACCGCGGCGCAACGGCGGCGAACAGGATCACGCTGTCGATCGCCATCCCCGCCAGAAAAGGCCCGTACCGTTTCGCGGGCGGCAACGCCCACAGGCCGGTGAGGTCCGTCTCCAGGACGGGGAAGATCCCGCGGCGCTCGACGCGCAGCCGCGACGGGACCCCGACGGCTGCCCCGGCGAACGCGTGCCACATCTCGTGCACGATCGTCAGGACGACGACGACCAGGTTGGTCACCAGCAGGCTGAGCACGATGTCGGGGAAGATGAACGTGTCCTCGTACGTCGGCCGCAGCGACGGCTCGACGACGAACATCACCAGCGCGGCGACCAGGCACCCGGCGTACAGGACCCAGGCGAACGGCGTGAAGAGTGGGCGGACTATCCGCGCCTGGATGCGGGACACGGACCAGTGCTTGGCGGAGCTCCGAGGCTCGGTCGTGACGATGCCGGCGTCCAGCAGCACCTCGGCGAAGTCGAGCGCGTCGATCGGTTCGCCGGTCTCGCGTTCGACCTCCTCGCCGGCCTCGGCGACGGTCCGGCCCTGGGCGAACAGCTCGACGAGTCGCGCGCCGACTTCCGGTACGACGACGAACGTGCCGGTGGCCGGATCGCCGACGACGTACTCGTCCTCGTCCTCGCGCCGGACGACCAGGTGGTCGACCGTGAGCCGGCTGTCGTTCGCGATCCCCGCGGGCCGCGTGGTCACGTCCTCGCTCACTGGCCGACCCAGCCGCAGGTCCCGCACTTCTCGCCGGGCGTCGGGCGCACGGCGTAGTGGTAGGTCAGGTCGGTCAGGCTGAGGTGGAACATCCGGCCCAGCGTGCTCGGCGGGATGCCGCCGAGGTGGTAGATCGCGTCGAGCGCGGCGAGGTGGCCGGTCAGGTTCGCGGTCGGGGCGATCACGGCGTGGCCCTGGAACGGGAACAGCTCTTCGGGCTCTTCGCCGTGCTTGTCGACGAGACGGTCCTTGACGCTTGGCAGGCAGGCTTGGCAGCAGGTCCGGCCGGGGACGAAGAGGCCGACGACGGCCATCGGACCGGCGTACTGGGCGATCATCCAGGGGGTGTTGGTGCGCAGCGCGGCCTCGTTGGTCCAGTCGCGGATCTTGTCCATCGGCTGGTCGGCGCAGAGCACCAGCAGGTCGCGGTCGCGCATCAGCCGGGCGACGTCGTCGGTGCTCCCGACGCGGGTCTCCTCGCCGGTGACCTCGACGTGCGCGTTGATCGCGCCGAGGCGGGTGACGGCGGTCGGGACCTTCGGCCTGCCGAGATCGTCCTCGGTGTAGAGCAGTTGGCGGGTGAGGTTCCCGGCCTCGACGACGTCGAAGTCGACGCAGTGCACGGATCCGACACCCGCCGCTACAAGAGACGACGCGACGGCGGATCCGGTACCACCGAGGCCCAGCACGACGACGCGGCTGCGCTTGAGCTGGGCCTGTACGGCGTACCGGGAAGGACGCGGGGTCAGGTCGACCCAGGCGTAGTAGTTGAAGGCGCGGTCGTAGCGGTCCAGCTCGTCCGGGCCGAGCTCCGGCGGCGGTGGCGCGGCCGCGTCCTCGACGTACCCGGCCGCGATGATCGTCTCCAGCATGTCGGCCGCCTCGTCGGCGGTCAGCGTCGTGCGCTCGACCAGCTCGGCGACGATCCCGGTGCGGTCACGGGTCCCGTCCATCAGCCCGAGCAACGTCCACAGGGCGCCGTCCTCGTCGTCGATCTCGGCCCCGATGCCGACTTGGCGTCCCCCGATGTTCACCAGCGTCGGCGTCAGCCGGACCGGCTTGTGGATCCCCTTGATCTTCGGTCGTTCCACGTGCCTCCCCCTCCCCAGGACCGGGCGCGGCGGGGCACGGGTGATGAGCCCGCGCCCCGCCGCCGGCTGAACTAGCCGCAGAGCTCGTTGCGGCAGCCCGGGTCCGCGATGATCATCGCGGTGGTCTCGAGCTTCTCCAGCTTCCGGACCATGATCTTGCGCGGCTCGGGCTTGTCGGTCTTCTTCTCCATGATGCGTTCCTCCCATTGGCAGTGGCGGTGTGCCGTCGTCATGAGAGCACCGCATTTCCCTGCCGCACAAGGCCCGGTTCTCACGCAGCGTTGTCAAGCGAACGCATCAATGCGACCGTTCAAATGCCCGCTTGCGGGTAATCCTTTGCTGTCAAGGGATCGGGGACGTTCCGCGCACCCGGTCCTCCCGTCCGTGAGCGGTGTCCGCAGGTGATTGCCCAGCGCAAGGTCCGGGGTGGTGAATTTCGCGTCCGGTCGCCCTTTCCGGGGTGAGAATGCGGTATGAGCGACGAAGTGATGGAACTGCGGCTGGTGGTCACCGCGCCCGACTACGCCGAGGCGGTGGGGTTCTACCGCGACGTACTGGGCCTGGCCGAACGAGAGGCGTACACGTCCGAGGACGGCAGCGTCACGATCCTCGAGGCGGGCAAGGCGACCCTGGAGATCACCGACCCGAACCACGCCGACTACATCGACCGCGTCGAGGTCGGCCGCCGGGTCGCCGGGCAGTTCCGGGTCGCCCTCCAGGTCACCGACGCGACCGGCACCACGCGCACGCTGACCGAGGCCGGCGCGTCGTTGATCGCGGCCCCGACCCGTACGCCGTGGAACTCGCTGAACGCCCGCCTCGAAACGCCCGGCGGGATTCAGCTGACGCTGTTCGAGGAGCTCGGGGACTGAGCCCGGTAGAGGTCGCGCAGGAGCGCGATCTCGGCCCCGTGGTGGAGCAGCTCGCGCTGGACGTGCAGCACGATCGCGACCACCGGCCAGCCTTCGGTCGCGGTGTCCTCGGTCAGGCCGTCGACGCCGAGGCGTCGTACGCCGTCCATCCAGGCGGCGTAGGCGTCGTCCAGTTGCGTGAGCGCTTCGGCCGCCGTACCGGCGTACGGGAAGGTCGTGAAGTCGACCGGCTCCCCGCCGAACTGCGGCATCGCGCGCATGCCGAGCAGCACCACGACCAGATGCCCGATCCGCCAGGAGATGGTCGTGACGGGCGCCGGCTCAGGCGGCGGCACGGCGAAGTCGGCCACGAACCGCTCGCCGTCGGCGCGTAGGTTCCAGGCGTCGGGGGCCGGCTCCCAGAAGTACTCGTCGTCGGTGAGCCCGGCCAGCCGGGGACGCAGTTGCGCGGTCCAGTGCGTCTCGACCTGCTTGCGAATCTCCGTGTTCCAGTCGAAATCCATCGGAGCAGTCTCCCGGCGGGGCCGCGGTTCGATCAAACGCTTTGTTACGGAGGACGGGGCTAGCGCGTTGACGGTTCCGCGGTGGAGCCGCGGACGACCAGTTGGGTGGCGAGCTCGAGGTGGAGGGCCTCGGGGCGGTGGCCGTTCAGGACGCGCATCAGTTGGGTGACGGCGATTCGGCCCATTTCCTGGAGGGGCTGGCGGACCGTGGTGAGGGGTGGGTCGATGGCGCCGCTGAGGTCGATGTCGTCGAAGCCGGTGACCGACAGGTCGCCGGGGATCGTCAGCCCGCGGTCGCGGGCGGCGTGGTAGGTGCCTACGGCAACTTTGTCGTTGAAGCAGACGATCGCGGTCGGGCGGGGCCGCTGGTCGAGCAGTTCGCCGGCGGCCTGGCGGCCGTCCTCGATGGTGGGGTGGACGTAGCGGACCCGGTCCGGCGGCAGGAGGGTTTCGGCGGCGGCCAGGGCGGCCCGGTGGCCGACCATCCGGGCGTCGGTCGCCAGCCACTCCTCGGGACCGGCGATCACGGCGATGTCGCGGTGGCCCAGGGCGGTCAGGTGGGCGACGACGGTATGTGCGCCGGAGGCGTGCGCGGCGGAGACTGCCGCGATGTCCGGCGGGAGTGGCTGGCGGGGATCGACGACGACGAAGGGGAAGCCCGCGCGCGACAGGGCCACCAGGTCGCGCGACGACTCCGGCGGAAGGATGAGGATCGCGCCGTCGACGTCGTCCTGGCCGGGCAGGCCGCTGAGTACGTCGTTGTCCTGGCCGGACTCGCCGGCGTCGAGCACCAGGCGGCGTCCGTGCAGCGCGAGGGTCTCCGCGATCGACGACACGATCAGGCCGAAGTAGTCGGTCAGCAGGTACGGGCAGCGGACGTAGACGGCGCCGGGGCTCTCCGCGGGTTCGTCGCCGGCCGCGTTGTGTCGCGCGACGGCCTGCAGGACGAGATCCCTGGTCCTCGGGGCGACGTTGACGCGGTCGTTCAGCACGCGCGAGACGGTGGCGATCGACACTCCGGTCTCCGCGGCGATGTCGCGCAGCGTCGCTCGGGGCTGCCGGTCGACCATCGCCGCGTCCTGACGCCCCCGCGGCCCACTCATCGGCGCAGTCTAACGGACTGTTGACGCGATCGATCGACTGTTGTTTCATGATGGAACAGAATTTGCAGCATGTTTCAGTTCCGCAGTCCATGACACCTCAGGCCGCTGTGGGTCCTCGCAGCGGCTACCCGCCCGCCCCCGGAGGAAGAGTCATGTTTTCATCCTGGAAATCGCGAGTCCCTCGACGCCGTCGCGGTATCGTCCTGGCCGCCGCTGTCACGGTGACGGCCGCCGGCCTGACGGTCCCGGTCCAGACCGCCTCGGCCGCGCCGAACGTCGCCGTCTGGCTCACCACCGCCAACCGCTCGAGCCAGCTCGGCCGCCAGGCCGACGTGAGCTTCGGATCGGGCGGTGGCAGCGGCCCGACGATCTCGGTCAACCCGAACACGACGTACCAGTCGATGGTCGGTTTCGGTGCCTCGTTCACCGACGCGGCCGCCTGGAACATCTTCAACTCGCCGCGGCGCAACGAGGTGATGAACGCGTTGTTCGACCGCGGCAACGGGATCGGCCTGAGCTTCCTGCGCCAGCCGATCGGTGCCAGCGACTTCTCCCGCAGCTTCTACACCTACAACGACGGCGCCGCCGATCCCAGCCTGTCGCGCTTCTCGATCGCGCACGACCAGTCGTACATCCTGCCGCTGGTCAAGCAGGCGCTCTCGCTGAACCCGGAGATCTCGGTGATGGCCTCGCCGTGGAGCGCCCCGGCCTGGATGAAGACCAACAACAACCTGATCGGCGGCTCGCTGAGTGACAACCAGGTCGGGGTGTACGCCGACTACCTGACCAAGTTCACCCAGGCCTACCAGGCGGCCGGTGTCCCGATCGACTACCTGAGCGTCCAGAACGAACCGAAGTTCTCCCCGCCCGGCTACCCCGGCATGCTGATGAGCGCGGGCCAGCAGAGCACCATCATCAACAACCTGGTCCCGAAGCTGCGCGCGGCCGGGCTCGACGCGCGGCTGCTCGGGTACGACCACAACTGGGACGACACGTCGTACGCGCAGACGGTCAACAACAGCGCCGGGAACAACGTCGTCGGATCGGCGTGGCACTGCTACGGCGGCAGCCCGTCGGGCCAGTCCACGGTCCACAACGCCCAGCCGAACAAGGAGATCTTCTTCACCGAGTGCTCCGGGACGAAGTCGAGCGACGATGCCGCCACCTTCCGCGACTCGCTGCGCTGGCAGGGCATCAACCTCGCGATCGGAGCGACCCGGAACTGGGCCCGCACCGTCACCACCTGGAACATGGCCCTGAACAACGCCAACGGACCCGTCATCGGCAGCTGCGGCAACTGCACGGGAGTCGCGACCGTCGACGGCAACACTGTGGCCTACAACGCCGAGTACTACGTGCTGGGACACCTGAGCAAGTTCGTCCGCCCGGGCGCGGTCCGGATCGAGTCCACCGGGTACGGCGAGGGCGGGATCCAGAACGTTGCCTTCCGCAACCCCGACGGCACCATCGCCCTGGTGGCGATCAACAGTGGCGGCACCCAGAACTTCCAGGTGTCGTTCGGTGGCCAGACGTTCGGCTACCAGCTGCCGGGCGGCGCCATGGCGACCTTCACCTGGCCGGGCTCGGGCGGCGGTAACCCGCCCACCGGCGGCACCGGCGCGATCACCGGCCTGGGCGGTAAGTGCCTCGATGTCACCGACGGCTCGACCGTCAACGGGAACCAGCCCCAGCTGTGGACCTGCACCTCCGGCCCCAACCAGCGCTGGACCGTCGGCAGCGACGGCACGATCCGCGGCCTCGGCAAGTGCCTCGACGTCACCGGCAACGGCACGGCCGACGGCACCGCGATCCAACTCTGGGACTGCTTCGGCGGTCCCAACCAACGCTGGACGGTCTCGAACGGCACGCTGGTCAACGTCGGCAGCGGCAAATGCCTCGACGTCCGCAACGCCAGCAGCGCCGACGGCACCCGCCTCCAACTCTGGACCTGCACCGGCGCCGCCAACCAACGCTGGACGACCCCGGCCTGACCCCGGTACGACGCGGCGGCCCCACCTGGGACCGCCGCGTTACAGGTCCTTGCGACTGAAGGACAGCGCGGCGAGTCCCCAGAGCATCGCGACCCAGAGCACGACCCACGCGAGGTAGGCCGGCGACAGCGAAGCGGCGCCGAGGAACGGGAAGGCGTTGGCGCCCTCGTCGGCGGTGAACTCGCCCAGGGCCGACGGGTCCTGGAAGGCGTGCATCGCCCCGCGCCAGAGGCCGTCGGTGGGAAGGAAGATGCGGGACAGCGTGCCGATCCGGGCGATCGAGTCGTTGCCGAGCGAGGCGCCGATGCCACCGACCACGCCCGCGACCCACGTCGTACCGAAGAGGCCTACGGCAACTACTCCGGAGGCCATCGGGGAGATGGCGGTGGACAGGAGCATCGCCAGCGTCAGCAGGACCGTCGTCTGAGCGGCGAGGAGCGCCAGCGCGCCGGCGGGGTTGGGCGGCCAGTAGCCGGTCGTGACCAGGACGACGAGGCACTGCGCCAGACCCGCCAGTACGACGAAACCGCTGCCGAAGGCCACCAGTCCGAGCCACTTGCCGAGGAGAAAGGCGGATCGCCGTACTGGTCGGGCGAGAACGGTCAGCGCGATGCCGGACTCGGTCTCGCCGGCCAGCGTGGGACCGGTGAGGAACGCGGTGCCCAGCGCGGCGATCAGACTGAAGCCGAACATCACCAGGTTGAGCAGGATCGACGCCGTCAGCCGCGCCTCGCCGGAGGTGAGATTGCCGCCGGACTCCGCGGCCAGGCGGGAGAACCCCCAGCCGGACAACGCCAGCAGCAGTACCGTGAGGATGCCGAGGGCAAGGAGTACCCGGCGGCGCGAGGCCTCGCGCAGGGTCAGGGCGGTGATCGTGAGGACTGTGGTCATTGGTCCGCCTTGCGCAGGATGCCGAGGAGCCGTTCTTCCAGGGTGATGCGGCCCGGTTCGACGGCGTGGATCTTGACGCCCAGGCGCGCCAGGTCGCTGACCAGCGTCGGCACGGTGGCGTCGTCGTCGGCCGGGAGAGCGACGGTGATCCAGTCGCCGGAGCGGTCGAGGACAGTCGTTTCGGCCAGCCTCTGCGTCGCCTCGGCCGTGACGCCGGTCAGGTGGAGACGCAGCTCGCGCTGGCCGAGCAGCTCGGCGAGCGAGCCTGCCGCGGCGACGGTGCCGTGGTCGAGGATGACCACGCGGTCGCAGACCCGTTCGACCTCGCCGATCAGGTGCGAGTTCAGCAGTACGGCGACGTCGCGCGACTTCAGTTCGAGCACGATGTCACGGACGTCGGCGCGGCCGAGCGGGTCGAGCGCGCTGGTCGGTTCGTCGAGGATCACGAACTCCGGCCGGGCGACCAGGGCGACCGCGAGCCCGAGCCTTTGCTGCATGCCCTTGGAGAAGCCGCCGACGCGGTCACCGGATCGTTGCCCCAGGCCCACGAGTTCGAGGCACTTCTGCTGGTCGGCCTTGGACACGTCGGCGCGCGCGAGCTTGACGTGCAGGGTCAGCACTTCGGCGGCACTCAACCAGGGCTGGAAGCGGAAGAGCTCCGGCAGGTAGCCGACGCGTTCCCGGGCCGCCGGCTCGTGAGCCGGGCGGCCGAGCAGTTGCGCTTGGCCCGCATCCGGCTGGACCAGGCCGAGCAGCATCTTGATCACGGTGGTCTTGCCGGCGCCGTTCGGGCCGAGCAGCCCGACGATCTCACCGCGCGCGACCTCCAGCGAGACGTCTTCGACGGCCGTGCGTTTGCCGTACCGCTTCCGCAACCCGGAGCACTGCGCCGCGAGATCGTTGCCCACGGCGACGGTGGCGCTCAGCGCAGGCTCCGTGCGACGTCTAGAACCTCAGCCTTGGACAGCGAGCCGGCCACCGCGGTGACCACACCGTCGGAGACCCACACGACGGCCGCGATCGCCTTGTCGCGTGTGGTCAGAACCGTTGCCTCGTGCCCGTTCACCTTCGCCGACGAACTGGTCACCTGGTCGGCCGGGATCGGCAACGGCAAGGTCGACCCGTCCGCGCTGAAGGCCTTGAGCTTCGACGCGACATCGGCGGGGATCCCCGGCAACGACAGAAGGTAGTCCCGCGCAGTCGCGAAGTCGATCCCCGACGAATGCGCCGTCGGCGCGACCGCGCGACCGACCAGCAGGGCCGGCATGCCGCTCGCCGACTTCCACACCTGCCCGACGCCCGGCCCCGCGTCGAGGCGGATCGGCTGACCGTCCAGCCCAGCTGGTGCCTGAGGCAACTTCTTCCCGAGCGCCGCGGATGCTTTCGCCGCCGAGTAGGTGAAGGTCACGCTCACCTTCCCGCCCACCTGGTACGACGGCTCGCCGGTCACCCCGCTCGGCAGCTTGCTCACCTCCGGCACGTCCAGACCCGACTGCTCCCCTGCGGCAGTCGCGTCCTTCACCTCGCGGACGCCGCCCGCGCCCGTCACCTTGACGTCGCCGTACGCGCGCAGGTCCGGCAGTGCGACCAGGTCGGCCGCGCTCAGGTTCACCGGCGCGACCTTCTCGGTCTGGAAGATCGGCAGCCAGTCCTTCGCGGCCGCCGTACCGGCTCCGGCCATCACCACAGCCACAGCCAGTACGGCGGCCGCCGGCCGCGTCACAAGGGTCGTCAATCTCCGGGGCAGCGTCTCCATGCATTGAAGATCGCTCACTATCGATCGAATGTCAATAGATCTACGCGGCCAGCTGCCCGTCCCGCAGTTCCAGCGTCCGGCCCTGGAAGCGGCGGGCGAGCATCCGGTCGTGCGAGACGACGATCAGCGCTCCCCGGTAGGCGGACAGCGCGTTCTCCAGGTCCTCGACCAGCGCCGGGGACAGGTGGTTGGTCGGTTCGTCCAGCAGCATCAGGTCGACCGGGCGGTGGAGCAACCGGGCGAGATCGAGGCGCCGCAGCTGGCCGGTCGACAGCTTGCCGACCGGGGTGTGGAGGTCGTGATGACGGAACAGACCGAGGCCGAGGAGCGCGCCGCGGTGTTCGTCCGGCGTACCGGGGAGACCTCGGGCGTAGGCCTTGAGCAGCGAGTCTTCGGGCTTGGTGATTTCCGTCTGTTGCGGGAGCCATCCGATCCGGGCCGGTCGGCGTACGTCGCCTTGGTCGGGCGCGAGATCCCCGGCCAGGACGCGCAGCAGCGTGCTCTTGCCGGCGCCGTTCGGGCCGACGATGTGCAGGCGATCACCGGTCTTGATCTCCAGGCTGCGCACGTCGAGGCGGCCGTCGACCTTGACCTGGTGGAGATCGGCGAGCGTCCCCTTGACGCTGCCGCCCTGGGGTTTCACCACGAACCGCATCGGAGCCGGCGGCTTCGGGACCGGGTTGTCCTCAAGCCGGCGCACGCGCTCCTTGGCCTGCCGCACGCGCGCGGAGATCTGCTTCTCCACGCTGCGTTGGTGCCGCCCGGCCGCCTCCGCGTCGGGCCGCGGCCCCGAGGCCAGTGTCGTTGCGGCCTTCCGGGCCAGGTCCTTCTGCCGGGCCATCTCCTGCAGCCACTCGTCGTAGTCCTGCTCCCACCGCAGCCGCGCGGTCTGGCGCGCCTGCAGGTAGCCGGCGTAACCGTTCCCATGCCGTACGACGGTGTGCTGCTCGGCGTCGACCTCCCAGAGCGCGGTGGTCACCCGCTCGAGGAAGACCCGGTCGTGGGAGACGACGACGAGGCTGCCGGGGTGGTTGCGCAGCCGCTCCTCCAGCCACTCGAGCGCGGAGGCGTCGAGGTGGTTGGTCGGTTCGTCGAGTAGGAGCAGTTGCGGCGAGGCGGCCAGGATGCAGGCCAGACCGAGTCGGCACTGTTCGCCGCCGGACAGGGATCCGAGCAGGCGGTCACGATTGATGGCGGCGAGGCCCAGGCCGTGCAGGGCCGCTTCGACCCGCGCGTCGGCGGCGTAGCCGTCGCGGGCCTCGAAGGCCTCCATCAGTTCGCCGTACCGGTTCAGGGTGTCGTCGAGGTCGGCAGGCGTCGCCGCCAGCTCGTCCTCGACGGACCGCATATTCGCTTCCAGCTCGCGCAGCTCGGCCAGGGCGTGGTCGACCGCGTCCTGAACCGTGTCGCCCGGCGGCAGGTCCGGAGTCTGCGGCAGGTAGCCGACCCCGCCGGGCACCTGCATCCGGACCTGACCGCTGTCCGGCCGGTCGACGCCGGCCAGCACCCGCACCAGGGTCGACTTGCCGGACCCGTTCTCGCCGATCACGCCGATCCGCTCGCCGAGCGCGACGGACTGGCTGATCCCGTCGAGCACCGTCCGCCCACCCGGAGCCCGGACGACATCGGCGAGCACGGCTTGGAAATTGCTGGTCTCTCTCATCAGATCTCACTTCTCGGTCGCAACGACAGATGAACACCGAGAGAGGAGTCGCGACGCGGCGTGGTTCAGCGCACGAAGAGGGCACCACGAACACCGCCCGGGCGCGGCAAGACAGCCGACAGCCCGCGACTCCCCGAAGGGATCAGACGAAGTAGTAGTAGTGCATACCGGAAACGGTAGCCGACGCGGCGACTCGGCCGCGCCCCATTTATCGTCCGGCCTCGTAGTGCGTACGCACCAGGACGCGTCGTCCCCTGGTCCGGGCGCACCAGGGGAGAACGGTTGCGGACGGCGATGTGTGGCCGGGCGCCGGGCGGAAGTCTTGGAGACGCGTGATTCCCACGCGTTCCCGACGGTCTCTGGAGTGATCCACAAGTGGCGACACTACTCACCGCACCGCCGCGCATCGGGCGGCAGTCGATCGGTGCCCTGGGCGTCTTGGCGCTCGCGCTCGGCGCCCTGCAATCGGTGGTCGAACCAGCGGTTCCGCTGCTGCAACGCGAGCTGGGGGTGAGTCCCGCCGAAGGAGCACTGGTCGCCAACGCCTTGCTCGTCACCGGCGCGGTCGTCGCTCCCATCGCGGGCAAGCTCGGCGACCGGTACGGCGGACGGCGGGTGCTGATCTGGCTGATGACCGTCGTCTCGGCCGGCGGTCTGCTGGCGAGCGTCGCGCCGAACCTGCCGGTGCTGCTGCTCGGCCAGGTCCTGCAGGGCGTGATGGTCGGTGCGCTGCCGCTGTCGTTCATCCTGGTGCGCAAGCACCTCTCGACCGGACAGACCCAGGCCGCGATCGGGCTGGTCGTCGCGCTGTTCACGGGCGGCGGCATGGTCGGAACGCTGGTGGCCGGGCCGATCGCGGAAAGCCTGTCCTGGCACTGGATGTTCGCGCTGCCGACGTTCGCGATCATCGCGATGACGGCGGTCGTCACCCGGCTGATGCCGCAGGACCCGCCGGCCCAGCCGGACCACAGGATCGACTGGCCCGGCGTCGTACTGCTGAGCGCCACGTTGCTCGCGCTGATGCTCGGGCTCGTGACGGTGACGAACGCCGGCCTCCCGCCGCTCGCGATCGCCGGCATCGGGCTCGTCGTGGCCGCCCTCGCGACCTGCTGGGTCCTCGTCGAACGCCGGGCCGTCGCGCCGATGGTCGATCTGCGGATGCTGGCCAAGCCCGCGATGTGGAACGCGTGCGTGCTCACCCTCGTCATCACGATCAGCCTCGGGATGGTCCTCCTGATGCTCCCGCAGTTGTTCGCGGCCGAGGCCGACGGCTACGGCTTCGGCGCCAGCACCACCGACATCGGTCTCTTCCTGATGCCCGGCGCCATCGCCGGCGCGCTCAGCGACTCGGTCGGCGGGATCGCGGCCCGGCGGTTCGGTCCGCGGGCCGTGATCGTGGTGGGCACCGTCGTCACGGCGGCCACGATGTTCGCCCTGGCCTCGTGGCACACCGAGGCCTGGCAGTTGGTCGTCGCGAAGGTACTGATCGCGTTCGCCGCGGGCATCGGTACGACGGCCCTGCTGGCCGGCACGGCCACGACCGTCGACGCGAAGGACACCGGCATCGCCACGAGTCTGCTCGTGGTGACGCGCGTGATCGGCGTAGCCCTGGGCTCCCAGCTCGGCGGCGCGATCCTCGCCGCCGGGGGTGATCGACCGACCGAGTCGGCCTACGTCACCGGGTTCGTCGTCGCCGGCGCCGTCGCCGCCCTGTCCTTGATCGTCGTCCGTCTCACGAAGAAGGGAACTCGGGTATGACGCGCAAGGTTCTGATCTCCGGGGCCAGCATCGCCGGGCCCGCGCTCGCGTACTGGCTGCACCGGGCCGGGTTCGCGGTCACCGTGGTGGAGAAGGCCGACTCACTTCGCGACGGCGGCTACCCGATCGACATCCGCGGTACGGCGATCGAGGTGGTCCGGCGGATGGGCATCCTGCCGCGACTGCGGGCCGCGCACCTCGACACGCGGCGCAGTACGTTCCTCGACGCCGACGGCAGCGAACTCGTTTCGGTCACCCCGAGCGCGGTGACCGGCAGCGTCGACGACCTCGAAGTACGGCGTGGAGATCTCGCGGCGGCGCTCTACGCCATCGTGCGCGACGACGTGGAGTTCCTGTTCGGCGACTCCATCGACACGCTCGACCAGACCGGCCAAGGGGTCGACATCGCCTTCCACAGCGGGCATCGGCGTACGTTCGACCTCGTGATAGGTGCCGACGGCATGCATTCCCGGACGCGGGAGTCGGTGTTCGGGCCCGAGCAGCAGTTCCACCGGTACCTCGGCTACGCCTTCGCCATCTTCACGATGCCGAACACCTTCGGGCTCTCCCACGAACTCCTGATGTGGAACACGCCAGGGCGGGCCGCGGCGCTCTACGCGGTCGGGGACGACGACGAGCTGCACGCCTTCCTGAACTTCCACCAGCCAGAGGCGCCGATCCGCGGTCCCGAGGCGCTGCGGGACCTGGTCGCGAAGGCCTTCGCCGACGCGGGATGGGAGGTGCCTGCCATGGTCGACGCGCTGCGCGACGCGGACGACCTGTTCGTCGATACGGCCGGTCAGATCCGCATGCCGCGCTGGTCGAGCGGCCGGGTCGCGCTCGTCGGCGACGCGGCGTATGCGCCGTCGTTCCTGACCGGGCAGGGCTCGAGCCTCGCGTTGGTGGGGGCGTATGTGCTCGCTCATGCTCTGGCTACGCAACAGGATCACGGCGCGGCGTTTGCGGCGTACGAGCGCGGTCTTCGGGGGTTCGTGGACGCGAACCAGGCACTGGTCGACAGCGGTGCGGCGACGCTGTTCCCGACGACGGTGCCTGCTCTGGAACGGCGCAACGCGATGCTGCGCGACCTGGTCACTCTGCCGCCCCCGCCGCCGCGTCCGGCTCACTCGGCTCTGACGCTGCCTTAGGGGACCAGGCCTGTCTGGTAGGCGATGACGACGAGCTGGGCGCGGTCGCGGGCCTCCAGCTTCGTCATCGCCCGCTGTACGTGGGCGCGGACGGTGAACGGGCTGAGGAACGTCCGCTCGGCGATCTCCTGGTTGGACAGGCCGGTCGCGACCAGGCCGACCATCTCGCGTTCGCGCGGGGTGAGGACGTCGAGTTCGGGGAGCTGCGGCGGGGCGTCGTCCGGCGTGGCCAGGAAATTGGCGACCAGGGAGCGGGTCGCGGCGGGGGACAGCAGCGTGTCGCCGGCGGCGATCGTCCGTACGGCGTCCAGCAGGTCCTCGGCGCCGATGCCCTTGCCGATGAAGCCACCGGCTCCCGCGCGCAGCGCTTGGGCGACGTACTCGTCGGTCTCGTAGGTGGTGAGGACGAGGATGCGGCTGGCGCTCAGGTCAGGGTCCGCGCAGATCTCCGCCGTGGCCGCGAGGCCGTCCAGCTCCGGCATCCGGATGTCCATGATCACCACGTCCGGGCGTAGTTCCCGGGTGAGGCGGACCGCCTCGCGGCCGTCGGCGGCCTCACCGACCACGGCGATGTCGTCGGCGCTGTCGAGCAGGATCCGGAACGCGTCGCGCAGCAGGGCCTGGTCGTCGGCGAGCAGGACTCGGAGCGTCATGGCTTGGGCTCCTTGGCGGACGGGAGGGGGAGATCGGCGGTGACGAGGAAGCCGCCTTCCGGCCGCTCGCCCGCGGAGAGGCGTCCGCCGACCGCGGTGGCGCGCTCCCGCATGCCGATCAGACCGTAGCCGGGTTCGCGGGCGGGCGTCGTACGGGGTGATCCGTTGTCGGCGACGGTGATCGTCACGCGATCGCCCTGCCAGGCAAAGAGCACCTGGGCGCTCGCGGCACCGGCGTGCTTCGTCACGTTGGTCAGGGCCTCCTGGACTATGCGGTACGCCGTGAGGTCGAGGCCCGGTGGCAACGACCTGGCCGTGCCCTCGTGCTGCACCGACACCTCGAGACCCGCCGTACGGAAGGAATCGAGCAAGGCCGGCAGCCGCGACAAGCCCGGCGCCGGCTCGACGGCCGCGGCCGTGTCACCGGTCTGACGCAACAGCCCGACCGTCGCCCGCAGCTCGTCGAGAGCGTGATTGGTGGTCTCGACCAGCTCCTTCAGACTCTTGCGCGTCTGCTCCGGCCGGGTGTCGAACAGGTGATCGGCGACCGTGGCCTGCGCGTTGGCGAGGGTGATCTGATGCGCCACGAGGTCGTGCAGCTCCCGCGCGATCCGCACCCGCTCCTCGGCGACGCGCTGCCGCGCTTCACTGTCCCGACTCTCCTCGGCCCGCTGGGCCCGCTCCTCCACAGCCGCCAGGTAGGCCCGCCGGTTCCGCACCGACCGACCCAGTACGCCGGCCACCAGCGGGAACGCGGCGACGGCTCCCATCCGGCTCGCGTCCTGCCACGAAATGCCGCCGGACAAGGGCGTGGAGGCAACAAGTAGGGCCGCGGAGGCCAGCGACACCACACCCGCGGCGCGCCGTTCGCTCAGGGTGGCGAGCGAGTAGGCGTAGGCGGCAATCACTGCGGGCGCCACGATGAGCGGGTTGAGCAGAAGCCCTAACGGCGGCACCAACAGCCCGCCCACGGTCGTGACGACGAGGACGGCGAGCGGCCTTTGATGCCGCATTGGCAATCCGGCGCAGGACAGCAGGGCGATGAGGTAAGCAGTCACCGGCGGCCACGCGACCGAGTTGTCGACCCGCACTACGCCACCCAGCAGGCAAAGCACGAAGCCGGTCGCCGTGACTATGCCGTCCCGCCAGGTCAGAGCGGTACGCCGATGCTCGCTCTCCCCGGTCAGCAGCACACAGCTCAGACTACGGGCGTCGTGTGGGGTGGTGGGCTAGGGCGTGGCTCCGACGGTGCGCGGGACTTGGTGCGGCACCTGCCCGCTACGGCGAGGAACTGGAGGCACGCCTTAGGCGCCTGAGGCCTGAGTGGGCAGCTGGGCGTGGGCGTTGTCGCCGAGCAGGGTCGTGCCGGCGGGGGTGATGCTGTGCATCGCCCGCCGGCTGCGGTCGGTGGTGACGAGGCCGGCCTCGCGCAGTACCCGGGCGTGCTCGCTGGCCGCGCTCGCGGAGATTCCGCAGCTGCGCGCGAGGTCCGACGTACACATGTCCGCGCTCGCGAGCACGATGAGCATCGCGGCCCGCTTGCGGCCGAGCAACTGGTCCAGCTTCGGGCGCGCGGGCCGGTCGTACGGCGTCCAGGGATCGATCGGGAACACCAGCAGACTCGGCAGCCGCTGCGCCCCGTCGAAGTAGTACTGCACCCCGGTGGCGAAGATCGACGGCGCGAGGACGAGCCCGCGCCCGCCCGCGGGCCGCGGCGCGTGGACCGGCGGATCGCCGGGGACGTCGATGGTGAGGACGGGCGCGTGCCAACGGATCCAGGGATGCAGGTTGTCGAGCATCCGGCTGAGTCCACCGGCGGCCAGGTCCTTCGTGCGATCCGCGATGAACCGTTGCGCGGCGTCCGCACCCGCCGCGGCAGCGCCGTCCCGCAGCCCGAGCTCGTGCAACCGGCGTACGCCGTCGACGAGTTCGTCGCGCGGCCGCGGATCCTTCTCCGCCAGCCGTTCGGTCCACCGCGGCACGTGCCGCGGCAGATGCCTGACAGCGGCGTTCATCCCCAGCTCGAGCCGGTAGTACGCCGGCCCGAGCTGCTTGAGGCGCTCCAGCCCGTCGTCGAGATCCCCGGCCCCGACCGACGGCAGACACAGATCCACGATCTCGTACCGCGGCGACACGACCTCGAGCAACCGCCGCACCGGCCCGTTCCGCGCGACCCGCGGCGCGACTCCCTGCCGCCACTGCACCTGCCACCGCTGCGCGTCGTACGGCGCATGCGGCCGCAACGTCCGCCCGGCCCACACCGTCTCGAGCACGGGCCCGGGCGGCACCAACCGGACATTCGTCAGGTCGTCGATCTCCAGGCTGATCTGCACCACAGTCCCCCAGCGGTCGCACCATGAGTCAAGTCATGACCACCTCATGATCGTCCAGCTCGGGGGCAGCGAAGTCCAGCAGGCGGTGCTGCGCCTCGGCCCTGACCGCGTCGTACGCCGTACGGAACAGCCGCTCGAAGAGCGCGACCGTGACCGTCGCGGAATCCAGCGTCCACGTCCCGCGCACGGTGCCGCCGACAAGGATTGGCCAGGTACTGGCCTTGGCCGACGTTGATTCGTGGCGTGGGCGGCCGGGAGTTGCGGGCGATTGTCGGGTACGACGGCGTCACCGATTCGCCGGCCGCTCACTGTCCTTTGATCTCTGTTCTGTGCAGATGAATCGGAGGTCCTCGAACGCGCTCGCCAGTCGCGCGTTCAGTGGTTCGGTCGGATCGGCGAGCCAGGCGGAAGCGGCGATGTTGAAGGCTGCTGCGGCGGTGTGGCCTGCCAGCGCCGCCGGCTGGTGGGGGATCGCATGCTCTTGCAGGGCTTCGGTCAACTCATCTGCGAGGTAGGCGAGTTTCGCTACTTCGCGCTCGCGCAGGGCAGGTGTGGCGGCAATGAGCTGCTGTCGCTGTTGCAGGTAGGAGCGACTGTCTTCCATCACTTCGTGAAGGGACTGGAAGGCTTTCAGTAGGACATCAAGTGGAGACAGTTCACCAGGCGCGTCCCGTACCGCCGAGCGAAGAAGGTCACGCAGATGCTCCTGTCCTCCGAAGAGCACCTCGCGTTTGTCGGGGAAGTGATGGAAGAACGTCCGCTCAGTGACTCCGGCGCGCCGGGCGATCTGAGCTGTCGTCGTCCGGTCGAAGCCATGCTCCTGAAAGAGGTCCAGGGCTGCCTGCAGGAGTCGCTGTCGCGCCGCCAAGCCGCTTCGTGGCACATGATCACATCCTCGTTGTTTCAGTCACTGCAATAACATGATAGCTTCAGTCTCTGAAACAACCTAGCTTGATGCTGGGACGTTCGCGACGAACGGGGAAGCGAAACCACCATGAACATGTACAGCGGAAAAAGCGTCGTGATCACCGGCGGCAGTAGCGGGATGGGATTGGCCACCGCGCAACTGCTGGTCGACCGGGGCGCACGGGTTCTGATCACCGGTCGCACCGAAGCCACTCTTGATGCCGCCCGTCACCAACTGGGTGGACGGGTGCTGACGATGGTCAGCGACGCGACCTCGCTTCCGGCCATCGGCGAGTTGGCCGAGCGCGTCCAGGCCGATTTCGGCGTGATCGACGCTCTGTTCGTCAACGCCGGCGTCGCCCGGTTCGAGGCGTTCGAATCGATGCCGGAGGCGCTCTACGACGAGTTGTTCACCATGAATGCCAAAGGGCCGTACTTCACCGTTCAGAAGCTCGCCCCTCTGCTGCGCGAGGGCGGCGCGGTGGTGCTCACGACGTCGGTGACGAACGTCTTGGGTGCTCCCGCGCTCAGTGCCTACGCAGCCGCCAAGGCGGCACTGCGCTCGATGACTCGTAGCTTTGCCCGAGAGCTGCTGCCGCGGAAGATCCGCGTCAATGCGATCAGTCCTGGCTCGATCGATACCGGCGTCCTGGAGCGGTCGATGACCGCGGACGCCGCTGACCTGGCCCGCGCGCAAATGACCGCGAGCAACCCCATGCTGCGATTGGGCCGGCCGGACGAGATCGCCAAGGCAGTCGCGTTCCTGGCGTTCGACGCCACCTTCACCACCGGCGCCGAACTCGTCGTGGACGGAGGCGAATCCCAGCTCTGACCGGCGTTGGTTCATCAATGGCAGGCACGACCGAGATGCACGCACAGGTAGCTCTCCACCACCACCGAATGGAGCAACCATGAAGCTTTACCGCAAAGGATCTTCGACGAGCCGGCCACCAGAGAGCACCTTTGTCGGCACCGTCGGCATCGGCGGATACTTCCGACGAGCAGCACCCAGCCGTCTCGCCGGCGCCAGCGTGACGTTCCACCCCGGCGCGCGCACCCCGTGGAAGGTCAACCCACTCGGTCAGACCATCGTCGTTACCGACGGCACCGGATGGGTCCAAGCCGAGGGCGAAGACATCGCCGAGGTCCACGCGGGCGACTTCATCTGGTTCGCACCCGGACAGCGCCACTGGGAAGGCGCTACCCCTCACGAAGAGATGACCTGTGTCGCTGTCCAGGAAGAGGACGGCAGGTCCGTCGAATTCTGGGAGACCGTGAGCGACGACGAATATGGTCGCGGCCCCGCATGAACCACCACTTCTCAAAGCCTCCCTTGTGATCAGCCCACTTCGAGACCGGCAAGCGACGACGAGCAGCTGCCACGACCTTCGACGCCGCTACCGCATGGTGAGCTGAGTCATCAGCTCGCGATTGGTCGCTCGCGCTGCAGCTCGGCATAGAACGAGTCCATGACGCCAGCGTCAAGCGACACGACCTTCTGCTCTCCCAAGAGGGGGAGGATGTGCTTCTGTTGCGTAGCCGAGGTATCCGTCGTGGTGTTGTACTCCGGGTCGACCTCGGCGAAGTGCCTGTCGAGCAGCTGATTGACGCCACTAGGAAGCCGATCGGTGCAGTTGCGACAGACTACGGAGGCTTCAGTAAGCCGACCCGCGCGCCGCCAGCGGTGCTCATCGCAAGACCGCAGTAGGCGCCCGCGCCGAAGGCGCCGGTTGTACTGCCGCCGCCGAAGGCGGTGTCCTTTTAACCTGGGCGGTGCTGGTAGGCCCCGTCGGACTCGAACCGACAACCCGCGGATTAAAAGGGGCAATGACCGCTTATCAACCAGCCCCGCCAGGCGTCGGAAGCCGCGTCTAGAACGGCTCTGACCCCCACCAATCGACCTGGTTTGACTCCACTTCGCACCACGATTGATCCCACGGCGCCCTTGGCGACCCAACGTGGTGCAGGCCTGGCGTAGCTCCTAAATGTCCTTGACGACGGCTAGCTTTGAGGGATGGAGCCGACATCTGAGAGCGCCCCTGACGGGGAGGCCGTACGGCAGCTCTTGTCCTCGAAGGCCGACGTCGGCCGCGTGTCCGGGCGCCATCCGGTACGTGACCTTCTGCATTGGATCAGCCGTGGCCGGCTCGGACGGCATTCGGGCTGGCCCGAGATCCCTCGACTGCCCACTCCGTGGCAGGACACCATCACCGTCCGAACCGGCTGGCGTCAGCGTGCAGCCAACCTGGCGGATCCTGCGACCCGTGAGGGCGAGTTCGTGTTTGCCGTCGACTATCGAGTGTGCGGCCGATGTGGACTCGGCTGGGTTGAAGAGCCCTACACAATCCCGCGCTATCAGCGAATGGGCATCGCCAGCGCCGGTCTGTCGGCGCTGCGCGACGAGCGTCCCGGACTGGCGTGGCATACGCTCGGCGGTCACCTGGGAGAAGCGCGCCTGTTCTGGTCCGCAGCCGGACGCGGAGTGCCGGGCGGATACAGCCAGCGCGAACTCTGCAAGCACGCCCGCCCCAAGGGCTGACTCGGCCAGATCCTGCCGAGAGGCGAGGTCCAGGCTGGCGGATTGGCCTCGTTCCCTGGCCGCTCGATCGTCCGGTCAGACCGCCGTGCATCAAGAGCGCCTGCGGCGTTCCTCTGGGATCGGCAAGCCGACTCTTGACCCCACGACGCCCTGCCCTGGGGAGGCGGCTATCAGGAAGACGGGCAGGTGTGGTGAGCGGGGTTCACTGCCTAGTAGAGGCGCACCCGCGCAAACCCTTGATCGCCACGCATTAGCTCGGTGGCAGCTCTGAAGGCCATCAGCGCGTCGCCCTGAGCGACCTGGTCTATTGCCTCCTCGGCGTTGAGGTCAGGCGTGGCCTGCATGTGATGGTACGCGCGTGAGGAGACTGAGTTGGCTTCCAGCGGCGGCTTGAAGTGCGCGGAGACTTTTCTGATTTCGTTGATCTCTGCAAGGCTGTCGCGGAGTGGCGAGTCAATCAACTTGCGCAGGAATGCTTCTTTGACCAGTGGCCCGAGGCCCCAGAACCTCCACCCTTTGGGCAGTTCCTGTTCATAGGAAAGCAGGCAGCCGGCGAGAACTCGTTCGCAGGCTGCGTGAGCGCATAGCAGCGAGGCCAAATGAAGGCCGTCGACGTAGCTCCTCTCCGCCTCATGGTAGAGCCAAATACACTCCTCACCTCCAGGTGTGAGCCAGCCCCACTCACTCTCAAATGGAGCCTGAATGGCCTGCAGCTGTTCCCATCGAGTCGCACGTGTTCGCCGGCTGCGACGGTCCCGCAAATACAGAGCGGCAGCTCGTGCGTCGGCGGACCACGTGCCCTGCTCGCGTAGCCATGCTTCAACACGTTGCTCGTCGGTGAGCGGATCGATACCCTCCAGCTCCAGTTGGAGCTGTCTTGTGACGACGGGCGGGCCGTCGGGATCGTCGGTGGTCACGTCACGAGGTTAGGGCTTCACGACGGCCAATTCATTTGAATTCAGGCCGGACCAAGGTGGCCGTAGCCCTGGCGACTGAGCTGATCATGGGAGCAGTTGTGCTAACGGCCGGGTGGACAGGCGCGGACCAAGGCTGGTTCCAGGCCGCTGTGGGGCCCGAAAGATGGGTCCCCATGGACCGCCTTCGCTGCGCTCTTGACGAGACAGCGCGGCATTCCAAGTTGCTGAAAATCTACATCCTTCGACGCCACGCGCTTAGCGCCAGGCGATGGAGGACTCGATAGCCTCGCGGATCGCTGCCCAAGGCAATTCTTTGCCAGGTGCGCTGCGTGGGCTGTGTAGAGGCCAAACTTGCTCGCCGTAGACAAGGCCGACGCCCGAGCTCCTGAGTGCATCGAGGTGGTGATCCCAAGCGGGCTGCGCGGCATGGGCGGCGTTTACGCGGGGAAACACTATTACTGGCGGACGACGTCCACCGATGGCCTCGCAGAGCTGAGTAAGTGCCTGGTTGTCGGCGATCCCGAGAGCGAGCTTCGCTACCAGATTCGCTGTTGCGGGAACCGCGGCGTAGCAGTCGACTGTCGGGTGCGGGCTCGCTTCGTCGGGCAGGCGGGGAGTGCTTCGGACCGGGAAACCGGTAGCGGCTTCAATCTTCGCGATCTCGTCTGTTGCGGCAAGCCACGTTGCCGCGGTGGGGGTCAGCGTGACCGCGATGCTCCAGCCGTCTGCGAGCATCGGCTCGATTAGTCGTTCGCGGACCTGCTCGATACCGCCCGCAGCAGCGCAGACCAGGCCCAGCGTCGGGCTGCTCACTGAATCGCCCGGCAGCGTTCGGCAAGCTCGCGGACGGGGGAGTGGCGATGGTTCGAGGCCGGCGTGCGGCGGTGGATGGTTCGAACGATCTCGCGAACCACGGGGTTGTGGTGTATCAGCTGTGGTGACTTTCTCTCCGCAGTCAGTAGCGAGCTGACCGCGTTAGCGTCCTGGCCGGCGTAGCTGAACGCTCGGGCTAGGTCGATCTGGTGAGCGACCTGGCGCACGGTTGGTAGCGGCGACGAATCGATCTGTGGACCATGCTCTGTGACGTAGCTGATGTCGCCGAGGTCGAGCGCGGCGGACAGCTCGTGCAGAGCGACATTCGTAGGTCCGAATGACGTCTGCCAGTGGTTCGCATCGACGCCCAGCTGCTCCGCTGCGGCTCTCGCGCTCGCGAGGAGTTGCGTAGTAGTTGCTCGATCGTTCCGCCGAGACGCCGCGGTCGCCATGCGCAGGTCGAGCATCCCCTGGACGCTCAGCGCTGCCGGATCCAGTTGGCGGAGCTGTCGCGACAGCCAGTCCCGCGCAGTCTGACCGAGCTGTATCGCATCGTCGTACCGACCAACCGCGAGCAACGCGTGGGTGCCGGCACGAGCTGCGGACGCGAGGACCAATGGATCGTCCGCCTGGTCCGCTGCTTTCATGGCGCGTTCGGCGGCAATCCAGGACAGGTCAGACTCGCCGATCTTGGTCAGCGTCGTCGTTGCCAAGTGATGGATTCTCGAGGAGACTGCCCAGCCGTCGAGGCCATCGGCTGAACGTGTCTCGATCGACTGCGCTGCCTGGATCAGTCGCGGAAGCAACTGGACCGTTCGGCCGACGTCGCCCCTTTGGTAGTGATCCCAGGCGCCCTCAGTGAGGCGCCACACCTGCCGGACATCTGGCAGTCTTGCGCCGTCGTCCTCAACTCCGAACAGCACGCGCGACAGGCGGGCCGGAGCCATCAGCGCGTCACGAATTGCCGGTACGTCGTCGTGCTCGTGATCATCCTCAAGGAGGACCGGCTGGCCGAGCAGATCCGCGAGCTCGACCCGAAGCGCAGCGGCGAGTTCGGTCAGGACATCGAGTCGACGGACCTCCCGCTCGCCACGCTCAATCTTGCTGAGCCAGTCCTCGGAGCGGCCGACGAGGTTCGCGAGCACAGCCTGCGTCAGTCCGCGTCGGGCACGGTAGAAAGCTACCCGCTCACCGATGCTCAGATGATCGCTAGC
Source organism: Kribbella italica (assembly GCF_014205135.1). Taxonomy (NCBI): domain Bacteria; kingdom Bacillati; phylum Actinomycetota; class Actinomycetes; order Propionibacteriales; family Kribbellaceae; genus Kribbella; species Kribbella italica. The sequence continues at coordinate 7,378,754 of NZ_JACHMY010000001.1, forward strand.
GCCTCGCATGGCTACAACGATACTCAGTGCGCGCGAGAGGACCCGGACAGTTTGTCCGGGTCGAGTTGTTGACCCGGGTATCCACTAGTTCGCATGGAACCAATAGCCACTCGATCTGCTGCCGGTCACTCGGCTTGCGTGACGAGCGCTTCAAGATGCTCCACGCGGGACCTGAGTTCCGCTACCTCGCGTCGCAGGCCGTCGACCTCGCTTTCATCGGTGGTGCCGGCGGCGACGAAGACGCCGACGCCGTGCGTCGATTTGAGTACTCCCTCAGCGCGCAGGCCTTCGATCGCACGCCGCACCGTCATGACGGCTACGCCGAAGTCCTTCGCCAGCTTCGGGCCGGCCGGAAGCTGTTGCCCAGGCTCAAGTTCTCCTGTGGCGATCGCCTCTCGGATTGCGTCAGCAACCTTGACGTAGGTGGCCGCGGGGGAGTTGTCGTCCAACTTCATAACTGAACGGTAGTCCGGTCTAGCTCAGCTAGCCATGACTACCCCGAACCATTGCGAGGATTTGCAGACTAGTCTAGTCTAGTCAAGACTAGTTAACTAACGAAGGAGAGCACGAATGAACGAGACCCAAGAGGTCCAGCGGGACTGGCTGAACGTGGCAGAGATGGCCGATCGACTCGGGATCGCCGAGATGACGCTCTACCGGGTGATCGCCGCTGGGCAGTTTCCGGCGGTGCGCATCGGCCGGCGGCTGTTTATCCCGGCCAAGGTGCTGGACCGCATGACCGACGCGGCCCTGAGCACGGGCCGGGTCGTCTCGGCGGCGGACTTCTGCGGAAACGCGCCGTGATCAGTCCGGCCCGGCAGCGTCCGGGCGCCAAGGAAACACAGGACCGGCCCCGCACAGGCGCCAACCAGAACAGGGCCGGTTCTCCCATCACTCAGGTACGAGTTCGAGAGGTCTACAGCATGACTGACGCAGTTCAGGACGGCACGGAGTGGGTGCCTCGGTTCGGGATGTTGGAGGTTCCGCGCGAGCGCGCTGAGCTGATCCGGGGGCTGTTCGAGCTGGCCGCGTTCGTGGCCGACCACCCGGAGCTTCCCCTGCCGTTCGTGACGGCCGGGGTCTACCCGAACGCGGAGTCGTTTGAGGACGAGGCCGTCACGGTTGACCTTGTCGCCGAGGCGCTGGGTGTGGTCGCGGACATGAACGTGTCGCGTGGCCACTACGCGGCGATGAAGAACTTTGGTTCGGTCCGGGTGACGGCGATGGCAGTGACCCAGGAGGCGGACGCGGCGTTCGCCGCGCACATGTCGTACCGCGGGAACGTGCAGCCGGCCGAGGGTGTTGCGGCGGGTGAGTCGCGATGAACGGGTTCACGGTGATGGAGCTGGCGTGGCGGATGCACGACTCGGCCCAGTCGGCTGTTGACCGGGCGGACACGAAGGCCGGGTTTGTGGCGGCCGTCGAGACGGCGCTCGCGGCGGTGGTGCTGACGCTGGTGTCGCAGTCGGGTGGTTCGCCGCTGGCCGCACGGGTGCTGTTCGGCCTGGCGCTGGTCGCGCTGGCCGTGGCGTTGGCTTCGGCGCTGCTGGTCGTGGTGCCGCGGCTGCACCGTCCGGCCGACAAGTTGGTGCCGGGGGAGTTCCTGTACTTCGGCGCGGTCCGGGTCCGCTCGGTCGAGCAGCTCGTTGACAACCACATCGCGCAGGCGTACCCGCACGAGAAGGTCGCTGACCCGCTGGTGGCTGTGGTGCACCAGGCCAAGCGGCTGGCTGACATCGCGTGGACCAAGCACCAGTGGCTGCGGCTGTCGTTCGTCGCGGCGGTGCTGGGTGTCGTGTTCGCGGTGGCCGGTGTTCTCATCGGTGGTGCGCGATGACGGCGCGGCGGGGCTCGTTCGGGCCGGTGCAGCTGGCGCGGCACTTGGGCTGGTGGGACTTTCAGGTCGCCCGCGCGGTCCGGCACGGGCTGATTCCGGCTCCGGATCTGGGTAGCCGCTGGTCGGCCGGTTTGGTCGAGACGTTCGCGGCACGCGCCGGCCAGCTCGGCGCCGAGGTCGGTTCGCTGCCGGACATGGGAGCGGCGCGGGCGGCGCGGGTGCTGGCCGAGCGGTTCGGCTGCGAGGTGACCCCTGACGCGGTGTTCGAACTGGCCCGGCGCGGTGTGTTGCCGGTCGTGAACTTCTACCGGGCCAACCCGCTGTTCGACGGCGGCGAGGTCGAGCGGTTCAGCGACCGGGCGGTGCTCGATGACGCGGCCGCGGCCGGGCGCTGTGTGACCGCGGACGAGGCAGCCGAGCACCTGCGGATCCGGCGCTCGGACTTCGGCCACCTGGTCCGCGCGGGCCGGGTGGGCGCGGTTCGCCGCGTGTACGGGTCGTATCGCCGCAGCCGGTCCGCCGCGCCTTTGGTCGCGCTGTTCCGGGTCGTTGACCTGGACGCGCTGCTGGCCGACGCAGGCATCGACTGGGCCGCGGTACGCGCCACCGCGCCGGGCCGCAGGTCCCCGCTCGCGGCGTTGCCGACAGCAACCACCACCAACGACGACGAAACCCAGGAGGTGCAGTGATGATGCGGCGACCGACGAGGACCGAGGGTGCGATCGTGCCGCGGTTCGCGACCGCGATGGCCGGCCTGCTGGCCGGTGGCGTCGCGGCGGTGTGGTGGGACCGCTGGCCGGGCCTGACCGAGGTCGGTTACTGGGCTGCGGTGACCGGCGCGGTCGGGCTGGTGACGGCGGGGCTGCTGTTTTGGCGCCTCATGCACGGCGCGATGGTCGCGGCACCGTTGTGGGTGCTGCTGGCCGGCGCGCTCGCGTTCCGCCTCGACGCGCCGGGTGGCGCGGCGGGCTGGGTGATCGCGGGCGGTGTGCTGCTGCTGGTCACGCTGGGTCTGGTCGCGGTCAACGCCAGGCTGGGTGCGGGAGTTGCGGCGACGATGTGGCTGGTGTTCGGCGGCCTGGTGTTGCGGGCGTTGCCGGACTCGGTCGAGGTGTCGGCGCGGTGGTGGCAGCCGCTGCTGCTGGCGGTAGCGGTGCTGGCCGTGACCGTGGTGTACGGGTTGCGGTCGCACTCGAGTTCGCGCGGTCTGCTGCGCAAGCTGGGCCGCGCGGGACGAGTGACCGACGGGCTGGCGTCGGGGCGCGATGTCTACCGGACGTCGTCGGCGCGGATGTTGCGCTCGAAGGCCAAGCAGATCAGGCCGTCGCTGGCCGAGGTGCCGGCGTGGAAGCGGCGGTTCGTGCCGCTGACCGAGCTGGGCACGACAATCTCGACGGTCGGTTTCGTCAAGGTCCGGTCCAGCTGCGAGGACCACACGCTCACGCTGGCCGGCCCGCGGGTCGGCAAGACCGGGCTCGTGATGAACCACCTGCTGGACGCGCCCGGCGCAGTGATCGCGACGTCGACCAAGACCGACATCCTCACCGTGACCCGCGGACGACGCGCTCAGCGCGGACCGGTGTACGTGTTCGACCCCGACGGCCTCACCGAGGAAGGTTCGACGATCACGTTCGACCCGCTGTCGGGCTGCACGTCGGCGGCCACGGCGATGGACCGTGCCTCGGACCTGCTGGACGGGATCGGGTCGAAGTCCGACGACGCCGAGCACTGGCTGGATCTGGCCCGCCAGGCGATGAGCGCGCTGCTGCACGCCGCCGCGCTGGGCGGCTACACGATGAACGACGTGCAGCAGTGGGTCGCCGACCCCGACTCGGGCAAGGACGACGTGCTGTGGGAGCTGCGGGTCGCGAAGGCCACCAACCTTGAGCACCAGGCCAAGCAGTTCTTCTTGAACAACGACCGCACCCGGTCGTCGATCTCGACCACGATCATGCCCGCGCTGTCGTGGCTGTCGGTACCCGCGGCAGCCGTGTCGGCGGCGCCGGGCGGCGTCGTGTTCGACGTACAGCGGCTGCTGGACGAGAACGGCACCGTGTACCTGCTGGGCGCCGACGACCGCAAGACCGCGCCGCTCGTGACCGCGCTGACCGCCAGCATCGCCCGCCAGGCCCGAGCGATCGCGGTGCGGATGCCGGGTGGCCGGTTGGACCCCTTCTTGACGATGGTCCTGGACGAGGCCGCGCTGATCTGCCTGATTCCTCTGGACAAGTGGTCGGGTGACTTCGGGTCGCGCGGGATCTGCATGCACATCTCGGCCCAGTCGCGCGCCCAGCTGGTCGAGCGGTTCGGCAAGGCCGCAACCGGGTCGCTGATGACCAACGTAACCACGAAGGTCGTCATGGCCGGCTGCGCCGACGACGACGACCTTCAGTTCTGGTCGACCCTGTGCGGCCAGCGCCTCGAAGTGGCCGCGACCCGTGACCACACCGGCGCCAAGTCGATCAGCGACCGGCACGTCCCAGTGCTCACCCCCGGGCAGGTCGCGCAGCTGCGCACCGGGCAGGCGCTGATCATCTCCCGCGGAATGCCGCCCGCGATCGGCCGGGTCAAGATGGCGTGGAAGCGCCGCGACCTGCGCAGGGACCGGTTCCTGGCTCGGCCGGTCGTGCAGTGGGCGACCCGGCACGGCCAGGCACTGGAGCTGGCGGCCGGTGGCCGCCTCATCGCGGGCCTGACTGCGTTCAGGGACGGCAGCTTCGCAGCCGCGGAGCGGGTCGATCTCGCAGTACGACAGGCCGCCACGACAATCGCCGGCCGCGTACTCGAGAAGGTCTCGCCGGGCGTGGAGTGGTTGGAGTCCCGTGACCCGGCCCGCGAGCTCGTCGCCCGGTTCCGGCTGGCCACGGCGACTCGTAAGGCCCGCGCCGGCCTGGCCGAGCGCGACACCACCCGCCGCGAGCTCGTCGCGGCTGGCCGTGATGCCGACGAGTCGGCCGAGGGCCAGTCATGACCGCCGCGGGCGGTGAGCGGGGCGTGGAGTGGGTCCAGCTGTGGGACGGGCGGCGTTGGCCCGGCCGGGTCCGTGACGGCCTGCCCGAGTTCAGGTTCGGGCAGGCCCCGGCCGGGCTGTCCACGCGGCGGCAACTGCGTCAGCGCGGCTTGTCCCGCGGTGGTCAGGAGCCGTTCGCGCGGCTGACGTGGAAGCGTGACCGGCGGTTCGCGTGGCTGTACGTCGACGCCTTGGCCAAGGCGAAGCGGATCCCGACCGGCAAGCAGCTCGCCGCCGTGAACAAGGCACTCGCGGCGCGGAAGGTGTGCGCCGAGTGCGGCCCGGTCGAGCACTGCGTCCGCACCACCGACCAGCTGTGCGGTGACTGCTACGCCGCCGGCGTCACCCCGACCGCGGGCGGCACCGACGGGTGGCGCACCGTCCAGGGCTGGCAAGACGACACCGACGTCGAGTCCGACGCCGACGAGGACGCCGCCCGGGACGACCGGGCCGGGCAGGACGAGGCGGCAACAGCAGCCCGCCGCGCCGCCGACGCGCTGACCCGGACCGAGGCCGCCTTGGCCGCGGCCGACCACGCCGATCGCCGCGCGGCCGAGCAGGTCGAGCGCGACGAGCAACTGAACCGATGGCACGCCGACGACAGGGCAGCCCGGCTGGCAGCCGAGCAGGCGGACACCGACACCGAGCAATGGGCCGACGAGAGGGGAGTGGCATGACTGCCGAGCTTGCGCCGCCGTTCGCCTACTACGGCGGCAAGACGACCAAGGCCGCTCAGCTCGCGGCCCTGTTGCCGGCGCACCGGCACTACGTGGAGCCGTTCGCCGGGTCGCTGGCGGTACTGCTGGCCAAGCCCGCGGCGCCGTTCGAGACGGTCAACGATCTGGACGGAGCGTTGATGACGTTCTGGCGTGTGCTGCGTGACCGCGGCAACGACCTGGCACGGGTGTGCTGGCTGACCCCGCACAGCCGCACCGAGCACCACGAGGCGTACTCGCTGACCGGTGCCCACAGCAACGACCTGGACGAACTCGAAGTGGCGCGGCGCGTGTGGGTGCAGCTCAGCCAAGGCATGGGCGGGACCCGACGCCGCACCGGCTGGCGGCACTTCCAAGACCCAGGCGAGCGCACCTCTGTGTCAATGCCGGACTACCTGCACGCCTACGTCGCCCGGATGACACCGGCACTGCGCAGGCTGCGCCAGGTCAGCCTGGAAGCCCGCCCGGCGCTCGACGTGATCGCCGCCTACGGCCGTCACGAGCATGTGTGCATCTACGCCGACCCGCCGTATCTGGGCAGCACCCGCTCTTCTCGTCAGTACGCCGTCGAGATGAGCGGCGACGCCGAGCACCGCGAACTCGCCGACGCGCTCAAAGCGTGCCGATCTGCGGTCGTGCTGTCGGGCTACCCCAGCGATCTCTACGACGACTTGTACGCCGACTGGCACCGCCTCGAACTGGCCTCCTTCACCGGCCAATCCGGCACCGCCGGCCACCGCACGGAAGTGCTCTGGTCGAACCGGCCGCTCGGCGCCCAACCCACGCTCTGGCAGGAGAACCACTGATGCAGTACGACGACGACAAGGACCCCGGCACCGCCGCGCTGGCGGCGGCGGCCGGGCTGGCCCGCCAGGTCGAGGCAGTGACTCGCGACGTGGCGGCGATGAAGCAGGGGCTTCGGCACAGCGCGTCCACGACCAGCGTGCGGCGGCTGGAAGAGACCGTGACATCGCTCGGCAACACCGTCGCCTCGTTCGAGGACATGCTGACCCGGCTGACGGCCAAGCCCGTCGGTGCCGGCAGCAGCGCCGAGGCCGCGCGCGAGGTCGAGCCGGTGCGGTCGTGGCTGCGGCTGCCCGCGGACCGCTCGGCCGTCGAGGCGGTACTGAGTGAGTTGCTGCCGTGGATGGAAGCCACCTACCTGCGCTACGCGACCGCGCGCGAGGAGTTGCCGCCGTGCTGGTTGTGGCACCCCGAGATCGTCGAGGAGCTGCTGTGGCTGATGGACGCCTGGACGCTGGCCTACGAAGGCCCGGAGGCCTCGACCAAGCTCGTCGGTGACTGGCACGACCGGCAGCGTCCCGGAGTGACGCGCCGCATCGGCGAGTACGCGCCGAGCTGTGACGTGCTCAAGCACCGCGACGAGGCCGACCAGCGCGCCGTCACGGTGCCGCTCGCGGCCGACGCCGACCCCTTCGTCGCCTGGTGGGCAGCGGGTCGCGACCGCACCGGCCCGGCGCCGAGCGCGGCGCAGATCAAGGCCGGCCGCCGCGGCGGCCTGGCCGCCGTCCCCGAGACCGCTGGAGGCCAACGATGAACCCCGACACCCGCGTGCTGAACCTTCCAGAGTGGGTCCCGACCGAGGTGACTGGCCCGATGCTCGTGGCCGGCGCCGCCGGTGTGCTGTTCGTGGCCGTGGCGGTGGGCGTACTGGTGTGGGCGGTTCGGCGGACCGTGCGCGGCATGGTCGCCGCGGTCGCGGCCGGGCGGCTCACGACCCGGCGGGTGCTGATCGTGGTCGCGATCGTGGCCGCGCTCGGCGTCGCCGCAATCGGCGGTGCCCGCTCCTTCGGCGCCGTGTCGGAGAAGTTCGACAGCCCGTTGGTGCCGTTGGTTGCCGACGGCATGATCATCGCCTGCACTGCGCTGCGGCTGGCTGCGTTGACGCGCGGGTGGCGGATTCCGGGCGCGCTGGTCACGACGTACGTGTTCATCGGCGGCACCGTGTGGTTGAACATCGACACCGCCACCGGGATCGCCGACGCCCTCGCGCATGCGCTCGCGCCGCTGGCCTACGCGGTGCTGGTCGAGATGCTCGCGCACCTGCTGCGGCTGCACATGAAGCTCGCCGAACCGGCGAAGCCGCGGCTGTCGGCGCTGACCTGGTTCACCTCCCCGGTGATCACGACGCGCGTGTGGCTGCACCTGTCGCGGACCGGCGCCGACGACCCGGCCGCCGCGCGCGCACTCGTGCAGCAGGTGGTGCGGATGGCGTCGCGGCTGGCGACGCTGTGCCCGAGCCGCAAGCTGTGGCCGTTCGACGCCGCCCGGGCCGCCCGGACCGCGTGCCTGCAAACGATCCGCGACGGGCTGCTGACCGCGTCCGAGCTGGCCGCGTTGCTGCCCGGTGCCGGTCGGCTCACGCCGGGCGAGCTGCTGGCGCTGGTCGACTCGGCCGCGCTCGGTCTGTCCGACCCTGGTCAGCCGGCCGACCGGACCGAGGCCGACGACCAGGCCGCCGGGGTCCCCGAGCACGCCCCGGCGAAGGCCGACGCTGCACCGCTGTGGCTGGTCGCGTTCCTGATCGGTGCACTCCGCTCTGCACCGGTGCAGCCCGATCCCGCACCGGTGCACCCGGACGACTCCACCGGTGCGGGCCCGGTGCGGACCGCTGACCGGGTGGCCGGTGCGCCTGCACCGCAAGGTGCACCGATGGACCCCGACCCTGCACCGCAACCGGAACCGGAACCCGTCGAGGCGGTGACCGAAGAACCGAGCGACGCCGACCTGCTAGCGGCGGTGCAGGCCTACGCGCAGCAGCGCGGCGGCGGGCCACTCGGCCAGCAGGCGATACGCAGAGTCACCAGGGAGGCGTTCGGGCAGGGCGTCGGCACCGGCCGCGCCAGGCGGCTCCAGGAGCTTGCCGGGTGGGCCGAGCCCACCGAGGCGGCGGGGGCGGCCCCCGAGGCCGCTGACAGCCCCGTACAGACCCGCGGGCAACTGCACCTGATCAACCCAGCCCTCAACGACGACGACTCACCCAGCAACGAGACCGCAGACAACACCAGCGACCACACCACCGACCGCGATCTCGAAACGAGCACCAGCCGATGACCAAGTCCATCAGCAACCGATCAACCAGCACCCAGCACGACACCAGCAACGAACCGATCAGCAACCCGAAAACCCACTCGGCAGCAGCAAGCAGCCCAAACCCGACCGAGAAGGTTCATCAATCACACCCATGCATCACGATCAAGTGGAGCCGTGACTCCGCTTCGCGTCGTCGGTTCGGCCTGCCGCCGGCGGCGGCGGTCGGTGCCTTCGGCCCCGTTGCTGGGCGTGCCGTGGCGGGGGGTGCGGCATGGCGGTGATGGGCATGGAAAGTGGCCACTCTGCGAGCTACCTGACCGGGTCGGTCGCGACGGGCCGGGAGAACTACTACACCGGCGCGGTCGCGGCCGGCGAGCCGCCGGGGCGCTGGTTCGGCCGCGGCGCGGAGGCGTTCGGCCTGGCCGGTGAGGTCGACACCCAGGACATGACCGCGCTGTACGAGCGGTACCTGGACCCGCGCGACGAGGCGTTTCGTGACCCGATCCGTTGGGACGAGGCGGCGACGCTCGGTCACACCGGGCGGGCCTACAAGACCGAGGATGAAGCGCTGGCGATGGCGTTGGCCAAAGAGCCCGGTGCATCGCCGGAGCGGCGCGAGGAGCTGCGTGCACTGGTGGGTGCATCGGTGCGCAACAACGTGTCGTTCTACGACGCGACGTTCTCGCCGCAGAAGTCGGTGACGGTGCTGCACACCGCGTTCGAGGCCCAGGAGGTGCAGGCGCTCGGTGCAGTCGAGGCGGCCCGTAGTGCACTGGAGCAGGCCGAGCGCACCGGCAACCGCAGCGCCGCCATCGTGTACCGGACCGCGGTGCGCACCGCACAGCGTGAAGCGGTGCAGTGGGGCGGGCGGCGCCAGGCGGTCGAGGACGCGATCTGGGCCGGGAACAACGCGGCGCTGTCGTATCTGCAAGACAACGCCGGCTACACCCGAGTCGGGCACCACGGCGGTGCGGCGGGCCGGTGGGCGGAGGCACCGGATCTGACGGTCGCGTCGTTCTTCCAGCACGACAGCCGCGACCACGACCCGCAGCTGCACATCCACAACGCGATCCTGAACCGGGTCCAGGGACCCGACGGGAAGTGGCGCACGCTGGACGGGCAGGCGCTGCGCCGGGTGAAGCCGGCCGCGGCTGCGGTCGGGGAGCGGGTGATGGAACAGCAGCTCGCGCAGGCGCTCGGGGTGCGGTTCGAGATGCGACCCGACGGCAAGGCGCGTGAGATCACCGGGATCGACCAGGCCGTGATGGACCTGTTTTCGAAGCGGCGTCGCGCGATCACGAAGAAGACCGCGCCGCTGGTGGCCGCGTTCGAGAAGAAGTGGGGCCGCGAACCGAACAACCTGGAGCTGGCCCGGTTGCAGGAGACCGCGACCAAGGCCACCCGCAAGGCCAAGACCCATGACGGCGAGACCTACGAAGCGCGCTTGCAGCGCTGGGACGCCGAGCTGCGCACTGAGCTGCGCGGCGGGCTGGCCAAGGTTGCGAACGACGTGCTCGCGGCGCGGCAGCGGCGCTGGTTGCCGGGCCGGATCAACAAGGCCAAGGTGCTGGAGACGGCGCTGGCCGATGTGCAGTCCAAGCACGCCACCTGGCGCGCGGCCGACCTGACCCGCGCGATCAACGACGCGCTGCCCGACAACCTCGGCAACCTCAAACCCGCCAAGATCGCCGGGCTGCTGGACAGCCTGACCGAGCAGGGTCTGGCCAGAGCGCGCCAGGTGGACACCAAGAACCGCGGCCAGGCCGGGGCGCTGCCCGACGAGCTGGTGCGCAGCGACGGCCTGTCGGCCTACGAAGCGCCCGGCGCGGCGCGGTTCGTGACGCCGGATCACCTGCGCGCCGAACGCAAGCTGGCCGGTGCCGGCTACGCGCGCGGAGCGGTCGCGATGACGACCGGAGACACCGCCGCGTTCGTGAAGCAGTCGGCCGCGGCCGGGCTGGAGCTCGGCGCCGACCAGGCCGCCGCGGTGAGCGGGATCCTCTCGTCGGGCGCGATGGTGGAAACCCTGGTCGGCCCGGCCGGGACCGGCAAGTCCCGCGTCGTCGGCGCATTGGCCAAGGCATGGGAGAACCCCGACCTGTGGGGCGGCCACCAGCACCGCATGGTCGGGCTGGCCGCGTCGCAGGTCGCGACCGAGGTGCTGGCCGCCGACGGCGTGACCGCGATGAACATCACCCGCTGGCTGATGACCCAGCAGCAGCTCACCGACGGATCAACGCGCGCCGAGCACGAGGCGTGGCGGCTGCGGGCCGGTGACCTGGTCGTGGTCGACGAGTCGGCGATGGCCAACACCACCGACCTCGCGCAGATCCAGGACCGGTGCACCGAGGCCGGCGCGAAACTGCTGCTGGTCGGTGACCACCGCCAGCTCGCCGCGGTCGGTGCCGGCGGCGGCATGGAACTGGTCACCGCGAACGCCCTCACCCACGAGCTGGTCGAAACCCGCCGCTTCCGCGCGGACTGGGAGGGTCCGGCGTCGCTGCGGCTACGAGGCGGCGACGCGGACGTGCTCAGCGACTACTACAAGCAGGGCCGCATCCTCGACGGCGGCCACCTGGAGGCCGCGCAGCGGTCCGCGAGCGACGCATGGCTGGCCGACCGGCTCGCCGGGCTGCACTCGCTGCTGATCGTGGACTCCAACGCGCAGGCCGCCGAAGTGTCCGCGCAGCTGCGCGCCCGGCTGGTCGAGTACAAGCTGGTCGACGACGAACGCACCGTGGCGCTGGCTTCGACCGGTAACCGGGTCGGTGCCGGTGACCTGATCCAGACCCGCCTCAACGCCTGGCACCTGAACGGGTACCGCGGCAACACCCGCGCGGCGTTCAACCGCGACGAGTTCCTCGTCGACGGTGTTCTGGACGACGGGTCACTGCGGGTGCTGCCGCTGTTCCAGGGCACCCGCACCCCCGCACCGGGCGAATCGATGATCCTGCCGGCGGCCTACGTGCGCGACCATGTCGCGCTCGGCTACGCCGCCACCGTGCACGCCTCCCAAGGGATGACGGTCGACTCGTCTCACTTGGTCGCGACGCAGAACACGTCGCTGTACGCGCTGTATGTGGCGATGACCCGTGGCCGGGTCGCGAACACCGCGCACGTGGTCACCCAGTCGCTGGGCGCGCAGGCGGAGTTCGGTGAGACCGTCGACGCGGCGAAGCGGTCGCCGCTGTCGGTGCTGCGGGCAACGTTCGACCTCGACGACCCGCAACTGTCGGCGTTGCAGGCCGCCGCCGAGTCGGCCGCCGAAGCGAACCGGCTCCGGACGCCGGCCGAGCTGCTGGCCGACGGGATCGCGCTCGCGACCGCGGGCCGGACCGCGAGCTGGCTGGACGAACTCACCACGGCCGGTGTGCTCACCGACGCGGAACGGTGCGCGTTGGCGGCCGACGACGGCGCCGGGACCTTGGGGTCGCTGCTGCGGCACGTTGAGCTGGCCGGGCAGGACCCGCGTCAGGTCCTCACCGACGCCATCGGTCGCCGCAGCCTGGACGGTGCCCGCAACCTCAGCTTCGTCATCCAGGACCGGATCAAGCACGCGGGGCCGTTCGACCCGATCGGCGACACCTACACCGAGCGGCTTCCGCACGTCGAGGACCCGCAATGGGCCGCCTATCTGGCCGATTTGGCCCGCGAGGCCGACCAGCGCACCGTTGAACTCGGCGAACAGGTCGCGGCCGAAGGGCCGCAGTGGGCGGTCGAAGCGCTCGGTGCCGTACCGGCCGAAGGTGACGAGGCGCGGGCCGATTGGGTCCGGCGTGCCGGGCAGGTCGAGGCGCACCGTGACGTGATGGGTCACGACGACGCCGCTGATCCGCTCGGTGCAGCGCCGAAACCGGGCCAGGTCGAGGCGTACGCGTCGTGGCGGACGGCGTGGCGGGCACTCGGCCGGCCCGAAGCCGACCGGGCCGAAGCCGAGATGTCGTCCGGGCAGCTGAGGGTGCGGGTCCGCGCCTGGGAACGCGAGCAGGCGTGGGCGCCGCCGTTCGTCAACTCCGAACTGGCCGGGACCCGCCAGGCCGCCGACCGGGAACGCCGCACCGCGACACTGCGGGCCGCCGAAGCCGCCGCCAGCACCGACCAAGCGACCAGTGACCGGTTGCGGCAAGAAGCCGAGCAGTCCAACGCGCTGGCCGCAGCGCTCGACCTGCGCGCGGCCGAGCTGCAAACCGCCGACGACGCCCGCGCGGTGTGGCTGGCCCACACCGCCGAAACCAAAGCCGCGGCCGAACGCGCCGAGTACGAACTGAAACAACGCGGCATCGACAACACCGACACCGGACCCACCGGCCCCGAACTCGCCGACCAGCTCGCAGGTGACACCGACAACAACACCGCCGACGTCAACGACGTCACCGCCGACGACGACCTCACCGTGGTCGACGAGCACGACCTGACCGACGTCGCCCAAGAACGTGCCCGCGATCTAGCCGAAGCCCGGCCCGTGCACGACCCGGTCGACGACAGCAGCGACCAGCAGCACCACACCGGTGCCGCCGGCCAAGGCGACGCCATCGAAACCGGTGACGACGCCGTGACTGCCGACGGGCACAGCAGCGCCGATACGGACTCTGTGGCCGACGTCAACGACCGCGACCGCGGCGCTACCGCAACGGGCGTAGCCGAGGAGGACTCGGCCAGCGACGAGGCCGCCAAGCGTGACGCCGCACGCGAAAGCCTTGCCCCGGCCGACATTCGCGAGATCGCGTCAACCGAGCAGCCGCTGGGTGAGGCCGCCGCCCCGCGAGTGCCAAGCGCGGACGAGACCGCTGAGGCGGCCCGACGGGCGCAACGGGCGCTGATCGAGATTCAGCACCGCCGCCAACTCGAGGAAGCCCACGAGGCCGGCCACGCCGCCGGACACGACGACGTCGACCGCGACGAGGAACTCGCCCGCTGGCACGCCGGCGACCAGGCCCGCGCGAGCCAGACCGCACAGCACAGCGAGCACGCCCAGCACGACGACGGCCCGGTCATGGGCCGCTACGACGACTAGCCACCACCCGTCACGCGAAAGGACACCCCCCGACATGTCGAACGCATCGAACTGGCTCAACCGCATCACCGGTCGCCGCGGGCGCTACACGCCACCACCGACCCGCACCGACGGGACCGCCGAGATGAACCGGCGAATCGAGCTGGCCAAGTACTGGGAAGCCGACTACCAGGCCCGCCTCGTCGAAGCCCAAGCCCACGCCGACGAATCCGTTCAAATCGCCACCGACACCGACACCGACACCGACACCGCGCAGGCCGTCGGTTATGACCGGTTCGCGACCGCCTACGACTGGATCGACGCCGGTGCACCGGACCTCGGCCACGGCGACTTCATCCGTCGTCTCGCGGCACAGGCTGACGCCTTGGTCGCGGTTGGTGATCTTGACATGGCCTACCAGCTGCGGACCGCCGCCGACCGGCTGGGCGAGCAGGCCCGCGACGACGAATGGAGCGCCGTTGTCGACGCGATCCACGCTGACGACCGCGCCGCGTTCATCGAGCAGCAACGCGGCGCGGTGCAGGCCCGCGTCGAGCGTTTTTTGGCCCGCCGAGGGCTTCAGCTCCCGCCCGACGAAGCTGCCGAGGAGCCCGCCGGAGTCGAGCACGACAGCTACTACGAGGCCGGGCGGCGGATGCAGCGCGAACGCGGAGCCGAGCGGGCCGTGCAGCACGCCTACGAGATGCGAATGGCGCTGGCCGAGGAGAACAGCGAGACCACGTCGACGTGGCTCGGTTTGGATTCTCTGTACAACGAGCTGGAGGGCCAAGCCCGCCAATCCGGGCTCACCCCGTACAGCCGCGACGAGATCGAGGCCGCCATGCGGCGGTTGGCCCGCGACGGAGCTGACGACGGCAGCCGGTTCCACCTGGTCACCGACGACACCACGGGCCGTACCGAGCTGATGTTCGACGACCCCGCGGACCACTTGGCCGAGGCCGACGAGCTCGCCGCGGCTTCCGAGGTTCCGCCGGTCACCGCGGCGCTGGACCAGCCCGCACCGGTTGCGGCCGGGCCCGACCTGGGCCACGACCGTGTCGCCGAGCACCTGCGCGAGATGGCCGCCGCCGCACAGGCTTCCGGCGAGGCAGGCGAGGCCGACAGGTTGCGGCTGTTCGCCGAGACCGTGCAGCGCCAAGCGGCCAGTGACGAGTACATCGCGGCCCAGCTCGCCGCCGGCAGCGATCAGCCGGAAGCGCAGATCGAAGACGCGCGCGAGGAGTTCCGCCGTTGGATCGAATCCACCAGCCGCGGGCACGGCATCGACGTACCGGCCGACCTGACCGGACCCGACAACACCCACAACACCGAGATCGCCGACAGCAGCGACCAGCTCACCGAATCCGCCGCCGACGACGCCGACGCCGACGCCGCCGACGCCGACGCGATGATCGAACCTTGTGACCGGCTAGCCGATGGCATCGCCGACCAGGACGACGACGAGCAGCGGCAAGAACTCGACGCCGAGCTGGAGGCCGCCGAGTACAACGACCCGCGGCGCCGCGACGAGGCGCTCGCGCGCGAGGTCGACGAGCTGGCCGCGAGCGCCGAGAGTAGTGGCGACGTCGAGCGCGCGGGACGGCTGAGGATCGTCGCCAGCGAGACCCGCCACGTCCCGTACGACTGGGACGGCGAGTCGGCGATCGCCGCTGAGCCCTGGCAGATCGAGGCCAGCGAAGCAGCCGTTGAGACGGCTATCCAGGTCGAGGCCGACCAGCCGAGCCCGGATGAACGAGCCCGGCCGGTACGTGGCGAGGCCGACGAAGAGCAGAACCAAGAGCACAACGACGCCCACGCAGGCGACACACGGGAGCAGCCAGACGCCCTCGGCGATGTGCGCGCCGCGGTCGAGACCAGCGCTTGCACGGTCGCGGTGACCCGCGCCCAGCTCGCCGCGCAACGAGTCCAGGAACGGGTCGAGGCTGACCAACGCCAAGCCGCCAGCGATCGCGACGATGAGCTTGCCCGCTGGCACGCCGACGACCAGGCCGCCGAACACGACAACGGCAAAGCCATCGAACACGCGGAGCCGAGCCTCGGCGACCAGCAGGAGGTTTGAGCCCCGGTACGCCCCGCCCCGTTCCGGGGCGGGGCGTTCTCGGTCCTACGGCCCGAGCAAGAACAGGTGCCTGGCTGGGGTTGGTGGCCTGATGCCAGACCGCCCCCTCCAAGAACAAGAGGGTTCTCACCTGGAGGACGGCGGCGGTCGCTGCGCTCCCTTATTTCCTTGTCCACCAGCTGACAACCCTCTTGTTCTCGGAGCCTCTAGCGGCCCGGCAGACGGCAGCAGCCGGCAGGCCCCAAAGAACGGGGACTGCCGTCAGGCAACGGCCACCAGCGAGAGGGACCCACGATGCCGAAGGCAACGAACACCAAGCCCGAGACCAACAGCCACCCCGCATGGTGCAGCCCGAAGCGCCAGACCGGATGCGGCCGGCCCGAGTGCCCCTCCAGCCCCCAGAAGCCCAAGCGCTGACCCCACTGACTCGGGGCGCGCGGTGGTGACGGACCACCAGACACCCACGGCGCGCCCCGCACCAACCACTGTGAAGGAGGCCGAACCATGCTCGTGTACGGCGAAGACTGGGACCAGCGGGTGGCCGAAAAAGCTGAGGCCGCGCGCGTCGAGATGCGTGAGCTGGCCGGCCGGATCGACGACGTGATGCTGGACCTCTGCGACCGGCGCAGCGAACTGGCCGAGCACGCCCTCGGCGAACACAACTACCTCGACGACCCCGATCTCGGCAAGGCGCTCGACCTGCGGCAGCGCTGGGAGCGGCTCAACCGCTCGCTGGAAAGCTTCCACAAGGCCGTGGCACGGCAGGTGCGGCAGCTTCCGGGCAACGAGACGGGCAAGACCGCGCCAACGGAAAAGAAGCCCCGGTGAGCGCCGTCTGCGTCGATCGCCCGCCGGCCAGCGACTTCGAGCAGTGGGAAGGCGAGTTCCTGCGCGGCACCGGTGTGATGCCGCTGGTCAGCTCGCGGCCCGACAACGGTGGCGGTCTGGAGTTGCTGGACGACTTCGCCGGCTGGGGTGGCAGCTCGGCCGGTGCATCGTCGGTGCCGGGCGTGGAGCTGAAGATGGCGGCCAACCACAACCGGCTCGCGGTCGAGGTCCACGCGAAGAACTTCCCGTGGGCTGACCACTTCTGCGGTGACATCGTGCGGGCCAACATCGCTGGTTGGCCACGGGCGGATCTGTTCTGGGCGTCGCCGGCCTGTCCGGCCTGGTCGAACGCTCGCGGCGTTCGGCGCACCTTCGATCAGTCGCTGCAAGGTGTCATGTTCGACGACCAGCTGGGGGTTCTGGCCGAACCGGAAGCGGTCCGGTCGCGTGCGCTGATGGAAGAGGTTCCGCGGTACCTGCGTGCGATGGCCGACAAGGGTGAGCCCGTGCTGGCGGGGGTTGTCGAGAACGTCGTGGAGTGCCGCAAGTGGGACGAGTGGAACCGGTGGCTGCGCGAGATCCGTGAGACCGGCACCGGCTACGAGGTCCGGGTTATCGCGTTGAACTCGATGCACGCGCAGGCGCCGAACAGCCGCCGGGCGCCGCAGTCGCGTGACCGGCTCTACGTGGCGTACTGGCTGAAGGCGCTGGGCCGGGCACCGGACTGGGACAAGTGGCTGCGGCCGAAGGCGTACTGCCCGACCTGCGACGCCGAGGTCTACGCGATGCAGGTCTTCAAGGACCACCGCCTCGACATGGGCAAGTACGGCAAGACCGGGCAGTACTGGTACCGCTGCCCCAACGTGACGTGTCGCTACCAGGTTGTCGAGCCCTACGTGGCGCCGGCCGCGGCGGCGATCGATTTCTCGCTGCCGATGGGCAAGCGGATCGCCGACCGGACCGCCAAGGGCGGCAAGGACAAGATGCTGGCCCCGGCCACGCTGGCACGGATCGAGAAGGGCCTGGCGAAACTGCGGGCCGCCGGCGAGGTGCGCCCGTTCATTGCCGAGCTGCGCGGCGGAGGCTCGACGACCCGGGGGATCGACCGGCCGCTGGCGACGTTCTCGGCCAAAGGCACCCACCACGCGCTCGTCATGCCGCCCGGGACCGAAGGTGTCGACTGGGGCCACCTGCTCGTCCCGTACTACCGGACCGGCGTCGCGCACGGACTCGGGCAGCCGATGAACACGCTGACCACCAAGGACCGCTACGCCCTGGTCCATCTTGCCGAATCGCTGCGGGTCGAGGACTGCAAGGTCCGGATGCTCACCCCGCCCGAGATCGCCACCGGCATGGCCTTCCCGCTCGGATACCTCACCGCCGGCGAACGCTCAGACCAAGTCCAGGGCTTCGGCAACGCCGTCACGCCACCGGCCGCCGAGGTGATCATGTCCGCCATCGTCGAGGCCATCACCGGGCAACAGCTCGCGCTTGCCGCCTGACACGTAACCGTCAACCCCACAAGGAGAAATGACGATGTCGGTAGTACCTGGGAGCCCTGAGGAGTCACGAAGCCCGCAGCTGGTCGAACGGCCGCCCATCGTGGTCTCGACACGGCGCTTCGACCACCAGAACGGGGGCGACTGGCCCGGCAACCGCGGCTTGGCCATCGACGCCCGCCGCCACAGCGAGGACGCGCAGGTGTTCTCGCCGTACTTCCCGTCGGTGTGGGTGACCGACTCGATCGACGTCGACCTGGACGAGGCAGGCGGGCGCTGGCCGGCCGACGAATTCCTCGCCTGGATCGACGCCGTACGACCCCACCTCATTGAAGCCGCCCAACGCGCCACCGAAGCCAAGAACCAGCCCGCAGACCCGAACAGGAGCTGACCGATGTACGACACCAACGAGCTCGACCCGAACAGCCACGCCGCCCTCCACGGCGTCACCTGCCGCCGCTGCGGCCTGCCCTGGCCCTGTGAAGGCTCCAGCAGCTTCGAAGGCCGGCACTTCCCCTCGCTGCTCCCGAACGGCGTGACCGTCACCACCACCGACGACCTCGACCGACTCGTCACCTGGGCCCCCGGCGCCACCTGCCCCGTCGTCCTCGACACCACCGGCGTCGCCTGGATCCTGTTCTCGACCGACGACGGCGACTACTACGCCGGCACCATCGAATGCCCCGACAACGGCACCCCCGCCCGCTACGACATCGAAGACCTCCCCGCCGACCGCGGTCCGCTGTACGTGCTGTTCAACGGCGACCGCGCCGCCCTCACCAAGCCGGAAGAGCCGCGCCGACAGGAGATCGAGCCGTGAGCGTGCATACCCGGCGCCGCCGACCGGTCACCGACGCTGGCCATCAGGCGCTCAGCCGCGCCGCGCACCAGCTCGCCGACCAGGGATTCAAAGTGTTTCCGCTCGTGCCGGGCCGCAAGGTGCCCGCGGTAGAGGACTGGGAAGCAGCCGCCACCACCGACCACCTGACGATCGCGCGGACCTGGCAGCAGGCCCCGTGGAACATCGGCGTCGCCACCGGCCCGTCCGTGCTGCTCGTCGTCGACCTCGACCTGCCCAAAACCGCTGACGACAAGGCTCCGGCCGCATGGGCTACTCGAGGAGCCGCGACCGGCGCCGACGTCCTCGCCCTGATCGCAACTGACCACCACACCACCCTCCCCGCCACCCACGAAGTGGCGACCGCCTCAGGCGGCCGGCACCTGTATTTCACTCAGCCCCACGACCAGCAGCTGCCCAACAGTGCCGGGCGGATCGGATGGAAGATCGACACCAGGGGTCACGGCGGCTACGTCGTCGGCGCCGGATCGGTCATCGGTCAGCGCCACTACACCACCAGCTGCAACCTGCCTCCCCGACCACTACCCGGCTGGATCACTCAACTCCTCACCACCCCCGAACGCGCTACCGCGGCGACCAGGCCGGCACCGGCGCAACGCCACACCGACGCCTACGCCCTGGCTGCACTGACCGGTGAACTCGACAAGCTTCTGGCCGCCACCGAAGGACGCCGCAACCACGCACTCAACGCCGCCGCGTTCGCGCTCGGCCAACTCGTCGCCGCCGGCCTGCTCGACGAAAGCACCACTCGCAAGGAACTCGCCGCCGCCGCGACCCGGATCGGACTGCCCCAGGCCGAAGCCGACCGCACCATCGCCTCAGGCCTCACCGCAGGAGCCCGCCACCCGCGCATCCGTCCCTGACCCGAAACCAGCCCAGGCGCAACACATGAAAGAGCCTCAGGAAGCCGCGCATGGCTTCCTGAGGCTCTCCGAGGTTCCGAGGCTAAGCCAACCCACCTCTCGACATCCGCAAGCCCTGAAACAGCGGTGACTACGCCGTCCGGGGCGAGTCCGCCGGCAGCTGCGCCAACCGCGGCGCCGGCCCGAACACCCAAGCCCACTCGATCGCGTCGGCCACACCTTCCAGGTAGCCAGGCCGCGGCGGCATCCCGGCCGTCTTGTAGCCGTCAGGAAACATCAACAACATTGCCCGCACCGAGTCCCGCGCCTCACGGATGCTGTCGTGGTCCGCCCGCCCCAACGCCCGCCCCGTGTACGGAGTGAACGGCGCCGAAGCCTCCCGCGACATCCCGGACCCCGGAGGCCCGAACGGCGCCTGAGCAGCTGCCAGCCACCGCAACGTGCCCATCACCGCCGACGCGTACGACAACTCCCGCGAGCTCTCACCCACCGACGTCGCCCGCACCAGGCGCAGACACTCACTCTCCGCGAGCCGCCAAACGACAGCGAACTCCTCCACCGGCACCCGCACGTTGCCCGGCGGGATCGACAACAGCATCTCCTCGGTGATCTCCATACCACAACACGATCCCACCACCCACCGACATTTCCACACCTGGCGACGTCTGAGGCCAGCATGTGATGTCTCAGGACATGGGTGACAGTTCTGGATCAGGAGATCGGTGACACTGGATGTGTCAGGACATCGGTGACGGTTTAGAGGTTTGGCGTGGGCCGCTGGGGCGGCCGTTGCCGACGTAGGTCACTCCGGGCGCGGGCCTGGTGTGCTCGATGAGGATCTCGCCTTCGAGGTCGGCAACGGTGATCTTGTCGCCGGCTGTGATGACGAGGACCTGCTGGAAACCTCGTCGCCCGTCGACCATGTACTGGACCTTGTTCAGCATGAAGACGCCGTTGCTGGCCAGCTTCTTGACGACGGTGCCGTCGGGCAGGTCGGTAGGCACCGGTGTCCGGGCGGGTCGGGGCCGGGTGACGGGACGGCGGAACAGATCGCGGGTGGGGCGGGGTGCCTCGGTCTTCTCGGTGGCCTGCCAGGCGGTCAGGGGTGTGATGCGGCCGGGCAGTCCTTGGTGGGGGCGCTGGGTGTTGTAGATGTGGTCGAAGGCGTCGACCTGGGTCTGCAGCTGGGCCAGATCGGCGGCCAGTGGCTGCTTGTCGAGGTAGCGGAACAGGGTCTGGTGGAAGCGTTCGTTCTTGCCCTGGGTGGTTGGTTTGTAGGGCTTGCCGGTGATCGGCTCGACGCCTAGGGCCATCAGGTGGACGACGAGCTGGCCAAGGAGTCCGCGCCGCGAGGGGTTGAGCGCCGATCCGTTGTCGGACAACAGCCGCTGGGGCACGCCATAGGCGGTCACGGCCTTGTCGAACACGACGATCGCCGCCTCGGAGGTCTCGCCCCACGCGACGTGGGAAGCGACCGCGTAGCGGGAGTGGTCGTCGATGAGCTGGAAGATCACGCATTTGCGGCCGCGAGTGAGCACGTACTCGGTGGCGTCGAGCTGCCAGCAGGCGTTCGGGGCCGGATAGACGAACCGGCGCCACGCAGCCCTTGGCTTCTTCCTTGGTTCCAGCCGTGCCACGCCGGCCTCGCGGAAGATCCTGGCCAGCGACGCGACCGAAGGCACCACCTCTAGGCCCATCGCGTGCATCTTGTCGTGCACGCTGATCGGGCCGCAGTCCAGCCCGGACTGCTCGAGTGCAGCCCGGACCCCGATCGCCTGCTGCTTGACCTCATCGGCCAGCTTCGACGGGCTCGACTTCGGTCGCCGCGATCTCGGCTCCAGCGCCGCCGCGGGCCCGTCGGTGAGGCTGCGCCGCCGGATCTCATAGAACGTCTTGCGCGAGATGCCGTGCTCGGCACAGAAGGTCGTCACCGCCCCACGTGGAGCGTTAGACGGCCACTGTGCGATCGCGAGACGGACACGAGGATCAACAAGCTCATTCTTCGACACCCGCGGAGTCGACCGAGCCAGGACACCACCGACCCCGACGACTCACCGAAGTGTCACCACCAAGATCCCCGAAAGTGTCACCGATGTCCTGATGTGGATCCGTCACCTATGTCCTGCGACATAACACGTCTGAGGCCAGCACGGGCCCGGCGGGGTAGAACGTATGTTCGATTTATGTCATTCTGGCGTCATGGTTGGACGGTTCAACGTGCGCCCCGGCGACGGGCCTCGTCACTGGCTGGTGTGGGACAACGCCATGAACGGGCGGCGAGGTGAAGAGCCGACTGAGGCTCGGGCGCAAGCGCTGGCCGCCGATCTGGAGTTGCAGTACGACGCCCACGGCCCCCGCGATCCCCGCAGCGTTCGGCGGCCGGACAAGCCGGTAGCCGTCGACGCCTGGCAGCCGCGTATCGGTGAACTCGACGCCTGGGTGAGCGAGGGCGGGGAGTGGATCGGCCGCGTGAAACTGCCGGACGGGCAGATCAAGTGGATCAGCCAACGTGAACTCCGCCCGGCCGAGGGATCACGGCAGGTCGGCCGTTCCCCCTCCGGCGGTGCCAGCTGATGCCCGGCGCGCTGCGTGAGGCAGTGATCACTCTGGTCGGCGGCGTGGCCGATCGACAGGTGTTCTACGTGTCTGATTGGGACGACCAACGGCGCGCCGCCGAGCGGATGGGGCGCACCGCCGACGAGTTCTGCGGCTGGCCCTTGGCCTACCGGCCTGAGGCCCCTGGCAGCAATCGGTGGGTATGGACCGGGGGTGCTGACTGGCCCAAGGCGAGAGCCGAGCGCCGGGCAGCCTGACTCCCCGTGAACGGCGGGCCTGCGCCTCCTGCGCTACTTGCTGGTGCCGACTGAGGTAAGTACTGGACGAATTTCAGCCCTCCTTCCAGAGCTTGCTCTCCCAGTAAAACGTGCCTTTGTACCGAGTCCACTGGACCGCGCCGCCGCCGCCGGGCAGCCAGAGGTCGGGCCTGTCCGAATTGTGAGGGCGGAGCAGACACTTCCCGTGGTAGTTGACCTTCGGCCACGCATCCCCCGTGCCGTCGATGTAACAACGCCAGTTGTACGTCCCGCCCTGTTTGAGGACGAAGTAGGTGTCCCATTCCTCCGCCGGCGCCGAGTCGCTCAGGTAGGTCGTGAACCTGTAGTTGCCAGCCGCAAGGTAGATCACGCGGGGGCTCGCTCCGGCCGGTAGGAGCGCAGTACCTGTCACAGCCTCGTTGGTGAGGTAGACGTCCCGCGAGATAACCGCGGGTCCGCCGGCGCTCAGGCTGGTCGCCTTGTCAGACGCGATGTCGTGTCCGCCGGCCGCCACCGCCGGTATACCGCTCACCAGCCCTGCCCCGAGCAGGGCCAAGACCAGGCCGGCAGCAACTCGTCGTCGAGTCTTCATCTGATCGTTCCTTTCGTCAGATCAGTCAAGGAGGACTGACCTCCTACCTGCTGAGATGGGTCTCGGTGCGCGAAAAGTTGGCTGACCTGGCGGAGACGCGATCCGTTCCAAGGCTCAGGCCGAAGGGATTTCGCTCGCGCCGGCGAACCGGCCGCCGTACGGCGACGTTTCCAGCTGATCACTGCCCGTACGCGGTCTGGTGACAATCTGAGTTCTGCAAGACACAAGCGCGCCCGTGGGCGCATTCTGGCGGTATGGCTCGGCGATGCGCCAAGTGTGATGGGGTCGATCTGCCGGAGCACGCACGTACGTGCCCGCAGCGGGATCCTCTCGTCGTGGCCCGGCGAGTCCGAGTCGTGGTGTGGCCTCGATTTGGCTGGTTGTCGATTCTCCGGGCACGACGTGGCTCCCCAGGCTCGCAGAACTGAGGCGCAGGCCCGGTTGCCGCCGGACCTGGCCGGCCCCGTCGAGGTCGAGCTAGCCAGGCTCACCGAGCACATCCCGGCGCCGGCGTCGATGCCTGGCGGGGCGCGCTACGAACCCAAGTTCGACGGCTACCGCGCGGTCGTCGTCCGGAGCGAGGCCGGCGCCCGAATCTGGTCGCGGCAGCGGCATGACCTGTCTGACCGGTTCCCTGACATCGCTGCCGCAGCCGAACGGCAACTCGCGCCCGGCGTCGTGCTCGACGGTGAGCTGACCATGCTGGTCGAGGGCAGGCTCAGCTTCGACGCGCTGCAACGTCGCATGGTCACCTCGCCGTCGAAGGCCCACGCGCTGGTGAAGTCTGTGCCGGCGGCATTCGTCGCGTTCGACCTCCTCGCGGTTGGTGGCGTCGATCTGCGCACCCAGCGCTGGACGGTGAGACGCGGGCGGCTGGAGCAGCTCGCCGATCGATGGAGGCCACCGTTGCAGATCTCGCCGGTAACCGACGATCTTGCTGAAGCGCAGGAGTGGTTCGACGTGCTGCCTGAAGCGATGGGGATCGAGGGCCTGGTGGTGAAGGCCGCGAACTCCCGCTACGTCCCCGGTCGGCGGGAGTGGCTGAAGGTCAAGCGCCGCGACTCCGTCGAAGTGATCGTTGGCGGCGTGATCGGCCCGATTGATCGTCCCGAGGTGGTGATCGCCGGCCGATACCGGGCCGGTGAATTCGTGATGGTGGGGCGGACGGTTCCACTCGGTGCTGCGGATTCTCGCCAGCTCGGCGCTGTGCTGCGTCCTGCGTCGCGCGGGCACCCGTGGCCGGACGAGATCGCGTCGGTGCGCTGGGGTGGCAAGGACTCAAAGAAGCCCCTGACCAAGGTCCGCCCTGACGTCGTGGTCGAGGTCCTGGCCGACGCCGCGATGCAGGCTGGCCAATGGCGCCACGGGCTGCGATACGTGCGGTACCGAGCAGACTTGAAGCCGGAGGAAGTTCCCACTCTCTGATGCTTCGGCGGCGGTCCAATACGATTCAAACCCGCTATTACAAACAGTATTCGTAGCGGCAATAGAAACATCGCCGAGTTACATAGCTTTGAGCGTCTCCTCCGGCGGATGCCGGCCACGTAGGACTCCCGTCCTGCGCCCTTACTCCTCAGTGGACAGTCCCCTGAGGAGTGCTAGAACCCCTTGCCAGTAAGGAGATGGAGTGAGCCTGGTGTCCACTCGTTGAGTGCTGCGCGTTGGCACAACGCAGCACAACACGACACAAGGTGGGCAGGTCCATCCCACATGCGCCGGACAGCATTCCGGCGCGTCGTGGCGTCCAGGCACAAGCACCTCGAGAATGGGTGTAATCTCGGCTGTTACCTGGACACAGAGTGTCCAACCGCAGGTGTGTCAACGCCGAGTCCTGCCAGGCGCACCCGCTCCCCTCGAAGAACCATGGCAGGAGTGGGGGACCCAGGATGTTGGGTCCCGGCCGTGAGTGGCCGGGTCCCTGGGGTGAAGTCCGCGGGAGCGGACCGGGCTATTGACTCTCAGCCCGAACCCGACAGCTAACTCCGCAGGCGTCTGGAGACAACCATGCCCAAGATCGAGCGTCGTCAGGAGACGACGCCCGCGTTACTGCCGGCCGGGAGCCAGCCGGCAGGACAGTTGGCGCGCCGACCGTGGAGGACGCTGCTGCCCTCCTGGTGGTTTGCGCTGAACGGATTAAGCGCGGTGCTCACCGGCGTCGGCTGGTGGACGCAGGTCAGAGCACCGGGCGCCACGGGCAATGTGAATGCGTTGTTTATTCACACCACCCTGGAGACCTTCCTGACCTACTGCGGCCTCGCCGCCGTAGTGGCTGGCGCACTGTTGAACGTAGCTGCGCAGTTGGTCCAGTATCGGACGTCGGCGGCCGAGATCTCTAGCCGTGAGCGAGAGCTTGCAGATCGAGAAGCTAGGCTTGCGGACCGCGAGGATGAGATCGATCGCCAGCAGACGGAGCTGGCGGACGTGATGCGCGCGCTTGAGGAGCAGATATTGCTCTCCAAAGTCGTGTTGCGGCCTCTAATCGGTACCTTGATCAGCCTCGGAAGCCTCGACCCGATGACGCTCCCGGACGACCAGAAAACCTTGCCGGCTCAGCTATACGGGCAAGCCCTGGTGACGATGCAATCGGGCATCGTCGAGTACCTAGGTGGGAGCGTCTCCGACGTCCGAGTCATCTATTGGCAGGTCGAGGGTCGCGCGCCCCACCGGTTACTCCGAGCCATCGACAAGCGAGGCGAGCGGAAGAAGCCGAGCTTGGTCATGCGAGAGGGCGACAACGCCCGCGGTGACGAGGCATTCCGAGCGTTGGATGCGAAGCAGCCCCGGATCTGGCATCTAGGCGAGGACGGCGCGCCATACGCATGGAACAAGCGGAAGGTGTGGAAGGCATTCGCCGCGTTGCATGTTTCCGGCGAGGAGGGTGACGTTTTCGGCATGGTGACCATCGACAGCCCGGACTGCGAGGCGATCACCGAAGACCATGTGCGGACCGCGCAGGTGATCGCGGATGCTTTCGCAGCCACCTGTGCGAACTACGCAAGGTTCGCTGACTACCCGACGGCCTAGTCGTCGGCCTTCTGGGGCGCCTTGTTGGGTGCGGGTCGAGGTCTCCGGGCCTCGGCCCGTACCTCGGCCCGTCCTCGCGCGAAGTAATCAGTGGGGTTCCGGGCAACTTGCTTGGCACGCTCGACGCTGCTGGTGTCCTTAACGACCTTCACGATGTGTCCCTACTCGGTCGGGTGTAGACAGCCTTACATGTGAGGCGGCTCAGCGACAGGCTATTTGGTGTGTCTATGTCCACAGAGGAAACGATCCACGGTTCAGCGTGCTACCCCCGTAGCTGATCGTTGCCGATCTGTGACACTGTCGTGCGCGATCTACTGGCGCACGGAAACTCGGCCAGCATCGACGGTCACCACCCGTCAACCTCCTCGACTCAATCCTCAACCGGAGGAAGGATTACCCAGGTGTAGACATCTCGCCGCGGGTCGTAGTCGCATTGGTACCAGACGTCGTTTGTCTCATCGTGCTCAAGTTTGCCCAGATCATCCTGTCCTCGGCAGGCGTCCGGGTCGGGAGTCTGTGACACGGAACTCTCACTCCTCAGCGGCGGTGAACTCAAGTTGTTCGGACTCAAGGCGGCCCATCCCACGGCGGCTATCAGCGGGAGTAGGCGGGATGTCGTCTCTTTCGATTTTGAAATGCTTGCCAAGTGTCTCCGTTTGCCCCTGGTAGTTCGATCCCAAGCCACCTTCGCCGTACAGCATGGTCGGCGGTTCGATCATGCGCTCGAAGGTCAGTTTGCAGACAGGTTGGCGATGTTCGATCATGAAGGCGACGTCGTGGGCGCGGACTTCCAACGCGGCAGTCGATCCTGCCCCGCGTTGTTCGGCGTTGTATCCGAAGCCGGGATCGAAGAACCCGGCATAGTGCGTCCGGAGTTCGCCGCTCGTTGGATCGTAGGCGGCCATCTCTGAGGCCAAGTGCGGTGGGATGGTGACCGCCTCGTGCGACATCAGGAGGTAGAAGCTGTTCGGTTGCAGAATGATGCGGTCGCCCTCCTCTCGAGCCACCTTGTCCCAGAACAGGTGAGGGTCGGACGCTCCGGATTTGCTCAGGTCAAGCAACGGAGCGCTGCTCCGCGCCCGCCATCCGACGCCTCTGCCTTTAGGGCCGCGCAGATTCAGGCCTAAAAACAGACCTGAGGACAGCTGTAGGTTTTTCGGGTTTACAGGCTTCCCCGCGACCGACAACAACGGACTCTCAGCATGTTCCCGCTTGATGTCCGCGTCGGAGAGTGCAGCGTCTCCGACAGACAGTCGCAGCTGATTGAGGGTGAGCCCGCGTCGAACTCTGATCGGAAAAGAGAGAGGGACAACTTCGAGGTAGAGACGGCCGGCATAGCCCGCTTGAATATCATCAAAGCGTGGGCCACGATCCGTGATCACGCGAGTAAAGACGTCGGCGCGCCCGGTCGAACTCTTCGGGTTCGCTCGTGCTCGCATTCCATGCGGCAGTTGGAGTCGCTCCATGAGCGGGATTACGTACGGAAGCCCGACCTCAAGCACCGCTCCGTCTTCACCAGTGAGATCCAGTTCGTATTTGCCGAGCTCGCGTAGTCGATCGTCCACTGTGTGGGTTCCGGGAAGGAAGCTGCACTGGATCCGGTGCGCCACGTCGCCAAGGCGTAGGTCGAGGCTCGCGGGCTGGATGTTGGCAGCCGGGATGTCCCCGCCGGGTGCACTGATGATGCCGTCCGCGATCGCCTTCTCTAGGTGCTGATTTGGCAGCACTCCATCCTTGCCCGCAGATAGGTCCACCATGACGCCCAGTCTCCTCCTTCGTGGTTCGTCGGAGTCTAGCGACACGACGCGAGCCTGGGCACGACGCAGGTCGGAGTTCAGACCGTCCTGCCGGTTCTGGTCCGGAGTGGAGGTCCGTCGGACACACGACGCCGGCTCGAATCCTTGGGAATCGGGTGTCATCGGAGAGTATCCGTTGCCTCACTCAACAGATCCACGGATTCCAATGGCCGCCAGTGCGGCCCTCCTTATCGATCGAAGGTGCACCAGGACCGGCACGCTCTCCGGAGCGCCTGCCCATGCCGGCTGCCGGCACAACCCAGCCCTTGGTAACCGACTCGATCTAGACCGGCGAACCCAGACACTAGAGCGGCGAGCGCCCATCCCAGGCATCTGACCACTGAGTAACCCGTCCGCCGGCCGCTCGATGATCCGGACCCCGTACTCCTCCCGTCAAGAGTGCTCTCCCTGGCCAAAGTGGAGGACCCGTCAACCTTGATCGAATCGAGCGGGCCAGGAGTTGACCGATGCGCGCAGTCTGCAGGCACGGCGATAGGTCCACTGCGTCATACGGACGTTGGAGACGAGTCAGGGGGCGGGTCCGCGGTTTGGGCTGCGTCTGGTGCCTGTTTCGGTGCGGGATGGCCGGGCCAGGCCGACGGAGCCTCTCGCTCGTCCCACAGCACTCTTCCTGTGAACTTGGCCTTGCTTAACAGCACGCGCGTATCGGATTGCCCACGACCCTCGCCGGCCTTCACGACAGCGGAGAACTGCACATGCGAGTGAGTGCTGGGCGTCGACCAACTCTCCTGATCCCACAGCATGTTCGGCGCCGAGACACCTACGGCAGACACGCGTCCACCAAGCGACCCTTCCATGACAACGGTCTCGGTAAGGAACTCCGCTTCGCGAAAGTCGATGATCGCTGAGTTGAATGCAGTCTCAAAGAATCGCACCTCCCCAGACTCGAATCGCGCACCGCGGAAATTAACGCTATTGGAGCCGTTGAATTTAGCATGATCAAAGCGGACGGTACCCCCTGCGAACCTGGCGCCCTTGAAAGACGTCTTCCACGACGTGAATGCAGCGGCGGTGAAGTCAACCTGGCCGTTAAAGACGGCCTCTTCAAAATCCGCAGATCTTTGACCGTCGAAGACAGCCATCTCGAAGGAAACGTCGCCCCGGAATGTGCACCCAGTGAACTTGGCGTCAGTAAGGCGTGCCCCGGCGAGCGGCAGATCACAGTCTGACCATGATCCGCCCGATGCTCCGGTCAAGCGGCGCGCAATCTCCTGGGTGATCACATTCCGGATCTCCGAGCGTTCTTGCTCCTTCAGTTCCTGTGGATCGTCCTCGTTGACCCGGAGCGACAGCAACCGGAGAGTCGCGCACAGCACATTTACGCAGACCTGACGCTGCGATGGCTCCCGTTGGCCCCAGTCATCGGCGAGTTGCGCGATCGCGTAGACGCCTGCAATCCGTATCGACGGCTCGGTGTGGCCCAACTGGTCGACCGCGGCACTAAATCGAGATCGGTAATCTGCGCGATCAGCCCGCTCTTCGGCGCTCTTCTCAAGATCTTGCTTCCGGGCCGCAAGATTGAGTTGCCGCTCAGTTGTCTGCTGCCGGCGATACGCGATCAACGCAGCCGAACCAATACCGACAAGCCCAATGATCGCGATTGTGCTACGTACGACGTCGTATAGTTGGCTCGATGGCAAGCTGAAGGTGCGTGGGTCCCACCAAACAACTCCATCTCCAACGGCAAGCCAGCCAGCGAGCGGCAGTCCTACTGCAACGCTCGCGAGAGCGACCACGACCGCTGCCCAGATGACATGCCTCGGCTTGAGAACACTCTTGTCGCCGTCGACCTGCGGTGTCTGTGCCGCCTTCGGTGAATCTATATCTGCGCTCTTTGCGTGCCCCTTCTCCATGCGTCAACGATCGCAGCGGCTAAGGCGTCGGCGTGAGCGCCATGCCGCACTGTGTGGTGCCCCTTCCGGCCGCATGCGCCTGCGGGTATACCACCGGTCAGCTGAGCTGGTCTCCAGGATGTGAGCCCGTAGGCCCATAGCGATTGCGGCGCATCTCGGCCCAACGCGGTCGACGTCGGCGGGTTGCGCTCCTCCGCGTGGCATCATCCATGGCACGAACTGGTGGCTACTCATGGGAGATTTCGCCTCCCGTGGAGGCCGACATGGGACTCAAGCGCTGGTTGAGAGCGGATGTGACGGTGTCGTTCTTCCTCGTAATGAGATGGTCGTCGGTTCGATTCCGACAGGCCGATCGTTAGATCGGCCGTCCTGATCCATCAATCAGGCCCCACTCGGAAAGCAGCTGTAAGGCTCGTCGGATCGTTCCCGCCGACACTCCGTAGATCTGGGTGAGCTGAGCTGTGGACGGGAGAGCCGCACCTCTCGGGAACTGTCCGTCTGTGATGTCTCCGCTGATCGCCGTCGCCACGTGCTCGTACGGCGAGCGCGGTTCTACGCGCGCCCGCTCGGACGCGGTGCGCTGCTCCGGCCGGGAAGGGAGCCGGGAGAAGAGAGCTTGCGCCGCACGTTGATCCGACTCGGACACGAATGCTGTGTAGACGCGGAGAGTGGTTGTACCGCCGCCCCCATGGCCAAGTCGGCCGGCGACCGTACGGATGTCAACGCCGGCCGCGATGAGTTCGGTGGCCGAATAGTGGCGGAGCTTGTGAAGTGTGGTGTTGATGCCCAGGCGGGCGGCCAGCTTGCCGTAGCGCTGAGAGACGCTATCCGGGACCAGGTGCTCGCTGTTGTCCGGTTCAAGAGAGAAGACGAACGCATCTGCACGAAGCTTCGTGTCGAGAGCCTCAGCTCGGCGTTCGCATTCGGCGCGGTGCTCTCGGAGAATGGTGACGGTGTCGCCGTCAATGGCGAGACGACGCTGCTGGTGGGTCTTGGTGTCCTTGAGCCACTTCTGACTACTGTTCTGGGCGACGCTAGTGTCCACGATGATGATGGCGTTCTCGAGGTCTACCTTGGACCAGCGGAGGCCGCAGAGTTCACCGCGGCGGGCACCGGTGACCATGGCTATCCAGACGAACGTGCCCCAGGCAGGGTCCCTGAACGCCTCGGCCAGGATCCGGGCCGCTTCCGCCGCTGTCGGCGGTCGTGGGTTCGGCTTCGGAGCGGCTGGCGGCTTGCCGGTCGGCATCGGGTTTACCCCTACCCACTTCCAGCGGACCGCTTGTTGAAATGCCCCGCTAAGGATGAAGTGGATCTGACGGATCGTTGCTGCGCCCAGGGGTCGGCAGACGTGGGGATGACATCGGTCGTCGCACTCATGCGGTCGGGCTGTGCGGTGCTCGATGAATCGCTGCCGGTCGCAGTGCAGACGACACCTGCGAAGCTCCGCGTAGTAGGGGTCAAGGAGATCAGCGTCGACCGCACCTACCTTGATGTGCCCGATGATCGGCTGAATGTGATTTCGAAAGTACCCGCGATAGGTGCGTGCTGTCGTTTCGTCCAGTTGGGCCAGGTCGAGGTGGCGCTCCACCAGAGCGCTGACGCTGGCATTGGTCCGCGGCTGCCGACGCTCGTCGACCAGGGTCTGAAGC
This sequence comes from Kribbella italica, assembly GCF_014205135.1. NCBI lineage: Bacteria > Bacillati > Actinomycetota > Actinomycetes > Propionibacteriales > Kribbellaceae > Kribbella > Kribbella italica. Next base: position 7,410,244 of record NZ_JACHMY010000001.1, read on the forward strand.
CGGCGGATTGCCCGCTCGGCCTCATCATCCGCCTTGAGCGTGCCGGCGGGGATGGTCTCTTTGAGGTAGTGCCGGCGTTTGGTGACCGGGTCAATGCCCGCGTAGACCGACACGCGGAGGGCTCCGCTGGGCAATGTCTCGACGCTGCCGCGGGCTCGCTGGCGCCTCTTCGGGCTCGTTGCCATGGGATCAAGGGTAGCAATTCGCACCACGTTTGATCCCACGATCTGCATCGAGCGAAGTTCTGCACTCGTGCGATGCAAGGTGGAAGCCCCTTGTTTTAAAGGGTTTTCACGCTTGGTAGGCCCCGTCGGACTCGAACCGACAACCCGCGGATTAAAAGTCCGCTGCTCTGCCAATTGAGCTAGAGGCCCGGGTGTGGGGAACAGTGTGACAGGTGTTGGGGGTGGGGGGCCAACTGGAAGCAGGGATAGGACCAGTGGTTGAGGTGGTCTCGGACGGTGATCGGTGGATCACTGTGGGTTGAACCGGATGGGTGGGTTGGTCGTTTCCTGGGGTGAGGAGCGCCCTCGCCGGCGTGAGGCGGGTGGGGGTGTGGAGCCGTCCGTTCACCTTGAGGAGTTGGATGATGTTGGAGCGCTGGCAGGGGCAGGTCGTTGCTGTGTTCAGGATTGTGGTGGGGTTTTTGTTTGCCACCCATGGCGCCGCGGCGCTGTTCGGGGTGCTGGGGGTGAAGCAGGTGGAAGCACTGACGTGGCCGTCCTGGTGGGCGGCGGCGATCCAGGGGATCGCGGGGGCGTTGGTGATGGTGGGGTTCGGGACGCGGTGGGCCGCGTTGCTGTGTTCGGGGTCGATGGCTTACGCGTACTTCACGGTGCATCAGGTTGACGGGTTGCTGCCGGTGGAGAACGGTGGGGAGAAGGCGGCGTTGTTCGCGTTCGCGTTCCTGTTGATCGCGGTGCTCGGGAACGGGGGCTGGGCGCTGGAAAGTAGCCTTTCCAGCAGGAAGCGGGAGCCTGTGGCGGCCGGCGAGTAGCGGAGTGCCGGGCCATGACGATCCACGACGACAGAGCTGGAGTGCCGATGGCCGACGATCGGGCGGCGCTTCTGCGTGAGCTGCACGACGTGCACGCGCCTGCGCTGTGGCGGTTCGTGGTCCGGCTCACCGGGGACGACCGGTTCGCCGAGGACGTCGTGCAGGAGACGTTGCTGCGGGCGTGGCGGCGGCCGCAGATCCTGACCGAGGACGAGGCGGGGGCGCGGGCCTGGCTGTTCACCGTGGCGCGGAACCTGGTCATCGACGACCGGCGCAGTGCGCGGGTCAACCGGGAGGTCGCCAGCGACGACCTGCCGGAACGGCCGAGCGCCGACCACGCGAACGCCGTGCTGGACGCGTGGCTGGTGGCCGACTCGCTGGCGCAGTTGTCGGAGGACCATCGGCAGGTGATCGTCCGGGCGTACTACGGCCGGCGGACGGTCACCGACATCGCCAAGGAGCTCGACATCCCGCCGGGCACGGTGAAATCGCGGTTGCACTACGGAATGCGGGCGCTGAAGCTCGCGCTGCAGGAGAGGGGGGTGACGCAGGAATGAGCGATCCGTACCGGGACTGGGACGCGGCCTACCTGCTGGGCGCGTTGTCCGCGCAGGATCGGCGCGCGTACGAGGAGCACCTGCGCACGTGCGCGGACTGTTCGGCGGAGGTGGCGTCGCTGGCGGGCGTCCCCGGGACCCTGGCGATGCTGCCGGGGGAGCGGGCGCTCGCCACCCTCGACCCCACCCCGCCGAACCTGTTGCCCGGCCTGGTCCGGGCCGTCACCCGGGACCGTCGCAAGCGGCGGTTCCGGGTCGCGGGACTGGTCGCCGCGACCGCCGCCACCGCTGCCGCGATCGGCGCGGTGGTGGCGGTCCCGCTGGCTCGCGAGGAACCCGAGGGGGACTACGTCGTCCTGGCGCAGACCGTCGCCAGCAAGTTGACCGCCGATGCCCGCCTGGTGGAGGAGCGGTGGGGGACGACGATCGAGATCAGTTGCCGGTACGACGAACTGGCGACCCCCAGCGAACGCGCCCGCGGCTACGACCTGTTCGTCACCGACCAGAGCGGCAAGACCACGATGATCGCGAGCTGGACAGCCTCTCCCGGTACGACGGTCCGCCCGGCCGCAACGACCAAGCTGCACCGCGGCGAGATCCGCGCGCTGGACATCCGCAGCTCCGACACCGGCCGCATCCTGCTCGCCGTCCACTTCTGACCGGAGCCGGGTCCCGGCATCGGAGTGCACGCCCGCTGGACGTCCACTTCCGGCAGTGTCTTCCACGAACGCGCATGACAGGTGCCGGAAGGGGCACCTGAGAGCAAGGAAGGGCCGGTCGCTCGAGAGGCAAGTCGTTCCAGGCCCCGGTGTTCAGACCCGACGCACCGGGGTCGCCTCTCGTCCGGCACAGCAGCGGGTGGGACCGGCGTCAGGTCATCAGGTCGGTGTTATGGTTCATCGCGGTTGGGAAGTCAGCCGGTGGCGCAGCATGCCGCCCGCAGTGATTTCGACCGTTGAGGACACACCCCGGTGAGAGCAACCTCCCAACCGTCGGGCGCAGTGACCCGGTGAACGACGAGTTCGCCCAGGAGCTGGCCCGGATGGCCCAGGTCCTGCACGAGCAGCCCGATGTGGAACAGACCGCCGAACGGTTCCTCGAGTTCGTGCTGCCCCGGATCGGCACCGTGCACGCCAGCCTGCTGCTCGCGCACCGCGGCGGCCGGCTGGAGTCGGCGACCGCGACCGACGCGCTGGTCGAGGAGGCCGACCGGGTCCAGATCGAAACCGGCGAGGGCCCGGGGTTCAGCGTGGTTGCGGACGAGAAGAGCGTGGTCAGCGGGGACCTCCCGGGGGATCTCCGCTGGCCACGCTGGTCCGAGGGCATCGCCGGCGTCGGCCTGCGCAGCGTGCTCAGCGTCAGGCTCCGGACTCCGACCACGACAGTCGGCGTACTGAATCTCTACGATCCGGCGACCGAAAGATTCGGCCCGAACGACGACGTGATCGCGCAGGTGTTCGCCGATCACGCGGCGGTGGCGGTCTCCAACGCGCGCAGCGAGTCGACGCTGTGGCAGGCGATCGACGCCCGCAAGCTGATCGGCCAGGCGCAGGGGATCCTGATGGAACGCTTCGACCTGACCGACGAGCAGGCGTTCGCCGTACTGCGCAGGTACTCGCAGGACAACAACGTGAAGCTGCGGGACGTCGCGCAGCGGCTGATCGAGACGCGCAGGCTGTCCTGACGCAGAAAAGTTCCTGACCGGTGTAACACCGGCCGTGTCCTCACCGATACAGAGGGTGTAACGCTGGATCCCGCTCCAGGTCAACCGCCCGAAGGGCCTGGGGCGGGATCCGCTTTCGCACGAGGCGCCCGAAGTACCCGTGACGCGCAAAGGCCCCAAGGAGTTGCTCCTCGGGGCCTTTCCGCGGTCGTTCCTCCTACGACGCCTGCTCCTTCGGTCGGTCCGACTCCGGCAGAGCGATCCGGTCGGCCGGTAGCCGTTCGGTCCGCTCGACGCCGTCGTCGCCCTCGTACTGCACTGTCCCGGTCCATCCCTCGTCCTCGTGCTCGCGGCCGATCAACCAGCCGCGGTACCAGACGCCGTCCACCTGGACGACGACATGGCTGGGCAGAGGGAGGCGGGACACCAGTTCGGTGTCGGGCTCGAAACCAGTCATGGCCGAAGGCTAGGCGCTTTCGCCGACACTCGCCTGTCGAAGGTGTGTTCCCTGCCGGGAATCTCACACCCTGGAAGCGAGTTCTCGCACCAGACCAACAGAAAGTCCCAGTTCGGTCAGCGATCCGGTCACCTTCAGCGCGCGTCCGCCCGGAATGCGGCGAACCCAGCCCTGGTCGAGCGCATGCCGGCACAGCGCCGAGCCGACCGCGCCGGCGAGATGAGGCCGGCGCTCGGTCACGTCGAGGCAGGGACGAACGAGCGGACGGCCTCTTCCGGTCTTGACCGCAATGCCGAGCTCCTCCAGCCAGCGCGTGCCGTCGGGGGTCAGTGCGAGACCGTCGGACCAGTCGAGCAGGCCGCGTTCGGTCATCGTGTCGATGACGGCGATGCCGAGCCGGCCGGCCAGGTGGTCGTAGCACGTGCGGGCCCGCGCGAAAGCGTCCCGGCGGCTGGCGCTCTTCAGGCTGGTAGCAATCTCCGTACGACGAGGAGCCAGCGCCGACAGGCCTTCCAGCAGTTGCGCGGTCTCGGGCCCGGCCAGTTCGACGTACCGGTGCCGTCCTTGCCGAACTTCGCTGAGCAGGCCGCCCTCGACCAGCAGGTTCAGGTGCTCGCTGATCGTCGGGCGGGAGACGCCGGCCAGCTCGGCCAGTTCCGTCGCGGTCCAGGCGCGGCCGTCGAGCAGCGCGAGGCAGACCGTCGCCCGGGTGCCGTCGGCGAGCATCCGCGCCCACGCGGCCAGTTCCTGCCCCTCGGTCGTCGTCATTCACCCATCGTGCCTCGCGGTCGGTTCGGTCGGGGCCGAATCGATCCGGACCTAGGTTCGGAGCCATGACGCATCTCACCATCGCCCCCTCCATCCTGTACGCCGGTACGCCGGTGGCCCTGATCACCACGGACAACGGCGACGAGACCTTCAACCTGGCGCCGATGTCGTCGGCCTGGGCGCTCGGCGACGTCGTCGTCCTCGGCCTCGGCGACGAAGGCCGGACCGGCACGAACCTGCGCAGCCGGCCCGAGCTGGTCGTCAGCTACCCGTCGCCGGCGCAGTGGGACGCCGTCGAGCGGCTGGCGAGTCTGACCGGCAGCAATCCCGTGCCGGAGCACAAGCGCGCTCGGTTCCGGTACGAGCCGCGCAAGTTCGAGGCCGCCGGCCTGACCGAGCAGAAGTCCGAGCTGGTCGCACCGCCGCGGGTCGGCGAGTGCCCGCTGCAGTTCGAGGCGACGGCCGTCAGTGTCGATTTAGATGCTGGCGGCAACTTCCTGGTCGTGCAGGCGAAGGTGCTCCGGGTCCACGCCGTGGCCGAGATCGTCGTACCGGGGACGTCGTACGTCGATCCGCGCGCGTGGTCGCCGTTGATCTACAACTTCCGCCACTACTTCGGCCTCGGCGAGCAGTTGGGCGAGAGTTTCAGAACCGAGACGCCTTCAGCAGCAGCCGGTCCAGCTCCTCGTCGTTGAGTACGACGTCCAGCGCGGCCAGCGCCGGGCCGAGATCGTCGGCGGTGAGCGTGCGGTGCTCGGTGCGGCCGTCGGCGTACTCGGTGGTGAGCTCGGTGCCGACCACGCGGCGGCTGACGCCGTCGGCGAGGCGCATCACGACGAGCTTGGCCGAGAACGGCGAGTGCGGGTGGGTCGCGACGTAGTGGTGGTAGACCTCGTAGTCGATCAGGCGTTGCGGCTCGTCGTTCGAGGCGTGCTGCGGGACCCAGTCGTCGCCGGTCTTCTTCGCCAGCGTCCACGTGCCGCCGTCGTCGGTCAGCCGGTGCTCCCAGCCGCCCTGGTCGACGACCGCGCCGTCCTTGAGCGGCATCGGGTGCAGGATGCCGGCGCCGAAGCCGACATCGGCCAGCCACTGCTCGCCGTTCACCCGGACGAGCAGGTTCATGTGCGTCTTGGGTCCGGACTTGTGCGGCTGGACCCGCGCGACGCGACGCTCGACCTCGAAGCCGAGAGTTTCCAGTACGGCGGCCAGCAGCAGCGCGTGCTCGTAGCAGTAGCCGCCGCGTTGCCGCCCGACGAGCTTGGCCTGGACGACGTCGAGCTCCAGTCCCTGATGGGTGCCGAGTACGACGTCGACGTTCTCGAACGGGATGGCCCGGACGTGCGCGGCGTGCATGCGCTGCAGCGTTTCCACCGAGACGTCGCCCGCGGGCTGGCCGATCCGGTCAAGGTACGCGGCCAGGTCGAGCCGCTCGATGCCCCACTCGTTGGTCATGGCGCCCATCCCAACAGTTCCAGTGGACTTGAGGTCAAATGCTCGTGCGGAGCGCCTCGACGAAGGCGTCGACGGCACCGCATGGCTCGTCGGCGGCGCGCGTCGCGACGTACACCGTGCGGGTCGGCGGATCGGTCAGCGGCCGGACGACGAGATCGGGCCGCAGTGCCGGTACGACGAGGCCGGGCGCGAGCATGACGCCGTACCCGGCGGCGACGAACGCCTGCTTGCCGAGCCACGTCCCACAGACGATCTCCAGCCGCGGCGCGAATCCGGCGCGGGCGCACACGCTGGTCAGGATGGCCGCCGCGCCCGGGTAGTCCTCGACCCAGCTGTCCTTGGCGAGCTCGGCGAGGTCGATCTCGTCCTGATCGGCCAGCCGGTGGCCGACCGGCAGCGCGACGTGCAGCCGGTCGTCGAGAAGGTGGATCAGGTCGAGTCCGTCGGCGGCGGGCAGGCCGGGTGGATAGTCCGTGACGACCGCGAGATCGATGGTGCTGTCGACCAGACCTGGCAGGAGCGTCGGCGTGACTCCCTCGGTGAACGTGATCCGGAGGTCGGGCCAGCTCCGGTGCAGGCATTTCAGTGCCTTGGGCAACAATTGCGCGCTGGCGGTGGGGAAGGCGCCGACCCGGAGCGGCCCCGGCCGGCTCTCGGCCGCGGCGACGTCGGCGGTCGCGCGGTCGACCTGCGCGAGGATGCCGGCCGCATGGGTGAGCAGTACGTCGCCGGCCGCGGTCGGCCGGACGCCGCGGGCGTGCCGGGTCAGTAGGGTGCGACCGAGTTGGGCCTCCAACGTGGCGAGCTGCCGCGAGACGGCCGACTGGGTGTAGCCGAGTTTGTCCGCGGCCGCGCTGATCGAGCCGAGCCGGCAGACCTCGCGGAACGCGCGGAGCGGGGTCAGTTCCATGCCGCCAAGGTATACCGCGACCGCATGGCTCGGGTGCGAAGTATGCGCTGGTCGGATGCCTGAGCCCGGGTGAGGATGGAGGCTCGGTCCTTGGAGGAGGAGTTCTTGTGAGTCAGCTTTCCTACCCGCAGCCCGAAGGCGTTGCTGCGGGCAACGGGTACAGCCATGTCGTCACCGGGCCCGGTCGCTGGGTGGCGATCGCCGGGCAGGTCGCGCTGGACGCCGCGGGCGAGATCGTCGGGGCGGGTGATCCGGAGGCGCAGGCCCGCCAGGTGTTCGCGAACCTGGACGCGTGCTTGTCGGCGGCGGGTGCGAGCTTTGCCGACGTGGTGAAGCTCAACTTCTACGTGACGGACATCGGGGTGCTGCCCGCCGTACGGGTGGTGCGGGACCAGTACGTCGACACCGCGAACCCGCCGGCCAGTACGGCGGTGCAGGTGGTCGCGCTGTTCCGGCCCGAGCTGGTGCTCGAGGTCGAGGCGTACGCCGTGGTCGCCGGCTAGCGGAGGCGGTCGACGGCGTACCGGGTGGCTTGGCCGATGGCGGCGTCGACGCGGGGCAGGCGTCTGTCGGCGCGCGCGGCGCGGGTGAGGGCCGCGACGGCGACGGTCGGTCCGCCAGGGAGCTCGACGATCCCGACCTCGTGGCGCAGCGCGCCGAAGGTCCCGGTCTTGCCGTAGACGCGGACGGCGTCGTGCGGGAAGGCGGACGCGATCCGCTGGGTGAAGACCTGCTGCGCCATCAGCCGTTGCACGAAAGCGGTCTGCGGCGTGGAGAGGAGTTCACCGGACCACAGCTTGGCGAGCAGCGTCGTCATGTCGCGGGCGCTGGTGGCTGAGGCGTTGGCGGCTTCGTAGACGCCGGACGGGTCGGTGGTGTCGTTGTCGGCCAGTACGGCGAGCGCTGCGTCGGCGTCGGTCGTGCGCGTACGGCGTACCAGTTCGCGCAGGTTGTCGGCGGTGCCTCGGCGGACTCGTGTGCCGGTCAGGCCGGCGCGCTGGAGGAGGTCGGCGAGGCGATCGAGGCCGACGACTTCGAGCAGGGCGTCGGCGGCGGCGTTGTCGGACACGGTCATGGTCGAGGTGGCGAGGTCGCGCAGGGACAGTGTGACCGGGTCGCTGAAGATCGAGAGGCCGGTCGGGCCGGGCGTGCGGTCGTCCGGCTGGAGGGTGATCGGCTGTTGGGGGTCCAGGGAGCCGCCTTCGACCAGTTCCGCGAAGGCGATGACCAGCGGCAGCTTGTAGACGGAGGCCATCGGTACGACGGCGTCGGCGTCGAGGGAGATCGCCTCGTCGGGGCGGTCCAGCGAGATCGCGTGGAACCAGCCGCGGGTGCCGGCGTCCTCGAAGATCGCGCGCAGGTGATTGGTGGCCGAGTCGCGCAATGGTGGCCTGACAGGGCTGCTCATGTTGTCACCGCCAGGGCTTGGGCGATGCGGGCGAGCGCGTCGGGCAGCAGCGCGGACGGCGTACGGGCGGCCGGCCAGACCAGGCGGAGCCGTACCGGGAGCGGGTCGTCGACGATCGGGTGGCGGCCGAGGCCGACGGCGTGCAGCGAGCGGTCTGGTGTCACCACGATCGCCTGCCCGGCCGCGGCCATCGCCAGCGCGGCCCGCTCGTCGGTGACCACCACCGTGCCGCCTGTTGGGCGGTGCAGGTCCAGCGTGTCCAGCACGAGGTCCCTGGCGGCCGGTGCCTCAGCACGCGGGCGTACGGCGATCGGCAGCGCGTCCAGGTCGCGCAGCTTGAGCGGTACGCCGTCGTCCGGGTGCAGTGAGGTCGGTACGAGGGCGTCGGTCGGCAGGAGGGTGACTGGACCGGCCTCCAGCCCGTCGAGCACGGCCGGGTGGAGTACGACGGCCAGGTGCAGCCGGGTGGACGTCAGTAGCTGGCTGGTCGGAGCCGTGACGACGGTGACTCGGCCGCTGGGCAGTGCGGCAGCTACGGCCGCGCCGATGGCAGGCGGGACCTCTGGAGTCAGACCGAGCCGTACCTCTGGCCCGTCCGGGTCCCGAGCACCAGCGGCGTGGTGGAACTCGTCGAGCGAGCCCAGAGCGCGCCGGGCATACGGGAGGAGGGCTGCGCCGGCGGCGGTGAGCTCGACTCGACCAGGGCCGCGTTCGAAGAGCTTGGCGCCGACCAGGGCCTCCAGACGGCGCAGGCCCTGGGAGAGCGGCGGCTGGGTGATGCCGACGACGCGGGCGGCGTCGCCGAAGTGCTGCTCGTCGGCGAGCGCGATGAAGATCTGCAGGTGGCGTTCAGTGAGCATGACCCGGCTGACCTGGAGTGATATGTGCAGGCAATCGGATCATATGTAAGAGCATATTCGACATCTCTCCACCGCGAAGTCTTGACTGGGCGGCACGTCGAGGTGAGGAGAGCTGGGGATGACGGTGAGCCGGAGAGGTGTGCTCAGAGGGGCAGCGGTCGCGGCGGTGGGTGCTGCGGGGACTGCGGCCGGCGTACGGGCTGCGACAGCCGACGAGCCTGCAGCGGCAACACAGCGGGAGCCGGTCGAGCTGACCTGGTGGGGCAACCACGCGTGGCAGATCCGGTCCGGGGAGTCGGTCGTGCTGACCGACCCGTGGCTGACCAGGTTCGTCACCGGGACCTACACGCCGGAGGGCGCCGACGAGACGACGCGGATCGTCAGCAAGCCCAGCGTGATCGACAAGTACGTCACCAAGGCCGACGCGATCCTGGTGCACCACGGGCACTACGACCACCTCCCTGACGTCCCGTACGTCGCACGCCGGACCAAGGCGACGGTGCTCGGCAACGAGACGCACCTCAACCTGCTGCGAGCCATGCGGGCACCGGGCGACCAGCTGACGCAGGTGGTCGGTGGTGAGTACCTGCCGTTCAAGGGTTTCACTGTCGAGGTGTTCCGGTCGCTGCACTCGTGCGGAGGTGAGCGGCACCAGTTCGCCTTCCCGGGAACGCGTCCGGCCGTCGTACCGCCTAAGCCGCGGACAATCGCCGACCTGGTCGAGGGCGGGACCCTCGCCTACGTGCTGACCATCGGCGGGCTGCGCATCCTGAGTCTGAGCACCGCCGGCTTCGACCCGGTCGCGCTGAAGGACCTCGAGGTCGACGTGGTCCTGGCCGCGCCCGGCGGTGAGCCCGGCGTGACGGATCGGCTGCTGAAGACCATCAAGCCCGTTCCGCTGGTGATCGCCACGCACTGGGACGACTTCGACAAGCCGCTCGACGAGCCGGCCGAGGACTGGGGTGGTCTGGCGAAGCTCCAGGCCTCGGTGCTCGCGACGGGTGCCGAGTTCAGGAAGGTCGAGCACCTGGAGTCGATCACCCTCTGAAAGCTTCACGCCGGGCGCACTCCAGCGGCCAATGCGCCCGGCGTGAACCCCCTCAAGCCAAACTGCTCCCGGTCGCCGGGGTCAGGCGGTAGCCCTGGTGGGCGGAGAACTCCGCGGCCAAGGCGAAGCGGTCGCCGCGGACGACGGTGTGGCGCCACTCGAACGGGCGGCCCTGGGCATGGGCGAGGCGGTTGATGGAGAACACAGCGGCCCCGGCGGGGCAGTGCAGGAGGGCTCGCTCGGCCGACGTCGGGTTGACCGCGCGGATGTCCTCGCGGCCGTGGTCGAGGCGGAGGCCGGTGCGGGCCGCGAGTTCGGCGTACAGGCTGGTGTGGCTGAAGTCCGCCTCGAGCAGGCTCTCCGCGACAGCTGCCGGGAGCCAGACGCGGTCGAGTGCGAGGGGTTCGTCGCCGGCGAAGCGGACGCGTTCGAGGTAGACGAGCGGGATCGACGCCTCCAGGCCGAGGCGGCTCGCGATCACGCCGTCGGCGCGGACATCGAGCGCCCGTACGACGCTGTGCTGAGTCAGGCCGGACGCCTCGACCGACGAGAACAGGCTGTAGAGCGCGCCCATCGGCTGGCGGATCTCCGGCGCGGTCGCGACCCGCGGCTGGCGTCCGCGCTCGGCGACGATCAGGCCGTCGGCGCGGAGCTGGCTGAGCGCCTGGCGGACGGTGTGGCGGCTGACCTGGTAGTCCTCGACGAGGGCGAGCTCACCGGGGAAGACGTCGTCGAACTCGCCCGCGCGGAGCCGGCGGACCAGCTCCTCCTGGAGCTGCTTCCACAGCGGCCGGCCGCCGCCGCGGTTGAGCTTGCGCTCGGTCATCGAGGCCTTCCCGTCTGCGCCGTACGTCACGACGGCTTGCCAAATGTCCGGTCATCTCTTAGCTTAAATGTGCGTACATTTAAGAGCGAGGGGTCCCGGCGTGCAGCTAGAGGTTAGGTCACCGGCATCGTCCGAGACGGCCGCGAAACCTCATTTCGTCGAGCGGCTGCCGGGGTTGCTGGTGGTGCTCGTGCTCGCGACGGCGGCGGTGCCGCTCGGGCGGCTGGTCCCGGTCGTCGGCGGGCCGGTGTTCGGGCTGGTGCTGGGGGTTGTGGTCGGCTCGCTCGTGCCGGTACTGCGGGGTGAGTGGTCGCGGCCGGGGTACGAGTTCGCGTCGAAGTTCCTGCTGCAGGTGTCGATCGTGGTGCTGGGCACCGGGCTGTCGCTGCAGCAGGTCGCGCGCGTCGGCGCCGGATCGCTGCCGGTGATGCTCGGGACGCTGGCGATCGCGCTCGGTGGAGCCTGGTTGTTCGGGCGGTTGCTCGGGGTGCGCGGCGACACGCAGATCCTGATCGGCGTCGGTACGGCGATCTGCGGCGCCTCCGCGATCGCGGCGACGACGGCGGCGATCGAGGCGAAGAAGTCGTCGGTGGCGTACGCGCTGGCGACGATCTTCACGTTCAACGTGGTCGCGGTGCTGGCCTTCCCGCCGCTCGGCCACTTGATGGGCCTCGGCCCGGAGGCCTTCGGCCTGTGGGCCGGTACGGCGGTCAACGACACGTCGTCGGTGGTCGCGGCCGGCTATGCCTTCAGCCAGCAGGCCGGCGACCACGCACTGGTGGTGAAGCTGACCAGATCCCTGATGCTGGTGCCGATCGTGATCGGCCTGGTGATCCTGAAGTCCCGCCGGGACGCGCGCAGGGGGGTGGGGGGAGAGGGAGCCGGCGCCCCCGAAACCGCTAGCGGCTTCGCCGCTGCGGGCGCCGCCGCAACCCCTGGCGGCTTCGCCGCTGCGGGCGCCGCCGAAACCGCTGGCGGCTTCGCCGCTGCGGGCGTGCCTCGGGCGAAGCTTCCCTGGCGGCGGATGTTGCCGCTCTTCCTGGTCGGGTTCCTCGTTGCCGCCGGGCTGCGGACCGTCGGGCTGGTGCCGGACGAGCGGCAGGCGGATCTGGCGCTGGTCGGGACCTTCCTCATCACGAGTGCGCTGGTGGCGATCGGGCTGTCGTTGCGGGTCGGTGAGTTGCGGAAGGCCGGACTGCGGCCGTTGCTGCTCGGCGCGATCTTGTGGGTGTGCGTGGCCAGTTGCAGCCTCGGGCTGCAACTGGCCACCGGCACGCTCTAGCCCTCGAACGCCGCCGCGCGGATCTGGACCTTGCGGATCCGGTCGACGTCCAGCTTGCTGGAGCGGTCGAAGCGGTAGATGCCGTTCTCCTCCTGGAAGACGTCGGTCAGCTGCGTGTAGCAGTAGCCGAACATCCGCGGGTCGTCGAGCAGTACGTCGACCAGCCCGGTGAAGCGGTCGTAGAACTCCGCCTCGTCCTTCACCCGCTGGCCGTAGCCCCACGACTCGGCCCGGTCGGTGCCGGCCAGCTGGACCGCCTCCGGGTTCCACCAGATCCCGCCGAACTCGCTGCAGAAGTACGGCTGCCCGTTGTACGGTTGCGAGATCGGCCGGTCCTCGCGGCCACCGGTGTTGCCGTACGGCGCTCCGTCGGCCAGGCCGGCCATCTGCTTGCCGAACTCGACCGGGTCCTGCTCGTAGTTGTGCGAGTCCCAGATGTCGGTCTCCGGCACCCGGTGCGAGTAGCCGGAGGCGTCCAGCACCGGACGGCTGGTGTCGGCCGCCTTGGTGGCCAGGAACATCGCCCGGGTCACGTCGTCCAGCTGGGTGATCCGGTCGTGCAGCAGCTGGTGGGTCTCGTTCAGCGGGCACCAGCCGACGATCGACGGGTGGTTGTAGTCCCGCTCGACCGCCTCCAGCCACTGCGTCACGAACGTCGCGGTCGGCAGCTGGTTGTTGTCGCCGGTGTCACCGACGCCCGCACCCCAGTCGCCGAACTCTCCCCAGACCAGGTAACCCATCCGGTCCGCGTGGTAGAGGAACCGCTCCTCGAACACCTTCTGGTGCAGCCGGGCCCCGTTGAAGCCGGCCGCCAGGCTCAGCTCGATGTCCGCGACCAGCGCCTCCTCGGACGGCGCCGTCATCAGGCTCTCCGGCCAGTAGCCCTGGTCCAGCACCAGCCGCTGGAAGACGTGCTTGCCGTTGATCAGTACGGCCTGGCCGTTGATCGACACCGACCGCAGACCGGCGTAGCTGGCGGCCTGGTCGACCACAGCGCCGTCGGCGTTCACCAGCTCCAGCCGTACGTCGTACAGGTGCGGGTCGGTCGTGTCCCACAGCCGCACCCGGTCAGCCGGTACGGCGAGCTGCAGGCGCGGCGCCAGGTCCAGGTCCGCGCGAACCTCCGCGGTGACGATCTCGCCGTTGCTGTCGGACAGTACGGCGCGGACCGTCCAGCCCGGCTTGTTCGCCGAGACCGGGACGGACAGGTGGAACACCGAGCCCGCCACGTCGGGGGTGATCCGCGGCCGCCCGAGGTGGACCGACGGGACGGCCTCCAGCCAGACGGTCTGCCAGATGCCGGTGGTCCGGGTGTAGTGGCAGTCCCGGTTGAAGTAGATCGTGCTCTGCTTGCCGCGCGCCTGCGACCCGTTCTTGGTGTCGCGGGCGCGGACGACGATCAGCGCCTCCTCGCCCGGCGCGGCGACGCCCGCCAGGTTGGCGCTGAACGGGGTGAAGCCGCCGCGGTGCCGGACGACCTCGACGCCGTTCACCCAGACGGTGGCGTCGTGGTCGACGGCCTGGAAGTGCAGGACGGCGTCGTTGCCGGTCCAGTCGGAGGGGATCGTGACGGTCGTCCGGTACCAGACCGCTTCGGAGTAGTCGACGTCCTCGATCCCGGACAGCTCGGACTCGGGCGCGAACGGAACGGTGATCCGGCGCTCGAGCTCGCGCTCGGCCAGACCGCGTTCCAGGCCGGAGTCGGACTTGTCGGCCTCGAACTGCCACTCGCCGTTGAGGTTCAGCCAGTGCGGGCGGACGAACTGCGGCCGGGGGTGCTCGGGTCGGGGCTGGGTGCTGGGCATCGAGAGGCTCCCGTGAGGTGTGCTGAGCAGGTCGGCGTCGACTTTACAACGTTGAAATACGCTCGGCAACGGGTGGACGGAGAGTGGACGGAGACCCGCCGCACGGGCCGGGCAACGTTGTCAATGGTTTGTCGCCGGATGGAACTGTCAGCAAGATGACAGCCCGTTCGTGCAACCCTTTCGGCGTCGGTTCGTTCTTTGTCAGAAGAGGCAAGTCGCGGACCGGGACAACAAACCGTCGGCCCGGGGCGTCATGCTGGAGTGCAGGGCTGTGCGATGCGGGGAGAGGGAGAGGTCGATGGGTGGGAACTGAGCGCACCGCCGAGGTCCGCGAGCTCCGGTTGCGGGTGCCGCAGGGCGATCTCGACGCGCTGTACGACCGGCTCCGCGCGTTCCGCGACGGGGGCGGGTACATCGCCGCGGGTCTGGACCGCGTGGTGCCGGCCGCGTACGCCGACGAGCTGCTCGACTACTGGCTCGGCGGGTACGACTGGCGCGTGCACGAGGCCCGGCTGAGTGCCTACCACCACTACGGCACCGAGATCGGTGGCCAGTTCGTCCACTTCCTGCACGTGCGGTCCGCGCATCCGGACGCCCGGCCGGCGCTGCTCACGCACGCCTGGCCCAGTGGCGTGATGGACGTGCTGGACGCGGCCCTGCGGCTGGAGGTGGCCGGTACTCACCACCTGGTCATCCCGTCGATCGCGTGGACGGCGCTGAACGGTCCGGAGGGCGGTTCGCCGAGCAGCCGCGCCGCGGCGGGCTGGGACGAGTTGATGCGCCGCCTGGGCTACGACGAGTACCAGGTCGGCGACGACCGTGAGGGACTCGGCGCCACCCCGGCGTACACGGCGGTGTCGGAGGCGGTCGCGCAGCAGCGCGGGCTGGACGCCGCGGAGCTGGCGGAGGTCCGCTGGTTCAACGAGAACCTCACGGCGTTCAACGAGGGTCAGCAGATCTCCGCGCTGGTGCTGAGCACGGCACTGCTCGCTTGGAACGCACAGCTGGTCAGCCTGGAGATCGACCGGGACGCACTGCTCACCGGGCTCACACTGGCCTGGTTCGCCTCGCAGCTACCCGTCGAGGAGCCGTAGGCCGTTCTCCCAGCAGACCGCGCGCAGCCAGTCGTCGCCGAGGTCGAGACGCTCCAGGGCTTCCAGCTGTACGGCGTACTCGTACGGGATGTTCGGGAAGTCCGAGCCGAGCACGACCTTGTCCTGCAGCGCCGCCATCCGCGGCCGGAGTTCCCGCGGGTACGGCGCCAGTGACTCGGTGAACGGCGTCAGCGCCATCGTCGTGTCCAGGTGCACGTTCGGGTAGGTCTCGGCGAGCGTCAGGTGCTCGGCGTACTCCGGCATGCCCAGGTGAGCGATGACGGCCGTCAGCCGTGGGTGCTTGGCCAGTACGTCGCCCATCGGGCCCGGCCCGGTGTGGCGTCCGGGGATCGGTCCTGACCCGCAGTGCACGACCACCGGGACGCCGGCCTCGGCCAGCTGTCCCCAGACCGCGTCCAGCTCCTCGTCGCGCGGGTCGTAGTCGCCCACCTGGACGTGCACCTTGAAGATCCGGGTGCCCAGCTCGAGCGCTTCCTTCACGTACGACGCGGCGCCGGGCTCGGGGTAGAACGTCCCGCTCGCCACGCAGCCAGGGGTCCGGGCAGCGAAGTCCCGGGCCCAGCTGTTCAGCCAGGCGGCCATGTCGGGCTTGTGCGGGTAGACCAGCGCGGAGAACCGGCGTACGCCGAGCCGCTGCAAGGTCTCGACCCGTTCAAGGGCCGGCGTCCGGTACTGGACCGGCCAGGCAACGCCGTAGTGCTGCTCGGCCTGGTCGAAGTAGGCCCAGACCGCGTTCATCACCTGGTCCGGGAGGAAGTGGACGTGCACGTCCACGAGTCCGTCGAGCCCCAGCCGCCGCCACCACGCGGGCACCTCGTCGTCACGCACCCGAACACTCTAGACAGTCGTTGATTTTGCAAGATCTACGTAGATACGTAGTATCCACAGTGTGGAAGAACCTGTGGACAACCGGCTGGCGGACCTGGAGCGGCGCGTCGCCGCCCTGGAGTCGGCCGAGTCCGCGGGGCTTCGTCCACAGGAGCGGCAGGTGCTCCCGCAGGGCGCGGACCCCGAGGTGTTCTTCGCGCTGCGCGGGCTGAAGGAGCGCATCCCCGCGCCCGGCGCGGTGCTCTACACGGGCAGCGTGACGCTGCCGGACGAGCGGACGATCGACTGGCAGTTCGGGCGCCCGACGCCCGAGGTGCTGGAGGCCGACTGGGCCTCGAGAGCGTCCGCGCTCGCCGCACTGGGACATCCGGTCCGGCTGACGCTGCTCCGCGAGATCCTGCACGGACGTACGACGGTCAGCGCGCTCAGCGAGGTCGAGGGCCTCGGCACGAGCGGGCAGATCTACCACCATCTGCGGCAGCTGACGGCCGAGGGCTGGTTGCACACGCCCAGCCGCGGCGTCTTCGCCGTTCCCCCGACCCGGGTGGTCGCGCTGCTCGCGATTCTGGTCGCTCTCGAGAGGTGAGTCCCTTGAAACTGATCGCTGTCCTGCTCGCCGTCGCCTTGGCTGCCGGCGGCTGGCTGATCCGGCCCGGCGCGCTGCACCTGGCCGAGTCCAGCACGGGTGACGCCGAGCTGCAGCGCTTCATCGACGACAACTACGAGGGGCCGGGCCACCGGCTGTCCGTTGCGGTCGTCGAGGACACCACGACTCGCTACGCGGGTCGTGGGACCGACGAGCACGGCAGCTTCGAGATCGGCTCGATCAGCAAGGCGCTCACCGGGATCCTGCTCGGCGAGGCGGTCCGGCGCGGCGAGGTGAAGCTCGACCAGCAGGTCGGGTCGCTGCTGCCGCTGGACGGCTCGGACGTCGCCACTGTCACGCTGGAGGAGCTGGCGACCCACCAGTCCGGTCTGCCGAACACCACGGGCAAGCCGCTGCCCGCGGCACGCGCGATGCTGGCCAACCTGTCCGCGGGCAACCCCTACCCGTTCAGCGTCGACCAGCTGCTCGACCAGGCGAGGTCCGCGGGGACGGACGGCCGCGGCAAGTCGACGTACTCGAACCTTGGCGGAGCCCTGCTGGGCCAGGCTCTGGCCAAGCAAGCCGGCAAGAGCTACCCGGACCTCCTGCAGGAACGAGTCTTCCAGCCACTGGGCATGCGAGAGTCCCGTACGCCGACCAGCGACGACGGCGCAGCACCGGAGGGCTACGGCTCGGGTGGTCGTCGGCAAGGCACCTGGGTCCAGACCGGCTACGCCCCTGCCGGCGGGGTGGTCTCCACCGCCGCTGACCTCGCTGTGCTCGCCAAGGCGCTGATCAGTGGCAAGTACGTCGAGGCCCTGGCTCCCCGCCGCGACTTCGACGAGGATCGGATCGGCCTGTTCTGGATCACCACCCCACTGCCGAACGACCGCAGCATGATCTGGCACAACGGCGGGACCGGCGGCTACCGCTCGTTCATCGGTGTGGATCTCGAGCGTCGCCGGGCCGTGGTGGTCCTGTCGGACGTGGCCGCCGACGCCGACGACTTCGCCACCAAGCTCCTGGAGGCATCGTGAGAGACATCTTCCTGATCACCCTGGCCGTCGGCTTCCCGGTCCTCGCGATCTGGCAGATCCTCGCCCACAAGCTCCGCGACCGCGCCGATGTCGTGATCGTGCTGGTGACCGGGATCGTCTTCCTGCTCTTCGCCCGGGCCAGCGCCAACTGGAACTCGCTGCCGCCCTGGCTGTGGCTCGTCGGCGTGGCCCTGATGGCCGTCGCGACCGCCCTGTCGGGCCGGATCTGGGCCGGCCTGGCCTGGTTCACGGCGGAACGGCCGCGGCGCGCTCTGTCCGCCGTACTCCAGTTGCTCCTCGCGGGCGCCGTCTGCGCGGTGCTTCTGTGAACGAGCACCTCGCCCGCGGCTGGGACGAGGCGGCCGCCGGCTACGAGCAGTACTTCGTCCCGCGCTTCCGGCCGTGGGTCGAGGCGGCCGTCGCCCAGCTCGGCGACCTGCCGCCCGGTCCGATCCTGGTGCCGTGCTGCGGCACGTTCCCGGAGCTCGACCTGCTGCTCGACCAGTTCCCCCACCGGGAGATCGTCGGCATCGACCTGTCGGCCGGCATGGTCCGCCTCGCGCGCGAGCGCGCCGGAGGCCGCGACCTCGTCAGCGTGGTCGAGGGCGACGCCTCGACGCTCGATCCCCGCTGGCTCAGGACGTGCGGCGCGGTCGTCTCCGTCTTCGGCCTGCAGCAGCTGCCCGAGCCGGAACACGCGATCGGTTCCTGGTACGACGCACTGCACTCCGAAGGCCGGCTCTCGGTCGTCTACTGGCCGTCCGTCACCGAGGAGACCGGCCCGTTCAGCCTGATCAAGGACCTGCTGCACCCCGAAGCTCCCGCAGACGCAGACGCAGACGTCGACGCCGACGCCGCTGCAGCGGCCGGGGACCCGGCTGCTGCCCTCGGGGGAGCGGTCGATCGCGACGAGCTGCTGAGATTCCCGATCACCTACACCGGCGCCGCCGAGTTCTTCGAGGCCTACGCCCACTCCGGCCCGATGCGGGCGACCGCGATCGCCCGCGGCGAGGCCTTCGTCGAGGAGCTCCGCAAGAGATTCCTGGAGCGGGCGCCGGAGGGCGAGTGGACCCACCACCCGGCAGCCCGCCTGATCACCGCGACTGGTCGATGACCCACAGGCCGGTGAGGCCGCGGAAGTGGGCCTGGAACTTGTCCTGCTCGTGGGCGGGGTAGGTCGCCTTCACCGTCTCGGTGAGGATGCGGTCGAAGTCGGCGCTCTTGACCCACTCGACCAGCTGCTCGTCGAAGTTCGGCAGGTTCTGCGCGACCCACTCGTGGTACCTGGCGGTCTCGAAGTGCTCGTCGGCCAGCTTCAGGTACGCCTCGATCTTGGCGTCGTAGTCGAGTGACTCGTCGTCGGCGATCGCGAAGTAGCGCTCGGTGTGCAGGTCGACCTTGGTGCGGCGACCGGTGGCCAGCGAGAAGACCGACCACTTGACCAGCGCGCCGATCGCCCACGGGAAGTAGTAGTGCAGCGAGGTGATCGCGACGTCGGGGCAGGCGTTGGCGTAGTCGATCGGGTGCACCGAGTCGCCCGCGACCAGCATCTCGCAGGAGTTGAACTCCCAGCCGAAGAAGGCGTTCACGATCCGGCTGATCGCGACCGCCTGGTGGCCGGCCGAGGGGCTGAGGAAGTCGTGCGAGACGGCGTACCGGTTGTGCATCGGCTCGTCGGGGCGGAAGTCCATCACCATCGTCTCGGCGCCGATCGACAGCGCCCGGGCGAACTTCTCGTACTCGACCGTCGCCTGCAGGTGCA
The DNA here is from genome assembly GCF_014205135.1 of Kribbella italica. Taxonomy (NCBI): domain Bacteria; kingdom Bacillati; phylum Actinomycetota; class Actinomycetes; order Propionibacteriales; family Kribbellaceae; genus Kribbella; species Kribbella italica. Next base: position 7,429,605 of record NZ_JACHMY010000001.1, read on the forward strand.
TCAGCATCTCGCCCGACTCGTCGTACGCCGTGTGCAGGTCCTCGCGGTTGTCGATCCGCGAGACGCCGCGCCAGCCGCCGCCGTCGAACGGCTTCATGTACATCGGGTAGCCGAGGTCGTCGGCGATCGCGTCCAGGTCGAAGGTCTTGTTGTACTTGGCCGACGTGTAGGCCCAGCGGACGTTGTCGACCGGGTTCTTGTACGGCACCAGCACGGTCCGCGGGATCTTCAGCCCGAGCCGCAGCATCGCGCAGTACGCCGAGTGCTTCTCCATCGCCTGGAACGTGAACGGCGAGTTCAGCAGGTACGTGCCGTTCATCAGCGCGGCCTTCTTCAGCCACTCGCGCGGGTGGTAGTACCAGTACGCCAGCCGGTCGATCACCAGCCCGACCCGGACCGGGTCGTTCAGGTCGAACGGCTCGATGGTGAGCCGCTCGGTGCCGAACTCGTGCGTGGTGCCGGCGGACTCGACCGGACCGACGCGGCGCAGCAGGGCCTCGAAGGCCTGCGGCCAGTCCTCCTCGGCGCCGAGCAACAACCCGATCAGGTGCTGAGAGCGGTCAGGCACAGTAGGTCTCCTAACAGAATCGGGGCAGGTGATGGGCCAGCTGCTTGCGCCACCACGGCCAGTCGTGAGCTACGTCGTGTCCCCACAGGTCCAGCTCGTGGGGGATGCCCTTCGCCGCAAGGAGGGCGGAGGTGGCGCGGGCCGACGGCAGCGAACCGGTCGGATGCGTCTCCCAGTCGCCCTGCCCGACCGTGAGGACCAGGAAGATCCTGTTGCGCAGCCACTCCAGGTGGTCGCCGTCCAGGTTGGGCAGGTAGTCCACCGGGTTGTTGAAGTACGTCGCGTCGCCGCGCTCGCCCCAGGCGTGCCAGCTGGACGCGTCGTAGTTGCCCGACTGGCAGATCGCGATCGGGAACAGGTCGGCCCGTTTCAGCGCGAAGTTCAGCGCGTGGAAGGCGCCCAGGCTGCAGCCGGTGGTGATGATGTCGGCGGCGCCCGGAGTGTCCCGGCCGATCGTCGGCACCACCTGGTCGAGGATCCACGACTCGTACAGCCCGTGCCGGCGAGCGCGCTCCTCCAGCGGGATGCCGCGGTCGGACCAGCTCACGTGGTCGTAGGAGTCGACGCAGTACAGCTTCACCCGGCCGGCCTCGATCAGGTCCGCCACGGCACCGACCATGCCGTTGTTCTCGTAGTCCCAGGCCCGGCCCTGCTCACTGGGGAAGACCAGGACCGGCCGGCCGTAGTGGCCGTAGCGGATCACCGTGCCCGGACGGTCCAGTCCCGGCGCGTCCAGTTCGACCTGCTCACGTTCCACGCGGCCTCACCCCTTCGCTGTCCTGCCGGTAACCCTCGCACGACTTCAGGCCGGCTGTCTGGTCCCCGCGCGTCCCGCGACCGGTCCGAGCAGGGCGACGACCACAGCGAGTACCGCGACCCCGGCCAGGGCGGCAGGCAACGACCAGACGCTCGACGCGGCGCCGACCGCGGCCGGGCCGAGCAGGAAGCCCAGGTACGCGATCGTGGTGACGGTGGAGATCGCTCCGGCCCGCCGGTCGGGTCCGGCCCAGGCACCGGCCATGCTGATGATGGTCGGCGCGCAGACCGACGTACCGAGCCCCGCGATGCCGATGCCCACGAGTGCCACCCAGGCGTTGCCCGCTGTAGCGGCCAGCAGTGAGCCGACGGCGGCAACGGCGCCTCCGGCAACGAGTAGCTGGGCTGGGCGGAGTCGGGCGAGCAGGGCGTTGCCGCTGATGCGTCCGGTCGCTGCAGCTGCGGCGAAGACGGCAGGTGCAGTCGACGCGAGACCAGGTGCTGCACCCAGCGACGTGTCGAGGTGTACGGCGCTCCAGCTCTGCCAGGCGTTCTCGACGACGTACGCGAGGGCGCAGAGCCCGCCGAAGACCAGCAGGGCCGGCTCAAGCCGCCTCCGCTTGGGCTTGTCTGCCAGCACTGGGACCAACCTGGTTGAGCCGGGGAAGAGCAGCGCCGCTGCGACCAGTGCGATCACCACGCAGACACCGCCCAGCACAGGTAGAGCCCCGGCGCCGGCTGAGCGCAGACCGGCGGTGCTCAGGCTGGACACCACCACGGCGATCGAGAACAGCCCGTGCGCCAGGTTCATCAACGGCTTGCTGGTCTCGGCCTCGGCCGCCGTACCGGTCGCGTTGATTGCCACGTCGGTAGCGCCGGAGGTCACGCCGAGCAGGAACAGGGCCGCACCGAGTGTGACGGCCGAGCCGGCGAAGGCCGGGAGGACCCCACAGGCGCCGAACAGTACGACGACCACCGGGAGCACCACGCCGCCGTACCGGTCGATCAGGTAGCCGGTGAAGCGCATCGAGACCAGGGCGCCGAGGCCGACCATGAGCAGCGCGCCGCCGAGCTGGGCGTCGCTGACGCCGGCCTCCGAGCGGACCGCGGGCAGGATCGCCCCCCACGCTCCCCAGAAGAGTCCGAACGCACCGAAGCCAGCGAGTGTTCTGAGCACCCGCTCTACCCTAGGCGGCCCAGATGCGCTGAAGCAGCTCGATTAGACAGGGGTCGAAGGTGTCGCGCCAGGCGGTGAAGTTGTGCATGTCCGGCGTCTCGTTGAAGTCGACCTCGAGACCGAGCGTGGCCAGGTGGGCGGCCATCACGCGGTTGTTGTGCACGTTCTCCTCCGGCGTCCCGGCGGTCATCGCGAGCTCCGGCCTGCTCGGCGCGGACGTTGCCGCGAGCACCTGGTTCACGAAGCCGGTGACCTCGGCGTAGTACTCGAAGCCGGACTCCTGCGGGTCCGTGGTGAGCGTGAAGAACGAGCCCGACTGGAGGAACAGCCCGGCGAAGGTCCCGGGGTGGTTCCACTCGGCGTACAGGGCGGCGAGTGCGCCGAGGCTCGCGCCCATCAGCACGGGCTGCTTGCTCTTGTACTGCGTGGTGATCACGGGCAGCACGTGGCCGACCAGCGTTTCCGCGTACGACGGGTTGGCGGCGTACCAGAGATTGCGCGACCCCGGGCGGACGAGCGCCAGCCGGAACGGCGGAAGGGTGCCCTCGGCCACCATCGCGCCGGCGAAGTGCGTGAGTCCGGCGTACATGGCGAACTCGGGGCCGTCGTGCGACAGCAGCAGCGGCAGCTCGAACGACGGCGCGATCCCGTCCGGCGCCCAGACCTGGACGTCGACCGGCCCGACCGGCGAGGTCTCGACCGGCAGCGGGGTCAGCCCGGCCGCGATCGGCTCGACCGAGATCCAGGCGGGCTCGACGTACCCGGGCAGTGGCAGCCACGAGTGCTCGCCGAACGCGCCGCCGACCACCCGCGGGTTGGTCGGGTCGGTCCGCATCCCGGCGTCGGCGACGTCGAACAGGTACTCCATCCGGTGCACGCTCGGCCGCGGGAGCCGCAGTTCCCAGCCGTACCCGACCGGTTTGAACTCCAGCTGCTCGGCCGCGAGCCCGAGCTCCTCCCAGAGCCGGACGCCGGGCAGGGCATGCTCGGGGTCGGCGAGGCGGAACACCACCTCGGCCCCCTCGACCGCGCTCTTCACCTCGTCCGGCATCCGACCACGGTACGTCCCACCCCGTGGAACCCCCTCATCGCGTGATCACTGACACACCCTGTCAGTGATTCGGCGTACCGTCGAAACCATGGTCGATCTCGAGGACATCCGCGCCGCGACCGCCGATCTGCCACGCAGCTACGAGGTGCTGGTCCGCGACAGCATCAAGTGGCGGGTCGGGCAGATCGTCTACCTCGCGGTCTCACCGGACGAGCAGACGATGGGCATCGCGTTCCCCAAGGAGGAGCGCGACGCGGCGATCGCGGCCGAGCCGGACAAGTTCTTCGCGCCGAAGCCGTCGGACGAGCGGTTCCGCTGGATCCAGGTCCACCTGGACGCGCTCGACGCCGACGAGCTGCGCGAGCTGGTGCTGGACGCCTGGGGGATGGTCGTCCCGAAGAAGGTACGGGCCGAAGTCCTCCGGTAACCGTCAGTGGCCCTGGGCAACTATCTCCTCCTGGAGGATGAGGCCGGTGCGACCTGGGGGCGACCTCCGTCACAGCGGGATCGTCCTGGCGGCCGATGGAAGACCGTCGGATTCCTTGCAGGCTTGGGGGTATGACCGGAGACTTCCTACCCCGCCGCCGCCAGGCGTCGGTGCTCAGCCAGATCCTGACCGTCCTGCTCGTGCTCGCCGTCGCCGCCGGCGTCTGGTGGGTCCTCTAGGACTCCCACCGGACTTCAGCCTCACCCGGCCGTACGACGCCCGCCTCGTACGCGACGACCACCGCCTGCACCCGGCTCGACAGCCCCAGCTTCGACAGCACGCTGCTGACATGGGTCTTCACCGTCGTCTCGCTGACGAACAGCTTCGCCGCGAGATCACGGTTCGACAGCCCGCGCGCCATCCAGACCAGGACGTCACGCTCACGCTCGCTCAGCTGCGACAGCGCCCCGGTCCACCGGCCCGCGTCCTGAGGCGCCGGCGCGGGCTCCCCGCCGTTCCCGACCTTGCGCTCCAGCTCGACACACCGCTCGAGCAGCACCCGCGTCGACGCCGGGTCCACCAGCGAGTCCCCGCGATGCACAGCCCGTACGGCGGACACCAGCAGATCCGGATCCGTGTCCTTCAGCAGGAACCCCGAAGCACCGGCCCGTACGGCGCTCAGCACGTACGCCTCGTCGTCGAACGTGGTCAGCACCAGGACGGCGGGCTTGCTCTTCCCGGCGGCCTGGTTGGCGCGCGTGATCCGCTCGGTCGCGACCAGCCCGTCCATCACCGGCATCCGGATGTCCATCAGCACGACGTCCGGGTCGAACTGGTCGATCAGCCGCAGCGCCTCCTCGCCGTCCCCGGCCTGCGCGACCGTGGTCAGGTCGTGCTCGTGGTCGAGGATCATCGCGAGCCCGGTCCGGATCACGCCCTGGTCGTCGGCGACCAGTACCCGGATCTGGTCCGTCACCTCTGCGGGGGCAACCATGCCTGCACTCTCCATCCACCCAGGGGTCCAGCGGCCACGGCCAGTGTGCCGCCGACAGCCAGCGCGCGTTCGCGCATTCCGATCAGTCCGTTGCCGCGGCCGCTCTCGCTGCGCCGGGCGGTTTCCAGCACGTTCACCGGTGGCGGCCCACCGCTGCCGTTGTCGTCGATGGTCAGCAGCTCGCCCTGCGGCCCACTCTGCCAGCTCACCTGAGCCGCCGAGGCCTTCGCGTGCACCATCACGTTGGTCAGCGCCTCCTGAATGATCCGTACGGCGGTCAGGTCGGTGGCACTCGTCAGCTCCCGGCTCCGGGTCGGCAGGTTCATCGTGACGTCCACCCCGACGGCCTTGAGCCGGTCGCCCATCCGGGCCACGTCGGACAGGTCCGGCACCGGAGCGGTCTCGGCGCCACCGCCCGGCGAGGCGGTGTTGAGCACCCGGACGGTCTCCCGCATCGCGGTCAGCGCTTCCTTGCCGCTGGTGATGATCCAGCGCACCGCCTCGCGCAGGGCGGCCGGGTTCTGGTCGGCCACCCGGTCGGCGGCCTGGGCCCGGATCACCACCGCGCTCATGTGGTGCGAGACCACGTCGTGCAGGTCCCGGGCGATCCGGGTCCGCTCGGCGGCCGCGACCCGCTCGGCCTCGATCTTGCGCAGCCGGACCAGCTCGGCGTTCCGGTTCTCCAGCACCAGCATCGACTTGCGCCGGCGCAGGGCGTTCGCGCCGAGCAGCACCATGCCGCCGATCAGCGCCTCGGCGAACACGAACAGCGACACGTCGATGTAGCCGTACAGGCTGTAGAGATCGGTCGGCAGGTTGCGGTAGCGCCGGCTGATCACGACGTCGGAGTTGGCCAGGACCAGGGCGACCACGGTCGGCAGCCCGATCATCAGCCCGGCCAGGCTGCCCATCGTGAAGAACAGACAGGTGAACCGCCGGACGCCGCTGGCGGCCGCGACGTACCCGACGACGAGCAGCGGGACCAGGTGGATCTCGGACTGCAGCGCGGCGTTGGCGATCACCGGCTGCCCGAAGACGTCGATGCCCGCCTGCGAGGCCAGGCCGGTGCCGGCCGCGGCGTACACGAAGGGGTAGAGCAGCGCGACGAAGACCAGCGTCGTCCGGGGCAGGCTGCGCCCGACGGCGACGGTGATCACCAGGAAGAGCCCGGTCACCACCGAGACGCTCGGGTTGGCCGGGCGCAACGAGCTGTCGCTGACCACCGCGAGCGCGAGGAACCAGCCGACGCCGATCAGCGCGGCGAGCAGCACGTCCCGCTGCAGCTGCGACATCCCCCGCCAAAGGCTCCACACCTTGCTCAGCGTAGTCGTGAGAGTTATTTACCGGTTCCTTCGCCCGAACGGGCAAAAGCTCCAACTTTAGGACGAGGCCACGCGTCGGACCTGCTACCCAGGTCCGACTTCCGGCCGCGCAGGACGGTCCCTGGGAGGGATGTCACCAGCGCTGTGAACCGAGAGGCTGTACCCCATGAACAACGAGGAGCCACCGCGCCGGAGCCTGTCGGTCCGGGCCCGGTTGCTGTCCGTGACCGGGCTCGCGGTCGTCGCGTCACTGCTGGTCTGGCACGGGCAGGTGGCGGACTTCCTCGGCTTCGACTCGCCGGGGGACAAAGCGCCGGTGATCGGGGGCGCCGGAGCGCCCGACACGAGACTGCCGCGGGCCGACGGCGACGTACCGAGTACGCCGGTCAGCACGCCGGCCGTCACCCCCAAGCCGAAGCCGACCAAGCCGCCGAAGAAGAAGCCGAAGCCGACCAAGAGCCCGAGCACGAGCGACAACGGCGCGTACGACGAGGAGTCGACCGAGGGGATGTCGCCCAAGCTGCGGTCCCGGTTGCTGAAAGCCATGGCAGCCGCGAAGGCCGACGGGGCCACCCTCCGGATCAACTCCGGCCGCCGCAGCGCCGCGAAGCAGCGGCGCCTGCTGGACGAGGCGATCGTCAAGTACGGCTCGTACAAGGCGGCCGTCCGCTGGGTGCTGCCGCCGGAGTTCTCCGAGCACGTGAAGGGCCGCGCGGTCGACATCACGCCCGCGGCCGGCGCGAAGTGGCTCGAGCTGAACGGCTACCGGTACGGGATCTGCCGCCGCTACGACAACGAGCCGTGGCACTTCGAAGCCCTCACCACGCCGGGCCGCAAGTGCCCGCCGCGCGAACCCTACGCACTCGCCGAATAGTCAGGAGCGCCCGATATGACGATGACCCTGCCCGTGACCAGCACCCGGCTGTCCACCCGCCGCCGTACCCGTCCGGTCGTTCCCGCGCTGTGGCGCCAGGTCGTCCGTGGTGGCGCCCGGGAGGAGGATCGTGCCGTGCAGCTCGAGCCCGACCGGTCGGCGTACACGCAGCTGGAGATCTACGACGCGGTGCTGGCCGCCTTCGACCGCCGCGACGAGGTGCTCGACGTGATCGCCGCGGCTCCGGACCGCCACACCGCCGTACGGCGGGTGCGCGCGCTGCTCGCCGTGAGTCAGGGACAGGCGGCCGCGGTCGTGGACCTGCCGCTGCACCGCTTCACGACCGGCACCCGCGACCGGATGCGGCTGCGCGCGACCGAGCTGCGCAAGGCGCTGATCCGCTGAGCGTTCCCTTGCTCTTCTTGTCCGGGCGCGCGCGAAGGTGTGCGGATTTGATCGGGCGAGGAAGATGGTGACGTGATCACTCTCGAGCAGGCGAAGCGGTTGAAGAAGGCCGGCGCGCTCTGGGTGCCGGGCGCGGGCGACCGCTTCGTCGTCCCGGACCGGGAGATGGACGACGACGTGTTCGTGGTCAGCGACATGACCGTCGAGGTGCACGACTACCCCGGCGGCAAGGTGATCGGCTTCAACGGGACCACCGAGTGGGCGCTGGACAGCATCGAGCAGCGCGAGGTGATCTGGCTGCCTCGCGAGGAGCAGCTGCGCACGCTGCTCGGCGGGCAGTTCGTCAGCCTGGAGGCGACCGACGGCGGCTACACGGTGCACACCACCGGCGGGACGACGACCGGCCCGGACGCCGAGCAGGCGTACGCCGACGCGGTGCTCGAGCTGCTGGAGTGACTCAGCTCAGCGGGTCGGCCGCCAGTACTGCTTCTTGTCCTGGTCCCGTACGACGTAACCGAGCTTGGCGATCTCGCCGCGGAGCTCGCGCAGGTCGTCCTTGGAGTCGGAGGCTTTCGCCCGGGCCCGCAGGACGGCGTTGACGGCCGGCGGCAGCTCCGGGTCGTCCTCGACCCAGCGGCGGAAGCGGTCGCCGTACGGGTCGCCGCCGTCGGACCACGGGTAGCCGTGGGCGCGGAACGCGGCGCCGATCTTCGGGGTGTCGCCCTTGAGCTGGTCGTGCTTCTCGCGGGCCAGCTCGCCCGAGTCGCGGTCCTGGAGGACGAGCTCCTTGCCGTCCAGGAAGACCGCGGCGACGCGGTCGCGCGGGACGAGCGTGGTCTTCTCGTTCTTCAGCAGCTCGACGTCGTTGTTCGTGACCGTGATCCGCAGCGTGTCGTCCATCGCGATCGCGCCCAGCACGAAGCCGGCGACCAGGCCGACCGCGATCGTGATCAGCTGCACCCACCAGGCGTCCCAGCCGGCGAGCGTCTCGAACAGGCCCTGCCAGGGGACCCAGCGCAGCCCGGCCGCCCAGTCGGCGATCCGCGGCAGGAAGAAGCCGAGCGCTCCACCGAGCAGCGGCAGGCCGCCGTACAGCAGCACCTTGTCGGTCGCCGAGTGCCCGACCACCGTCTTGGTGTTCGTAGGCATGGTCCTGCTCCCTTGGTCGCGGATCGTCACCGGTGATCGACGCTAACAGCGCGCCACGCCGGGGGTCAGCCGTTGAGACGGTTCGCGATACCGAAGTCGGTGCCTGCGAACCTGGTCGAGACCAAAGTCGCAGTACGAGGAGGAGTTCCGCATGGCTGAGGGAATCTGGTTGCGCTTCCTGTCCGGGCCCGAGATCGATGCGCTCGGTCTCACCCGGACGGAGATCGTGGACGCCGTCGAGGAGGCGGTCCGCGACCACGGCGAGGGGCAGACCGCCTTCGAGCCGCGGGTGCACCTGGTCCCCGACAACGGCGGGATCGGGCACTTCAACGTGCTCCGCGGGCATCTCAACCGGCTCGGCGAGCACGGCGTCAGCGGGGTCAAGGTGGTCGGCGACTTCGTCCCGAACTACCAGGTCGGACTGCCGAGCGAGCTGGCCGTGGCGACGCTGTTCGACCCGACGACAGGTGTTCCGCTGGCGATCCTGGACGCGACGATGATCACCGCGGCGCGGACCGGCGCGATGACGACGGTCGGGGCGCGGCACCTGGCGCGGCGGGACAGCAAGATCCTCGGGCACGCGGGAGCACGCGGTACGGCGTGGTGGAACGTGACGATGCTGGACGACCTGTTCGACCTGGACGAGATCCGGGTGACGTCGCGGCGGCCGGAGTCGCGGGAGAAGTTCGCCGCGGAACTGTCGGCGGAGCTGTCGACGCCGGTTCGGGTGGTGGCGACGGCTGAGGAGGCGTTCGACGGCGCGGATGTCCTGGTCGAGGCGACGCGGTTGAACGAGCCGGAGGTGTTGTTGCGGACGGCGGCGGTGAAGCCGGGGGCCTTTGTCGTGCCGTACGGGACGGTGAGTGCGGTCGAGCTGGATCTGCTGGACGTGATCGACAAGGTGGTGGTCGACGACTGGCGTGAGGCGCAGTCCGGGCGGTTCGGGGCGCTGCGTCGGCATGTCGACACGGGACGGTTGTCGCCGTCGACCTTGCACGCGGAGCTGGGCCAGATCGTCGCCGGTCAGAAGCCTGGTCGGGAATCGGACGCCGAGCGCACACTGCTCTGGCACCGGGGTCTCTCTCTGCTCGACGTCGCGATCGCCCACCTGATCCTGCGCCGGGCCGAGGAGTCCGAGGTCGGCACGATGCTCAGGTTCCACTGATGCTGATCGAACGCCCGGAGGACCTGACACTGACGTCGCCAGGCCCGCTGGAACTTTCCCCTGCCCTGCTGGCCTCCCTCCGCACCAACCGCGACCGCCTGCTGTCGGCGTTGTCCTCCGGGGCTCCCGTCTACGGGGTGAACACCGGCATGGGCGCCATGAGCAAACGCCGGCTGGACGAACCCGAACAACGGGTTCACCAGCGCAACCTGCTGCTCGGCCGTGCGGTTGGTGGTGCCCCGTGGCTCCCGTACGCCGAGGCTCGCGCGGTGGTCCTCGCCCGGCTCCGCACTTTCCTCACGGGCGACGCGGGAGTCTCGGCCGAGCTGTGCCAACAACTAGTTGCTCTCCTCAACAGCGGTTACGTGCCGGCGATCCCGCTGGAGGGAGCAGGCTCGGCGGGGGAGATCATTCCGCTGGCCCACGCCGCAGGCCCGCTGGTAGGCATCGGCACCGTCGTGGACGCCGAGGGCAACTGCTACCCCGCGGACCACTTGCTCCGCGCCGCCGGAGGCGGCAGCGGTTCGGGGGATGCGGGCTCCCTCCTCTCCTCTTCTTTTGAGTTGGGGCCCAAGGAGGGGATTGCTTTGTTGGCTGGGGTTCCTGGGGCTACTGGGCGGGTTTGGTTGCAGGGTGAGCCCTTGGCTCGGTTGGTGGGGCGGATGGGGGAGGTGGCTGCGGGGGGCTTGGCTGTGGTGGGGGCCAGTCGGGATCCTTATGAGGCTCGGGTGGGGCGTGGTGACGAGTTGCTGGCTGGGGAGCAGGCGAGGATTCTTCAGCTTGCGGGAAGTGAAAACTCGCCGGGTGCGCTGCAGGCGCCGGTTTCGTTTCGGGTGGCGGGACAGGTGGTCTCGCATGTCAGGCGGACGGTTGTGCGGCTGACGGAAGCGGTTGACCGTGGACTGGACGGGGTGACTGATTCTCCGGCGTTTCTGGACGGCGAGTTCCTGGGGACGGCGGGGTTTCACGGGATCGACCTCGCGGCGCACTGCGATCACGTGGTGGCCGCGCTGACGCATGCGGCGGAGGTGTCGACGGCTCGGATTCATCGGCTGCTCGATCCTGCGGTGACAGGACTGCCCGCGCAACTGGCGCGAGTGCCCGGACCGCAGGCCGGTCTGGTGTCGGTGCACAAGCGCGCCGTCGCGACGACGCACGCGCTCCGTCGGCTCTCGTTGCCTGCGGCAATCGGTGCGATGGAGACGTCCAACGGGCAGGAAGATGTTCAGGCCTTCACCTGGGAAGCGGCCGGCAACCTCACAACGGCGGTTCGGTTGGCGCGCGAAGTCGTTGCGGCTGAGTTGCTGGTGGTGCATCAGGCGTTCGCGTTGTCCGGGCGTGAAGTGCCCGCGGGGCTGCGGGAGCTGCACGCCGCCGTACAGGCGGTGGTGCCGCCGATCGACGCGGACCGGCCGTTCGGTCTTGATCTGCAGGCGATTCTCGACCACGTGATGTGAGTGCTCACGGCAACTGGTTGTTTGCTCTCGGTGACCACGGGTACCCGTCCGTCGTACACAAGTTGCCTTCGACAAGCAGAACGGGGATGAGCCAGATGAGCACCGCGCAGGAACTGGAACGCACCATCGGGCAGGACGTCTACGACGTGGAGGGCCAGAAGGTCGGCACCGCCGCGAACCTGTACGCCTCGGACCAGTCCGGTGAGCCGGAGTGGGTCACGGTGAAGACCGGCCTGTTCGGCAGCAAGGAGTCGTTCGTCCCGCTGGCCGGCGCCCACGCCGAGCAGGACGGGCTGCACGTCGGGCAGCGCAAGGACCTGATCAAGGACGCGCCGCGGATCGACGACCAGGGGCATCTGTCGGAGGCCGAGGCGAGTGAGCTGTACCGGCACTACAGCATGCAGGCCGGGATGACCGGCGGAATGATGCAGCCGGGGCAGGACATGGGGACCGGTAAGACCAAGGACATGAAGGGCGCCGGTCGTGAGGAGATGATCCGCTCCGAGGAGCGGTTGCGCGCCGGCACGGAGACGGTCGAGACCGGCAAGGTCCGGCTGCACAAGCGGGTGGTGACCGAGGAGCAGCAGGTCACGATCCCGGTCAGCCACGAAGAGGTGCACGTGGTCCGCGAACCGATCGAGGACGGCCGCACCGGTGGAAAGATCGGTGAGGAGGACGTCGAGGTGACGCTGCACGAGGAGCGCCCGGTCGTCGCCAAAGAGACCGTCGCGGTCGAGCGGGTCGGCTTGGACACGGAGACCGTGCGCGAGGAGCAGCAGGTCAGCGAGAAGGTCCGCAAGGAACAGGTCGAGGTAGTCGACGACGCGGACCCGAAACACCGGAAGCGCTGATTCAGCGTCCGTCGGCGACCATGCGGCCGAAGAGGTCGCCGACGGCTGAGGCCGCACCGGCCGGGAAAAGCTGGGAGTGCGCGGGGCGCCGGGGGTGCGGGGTCCGGGAGGTGCGCGGGGCCGGGGGTGCGGGGGCCCGGGAATGAACTGGGCGGGGAGTGCGGGGCCGGGGTGCTTGGACGGGCATCTCCGGCCCCGCTTTTGTCAGCTGTGGGTTGCTGTTACGTCGTACAGGGTGGTTTGGCCGTAGTTGCTTGAGTCGCAGGGGGTTGAGTTCGTGCAGTTGGCTTGGGTGTAGACGCCGGCTTTGAAGTAGCCGGTGGTGAAGCTGACCGGGATCGTGGTCTGCAAGGTGCCGTTGTAGTAGGCCTTGATCGAGCCGTTGCTGACGACGAACTTGGCTTGGAAGCGGGTGCCGAGGACGTAGTTGCTGGTGATCAGTTTGTACTTCGTGTCGTTGTCGCGGGTGACGTACAGGCTCGAGCCGTCGAGCCGGAAGGTCGAGCGGTCGTTGCCGTCGTGGATCTGGCCGGCGACGACCTGGCGCTTGGTGTTCGGGAGGTGGTCGATCGACTGGTCGATCACCAGCGTGTGGGTGCCGGAGTTCGACGACCACTTGATCTCCGTGGTGCCGTTGCTCTCCATCTCGCGCAGCTCGGAGCGGGCGTAGCTGGTGTTCGGCGTCGTCACGCCGTTGACGGCGTTGCGGAACTGGACGCCGCTGCAGGACGAGTTCGGTTTGAACCACGGGTTGACCACGTACGTGTTCAGCCGCGGCCGGGTGATCTGCAGGACCTGGGTGCCGGACTGGTTGGGGTCGTCGAGCGGGAGCTGCAGCTTCCAGCGGCTGAGGTTGAGCACCTCGGCCGGGTAGGTGCAGGCGGGTGCGGCGGTCGCCGTACCAGCACTGGTCAGTACGGCGGCGCCGGCGGCGAGGGCGGCCAGAAGGGCAAGGGGGCGGGTACCACGCATGGTCGAACTCCTTCGTGGGGGCGGTTTATGAGGCCTTGCAGAACCTCCGGGTCAGAACCACTGGGTCTTGTCCACGACGTTGATCAGGTCTTGGCCGGCGACGAACCGCCGGCAGTTCTCCACCAGTACGGCGTACCGGCGCTCGTCGGCGTGCGGCCCGGCGCCTGCGACGTGCGGGGTGAGGACGACGTTCGGCCGGTGCCACAGCGGGTGGTCGGCGGGCAGTGGCTCGATCTCGTAGACGTCGAGCGCGGCGCCGCGAAGCTCTCCGGCCGCCAGTGCGGCGTCGAGGTCGTCGAGCCGGACGGTCGGGCCGCGACCGACGTTGACGAAGAACGCGGATCGCCTGCACTGCTTCAGGAATCGAGCATCGACCATGCCTTCGGTGTCGGGGGTGTGCGGCACCGTCAGGATCACCAGGTCGGCTGCGGCCAGCTGCGTGTTCAGGGTCTCGGCCGGGTGCACAGCGCTGAAACCAGGGGCCTCTGCCCGACGGGCGTCGACGCCGATCACCGTCGTACCGAAGGCTGACAGCAACCGACCGATCTCCGCACCGACCGCGCCGACGCCGATCACCAGAGCGGTTGCCTCGGACAACGGGACGACCGAGGCCGGGTCCCAGTCGGGGTTCCACTCCGCGCGGGCCTGGTCCTGGAGGTAGCGCGGGAGGCCGCGGGTCAGCGACAGGATGAGCGCGAGGGTGTGTTCGGCGACATGATCGGTGTACGTCGCGCGCATGTTGGTGACGATCAGCGGGTGGGCGACGAGCTCGGGGTAGTAGAAACCGGGTGGCGGACCGGCTTGCTGCGCTTGGAGCCATCGGAGTCGGGTGGTCGCGGCGAGAAGCTCGGCCGGGAGGACACCGTAGGCGGCATCGGCGGTGCGGAGAGCCTCAGGGGTTGGTGTGAGGACGGTAAGTCCGGGGACGTCCGCCATCAGACGATCGGCCCAGTCGGCAGTGCCGGGGAGCAGGACCAGCTTCATGCCGATCTCCCCTGGGCGGCCTCGAAGACCTCGTGCTGCAAGGGTTCTCCCGCGACGTACCGGGCCAGCTCTTCGGCCATCAACCGCCCGTGGCGGCGGCGTTCGGTGTTCAAAGTGCCGGCCAGGTGCGGCGTGACCACCACGTTGGGCAGCGTGAAGAGCGGCGAGCCGGGGAGCGGCGGCTCAGGGTCGGTGACATCCAGTACGGCGAACAAGTCCGGGCGTTCCTGCAGCACAGCGACCAGCGCGTCCTCGTCGATCAGAGCCCCGCGGGCGGTGTTGATCAGGGTCGCGTCGGGCTTCATCGAGCGGAGGACGTCGGTGCCGACGACCTTGCGGGTCGCGGGCAGGACGGGGGCGTGGAGGCTCACCACGTCCGAGGTGGCGAAGAGTTCTTCGAGGGAGACCTGACGAACGCCCAGCGACTTGGCGACCGCCGGGTCGACGTACGGGTCATAGGTCTGGAGGACCAGGTCGTGCCGGCCCAGCAAGCGGGCGGTCGCGCGGCCGGTGGCGCCGAGGGACATCAGGCCGACGACCGAGCCGTTCGCGCCGAGTTCGTTGGTGGCTCGGGGCAACGATTCGCCCAGGGAGCGGCTGCCGAGAACGTAGCGCCAGCCGTGCTTCAGTGCGTAGAGGACCTGCGCGAGCGTGAACTCGGCGACCGACGCCGCGATGACCTCGTTGGCCGTCGTGACCCGGATGCCACGAGCCCACGACTCGGGCGTCACGATCGAGCGGACCGAGCCGGCGCCGTACAGGACGAGCTGCAGCCGGGGTGCCGAGGCCAGGAGTTCGGCGGTGAGCTGTGGGCCGCCCCAGGAGGTGACGAGGACGTCGACGTCCACCAGCAGGTCGGGCGTCAGGTCGGCGGGCGCCAAGGGAGGTGCCGTGATGCGAAGGTGCTTCTCGAGGGCGGCGCGTTCGTCGTCGCCGTAGACGTCGGGGAAGCGGGCCAGGTCCATCACGTAGAGACCGTTGAGCATCAGTTGACCTCCTGGACGGCCGCGCGGATCGCCGCCTGACGGGCCGGTGAGGCCAGTCCGGCATGGTAGTAGCGCACCTCGCTCGCACCGGCCGCGACCAGCCGATCGACCAGCCCCGGCAGCTCGTCCGGACGATCGCCGAGAGCGTTGACATTGGCAACCAGCGGTACGTCGGTGCGAGCCGCCTTGAGCCGCGCGATGGCAGCCTCCGGTTCGTCCCAGCACTTCAGGGTGTACGCCGTGGGGGATGCGGAGGTCAGGTTGAGCCCGACGTCAGGCCCGGTGACCTGCGGATCGTCCGTTGCCATCAGCAAGATCTCACGGCCGCCGGCCAGTTCGGTGTTGTCGCGGACGAGCCCGCTGATCACCGTGGAGCGGTGCTCGAAGAGGGCCTTGGCCAACGAAGGGCCCAGGGCATCGATCAGGTTGTCACCGGCAAGGACACCGTCCTGCAGTTCATGGTCGACCAGCCGCCGGATCCGTGCGGACAGGTCGTCGGCGTCCAGGATCTCCGAACAGGCGGAGCAGACGCAGATCGACAGCAGATCCCGCGCACACGCCGACAGGTCCGCGCCGCCGGTCTTCTCGTGCGCGCTCAAGTGGTCGAACCCGAGCCAGCCGCACGCCTCCAGCATCAGCGCCGGTACGTCGTACTGGTCGCAGACCTCGCGGACCAGCATCAGCGCGTACTCGCGGACGTCGGGCTGCGCCGGGCAGAGCGCGTGCGCGAACCGTTCGCCGTACGCGTTGCGCACGGTGAGATCCGGCGCGGACCGGCCGAGGACCGACGAGTGCGTGAGCACCATCCACGCCTCGGTCCGCAGGCCGGCGGCGGTCAGCGCGGCGGACGCCGTACCGAAGCGGTCCTCGTCCTCGACCGCCCACGTCGGCGCCGGCGGCCGAAGCCTTCCGCTCCAACGCTCCGGCCGCAGCCGGAAGTAGGCCGCCGCGTGCCCGGCGTGCACAACCCGGTGCCGCGGATGCCAGGCGGTCGTCGCCCGGACCGAGTGGTACGCCGCCTGCAGCGTCACCGTGTCGACGCCGAGCGAGGCGATCCGCGCGGCGCCGGCCGGATCGCCGATCAGGTCCCACGTGTAGGCGAAGGCGCCGTGCCTCACCACCGCGGGATCACCGGGTCCCAGTCCGGCTGGACGGCGCGCATCGGCGTGATGTCGTCGCGGGTGTCGAACCCGCACTTCTCGTACTGCTCGGCCAGCCGGGCGAGCGCGTCCAGGTCAAGCTCGACACCGAGACCCGGGCCGTCCGGCACCTTGACCGCGCCGTCCTTGAAGCTGAGCACGCCTTTCTGAACGACGTCCTCGACCAGGTACGGGTAGTGGGTGTCGCAGTCGTAGGTCAGTTCGGGCGTCGCGCCGGCCAGGTGGGTCATCGCGGCCAGGCTGATCCCGAGGTGCGAGTTCGAGTGCATCGACAGGCCGATCCCGAACGTCCGGCAGATCCCCGCCAGCTCACGGGACCGCCGCAGCCCGCCCCAGAAGTGGTGGTCGGACAAGATCACCTGGACCGCGTCGACCAGCACCGCGGGCTTCACGTGCGCGAACTCCGTCACGCACATGTTGGTTGCCAAGGGCATGGAAACTGAGCGGGCGACCGCGGCCATCCCGTCGATCCCACCGGTCGGATCCTCGAGGTACTCCAGGACACCGTCCAGCTTCTTGCCGACGGCAATGCTGCTCTCGACCGTCCAGCCGGCGTTCGGGTCCAGCCGGAGCGGGTGGTTCGGGAACTCGTCGCGCAGGGCAAGGATCGCGTCGGCCTCGTCCTGCGGCGGCAGCACGCCGCCCTTCAGCTTGAGCGACTTGAATCCCCAGCCGTCGACCATCGCGCGGGCCTGCGCGACGATGCCCTCGGCATCCATCGCCTCGCCCCAGGCATCGGTCGGGTAGTCCGGCAACGGTGTGTGCGCGGCCGGCTTGAAGAACAGGTAGCCGCTGTACGGTACGGCGTCGCGGACCTTGCCGCCGAGCAGGTCGACGACCGGCCGGCCGAGCGCCTTGCCCTGCAGGTCCCAGCACGGGATCTCGAACGCCGACAGCACGGTGGAGATGGTCTTCTCGTCGCTCGCCTCTCCGACCAGCCCGTGCGTGGCCGGTCCGGCGCTCGCACCGAGCGTCTCGCGGATGATCCGCTCCAGCCCGTTGAGATCGAGGACGTCGAGGCCGGTGAGCCGCGGGGCGACCTTGCGGAGGGCATTGAGAATCGCCAGGTCGCCGTACGTCTCGCCGAGACCGGTCAGGCCCTCGTCGGTGTGCACCTGGAGGACGGTGCGCAGCGCGTAGGGCTGGTGCACGCCGTGGATGTTGCGCAGCGGCGGGTCCTTCATCGCGATCGGCGTGAGGTTGACGTCGGTGATCTTCATGCGGCGCCCTTCCGGACGACGGTCAGTCCCTGCTCGAGGATCTGGTCGAGCTCTTCCAGGTGCTCGGGCAGCGGGTCGGTCAACGGCGATCGGACCGGTCCGACGTCGACGCCGCGTCGTCGTACGGCGGCCTTGACCAGCGAGACGGCGTACCCGGCGCCCTTGTCGCGGAGCTTGACCAGCGGGAGGTAGAACTCGGTGAGCAGCTCGTCGAGGCCGGCCTCGTAGGCGTGCGCGATCTCGGGAGCGAAGCAGTGCACGGCCGAGGAGTACGCCTTCACGCCGACCGCGGCGTACGAGCGGGCGGTCACCTCGGCGGTCGGGAGCCCGTTGAAGTAGGTCAGATCCGGCGCGACGGCCATCATCCGCTGCAGCAGGTCGAGATCGCCGATGCCGTCCTTGAAGCCCTGGACGCTGGGGATCCGCGCGAGCTCGGCGACCGAGTCCGGGGTGAAGACGGCGTTGTCGCGCTGGTAGGCGATCAGTGGCAGGTCGGTCGACGCGGCGAGCCCGCGGAAGTGGTCGAGCAGGCCCTGCTGCGAGGGCTTGATCAGGTACGGCGGGAGGACGAGCAGGCCGTCGGCGCCGGCGTCGCGCGCCGCGGCGGCGTACTGCTTGGCCATCGCGGTGCCGTAGCCGGTGCCGGCGAAGACCGGGAGCGCGCCGGCGGTCTCGGCCACCGCGGCGCGGACCGCTTCGGCGTACTCGTCGAGGGTGAGCGAGAAGAACTCGCCGGTGCCGCAGCAGGCGAAGATCGCGGCCGGGCCGGCGTCGATCTGGTGCCGCAGGTGCTCGCGGTACGGCCCGAGGGCCAGCTCGCCGGCGGCGTCGAACGCCGTCACCGGGAAGGACGAGAGACGGTCCAGCTGCATGGAATCACCTTTCGAGGACCTCGGTAAGCGCTTGCCGATCGACGGTAGTCTGTGCTTGCGGTGGTGGCAAGAGGTTGTCTGAAAGCGATTTCAGATCGACTGATGCATTCCGTTGAGTGAGCGCCGCGGTTAGCCTGTGGCCTTGCCTGCAAGCGCTTTCTCGTCGAGGGGAGGACCGCCGTGCCGAACCGTCCGGGCCGGCCACCGCGCGTCACGATCAGCGACGTGAGCACGGCGGCGGGCGTCTCCGCCGCGACCGTGTCCCGGGTGTTGAACGGGACCGCGCGCGTGGACGCGTCACTGGTCGACCGGGTGCAGGAAGCGGTCGCGTCGCTCGGCTACCGGCCGAACGCGGCCGCGCAGGGACTGGCCCGCGGCGAGTGGGGGACCATCGGTGTCCTGGTCCCGGATCTGGCGAACCCTTATTTTCCGGACGTCCTGAAGGCGGTCTCCGCGGTGGCGCGGTCGCACGGGCGCCGGATGATGGTGATGGAGTCCGACGAGGATCCCGCGGCCGAGCACGACCTGGTCGAGGACCTGATGCGGTGCTGCGACGGCGTCCTGCTGTGCTCGCCGCGGATGTCGCGCGCTGAGCTGGCGGAGCTAGCCGGGCGGAAGCATCCGATGGTGCTGTTCAACCGGATCGTGCCGGGGCTCGCGGTCCCGTCGATCTCGGTCGACTTCCACGGCGGGATGACTGCTGTGTGCGGGCATCTCGCGCAGCTCGGGCATCGGCGGGCGGCGTACCTGAGTGGGCCGTCGGCGTCGTGGGCCAACGCGGAACGGCTGCGGGCGTTCGAGTCGGCGCGGGCGTTCGGGGTGGAGGTCGAGGTGGTCGAGTGCGGGGCGACGAGCGAGGCCGGGTACGACGCGGTGGCTGGTGTGCTTGCTGGGGACGTGACGGCGATCCTGGGCTACAACGACCTGGTCGCGTTGGGCGCGCTGGCGCGGATGCGGGAGCTGGGGATCGCGGTGCCGGCGGCGTACTCGGTGGTGGGGTTCGACGACATCTCGCTGGAGCGGGTCGCGCACTCCAACCTGACCACGGTGTCCGTGCCGCGGGACGAGCTCGGTCGACGGGCCGGTGAGTTGCTGGAACAGCTGCTGGTGAACGGCGACGACGCCGAGCCGACGTACCTGCCGATGAGGCTTCAGGTGCGCGACACCAGCGGGCCACCGCCGCGATGATTCACGCCGTACGCTCTGCGCATGACGTCGACGCCCGGTGAAGAGGCTGCCGCGCAGTACCCGGATCTCTACCAGGCCGCGACGTACGGACCGGCGACGTTCCGGCACCTCGTGCAGGCGCACCAGCTGGCTTCGTCGACCGAGGCCGCGGCCAGTACGGCGGGCTTCTGGCTGATCCCGGCGCTGTCGGAGAAGTTCGCCGAGCTGCACGGCGGGATCGAGAAGGAGTACTACTGCACGGCCGTCGTCGGCGGGTGCCTGCTGGCCAAGGATCGGATGGTCTACTCGATCCTGAACTCGCCGCCGCCCGAGCTGGTCGACGAGGAGATCGCCTGCAAGGTGATCGCGAAGGAAGCCGGGTACGGGCTGCGTGGCAAGCACGTCGTACAGCAGTTGGAGGAGGCGACCGACCATGCGTACTCCGGGCTGACGCGGGTGATGGTCGCTGCGGATCTGGTCGCGAGCAACGCGCCTGAGGAGGAGATCGCCACTGCCGTCGCGGCGGCGAAGAACGAGATCCTGGTCGTGAAGGCGCGCGTCGAGGTCCTGCTCCAGCGGCAGGCGCGGCTCGAGTACTTCCAGGGTGTCCTGGCCGGCATCGTGCCGACGTTCCTGCTCGTGATCTTCCTGGGCCTGGCCGCGAACGCATGGTGGCGCGGCGCTTTGGTCCCCTCGGCTCTGGTCGCGGCCGTGGCCATGTCCGCCCTGGGCGCGACGATCTCCGTCATCCAGCGGATGTCCAAGGGCTCGCTGGTCATCGACCACAGCGCCTCCCGCTGGCACCGCACCCTCCTCGGCGCCTTCCGGCCAGGCGTCGGCGCGATCTTCGGCTCGCTCGCCTACTTCACCCTCCTGGCCGGCATCCTCGCCGGCGGCTCCGCCGTCGGCACCCCGGCCTCGGTAGCAGTCTTCGCCGTCACCGGCTTCGCCGCAGGCTTCAGCGAACGCTACGCCACCGACATGCTCGACTCCGCCGCCAAACTCATCGGCAAGTAGTCGGACAGGTCGGCACCTCGGATCCATCCACCGGCAGGTGAATCCGAGCCGGCGATCGGGCGAGGTTCGGCCTCGGTGGGACGCCGCTCGGTACGCTGGGTGCCAGCGCCTGCGCGTGCGCCGCGCGGTGAGCCAACGTGTGCTCCAGCGCGCCGGCAGTTGACCTTCGGCGCGGAAGCGCACCTCGCGCGGAAGCGCACTTCGCGCGTCAGCGCGGCACTTCGCGCGTCAGCGCGCACGAAGCGCGTCAGCGCGTACTGAAGCGGGCGACAGCACGCGTGCAAACAAAGTGGGTGGGCGGGAGCGCTGCGTAGCACGCGACGAAGGAGCGGGCGGAGCAGTGCGTGGGAGAAAGTAGCTTTTCGGGGGGCTGGGTCGTTGGGTTAGTGCGGTCCTAACGGAAAGCTGACCTGGGTGGGGTGTTTGGGGGTCGGTGGATCCATTAGCCTGGGTCGGGTTTTCGTCGGCGAGGTGGAGGTTGTGTGAAGCGGTTCGTGGTACCGCCGAACTGGCCCGCGCCGCCTCGCCGTAGTTGGGTGCCGCCCAAGACGTGGCGGCCGGATCCGGCGTGGCCGCCGGCGCCGGAGGACTGGGACTTCTGGGTCGACGGCAAGGGCAACGCGGTCCGCGGTCCGGTCGGGCGGTACGCCGGGCCGCCGCGGCGGCTGGTGGTCGCCGGAGCCGGTGGTGTCGCGGCCGTGCTGGTGCTGGCCCTGTGGGGACTGTCGACGTTCGACGGCGAGCCGCCGCAGTCGCAGGCCGCGCCTCTTCTCGACGACCGCAGCCCGACCCCGTCACTGACCCCGACGCCGACTCCGTCCGCGCCGCCGCCGACCGTGCGCTCGAGCACTCCGCCGCCGCCTCCGAGGACGACGGCCAAGCCGACCGTCGTACCGACCAAGACCCGGACGACGAAGGCCCCGGAGCGCACCGAGGAAAAGCGCGATCCGACACCGACGAAGACGACGACCACCACGAAGCCGCCTCGTCCGCCGCGGACGACGCCGACCCGCACGATGACCCGCGAGGAACTGCTCGCCGAGTACTGCCGCCAGCGCGACTGGCCCGCGGAGTGGTGCGACCCGGACAACTGGGAAGACCCGAACGACCCGCAGGGCGCGCCCACCCGTCGCTGAACCCGACCGCAGGTGAGCCGCCCGGCTGAGTCACCTCGAAGCAGCGCCACTGCGTACGGCGGCCGAGTGGCTGGTTGACTACCGCGCCTACTGGGGCGAGAGTTTCGACCGCCTCGACGACCTGCTCGACGAGCTCAAGGAGCAGCCCTGATGGAGATCACCGCCGACCCTGGTGTCCCGCTCGTGCTGATCACCCGGCGGTTCGACGCGCCACGCGCGCTGGTCTTCCGCGCGTACACCGAGCCCGACCTGGTGGCTCGCTGGCTCGGCCCGGCCGGCCTCACGCTGACCGTCAACCAGCTCGACCCGCGGCACGGCGGCCGCTGGCGCTGGACGCACTACGACAGCGACGGCAAGGGATTCGTCTTCCACGGGCCGTACCACGGGACGCCGAGTCCCGAGCGGATCGTGCAGACTTACGAGTTCGACCTGTACCCGGGGGTCGTGTACCTGAATACGATCACCTTCGACGAGAACGACGGTGTCACCACCCTGCGGCAGAGCACGGTGTTCCCGACCGTCGAGGACCGCGACGTGTACGTCGAGGGCGGCACGGAGACCGGCACGGAGACCGGCATTCGTGCCTCCATGGACCAGCTCGACGCCCTCGTTGCCCAACTGGTGAAGGAGTAGCCGTGCGTGAGTTGGTCGTGGACATGTTCAGCACGTTGGACGGGTTCGGGGACGGCGGGCCGCAGTCGGCGGCGTACTGGGGGTACGACGGGCCGGGTCTGTCGGCGTGGGTGGAGCGGAAGCTCGCCGAGGATCACGTCATCGTCATGGGCGCCACGTCGTACCGGATGATGGCCGAGATCGTGCAGGAGGGCGACGACCCGTCGTTCGTGCGGATGGCCGAGTTGCCGAAGCTGGTGTTCTCGACGACGCTGACGCAGCCGTTGAGCTGGGCGAACACGACGCTCGTCGACGAGCCGCTGGAGACCGCGGTGCCGGCGTTGAAGCAGCTCGACGACCGGCCGATGATCACGCTCGGCAGCCCGTCGCTGGTGCGGAGCCTGTTCGACGCGGGGCTGGTGGACCGGCTGCGGGTGATGGTGTTCCCGACCATGCACGGGCGCGAAGGCGAAGGTCCGCTGTTCACCAAACTGCCGTACAAACAGTTGACCTTGCTCAGCAACGAGGTGATCGACGACCGTCTGATCTCGCTGGAGTACAAGGTCAACTGAGGAAGTCGATGCTCCGCCCGATCCCCGTAGCCTGAGCTGCCTGGTAGACCGGCCAGGCGATCGCCAGGTCCTGCCAGGGCAGCCCGACCGGCGCGTAGACCGTCACCTGCGCGGCGGACTGCCTGCCTGGCTTGGTGTTCGACAGCACCTCGCCGAGCGTCGCGCCGATCGAGCGCTCGTCCAGACCAACGTTGCCCACGGCCCCCATCGCGGCCGCGAGCCGGACATCGTCGACCACCACCCGGGCACCGGCGAGCAGGTCCGCCCCGACCTCGATCTTGCCCGGTTCGTCCGCGCCGAGGGTCGTGAAGTGCCGCCCGGGCCGGACGTCCGCCGCGGTCAGCAACGGCTCCCGCGACCAGGTCGCCAGTACGACGATCTCCGCGCGCGCCGCGACCCCGGTCGCGCTGTCGACCACCGCGCCCGGGATCCCCGCCTGCGCCACGAACTTCCTGGCCCGCGCGCGATCCACGTCGTACCCGACCAGGTGCTCGACCTCGCGCAACGCCAGCAACCCCCGGACGACCATCCCGGCCTGCGCACCGGTCCCGACCACGCCGACCGTCCGGGCCGTCTTCGCCGCCAGTACGTCGGTCGCGAGCGCCGCCGCGAGCCCGGTCCGCCAGGCGGTGATCGTCGCCGAGTCGAGAAGGGCCAGCAACGACCCGTCCCTCGCGTCATGCAGGCACACCACCCCACGCAACGCCGGAGTGGCCTGCGGGAACTTTGCGTTGACCTTCACCGTGTACGCCGGAATGCCCGGAATCGTGCCGGGCAGCAGCGTGGTCGCCGTACCGGGTCCGGGCAGCTCGGTCCGGATCCGTTGCGGCTCGATCTCCACCGCCGCGGTGAATCCGGCGCGCAGCGTGCGCAGGACGGCGGGGACGTCGAGCAGCCCGAGGATCTCGGAGCGTTTCAGCAGCAGCGTCATCAGACCACGTTGAATTCCGCGCGAGCCGCCGCGTCGCGGAAGCGACGGGCGTGCAGGGGGGACACGTCGACGAACGGCGGGCGCTCCAGCCAGAGGTCCCGGATCACCTCACCGACCGCGGGGCCTTGCAGGAAGCCGTGCCCGGAAAACCCTGTGGCGTAAAGGAATCGGCTCACCTCGTCCGCCTCACCGATCAGCGCGTTGTGGTCGGGCGTGTTCTCGTACAAGCCGGCCCAGCCGCCGGTCAGGCCGACGTCGAGCAGGCTCGGGGCGCGGCGACCCATCGCCTCGGTCAGCGCGGGCAGCCACGCGTCGGAGCGATCGAGGTGGAAACCGGGCTGCTCCGACGGGTCCGACATGCCGACGAGCAGGCCGGGGCCCTCGCGGTGGAAGTAGAACGTGCTGCCGAAGTCGATCGTCATCGGCAGGTTGCCGGGCAGTCCGTCGACCGCCTCGGTGACGACGATCTGCCGGCGCAGCGGGGTCACCGGGAGCTCGACGCCGGCGTACTGGCCGACCTCGGCGGACCAGGCGCCGGCGGCGCAGATGACCGTCGAGGTCTCGACGCTTCCGAGCGTCGTCCGTACGCCGCGGATGTCGTTGCCCACGACCTCGATCCCGGTCAGCGCGCAGCCCGTGACGAGTTGCGCCCCGAGTCGCCGGGCCGCGGTCGCGTACCCGAGCACGACCGACTCCGGCGAGCAGTGCCCGGCGTCGGGTGAGAAGCACGCGCCGACCAGCCCGTCCGGCGCGATCAACGGCGCCAGCGCGACCGCCTCGTCGACGGAGATCATCCGGGTCGGTCCGCCGGCCGCGTTCTGCAGGCGGGTGCTCTGCTCGAACGACGCCACCTGCTCGTCGGTCGACAGCAGGAACAGATAACCCACCTGATGCAGATCGATCTCCTGCCCAGGCCGTACGGCGAAGTCCTGGAACGCCTGCAGGCTGCGGGCCCCGAGCGCCACGTTCACCTCGTCGGAGAAGTTCGCCCGGACCCCACCGGCCGCCTTGGACGTCGAGCCGGCGCCGAGGCTGTCCTGCTCGAGCAGCAGCACCCGCCGTACGCCGGCCTCGGCCAGGTGGAACGCGATGCTGGTCCCCATCACGCCGCCGCCGACGATCACGACGTCGGCGGACTCGGGCAGCGTCGTCGGGCTCAAGGCAGCAGGAATCCGAAGTCGGCCTCGACCGTGACCGTGTCCATCTGCGCTTTCTGGAGCTTGCCCGAGTAGTCCCAGTTCAGCGACTGCCAGCGGGTGAACTGGTCCAGCACCCAGATGCCGCTCTGCCGCGATCCGTTGCCGGACTTGCCGTTGCCGCCGAACGGCAGGTGCGCCTCGGCCCCGGAGGTCGAGTTGTTCACGCTCACCATCCCGGCCGAGATGCCCTGCGCGAACTGGAACGCCTGCTGCGGATCGGTCGTGTAGATCGAGCTCGACAGGCCGTAGCCGGATTTGTTGCCCAGGGCAATCGCTTCGGGCAGGTCGCCGTACGTCGTGACGCCGACGACCGGGCCGAACGTCTCGTTCAGGAACAGCTCGTCGTCCGGCAGTACGCCGTCGACGATCGTCGGGTGGTAGAACAGCCCGGCCGCCGGATCGCCGACGAAGCCGTCGCGCGGGTTGTCCGGGGTGACCCGGCCGGTCGTGCCGAGCACCCGGTGGTGGTCGCCGATCCAGCCGAGCGACTTCTCGAAGCCGGCCGCGAACTTCTCGTCCAGCAAGGGACCGAACAGCACGTCCTGAGTCGGGTCACCCATCTTCGCCGCCGACACCGCCGCGGCGAACAGCTCGACGAAGTCCGAGTGCACGGCCTCCTGCACGATCACCGTGCCGAGCGAGGTGCACCGCTGACCCGCCGTACCGAAGCCGGAGAACAGGGCGCCCTCGACGGCCAGGTCGAGATCGGCGTTCTCGGTGATGACCATCGGGTTCTTGCCGCCGAGCTCCAGGCACGGGGTCTGCAGGTGCCGGCCGCACAGCTCGCCGATCCGGCTGCCGACCTCGCTCGACCCGGTGAACCCGACCTTGTCGATCAGTCCGCCGAGCAGCGCCTGCTCGAGCCCGGCGAAGGTGTCCGGGCCGTCGGCGTGCACGACGTTGAAGACCCCGGCCGGTACGCCGGAGTGCGCGAAGATCTCGTAGAACGCGTCGGACACGACCGCGGAGTACTCGGCCGGCTTCCAGACCACGGTGTTGCCGCAGAGCAGGGCCGGAACGATGTACCAGGACGGGACCGCGACCGGGAAGTTGCCGGCCGAGATCACCGCGACCGCGCCGACCGGGCGGCGGAAGGTGAACAGCTGCTTGTCGGGCATCTCCGACGGCACGGTCTGGCCGTACAGGCGGCGGCCCTCGCCGAGGAAGAAGTCGCAGGTGTCGATGATCTCCTGGACCTCGCCGAGCGCCTCCGCGAGCGGCTTGCCGATCTCGCGGGTGACCAGGGCGGCCAGGCGGGACTTGTTCGCCGTCATCAGACGGCCGACGTTCGCGATCACCTGGCCGCGCTGCGGCGCGGGGAGCGCCGCCCATCCGGTCTGCGCCTCGCGGGCCGCCTCGGCTGCGGCGACGAACACCTCCGGACCGGCCAGGCCGATCTCACCGACCAGGTCGGCGGTGTTCGCCGGGTTGGTCGAAGGGGTGGTACGGAGCGGGTTCTGGACGCGCTCTCCGGCGACGACGGACAGGATGACGGACGACACAGGTGGGTCTCCTCACTCGCGGCTCTCGGTGTCTGCCATCGTCCCATGTGAGCATGCACTGTGAGTGGCGTGCGGGTGACCGATGAGCAGATCGCGGCGATGTCCACGCGGGAACGGCGGGAGCTGATCCTGCGGCTGGCGCCGGTGCCGTCCGGGCTGATGCCGGCCCGGCGGATGATGGAACGGATCCGGCGCTGGCGGCTGGTGCTGCTTCTGCTGTGCGTGGCCGCGCTGATCCCCTGGACGGTCTACCTGGCGGTCACGCTGCCGGAGCGGTACGAGGCGCGCAACTGGGTGGCGACCTGGGTCGGCTTCGACGTCGTCTTGACGATCATGCTGCTGCTGACGGCGATCTTCGGGTACCGGCGGCGGCAGCTGCTGTTCCCGACGGCGTTCGCGTCCGGCGTACTGCTGCTGTGTGACGCGTGGTTCGACGTACTGACGAGCCATCCGGGAGCCGATCAGTTGCAGGCAGTGCTGAGTGCGGTGGTGATCGAACTGCCGCTGGCATTCGTGCTGATCGCGGGGCCGTTGCGGCTGCTGCGGTACGTCGCGATCCGGAACGGGCTGGTGGATCCGGGGCTGCGGATGTGGCGGATGCCGATCCCGCTGCCGGAGCTGTGGCCCTCGGCCGCCGGGAGGAAACCGGGCTTGTGAAGGCATTCACAATACGGTTATCCTGGAGGTGACCCGGACAAGGATCCGGGCGTACAGCGACCCCGAGCCACGGGAGGTGCGGTACATGACCGAGCGCAAGCCGCCAGGGATCTCCACGCAGGACTGGGTGGAGATCCAGATCAAACAGGCCGAGCTGCGAGGCGACTTCGAGGGGCTGCCTGGTGCGGGCAAACCGCTGAAGCTGGCCGACGCGCACGACCCGGACTGGTGGGTGAAGGACCTCATCCGCCGGGAGAACATCGAGACCGACGCGTTGCTGCCGCCGTCGGTCCAGCTGCGCAAGGAGAAAGCCCAGATTCCGGACAAGGTCGGCGCGATGCGGCGCGAGTCCGAGGTGCGGGACTACCTGCAGGACCTCAACAACCGGATCCGGATCCAGATCCGCGACACCACCGGCGTCGTCGTGCCGGTCGGACTGGTCGACGAGGAACAGGTTCTCCGGGACTGGGCCGAGGCGCAGCCCGCCCGCGAGGCCCGCAGGCCTGCCGACGTACCGGTGGAAGAGGCTCCGCGGAAGAAGTCCTTCTGGCAGCGTCTGTTCAGCTGAGCAGTTCGCGGGCCGCCTTCTCGATCGTCTCCTCGCTCAGCAGGACGTGCTGGGCCGCGGCTCCCAGCGGGACGAAGCAGTCCTCGCTGGTGACGCGGGCCATCCGGCCGGTGAAGCCTGCGTCGACGAGGGCGGCCAGGACGCCTTCGGAGACGCCGCCGGAACGGCGGGTCTCGTCGACGACGAGCACGCGGCCGGTCGCGTTGGCTTCGCGGAGCAGGTCCTCCGTCGGGAGCGGCGCCAGCCAGCGCAGATCCAGCACCCGTACGCCGGGGAGGCGCTCGGCGACACGGAGGCTCATCGGGACGCCGTTGCCGAAGGTGACCAGCGTCAGCTCGTTGCCGTCGCCGTACGTGCGGGCCTTGCCGATCGGCACGTGCTCGGTCGGGTAGGGCGCGAGCCAGCCGGCGTCGCCGTCCTGGTGCAGGTCGCGGCGGTGGTAGAGCGCGATCGGTTCGAGGTAGACGCAGACGGCGCCGTCGTGGCGGGCGGCCGCCGTACAGGTGTGCAGCATCGCGGCCGCGTCGTCCGGGCGGGACGGTGAGGCGATGACGAGGCCGGGGATGTCGCGCAGGACGCCGATCGCGTCGTCGTTGTGGAAGTGGCCGCCGAAGCCTTTCTGGTAGCCGTAGCCGGCGATGCGCAGGACCATCGGGTTGCGGTACTGGCCTTGCGAGAAGAACTTGAGTGACGCCGCTTCGCCGCGGAGCTGGTCCTCGGCGTTGTGCAGGTAGGCCAGGTACTGGATCTCCGGCAGCGGGAGCAGCCCGGAGACGCCGGCGCCGAGCGCGAGACCGAGGATCGACTGCTCGTCGAGCAGGGTGTCGAAGACGCGGGCCGCGCCGAAGGACTTCTGGAGGCCGCGGGTGACGCCGTACACGCCGCCCTTGCGGCCGACGTCCTCGCCGAACACGATCGATTCCGGGTACGCCGTGAGGACGTCGGCGAGGGCACGGTTGATCGACTGGCTGAGGGTGAGGGGTTCTTCCGTCGCCGGCCCGGGGCTCGTCGCTGCGCTCGAGCGAGGGCTGCTCGAGGCGCCGAGGATCTTGCTGGGGAGCGAGTCCTCGGGGACCTTCGCGAGGCGGAGCGGAGCGGCGACGGCTTCGGCGGAGGCGAGCTGGGGGAGGCCGGCGACCTCGCGGGCGAGCTCCATTACCTCGGCGCGCTTGGCCTCGTACCGGTCGATGATCTCGGCCGGTGAGCAGCCGGTGCCGAGGAGGATCCTGGCCGTGCCGAGCAACGGGTCGAGCTCCTCGTCGGCGATGATCTCGGCGGGGGTCCGGTACGCCGCTTCGACGTCGGAGCCCGCGTGACCGAGCAGGCGGACCGTGCGGAGCCGGAGGAACGCGGGGCGGCGGTTGCGTCGTACGAAGGTCGCCGCTTCGGTCGCCATCGTCAGGGTGGCGTCGAGGTCGGTGCCGTCGGCATCGAAGTACCGCAGGCCGGGGCGCTGCCCGTAGGCCTGCTTGATCCAGCCGTCCGGGGTGCGCACGCTGATGCCGATCCCGTTGTCCTCGCAGACCAGCAGCAGCGGCATCGGGATGCCCTGGTACGACGCGTGCAGCGCGGCGTTGATCGCGCCGGCCGCGGTCGAGTGGTTCGCCGAGGCGTCCCCGAAACTGGTCACCACGATGGCGTCCGCCGGCCACGGCGACTCG
Source organism: Kribbella italica (assembly GCF_014205135.1). NCBI lineage: Bacteria > Bacillati > Actinomycetota > Actinomycetes > Propionibacteriales > Kribbellaceae > Kribbella > Kribbella italica. The sequence continues at coordinate 7,459,017 of NZ_JACHMY010000001.1, forward strand.
ACACCGAGCTTGCCGGCCCGGGCGATCGAGAACGCCACGCCCATGGCTCGCGGCAGATGCGAGGCGATCGTCGAGGTCTGCGGAATCACCGCGAGATCGTGCCGCCCGAACACCTTGTGCCGCCCACCGGAAATAGGCTCGGAGGTCGCTGCAGCCACACCCAGGAGGATGTCCCGCAGCGCGTCCCCCGCCGCGCTGCGCGCGGCGGGGGACGGGAGGGGGAGGGTGCCCGTCGCCCCGCCTGCGCTTCGCGCGGCGACGATCCCGGCGTCCGCCCGCTCGCCAGCTCTCCCGCCGCCGTGCTCCCGCTCTTCGGCGCTTCCGCCGCCGTCCGCCCGCTCTTCGGCGCTTCCGCCGCCGTGCTCCCGCTTCTCGTCGCCCACGCCCGCGCTCCGCGCGGCGCTTCCGCTGGTTGCTTCACTCTCGGCTGCTTGGGCGGCTCTTGCCAAATAGAAAGCGCCTGAGCGGTAGTGCAGCAGGGCGGGGTCGGTGGGGCGGAGGGCTGCTGCGACGGCCGCGTTGCCCTCGTGGCCTGAGGAGCCGATCGTGTAGAAGCCGTGGCCGTGGGACTGCAGCCAGCGGGCGGCCAGGTCGGCGTGGCGGCTGCCGAGCTGGGCGTCGTACAGGCGGCTGACGAGCTCGGCGGGGTGCGTGGTCGGCACGGGGTTCAGGGCGCGGACGCGCTCGGGGAACAGCTCGTCGACCTGACTCACCGCGCCACCTCCGGCGGCTCAGAGGCCGCAGTCGAAGCCGTCGTCGTTGGGGTTCGCGTCGGCCAGTCGGTCCAGGATCCGGGATGCCCGTCGAAGCTCCTCACCCGGGACATGATCCGCGAAGAACGTCGCGACCACCGCATCGACCACGGGTTGGGCAGTCTTCAGCGCCTCCCGCCCGGCCGGAGTGAGCTCGGCCCAGGTCGCGCGGCGGTCGGCCGGCGACGTGGTCCGGACGACCCAGCCGTCCTTGTCCTCGAGCTTGGTGACCAGCCGGGTCCCGCCGCTGCGGGAGATCATCAGCTTCTCCGCCAGCGGCGCCATCCGCAGCTTCCCGCCGGCCTCGTCGAGCGCCCGCAAAACCTCGTGCTCGAAGTAGGTCATCTTGGCGATACTGCGAAGAGTGTTGTCGAGATGCGTGAACAGCAGGGTGTCGGCGCGGTAGAGCGCCCGCCACGCGTCCAGCTGTTCCGTGCTCATCTGCTGCGTTGCCATGACTTGAGTGTACGGGTAAACGGTTGACAAGTGAACTGTTGATCCCGGTAAGGTGTGAGCACATAGTTTCGCTGTCAACTCTTGAGGTGTGCATCGTGAGTAAGGTCAGTTGGAAGGCAGTACGGCCGCTGCGGCACCGCGACTACCGCCTGCTCTGGACCGGCCTCGCGGTCGCGCTGCTCGGCAGTGGCTTGTGGCTGGTCGCCCTGGCGTGGCAGGTGATCGAGCTGGGCGGCGGTCCGGTCCAGCTGTCGGTCGTCACCACGGCGTACAGCATCGGCCTGCTGGTCTGCGTGCTGTTCGGCGGAATCGCGGCCGACCGGCTGTCGCAGCGCTCGGTGATCGTCGTGGCGGACTCCGTACGAGGGGTGGTGCTGCTCGGCCTCGCCGCGCTGGCGCTGGTCGGGCTGCTGGAGATCTGGCACCTGGCGACCGCGGCGGTCCTCGTCGGTGCGGGCGAGGCGTTCCTGATCCCGGCGTACACGGCGCTCGTGCCGCGGCTGCTGCCGCCGGAGGAACTGCTCGCGGCCAACGGGCTCGAGGGCACGCTGCGGCCGCTCGCGCAGCAGGCGACCGGGCCGGTGATCGGCGGCCTGGTGATCGCCGCGATCTCGCCGGGCGTCGCGATCCTGGTCGCCGGGCTGACGTACCTGTTCTCGGCGGCCTGCGTCCTGGCGATGAACCTGCGCCACGAGCCGGCGTCGCCGGAGGTGCAGGACGGCGCGGGGACGCCGGCTGACGAGGCCGCGCCGACCGGTGTCCGGGCGATGGCCGCGGATCTGCGCGAGGGCTGGAGCTACGTACGGCGTACGCGCTGGCTGCTGGCGTCGTTGCTGTTCGGGACGTTCTTCGTGCTGTTCATCCTGGGGCCGCTGGAGGTGCTGCTGCCGTTCGCGATCCGCGACCAGCTGGGCGGCGACGCGCGGGAGTTCGGCCTGGTGATGGCGGCCTTCGGGATCGGTGGGGCGGTCGGCGCGCTGCTGATCTCGTCGCGTGCGCTGCCCCGGCGGTACCTGACCGTCATGACCCTGATGTGGGGCGTCGGGTCGGTGCCGGTCGTCGTGCTCGGGTTCGCGCAGGACCTGTGGCTGATGATGGCCGGCGCCGCGATCGCCGGGGCGGCCGGTTCGGCGGGGATGGTGATCTGGGGGACGCTGCTGCAGCGCCGGGTCCCGGACCACCTGCGTGGACGGATCTCCAGCCTGGACTTCTTCGTCTCGCTGCTGCTGATGCCGGTGTCGATGGCACTGGCCGGGCCGGCGGGCGCGCTGTTCGGGGTGAGCGCGGTGTTCATCGCGGCCGGGGTCGGCCCGGCGCTGGTGTCGTTCGCGGCGGTCTGGTTCGGGCGGATGCGGTCGGACGAGATCGCGCACCCGCTCGATCAGGAGGACGAGGGCGCGGAGAAGCTGATCACGGCCGAGGCCTGATCACCGCCCCAGGCGACCGGCGTACGGGCGGTTTCGCGCCAGCCGGCCCGGGCGTAGAGCGCGATCGCGGCGGTGCAGTTGTCGGCGACCTCGAGCGTCAGGTCGAGCTCGTGGTCGCCGGCGATCTGACCGGCGTGGTCGAGCAACTGCCGTCCGAGGCCCTGGCCGGTCTGCTTCGGGTCCACGAAGAGCCGCTCGACCAGCGCTCCGCCCGCGGTCCCGGTCACGGCGACATGCCCTGCGACCTCGCCGTTCACCGTGACGACCCAGCAGCCGAGCGCGTCCGGCGGGGTCAGCCAGGCCTTCGGGTCGTCGGGCCAGTTGACCGGGTACCCGGCCGACTCGTGCACGTCTCGCAGCAGCACCACGCAGCTGACGAAGTCGGCCTCGGTCCTGGGTCTGATGATCGCCACCGGCCCATCAGATCATGTCGTCCCGGGACCGCGGTCGGGCAGCAGGTAGACGCCGGGGTTGCTCGGCGCACCGGCCTCGATCCACTGCAGGAAGCCCTCCGGGTTACGCCGCTCGAACTCGTCCAGGCAGATCCGCCGGACCTCGGCCACCGCCTGCCGGTCCCGGGTCCCGGCGCCGGACGCGAGGGTCTCCGTGGTCTCGCGCCAGACGCCGCACAGCTCCTCGATGCTGAGCGGGCACTGCAGCTTGGCGATCAGCTTCTCGTCCTCCAGCGCCTGGTCGGCGCTGAGGGCGGCCTCGGATTCGTCCGTACGCCGCGACCCGTCCGTACGCCGCCGCGACCACGGAAGCCGCCGCCGCTCCTCGCGAGGCGGCCGGGTCGAGAGCAGCAGATCCAGCCCCGCGAACGCGGCCCCCGCGACGACGGTGACGGCCAGGCCGGCCGCACCCCAGGTGAGCAGCCGGGCCACCCCCGGCAGACACAGCACGGCCCCCGCGGCGTACGCCGCGATGCTCGCCGACGAGTAGGGGATCGGTTCGTCCGCGAGATGCTTGATCACGGCCGCCAACGGCCAGACCAGGGCGAACACGATCCCGATCAGGGCCAGCGCGGACGCCGCGCCCAGCATCAGGACAGCGACCAGCGCCCCGGCGGTGCCGATCCCGGCACCCGCCGCCACCGCCGTACGCCGTCCCCTGGCAGAAAGTCTCATCGCCGATCCTCCGACAAGACCAGAACGAACGAACTTTCCCCGAGGTTCCTGACAGCTCAGGCAGCTTTCTTCTTCGCAGCCGTCTTCTTGGCCGCCGCCTTCTTCGTGGTGCCCTTGGCGGTCGTCTTCTGCTTCGGCGAGGACTTCTTCGCGGTGGTCTTCTTGCTGCTCCCGCCGCTCCGCCGGGCGCGGGCCGCCTCGACGCTGGCGCGCAGCGCGGAGACCAGGTCGGTGCTGGAGGTCGCCTCGGGCTCCTCCTCGGTGAACACGACCTCCTTGCCCTTGCGCTTGGTGGCGATCAGCTTCTTCACCCGTTCGGTGTAGCTGTCCTTGTAGTCCTTGGGCCGCCAGTCGCCGCTCATCGCCTCGACCAGATCGGTCGCCATCTTCAGCTGCTTGCCCGACGTCTTGGCCGGCAGGTCGCCGAGCTCCTGGGCCGGGTCGCGGATCTCGTCGGCGAAGAACATCGTCTCCAGCACGAGCACCTTGCCGTCGGCGCGAATCGTCGCCAGGTACTCCTTGCCGCGCATCACGAACCGCGCGATCCCGGCCCGGTTGGTCCTGGCCAGGGCGTCCCGCAGCAGCCCGTACGACGACGCGTTCCCGGCGTCCGAGGGCGCCAGGTAGTAGCTCTTCTGGAAGTGGATCGGGTCGATCTCGTCCAGGTCGACGAACGTGGAGATCTCCAGCGAGCGCGACTTGCCCGGCGCGATGTCGGCCAGCTCCTCCTGCTCGACCACGACGTACTCGCCGCCACCGACGTCGTGGCCCTTGACGATCTTGGCGTAGTCGACCTCACGCCCGGTCCGCTCGTTCACCCGCTTGTTGCGGATCCGGTCCGACGTCCCGCGCTGGAACTGGTGGAAGTCGAGCTGATGCTCCTGCGTCGCGCTGTACAGCCCGACCGGTACCGACACCAGCCCGAAGTTGATGTACCCGCTCCAGATCGCTCTCGCCATCACCAGCTCCTTACAACCGGTTGTAACGCTTCCGCGCCTCGCGGGACTCCTTCTGGGCGTCCCACGCGAGCTTCTTGGCCTCGTCGAGTTCTGTCGTCAGCCGGCGGACCTCGTCGCGGGCGCTCTCCAGCGCCTCCTGCGCGTCGGTCAACTGCCCGTCGAGCTCCTCGACCGTCGCCTCGGCGCTCTCGGCCGCCTTCACCGCCGCCTCGAACTCGGCCTGGGCCTCCGCCTTGCGCTCCTCTTCCTCGCGCTCGGCCTTCTCCCGTGCCTTCCGCTCGGCCGCCGACTCCTGCTCGGCCTCCTCGGCCTCGACCCCGCGGGCCTTGGCCCGCCGGTCCTTCGCCGCCTGCCGGCGTTCGTCGGTCAGCGCCGTCACGTTCGACGGCTCGCCGTTCTCGTCGACCACGCCGAATCCGACATGCCGCAGCGCACTGCTCAGCCGAGCCTCCCGTACGGCGTCGCCCGCTGCCGGGTCGACCAGGGCGGCGTCGAGAGTCTCGCGGAGCTTCTGCCCGACGTCCGCGCTGACCTTCTGGCTGTGCTGATCAGCCAGCTTGCCCGCGGCCTTGACCAGGACGTCGATCGCCTTGTGCCGCTTCGGCGTCAGCTCGCGGAGCCGCTCGCCGTCGAGGTCGGCCGTGGCCTCCCGGAACTCGTCGCCGAGCGCCAGCAGGTCGTCGATCTCGTCCGGCTGCTCGCGGCTGACCAGGTTCGTCAGCCAAGCGGCGACCGTCGGTTTGCGCAGCGCCTTCAGCCGGGTCGACCCCAACTGGTCGCCGCCGGCCTTCAGCTGCTTGGCCAGCTCGTTGCGAGTAGCAATGAAGTCGGCCGCCGGTGCGGCGTACAGCGCGTCCGCCGCCTCCTCGAAGTCCACCCGGCCGACGCTAGCACCGCTGACGGCCCTCGGTCGCGCACCGGAACAAATACCGGCCACCGATCGGGGGCTGGTACTTGTGAGGTCGCGCGGCGACGAGGTGGGTCAGGTGCCCCTCAGCAGACAGCACGGATCCCCACCGCCCCGAGGCGGCGGGGATCCGAGGGGAAGAATCACTCGCGGAAGGCGTCCTTGGCCTTCTCGCCGGCCTGCTTGAGATCGGCCTTGGTCTTCTCGGTCTGGCCCTCGGCCTGCAGGTCCTCGTTGTCCGTCGCGTCGCCGGTGCGCTCCTTCATCTTGCCCTTCGCGCTCTCGGCGGCGTTCTTCATCTTGTCTCCGATACCCATGCCGTTCTCCTCTGCCGATGGCGTTGCGTGGTCGAACGGCGCCCCGGTGCCCTGGCCGTCCGGGTTCATGCATGCGGTCCGGGTACCGACCGGTATGCGGTTGCGGCGCGCGAACCCCGAGAAACCAGGCCTGTCCCGGAAGGGGCACGGCCGCGGCTTCAGCTACCACGACGAGCGGGGGACGAAGATCGCCGACCCGGACGTGGTCGAGCGGATCCGCACGCTGGCGATCCCGCCGGCCTGGCAGGACGTATGGATCTGCCCGTACCCGAACGGCCACATCCAGGCGACCGGGACCGACGAGGCCGGGCGGCGGCAGTACCTGTACCACGACGACTGGCGGACCTCCCAGGACGCCGACAAGCACGACCGCGTACGGCGGCTGGCGCGCAAGCTCCCGGCGTTCCGGGAGGCGGTCGACCAGGACCTCGGCGCCCGCGGGATCGGCCGGGACAAGGTGCTCGCGGTCGCCCTGCGGATGCTCGACTACGGCGTCTTCCGGACCGGCAACACCAAGTACGCCGAGGAGTACGGCAGCCGGGGCGCCGCGACGCTGCTGCGGGACGACGTCAAGGTCCAGCGCGGCAGGGTGGTGTTCGACTTCGTCGCCAAGGGCGGGATCGACCGGAAGCTGGAGCTCGAGGACGACCGGCTGGTGAGGGCGGTGCGGTCGCTCAAACGCGGCCGTCACGACAACGTACGGCTGCTGGTCTACCGCGACGGGTCGTCGTACCAGGAGATCGACGCCGGCATGATCAACGAGCGCTTCCACGCGTTGGTCGGCGAGGACTACACGGTCAAGGATCTCCGGACCTGGACCGCGACCGTGCACGCAGCGGTGGATCTCGCGCAGGCTGACCCGCCGAGCACGAAGAAGGCGTTGAACGCTGCCGTGAAGGAGATGCTCGCGGAGGTCTCCGGCCACCTCGGCAACACACCGACGGTGGCTCGCGCGTCGTACGTCGATCCACGCGTGGTGGACCAGTACGAGCGCGGCCGCACCATCCCGGACACGATCGAGGATGTCGACGACCTCGACGACCCCGAGACCCGGGCCGAGGTCGAACGCTCGGTCAGCAAACTCCTGGACCAGGACGCCCGCGAGTAGCGCTTCCCGACTCTCCGCCCTCGGTGCCCCTCCGCCGGCCTGATTGACGTCGTACCGGTCGGGTACTGGGCGACCGGGTGAAAGGAGCGGACCGTGCCCGCTGGATCGAGCAAGAAGCGTGAGCGGCAGTACGAGCACATCAAGGCCGGGCTGAAGAAGAGCGGCCGGAGCGAGGGCACCGCCGAGGAGATCGCGGCGCGGACGGTCAACAAGGAGCGTGCCCGCTCGGGCGAGGCCAAGCAGAAGAGCCGCAGCTCCACGCACGACATCTCGTCGGGCCGGCGGGGTGGGCTGCGGTCGCACAGCGGGTCCCAGGGCCGGACCAAGGACCAGCTCTACAACGAGGCCAAGCAGAAGAACATCAAGGGCCGCTCGAAGATGAGCAAGGCGGAGCTCGAGAAGGCGGTCGGACGGTAGAGGAGCGCGGATGGAGCACGTCGACGTCACTGTGTTGAGCGACGAGGAGTTGCGGGGGCTCGATGCGTACTGGCGAGCTGCGAACTACCTGTCGGTCGGGCAGATCTACCTGCTCGACAACCCGTTGCTGACCGAGCCGTTGCGGCCCGAGCACATCAAGCCGCGGCTGCTCGGGCACTGGGGCACGACGCCCGGACTCAACCTGGTCTACACGCACCTCAACCGGGTGATCCGGCAGCGTGAGCGCGAGCTGATGTACGTGATCGGACCGGGGCACGGCGGCCCGGCGATCGTCGCGAACACCTGGCTCGAGGGCAGCTGGACGGCGACGTACCCGAACACCGGGCGGGACGCGGCCGGGATGGCCCGGCTGTTCAAGCAGTTCTCGTTCCCCGGCGGCATCCCGAGCCATGTCGCGCCCGAGGTGCCCGGGTCGATCAACGAGGGCGGCGAGCTGGGCTACTCGCTCAGTCACGCGTACGGCGCGGCCGCGGACAACCCGGAGCTGGTCGTTGCCTGTGTCATCGGTGACGGCGAGGCGGAAACCGGGCCGTTGGCAACTTCGTGGCACTCGAACAAGTTCGTCGACCCGCGGCGCGACGGCGCGGTGCTGCCGATCCTGCATCTCAACGGCTACAAGATCGCCAACCCGGCAGTGCTCGCCCGGATCGGGGACGAGGAGCTGAGCGCATTGCTGCGCGGGTACGGTCATGAGCCGTACCTGGTGGAGGGTTCGGACCCGGCGACCGTGCACCAGGCGCTCGCTGCGACGCTCGACCGTTGCCTGGACCGCATCGACGAGATCCAGCTCGAGGCGCGTTCCGCAGGCGAGGCGCCGACCCGGCCGGCCTGGCCGATGATCGTGCTGAGGACTCCGAAGGGCTGGACCGGCCCGCACACGGTCGACGGCGAGCCGGTCGAGGACACCTGGCGCGCTCACCAGGTCCCGCTGTCCGGCGTACGGACGAACGAGGATCACCTGCGCCAGTTGGAGGACTGGCTGAAGAGCTACCGGCCGGACGAGCTGTTCGATGCCGAGGGCAAGCCTGTCGCGTCGGTGCTGGAGCTGGCGCCGGCACCGGCGTTGCGGATGGGATCGAGCCCGCACGCGAACGGCGGGCTGCTCACGCGTGATCTCGAGCTGCCGGATCCCGCGGAGTACGCCGTACCGGTGAAGGCTCCCGGGGAGGAGGACGGCGAGCCGACGAAGGTCTTCGGGCAGTACTTGCGGGACGCGTTCACGCTGAACGAGGAGCACCACAACCTCCGGTTGTTCGGCCCGGACGAGACCGAGTCGAACCGCCTGAGTGCCGTGTACGACGTGACCGGCAAAGCGTGGATGGGTGAGCAGCGGGACACCGACCAGCACCTCGCGGCGGACGGACGCGTGCTGGAGATGCTGAGCGAGCACACCTGTCAGGGCTGGCTGGAGGGGTACCTGCTGACCGGCCGGCACGGGCTGTTCTCGTCGTACGAGGCGTTCGTGCACATCGTCGACTCGATGGTGAACCAGCACGCGAAGTGGCTGAAGACGATCAACCGGCTGGAGTGGCGGCGCAAGATCCCGTCGCTGAACTACCTGCTCACCTCGCACGTCTGGCGCCAGGACCACAACGGCTTCTCGCACCAGGACCCCGGGTTCATCGACCACGTGATGAACAAGAAGGCCGAGGTCGTCCGGGTCTACCTGCCGCCGGACACGAACACGCTGCTGTCCACGATGGACCACTGCCTGCGGACGAAGAACTACGTCAACGTCGTTGTCGCGGGCAAGCAACCGCAGCCGAGCTGGCTGGACTGGGAGGCGGCCGCGCTGCACTGCGCGCGCGGGATCGGGGTCTGGGACTTCGCGTCCAACGACGACGGCGATCCGGACGTGGTGATGGCCTGCGCCGGCGACGTACCGACGCTGGAGACGCTCGCCGCCGTGGACCTGCTGCGTGAGCACCTGCCGGAGTTGAAGATCCGGGTCGTGAACGTGGTCGACCTGATGCGGCTGCAGGACGCGAGCGAGCACCCGCACGGGCTGCCCGGGCCGGAGTTCGACGCGCTGTTCACGACCGACAAACCGGTGATCTTCGCGTACCACGGCTATCCGTGGCTGATCCATCGGCTGACGTACCGGCGTACTGGGCACGAGAACCTGCACGTCCGCGGGTACGTCGAGGAGGGGACCACGACGACGCCGTTCGACATGGTTGTCCTCAACAACCTCGACCGGTACCACCTGGCGATGGACGTGATCGACCGCGTGCCGTCGTTGCGGACGCGGGCGGTGAAGGCGCGGCAGTACTTCGTCGACCAGCGCGTGCGGCACCGCGCGCACACCACGACGTACGGCGAGGATCTGCCGGAGGTGCGCGACTGGCGCTGGCGCGGATGAGGGTTTTCTAATCCTGGAATGCTGGCCGAGCGGCCGGTGATCGATGCAAGATGAGCGGCTATGTCCGTAACGATCCCTGGTCGGCTGGCTCCGGCGGCACTCAGTCCGACGCAACTCGTGGTCGGGCTGCTCGTCTGCACGGACCTGGTGATGCTCGTGCTGCACCTGGCGCACCGCAGCGTGCAGGTCGGGCTGCGGGTGCCGGTGGTGAAGTCGGCGGCGTTCAACATCTCCAGCGATCACGGCATCGCGGAGAGCTTCGGGTACGTGCAGCTGTTCTGGGCGGTGCTGCTGCTGACCTGGCTCGGATTGTTCGGGCGGCGGCGGTCTTACCTGCCGTGGGCGTTGCTGTTCGGCTACCTGCTGGTCGACGACTTCTTCGGGCTCCACGAAGCAGCCGGTACAGCGCTGGTGAAGGCTGCTGGTTTCGCGCCTGAGCAACTGGTGTTCGCGGGGGTGCGGCTGCAGGATGTCGGCGAACTGGGGTTTGCGCTGGCGGTCGGGTTGATGTTGCTGGCCTTGCTGGTGTGGGGCTATCTGCGGGGGACCGCGCGCACGCGCTCGACGTACCGGCGGTTGCTGGGGTTGAGCCTGGTGCTGGCGGTCTTCGGGATGCTGGTGGACGGGCTGGCGACCGGCGCGGGGGACAGCGGGTTGCAGTTGCTGCATCTGCTGGAGGACGGCGGCGAGCTGCTGGCGATGACCGCCGTACTCGCGTACGTCGTCAGCCTTGTGGCTGCGGAGCGCTGAGGTCTGCGCGCAGGCGTTCGAGGATGCCGCGGAGCAGGCGGGAGACCTGCATCTGGCTGACACCCAGCTCGTTGCCGATCTCCTCCTGGGTGAGGCCGTTGCAGAAGCGCAGCTCGAGGATGCGGCGGTCGCGGTCGTCGAGGTCGGAGACGGCCGGCGTCAGGGTGTGCACGTTCTCGACCAGCTCGTAGCCGTCCTCGGCGTCGGCGACGGTCTCCATCAGCGTGGCGCCGCCCTCGAGCGAACCGGGCGCGTCGAGGGACAGCGTGCTGAAGCAGCCGCGGACCGACGTCGCCTCGGCGACCTGGTCGGGAGCGGTCCCGAGCGCCTCGGCGGTCTCCCGGTCCGAGGGCAGATGACCGAGCTTCTGGGTCAGCTCCGGCTCGGCGGCCGCGATCGTGCCTTGCATCTCCTGCACGCGGCGCGGCGGCCGGACCGCCCACGCGCAGTCGCGGAAGTAGCGCTTCAGCTCGCCGCGAATCGTCGGTACGGCGTACGCGAGGAAGCTGCTGGACTCGTCGACGCGGTACCCGTTGGCGGCCTTGACCAGGCCGAGGCACGCGACCTGCTCGAGATCGTCCGCGTCGACGCCCTTGCGGCGGTACCGCGAGGCGATCGAGCGGGCGATCGGGGCGTTCAGGATGACCACCTGGTCGAGCAGAGCCTGACGCTCCGCCTCGGGCAGACCGTTGGCCTGCTCGAGCAGTTCCTGGGATTGATCGGCGATCTGCTGCTTGCTGACCGGCTGCTGGGCGTGGGGCTTGACAGGTGCGATCGTCACGGGAGAAACCTCGTCGTGTCGTCCTGCGGGAGGCGGCGTCATGGCTGAGCCACTTCCCTTCCACCAGACCAAACCAGCGTGCCGCACGCAACCCCGCCCTTGTTACAGCTGTTTGAAACCTCGCGGGAACGGGCTTACCACCCGGCGGACTGTGAACGACCTCACTGACGGCGTACGCCGGGAGTTTGTCCGCGGTGCCGGCGGGCACTGGAGGTGTGGCGGGCAACCGCTGCAGAGAAGCACGGGGTACAGCTGCCGGGCGCTAGTCCGGCGTCGAGAAAGGAACGACCATGACCTTGGTGCTCTTGATCATCGCGGCGATTCTCGTCATCTCCGGAATCGTCTCGCTCGTCCGCGGTCAACTGCTGATGGGCATCGCCCTGATCGTCATCGGGCTGCTGGTCGGCCCGGGTGGCGTCAGCATCTTCACCTGATCTTGGGGAACGCCTGATCGTCCGAGGCGTCGGGAGGGCCGCAGCCGACTGGGGTGCGGCCCTCTCGCCTGGTCAGGCCGGGCGGCGGAAGACCCGGCGTGCGGTGTCCATCCGCAGGTCCTCGAGGTCCTTGATCTGCTGCTCGGAGTCCGCGATCAGCGCGTCCAGCTCGGCGACGTCGAACAGCGGCTCCTCGTCGGCCAGCGCGCGCAGCACCCGCCAGCCGGCGCCTTTGCCCTCGACCGCGATCCGGAGCATCTCCAGCTCCAGTACGTCGCTCAGCGGCGAGCGTCGGACCAGCTCGCCGTTCGGCTTGAAGCGGCCGAGTTTCTCCGCGACCCAGGCGCCGGCGTTCTTCACCGGGTCCGGCTTCGCGTCGACGAACGCCAGGTACTTGGCCAGGACGGTCCGCTCGTGCTCGACCTTCTCCGCCATCGCGGTGAGCGCGGTCCGTACGACGGCGTCGGTCTGCTGGTCGGCCGCGCGGCGGAACAGCTCGATCCCGGCCGACGACCCGGCGTAGTGGTCCTGCAGGTAGGTCCCGAGGCGTGCCTGGTCGATCATCGGCTCTCCTGGCTCGTCTCTGCCTGGTCGCTGGACGGGTACCCATTCTGCCCGGCTCGAATCGCTGACAGGCGGTGGCAGGTTTTACCGGTTGACTGGGGGCTCGACCGAAGGAGAACCGATGGAGTGTTGTGCCGTGCTGGACCTGCGCCAGTACACGTTGTTCCCGGGGCGCCGGGACGAGCTGATCGAGCTGTTCGACCGCGAGTTCGTCGAGGGCCAGGAGGAGTACGGGTCGCACGTCGCCGGGCAGTTCCGCGACCTGGACGACGACGACCGGTTCGTGTGGCTGCGCGGGTTCGCGAGCCTCGAGGCGCGGGCGGAGGCGCTGAACGGGTTCTACTACGGGCCGATCTGGAAGGCGCACGCGGCGGCGGCGAACGCGACGATGCAGGACTCGGACAACGCGCTGCTGCTGCGACCGGTCGTCCTCGGGGAGGACTGGCCGGCTCTCGGCACACCTCGCGGTTCTGCCGAATCCACTGCGGTGGTTGCCGGCGCGGTCTACCACCGGCCGTCGGTCGACGACGGGTTCGTCGAGTTCTTCACCTCGGAGGTCGCCCCTCTCCTACCTCCACTGGCCGCGGTGCTCGAGACGCTGCCGGCCGAGAACAACTTCCCGGCGCTGCCCCTGCGCGAAGAGACGGTGCTGGTCTGGCTGGCGCGGTTCGACGACGATGCGGCCTGGCAGGGACAGCAGCAGCGACTCGCGGAGTCGGCTCGCTGGAAGGAGTTGAGCGCGGAACTGGACCGTCGCTGCGTGGCTCCCGCGCAGGAACTGCGGCTGCGGCCGACCTCGCGATCGCAGCTCGGATAAATCAGTTGCGCCGCTCTACCGGGCTCGGCATCCTGGTCGGGCGTGTGCGGCGACAATCGCTGCCTGGACCTGAGGAGGGCTGACGGATGGCCATCACTGTGCTGCGGCATGCCCGCGTCAGCCTCACTTCTCACTCCAGGAGCATCTCCGTTGTCTTCCGACGTTTTTCGCACCGAGCACGAACTCTCTGACCTTCCCTGGACCGACCTGCCCGAGCAGCGGTCCGCCGTCGCCGAGCCGCTGGACGAGACCTTCGTCTTCCAGTTCGCCGAGGTCGACGAACGCCTGGGCCCGGACCAGCGCTGGACCACCTGGCTCGACGTCGAACGCGGCTGCCGTGGCCCGGAACCGCGCCCCGACTGGGTCGTGACCGAGCAGGCCGCGATCGACACCGAGCTGGGCATTCTCAAGACCGGCAAGGAAGCCGACGTCTTCCTGCTCGAACGCGCCGTCGACGCCATCGGCGACAGCCCGGCCCGCTCGTCGCTGCTCGCGGCGAAGCGGTACCGGACCGAGGAGCACCGGTCCTTCCACCGCAGTACGGCGTACGTCGAAGGCCGCCGGACGCGGAACAGCCGGGACAGCCGCGCGATGGCGAAGAAGTCGTCGCACGGCCGCAGCGTCGCGGCCGGGCAGTGGGCCTACGCCGAGTGGGACGCGCTCAACCGGCTGTGGACGGCCGGCGTACCGGTCCCGTACCCGGTGCAGGTCGACGGCACCGAGCTGCTGATGGAGTTCATCGACGACGGCGACGGCGGGGCCGCGCCCCGGCTCGCGCAGGTCCGGCCGTCGAAGGACGTGCTCGAGCTGTACTTCGAGCAGCTCCGCGGCGGCATGCGGGAGCTGGCCCGGGCCGGGCTCGCGCACGGCGACCTGTCGCCGTACAACGTGCTGGCCCAGCCCGAGCGCATCGTGATGATCGACCTGCCGCAGGTGCTCGACATCGTCGGCAACCCGAAGGGGATGGAGTTCCTGCTCCGGGACTGCCACAACATGGCGACCTGGTTCACCAACCGCGGGCTGGAGATCGACGAGCAGGAGCTGTTCGCGGATCTGCTGTCGATGGTGTTCTAGATCTTGGGGATCGCCTTGCGGAGCAGGGGGACGAGCGGGACCAGCCGGTCGGGGTAGGCGTCGACGAGACCGTCGACATGGTTGCCTGCCTCGACCCGCTGGTACCTGAAGAGCTGCGCCTTGCCGGCCCGGCGGACCATCGCGGCGTAGACGTCGGAGTCCTGGGTGATCGGGAGCAGGCTGTCGTACGTGCCGTGGATGGTGACGAGCGGTCGCTTGAGGTTGCCGGTCAGCGCGATCCGTCGTACGGCTTGATGGGCTTGCGGCCTGGTCCTGTAGTTGTAGTCGCCTTCGGTGCCCGTGTAGGTCGGGTCGAGCTCGGCGGCGTAGATGCGCTGGGTCAGCTTCCAGTAGACGGTGTAGTGGTAGTCCCAGAGGAAGTCCGACTTGCCGTCGAAGCCCGCCTTGGTGATCAGTCGCGGGTTTTGTTGCTCGTAGCCCCTGATCGCCGACGGCAGGAACGTGAAGAGGTTCGGGCCCTTCTCCGTCCAGAGCGTGCCTTCGAGATCGACGCCGCGGGTGTAGAGCTCGGGATGGTTCTCGAGCTGCCAGCGGACGAGGTAACCGCCGTTGGAGATCCCTGCGGCGATCACTTGCCGCGGCTTCTGCCCGTAGTACTGCTTGACCGCCTTGCCGGCCGCTCTGGTCAGCTCGGTCATCCGCTCGTTCCACTCAACCATCGCATCGCCCGGCCTGGTGCCGTCCCGGTAGAACTCCGCCCCGGTGTTCCCCTTGTCGGTCGCCGCGTAGGCAAACCCCTTCGCCAGCACATCATCCGAGATCGCCCGGTCGTTGGCGTACTGCGCCCTGACCCCCGGCGACCCCGCGACCACCAGCCCACCGTTCCATCGGTCAGGCAGCCTGAGCACGAACTGCGCGTCGTGGTTCCACCCGTTGTTGGCGTTGGTGCGCGAGCTGTCGGGAAAGTATCCGTCGACCTGTGTCCCTAGGACGGGCGTGGGTTGTGGGAGCGCCGCGTGGGTGAGGCCGGCGTAGTCCGCCGGGTTGGTCCGCCCGCCGAGTGTCGTGAGGTCCCTTCCGCAGGTTGTTTCGCTGTACTCGGCGCCGGGGACCCGAACGGGTTTGCAGCTGTGGGCTTCGGCTGGTGTCTGGAGGGTTGCCCCCAGTACGAGAACGACGATCGAGGCGGCCAGACGGCGCATTGTGTCCTCCCGGGGAGTCGGTGTGCGCCAAGGTACGAGCCGTGGTCGGAGCAGGGCAGGTGGCAGGGGACCACAAGCCGCTCGGGCCGAGTGGGGTGGTGCCACATGTCAGAGTTGCCGGACACGTCCGCCGCGTGACAGCAAAGTGAAAGCGCCGCGCCGTTGACTGACGCCATGATCAAGAAACTCATCGCAGGCCTGACCGTCGCCTCGGCGCTGCTACTTGCTCTCTCGGTCCCCGGTGCGGCGGCGGCCGAGGACCCGTCGAAGCCGGCATCGGCCCCCGCGCAGGCTGCGGTGCTGGGAACGCCGGGGGTCACTCCGAGCCCCGAGATCTGGGAGCGGAAGCGTTGGAGTCAGGCACAGGCCACAGACTGGGTGAACAAGTGCCCGGCCGGGCGGTTCTGCGCCTGGATCAGGTACACCGACTCGACCGGTACGACGTACGCGATCTTCCAGTTCTTCCAGTGCAAGGAGTACAAGCTGAGCAACTGGCTCGGCACGTCCAACTACTTCAACAACCAGACCGTGCGCGTCCAGCTGCTGGGCTCCCGGCACGACCACCTGCGCTACCTGTCGAAGGGCCACAAGTTCATCACCAACTGGGACTCCGTCTACTACATCAACCTCTGCGCCTAGCCCAGCAGTTGGGGAGCCCGCCGGTCGTCGATGATCGAAGAATCTGGACGGTCGACGGCTCCCAGTTACGCCTCGTTCGCTCCGGTGCCGCTGCAGGTGTTCTTCGTCTGCTTGGTGGTGCTCGATCCGTTGGTCGTCGTACTGGTTGCTCTCGTCCGCCCCTCGGGGGTCAGGTTGGCCTGCGCGGTCATGGCGTTGGACGTCACAGCGAATTGGATCACCAACTGGCCGCAGCTCCGGGAGGACGCGACCAGTCTGCTCCGCCCGTACGGGTTGCTGCCGATCACGCTCTTCGGGCTGTTCGTGCTGGGCACAGCGGTGCCGGTGCTTCGCGTGCTCACGTCCTCCGGCTTCAGCAGCCGGTAGTGCCGTCGATCAACTCACGCATGGTGTCGAGGATCGAGCGAAACATCTAGCGGTTGTGAAAGCTTGAAAGGATCTTTGGCGTCCGTTTCCGGGAGGCTGCACCATCGGCTACTGACCTTGCTCTGTTACTGCTGGAGCAATCCGATCGGGATGGTCATGCCTACGTACAGGACCAGCTGGTAGGCGCTGTTGATCGCGGTGAGCCGCGCGGGCTTCTGCTCGAAGCCGTTGTGCTGCGCCAAGGTCGAGAGCGAGAACCCGAGCCAGGCGACGACGCCTACGCCCAGGGCAAGCCCGACGGAATCACTGCCGAAGAAGGCGGACGCGATCGAACAGGCGACCGCGAGAGCGAGACCGGTCGCGACGATCGAGATCACCAGGACGACGAACGGACCCTTGCCGGCCCTCGCGGAATCCTCCTTGGTCACACCGGTCAGCTTCCGCCAGGTCGGGCCGGCCAGTCCCCAGTCGCTGTACCAGATCCAGGCGATCGCCATCCCGACCACGATCGCGCCCACGACGGCGTACCAACTGATACTCAGCTCCACAGGAACCCCCGCTCCTCGACGACAACTCTCGCGGTTGATATAATCAACCATGGTGGATCAAGTCAACCGTCCGAGGAAGAGCTACGGCCAGTTCTGCGCCCTGGCGCGCTCTCTGGACGTCGTAGGCGAACGCTGGACCCTCCTGATCGTGCGAGAGCTTCTCCCCGGCCCGATGCGCTACACCGAGTTGAAGACGTCACTCCAAGGCATCGCGACGAACCTCCTCGCCGAGCGACTGCGCACCATGGAGGCACACGGCGTCGTCGAACGCCGCCTGGAAAGCGGCGGAGTCGTGTACGCACTCACGCCGTGGGGCGAGGAACTCCGCGAGCCCCTGGAAGCGCTCGGCCGCTGGGGAGCACCGCTGCTGGCGCCCGGCCGCGGAGACGACACGTTCCAGCCGCGCTGGCTCACCCTCGCCCTACCCGCCCTGCTGCGAGGCACGACCTCCTCGACTCCCGTAGAGCTCGGCATCGAGACGGACGGCTTCACCATGGTCCTACGAATCGACGAAGCCGGACCGACCGCTTTCGTCCGCCCGGACGACATCCCCGACACACTCCTCGTCGCTTCGCCCGACGTCGTCGTCAGCCTCGCCACGGGAACGATCACCATCAAGCAGGCCGTCGCGACGGGCGAGTTCGAGGGCGATCTACGAGTCCTGCATGCTGCGTTCGGCCGTACGGCGAATGCCGCTCCGGCGACGGACGGCGACTGACACGCAGGTAGTTCACGCGACCAACGTCGGCCAACTCCTAGCCGCGGATCAGGCGTTTTCACTGGTTCGTCGGCTCATGACCAGGAACAAGCCGCCGGCGACCGTCTGGACGGTCGCGGCCGTCGCAAGGACAGGCAACACGCCAATTGCGTCAGCGAGGACGCCGCTGACGCCCGCGCTCGACAGCATCGCCGCCGCGTAGACGTTGCCCGTCGTACCAACCGCCCGTGCGCGATGTTCGGCTGGCACCGACGTCACCAGCAGGGTGTTCGAGGCCACCCACGAGATGGTGAAGGGCGCGCCGGCGAGCAGGAAGGTTGCACAGGCGACCTCCACGCTTGGCCAGATGGCCAAGAGAGCTAGCCCGATGCCGCTAGCGACGGCCCCGATCGCGATCGGGGCCGTGTAACCGCGCTTGCGGACCACAGCCGGGATCAAGGGAGCGACAAGCACGGCAGTCACTGCGAAACTGCTGTTCACCAACCCCATCTGCGAGGGCGAAGCAAGGATCACTCCGAGCATCAACACTGGATAGACAGTCGACAGCGCACCTTCCTTGATCGCGTCGAACGCCTGCAGCGCAAGCACTGCCCTTGCCGGCCTGCTCTTCCGCAATTCGCGGAGGCCATCCACCCAATCCTGGAAGGCCGAGGGAGTCGGATCGTCCATCGACAGGGGACTGTTCCTGCGTACTTCAGCGACAGGCGGTAGAAAGCCCAGCAGGACTGCGGCCAGGCCGAGGCAACCTACGACAACGGTCACCGTCAGGGTGAAACCGAGAAGCCCGATGAGGAGGCCGCCCAAGGCCGGCGCCGCTATGCGGGTTGCGTTCGTGCCAGCTGAGTTGGCCGCGTTCGCCGCGATGAGGTCCGCAGGCGGCACTGCGTCGGCAATCGTCGCCTGCTCGGCTGGAGTGAAGAACTGCTGTGCGGTGGCCTGCAAGAAGGTGACGGCGTACAGAACCCACAGACTGTTCGGCCCCTCTGCCGTCCACAGGAGCGCGACGACGGCAACCCGGATGACGCTGATCCAGCGCAGCAGCCGACGCCGGTCAATCCGATCACCAGCGACCCCTGCCAGCGTGCCGAACAGTGCGGCCGGGAGCGAATTGGCGATCATCAACCCGCCGGCCGCGGTCGCAGACCCCGTAAGGATGAAGACATGCACCGACAAGGCGATGCCTAACGTCCAGCCGGCGAAGGCAGCGGCCAGGTTGCCTGCGAACAAGAGCGCAAACGCGCGATGGCGGAAGACCAATAGCATCCGGTGACTGTCACGCGTAATCTACTGAAGATGGCAGATCGCGCCTTCAGTAGGAATCCCCTGATCCTGACTGATCAGACCGCCGCCAGGTTCCTGAGCGAACCGTGGTCCGTGAGGTACTTCCTGCCCTTTCTAGGTCGTGAGGCGTCAGCCTCCGTGGTCGCGGGAGAGCTCGGCGTCGACATCGGCTCGGTGACCTATCGCATCAAGAAAATGCTCGAGCTAGGTCTGCTCAGCTGCACTCGAATGGAGGCCCGTGCCGGCCGCCCCATCCGCCACTACCGCTCGTCGGCAGACTCTGTCTTCGTCCCGCTGGAACTCACGCCGATGGTGTCCATCGGTGAACTGCTCCGGACCGGCCGCCGGGATAGTTGGAGCGAGTTGGAAGCCGGCCAAGAGGCCGCGTGGCTGCGGCTCGGTCGTGACCAAGGTTGGGGCATCCACCTGTATCGGCAACCGAGCGGCGGCGTGAACCGAGATTTCGTCCCGCGCAGCCTGCTGGCCAACGAGCAGTTCTGGCCGGCAGTGCTTGCTGACAGCGCCCCGGCCGTGTGGGACCAGTTCGCGGCCATGCACCTCACCCGACCGCGGGCCAAACAGTTCCAGCGCCGCCTGTCTGAACTGATCGCCGAGTACGTCGAAGACCCGGGACCCTCCGAGCTGCCCACCGCGCGCTACATCTGTCACCTGGCCCTCGCCCCCACGGCGAGCCCGTAACCGCGGCCCGGCACGCAACATCGCGCGCCGCTTGCAGGCGTTGCTCCCGGATCGGCATCTCCCACTCTGCACTGGTCCGCAGCAGGGGCGAATCCTCGCCCGTACTGGAGAAACTCACCGCAGAGACTGGCCGGTCGGGCTGTTGAGCTGGGTCATCAGTTCGTGACTGGCTGCGCGAGCTGCGGCGAGTTCGTCGGTGCGTTCCTCGAGCTGGCGGCGGTAGCCGCTGCTCATGTCGAAGGGGCGGGAGCTGACACCGTGTGAGCGCTAGCGAGTTAGGCGACCGCCTGCGGAGTGCTCACCGCGTAGCCTGCGGGGTGTGGCGGAGCTTCTTGGGCAGCTGAAGGTCTGGGGCCAGAAGTGGCGTTGGTACCAGCGGAACTCCTTGCCGTGGAACCGCGCGCGGATCCACTGGGAACTGATGCGGCGCGGGGCGTTCGCGCGCTGGCCGTTGCACGGGAACGTGCTGGAGGCCTTGCAAGACGGTCGGCTCGAGGTCGGAGCACACACCATGTTCGAGCCGAACGTGTGGATCACCGTGGGCGACGATGCGCGGGTGCGGATCGGGGAGGGGACGTTCCTGAACGTCGCGGTGATGGTCGCGGCGCTGGATCTGGTGGAGATCGGGTCG
This sequence comes from Kribbella italica, assembly GCF_014205135.1. Taxonomy (NCBI): domain Bacteria; kingdom Bacillati; phylum Actinomycetota; class Actinomycetes; order Propionibacteriales; family Kribbellaceae; genus Kribbella; species Kribbella italica. The sequence continues at coordinate 7,479,335 of NZ_JACHMY010000001.1, forward strand.
CACTGCATGCTGGCGAACGGGTGCTTCGTGACGGATGCCAACCACCGGTACGACGACCCGGATCGGCCGGTGCCGTGGCAAGGGTTCGACTCCAAGGGCCCGACGCGGATCGGCGACAACGTCTGGCTGGGGGCCAACGTGGTCGTCACGAGCGGGGTCACGATCGGCGAGAGATGCGTGATCGGCGCCAACAGCGTGGTCACGCAGGACGTTCCGCCGTACTCCGTTGCTGCGGGCGCGCCGGCGAAGGTCATCCGCGCCGTCACCTACCCGGAGGACCAGCCCTGACCAGCTGTGCCGTCAGCACATCCACCAGGCCGTCGACCAAGACAACGAGCCGGTCTCGCTCCGCGCCGGAGCGCCCTCTGCGGAAGCCATGACGCCGGCCCCAGAACGCGGACTGGACGGCGTGCAGCTGAGCCCAGCGCGCGACGCGCTCACGGTCGAGCTCCGCGGACTCGGCGAAAATGTCGAGACACCGCCGCAACCCGGCGACCGGGTCTGGAGTGCTGAGGATGCTCAGCGCGCGGGTCTTGAGCAGGACGCCCGCGTCGTACGCCGGGTCGCCCGCGTAGCCCTTGGGGTCGACGGCCAGCCACGGTTCGCGGTCGGCGCGCAGGATGTTCCTCGCGTTGAGATCACCGTGGATGAGCACGTCCGGCTGCGCCTGCGCCAGGTCGCGGATGGTCGCCCGGGCGGCGTCCACCGCGGCGTGCGACAGACCATGGGTGAGCTCGCGGGCGTCTAGTTCCAGCTGGTCCGCCCATGCGGTCGCCTGATCCTGCAGCCGAGGGAGGTGCGGTGGTGCCGGCACGGCCAACCGACGACTGATCCGGCCGGCGACCGCCGCGATCTCGTCCTCGTCGTCGAGCATCGCGAGAGTCGTCGGCTGAGCCCGTTCGAGCAGCATCGCAAAATGCTCGTCGTCCCGCTCCTGCAGTACGACGGCCCCACGGCCGCCCCACGCCACGAACGCCTCGGGCTCGAACTCGTTACCTGGATGAGGAAACGACACCTTCAGTACGACCCCGCCCAGGTCCTGCCGCGACGCGGGGACGATCACCCCGACGCCGCCATACAACAGGTCGCCTGCTGCCTCGCACTCCCACCGATCCAGCAACCGACCCACCAAGCCGGGCAACCCCGCCAGCCACGCTGCCCCGGCCTCACCTTCGCGCTCAACCGTGGATCGGGCGAACACCTCCGGTACGTTGATCACCCGCAGCAGGCTACGCGCGAGCGGTGGCGCCCGCAGGCGAGCACGCGCACAGCGAGCGAGGGCGCCCCGCGGGTGGCCGGCTGGGAAGCGAGCTGGTCCGGGCAGCCGTCCAGGGCGCGGCCGGCGGGGGTCCACCTGTGGTTCCTTGAGCGCGCCAGCCCGCACTTGAAGCGGGCGAAGCACGCGCACTGAAGCGGGCGCTAGCACGCGCACCTACTGCAAAGGGTGGGACGGACCTGCGTGGGAAGAGAAAATCAGCTGACCGCCCGCGCAGCAGCCCGCCCGGCCGTACGGCCGGAGAACAAGCAACCGCCGAGGAACGTGCCCTCCAAGGAGCGGTAGCCGTGGACTCCTCCGCCGCCGAAGCCTGCTACCTCGCCGGCGGCGTAGACGCCGGGGAGGGGAGTGCCGTCGGGGCGGAGGACTCGGGAGTCCAGGTCTGTTTGGAGGCCGCCGAGGGACTTGCGGGTGAGGATGTTGAGTTTGACGGCGATGAGTGGGCCGGCTTTGGGGTCGAGGATGCGGTGCGGGGGTGCGACGCGGATGAGTTTGTCGCCGCGGTAGTTGCGGGCTCCGCGCAGCGCGGTGATCTGGAGGTCCTTGGTGAAGGTGTTGTCCAGTTCGCGGTCGCGGGCGACGATCTGGCGTTCCAGGTCCGGCAGGGAGATCAGGTCGGTGCCGGTGATCGCGTTCATGCCGCGGACGAGGTCGGCGAGGTTGTCCCGTACGACGAAGTCGGCGCCGTTGTCCATGAAGGCCTGGACGGGAGCGGTCGCGCCGCCGCGTGCGCGGCCGAGGACGCCGCGGATGTCCTTGCCGGTCAGGTCGGGGTTCTGCTCCTGCCCGGACAGCGCGAACTCCTTCTCGATGATCTTCTGGGTCAGCACGAACCAGCTGTAGTCGTGCCCGGTGGTCATGATGTGCTCGAGCGTCCCCAGCGTGTCGAAGCCCGGAAACAGCGGGACGGGCAGCCGCTTGCCGGTCGCGTCGAACCACAGCGACGACGGCCCGGGCAGGATCCGGATGCCGTGCATCGGCCAGATCGGGTCCCAGTTGCGGATGCCTTCGACGTAGTGCCACATCCGGTCGCGGTTCACGTAGCGGCCGCCGGCGGTCTCGGTGATCGCGAGCATCCGGCCGTCGACGTGCGCCGGTACGCCGCTGATCAGGTTCTCCGGCGGCTTGCCCATCCGGGCCGGCCACTGCGAGCGGACCAGGTCGTGGTTGCCGCCGATCCCGCCGGAGGTGACGATCACGGCCTGCGCGGTGAGCGCGAAGTCCTCGACCTCGACCCGCGAGCTCTCGACCGCGCGACCGACAGTGCTTGCCTCAAGCACCTTTCCGGAGACCCCGTCGACGACGCCGCCGGTGACGGTCAGCTCGTCAACGCGGTGCCGGAACCTGAACTCGACCAGACCGCGAGCGACCGCCTCCCGCACCCGCCGCTCGAACGGCGCGACCAGACCCGGGCCGGTTCCCCAGGTGATGTGGAACCGCGGCACCGAGTTCCCGTGCCCGTCGGCCAGGTACCCGCCGCGCTCGGCCCATCCGACGACCGGGAACCAGCGCACGCCCTGGGCATGCAGCCACGGCCGCTTCTCGCCGGCGGCGAAGTCGACGTACGCCTCGGCCCACTGGCCGGCCCAGTGGTCCTCGTCGTCGAGCCGGTCGAACCCGGCCGAGCCGAGCCAGTCCTGCAGCGCGAGGTCGCGCGAGTCCTTGATGCCCATCCGCCGCTGCTCGGGCGAGTCGACGAACATCAGACCGCCGAAGGACCAGTACGCCTGACCACCGAGCGAGGCCTCCGGTTCCTGGTCGAGCAGCAGCACCTTGCGGCCCGCGTCGGCCAGTTCGGCGGTCGCCGCCAGCCCGGCCAGCCCCGCTCCCACGACGATCACATCTGCATCCATCGGCCCATCCCCTCGCGTCGGTCGTCCATGGATACCAGACAACGACGGCTGTAGACCGCAGGTGCGCAATGTTGCAAGAATTGTCCGCGTGACGATCCTTTCCGCGCAGACCCTGACCTTGCCCGTCGCCGCGCTCGGCGCGGAGAACCCACTCCCGCCGCTCCGCGGTCACCGCGACCTGCATCGCGTCGAGAACCTCGACTCCCTCCCGGAGGACCTCGCCGAGAACATCCGGTACGGCGGACTGCGCGGCGTCCTGCCCTGCCTCGACCAGGACGGCTACGGCCGGACGCTCACCGAGCAGCCCCTGCCGACGCTCGTCCTGGAGAACGACCACCTGAAAGCGACCGTCCTGCCGAGCCTCGGCGGCCGGCTCTACTCGCTCGTCCACAAGCCGTCCGGCCAGGAACTGCTCTACCGCAACCCGGTGATCCAGCCCGCGAACCTTGCCCTGCGCAACGCCTGGTTCGCCGGCGGCGTCGAGTGGAACCTCGGCAGCACCGGCCACTGGACCGGCACCTGCTCGCCGATGCACGCGGCGCGCGTCGAAGGGCCGGACGGTACGCCGGTCCTGCGCCTGCGGGAGTGGGAGCGCAGCCGCAACCTCGTGGTCCAGCTCGACTTCTGGCTGCCGGCGGACTCGGACCTGCTGTACGTCGGCGCGCGGATCCAGAACCCGTCGCCGGACGTCGTCCCGGCGTACTGGTGGTCGAACATCGCCGTCGAGCAGTCGCCGGAGACGCGGGTGCTGGTGCCGGCGGAGGAGGCGTGGCGGTTCGGGTACGGGAAGAAGCTCGATCTGATCGGGGTGCCGGAGTACGACGGGATCGATCTGACGTACCCGATGCGGCACCGGCGGGCGGTGGACTTCTTCTTCGAGCCGCTGCCGGGGCAGCGGCCGTGGATCGCGGCGTTGGATGCTGAGGGCAACGGGTTGGTGCAGGCGTCGACGGAGAGGCTGCGGGGGCGGAAGCTGTTCGTGTGGGGTGAGGGGCGGGGTGGGCGGCGCTGGCAGGAGTGGTTGTCGCCGGGGTTGGAGGGGCCGGGGTACTGCGAGATCCAGGCGGGGCTGGCGCGGACGCAGCTCGAGCACTTGAAGTTGCCTGGTGCAACCAGTTGGAGCTGGTTGGAGGCGTACGGGCGGGTGTCGGTGGATCCGGTGGTCGCGCATGGGGAGTGGGGCGTGGCTTGGCCGGCGGTGGATGGGGTGCTGGACCGCAGGTTGGAGGACTTGGCGGAGCGGGAGGCGAGTTGGCTTGCCGTTGCAGATGCCGCGCCGGGGGAGCAGGTGGCGGTTGGCTCCGGGTGGGGTGCGTTGGAGTTGAAGCGGACGGGGTGGGCGGTGTCGGAGGGGACACCGTTTGGTGAGGAGACGCTCGGGGAGCGGGAACGGGCTTGGGCGCCGGTACTTGAAGGACAAGCGCCGGGGGTCGTGGGACAGGCCGGCGGGGTGCCGGCGGGGCTCGCGAGCGCGGCGGATGCCGGGCGGGTGGCCCCTGACGGGACGCTCGTCGCGTGGAAGGACCTGCTGGAGCAGGCCGAGGACAGCTGGCTGACCTGGTACCACCGTGGCGTTGCCCGGTGGTTTGCCGATGATGAGGCCGGTGCGGTCGCGGCCTGGCAGGAGTCCGGGGACAACCCCTGGGCGCTGCGCAATCTGGCCTTGGCGACCGGCGACCTAGCGCAGTACGAGCGGGCGACCGAGTTGTTGCCTGACCTCGTGCCGTTGGTGGTCGAGGCGGCGACGGCTGCGCTCCGAGAAGATCCGGCCAGGGCGGGACGGATCCTGGATCGGGCGCCGAGCGACGACCAGCGGATCCGGTTGGTGCGGGTGCGGTACCTGCTGGAGATCGGGGACGCCGAGGCCGCCGAGGCCTTGCTGGACGAGGGCGTCGAGCCTTCCGGCGTACGGGAAGGCGACAACCCGTTGGCGGAGTACTGGCGGCGGACGCAGGAGTTGCTGGGGACCGATCGCCCGGTGCCGGCGCGGTACGAGTTCGGGATGGCCGGCGACTGACGGCAGTCGCGCGATCACCTTCGGCGAGTTTGTCAGGACGTGGGAACCAAGCACCCCGCAGCGACGTCTCACGAGTGTGCGGCGAGGGCCGCCGCAGGAAGTGACGAGAACGACGGTCGCGGAACTGCACAAGGTCGCAGGGACCGGCCCGTCGGGGGTGAGTGCCATGTTGACGATCATTGTGTTGGGCGGATTCGGCCTGGTGCTGCTGGTCAGTGCATGCATCATGTCGGACGTGTTCGCGGGCGGTCGCAAGCAGCGCCCGGGGCTCGGTGAGGAAAGGACCGCCGGTCGGGTGGTCCGGGTCCGCGGACCGCTCCGCGGGCAGGTCGAGGGCGGTGTCCCGGCGGAGTACGTCGAGGTCGTCGTCGAGTACTACACGCGGCGCGGCGAGGGCCCGTACGAGGTCCACCGCCGGCTGCCGATGGGGAGCAGGAACCTGTACGCCGCGGAGGACCGGGTGATCGTGAGCTACGACGTCCGTACTCCGCGCCGGGGCCGGATCTTGGGCCGGGTCAGCCACTGGCCGCAACTCGGACCGAGATCGTCGGACCCGGTCCCACAACCCTAGATTCCCGCGCCACCGATCCCTCGCCCCTGCCGGCGGGGATCTTGCCGTTCCCGCTCGAGCCCGCTCATCGCCTGACACATCTTTCAAGGGCCGGCCCCCGAGCGGTGGTCGGTACTTGAAAGATGTCGGCCCCGTAACAGAAGCAGGCCGGGCCGGGGCTCGAGCTACGGCAGGAAGGGCTCCAGCAAACGGTGCAGGGTCGGACGGCCCTGCGCCAGCACGATCTCCGCGTCCACGGGGTCCAGCCGCTCGGACAGGTGCGACAGCGCCTCGCCCATGGTGATGGTCAGCGTGACCGTGAGCCGGAACTCGTGGCTGTCGGTCGCGCCGAAGCGTTGCGTCAGCAGCTCGGCGAACTCGCCGGAGTGCTGGTCGTCGAACTCGCCGGGCGTCGCCTCCAGCTCCGGATCGCCCAGCCCACTCAGTACGACGGCCCGGAAGCCCGGGTCGGTCCGGTGCATCTCGCGGAACGTGTCCAGCGTGACGTCGACGGCCTCGCGCCAGTCCGCGACCACGGCGAGCCGTTCACGGACGGCCTCGGTGTAGCGGTGCTGGTTGCGCCGCTCGATCGCCTGGATCAGCGTGCGCTTGTCGGGGAAGTACCGGTAGACGCTGCCGACCGCGATCTCGGCGCGCTTGGCGATGCTGCTGGTCGAGGCGGCGTCGTACCCGCGCTCGACCACCTCGGCACAGGCCGCGTCGAGGATGCGTTCGACCTGACGGCTGGCCCGGTCCTGGGTCGGCATCCGCCGCAACGGGTACGCGCCAGGCTCCTCGCCAGCGGTAGTGGAGACCATGAAGTCATTGTGCCCCGCCGAGGGGGACAACGTTGCCATCCGCCGTCGTTCAGTTCGATGACAGCTTCCCGCCGCCGTCCGTGACCCGCGCCGCGACAGAATCGTCACCAGCAGAACCGCCCAGAACGACGGAGGGGAACTCCCAGCATGCGGATCAGCAGCAAACTCACCGCCGGCCTCGCGTCCGCGGCGGTCGCGGCCGCCGGGCTCGCGGGCGCGTCACTCGGCAGCAGCGGCGCGAACGAAGGACAGGCTTCGGCTGACAACGCGGCCGCCAAGCAGCAGACCAGGTCCGGGATCAGGATGAATCAGGTCCAGACCCTCGGCGCGCACAACTCCTACCACCGCGAGCTCGGCGCCGCGGAGAAGCAGGCACAGCAGGCGCAGGACCCGGGCGCGATCAACCTCTGGTACTCGCACGCCTCGATCCCGCAGCAGCTGCAGAGCCAGAACATCCGCGCCCTGGAGCTCGACCTGTTCCCGGACCCGGCCGGCGGCCTCTACACGTACCCGCTGATCCGGAAGCTGACCGGTCAGGGTCCGCTGACCGATCCGGTCCTGGCGCAGCCCGGCATCAAGGTGATGCACGTCGTCGACTTCGACTACAACACGACCTGCCGGTCGTTCGTGCTCTGCCTGCAGCAGGTGAAGACCTGGTCCGACCAGTACCCCGACCACGCGCCGGTGGTGATCCAGCTGGAGCTGAAGCAGTCCGACCCGCGGATCGTCGCGGCCGGTGGCGTGAAGGCTCCGCCGTGGGACGCCACCAACCTGAACGGCATCGACACCGAGATCCGCTCGGTCTTCGGCGAGCGGCAGCTGCTGTCGCCGGACGACCTGCGCAAGCCCGGCCTGACGCTGGAGCAGTCGGTCCTGAAGAAGGGCTGGCCGACGCTCGACCAGGCCCGCGGCAAGGTGATGTTCTACTTCGACAACGGTGGCGAGGGCGAGATCCGCGACCTCTACCGGACCGGCAAGCCGAACCTCGAGGGCCGGGCGGTCTTCACCCGCGGTCCCGAGGGTCAGCCGGACGCCGCGGTGACGATGGTGAACGACCCGCGCGGCGCGAACCAGGCCGAGATCCAGCGGCTCGTCCGCAAGGGGTACATGGTCCGCACCCGGTCGGACGAGCCGATGTCGACGGTCCTGAACGGCGAGACGAGCCGGGTCGGGATCGCGCTGGAGAGCGGCGCGCAGTGGGTGACCACCGACTTCCCGGTGGCCGGGATGGCGTCGCGGTACGACAGCGACTTCGTCGCGCAGCTGCCCGGTGGGGTCGCAGTACGCTGCAACCCGGTGTCCTCCCCGGCGTGGTGCAGGGGGAACGTCTCGGAAAGGTGAGTCCTGTGTCGGAGCACGTGGTCGATGTCAGCTGGAGCCGTGGTGAGCACGAGTTCACCTACCAGACCTACAACCGCGACCACGAGTGGCGCTTCGACGGCGGGGTGACCGTGCCCGGGTCCGCCAATCCGGCGTACCTGGGCAATCCCGGGCCGGTCGACCCGGAGGAGGCGTTCATCGCCTCGCTGTCGTCGTGCCACATGCTCACGTTCCTGGCGATCGCGGCGAAGAAGCGGCTGGTCGTCGACGCGTACGACGACCACGCGGTCGGCGTGATGGCGAAGAACGAGCGCGGCCGGATCGCGATCACCCAGGTGACGCTGCACCCGAAGATCGTGTTCGCCGGCGAGCAGCCGGACGCGGCGGCGCTGGAGCGGATCCACCACCGCGCGCACGAGGAGTGCTTCATCGCGAACTCGGTGACGACGGAGATCATCGTCGCCTGACAGCGGCTCGTACGTCGTACGGAGCCCTGAGATGCAGAGAACCACCCGGCCCTTGGCCTGAGCCTCGCGCAAGCGGCGTCAGGACAGTGGCCGGGTGGTTCTGCGTGCACCGCTGTGGCGGTGCACCCGACGGAGCCGGCGGCGCCTCGCATGGGCGCCTCTGCGTTGGTGTGCGACATCCGTGCGGTCTACCTCGGTGGGGAAGACCGTCCGGGCGCGCCGCCTGGGCTCCGTCCGTCCGGTTCGCGCCTAGTGGTGCTCAGCGGCGGCGTCGCTCCGGTCGTCGGGGGTCTCGTTCGGCTCGCCGTCGCGCAGCACGACCTGCTCGGTCGCGATGGCTGCCATCAGTCGGTGGATCGTCATGCCTGTGAGACGCACCGACTGCCCGGGTATGACGGAGATTTCGCAGAATTACCGGATGTGACCTAGAGCACGTGTTACTTCTCGTCCAGACCGTCGGGGCGCAGCGGGACCAGTTCGCGGGCTTCGTCGTACGTCGTACCGGTCAGCTCGAGCAGGTCGACGACCGTGGAGCGGATCTGGCCGAGGACGACGACGCCGGACAGCGAGCCGGGGATCGGCATCACCGCCGTACGGCGGCCGAGCTCGCCGAGGACGCGGTGCGCGGCGACGTCGGCCTGCGGCTCGAACAGGGACTCGGCGATCAGGCGGGTGCCGTCGGCGAGGCGGTCGAGCAGCATCGGGTACTCCGACGGCATCTTCTCGTCGCGCCAGACCGAGACGGCGCAGCGGCGGACCAGGACGCGGATGTTGCGGATCGCGCGGTCGAGCGGGATCACCAGGTCGGCGATCTCCTTCACCCGGCCGCGGTGCCGGCGCCGGAACGGCGACAGCCGGACCACGGCGACGCCTTCGTCGGCGGCGCTGCGCAGGTCGTCGAGCAGGCCCTCGCTCGCCCGGGCGCGACGGAGCGCGTCGGTGACGGCGTTCTCGTCGCTGTTCCGCAGGCCCTCGGCGGTCTCGATCAGGATCGCGGCCAGTTCGTTCAGTACGCCGGACGCTTGTTGCCTCGGGCGACGAATCGCCGCGGCCGGCGCGATCGTCGCCGCCGCGAGCGCGACCAGGCCGCCGAGCACGGCGTCGATCCAGCGGTTGAAGCCGGCGCCCGCGTTGGGCATCAAGGTGGTGACGATCGCGGCCTGGACGCCGGCCTGGGTGGTCATCAGGGTGCCGGCGCCGAGCAGCACCGCGACGCTCATCGCGAGCGCGATGACGAAGACGATCTGGACGACGCCGGTCCCGAAGAAGCGGACGAACAGGTCGCCGACGCCGACCCCGACGGCCACGCCGACCATCACCTCGGCGACCCGGCGCAGGCGCTGGCCGAAGCTGAACCCGAGGCAGACCATCGCGGCGACCGGGGCGAAGAACGGTTGCTGGTGGCCCACGACGTACCGGGCCAGGGTCCAGGCGACGCCGGCGGCCAGGGCGCACTGGACGATGAAGAAGATCCGGCTCTGCCAGCGGTCGATCCGGCGGCGGACCGAGGCGCGGGAGCGCTGGGCGGCGTGCGGGGCGATGTCGTCGCGGAGCTCGCGCAGCTGATCCAGCGTCAGTCGGACCGGGTCCATGGGGCCATCATCCAGGACACGGCCGCGCTCTGCCTTGATTCACACGGGCCGGAAGGTCAGGGTGGGGCCATGACCGAGAACAACCGTGAGGACTACGGCAGCTACAGCGTCGACGACGAGGACCAGTTGCAGCCGCAGGACACGCTGAACGACCGCGGCGTCGACGACCTGCTCGACGAGGGGTACTCGCCGCCCGAGAAGTGGTCGGCCGGCGAAGGGTTCGGTACGACGGCCGACGAGGCCCTGGAGGGGGAGACGCTGGACCAGCGGATCGCGCAGGAGGAGCCCGACATCGACCCGTACGCCGAGGACGGTGAGAACGTCGGCGGCCCGGAGGTCGGCACCGAGCGCTCGGGCCGCCTGGTCGCGCCCGACGAGGGCGCCCACGAGGACGAGGACTCCGAGCTGATCGCCTCCGACGTCGGCTTCGACGGCGCCGCCGCGAGCGCGGAGGAAGCCGCCGTCCACGTGGTCGCCGACGAAGAGCCCTTTGAGCTCGACGACCAGGACGAGTCCGACCTGGAGTCGGTCCGCGACGTAGACCTGGGCGACGTCGGCGACCTGGAGGACTGAGCAACAGACCTGGTCTCAGCCTGCCGCAGGTGTTTTCAAGTCTTCCCCGGATTACGGGGAAGACTTGAAATACGTGCCTAAGCCTTTCGACGGGCGACGACGACCTCGCAGCCCCTCGACGGGACCAGGGTGACGTTGCGGGGGGTTGCTGTTTCCGGGGCTGGGTTGACCGGGTGCACGGTGAAGCGAGTGAGGACAGCCCGGAGGATCTCCGTGGCCTCCAGGACCGTGAAGCCGGCGCCGATGCAGCGGCGGGCGCCGCCGCCGAAGGGGATCCAGGTGCCGGCCGCCGGTGGGTCGTCGGACAGGAAGCGGTCGGGGCGGAACTCGGTGGCCGCCGGGTAGTTCTCGGCATCGGCGTGGACCAGCCCGATCGCGGCCATGATCGTCGTACCGCGGGGCAGGCGGTAGCCGGCCAGGTCGACCGTTTCGGTGACCCGCCGTCCGACCTGGTAGACGACCGGGTGCAGCCGCATCGCCTCCTTGGTGATCGCCTCCAGGCGCTTGTCGTCGCCTGAGTCGGCGGCCTGCTGGGCGGCCGTCAGTTCGGCAGGCATCCGAGCCAGCTCGTGGAACGCCCAGGCCAGCGCGGTCGCGGTCGTCTCGTGCCCGGCCAGCAGCAGCGTCACCAACTGGTCCCGGAGTTCGACATCCGACCACTCGCCCGCCTCCAGCAACCGGCTGAGCACGTCGGTGCGCCCGGCACTGTCCGTACGTCGGCGCGCGATCTCGTCGTACAGGATCTCGTCGACCCGCTTCTGCGTCTCCAGATAGGTCCGCCACGGTGGGTACTTCAGCAGCCGCGGGTAGAACCCACCGAGCATCGTCACCGGCCGGACCGTGACGATCTTCTCGACCAGCGGCCGCAGCTCGGCCAGCCGCGTCGAGTCGGTGACCCCGAAGACGACCTGCAGGATCACCTCCAGTGTCAGCTCACGCATCCGGTCGTGCAGCCGGAAGGGCTTCCCCACCGGCCAGGACTCGACGTCCGCCCGGGCCAGCTCGCCGATCATCCCCGCGTATCCGCGCAGCGCGTTGCCGAGGAACGCCGGCATCAGTTGCCGCCGCATTCGCGCGTGGTCCTCGTCGTCGATCAGCAGCAGCGAGTGGTCGCCCATGATCGGCGCGAGCACCTCGTTGCCCTCGCCCGCGTGCATCACGGTCGGCGGCGTGGTGAACACGTCCCGGATGTCCTCCGGCCGGCTCAGGACGACGCAGACGCGGCTCGACGGCACCAGCCGGATCGTGAACACATCGCCGTACTTGGCCCGCATCCGCGGGAAGAAGGTCTTGCGATGAGCGGCGAACAGCACCGTCTGGACCAGCGTCGGCAGCTTCGGGCCGGGCGGCAGCGTCCGGGCGGTCTGCCGATCGAGTGTGCGGGCACCGAGCAACGGTGTCGGCGTCATGCCACCTCCCGGGTGAGGGCTGAGGTCTTCAACGCTACGACGCCCAGGTGAACGTCAGCTTGCGTCGTACGCCGCCAGAGCCGCGACCAGGCGCGGGAGATGATCCGCCTGCGCCGGGTCGAGCCCGGTGAGGCGACCGACCTGGCGGAGGCGGTAGTCGACGGTGTTCGGGTGGACGTGCAGGTCGGCCGCGGTCTGGCGGCGGTTGCGGCTGTTGGTGAGGTAGCAGCGCAGCGTCGCGAGCAGGTCGGCGCGGTCGGTGAGCGGCTGCAGCAGTACGGCGAGCCGATCGCGGGCGGGACTCGGGCGGCTGAGCTGGTACTCGAGGACGAGGTCGTCGAGCTGGTACACGCCGGGCGGTCGGTGATGGATGCGCACCACCTCGAGCAGATCCCGGACCAGCCCGACCGCGGCCGGCACCTGATCGGGTACGGCGGTGGTGACGGACAGGACGAGCTCGACCCCGGCCGCCTTGCTGAGCTGGGTGTGCAACACCTCCAGGGCGGGCGCCGGCGCCGTGAGAAGGACGACGCCATCCGTGGGCGAGAGACTCGCCATCGCGGTGACCCGGTCCAGTTCCAGGCGGAGGCGCCGAAGCTTGCGGCGGGCAACGATCTTCGGATCGACACCGGGCTGCAGCTCGTCGGCGTGCGCGCCGTACGCGAGCCCCAGGACGACGTACTCGGCGGGCAGCTGCAGCCCGGCGCGACGAGCGGTCTCGGCGGCGGGTCCGCCGTCCAGCAACGTCGTGAGCAGCGACTGCCGACCGGCCTGCTCCTCGCCGGTGATGACCTGGCGTTCCTCGAAGTAGCTGGCCGAGACCGTCGCGGTGACCTGCTGCAGGAAGTCGAGGATCAGCCGGTTCAGCGCGAGCGCGTCAGGCAGCTCGTCGGGCCGGAAACCGCCGGCCACGAAGTCCGCGCAGACCCGGCCGCCGAGGTGGTACGCCGCGAGCAGCGCCTCCAGCGGGACGCCCTCCTCGGCACGGCGGGCGGCCGACTCGCGGAGCGGTTCGAGCGTCGGGCCGGTCGGGATCACGCCGGTGCGGAACGTCTCGGCGAAGGCGCGCAGCGTGCGCTCGGTGATCTGGCGGATGTCGCCCTGCAGCTCCTCGCGCGGCAACTGCCCGTACAGGGGGATCTGCTCGACGAGGTGGTCGAGCACCTGGTCGACGAGCTGGCCCAGGTTTCCGAGCAGGACGCGGTCCACCGGTACGCCGTTCGCGGTGAGCGTCTTGTGATCCGTCACAACCATCAGCCTCGGAAGTCTGGGTGTCGCCCCAGCGACCTGGAGCGGGTTTGTGCTGGAACATTACTGGCAGCTGAGTGACAAAGCGACTGCGAAGGGTGATGAGGATGAGACGAGCTGCTTGGGTGGCCGCGGTCGGCCTGCTGCTGGGAGGCGCTGTGGCGCAGCCGGCCGGGGCGGCAGAGCCGGTGGAGTACGTCGCACTGGGAGACTCGTCGGCCGCGGGGCCGCTGATCCTGCCGCAGATCGACCTGGCCTGCCTGCGGTCGTCGGCCAACTACCCGCACGTCGCCGCCAAGGCGCTCAACGCGAAGCTGACCGACGTCACCTGCTCGGGCGCGGTGATCCCGGACTTCACCGGGAAGCAGTTCGGCTTCGTGCCGCCGCAGTTCCGCTCCTTGTCGGCGTCCACCGACGTGGTCACGGTCGCCATCGGCGGCAATGACACCGGACTCGTCGCGGCCGCGCTGTCCTGCATCAACCTGCTCCCACCACCTGCCGGTACGTCGTGCAAGAGCCGCTTCACCGCCGGCGGCAAGGACCAGCTCGCCGCCCGCATCGCGGCCACCGCACCGGCGTTCGGCCAGGCGCTCGCCAAGATCCGTCAGCTCGCCCCGAACGCGAAGGTCCTCGTCACCGGCTACGGCACCTACGTCCGCCCGAACGGCTGCTGGCCGACCGTCCCCGTCTGGGGCGTCGACGCCAACTACCTGCAGGCCACCATCGACCGCCTCAACCAGATGCTCGCCACGCAGGCCGCCGCCCACGGTGCCCAGTACGTCGACCTCCGCACCCCCAGCATCGGCCACGACGCCTGCGCTCCCATCGGTCAGCGCTGGCTCGAAGGTCTGGTCCCCAGCTCGATCGCCGCGCCGCTTCACCCATCGGCCCAAGGAATGCACGCCTTCGGCGGAATCGTCGCCAAGGCAGCCCGCTGATGCCCGGCCGCAGAGCGTGGACAGCGCTCGCAGCCGCAGCCGCGCTGAGCGTCGTCGTACCGTCGGTGCAACCGGCGCTCGCCGCACCCCCGGCGTCCGCGGCAGTCGCGGCCGCGGTCGATCCGGCGTGGGCTCGGCCCGGTCCCAGCGCGGTGAAGGTGCAAGTCCTGCCGGCGCACACCCTGTACTACCCGGCGAGCATCTCCGGGCGGGCCCCAGTAGTTGTGTGGGGCAACGGAACCTTCGCCGAGACGTCGGTCTACGACGGGTTGCTCAGGCACCTGGCCAGTCACGGCTTCATCGTGGCGGCGGCGAACACCACGTTCTCGGGGACCGGGGTCGAGATGCGAGCGGGGATCGACCTGCTCGCCGGGCTCGACCAGCAGGCGGGCAGCGAGCTCTACCGGCACGTCGACCTGCAGCACATCGGCGCCGCCGGGCACTCGCAAGGCGGGCAGGGCGCGATCAATGCGGGAGCGGACGAGCGGATCGACGCGACGGTCCCGCTGCAGCCCGGGCCGCTCGCGCTGCCGGCGACGCTGAAGGGGCCGGCCCTGTTCCTGTCCGGAGCCTCCGACTTCGTGGTCCCGGCGCCGCTGGTGCTCGCGATGTGGTCGCTGGCACCCGAGGGCGTCTACGCCTCGCTGAAGGGCGCCGGCCACGACGAGCCGACCGGCGACGGCGGCGGCTTCCGTGGGGTGGTGACCGCCTGGTTCAAGTACCAGCTGACCGGCAATACCGCCGCCGCGGAGGAGTTCACCGGGACGGCCTGCGGGGTGTGCACCGACGCGGCCTTCACCGGCGTACGGCGTAAGTAGAAAAGGGCCCCGGGCAACAATCTGCCCGGGGCCCCGAAAATCAGCTGCGGGTGAAGCGCAGCGTCAGGATCTCGAACGGGCGCAGCGCGATCGCCACGCCGCCGCCGGCCAGCTCGCGGTCGGCCAGCGGCCGCTCGAGCAGGTCGACCTCGGTGACCGAGCCGGCCGCGAAGCCCGGCGTCACGGTCGCCCGCGCCTTGCCACCGCTCGACTCGTACAGCCGGACGACGACGTCGCCGGACCGGTCGTCGGCCAGCTTGACCGCCTCGACGATCACGTTGCCGTTGCTCACCTCGACCAGCGGCGCGGCACCCTCGGCACCGGTGACGACGCGCTCCGGCAGGTTGATCCGGTAGCCCTCCTCGATCGCCTCGGGGATCCCGGCACCGACGACCAGCGCGTGGTTGACCACGTGCAGGCCCTGGTCGGTCTTCGGGTCCGGGAAGCGCGGCGCGCGGATCAGCGACGTCCGGATGGTGGTCGTGGTGCCACCGTCCTCGCGCGAGGTCCGGTTGACGTCGTGCCCGTACGTCGAGTCGTTGACCACGGCAACGCCGTAGCCCGGCTCGCCGACGTGCACCCAGCGGTGCGCCGCGATCTCGAACTTCGCCGCGTCCCACGAGGTGTTGGTGTGGGTCGGCCGGAAGATGTGCCCGAACTGGGTCTCCGAGGCCGACCGGTCGGCGTGCACGTCGACCGGGTACGCCGCCTTGAGGAACTTCTCCGACTCGTGCCAGTCCATCGCGGTCTCGATGTCGACCCGCCGGGTGCCCGGCCGCAGCCGCAGCGTCTGGGTGACCGTGGACCGGTTGAAGGAGCGCTTCACCACCACGGTCGCGACGCCGTCGACGGAGCTGAAGTCGACCGAGTCGACCTCGGTGACGTCGCGGACGTTGTTCTTGTAGAACGAGTCGACGTCCCAGGCGTCCCAGTGGTTCGGGGTGTCGACGTGCAGCTGCAGCAGGTTCGCCGCGGTGCCCGGGGCAACGACCTCGCGCTCGGCGGCCACGTCGTACAGGGAGGTGATCAGGCCGCGCTCGTCGACGGTGACCCGGATCAGGCCGTTGTCCAGAACGTTGCCGTCGATCGTCGCGGCCTGGCCCTCACCGGCCGCGATGCCGGCGCCGAGACCGGCGACGCCACCACGGGTGTGCGGCGCGGCGTTGAACACGATCTGCGCGTCACCGGAACCGGCCAGCGCCTGCTGGGCCTTGCCGATGATCGCCTCGAGCTCCTCGGCCAGCCGCGCGTACGTCGCCTCGGCCTCGCGGTGCACCCAGGAGATCGACGAGCCGGGCAGGATGTCGTGGAACTGGTTCAGCAGCACGGCCTTCCAGATCCGGTCCAGGTCCTCGTACGGGTAGGCGTTCAGCTTGCCCGCGACCACGGCGGCGGCCGACCACAGCTCGGCCTCGCGGAGCAGGTGCTCGCTGCGCCGGTTGCCCTGCTTGGTCTTGGCCTGCGAGGTGTACGTCGCCCGGTGGATCTCCAGGTAGAGCTCGCCGGACCAGACCGGCGCGTGCTCGGCGTACTCCTCCTCGGCGGCGCTGAAGAAGTCCGTCGGCGACTCGATCGTCACCCGCGGCGAGGACTCCAGGTTGGCCACCCGGCGGGCGGTCGCGACGAACTCCCGGGTGGGGCCGCCACCGCCGTCGCCGTACCCGAACGGCACCAGCGAGCGGGTCGCGGCGCCGTTCTCCTGGAAGTTGCGCTGGGCGTGCGCCAGCTCACGACCCGAGAGGTCGGAGTTGTAGGTGTCGATCGGCGGGAAGTGCGTGAAGATCCGGGTGCCGTCGAGACCTTCCCAGTTGAAGGTGTGGTGCGGGAAGCGGTTCTCCTTGTTCCAGGAGATCTTCTGGGTCAGGAACCACTTCGAGCCGGACAGCTTGACCAGCTGCGGCAGCGCGGCGGTGTAGCCGAACGAGTCCGGCAGCCAGACCTCCTGGGTGTCGATCCCGTACTCGTCCAGGAAGAAGCGCTTGCCGTGCACGAACTGCCGGGCCAGCGCCTCGCCACCGGGCAGGTTGGTGTCGGACTCGACCCACATCCCGCCCACCGGGACGATGGTGCCGTCGGCAACGGCCTTCTTCAGCCGCTCCCAGACCTCGGGGTAGTTGTCCTTCACCCAGGCGTGCTGCTGGGCCTGCGAGAACGCGAAGACGAGCTCCGGGTACTCCTCGGCCAGCGTGGCGACGTTGGAGACGGTCCGGGCGACCTTGCGGCGGGTCTCGCGCAGCGGCCAGAGCCAGGCCGAGTCGATGTGCGCGTGGCCGACCGCGGAGAGCTGGTGCGCGCTGGCGTGCGCCGGACGGCTCAGTACGTCGGTGAGCTGCGCGCGGGCCTCGGTGGCGGTCCCGGCGACGTCCTCGTAGTCCAGGGCGTCCAGGGCCCGGCTGAGCGCCCGCAGGATCTCCCGGCGGCGCGGCTCCTGCGGGGACAGCTCCTTCTGCAGGCCGTCCAGCGACTCCAGATCGAGGATCAGGTTCCAGACCTCGGCGTTGAACACGGCCAGGTCGGCGCGGGTCAGCTGGTAGATCGGGGTCTCACCACGCTTGGCGCCGATGTCGACCTTGGCGTAGGCGTTGTCGAGCGGGATCTCCGGGTTGGCGGCGCCCTCGACGTAGAACTCGATCCGGTCGCCCGGCGAGGCCGCCGTACCGTCCGGTCCGAGGATCGACAGCGGCGCGTAGGTCTGCCGCGGGTGCAGACCCTTCAGCGGTACGCCGGAGGTGGTGTGCACCAGGCCCTCGGCGGAGAAGCCCGGGCCGCCGCTGAAGCCGAGGTCGATCACGGCCTCGACCTCGGAGCCGGCCCACTCGGCCGGCACCTGGCCGCTGAACTTGAACCACGCGGTGCCCCAGGCGGGACCCCAGGGCAGGCCGATCTCGGCCGGCTCGAAGGCCTGGCTCAGCGCCTCGGCGGGGGAGACGGGCTCACCAGGCGCGTGCCAAACCTCGATGGCCAGGGGAACGGACGCGCCGTAGACCGCGGGGCGGATCCGCTCCCGCAGGGCGCGCTTGAGCCGCTCCTCGATCAGTTGTCGGTCGTCGTGCACGAAATCATCCTCCGCTGACGGGGTTCCGCGGCCATCCAGGCCGACTGTGTTGACAACGCTGTCACATGAAGGCGGGGCCCGTCCAGACCGGACCGCGATGGCGTCTGCGCCTCCGGCCCTCTAGGTTGTCCCTCATGGATCGTCCCCGCCTGCTGACCCGCCGCCACGCGTTGGGACTGGGGGCCGCGGCCTCCGGGGCCCTGTTCCTCCCGGGCTGTTCGCGTGGCCGCTCCGACGAAGCGGCGCCCGACGGCCCCGCCAAGATCGCCACCGGCAACGCGGGCGGTGTGTACGACATCTACGGCGGCGGCCTGGCCAAGCTGGCCAGCGAGCAGACCGGGGTGTCGATGACGCCGGTCCGCACCGAGGGCTCGGTCCAGAACCTGAAGATGCTGGCCGCCGGGAGCGCCGACATCGCCTTCAGCCTGTCCGACTCGGCGCTCGACGCCTGGGACGGCGCGCCGGGCACGGCGTTCGCCACCGGCGCGCTGCGGTTCACCGCGCTGGCCCGGGCCTACGACAACTACCTGCACGTGGTGGTGCCCACGTCGTCGGAGATCTTCGAGCTGAAGCAGCTGGCCGGCCGGAACGTCAACCTGGGGCCGCCGAGCTCCGGCACCCGCGTGGTCGCCAACCGCATCCTGCAGACCGCCGGGATCAAGGTGAACGCGAAGTCGCTCGGACTGGAAGCCGCCGTGAAGGCCCTGGAGGTCGGGATCGAGAAGCCGCGCGAAGGCATCGCGGCCCTGATCTGGAGCGGCGGGCTGCCCACCGCACCGTTCCTGGAGTTCCAGTCGACGGTCGGCTTCCGCCTGGTCGACATCGGTGGGGTCGCCCAGGAGCTCGCGAGCCGGCGTTTCGGTGGCTACGTGCTGTCGTCGATCCCGCCGTCGGTCTACAAACTGTCCAACGCGGTGCCCACGCTGGCGATCCCGAACTACCTGCTGGCCCGGCGCGGCCTGTCCGACCCGTGGGCGTGGTGGACGGTGAACACGATGTTCCGCCGGCAGGCCGAGCTGAGCGTCATCCACCCCGAGGCCGGATCCCTGGACAGCCGGTCCGCGATCGCGACGATGCCGATCCCGCTGCACCCGGCCGCCGAGCGCTGGTACAAGGAGAACCACGTCTGATCCCCGGACGTACGCCGAAGGGGTGGTGCGAGGCCGACGGGCCTTCACCACCCCTTCTGGCGTCTGTCAGTCCTCGTAGTCCTCGAGCAGCGGGACCCTGACCTCGATCACCAGGCCGCCGCCGATCGGCGGGCGGGCGACCACGCGGCCACCGACCCGGGCGGCCTCCGAGCGGACGATCGCCAGGCCGAGCCCGGTCCCGGGCATCTCCCGGTGGTGGGCGCTGCGCCAGAACCGCTCGCCGACCTTCTTCAGGTCGCGCGAACCGAGTCCGAGCCCGTGGTCGCGGACCGACATCACGACCTCGGTGCCGTCCCGCGTCACCGAGACCTCGACCGGCGGCGCGCCGTACTTGCTGGCGTTGTCGAGCAGTACGTCGAGGATGTCGTCGACCTCGAGCTCGGCGGCGACACCGCCCGGCACCATCTCGCCGATGATCAGCTCCAGGTCGTCCGCGGCGTACACGGCCTTCCAGCCGACCAGCCGCTCCTTGACGGCCTGCGCCAGGTCCAGCGGGGCCTCGCTGCCCTCAATGTCTCCGGGGCGGTCGGAGCCCGCCAGGCGGGACAGCCGCTGCACGATCCGGCCCAGCCGGTCGATGTCGCTGAGCGCGAACCGCGCGGTCGGCGACAGCCGGGACAGACCCTCGATGTGGATCCGGGCCGACGTCAACGGCGTCCGGAGCTGGTGCGACGCGTCGGCGACGAACTCGCGCTCGCGCTGCCGCGCCTGGTGCAGGCTCAGCGCCATCGAGTTGAAGCTGTCGCCGAGCCGGCGCAGCTCGGGCGCTCGGCCGTCGGTCGACACCCGGGTGTCGAGCGCGCCGCGGGTGACCTGGTGGGTCGCGTTGTCGAGGTCGTTCAGCGGCCGGAGCACCCAGCGGGTGACCGGGCGAACGATGCCGATGACAACAGCTCCGACCGCCATCAGCAGACCGCCGAGCAGCAGGAGCAGGCCGTTCTGTACGTCGTGCCGGCCGTTCTCGGTCGGGACCCGCAGCACCGAGGCGCCGAGAACCCGGCCGTTGTTGACCACCGGGCGGGAGACGACCATCTCGCCGGACTGCCACGGCCACAGCGCCTTCGGCTCGGCCGGCAGCCGGCCGGCCAGCGTGCTGGCCAGGACCAGATCGATGTCCGGGTCCTTCACGTCGACACCGGACCGTGAGGTGGCGACCACCCGGCGGTCCACGTCGACGACGAACACCGGCGTGTTGTAGAGCTCGTGGTACCGCACCGCCAGCTCGCGCAGCGTGGCGATGTCACCCGACTGCAGCGGCGACTCGGCCATCGTGGCGAACCAGTCGGCGTCGTTGCTGCGGGACAGGAACAGGTTGCGGGTGGTGTTGGTCGCGATGAAGTTGGCCAGCGGAACGGCCGCGACGATGGCCAGGATGGCGACCAGGGGGACGAGGGACTGCAGCAGGCGACGACGCAACGGTCAGTCCGAACCGAGGCGGTAGCCGACGCCGCGGATGGTCTGCACCAGCTCCGGGCGGCCGAGCTTGGCCCGCAGGCTGGCGACGTGGACGTCCATCGTCCGCGACGACGCCTCGAAGACGGACTGCCAGGCGTACAGCGCGACCTGCTCACGCGGCACCACCCGGCCGTGGTGCGCGGCCAGCACAGCTAGCACGTCGAACTCCTTGCGGGTCAGGCTGATGGGTTTGTCGGCGACCTGGACGGTGCGGGCCTCGATGTCCACGGTCAGGTCGCCCACGGTCACCCGGGGACGGGGTTGGAGCAGCCCGGTCCGCCGCAGTACGGCGTCGATGCGGGCCAGCAGCTCGGAGATCGCGAACGGCTTCACCACGTAGTCGTCGGCGCCGCTGCGCAGACCCCGGACGCGGTCGGCGGCCTCACCGCGCGCGGTGACCGCGATCACCGGGACGTCGGACACCGTACGGATCTGCCGGCACACGTTGATGCCGTCGCCGTCGGGCAGTCCGAGGTCGAGCAGCACCAGGTCGCCGGGGTCCGCCGCGAGCGCGTCCGCCGCCGTCCGGACGTGCGTCACCATCAGCCCGTACCGGCGCAGCGCAGGTATCAGAGCATTGGCGATATCGAGATCGTCTTCGACCAACAAAATCCTGACGGCGCCGCTCATGCCGTGATCGTAGGGCAGGAGACGCTCACATGTGTCAGATCTTGGTAAAGACGTAGTCACGTGACTCCGCGCCGTGGTCGGTAACACTAGTCTCCGACCACGGGAGGGAACCGGTAGATGACTGTGAGTGTTGGTTCGGGGGGCGGCACCGCCGCGCTCTCCGACACCGAACTGGCCGAGTACGAGCAGGAGAAGCCCGCTCGGCGGCTGCGGCCTGCCCTGGATCTGGTGATCTCGGTCTGGTGCGCGGTCGTCAGCGTCGGCGTACTGCTCCAGGTCTTCTTCCCGCTGTCGGCCGGCACGCAGTACTACTTAGTGATCTTTCTCGCAGCCGTCCTCCCGATCACTTTGCTGTGCTATCGGGGCTGGAAGGTGCCGGCGTTCCTGAACCCGTTCAAGGGCCGGACGCACGACGACCCCGGCGTACTGGACTGGGCGCTGGCCTTGATCTCGCTGCTGGTCTGCCTGTACCCGCTGCTCGACTTCGACGGCTTTCTGGAACGCCGTCAGGCGCCCACCTCGACCGACGTACTGATCGGCGGGTTGCTGCTGCTCCTGCTGCTCGAAGCCTGCCGCCGTACGACGGGCTGGGTGCTGCCGGTCTTCAGCCTGCTGTTCGTCGCCTACGCCTACTACGGCGGCTACCTGCCCTACACGTGGTCCCTGGCCCATCAGGGCTTCAACTTCGACGCGATCATCGCGCAGTTCACGATGGGCACGGCCGGCTTCTACGGCACGCCGCTCGGCGTCGCCGCCAGCTACATCGTGCTGTTCACGATCTACGGCGCGGTGCTCGACTACTCCGGCGCCGGCAAGTTCTTCATCGACCTGTCCTTCGCCGCGTTCAAGCGCAGCAAGGCGGCGCCCGGCCGCACCGTCACGCTGGCCGGCTTCCTGCTCGGCAGCGTCTCCGGCTCCGGTACGGCGACCGCCGTGTCGCTCGGCACCGTCTCCTGGCCGATCCTGCGCCGCGCGGGCTACCCGGCCGAACCGGCCGGCGGCATGCTCGCCGCCGCGGGCATCGGCGCGATCCTGTCCCCGCCGACGCTGGGCGCGGCCGCGTTCATCATCGCCGAGTTCCTGCAGGTCTCGTACCTGACGGTGCTCGGCTTCGCGGTGATCCCGACGATCCTGTACTACCTGGGCATCCTGCTCGCGATCGAGATCGACGCCCGCCGGCACGGCACGACGGCGGCCGAGCCCTCGACGTTGTCGGCGCGCAAGCTGCTGCTGCGGTTCAGCTACCACTTCCTCTCGCTGTTCGTGATCATCGGCTTCATGGCGGTCGACGTCCCGCCGTTCAAGGCCGTCGTGTACGCCGTACTGCTGCAGATCGCGCTGTCGTTCCTCGACCGGGAGCACCGGCTGACCCCCGGGCCGCTGTTCAAAGCGCTTGCCCAAGGCACCCGATCGGTGCTGCCGGTGGCGGCCACCTGCGCGACCGCGGGCGTGATCGTCGCGGTGACCACGCAGACCGGCCTCGGGCTGAACCTGGCCGAGATCATCGTCGAGGCCGGCCGCGGGGTCACCGACAACCCGACCGTCGTGCTGATCCTCACCGTCGCGCTGTCGGCGATCGCCGTCCTAATCCTCGGTCTGGCCGTACCGGTGACCGCGTCGTTCATCATCGCCGCGGTGATCATCGCGCCGGCCCTGGTGCAACTCGGCGTCACTCCGGCCGAGGCCTACATGTTCATCTTCTACTACGCCGTGCTGTCCGAGGTGTCGCCGCCGACCGCGCTGGCCGCTGTCGCGACGTCGGCGATCACCGGTGGCCGGACGATGGCCACGATGTGGCAGGCCTGGAAGTACACGCTGCCGGCCTTCCTGGTGCCGTTCGCCTTCGTGCTCACCGAGAACGGCGCGCACCTGCTCGGCCAGGGGTCGTTCGTCGGCATGGTGTGGACGCTGGCGGTGTCGATGCTGGCGGTCGCGGCGCTGGCCGTGGTCACCGGCGGCTGGATCCTGGTCGCCACCAGCTGGGTCGAGCGGGCGCTCTGCGTCCCGGCCGCGCTGCTGCTCCTCTACCTGGCGCCCGTAACCATCGCCGTCGGAATCGGTTTGCTACTTGTTGCCGTCGTCATCAACCTGGTCCGGCGCCAGCGCCAGGCCGGACTACCGGAAGGATCCGTCACTCCATGAGAACCCGACGCCTCCCCGCCGCCGTACTCGCGCTCGTTGCCGCCGTGTCGTTGGTGGCCTGTGGTGGGCAGCGTGAGCCCGAGGCCGGTGGGACCGGTACCGACGGCGGCCGGCTGACGATTGCCACCGGCAACACCACCGGCGTGTACTACCAGCTCGGCGGCGCGCTCGCCTCGGTGATCTCGGACAAGGTCGAGGGCTACCGGGCCACCGCCAGCGAGACCGGCGCCTCGGTGCAGAACGTGCAGGGCCTGGTGGCCGGCAACTACGACATCGCGTTCTCGCTCGGCGACACCGCCGCCGACGCGGTCAAGGGGCAGAACAGCTTCCAGCAGGTGCAGGACGTCGTCGCCCTGACCCGCCTCTACCCGAACTACACGCAGGTCGCGGTCCGGGCGTCGTCCGGGATCACGAAGTTCGCCGACCTGAAGGGCAAGCGGGTCTCCACCGGCTCGCCGAACTCGGGGACCGAGGTGATCGCCCGGCGGCTGCTCGAGGCGGCCGGGCTCGACGCGGCCCGCGACGTCACCGCGCAGCGGCTCGGTCTGCCCGAGTCCGTCGACGCGATGAAGAGCGGCTCGATCGACGCGCTGGTCTGGTCCGGCGGCATCCCGACCGGTGGCATCACCGACCTGACCACGAGCCTCGGCAAGGACGTCAAGCTGATCCCGATCACGGACCTGCTGCCGGCGCTGAACACGAAGTACGGCACGATCTATGCCGAGGGCACCATTCCCGCGGCGGCGTACAAGCAGCCGGGCGACGTGAAGACGATCATCGTTCCGAACGTGCTGCTGGTCCGCAAGAACATGCCGGACGAGCTGGCCGAGAAGCTGACCAAGGTGATCTTCGACAACAAGGACGCCCTGGTCCAGGTGAACGCGGCGGCCAAGGACATCACGCTGGAGACCGCCGCCGAGACCGACCCGGTCCCGCTGCACCCCGGTGCGAAGAAGGCGCTGGACTCCCTCAAATAACTCCATAGCTCGCTCTCCTTCGCACACCAGGCGCAGCGGGGGAGAGCGTCGGTCCCATCCCTGTCCGTAGGCGCGGCGGGGACGGGCCACACCCCTTCTCCGCTTCCAGGCGCTGTGGAGAAGGGACCGCCCCCGCCACAACCAGGCGCAGTGGCAGGGGCACCGGCCGGGCCGATCCTTTGGGAGGCATCCCGAAGGGTTGGTCCGGCCACCTGCTTCTAGGTGTTGTTCTCCTCGGGGATCTTGGCGCCGCGCAGATAGTGCGACAGGGCCGAGTCGCGCTTGGGATGGGCGTGGTAGTTCGTCGGTACGACGCGCCCTTCGGCGCTGTCCCACGCGGTGTCGGCGACGCGCCACATCCGGTGCGCCATCCGCCCGGCCACCCCGGTGTGCGGCGTGAACGGGTGCGCTCTGGTCGGCGCGACCTCCTCGGCACTCAGCAGCCGCTCGGTCAGCGCACTGATGTCCTCACCGTCCATCGACTCGCTGAGCTGCCGGCTGTACTCGGTCTCCATCCGCTCGTGCTCGTCGAGCTGACGGTCGATCACCTGC
Organism: Kribbella italica; assembly: GCF_014205135.1. Classification (NCBI taxonomy): domain Bacteria; kingdom Bacillati; phylum Actinomycetota; class Actinomycetes; order Propionibacteriales; family Kribbellaceae; genus Kribbella; species Kribbella italica. The sequence continues at coordinate 7,504,176 of NZ_JACHMY010000001.1, forward strand.
CACACCTCGTCCGGCCGCAGGTGCAGCACCCGGCTGTCGCCGTACTGCCGTGCCTTCAGGAACCGCAACGACCGCTCGAGCTGCTTGGCGTTCCCGACGTACGCCGCCACCAGGTACCGCCCGTCCGGCAGCTGCCGCACCTTCGGCAGCAACACGTCCTCAGCCGCCGCCAGATGCTGCGCCGCGATCGCGTAGAACCAGTCCGTCTCATGCCGCCGATGCGGCAACCCGGCATCCGGCAGATGCGCCGGCACCGCCAGCTCGCGAATCTTCCCGTGCTCGTACCCGAGCGCCACTTCAAGAGAAGAAGCGGTCATCGAAACCACCTCCTGGGGGGTTCCCTCCAGCCTGCGCCCGATCCCCACCACAAGCAACCGTCCCAGCACGGTACGTGAGCAGCCTGTAATCCCCTGCGGCCTTCGGCGCACCCCGCTGCCCGCCTGACCGCTTCCCGCCGCCCCCAGCCACCACCGGCCAAACGCCGCCAAGACCTCGCCACCGCCGCCCTCCACGCACGGCCAGCCACCAGCCGCCACCTGTCGGCCCCACGGGCCGCCGACCACGTGCCGCCCGCCGGACCCCACGGGCCGCCGACCATCGGGTGGCCGCAAGCCACCACCGGCCACGCGCCGCCAGGTGCCCGCCGCCGCCCGCCACGCGCCGCCAGCCACATCGGCCATCGGCCGCCACCCGTCGGCCTCACGGGCCGCCAACCACCAGCAACCCCGCCCAACCCCCGGGGATCAAGTGCCCGCTACCGCCACCTGTCGCCGGCCACGTGCCGCCAGCCGCCACCTGTCGGCCCCACGGGCCGCCGACCACGTGCCGCCCGCCAAGCCACCATCGGCCGCCGCCACCAAGTGCCCGCCACCGCCACCTGCCGACCACCGGGTGCCCGCCAGCCACCACCGGCCACCCGTCATCGGATGCCCGCCACCGCCACCTGTCACCAGCTGCCACCTAGCACTGGCCACGGCCACAAGCGTCCGCTGCCACCCGTCGCCCCCACGGGCAGCCAGCTACCCGCCAAGCCACCACCGGCCACGCGCCACCAAGTGCCCGCCGCCGCCGCCCGCCACGCGCCGCCAGCCACACCGGCCACCGGCCGCCACCCGTGTCGCCCCACGGGCCACCAGCCACCACCGGCCACCGCCACAAGTGCCCGCCACCGCCACCTTGCCGGCCACGCGGCACCAGCCATCCGACACCTCGCACCCGCCCAGCGCCTGACACGCGGTCGGGGCCGGAGTGCGGTAGGGATGGTGCGAGAGCAGCCGGGCGAGCCGAGCGATGCTTCGGGACAAGGTAGAAGCGGCTGTGGGATCGGGGCAGCTGAGGGCGAGTGTGGTGTTGGACCTGAGTCGGGTGATGCGGGTGCGGCGGTGGAAAGACAACTGGGGATCACCAAGCTCGGCCGGTGACCCCCAGTGTCAGTGGTGCGGGCTCAGTTGTCGGAGCTCTTCTTCCAGAGGTTGATGCCGGCCTCTACAGCGTCGGCGTCGATGGCGTCGAGTTCTTCCTGGCTGAACTCGAGGTTCTTGACCGTCGCCAGGTTGTCCTCGAGCTGGGCGACGCTCGAGGCGCCGATCAGGGCGCTGGTGACCCGGTCGTCGCGCAGGGTCCAGGCGAGGGCGAGCTGGGCGACGGACTGGCCGCGCTGCTTGGCGATCTCGTTGAGGGCGCGGACGTGCTTGAGGGTTTCCTCGGTGAGCATGTCGGTGCTCAGGGACTTGCCCTGGGCGGCGCGGGAGTCGGCGGGGACGCCGTCGAGGTAGCGGTCGGTGAGCATGCCCTGGGCCAGCGGGGAGAACGCGATCACGCCGACGCCGAGGTCGCCGACGGCGTCGAGCAGGTCCTCCTCGATCCAGCGGTTCAGCATCGAGTACGACGGCTGGTGGATCAGCAGCGGCGTCCCGAGCTCGGCCAGGATCGCGGCCGCCTCGCGGGTCTTCTCCGCCGAGTACGACGAGATGCCGGCGTACAGCGCCTTGCCGGAGCGGACGGCGGAGTCGAGCGCGCCCATCGTCTCCTCGAGCGGGGTGTCGGGGTCGAAGCGGTGCGAGTAGAAGATGTCGACGTAGTCCAGGCCCATCCGGTCCAGCGACTGGTCGAGCGAGGCGAGCAGGTACTTGCGCGAGCCGCCGCCCTGACCGTACGGACCCGGCCACATGTCGTACCCGGCCTTGGTCGACAGGATCAGCTCGTCGCGGTACTTCGCGAAGTCCCGGGCGAAGTGCGTACCGAAGTTGGTCTCGGCCGAGCCGTAGGGCGGGCCGTAGTTGTTCGCCAGGTCGAAGTGGGTGACGCCCAGGTCGAACGCCCGGCGCAGGATGTCGCGCTGCGTCGCGAACGGCTTGTCGTCACCGAAGTTGTGCCACAGGCCCAGCGAGATGGCCGGCAGCTGCAGTCCGCTGCGTCCCGTCCGCCGATAGGCCATCTGGTCGTCGTACCGGTTCTCAGCTGCTGTGTAGTCAGTCACGAAACTCAGTCTGCACCATGTCGTGACAAGTCCGCGAACCCCTTGTATTTCAGCACAACCGGCGTCGATCAGACCCAGAGATCCACCTTCTTGATCAAGCCGTCCCATGGCTCCGGCGGGTCCGAGGCCAGAAAGCGGAGTACGCCGAGCACCCGGCTGCCGGGCGTGGCCGTCCAGTGCCGCTGGCCGGTCCGCGGCGGGCCGGTCAGGTTCGACAGTCCCCACTGCAGGTGGAACCAGAGCACCGCTGCCTCCAGTTCGCCGGTCTCGAACCGCACGTCCGCGACCTCTCGGTACGCCGGCAGCACCCGCGCGACGTCCTCCAGCCGAAGCTTGGCGAACTCCATCCCACGCGGTCCCCAGGCAGCGTCACCCCAGTCGACCAGCGCCACGAACCGCCCGGCCTCGTCGACCATCAGGTTCTGCGGGGCCAGATCGCCGTGCAGCAGAACATTCGGCGACCTCTCGTCGAACCGCCCACGCAGCCCGTCCATCCATGCACCGAGCCAGCGCCCCGTCCCGGCATCGAGATAACCACGCTCGACCAGTTCGTTGGCAGACCCACGACCGGTCCCAGAGTCTTCCGGAACGCCGCTAAGGCCGTCAGCCAGGGCACCAGTGAGCCCGCCAGCGGAGGCGTCAGCGCGCCCGCCAGTGAAGGGCTCAGCAAAGACGTCAGCGCGCCCGCCAGGGAGGGGGTCAGCGAAGGCGTCGGGGGAGCTGAAGCCTGCTGAGCCACGGCTCGCCCCGGGCCGACGGTCGAGCACGGCTCGACCGTGCTCCCTGCGGACTTGGTGGAGCAGCGCGATCTCCCGGCCGAGGTCTGCCCAAAACCCGGGGTCGAGCCGAGCCGCCGGGGCGTATGGCCGATCCACCGGAAAGCGGCCGTCGACCCGGTTGGTTGGGGTGTGCGGCTGGTCCGCCGGTTCGTGGTGGTGGACCTGGTTGGTTGGGGTGTGCGGCTGGTCCGCGAGACCGTGGTCGTGCACCCGGTCGGCCGGGGCAACCGGCCGAGCCACCAGGTGGTGGTCGTGGACCCGGTTGGTTGGGGTGTGTGGTTGGTCTGCCGGGTGGTGGTCGTGGACCCGGTCGGTCGGGGCAACTGGCCGAGCCACCAGATCGTGGTCGTGCGCCCGATTGGTTGGGGTGTGCGGTTGGTCCGCCGAATGGTGGTCGTGGACCTCGTTGGTCGGGGCATGCGGGTGGTCCGACGGACCGTGGTCGTGCACCCGGTCCCTCGGGGCGTCCGGCCGATTCACCGGATGGTGATCGTGCGCCCGGTTGGTTGGGGTCTGCGGTTGGTCAGCCGGATGGTGGTCGTGCACCCGGTCTTTTGGGGCGTCCGGCTGGTCCGCGAGATCGTGTCCTTGGACCTGGTTGGCCGGGATGTGCGGTTGGTCCGCCAGGTCGTGGCCTTGGACGCGGTCCATCAGGACGTAGGGCGTGGGGATGCTGTCGAGGGTGATGGTGCCTTGGGCCGCGATGGCTGGTGTGCGGACGCCTGCTGTGCGGGCGACGGGGATGACGGCGGCCTCCTTCTGGAGGTCGGCGATGAAAGCGGCGGATCGCGGGATTCTCAGGATCAGCGTGGAGCCGAGGCGGAACACGTGGTTGGCGACGCCGCCGGGGAGTTCGGTGACGTCGTCGGGGTCGAGGCCGTGGGCGGTGGCGATTGCTCTGGCTGCGGTCTGGATCGGAGTCATCGGTGCCAGTCTGCGGGGGAGTCCCGCGCGGGCCCACCGGTTTTCGGGCGGGATACTGGCTGGGTGCGAGTTGATCTGGATCCGGACGTGGTCGGTGGCAGGGAGTTCTACGCGGCGCTGAACTCGGTGGTGGTGCCGCGGCCGATCGCCTGGGTCTCGTCGGTCTCCGCGGACGGCGTACTGAACCTGGCGCCGCACTCGTTCTTCACCGTGTCCTGCGTCCGCCCGCCGATGGTGCAGTTCACCTCGGTCGGCCGCAAGGACAGCCTGAACAACGTCGAGGCGACCGGCGAGTTCGTGGTGAACTTCGCGACCGAGCCGCTGTTCGAGCAGGTCAATGCCACCGGCACCAACTTCCCCGCCGGGATCTCGGAGTTCGAGGCCGTCGGTCTCAGCACAGAACCGTCCACGACGATCGCGGTCCCGCGGGTTGCCGAGTCCCCGGTCGCGATCGAGTGCACCCTGCACACCACTCTCGAGCTCGGCGACTCCACGGTCGTCATCGGCCGGGTCCGCCACCTGGCGATCGCCGCCGAGGTGATGGACGGAGACCACCCCGACATCAACCGCCTCCGCCCGCTCGCGCGCCTCGGCCGGAACGAGTGGTCGACGATCGGCGAGGTCCTCGACATCACCCGCATCCGCTACGACGACTGGCCCGGGCACCGGCAGGCCGACTGACCCCCGGGCACCGGCAGGCCGACTGACCCCCGGGCACCGGCAGGCCGACTGCCCCCCGGGCACCGGCAGGCCGACTGCCCCCCGGGCACCGGCAGGCCGACTGCCCCCCGGGCACCGGCAGGCCGACTGACCCCGGCACTACCGGCAGGCCGACTGACCCTGGGCACTACCGGCAGGCCGACTGACCCTGGGCACTACCGGCAGGCCGACTGACGCGGCTGAGCTCCGCACGCTGGTCCCGCGAACCGGCGCTCCTCGCCGGGCCTCAGGGAATCCCTGATCAGTAAGGGATTTCCGGTGAGGGTCTGAAGTTTTCTCCGACGGCGACCCATCCGGGAGCGGAACGGGTCCGAAGTCCGGGCATGACTTCGCATCAGCGGATCCTTGCAGCGTTGGGTGGCTTGCTCGCCGCCGCGGCCGGTCTCGGCCTCGGTGAGCTGACCGCCGCCCTCGCCGGTGGGACGTCGCCGGTGGTCGGGGTCGGGACCCAACTGATCGACCTCGCCCCTGGTCCGGCCAAGGACTGGGCGGTGAAGAACCTCGGCACCGCCGACAAGCCGATCCTGGTGGGTGGCGTGCTGGTCGCGGTTGCGGTCTTCGCGCTGGTGGCCGGTGCGGTCGGGGTCAAGCGGCCTCGCGTCGCGCTGGGGATGACGGTTCTCCTGGGACTGTTGGCGATTCTCGCCGCGGCGACCGGGCGTTCGCTGGCGACCAACGCGGTGGTCCGGGTGCTGCCCGGTGTCATCACGTTGCTGGTGGCAACTGCCGGCATGTACTTGGTGCTCCGAGCCCGTGGCTACTCGCTGCGGCGCAAGAGCCCGACCAGCGCGCAGCCCGAGATCGAGCCCGGGACCGAGAACAAGGCCGGGACCGGAATCAAGTCCGAGGCCGGAACTGAGCTCAAGCCCGATGCTGGGACCGGGATCAATCCCGAGGCGGGAACCGAGAGCAAGCCCGAGGCCGAGGCGCCGGACGGGTTCGACCGGCGGAAGTTCCTGGTCACGACCTTCGCGCTGGGCGCTGTGGGCGCCGCGGGTGGTGTCGTCTCCCGAGTCCTTCCGGGTGGAGTCGACGAAGCGACGCGGCGTGGGATCCGCTTGCCGGTCCCCGCGAGTCGGGCGAAGGCTTTGCCGGCCGGAGTGGCCGCGGACGCGGCGGGGGTCAGCCCCTTCACCACGCCCAACAAGTCCTTCTACCGCGTGGACACGCTGCTCACCGTCCCGAAGGTCGACCCGCGGAACTGGGAGCTGCGCATCCACGGCATGGTCGACAAGGAGATCCGGCTGAACTTCGCCGATCTGCTGAACCGGAAGCTGATCGAGCGCGACATCACGCTGACCTGTGTCTCCAACGAGGTCGGTGGCCCGTACGTCGGGAACGCCCGCTGGATCGGCGTTCCGATCGCGGAGATCCTGCGCGAGGCCGGCGTCCAGGACGGTGCGGACGCGGTCAAGTCGACCAGCGTCGACGGTCTCACCATCGGCACGCCGCTGGCCGCGCTGACCGACGGCCGGGACGCGATCTTCGCGATCGGCATGAACGGTGAGCCGCTGCCCTTCGACCACGGGTTCCCGGTACGGATGGTCGTCCCGGGCCTGTACGGCTACGTGTCCGCGACCAAGTGGATCGTGGACTTCGAGGTCACCCGGTTCGACGACTTCAGCGCCTACTGGACCGACCGCGGCTGGTCGGTCGAGGCGCCGATCAAGACCTCGTCGCGGATCGACGTCCCCAAGGGCTTCGCCCGCGTCAAGCCGGGACCGGCGGTCGCCGCGGGCGTCGCGTGGGCCCAGCACCGCGGGATCGAGAAGGTCGAGGTGCAGGTCGACGACGGCCCCTGGCAGGAGGCGAAGCTCGCCGACGAGGCCGGGATCGACATCTGGCGGCAGTGGACCTTCCGCTGGGACGCCACCTCCGGCAACCACACGCTCACCGTCCGCGCGACCGACAAGACCGGACAGGTGCAGACCTCCGATCGTGCCGCTCCCCGGCCCAACGGGTCGAGCGGGCTGCACAACACGGTGGTGATGGTCGAGTAACCGATGCCCCCGGACGGCCGTACCAGCCGCCCGGAACCAGCTCAGCGGCGGTCTCGATCGCGCGAGATGTGCACGAGCTTTCAGCACCACCTCTTTCAGCACCACACCCCTCAGTACCGAAGCAGCACCATCCAAAGGAGAAGGATCGTCATGTCGAACACCCTGAAGCGCGTCACCATCTCGGCCGCCGCCGTTTCGTTGCTCTTCGCAACGGCTGCCTGTGGTGGCGGCGACGACAACGCCGACAGCGGTAGCGGCAGCAGCCCGTCGGCCAGCACCTCGTCGCCGGCCGACAGCCCGAGCGCCTCCCCGTCGGCCGACAACATGTCCGGTCTGGTCGGTCCGGGCTGTGCGGACTACGCCAAGGCCAACGCCACCGGCGCGGGCTCGATCGACGGCATGGCCGCCGCTCCGGTCGCCAGCGCTGCCGCGGGCAACCCGCTGCTGAAGACCCTGGTCGCCTCGGTGTCGGGCAAGCTGAACCCGAAGGTCAACCTGGTCTCGACGCTGAACAGCGACCAGTTCACCGTGTTCGCCCCGGTCGACTCCGCGTTCGCGAAGATCCCGGCCGCGACGATCAACACGCTGAAGACCGACAGCGCGCTGCTGACCAAGATCCTGACCTACCACGTCGTCCCGGGCCAGCTCGACGCCACCGCGGTCGTCGGCAAGCACGCGACGGCCGAGAAGCAGGAGCTGACCGTCACCGGCTCCGGCCAGAACCTGAAGGTCAACAACGCCAACGTCATCTGCGGCGGCGTGAAGACGGCCAACGCGACCGTCTACCTGATCGACACCGTCCTGATGCCTCCGATGAGCTGATCGCAACTCCCCACTGACCTGGGCGGCGTCACCTTTCATGGTGGCGCCGCCCAGTTCCATTGCCGGCGGCAATGATCGCCCGGACCGACGCGGCGACGTCCGCCTCGGTGGTCAGGTGGTTCGACACGGAGATCCGCAGGTAGCGCCGGCCGCGCCAGGTCGTACCGCCCATCCAGCAGACGCCTGATCGCTGGACCTCCTCGATCACGCGGTCGGTCTCGGCGTCCGAGCCGAACGAGACCAGGACCTGGTTGAGCACGACGGCGTTGCCGATCTCGAACCCGGCCGCCTTCAGTTGGTCGGCGAAGGAACGTGCCAGGTCGCAACAACGGTCGACGAGGTCGCGAACGCCCGCACGGCCCAACTCCTGCAGACCTGCCCAGACCGCCAGTCCGCGGGCACGACGGGACGACTCGATGGCGTAGTCGCCAGGCTCGGGCTCGCCGGAGGCGACCAGGTACGACGCGCTGTACGCCAAGGCGTTCGCGTGCGACGTGGGATGGGCGGAGAAGACGAACCCGTTGTCGTACGGGAGATTCAGCCACTTGTGGCCGTCGCAGGCCCAGGAGTCCGCGCGTTCCACGCCGCTGACCTGCTCGTGCTGCGTGGAGCTGGCCGCAGCCCACAGACCGAAGGCGCCGTCGACGTGAACCCAGCCGCCGTACTCGTGGACGAGGTCGCAGGCGGCGCCGAGTGGGTCCGTGGCGCCGGTGTTCACGTTGCCGGCTTGTAGGCAGACGATCAGTGGGCCGGTGTGACCGGTCAAGCGGGCTCGGAGGGCGTCGAGGTCGAGCGCGCCGTTGGAGTCGGAGGGCACCAGCTCGAGGGACCGGGAACCGAAGCCGAGCAGTCGCAGCGAACGGTCGATGGTGGCGTGGCGTTCTTCTCCCGCGAGCAGGCGGACCTTCGGTGCGCTACCCAGGCCGTCGGCTTCGACGTCCCAGCCGGCTTGGTGGAGAACGTGATGCCGCGCGGCGGCCAGAGCGATCGTGTTCGCAGACTGCGCGCCAGTGGCGAACCCGGCCGACGCTGTTGGAGGCAGGCCGAGCAGCTCTTTCAGCCAGTCGGCGGACGCTTGCTCGGCGGCGGCCGAGGTGGGCGAGAGCACGCTGTTCCAGGCGTTCTGGTCCCAGCCGGCGGCGAGGATCTCGGCGGCGGTCGCGGCGGGGAGTGCACCGCCGACGACGAAGCCGAAGTAGCGCGGACCCGCACTGGCGACGATTCCGGGGTCGGCGACAGCGATCAGCTCGTCGATCACGTCGGAGGCTGGTCGCCCGGCCTCGGCGAGTGGCCGGCGGAAGCCGGCGCGGACCTCCGGGTAGGACTTGGCCGCGTGGACCGGGCGTTCGGCGAGAGAGTCGCGGAAGGTGGCGGCGTGCGTGGCCGCGCGGGTGAAGAGCTGGTGCGAGAGCGACGAAGGCTGCATGGTCCGACTGTCCCATTCGGTCGAGGGGTGGAGGAGACGGATCGAGGCGGGTCAGCGGAGGGTGCGGGTCAGGGCGTGGAGAACGGGCGTGAGGTGGATGGCTTCGAGGTCCTTGGGCTGGGTGGTGGCGGGATACCAGCTCGAGTCGGCGACGTACTGAATCCAGGGCGTCAGGGGACCGGGTTGGGTGCTGTGGGCGCGGAGGGAGAGGCCGAGCATGACGGCCAGGGCGGACAGGATCGAGAGATCGGTGACGACGTGTACGAGCAGCAGGCTGCGCGCCGGCAGGGCGACGAGCACGCCGTGCGGCGGGTTCTCGACGTGGAGGGTCTCGCGCAGCACGGTGTCGAGGACCAGCGCCCGCGAGGCGGCGAAGCTGGACCCGCCGATCACCGCGATGGCGGCGCCTTCGTGATCGACGAGCTCGACCTGGTCGGTCCGGCGGCGGAGATTGGCCAGGGCCGCGTCGAGGGCTTCGGCGCGGGTCATCCCGAAGTCGGCAGGGTCGAGGTGAAGAGTGACGACGCCGTCGTCGTGAGTGGCCGGTACGGCGAGCAGACCGGGCAGGAACTCGGGCGTGCCCGCGGTCCAGGCCGGTGGAAGGGAGGTGGTCGGGACAAGTCTCGCGACGAGGTCGCGGACCGGGTCGGTGGGTGGTGGGGGTGGGCCGTGACTGAGGTGCTCGCCGAGGCGGTCGAAGTGGTCGCTGACGAGTTGGGGCCAGCGCTGTGGATGCTCGGGGGCGACGATGCGGGCGAGGTTGCCCAGACCGGCGACCAGGCCGGACCTGACGTGGGGCAGGAGCGGGCCCGGCGCCAGCAGTAGTGCGTCGGTGCCGTCGAAGGTCGCCCGCAAACCGCGCTCGCCGGCGGCGTCGAGGGCCAGCCGGACGAGATGAGCCGCTTGCGACGCCGTCAAGGGCGGCAGGGCGCGGTCGTTGCCTGAAGCCCGTTCCGGTGGATGGTGGATGGTCATGAGTACCTCCTCGCCAAAGAAAGTACGAGGATTGGGTCACTGCGGAGGTGACGAGTTCGCGAGCTGTGGACAACCCGGCGGTTATCCTGCCCGCAGTCGAGTCCTAGGAGTGTGAGGTATGTCGGACACCCCGGCGTCGCGGCCGTCGTCGGCGGCCCGGCTCTCGTTGTCGCACATCACGGCGCAGAACGAGACGAACCTGCTCGGCACGGTGCACGGCGGCGTGATCATGACGCTGGTCGACTCGGTCGCCGGCGTCGTCGCGGCGCGGCACTCGGGCGGTCCGGCGGTCACCGCGTCGATGGACGAGATGCAGTTCCTGGTCCCGGTCCGGGTCGGCGACGTCGTGCACTTCACCGCCCAGGTGAACTGGACCGGCCGCAGCTCGATGGAGATCGGGGTCCGGATCACCGCGGACCGTTGGGACTCGGTCGGCCCGCAGGTGCACGTCGCGACGGCGTATCTGGTGTTCGTGGCCGTCGACGCCGACGGTCAGCCGCGGCACGTGCCGCAGGTCGAGCCGGAGAACGACGAGGACCGGCGCCGGATGCGCGAGGCCGAGATCCGGCGCAGCCACCGGCTGGCCCGGCGCAAGGCGATCATCGCCTCCCGCGAGGACCTCGATGACGCTGTTCACTAGCGCCCGGCGGCACCCGTCCGCCGTCCTGCTGGTGGTCCAGCTGCTCGGCGTACTGGTCTACCCGGCGATGGAAGGATCGCGCGGCGGCCGGGTCGGCTTCGAGACGCTGGGCATCATCGTGCTGGTGCTGGCGGTCTTCTCGGTCCGTTCGACACCTGGTCTGACCTGGGTCAGCATCTGCCTGGGCATCCCGGCGGTGGTGCTGTCGCTGGTCGACGCGTTCCGCCCGACCGAGGTGATCGAGCCGGTCTCCGGCGCTTTCCACGCGGCGTTCTACTTCTACACGGCGTACAGCCTGCTGCGGTACATGCTGTCCGACCACGACGTCAGCGTCGACGAGCTCTACGCGACCGGCGCGACGTTCACCTTGGTGGCGTGGGGATTCGCGTACATCTTCGTCGTCGTCCAGGCGCTCGATCCGGGCAGCTTCACCGCCGCGGTCAACCCGCAGCAGGAGCGCACGTGGATGGAGCTGCTGTTCCTCAGCTTCACCACCTTATCCAGCACAGGGCTCAGCGACATCGTCCCGATCAAGTCCTGGGCGCGATCCGTGGTCATGCTCGAGCAGCTCGCCGGTCTCGGGTACGTCGCGATGGTGGTCTCCCGGCTCGTCGGTCTCACGGTCGCCAAGAGAAACAACTAGGAGCTAACGGCGCGGCCAGGAAGCGAGCAGATCGCCGGCCGCTCGAAGAGCCACTGCGGGTGCGTGCTCCATCGCCGCGACGCGGTAGCTGACCAGCGCGCCCTCGTGCAGCAGCAGCAACCGATCCGCCAGCTCGCCCACCTGGTCGAAGCCGGCCAGCTCGGCCTGCGCGACGAACTCCGCCCGCATCCACGTCTTCTGCCCGACGATCACCGGCATGGCGGGATGGTCCGGCGCCGCCAGCTCGACGCTCGCGTTGATGAACCCGCAGCCGCGCTGCGACTCCTCCATCCAGTCGCTCAAGGACGCGAACAGCGCCAGGATCACCTCTTCGGGTGACGTCGGCTGACGCTCGGCGAGCTGGTCGTCGAGGAACGTGTGCCACTGCCGGTTCCGGCGTTCCAGGTACGCCGCGATCAGCCGGTCCTTCGAGCCGAACCGGTCGTACAGCGTCTTCTTGGTCACCTCGGCCGCGTCCGCGATCGCGTCCACACCGACGGTCCGGATGCCCCGGGCGTAGAACAGCGCGGACGCCGCCGCCAGGATTCGCTCCCCGGCCGGCGTGAGCGGCGCGGCCGGAGTCAGGGCGCGCTCCACGAGCAGGGTGGGTCTCAGCTGCTGGTCGACCATACTGACAGTATACCGACCGGTGTGGTTACGTCGTGGCATGACCGTCACCGAAGTCGCCCCGCACCGCACCACGGTGATCCCGCTGCTGGCCGGGGCCGGGTTCGTCGTGTTCTGGAGCTCGGGCTTCATCGGCGCCCGCTGGGGTACGACGTACAGCTCGGCGGTCGACCTGCTGGCCTGGCGATTCCTGCTCGCGGGGACCGTGGCCGCCCTGATCCTCGCGATGCGCCGGCCGAGGATCAGCCGCGCGGACGTGATCACCCACAGCGCGATGGCGTTCCTGACTCAGTTCGTCTACCTCGGCCTGATCTTCACCGGCATCGACCACGGCATCCCCGCCGGACTGACGGCGCTGATCGGTTCGCTCCAGCCGATCCTGATCGCCACTGTCGCCGGACCGCTGCTCGGCGAACGGGTGTCACCGCTGCAGTGGACCGGACTGCTGGTCGGTCTCGCTGGCGTCGGCCTGGTGGTTGCCGACTACCTCGGCCACGGATCGCCGCTGCTCTTCCTGCTGCCCTTCGGTGGATTGCTCGGCCTCGCGGCCGGTACGTGCCTCGAACGCAAGCGCAAGCCACAGGCCCACCTTCTCGACGCGCTCTGCCTGCAAAGCCTGGTCTCCGGGGTCCTCTTCCTCGCCTTCGCGGCCGCGACGCGGCAGCTGACCGTCCCGCACGAACTCGGCTTCTACGGCGCCGCGATCTGGCTGGTCGTCCTCTCGACCACCGGCGGCTGGGGCCTCTACCTGGTCAACCTCCGGCTGTCCGGCGCGACCCGGGTGAGTTCGCTGCTCTACCTCGTGCCGCCGACCACGATGGTGCTGGCGTACCTGATGTTCCACGAGACGATCGGCAGGCTCGCCGTCCTCGGGATCGTCGTCTGCGCGGTCGCCGTCCTGCTGATTCGTTGGCCGAACCCCCAACAAAGCGACCCCGAGATGGCTACGCTGCGGTCATGGCGGAACCCCGGTGGCTGAACGAGCAAGAGCAGCAGGCCTGGCGTGCGTTCATCGCGGCGCAGCGCGTGGTCAACGGGCGGATCGAGCAACAGCTGCAGCGCGACGCCGGGATGCCGCACACGTACTACGAGATCCTGGTCCGGCTCTCCGACGCCACCGACGGCCGGCTCCGGATGAGCGAGCTCGCGATCGCCACGCTCGGGTCCCGCAGCCGCCTCTCGCACGCGGTGAACCGGCTCGAGCAGGTCGGCTGGGTCCGCCGTGAGGGGATCTCGTCGGACCGTCGCGGTCAGGTCGCCATCCTCACCGACGCGGGCCGGGAGAAGCTGAAGGAGACCGCGCCGGGCCATGTCGAGACGGTCCGCTCGGCGGTCTTCGACCCGCTGACCGACGAGCAGGTCCAGCAGCTGCACGACATCTGCGCCGCGCTGGCCCGCCACTCCGGTGGCAGCGAGGACAGCGCCGCCTGGGAGCCCAGCTGAGGCTCGTCGGTAACAATGGGCGTCGATGAAGACTTTCCAGGGCGTCCGAGGCATCACAGCCATCACAGCCGCCGCACTTCTCCTGGCCGGGTGCGCCGACTCGAGTTCACCGACGGCAGGGCCCAGCACCGCTCCCTCGTCGTCGGTGCCGATCCCGCCGACGGACACGCCGCCGCCCAGCACCCAGCCGACGCAATCGCCGAGCACGCCGCCCGTCACTCCGCCGACCGGCTGCCTCGACCAGAAGCTGGCCGGGCTCACGCCGCGCGAGCGGGCGGCCCAGCTGATCATGACCGGTATCAGCGCGACCGGCATGACGGCGGACGAGCGCACCGTCGTACGGAGTCGTAAACCGGGCGGTGTCCTGCTGATGGGCGCCGGCGGCAGTCTCAGCAACACCCGTACGGCGATGGCCGCCGCGACGGACGCGGCCACGGTCGACGGGATCAAGCCGTTCGTCGCCGCGGACCAGGAGGGCGGCAAGATCCAGCGGCTGAAGGGTTCCGGCTTCGACCGGATCCCGGCCGCGACCGTCCAGGCGGGATGGTCGCCGCAGAAGCTCACCGGCCAGGCCACCGTGTGGGCGAAGCAGCTCAAGCAGGCCGGGGTGAACCTCGACCTCGCGCCGGTCGCCGACGTCGTACCGAAGTCCCTGGGTGACGACAACGCGCCGATCGGAGCGCTGGACCGCGGCTACGGCAGTACGCCGGGACCGATCGGCGAGCACGTCGCCGCCTTCGTGAAGGGCATGGACGGGGCCGGCGTGATGACCTCGGTCAAGCACTTCCCGGGTCTCGGCCGGGTCCGCGGCAACACCGACTTCTCCTCCGGTGTCGTCGACACCGTCACGGTCCGCGGCGACGCCGACCTCGCGCCGTTCGCCGCCGGGATCAAGGCGGGCAGCGATCTGGTGATGGTCTCCACCGTCACCTACACCAAGATCGACAAGACCAACCGGGCCGTCTTCTCGCCGACCGTCATCCAGGGCATGCTCCGCGGCGACCTCCAGTACGACGGAGTGGTGATCACCGACGACGTCGGCGCCGCCGCCGAGGTGGCCTCCGTGCCGGCCGGCGACCGCGCGACGCTGTTCATCGGTGCGGGCGGTGACGTGGTGATCACCGCGAAGGCCTCGCTGACCTCGACGATGATCGACGCCGTGGTCGCCAAGGCCCAGCAGGACAAGGGTTTCGCCGCCAAGGTCGAGGCCAGCGTGCGCCGGGTGCTCGCGCTCAAGCAGAGCCGGGGGCTGGTGAGCTGCGGGTGATCCCCGACGAGGAACCCGACTACCGGTTCACCCTGGCCAACGAGCGGACGTATCTCGCCTACCTGCGGACATCACTCGCCTGTTATGCCGGTGGCCTGTCGGCGGTCCAGTTCCTCGACCTCGGGCCGGACCGCTGGCCGGCCAAGATCATCGGCATCGTCCTGGTCGGTGCCGGACTGGTCACCACCGCGGGTGCGTTCCGCCGCTGGCAGGCGAACACGAGCGCGATGCGCGGCGGCCGGCCACTTCCGGTGACCCGCCTGCCGTTGATGCTCGGGGCAACGATCGTGGTGGTCGGGCTGGTCGGCCTGCTGTTCAGCCTGTGGCGATGACCCGCGACCCCGGTCTGCAGCCCGAGCGCACGCTGCTCGCGTGGCGGCGGACCGCGCTCGGCCTGATCGCGAACGGTGTTCTCCTGTTCGCGTCCGGCCACGGGACCTCGGGAGTCCGGACCGGGCTCGGCATCGTGGTCGTCGTACTGGCCCTGGGGTGCTGGGCCGCCGTGAGCGCGGTCTTCCGGCAGGCGGCAGAGTCCCACCCACCGGGCTTTCTGGGGCAGCAAAGAGTGCTGCAGGCCTCCGCCGGCCTGGTCCTGCTGGTGGGGCTTTTCGACCTGTACGCGGTGATCACGCGCTGACACCGTCTGGTCACGGATTGGTCGCACTGAGTCAATGTGTTCACAATCTCGCGGTACGTTGCCAGGACGGATGCCAACTCAACGGTCCGTTGCCCCTAGCATGTTCACGGTTTGTCCCTCGTTCACCCGGAGCTTGAAGTGCCGTTACGTCTGCGTCCGAACGACCCGACGTTCTACGACCTTTTCACGGAGTCCGCCAACCACCTCGTCGACGGCGCCCGCATCCTGGCCGACCTGCTCGGCAGCACCGCCGGAACGGGTCTGGCGGCCAGCCACCAGATCGCCGCCCAGATGAAGGACGCCGAGCACGCGGCCGACGAGACCACCCACTCGATCATCCGCCGCGTGAACTCGACCTTCGTCACGCCGTTCGACCGCGAGGACATCTACCGTCTCGCGTCCGACCTGGACGACGTGATGGACTACATGGAAGAGGCCGTCGACTCGATCCACCTGTTCAACCTGGAGTCGCTGCCGGGCGAGGTGGCCGAGCAGATCGAGGTTCTGCAGCGGATGGCCGCCCTGACGTCGGAGACGATGCCGCGGCTGCGCACGATGAAGGACCTGGCCGAGTACTGGATCGAGATCAACCGGCTGGAGAACACCGGTGACGCCGTGCACCGCCGCATCATCGCCAAGCTGTTCAGCGGCGAGTTCGACGCGCTGACGGTGATGAAGGTGAAGACCGTGATCGATCTGCTGGAGGACGCCGTCGACGCGTTCGAGCACGTCGCCAACACGGTCGAGCAGATCGCCGTCAAGGAGAGCTGAGCGTGGAGCTCGCGCTCGTCATCGCGGTCATCGCGATCGCGCTCATCTTCGACTACACCAACGGTTTTCACGACGCGGCCAACGCGATCGCCACCTCCGTGTCGACCCGGGCGCTGACGCCCAGGGTGGCGTTGGTGATGGCGGCGGTGATGAACTTCGTCGGCGCCTTCCTGGGCACGGAGGTGGCCGACACCGTCGGCAAGGGCATCATCGTCACCCCGAGCGGCCAGCACGGACTGGTGATCGTGCTGTCGGCCCTGATCGGTGCCATCACGTGGAACCTGATCACCTGGTACTTCGGTCTGCCGAGCTCCTCGTCGCACGCGCTGATCGGCGGCCTGGTCGGTGCCGGTCTGGCCTCGACCAGCGTCGTGCTGTGGTCGGGCATCGTCGACAAGGTCGTCATCCCGATGGTCCTGTCCCCGGCCATCGGCTTCCTCGGCGCCTTCGCGGTGATGACCGCGATCCTGTGGATCTTCCGGCGCAGCAACCCCGGCCGGACCACCCGCGGCTTCCGCCTGGCCCAGTCGCTGTCCGCGGCCGCGATGGCGCTCGGGCACGGCCTGCAGGACGCCCAGAAGACGATGGGCGTGATGTTCCTGGCCCTGCTCACCACCGGGCACGTCCAGCCCGGCCAGGGCATCCCGATCTGGGTGAAGATCTCCGCCGCGACCGCGATCTCGCTCGGCACCTACTCCGGTGGCTGGCGGATCATGCGGACCCTGGGCCGCCGGATCATCCACCTGGACCCGGCCCGTGGCTTCGCCTCCGAGGCGGTCGCCGCGACCGTGCTCTACGTGATGGCGATCGGCCTGCACGCGCCGGTGTCGACCACGCACACGATCACCTCCGCGGTGATGGGGGCCGGCGCGACCAAGCGGCTGTCCGCGGTCCGGTGGGGGGTCGCGAAGGGCATCGTCACCGCCTGGGTGCTGACCATTCCGGCCGCCGGTGTGGTCGCCGCGTGCTGTTACTGGCTGGCTCACCTGATCCTCGAGTAGCAGTTCACGGCCAGTTCACCCAGAAGGATTAGCGTCCGATACGTTCCTGACGCCGCCCTCTCCGGGATGTGATCGTGATGGACCTGTCGTTCCTCGTCGTCGTGGTGATCGCCACCGCACTGGTGTTCGACTTCACCAACGGTTTCCACGACACCGCCAACGCGATGGCCACCTCCATCGCCACCGGAGCGCTCAGACCCAAGGTCGCGGTCGGGCTGTCCGCCGTACTGAACCTGGCCGGGGCGTTCGTGTCCACCGAGGTCGCCAAGACCATCTCCAGCGGCCTGGTCGACGACGCCAAGGTGACCGTGCCGATCATCTTCGGCGGTCTGGTCGGCGCGATCCTGTGGAACCTGCTGACCTGGTACGTCGGCCTGCCGAGCTCGTCGTCGCACGCCCTGTTCGGCGGCCTGATCGGTGCCACCTGGATCGCGGCCGGCAGCGGCGCGGTCAACTTCGGCACCGTGGTCCAGAAGATCGTGATCCCGGCCGTCGCGGCGCCGATCATCGCCGGCGTCATCGCGCTGCTCGGCACCTACCTGGCGTACCGGATCACCCAGCGCGGCCGGAAGAAGACCGTCGACGACGGCTTCCGGGCCGGGCAGATCGCGTCCGCGTCGCTGGTCTCGCTGGCGCACGGCACCGGGGACGCGCAGAAGACGATGGGCATCATCACGCTGGTGCTGATCACCTCGGGCAGCCTGGCGCCGGGTTCGCGGCCGCCGCTGTGGGTGATCGGATCGGCCGGCCTGGCGATTGCCTTGGGCACCTACCTGGGCGGCTGGCGGATCATCCGCACGATGGGTAAGGGCCTGACCGAGATCGAGTCGCCGCAGGGGTTCGCCGCGGAGACCAGCTCCACCGCCGTACTGCTGGCGTCGTCGCACCTGGGCTTCCCGCTGTCGACCACTCAGGTCTGCTCGGGCAGCATCCTGGGCGCCGGGCTCGGCAAGCGACTCGCTGAGGTCCGCTGGACGGTGGCCGGGCGGATGGCGCTCGCCTGGCTGTTCACGCTGCCGGCTGCCGCCGTGGTGGGCGCACTGGCCGGCCGGGTGGCCAACTCGGGCAACGCGGGCGTTGCCATCATCGCGGTGGCCGCCGCAGCTGCCGGGCTCGGCATCTACGTCGCCTCGCGCCGCAAGCCGGTCACGGCCGGCAACGTGAACGAGTACCCCGGCACCTCGGTGCCGGTGGCCTGAGAGGAGTCAGCGGATGCACATCGACTGGAGCGCACTCGGACAGGTCGCAGTGGTCAGCCTGATCTTCGGAGTCGGGCTGGCAGTGCTGTTCTCGTTCGGCGTGACGGCGCTGTCGCGGCGAGCGGTGGCTGCCGACGAGAAGCGGGCGGTGTCCCCGGTGGACACGGCCGTGGCGGGGCTCTGCTTCCTGGCCTGCGTCGCAGCGGTGATCTACGGGCTGTACTTGATCATCCCGCAATTCCACTAGCTAGCGGTTCCAGCGGCGTACGGCCTTGACCATGTCCTTGGGGCGCAGGGAGTTCAGGTACGCGTCCCAGGTCGCGTAGAGCTTGTCGCCGAGCAGTCCGACGTCCAGGTACGCCTGCGGCCGTACGGCGACCACCCAGGTCGCCGCGGCCGCGTGGCCCTGGGTGAGCAGCAGGTGGTTCGACGTGTCGTCGATCCGGCGCTTGGACTCGCCCGTCCGGCCGTGGTCGGGCAGGGCCCGGGTCGCCCAGCGGCGCAGGATCTCCGGGTCCTCGGCGGTCATCCGGGCCAGGTAGGTCAGCGGGCCCGGCCGGAGACCGCGCAGCGGGATGTTGCTCAGACTGCCGAGGGGAAACCAGCCGTTCGTGCAGCGCCGGCCGTTCACCGCGGACTCGACCTCGCGGGCCTGCTCCGGTCGCAGTCCCTGGATCGCCCAGGACAGGAAGAACACCCCGGCGTCCGGGATCTCCTCCGCGATATGAGGAGCGACCTTCAACCGCCCCGGTTCGAAGAGATGCAACTCCTCGGAATCGAACACCACAAACCTTCCCCCGACCCGCCTGGAACCGTCGGCCGGCGCCCCCGCCCGGGGAACCGTCGACCGTCGCCGAGAGGGACCCCCCAGGTCCAGCACGACAATCAAAGGCCTTTCGTACTCCCGCGTGCGCCCGGGGTCAAGGTCTTGTCCACGGCCGAAAGGGCAGCCGGTACGCCGTACCGGCTGCCCTTTCGGCGGTGAGGGGTGGGTCAGCGCTTGCGGCGGCGGGCGAGCTCCTCCTGGTCGAGGCGCTCGGCCTCCTCGGGCGTCGGCGCGCCCCCGCCGTACGACGCCGGCAGCCACCAGGCGCCGGCCGGCTGCTCGGGATAGGCGCGGATCGTCTCGTCGAGCATCCCGGCCATCGTGGTCCGCAGGTGCTCGGTCGCCTCGGTCGCGTCGTCCTGGCGGGTCACCGAGATCGGTGCCCCGACGGTGATCGAGACGTTCCGGTGCCGGGAGAAGTCCTTCGGGTGGTCCTTGGTCAGCATCCGCTGGGTGCCCCACAGGATCATCGGGATCACCGGTACGCCGGCCGCCGCGGCCATCCGGACCGTGCCGGACTTGAACTCCTTCAGCTCGAACGACCGCGAGATCGTCGCCTCCGGGAAGACCCCGACGATCTCGCCGGCCTTGAGCTGGGTCAGGGCCTCCCGGTACGACGCCGAGCCGGCCGCGCGATCGACCGGGATGTGGCGCATCCCGCGCATCAGCGGCCCGGAGTACCGGTTGCGGAACAGGACCTCCTTGGCCATGAACCGGACCAGTCGCTTGCTCGGCTGGGCGCCGAAGCCGCCGATCACGAAGTCGACGTAGCTGATGTGGTTGAGCGCGATCACCGCCCCGCCGGTCCGCGGCACGTGCTCGGTGCCGACCATCGCGAACTTGAGGTCGAGCACCTTGAACGCGGTCTTCGCGAAGGCGATCACCGGCGGGTAGACAATGTCTGGCATGGCTCGACGCTACCGGCCGCCGTCAATGACCTGCACCACCTGAGCGCCGGCGACGCGCGGGATCCCGTACGCAGTACACCGCGGGTTCGCTATCGTGGGCGGCGGAAAGTCGAAACGCGGGAGCTCGCACCGTAGCGGGCTGAGAGGGCGGCTGGACTGCGCACCCCTGACGGAACGGTCAGGCTGGGCGAACCGGTGCCGCCGACCGCCGAACCTGTCCGGGTAATTCCGGCGTAGGGAGCAGCATCGTGACCACCATCGGCAACAACTCCGTTCGCCCGACCGTCACCACCGGCCCGATCTCGGGCTCGGAGAAGATCTACACCGGCGAGCTGCGGGTCCCCGGCCGCCGGGTGAACCTCACCAACGGCGAGCACTTCGACCTGTACGACACCTCCGGGCCGTACACCGACGCGGCAGCCGTGATCGACGTACAGACCGGTCTGCCGCCGATCCGCAAGGACTGGGTCGGCGGGCGCGAGCGGCTGACCCAGCTCGCGCACGCGCGGGCCGGCACGATCACCGAGGAGATGCGGTACATCGCCGTACGGGAAGGTGTCGACCCGGAGCTGGTCCGGTCCGAGGTCGCCCGCGGCCGCGCGGTGATCCCGGCCAACCACCACCACCCGGAGTCCGAGCCGATGATCATCGGCAAGAAGTTCCTGGTGAAGGTGAACGCGAACATCGGCAACTCCGCCGTCACCAGCTCGATCGAGGAAGAGGTCGAGAAGCTGGTCTGGGCCAGCCGCTGGGGCGCGGACACGGTGATGGACCTGTCCACCGGCA
Organism: Kribbella italica; assembly: GCF_014205135.1. Classification (NCBI taxonomy): domain Bacteria; kingdom Bacillati; phylum Actinomycetota; class Actinomycetes; order Propionibacteriales; family Kribbellaceae; genus Kribbella; species Kribbella italica. The sequence goes on from NZ_JACHMY010000001.1 coordinate 7,525,049, forward strand.
AGAACATCCACGAGACGCGGGAGTGGATCCTGCGCAACTCCCCGGTCCCGATCGGGACCGTGCCGCTCTACCAGGCGCTGGAGAAGGTGAAGGGCGACCCGTCCGAGCTGTCTTGGGAGGTCTACCGCGACACCGTGATCGAGCAGTGCGAGCAAGGTGTCGACTACATGACCGTGCACGCCGGTGTCCTGCTGCGGTACGTGCCGCTGACCGCGCGGCGGATCACCGGGATCGTGTCGCGCGGTGGCTCGATCATGGCGGCGTGGTGCCTCGCGCATCACCAGGAGTCCTTCCTGTACACGCATTTCGAGGAGCTGTGCGAGATCCTGCGCGCGTACGACGTGACGTTCTCGCTCGGCGACGGGCTGCGGCCGGGATCGATCGCGGACGCCAACGACGCGGCGCAGTTCGCGGAGCTGCGGACGCTGGGCGAGCTGACGAAGATCGCGTGGGCGCACGACGTCCAGGTGATGATCGAGGGTCCCGGGCACGTTCCGATGCACAAGATCGCGGAGAACGTGCGGCTCGAGGAGGAGCTGTGCGGCGAGGCGCCGTTCTACACACTGGGGCCGTTGGCAACCGACGTCGCTCCGGCGTACGACCACATCACCAGCGCGATCGGCGCGGCGCAGATCGGCTGGCTCGGGACGGCGATGCTCTGCTACGTGACGCCGAAGGAACACCTCGGGCTGCCGGACCGCGACGACGTGAAGACCGGCGTGATCACGTACAAGATCGCTGCCCACGCGGCTGATCTGGCCAAGGGACACCCCGGGGCCCAGGACTGGGACGACGCGTTGTCGACGGCCCGCTTCGAGTTCCGGTGGGAGGACCAGTTCAACCTGTCGCTTGATCCGGACACGGCGCGCTCGTACCACGACCAGACGCTGCCGGCCGAGCCGGCCAAGACGGCCCACTTCTGCTCGATGTGCGGGCCGAAGTTCTGCTCGATGCGCATCACCGCCGACATTCGCAAGTACGCCGAGGAGAAGGGCCTGGACTCCGAGGAAGCCATCGAAGCCGGCTTCGCCGAGATGTCGGAGACCTTCAAGTCCCACGACAAGTTGCTGTACCTGCCGCTCGCGGACTGATCGCAGTGTGGTGGCCCCGGGCAACCTGTCCGGGGCCGCCCTACGATGGCAGCTCCTATCCCCGGCCGCACAGGAGCCCGCCATGACCCCGTTGGACCACGCGAAGTCGGACCTCGCCGAACGCGCCGGTGTCACGGTCGACGAGATCACGCTCGTCAGCTCCGAGGAGGTCACCTGGCCCGACAGCAGCCTCGGGTGCCCGCAGCCGGGAATGATGTACGCCCAGGTTCTCACCAGCGGAAGCCGCATCATCCTCAGTGCCGGCGGCCGCACCTACGAGTACCACTCAGGCGGTCAGCGCCCGCCGTTCCTGTGCGAAACGCCTTGACGCGGAGTGAAGTCCGACGGTGAGTCGGTGGGCGGACCGGACCGTTTTCAGCGGAGAATTGGGGGATCGGTGAGTTCGCGGAGTGATCACGGGGAGTGATCGGGCGAACCGGTTCAGGTTTTTTCCTTCACTCTACGTGAATAAGACTGTAGCCTTAATCTTGCGTCGAGAAGGAGGTGCAGGGCGGTGGTCTTCGTTCTGACGGTAGATCAGCGGGGCAGCGGCGGCGCGAGTGATCTCGTACCCGAGCTGCTGAACACGCTGAACCGGCGGCCGCGCCGGACCGGTCTGCTGCGCAAGTTCGAGCGCACGGCGGGCGACGAGGTGCAGGGTGTGCTGTCCGAGGCGCGTGCGACGGTCGAGGTGATCGTGCAGCTGATCCGCGCCGACCACTGGCACATCGGTCTGGGCATCGGCGCGGTCGAGCAGCCGCTCCCGCGCAGTACCCGGGCCGGCAGCGGTACGGCGTTCTTCAACGCCAGGACCGCCGTCACCAAGGCCAAGTCGAGTCCGCACCACGTGAACGTCGTCGGCGACGACCCGCGGGTGGCCGACCAGGTGGAGAGCGTGCTCTGGCTGATGGCCTCCGTACTGCGACGCCGTAGCGAGCGCGGCTGGGCCGTGGCCGACCTGCTGGCGGAAGGGCTGACCCGCCGGGAGATCGGCGTGAAGCTCGGCATCAGTCAGTCGGCGGTGACCCAGCGGGCACAGGCGGCCGGGTTCGCCGAGGAACAACGAGGGCGGCTGCTGGCCGCGGAGCTGCTCGCACCGGGTGCCGCTGCATTACGGCGGCTGTCCTCGCGCTGACCGCGGCCGGGTTGATCCTTGCCGTAGTGGCGTGGATCCTGCCGGCGGGGGAGATCAGCGAGATCGTGGTCAGCGGCTTCATGCTGGCCTGCCTGGTCGCGGACGGCATCATCCTGCTGGCCGGTGACGGCGTCACCGGCTGGGGCGAAGGCGGGTGGAACGTCCTGCTCCTGGTGTCCGGCGCCCTGGCTGTCGCCGGCGGTGGCCCGCTGACGACGTCAGTCCTCTCCCTGGTGGACCGCAACAACACCAGGTCCCAGTCGACCCAGCAGGCCGGTGAGGTGCTGCGCGGTGGCGCGCTGATCGGTGCGCTGGAGCGCGGTGCGATCTACGGCTCGATGGTGGCCGGCTGGCCGGAGGGACTGGCGATCGTGCTGGCCATCAAGGGCCTCGCCCGGTACCCCGAGCTGCGCAGTCCGGACCAGCCGGCATCCGTTACGCCGCAGGCGGTGGCAGAGCGGTTCATCATCGGCACGTTCACCAGTGTGCTCTGGTCGGTCACCTGCGCGGGCCTGCTGCTGTCGCGCTAGCTAGGGTGTGTCTCTCGATTCCCGCCTACTGCGCGGCACTCGGCACGGCACCTCGAAGCACTGGAGCAAAGACCACGATGGAAGAACATCGAGGCCTTCACTCCAGCACTCCGAGCTACCGCACCGAGCACCTGCTCGCTACGGCGGGAATCGAGAGACACACCCTAGAGCTTGATGACGATGTCCGACGCGACCTTGTCGTGCCAGGTCTGGTGCTTGTCGTCCCACAGCGGCCAGAGCACGTTCAGGAAGCAGATGTTGTTGAAGATCAGCGCGCAGAGCTCGCGGCCGAAGGTCCGGCCCACACCGATCAGCTCGCCGGTCTCGGGGGAGACGATCTTGAGACCGACGACCTTCTTGCCCAGCGACTGACCGGTGCGGCCCTGCCGGATCACCCGGTTCCAGATCTGGTAGACGATCGAGGCGAGGTACCCGATCACCATCGCGGCACCGCCGGCGTCGCTCATCTCCTCCAGGTCGCCGCTCAGCGCGAGCGCGGTGATCGCGCCGGCCGCGATCAGGACGATCGCGAGGAGTGAGTCCACGATCGACGCGAGCACCCGGGAGCCCCAGCCGGCGAGCTGGCCCGGCAGCGAGTAGTTGTAGCCGTAGCCGCCACCACCGCCGGAGTAGGGGTTGTAGCCCGGCTGCGACGGGTTGTACTGCGGCGCGTAGTTGCCCGGCTGGTTCGGGTACGACGGCTGGTTGGGATAGCCCGGCTGCTGCCCAGGAACGGCCGGGTACGGCGGCTGGTCCTGCGGGCGGTTCGGGTCGAACGGAGGGGTGCTCACGACAGTCCTTTCTACGACACCGGCGAGGACAGCAGAACGCCGTGGCCTCGACAGGCCACGGCGCTCGGAACGCAGACGGTACGAGGTCAGAGCTTGACGACGTACGTGGTGTTGATCTTGTCCGCGAAGGTCTGCTTCTTGTCGTCCCACAGCGGCCACAGGTAACCCAGGTAGCACGGCAGGGCGTCCAGGATGTGGGTGATCTCGCGCAGCAGCGCCTTGCCCACGCCGACGTTCTGTCCGGTGTCGGCGGAGACCAGCTTGAGGCCGAGCGCCTTCTTGCCCCAGCTCTGGCCGGTCTGGCCCTGCAGGACGAGGCGGTTGTAGATCCACAGACCCAGCGCGACCAGGCTCAGCAGCAGGCCGATGATCGTCGTCCCGGCGCCGCCGTCGCCCACGCCGGAGATCAGGTTCCCGATCCAGGACGGGATCGCGATGATGATGCCGTCGATCAGCGAGGCGCCCACGCGGACCGGCCAGGTGGCCAGTTCACCGCCGGGGTTGCCGTAGCCGTAGCCGCCGTAGGGCTGCGAGCCGTACGGCGTCGCGCCGCCCTGCGGGTACGACGGGTAGGAGGACCCACCCGGCTGGCCCGGCTGCTGACCAGGCTGCTGGCCGTACTGGCCGCCGCCCGGCTGACCCGGGTACGCACCCGGCTGCTGCGGCTGCCCGTACTGACCGGGCTGCTGGCCGTACTGCCCGGGCTGCTGCCCGTAGTCCGGCTGCTGCGGCTGACCGTACCCAGGCTGACCCGGCGGCTGACCGTACCCAGGCTGCTGGCCGTACTGGCCCGGCTGACCCGGGTAACCGCCGGGCTGGTCCTGGGTCGGCTGGCCGTACTGGCCCGGCTGCTGACCGTACTGGCCCGGCTGGTCCGGCGTCTGATCCCCGTTGCCCTGGTTCGGGTCCTGGGGGTCGAAACCCGGTGGTGGCGTCGGAGTGCTCACGACGATCCCTTCTGATCTTCGTTGAGGAGTCATTGCAGGCTAGCGAGTCTGAGGCTCACCGGCCACGCACCGCACCGGGGAGTCCGGATGACGGTCTACCGTGGAGCCATGCATCCGGCACACCCTAGAGGGAACGAGCGCGGGCGCGCCACGCCCGAGCCGTTGGACCGCCGGGTGCGTGGCCTGGCGGCGGTCCTGGCCGGCGGCGCAGTGCTTGCCGCGGTCAACGGACTGTCGGGTGGACGGATCGGGCTGCCGTGCCCGTTCCACGCCGTCACCGGGCTGAACTGCCCGTTCTGCGGGACGACGCGGATGGCCGCCGCCCTGCTCGAGGGCGACGTGGCGCGTGCCTGGCCGTACAACCCGCCCATGTTCGTGGTGCTCCCGGTCGTCGCGCTGGTGGTCGGTTACCTGCTGCTGGCATGGACGCTGGAGCGGCTCGGCCGGTTCCGTCTGCCGCGTCCGCGTCCGGGCGCGCGGTTCACGCGGGTCGCGCCGATGGCGTTCCTGGCCGTGATGGCGGCGTACGGCGTACTGCGGAATCTGGTCTAGATCCCTTCCAGGCAAGGGAAAGCGCCGCGGGCCGAAGTGCTTGCCCGCGGCGCCGACACCGGCGGCTCAGCCGAAGCGGCCGGTGATGTAGTCCTCGGTCGCCTTCTCGGTCGGGTTCGAGAAGATCTGCTTGGTCGGGCCCATCTCGATCAGCCGGCCGGGCTTGCCGGTCGCGGCCAGGTTGAAGAACGCGGTCTGGTCGGAGACCCGGGCCGCCTGCTGCATGTTGTGCGTCACGATGACGACGGTGAACTTGTCCTTCAGCTTCTCGATCAGGTCCTCGATCGCCAGCGTGGAGATCGGGTCCAGCGCCGAGCACGGCTCGTCCATCAGGATCACCTCGGGCTCGACGGCGATCGCCCGCGCGATGCACAGCCGCTGCTGCTGACCACCGGACAGGCCGGCGCCCGGCTTGTCGAGGCGGTCCTTCACCTCGTTCCACAGGTTCGCGTCGTGCAACGACCGCTCGACCACCTCGGTGAGCTTCTTCTTGTCCTTGACGCCGTTCAGCTTCAGGCCGGACGCGACGTTGTCGAAGATCGACATGGTCGGGAACGGGTTCGGCCGCTGGAACACCATGCCGACCACGCGGCGGACCGCGACCGGGTCGATCCCGGTGGCGTACAGGTCCTGCTGGTCCAGCAGCACCTTGCCCTCGACCCGGGCGCCGGGGATCACCTCGTGCATCCGGTTCAGGGTCCGCAGGTAGGTGGACTTGCCGCAGCCGGACGGGCCGATGAACGCGGTGACCGAGCGGGGCTCGATCGTCATCGACACGTCCTCGACGGCCTTGAAGTCGCCGTAGTAGACGTTGAGGCCGCTGACCTCGATGCGCTTTGCCATATCGGTTCAGTACCTCTCGACTATTTGGACTTGATCGTGCTGAACCGCGCGACCAGGCGGGCCAGCAGGTTGAGCAGGAGGACGAGCAGGATCAGCGTCAGCGCGGCCGCCCAGACCCGGTCCGCGGCCGGCTGCAGCGCCAGCTCGGTCCGGTCCTGGTTGATCATCGTCGGCAGCGCGCCCATGAATCCGTCGAACGGGTTCAGGTTGATGTTCTTGGAGTAGCCGACCAGGATCAGCAGCGGCGCGGTCTCACCCATCACGCGGGCCAGGCCGAGCATCACACCGGTGACGATGCCACCGAACGCGGTCGGGACGACCACCTTCAGGATCGTCTTCCACTTCGGCACCCCGAGCGCGTACGACGCCTCGCGCAACTCGTCCGGGACCAGTTTGAGCATCTCCTCGGTGGAGCGCAGCACGACCGGCAGCATCAGCAGCACCAGGGACAGCGACACCGCGAAACCGACCCGGTTGAACCCGAAGACGGTGATCCAGACGGCGTAGATGAACAGCGCCGCGACGATCGACGGGACACCGGTCAGGATGTCGATCATGAAGCTGACCACCCGGGCCGCCCTGGTGCCCCGGCCGTACTCGACCAGGTAGACCGCGCCCATGATCGCGATCGGGACGGCGATCAGCGCGGTGATCAGGGACATGATCAGCGTGCCCATGATCGCGTGGTACGCGCCGCCGCCTTCGCGCCGTACGGTGATGCCGCGCTGCGACTCGCTCCACCAGCCGGCGTCCGCCAGCAGTCCGTAGCCCTTGCTGATCACGGTCCACAGGATCCACACCAGCGGGATCAGCGCGACCAGGAAGCACAACGTGATCAGCACGCTGGCCAAGGTGTTCTTGAACGCCCGGTTGCCGGACTTGCCGGTCAGGTCCAGGGTCTTGCCGTCGTAGGCCGGCCGGTTCGCCGCGAGGGTCGTCACAGCGTCGCTCCTTCGCTCTGCGGCTTGTCGCCGACTCGCTTGACCTTGCGCGTCCGCTTGCCGCCGGGCGTGCTGCGGTCCACGATGATCCGGGCGATCGAGTTGACCAGGAAGGTCACCACGAACAGCACCAGACCGGCCGCGATGTACGCGCCGGTCTTCTCCGGCGAGTCGAACTCGGCGGCGTTGTTGGCGATCTTCGAGGCGAACGTCTCGCCGCCGGCGAAGATCGAGGAGTTCCACGGGTCGTTGCCGTTCGGCACCGACAAGATGATCAGGACGGCGACGGTCTCACCGAGCGCGCGGCCCAGGCCGAGCATCGAGGCGCTGACCACGCCGGAGCGCCCGTACGGCAGAACGGCCATCCGGATCATCTCCCAGCGGGTCGACCCGAGCGCCAGCGCGCCCTCGCGGTGCGCGATCGGGGTCTGGGCGAAGATCTCCCGGCTGATCGCGGTGACGACCGGCAGGATCATGATCGCCAGCACGACCGACGCGGTGAACACCACGCCGACGTTGTCGGTGGGTGGCTTCTCGAAGATCGGGATCCAGCCCAGCGCCGTCCCCAGGCCGTTGATGACCGGCCTCAGCAGCGGGGCGAACAGCAGGATCCCCCACAGGCCGTAGATGATCGACGGGACGGCGGCCAGCAGGTCGATCGCGTGCGACACCGGCGCGGCCAGCCGCTTCGGTGCGTAGTACGTGGTGAACAGCGCCACCCCGACCGCGATCGGGACGGCGATCGCCATCGCGATGATCGAGCTGACGACAGTGGTGTAGAACAAGGCGGCGATACCGAACTTCGGCGGCACCGCGCCGGGCTCCCAGATCCGGGAGAAAAGAAAATTGCTGTCGTTCTTGGCCAGGGAAGGGATCGCCAGGGCCAGCAGAAAGATGCCGACGAAGGCGACGATCAGGACTACCAGCCCACCCGAACCGCGGGCCAGACCGGAGAACAGCCGATCACCGAGGTGGCCGACCGGACCGAGGTCCATCGTGCGTTCGTCAGCCGGCCGATCGGGCGGGGCCGTGCCGTCTGTGCTGCTCATCGTTGTGGCTCCAAGCGACGGGGTCGTTGTCCGGGGTGGTCATGAGGCAAGCCCCGGTCGCTTGCCGAGGGCAAGGACCGGGGCTCGCATCACGGCCGGTTGCGACCGGATGAAATCAGCTGATGGCCTGGACGGCCGCGTCGACCTTCGTCCGGATCTCGTCCGGCAGCGGGGCGTAGTTCAGCTCGGCCAGCGAGGACTGACCCTCGGTGCTCGCGAAGTAGGACAGGAAGCTCTTCACCAGCGCGGTCTTCTCGGCCGGCAGGCCCTTGCTGCAGACGATCTCGTAGGTGACCAGGACGATCGGGTAGGCCCCGGCCGCCTTCGTCGCGTAGTCGACCTTGAGCGCCAGGTCGTTGCCGGTGCCCGCGACCTTCGCCGCGGCAACCGCCTTGCCGGCCGACTCGCCGGTCAGCTCGACCGCTCCGGCGCCGCTGTCGACCTGCGCCACCCCGAGCTTGTTGTCGATCGCGTAGGACCACTCGACGTAGGTGAGCGCGTTCTTGGTGCTCTTCACGCCCTCGGCGACACCGGAGGACTTCTCCTTGCCGTTGCCGGTCCCGGACCACTTCTTGGCCGGCTTGCCCTTCCACGCGCCACCACCGGCCGCGGCCAGGTACTTGGTGAAGTTCTCGGTGGTGCCGGACTCGTCGGAGCGGAAGAAGACGGCGATGGCCGCCGACGGCAGCGTCGTCCCCGGGTTCAGCTTGGCGATGGCCGGGTCGTTCCAGGTCTTGATCGTGCCCTGGAAGATCGCGGCGGCAGTCGGTCCGTCGAGCACCAGCTTGCTCACGCCGTCGATGTTGTAGGCCAGGGCGATCGGCCCGGTGACCATCGGCAGGTTCCACGCCGGGCTGCCCTGGCAGCGCTTGGCCGCGGCGGCCGCCTCGGACTCGCCGCCGTCGGAGCCCTCGGTCTTCAGCGCCGAGTCGGAACCGGCGAAGTCGACCTGGCTGGCGTTGAACTGCTTGATGCCCGCACCGGACGCGGTGGCGTTGTAGTTCACCGTGGCATCGGCGCACTTCTCGTTGTACTTGGCGATGACTTCCTCGATGGCGTTCTTCTGCGCCGAGGATCCCTCGGCGTTCAGGGTGCCCTCGGGGCAGTCGGCGGTGCCGGTGGAGGCCGAGCTGTCACCCGACGGGGTCGAGGAGCCCGACGGCTCCGGGTCACTGCCACAGGCGCTCAGAGCGAGAACGCCGAGGGAAGCCACGGCGACGGTGCCGACGCGGAGCAGGCGATTGACGGACACGAGAGTGTTGCCCTTCTGCGGGAATTCAGACTTTGTGAACTTCCACAGACGGTAGGGAGAGCAGGTGACCGCCTGGTCCGTCGCGGATGAACGAGCGGTGAACGGTTTCGGTAGTGCTCGCGACGACTGGCGTGCCGTCAGGAGGCCAGCAGGTGAACTGAGTTAAGAGCCGTGACGCTGAGTGATTTCAAGCGCCTGTTGGTCACGGTCCGGTATCAGCGCACGACCAGCGCAAGGGATGCCGATGACGGCCAGGTGATCGCGCGGCCGCCGTACGTCGTACTGGGGATGAAGAACCGGTACGCCGCGGGCTTGTTTCAGCTGGAGAAGTCCTCCGGCGCCACGCCGTCGAGGAACTGGCGGAAGCGCTCGAGCTCGGCCTGCTCCTCCTCGGGCGTGGCAACGCCGGCCTCGCGCAGCACCTGCTCGGTGCAGCGGATCGGCGTACCGAGTCTGACCGCGAGCGCGACCGAGTCGCTCGGCCGGGCCGACACGCGGGCGCCGTTGGCCAGCACCAGCTCGGCGTAGAAGACCGCGTCGCGCAACTCGACGATCTCCACCGCCTCGATGTGCACGCCGAACGCCTCGATCAGGTCGCGCATCAGGTCGTGGGTCAGCGGCCGGGAGGGGCGCAGGCCCTGCTCCTCGTACGCGATCGCGGTCGCTTCCACCGAACCGATCGAGATCGGTAGGTAGCGGTAGCCCTCGGTCTCGCGCAGCATCATCACGGGCGCCCGGTTGGGCGACTCCATCCGGATCCCGATCAGGGTCAGTTCGCGCATCGATGTCATGGTGCGGTCCCGGCCTCTCCGTGCCGCCGGCTCCCGGTAGGGCGCCGGTTTCCTCGGTAGGAACATACCCGGCAGGGCCCGCCGCACTCGGCGGCGACCCCGACTGTGACGATCTCTTTGCATTGGCGGGGTCGCTCGGAGTCACACCCCCTTACGGCGCGCTGAAGCGTTCGTGGGCGACGCGGCCGTCGGCGAGCAGGTGCGCGACGACGAACGCGCCGGGGGAGTACTTGCCGACGGGGAGCCCGAGCTCACGCGCCAGAGCGGGCAGCACCGGGCGGTGCGAGCAGATGACGGTCACGTGGCCGTGCTTCCACGCGGTGCCGGCCAGGCCCTCCATCGCCTGCGGGTCCGCCTCAAACCCGCGCTCGGAGATCTCCGGGTGCAGGTGGATCTTGCGGCCGATCGCCGCGGCGTACGGCGTGAGCGTGGTCGCGCACCGCTCCGCGTCGCTGCTGCGCACCCGGTCCACCCCGAGCGCGGCCAGTACGTCGACCAGCCGCTCGGAGGTGCCCCGGCCGCGATCGGTCAGCGGGCGGTCCGTGTCGTCCTCGTCCCAGTCCTTGCGCCTGATCGCCTCCGCGTGCCGGATCAGGACCAGCGACGCGACCACCGGTACGGCGGGCTCGAGGTTGCGCAGGATGTCCACGTCGCGCGGGTAGCTGAGCCGCGCCGCGGCCTGGTCGACCTCGAGCCACTCGACCCGGTCGACCTCGTCGCTCGAGACGAACTCGCCGTCGCCGCGGGTCTCGGCGGACCAGTAGTGCACCAGCTTCGGCACGGTCCCGCCGTTCTTGCGGACGTCGTACCGCTGGATGCCGAGCGACGGGCCGAGCACGACCCGCAGACCGGTCTCCTCCTCGATCTCGCGCCGCGCCGCGGACAGCACGTGCTCGTGCGCGGTCAGCTTGCCCTTCGGCAGGGACCAGTCGTCGTACCTGGGGCGGTGCACCAGCAGGACCTGGCGCGTGCCGCGGCGCTCCCGCCACACGACACCACCCGCGGCGATCACGGTCGCCGGGTTGCTCATCGTCTCCAGCCTTCGATCGACCTACGGGGTGTCGGCCTGGCGGCGCCTGCCGCGGGTCGCGATCAGGCGTTCCTGCAGGTCACGCAACGGCTCGCCGTCCGGACCGGTGAGCCGGGCCTGCCAGGTGTCGTCGGGCTGCAGCCACCACGAGCCGGTCCGCTCGTCGAAGCCGAGGTCGAACAGCTCGCGCAGCTCGGTGATCTGGTCCTGCTGCTTGAGCTGGACCAGCACCTCGACCCGGCGGTCCAGGTTGCGGTGCATCAGGTCGGCCGAGCCGATCCACACCTCGGACTCGCCGCCGTTGTCGAACCAGAAGACCCGGCTGTGCTCCAGGAACCGGCCGAGGATGCTGCGGACGCGGATGTTGTCCGACAGCCCCGGTACGCCGGGACGGATGGTGCAGATGCCGCGGATCCACAGGTCGACCGGGACACCGGCTTGCGACGCACGGTACAGGGCGTCGCACAGGGCCTCGTCGACCAGGCTGTTCACCTTGATCCGGACCCGGGCCGGGCGACCGGCCAGGTGGTGCTGGACCTCGCGCTCGATCCGGTCCAGCAGGCCCCGACGTACGGACTGCGGAGCGACCAGCAGCCGGCGCGAGCCCGTACTGCGGGCGAAGCCGGACAGGTGGTTGAACAGGTGCGCGATGTCCTCGGTGACGACCTTGTCGCTGGTCAGCAGGCCGAGGTCCTCGTACATCCGGGCAGTCTTCGGGTGGTAGTTGCCGGTGCCGATGTGGGCGTAGCGACGCAGGCCGTCCGGCTCGTCGCGGACCACCATCGAGAGCTTGCAGTGCGTCTTCAGGCCGATCACGCCGTAGACGACGTGGCAGCCGGCATGCTCGAGCTGACGGGCCCACTTGATGTTGGCCTGCTCGTCGAACCGGGCCTGGATCTCGACCAGGACCAGCACCTGCTTGCCGGCCTCGGCGGCGTCGATCAACGCGTCGACGATCGGCGAGTCACCGCTGGTCCGGTACAGCGTCTGCTTGATCGCGAGCACGTGCGGGTCGGCCGCGGCCTGCTCGATGAAGCGCTGCACGCTCGTCGAGAAGCTGTCGTACGGGTGGTGGACCAGTACGTCGCGCTGCTTGAGCGCGTGGAACATGTCGGCCGGGTTGGAGGTCTCGACCTCGGCCAGGTGCGGGTGCGTCGACGGGACGAAGCCGGGGTACTTCAGCTCGGCCCGATCCAGCGACGCGATGTCGAACAGGCCGCGCAGGTCCAGCGGACCCGGCACCTCGAACACCTCGGCCTCGGTGACGCCCAGCTCGGACACCAGCAACGCCCGGACCTTCGGGTCGATCGACTCCTCGACCTCGAGCCGGACCGGCGGGCCGAACCGGCGCCGCAGCAGCTCCTTCTCGAGCGCGGCGAGCAGGTTCTCCGCGTCGTCCTCCTCGACCTCGAGGTCCTCGTTGCGGGTGACCCGGAAGGTGTGGACCTGGGTCACCTCCATGCCCGGGAACAGCTGGCCGAGGTGCGTGGCGATGACGTCCTCGAGCGGGACGAACCGGCCCTCGGCGACCTTCACGAACCGGGGCAGCAGCGGCGGCACCTTCACCCGGGCGAAGTGCTCGCCGCCGGAGTCGGGGTTGCGGACCACGACGGCCAGGTTGAGCGACAGGCCGGAGATGTACGGGAACGGGTGCGACGGGTCGACCGCGAGCGGGGTCAGGACCGGGAAGACCCGGTCCTTGAAGAACTGGGTCATCGCCTCGCGCTCGGCGTGCTCCAGCTCGTCCCAGCGGAGGATGTCGATACCCTCCTTGACCAGGGCGGGCAGCACGACCTTGCGCCAGGTCTCGGCCTGCCGGTCCATCAGCTCGCGGCTGCGGCTCAGGCTGCGGTCGAGCACCTCGCGCGGCATCAGGCCGCTGGCGGCTTTGACAGCAACGCCGGCCGCGATGCGGCGCTTGAGGCCGGCCACGCGGACCATGTAGAACTCGTCCAGGTTGCTGGCGAAGATGGCCAGGAACTTGGCCCGCTCCAGCAACGGCACGCGGTCGTTCTCGGCCAGCTCGAGCACGCGCTGGTTGAACGCCAGCCAGCTCAGCTCGCGGTCCGAGAACCGGTCCTCGGGAAGGTCGCCGGCCTCCGTGATGTCGTACGGGGGCTCGACGTCGTACTCCCGGTTGTGCGACGCCAACAAGTCTCCTGCCACGTTGACCAGCATCCCATCCTTTGGTGAACGGTAGGTGGCTGGACGCATGTCAGGGTCGTCTCTGCGCGATCTCGCTGATTGTTGCTAGCGTCACGCTTTGTGAACCCACGAGTGGACGCGTTGCTGCGGACCGGACTGACCGCTGTCCAGAAGGCGGTCCAGGGCCATGCCCTGACCCCGGTCTACGCCCTGCCCCCGGCGGTCCGCCGCCGCCTGGCCGGCGCTCCGATCGAGATCGACGGCAACGTTCTCGACCCCGACCTGCAGCTGCTGCTCCGGCTCGAGGCTCTGCTCCCCGGCAGCGGCGGCCTCCCGAAGTCCGTTGCCGCGGCGCGCGCGGGTCTGTTGCGGGGGACCGCCCTCGTGTCCGGACCACTCCGTGAGGTCCAGCGCGTGACCGAACTCACCGTCCGGGGCGCCGACGGCCAGCTCGGCGCCCGCCTCTACGTCCCCCGTACGGCGGGCCGCGGGCTCCTCGTCTTCTTCCACGGCGGCGGCTGGGTCGTCGGCGACCTCGACACCCACGACGCGTACTGCCGCGACGTCGCGGCCGAGACCGGCGTACGGGTCCTGTCGGTCGACTACCGCCTCGCCCCCGAAGCCCCCGCCCCGGTCGCCGCCGAGGACGCCGTCGCCGCCTTCAGCTGGGCCATCGAGCACGCCGAAGACCTGGGCGCCGACCCTGCCCTGGTCGCGGTCGGCGGCGACTCCGCGGGCGGCAACCTCGCCGCGGTCGTCGCCCAGCAGTGCGTCGTACGGGACATCCCTGCCCCGGCGCTGCAGCTCCTCATCTACCCCGCCGTCGACCTCGTCGGCCGCCGCCCGTCCAGAGATCTCTTCGGCGAAGGCTTCTTCCTCACCGAGGAAGAGATCCTCTGGTACCGCGAGCACTACACCCCCGACCCGACCCTCCGCCCCGACCCCCGCGTCTCCCCCCTCTTCGGCCCACTCGAAGGCCTGGCCCCGGCGTACGTCGTCACCGCCGGCTTCGACCCCCTCCGCGACGAAGGCAACGAATACGCCGACGCGCTGACCGCCGCGGGCGTCCCCACGACCCACCACCAAGAACCCACCCTCATCCACGGCTTCACCAACATGCTCACCCTGGGCGGCGCCACACGGGCCGCGCAGCTGCGCATCCACGCTTATGTGAAGTCGGTCCTCAACCCCTAGCTCCGTGGAGTCAGGTGATCTGCATCTCGTACATCACCCAGTTCCCCGCGCTGCTCGAGAAAGTGAACTCCAGAGTGCCGTCGGCGCTCGTCTGAAGAACCGGGGATGCGGTCGGCGTGAGCCGCTCTTCGTAGATCCCCGACCTGATCGTCGCCGATCCGCCCAATCGGCCGGACTCGCCGCGATAGATCTCCTTCACGGCGATCAACTTGTCCTTGTAGTCGCCCTTGACGGCGCCGTTCTTCACATTGACCTTGCGGGTGTAGTCGGCCAGCCCTTGGCATCCAAGGCAACCTTTGTCGCTCGCCGCGAGAAACGGTGCAGGGTCGCCGGTGGCGGACGCGTGGTTCAGCAGGTCTAGGTAGTGGGCGATGAACGCTTCCCCAGCAGCCAAGCTGGTGCCTGCTGCCGGCGCAGGCCGGGGAGGTGGCGTGCTCAGCGCTGGCTTGCTGGATTTGGGCGTGGCAGATGAGTCGGTTGAACCGAGCGGTGCGGTGCCCGGTCCGCTTGCCACAGGCCCTCCATGCGAACAGGCGGCGAGAGCCGCGGCCGCGAACGCGATGCCAACGGATGCTGCCGCTTTGTTGTGGATCATCGCTCGACCAATTTCATCTCGTACATGACCCAGTTCGCGCTCCGTGCCGACAGCGCGAACTCACGGGTGTACGTCGTCGCCTTACTCGTGAACGGCGTGTCTGTCGGCGTCCGGCGGCTCACGTAAAGGCCGACCTGAATCGTCGCCGAGCCGCCCACCCGCCCGCTCTCGCCCTGGACCAGCTCGGCCACCTCGCCGACCCTCTCGGCGTAGTCGCCCTTCATCAGGCCGTTGGCGCCGTTGGATTTCCTGACGAAGTCCGCGTACCCCTTGCAGTTCTCGCAGCCGGGATCGCTTGCGCCCAGCATGGGCGCGGCGTTCCCGGTGGCGGACGCGTAGTTCAAGAGACTGCTGTAGTACCGAACGAACCCTTCGGCAGCGGCGAGGCTCAGGCCGTTAGCGCTGTCAGGGCGCTCGGGTACAGAAGGTGGGCTCGCGGCCGACGTACTCGAAGGTGTCGGGTTGTTCCTCGACGGCGCGCCTGTGTTCGCGGAGCCTGCCTCCGGGCCGGCAGTCGAACAGGCCGCAAGAACCGCGGTCAGGAAAGGGACGCAAGCCGCCATCCGGGTCCGCCGACTGTTCATCAATTCGGCGGATCCACCAGTACCGGCACGGCTTCCTGGATCTGCAGGGGTGTCGCGGGTCCGGTGATCGGGACGGTGCCCGCGATGTACTGCCACCCGGTCCCGTCGACGTTGAAGCGGGCTGCGTAGTTGGTCGTCAGCGTGATGCCCACCGACCCGCGCTTCAGGTACTTGTGCGTGATCTCCTTCGCCGGGTACGGCTTCCCCGGCGACTCGGTCGTCACGGTCGTCCCGTCCCCGAACCGCCACGTGTAACTCATCGGCGTCGCCTCGACCAGAACGGGGAACCCCAGCAACGTCACCGTCGTGTTCGAGACCTTGGCCTGGTCGGTGTAGACGATCGTGTCCAGATTCACCAAGGTCTTCCCGGCCGGCTGCACCTTCACCTCCAACCCGGGAAACGCAACGTTCTTGGTCTCTGCCAGCACCTGCTCCCAGGTGACATCCTCCGGCCGAGGCAAATCCCGCCGAACCCCCACCGAAGGCGTCGGCTGCTCCGGCTCCAACCGCTCGGCTTCCTCACAACGAGCAGGCCCGATCCGCCCACCCCCATCGGCTGCGGGCAACCCGCAGATCCCGATGTTCAGGCGGAACGGCGTGATGCGTTTCTGCGCGGCCGGCGTACGGATCTTCGACTCTGACTTCTTGGAATCGCTCTTGTTCGAGTCAGGTCTGGGTTCCTGGCGGTCCTGCTCCTTCTTGCTGAGGGTGACCGTCCCACCGGACTTGATGAGCTTCATCTTGCCTTTGGGCTTCGGCGGCGGCGTTCTGGTCAGTGCCCGCTCGTCGAGCCCGATCGTCATCGCCTGGTTCGGAGTCGCGGACGTGACCGTCGCGGTCCAGACGGTCCCCGAGAGAACGGTCGCGAACGCCGCTACCGCTCCGATGGCTTTGACAGTCATCCGTCAGCCTCTATTTCGTACATCACCCAAGCGTTGCCGGCCGCGCTGAGTGTGAACTGCCATGTCTCGGTGTGGGCCTTCTTCTGGACCGGCGAAGCCGACGGGGAGCTTCGCTCGACGTAGTTTCCGGACTGAACAGCCAAGGACCCGCCGATCCTGCCGGACGCGCCTTTGAAGATCTCCTTGACCTCGACCAATCGGTCGGCGTAGTCGCCGGAAAGACCACCGTTCTTTCCGTTGACCTTGGCGAGATAGTCGGCTGTCCCCTTGCACCCCACGCAACCCTTGTCGCTGGCAGCCAACAGTGGTGAGGTGTCGCCGGTCGTGTACGCGAAGTTCAGCAAGGCGAGGTAGTGCCCCAGAAACGCCTCGGCAGCAGACAACGAGAGGCCCTCAGCCGTCGCAGGACGGTCCGGAGGAGCGCTCGACTGCTCAGACGGACCTGAGGTCGGCGCAGTGCCCTCTGAGGTCATGGATCCAGTCGGCACGGGCGGAGCTGTCTCAGGGCGCCCCGCCTCGGGGCTGTCGTTCGAGCAGGCTGAGAGGGCAGCGGTCATGCAGATCGCTGTCATGGTGGCAGCCAGTCTGTTGCGGAATGTCACGTTCGTCAGCCCTCCGTAGTCGACTGGTCGATCGTAACTGTCCGTGGGGGACGGGTGCGGTGGCAAAAGCTGCAGCTGTGGAAAACCGGGTGGGGCCAGGAGCCGCCCGGCTGGGGGGTGAGAGGCTCGGACGGCTCCTGGTTGGTGGTGGGACGGGGGTGGGGCGGGTTTATGACGCGATGTGAGTGGATGACTTCGGTGTGACACCGTTCACAGGGCGTACTGGACGTCCAGGGCGGTCGTGGTGAAGCCGAGGGATTCGTACAGGCGGCGGGCTGGGGTGTTGGTGCCGTCGACGTACAGGGTGATGGCGTCGAGGGACCGGGTTTCCTGGAGGTGGTGGAGGCCCTGGAGGGTGAGGGCCTTGCCGAGGCCGGAGCCCTGGTGGGTGGGGGAGACGCCGACGACGTACACCTCGCCCTCGTTGTGCTCGATCTTGGTCCAGTGGAAGCCGGCGACCTCGCCGGTGGTGCGGTCGACGGCGAGGAAGAAGCCCTCGGGGTCGAACCAGTCCTGGTGGAAGCGGTCCGTGAGGTCGGCTTGGGTCCAGGCGCCTTGTTCGGGGTGGGAGGCGAAGGCGGCGGCGTTGACCTTCAGCCAGGCGGCGTCGTCCTGGCCGGGGACGAACGCGCGTACGTCGACGTTGTCCGGCCAGGTGATCTCGGGCAGAGGCGCGCTCGTACGGCGTAAGAAGTACAGCTCGCGCGTGACCTTCAGGTCGAACAGCGCGGCCAGTTCGTCGGCGCCGGGGAGGCGGCCGTGGGCCCAGACGCGGAGCTTGTCGCCGCCGTGGTCGATCAGGGTGCGCAGCAGCGCCGTACCGGTTCCTTGGCGGCGGGCCGCCGGGGCGACGACGAGTTCGGCGGATCCGTCGGGGCCGAGGGCGGCGTAGCCGACCAGGTCGCCGGGGGTGGTGGCCAGGCCGGCGACGTCCAGGGTGCCGGGCTCGCCGGCGTACGCGAGGACGTGCAGGTCGCCGTGATGCTCGCCGTCGAGGTGGAGCAGCGTCTGTTCGGACAGCGGATTGACGTCGTCGCTCTGCGCGGCCAGGCGAGCGAGTTCGGTGACGGCGGCCGCGGTGGCCGAGGGCAACGGTGAGGGAACTGCGTCGAGGGTCACGTGAATACCGTAAAAGGTCCTACCCAGTTCATCGCCAGGTCCTTGGACGGTCCACTCCGTGTCGGGTAATTTCGCGGCACCGCATCCACTGCGGACCGAAACTACAACGGAGTAGACATGGCCTTCACAGGACGGGACAAGACGTGGTTCAGGGGTCCGCGGGCGGTTGCCCTGCTGGCTGCCGGTGCCGCGGTGGCACTCGGCTTGGCCACGGGGGGAACCGTGACCCAGGCTGCGCCGGCCAAACCGAAGCCGACGCACACCCAGATCAACCTGCTGGCGCTGAACGACTTCCACGGCAACCTCGCGCCCAACCCGGCGACGAGCTCCGGCGGCAACGTCAACGGGACTCCGGCCGGCGGCGCGGAGTACCTGGCCACCCACCTGGAGAACCTGCGCGCCGCGGCGAAGGCGCAGGGCCAGGAGAGCGTCACGGTCGCCGCGGGTGACCTGATCGGCGCGTCCCCGCTGCTGTCGGCCGCGTTCCACGACGAGCCGACCATCGAGGCGATGAACGAGATGGGCCTGGACGCCGCCTCGGTCGGCAACCACGAGTTCGACGAGGGCTGGCACGAGCTGCTCCGGATGCAGACCGGCGGCTGCCTGAACGACGGCGACGGGCAGAACAACCAGAACTCCTGCCCGGACAAGAAGGCCAAGTTCAAGGGCGCCGACTTCGACTACCTGTCGGCCAACGTGTTCTTCGAGAACACCCGGCAGACGCTGCTCGACCCGTACACGGTGAAGAAGTTCAAGAACGGCCAGAAGGTCGCCTTCATCGGTATGACGCTCGAGGCCACCCCGGACATCGTCACCAAGTCCGGTGTCGAGGGGCTGACGTTCACCGACGAGGTCGAGACCGCGAACGCGCTGGTCCCGAAGCTGCGCAGGCAGGGCATCGAGTCGATCGTCGTGCTGCTGCACGAGGGCGGGTTCCCGAGCGACCCGCGCGCGTTCAACAGCTGCCCGGGGATCTCCGGCCCGGTCACCGACATCGCCAAGAGCCTCGACCCGGCGATCGACGCGGTCATCTCCGGCCACACCCACACGGCGTACAACTGCTCGATCAACGACCCGGCCGGCAAGCCGCGGCTCGTCACCAGCGCGTCGTCGTTCGGCAAGGTCGTCACCCAGGTGCGGCTCAGCATCAACAACGCGACCAAGGACGTCGACCGGCTGAACACGCTGGCCAACAACCTGATCGTCACCCAGGACGTGCCGAAGAACCGTGACCTGACCAAGCTGATCACCAAGTACCAGGGCCTGGTCGCGCCGATCGAGTCCAAGGTGATCGGGCACATCACGACGCCGTCGGTGGTCCGTACGCCGGACGACTCGCAGGAGTCCCCGCTGGGCAACCTGATCGCGGACGCGCAGCTGGCCGATCCCTCGACGGTGACCGGCGGCAAGACGCCGGTGGTCGCGTTCATGAACCCGGGCGGGATCCGGGCCGACCTGGCCTCGACCGGTGGCGCGGTGTCGTTCGGGCAGGCGTTCACAGTGCAGCCGTTCAACAACTACCTGGTCTCGATGGACATGACCGGGACGCAGATCAAGGCGCTGCTGGAGCAGCAGTTCTCGGGGGCGAACCAGGCCGCGAACAAGGTGCTGCAGGTCGCCGGGATCACCTACACCTACAAGCCGGCCGGTACGCCGGGCGCGAAGGTGGACGCTGCGACGGTGAAGATCGCCGGTCAGCCGATCGTGGACGGTACGTCGTACCGGATCGTGACGAACAACTTCCTCTCCGACGGTGGCGACGGGTTCCCGGCGTTCACCACGGCGACGAACAAGTTCTTCGGCGGGCTCGACATCGACGCGTTCGCGGCGTACCTGGCCGCGCACGACCCGTACACCCCCGGCCCGACGGACCGGATCAGCATTTCCTGACGATGACCGGGCCTGCTGCTGAGTGAGGCCCGGTACGACGGCCGCCCGGGTCGCCTTCTGGCGAAGGTGATCCGGGCGGGTGTGTTCCTGGGCGTTGGCGTACGGCGTGGTGGTGGCTACCCGGCCCTGTCCCGAGTGACGGCGTACAGGGCTCGGGTCAGAGGACGAACTTGAGGACGACGAAGGCCAGGGCGACGCCCGTTGCGATGGCGGCGCGGCCGGAGCCGATGCCGCGGCGGACACCGGTGGCGAAGACGGCGAGGGTGAGGGGGACCAGCATCACCAGCAGGGTGATCCCTGCCGCGTGGACGCCGACGTGCTCGCGGCTGCTGAGCAGCAGGCCGAGAGCCAGGGCGAAGGTCAGGCCGAGCCAGGTGGTCGTCTGGATCGGTCCGTCGGACGGATCGCTGCGATGCGTTGCGTGAGCACCACCACCGCGGCGGTGCGAAGTCGGAGCGTGCGCCATCGGTCACCTTTCGTGAACAGACCGAATACGCAAGGTAGCACCCTGGCTACACGCCGGTCCAAGCCTGAACTTGTGCAGGCGGTCGGGGCCAGATCCGTTGCTGGGGTGGGAAGTAGGTGCCGTGGGGCTGGTGGGGCTGCTGTGGTTTTTGAGGTTGATCGGACGGCTGTGGTGCGGGAGGCCTGGCCCGGCCGGTCACGCCGCAGGGGCTGAGGCCGCGGCGGCCGGAGAAGAGCTCGAGTGCCGGGCGGCGGGGCGGCGGGGCGGCGGGAGCCGGGAGTCGGGCGGCGGGAGTCGTACGGCGGGAGTCGGGAGTCGGGCGTCGGAGAACCGTAGCCCGGTGCCGATTGGGCGGAGCCAAGCGACAGTTGCGAGCCGAGGGTGCCAGGAGCCGGGGAGGCGACAGGCGGTGGTACGGGTGCCGCTGAGGGCGGGAGCTGGTGGCAGCGGCCGAGAGCCGAGGGAGTCCGGCTTAGCCTGCTAGGCAGGCAGCGAGGGCTCAGGCTCTGGAGTCGGCGGGTTCGCGGTCTTTGGTGGTGGGTGGGATGACGAAGCGGTAGCCGACGTTGCGGACGGTGCCGATCAGGGACTCGTGCTCGGGGCCGAGTTTGGCGCGGAGGCGGCGGACGTGGACGTCGACCGTGCGGGTGCCGCCGAAGTAGTCGTAGCCCCAGACCTCCTGGAGCAGCTGCTCGCGGGTGAAGACGCGGCCGGGGTGCTGGGCCAGGAACTTGAAGAGCTCGAACTCCTTGTACGTGAGGTCGAGCGCGCGCCCGTTCAGCTTCGCCGTGTACGACGCCTCGTCGATGACGACGTCACCGCTGCGGATCAGCGTCGTTTCGGGGTCCTCGTTGCGGGCCGCGGCCAGGCGGCCGATGACGAGGCGCAGCCGGGCCTCGATCTCGGCGGGGCCGGCCGTGTCGAGCAGGACGTCGTCGGCACCCCAGTCGGCGTTCACCGCGGTCAGGCCGCCTTCGGTGACGACCAGGAACAGCGGTACGTCGATGCCGGTGGTCCGGATCAGCCGTGCCACACCGCGGACCGTGACCAGGTCACGACGGGCGTCGAGCAGGACCGCGTCGGCGTCGGGTGCGTCCACCAGCGCCGCGACCTCGGAGGGAAGGATCCTGATCTGGTGCGGGAGCAGGGCGAGAGAGGGCAGGACCTCGGTGGAGGCCTGCAGCGCGTTCGTCAGCAGCAACAACGTGCTCACGCTGTCTCCTTGTGCGGGTCGGCGGAGCGCGGGTGAGCGATCCGGTCCTGAAGCACGTCAGGCCCCAACGGCGTCATTGCCGGGGGCCCGAGACACACTGGTGTGGAACAGCAAGCTGACATAATACTCCAGGAACCCTTCGATGAGTGAGGCGTCTCCCACATGCCGGAAGTGACGATCAGATACTTCGCCGCCGCGCGCGCCGCGGCCGGGGAGTCGACCGCGACGGCGCGGGCCGACTCGGTCAAGGAGCTCGTGGGCACGGTCTCGGCCGACCGCCCGGAGCTGGCGCGGGTGCTCGGCATCTGCACGTTCCTGGTCGATGGCGAGCGCGTGGAGCTCACTGCGGCGCTCGAGGACGGTGCTTTGGTTGACGCGCTGCCGCCGTTCGCCGGGGGCTGAGTCGATGGCCGGCTGAGCCGATGGCCGGTTGAGCCGATGGCCGCGGCGGGGTGCGCCGGTGGCTGGAGTCGCTTGCCCTGCTGGTCGGCCGGCGGCTGATTTTCCGGTACGCCGCTGTGGTGGAGGTTGCCTGCGATGCGGCCGGGGAGCTCGGCGTGGGCTGAGGCCGCGGCGGCCGGGTGACAAGAGTGTGGGGTGCGGGCGTGCCTGGTGGGTGTGGGGGCTGGGGGCCGGTGGCGGGGTGCGGGGTGCGCGGGTGGAGGTGCTCGGGGCCTGTGAGTGGCTGGGTCGGCTTGGGCGGGTGGGGGTGCTTGGGGCCTGTGAGTGGCTGGGTCGGCTTGGGCGGGTGGGGGTGCTTGGGGCCTGTGAGTGACTGGGGCGGCTTGGGCGGGCGGGTCAGGGGTGAGGTTGGTGGTCGGCGTGGGCTACGTGGTGCGCCTGGCCAGGTGGAGGGTTAGGTCGGCGTTCATCGTTACCTCTAGGGGGAGGATCTGGAGGACTTCGGTGAGGGCCTGGAGGCGTGTGGGCTCGGGGAGTTGCAGGTACGCCGAGATGGTGGACAGGTGGGCGACGTACTCGTGGCCGGGCATGGTGACTCGGCGGTCGATGGTCGACTGGCGGATGTCGGTGAAGAGTGGGGAGCGGAGGAGTTCGGTGCCGGGCCATTGCATCGGGCTGTCTTCGGGGGTGCCGTCGGGGGACGGGATGTTGTCGGTCTCGAGGTAGCGGAGGGTGATGGTGCGGACTGCTTGCGCCACGTCCGGGTCGGCCAGGTCGAGGGAGCCGCCGAAGGAGGCGAAGACGCCCTGCGGGTTCAGGAGTGCTGAGACTCGCTCCCAGCGGGCGGTGGGGTTGGTCCAGTGCAGGGCGGCGGCTGCGAAGACCAGGTCGTACGTCGTGCCGAGGGGCAGGTCTTCGAAGGCGCTCTGGTAGCTGGACGCTGCTGGGAGTTGGCGGCGGAGCTCGGCGAGCATCGCGGGGTCGGGATCGGTCGCGGTGACCGCGATGCCGCGGGCGGTGAACGCGCGGGTGGCCTTGCCGGTCCCGGCACCGATCTCCAGCGCCGTTCGGACCGGCGTACGGCGGGAGCCGGGGCCGGCGTCGAGCGCGCCGGCGTCCAGCGAGCCCAGGACTGCGCCGACCGAGCCGGAGCCGGCCTCAAGCGAGCCCAGGCCCGCGCCCGGCGTCGCTGCGTACTCCAGCACCGCGTTCACCAGCTCAGGTGGATACCCAGGCCGGTAGCGCTCGTAGGTGGCTGCGACGGATCCGAAGCTCAAGGCGCGTTCGTTCACCGGCTGATCGTGCCAACCGAAACGTCCCGCGGCTACCCGATTACGGTAGGGAAGGCCTCCCTGGCCGGTAGATTGCGCGGTTGTGGCACAGGACACGGGGACCCTGCTCACTACGGTGGGCCGGGCGGCGGGGTTGTTCGGGCGGGCTTGGCCTCGGCTGCTGGCCGTCTTCCTGGTCGCCGAGCTGCTGCATCGCGGGGTGTTGTGGGTTGCGGTGCGGGCCGGGGCGCAGGCTCAGGCGGCGGGGATCGCCGTGCTGGCGTTGCTGGTGGTGATCTCGCTGGCGATGTACGTCGCGATGTTCCTGGTGCTGCGCCGTGAGCTGCCGTACCACCGGCGGGCCGTGTCCGAGGGGGTGCTCGCACCGGACGGCGTCGAGCCGGGCAAGGAGGCGGGGGCGGTCGACGCGCTGGCGTCGGCGTTGCTGCCGTTCCTGGCCTTCTACGCGGCGTACAAGTTCCTGCAGGCCGAGGCGCTGAACTACGAGTACCAGCTGGCCGTGCACAACCTGATGGACGACGCCGCCACCGCGTTCAGCGGTGGGACGGTCACGCAGGCGCCGACCGGGTTGCAGGCGTTGTCGACCTGGCTGTTCATCGGGCTCGGCGTCGCGGCGTACCTGCTGCGGCTGGCGTTCAAGAACAAGCGCAAGAGCGGGCCGGTGCGCAAGCTGTTCGTCACCTATCTCGAGGCGCTCTGGATCTTCGTCGTCGCGTACCAGGCCTCGGCGTACCTGCCGTCGCCCAAGGGCTGGCTGGAGGAGCGGCGGCTGTGGGAGTGGGGCCAGGACGCGTACGGCTGGGTGCTCGACCACGTGCTCGGCGTCGAGCGGATCCGGGAGATCTGGGACGCCGTCACCGGTTTTGTTGCCGCGGGCATCGGTGATCTGTGGAGCGCGGCGGTGCTGCCGCTGATGTGGATCACGATGACCGCGGTGATCTACGGCCGGGCGATGCCGAAGGCCGCGCGGGTGGAGCAGCTGCGCTGGCGCTTCGACCGGATCAGCAACCGCTGGCAGCGGACGCCGCGGCTGGTCCAGGTGGCCGGCAACTCGATGGTGTCCGACTGGCGCGACCGCTGGCGGCCGGTGCGGGACGCGTTCCGCCTGGTCGCGCGCTCGGGGATCCGGCCGATGCTCGGCTACTTCCTGGCCTGGGCGGTCGTCACGTACGCCGCCGGCGCGGTCTGGATCCTGCTGCGCGACTACGTCATCGGCCCGCAGTCGCTGCAGTTCTGGAAGGTCATCGACGAGCCGATCGGGCTGGCGGTCGAGGCGCTGAAGATCATGCTGCAGATCGCGTTGCTGGCCGCGGCGTACGACCGGATGGTCGGCGGCCTGGCCGGCTACCTCAAACCGCGGACCCGTCCGCTGCACCCAGCCGGCGGCGAGGACCACGGCGTCACCGACCTGACTGCCGCTACCTCGGGAATGCCAGGTACTGCGGAAGCCGGGTCGCCCACGTGATCGTCGGCCGGACCTCGGCAGCGACAGCAGTCGGTACGACGAACACCGCGACCGTCTCGTAGGGCTTGCCGGCCTTCGGCTTCAGGAAGTACGGCGCGAGCCGCGGATCCCGCCAGCTCTGCGGCTTCTCGTCGGAGCCGCCGGTGCAGCCGGTCGGGCGGTCCTGGAACTCGTCGTCCAGGATCGACTCGTCCCAGGTCCGGCCGTCGTTCGCGCGCAGGTGGACCAGGCAGCCGCCGAGCTTCTCCAGCTTGGCGACGTCGTCGACCTGCAGCCGGAAGTAGACGCGGATCCGCGTCGTGCCGTCGGGCAGGGGTGTGCCGGTCCGCCCTGCCCTGGGAGACGGGTCGGTCTCGACACTCGCCGCGAACCAGGTCGCGTCCTGGTACGACGTACCGCCGGCCGCGACCTCGACCGCGTCGCGCGGCTCGCCGTCGTACCAGGAGTCGTAGTCGCTGCGCACCGACCACCAGCCGAGCAACGGGATCGTGAGAACGAGCGACGCGAGGGCGATCGTGTTGCGCCGGAGCCAGCCCGGGCGCGCGCGCCGGGCGGTCATCGCTCCACCGCCGGGTTCAGGATGGCGACGTCCTCACGCAGGCCGTCGAGCTGGTCCTTCGAGATCTCCAGCGCGATCGTCGCCTGCGGCTCCAGATCGGTGAAGATCTCTTTCTCCAGCACCAGCAAAGTTGCGCCCGGCAACTGATCGGCCGGCATCTCGACCACCAGTGGGCCGCGCACCGGGATCCCCGGCGCGAACTGGAAGCCGGTCAGGTCACTGCGGTCCAGCTCACTGCGGTTCGCGACCGCGTACGTCGTACCGTCACTGGCCCGGATGCCGATCTTCTGCAGGTGGATCGGCTCACGGTTCGCGGTGACCACCGCGTCGATCACGACGAAGTCGGTCAGCGTGTCCCGGTCCGGTGTCGTCCGCGGGACGCGGAGCTTCTTGCTGATCCGGACCTTCTCGACGGTGAAGTCGAACCGCGGCGTGTGCACGGCCTGGCCGGTGACGCCCTTGACCGCGATCGGCTGCTGGAAGTCCTTCTCGGTCGGGGTGAGCCGGTAGAGGCCGACGATCGCGACCAGGACGACTGCGACCAGGACCGTGTCGACGAGCTTGCGGCGGGTCATCTGTTGTCCTTCACCGGTGAGGTCACCTCGGCGGCGATGGTGTCGTCCCGCCAGCCCTCGTGGTGGTCCAGGACCGACTCGCGGAACTCGTAGTGCTGGACGCTCAGGGTGACCTCGCGCGGGAGATCGGTGGCCTTGGGCAACTTCCAGACGTACGCGACGTCCTCGGCGTGGTGCGGGGTGAGGATCGGGTCCGGTGTCTGGTCGCGCAGGTTGGTGGTGCCGATCGGCGGGTCGGTCGGCTTGACACCGTTCACGTCGAGCAGCCGGATCAGGTCGGACGGCGGATCGACGCCGGTCTTGTCGGTCAGCTCGAGCTTGAGCACGACACCGATCAGGACGCCGCCCTCGTCGGGGGTGAAGAGCGGTTTGAGATCCTTGACGACGACCACGCGCTGGACGGTGACGCTGAACTGGCCCGCGTCGACGGCGGTCCCGGCGCCGACCTTGGGGGTCTCGTCGGAGGCCTTCGCCAGGCCCCCGAAGGCGGCCGAGATCGCGAGCAGTACGACGACCGCGCCGATCACCCAGGTCCTGACCGACCGCCCCCGGACCTTGAGGTCCTTCAGCTCGGGCAGTTCCTCCCGTTCCCCGCTCCCCGTTTCCTGCACGGCCGAAGCGTATCCACGGCGAGGGCCGTCGCGGGGTCAGTCGAACGGCCGGCCGCGCAGCCGTTTCGTCTCGCCGCGGCGCTTCTTCTCGTCCAGGCGGCGGCGTACCGAGCCCTTCGACGGACGCGTCGCCCGCCGCTGCCGGGGCGGAGCCGCGATCGCGTCCCGCAGCAGGCTCGCCAGCCGGGCCCGGGCCGCCTCCCGGTTGCGCCACTGGGACCGGTGCTCGGACGCGGTGATCGTCAGTACGCCGTCCACGAGCCGGGTCGCCAGCCGCTCGAGCGCACGGTTCTTCAACGGCTCGCCCAGCGCCGACGTCGCCGCCAGGTCGAAGATCAACTCCACCCGGCTGTCGGCCGTGTTCACCGACTGTCCGCCCGGCCCGCTCGAGCGCGAGAACCGCCACCCCAGCTCAGCCTCGGGGATCACCACCCCGGCGCGCACCGTCAGCCCTCCGTCCACGCCCCCATTCAACCCGAAAACCCCGGGTCGAGCCCGCGCATTACCGCCAGACTGCTCCCCATGGACTGCGTCTTCTGCGACCTGATCGCCGCCGATTCCGCCCAGTGGGTCGCGAAGGAGCAGACCGCCGTTGCCTTCGCACCTCTGCCCGGCTCGGAGATCGCCGCGGGCCACACCCTCGTCGTACCGCGTCGTCACTGCGACCTCGGCGTCCTCGACGTCGGTCCGGACGACCTGGCGGCGACGACCGAGCTCGTACGCCAGGTCGCCCGCGCGATGGTCGACGCGCTCGGCGCCTCGGGCGTC
This sequence comes from Kribbella italica, assembly GCF_014205135.1. NCBI lineage: Bacteria > Bacillati > Actinomycetota > Actinomycetes > Propionibacteriales > Kribbellaceae > Kribbella > Kribbella italica. The sequence continues at coordinate 7,552,383 of NZ_JACHMY010000001.1, forward strand.
TGCGTGCTCAACGCCTCCGGCCCCGACTCCGGCCGGAGCATCGATCACCTGCACTTCCACGTCGTACCGAGATTTCCCGGCGACGGCGACGACACCTTGCCGTGGCCAACGGGTCGGTCCACGCATCAGCCGGCCGGCGATCCCAGGGCGCTGCTGGCGGCGGCGCTCGTGTCCAAGGGGTGAAACGAGGGCGTGGGGCCGAAAGTGCAGCGGCGTACTCTCGATTGGTGTGAGTGCAGGTGCTGTCGTGCTGGTCGCCGCGGTTGTCGCCGGGGTGCTGCTGAGCGTGCTCAAGACCTGGTACGACGGACGCTTCCGCGCCTCGCGCGCGGCGGAGAGGCGAGCGGTGGAGAACGGCGACCAGCTGACGGCTGACGACCTCGGCGTCGAGCTGGGGGAGCGGGCGACGCTGCTGCAGTTCTCCTCGGCGTTCTGCGCGCCGTGCCGGGCGACCCGGCGGGTGCTCGCCGAGGTGGAAGGCATGGTCGACGGCGTCCGGCACGTCGAGATCGACGCCGAGTCCAACCTTGAACTGGTCCGCCGGCTGAACATCCTCCGGACGCCGACCGTCCTGGTCCTGGACGCCACCGGCGGTACCGTGACCCGCGCGAGCGGCGCGCCCCGCAAGGCCGACGTGATCGCCGCCCTCGGCGTAGCCGTCGACCACGCCCGCTGATGCCGCCAGGCTCACGATGACCGCTGAACCGATTCACTGATCCCACATCGCGATCAGTTGTCTCAGGAAATGGGACCACGACTGGCGGGTCCCCGGCGTTTCCGTACTCTCGACACGTGGCTTACACGACATGGCTGACCAAGCGCAGGGCAGTGGACAACTGCCGCATGCGCTCGTCCCTGTGTCGACGCCCCTGACCAGGCGGCGTCCCGAGCGCTCCGGAACCGGCAGCTGAGCACGGTCCGGATGTACGCCGCCTCCCGCAAGTCGTCGGGCGGGCAAGTCTCGTTCCAGCTCCTTGTCGAGGAGTTCGTATGTCCCAGCAAGCGGTCACCCCCCAGGTCGACCCGCGCGGACTCCGGTTCGCGGCGGCGCTGACGACGGTCGTTCTGGCGCTCACGCTGATCCTGAACAACCCCTGGCCGCTGGCCGTCCAGGCGGTCGTGTTCGCGATCGCGGTCGCGTTCGGCGTCCAGGCGTCGCCGTACGGACAGCTGTTCAAGCGGCTGGTCCGGCCCCGGCCCCAGACCGGGGTGGTGGGGCGGGGAAGGTATTTGTTCAGCCCGCCGAAGGAGCTGGAGGACGCGGCCCCGCCGCGGTTCGCGCAACTGGTCGGGCTGGTCTTCGCCGTGCTCGGCCTGATCGGTTACTTCAGCGGCGCCGAGGTGCTCGGCGTCGTCGCCACCGGATTCGCCCTGGTCGCCGCGTTCGTGAACGCGGCGGTCGGGCTGTGCCTCGGGTGCGAGGCCTATCTGCTGATCCAACGCATTCGTACGCCAAACCGTGACACTTCGCTGTTACCAACTGAGAGGCAGCACACATGAGCAGGGAATCCGCTCTCGTCTCGGCCGACTGGGTCGAGGAGCACAAGTCCGACGAGAACATCGTGCTGGTCGAGGTCGACGAGGACGTCTCGGCGTACGACGCCGGTCACATCGCCGGTGCGATCAAGCTGGACTGGAAGACCGACCTCCAGGACCAGGTCCGCCGCGACTTCGTCAACCAGGAGCAGTTCTCCGCGCTGCTGTCCGAGCGGGGCGTGAAGAACGACGACACCGTCGTGCTGTACGGCGGCAACAACAACTGGTTCGCGGCCTACGCGTACTGGTACTTCAAGCTCTACGGCCACGGTGACGTCCGCCTGCTCGACGGCGGCCGCAAGCGCTGGGAGCTGGACAGCCGCGAGCTGACCGACGAGGTCGTCAAGCGCGACGCGACCGAGTACGCCGCCAAGGAGCCGAACCTGGAGATCCGCGCCTTCCGCGACGAGGTCGAGCAGGCCATCGGCGTGAAGAACCTGGTCGACGTGCGCAGCCCCGACGAGTACGCCGGCCGGCTGCTCGCCCCGGCCCACCTCCCGCAGGAGCAGGCCCAGCGCGCCGGGCACATCCCGACCGCGGCCAGCATCCCGTGGAGCAAGGCGGCCAACGACGACGGCACCTTCCGCTCCGACGACGAGCTGCAGAAGCTGTACTCCGAGGCCGGTGTCGACTTCGGCAAGGACACCATCGCGTACTGCCGGATCGGCGAGCGCTCGGCGCACAGCTGGTTCGTGCTGCACGAGATCCTCGGCCAGGAGAACGTCAAGAACTACGACGGTTCGTGGACCGAGTGGGGTTCGCTGGTCGGCGTACCGGTGGCGCTCGGCGACGAGCCCGGGAAGGCCTGACATGTGCGGAGCCAAGAAGGGCGGCCTTGACCTCAAGGGCGTCGACATCGACAAGGAAGCCGTGATCCAGGGCCAGGTCCTGCGCGGCGAGGACCCGGTCGGCGGTGCGTACGTGCGGCTGCTGGACTCCTCCGGCGAGTTCACCGCCGAGGTGCCGACGTCCGCGACCGGGCACTTCCGGTTCTTCGCGGCGCCGGGCAGCTGGACGCTGCGGACGCTGGCGCCGAAGGCCGAGCCGGTCGACCGCCAGGTCGTCGCGCAGTACGGCGAGGTGGCCGAGGTGGCCGTCGCGGTCTGACGCTCTGTCCATTGATCGACCCTGAGGGGCCCGGGCCTTGCGCGCCCGGGCCCCTCACTTTTTCCAAAGTCTTTTGTTTTGGTTTCTTGGCTTTCCTGTCACTTGGTTACGGTTTGGTCACGGACCTGCGGCTGCTCGTTACCTACTGCGACCGACTGAGTTGTGTCTGTGTCCTGGCCCCCAGTTGGGGTCACGTCATCACTCAGGGAGGAGGGGTCATGAGACCCCGCATCAACAAGAAGCTCGCTGCCGTGGGCGTTGCGGCGGTAGTCGGCGTAGCTTCGACGATCGCGCTCACTTCGGGCTCGGCGAACGCCTCGCCGGTCTACGGCTACAACGGCTACTCGATCGGCACCGACGTGCAGGGCGGCATCGTTGCCAGCGGCCCGCAGGTCAAGTCCGAGATCAGCTGCACCACCGACGCGACCCGCAAGTCGCGCAACGACCTGGCGACCGCGAACGTCAACGACCAGACCATCGCCAAGACGGTCACCACGGACACCTTCGCCTTCGCGGAGAAGCGCGGCAACGGCGTGACCTCGACCGCCACCGCGGCCGACATCCGCGTCGGCTCGCTGCTGCACCTGAAGGGCGCCAAGACCACGACCACCGCGTGGATCAAGAACGGCGTCACGTACTACACCGGCAGCACCACCTTCGCCGACGTGCGGATCGGCTCCGTGTCGGTCCGGTCGCTGCTCAAGGCCAAGCCGAACACCAAGGTCGCCGTTCCGGGCCTGGGCTACATCGTGCTGAACCGCGTCGGCGGCGTGAAGACCGACGCCGGCATCTACTCGTACGCGCAGGCCGTCGTGCTGCACGCGACCGTTCGCAACCGCTACATCCCCGAAGGTGTCGACGTCGCGGTCCTCAAGACCCGCGCCGAGGTCACCAAGCCGGCCACCGCGCTGGTCATCGGTGACGCGTACGCCACCAAGGCGAACGTCGACAAGCTGGTCAAGTCCGGCCCGACGTCCTACCAGGCCACCTGCCAGGGCACTGGCGGGCGCACCGACCGCGTCGCGGTCGGCGAGGTGAACATCCCGAAGGTCGCCTACGTCGGCGCCGCGTTCACCACCAAGCGGGGCGACATCGGCCCGAACAAGTCGTACGTCGACTTCAGCTCGCACGTCGCGGGCATCAAGGTCGCGAACCTCTCCATCGGCGCCATCGAGTCCTCGGCGTCCGCGTGGAAGACCAAGGACGGCAAGGTCGGTCTGAACTCGCGCTCGACCATCGCCTCGATCAAGGTCGGCAACAAGGTCTACCCGGTCAAGACCGGTGAGAACGCCGAGCTGGAGATCCCCGGCATCGCCAAGCTGACCTTCAACCAGGTCCTGCGTCAGAGCCGCTACATCTCCGTCAACGCCCTGGTGATCGACGTCTACAGCCTGAACACCAAGGTTGTCGTGGGCCACTCGGCCGCCGGTGTGATCGGCTGATCCAGCCACACACCCTCCCTGACTGAGTCGAACCTCACCGATCCAGACAGGCACCGGACGGCCCCGGCCGGATCTTCGGATCCGCGCCGGGGCCGTCTTCTGTGTGCGGTACGCCGGCGAAGGCGCCGAGGTATGCCGGTTCAGGCGCCGAGGTGCGTCGGTTCTGGCGTCGCCGTACGCCGTTCAGGCGTGGCGGGACGCCCGGGTCAGGCGTCGAGGATCACGGTGACCGGGCCGTCGTTGGTCAGGTGGACCTGCATGTCCGCGCCGAAGCGGCCTCGCTCGACCTTGGCGCCGAGGGATTCCAGGGCCGCGCAGAACGCGTCGTACAAGGGCTCGGAGACCGGGCCGGGGGCGGCGGCGCTCCAGGACGGGCGGCGGCCTTTGCGGGTGTGGGCGTACAGGGTGAACTGGCTGATCGCGAGGATCGGGGCCTGCTCGTCGGCGGCCGACCGTTCGTGGCGCAGGATCCGCAGTGTCCAGATCTTCGCCGCCAGCGCCTTGGCCTTCTCCTCGGTGTCGTCGTGCGTCACGCCGAGCAGCACCACCAGACCGGGCTGATCGATCGCGCCGACCATCTCGCCCGCGACCTCGACCGATGCGTCCGTGACTCGTTGCACCACTGCTCTCATGGATCACAGTCTGCCGTTCCGCAAATTGTCCGGTCCTCGGGGTGATTCACGACCGAATCTCCCGTTCAGTGCCGACATCTGGCACGATTCCTCCATGACGTCGACGTTGATCACCGTTGCCCCGACCGGTGCCGAGACCGCGAAGGCGGACTGCCCGGCGCTGCCCACCACCCTCGACGAACTGGTCGAGACCGCGAAGCGCTGCGAGGCGGCCGGGGCCGCGATGATCCACATCCACATCCGGGACGCCGAGCACCGTCCGACGCTCGACCTCGGCCGGCTCACCGAGACCGTCGCCGCGATCCGGGAGAACACCGCGCTGATCGTCCAGCTGTCCACCGGTGGCGCGGTCACCGACCCGTTCGAGCACCGGCTGCGCGTCCTGGAGGCGGCACCGGACTCCTGCTCGCTGACGATGGGCACGGTCAACTTCGGCGACGACGTGTTCATGAACCCGTGGCCGTTCGTCACCGAGCTCTACCAGCTCACGCAGGAGCGGCACGTCGTACCGGAGTTCGAGCTGTTCGACCTCGGGCACGTGGCGGCGCTGCACCGGCTGCTCGACAAGTTCGGCCTGCCGTACGGCGGTCGCGTGCACTGCGACCTGGTGATGGGCGTTCCTGGTGGGATGCCCGGTACGCCGGACGCACTGGTTGCCGCGGTCAACGCACTCCCGCCGGCGGTGACGTCCTGGGCGGCGACCGGAGTCGGCCGGACCACGATCCCGGTCGCGCTCGCGGCGCTGTCGAAGGGCGGCCACCTCCGGGTCGGGATGGAGGACACCCTGACCCTGGCGAAGGGGCAGCCGGTCACGCACAACGCCGAGCTCGTCGAGCGGGCCGCGGCTTTGGCGACCCTGGCTCAGCGGCCGCCGATGTCGCCGGACGCCGCGCGCGACCTGCTGAACGTCGCCCGCCGGGACTGAACGACCGCCACGATCACGCCGGCCACGATGATCGTTGACTCAAGCAACAACCAGTCGCGCAGGTAGTCACGCGGCAGCACGGTCGGGTTGACGCCCTTGCCCTGACGGATGAGCAGCGGGATCGCGACGAGGGTCGTGATCCCGACGTACAAGGCTGTGGTGCGGACGGCGCCGATCGTGCGGTGGTGGCCGGGACCGATCGACCATCTCGTCAGGAGCCAGCCGGCCGCGACGGTCAGCGGGACGAGCAGGAAGTCATCGACCAGGACGGCGCCGCCGAGCCAGAGCGGCAGGCGGATCAGGGCGTCGATGCTCAGGCTCTGCAGGAGAAGACGGAGGCCCCAGAGGCCGAGTCCAACGCCGACTGCGGCCATGGCTACGCGGGCGACTCTCATGCGAGGACCTCCAGACGGTGGACCCACTTGGTCTGCAGGACACCGGGGCGGTTGGGGGCGATGATCCGGGCCGGGAAGCCGTGGTCGAGATCGAGGTCGGAGCCGTTGAGCTTCAGTGCCAGGAGCGTGAGCGGGTCGGCGGCGAACTGGGGTGGGAGCTCGCTGGTCGCGTAGAAGCCACCCTTCTCCATCGACACGACGCGGACCGTCGAGTGGTCGGGGGCGCCGGCCAGCTGGAGGAGATCACGGATCCGGATGCCTTCCCAGCTGGCGCCTTGGCTCCAGCCCTCGACGCAGGCGATCGGGAGGTCGGACCGGCTCTGCGGCAGGGACCTGAGCTCGGCGAGCGACCAGGAAAGTTGCTGAGGGCCACTGATCGTGAAACGCCAGTCGTCGCCGACCGGTACGACGCCGGCGTCGTGGGCGGTGCGGTTGACCGGGAGGGACTGCGGGCCGACGTTGGGCTTGCGCGGCGCGAGGACGGCGATCGGGCCGAAGGCCGGGACGGACTGGCCGACCGAGGCGATGCCGACCAGGGCTCCGGCGCCGGCGACGGTACGGAAGAGGCCGCGGCGGCTGAGGCCGGTGATCTCGGCGGGGAGCGAGGTGCGGGCATGCGCCGGCTCGGGTTCGTCGGCGGGCGGTGCGTCTGCGGGTTGCGGTGGGTCCGCGGGCGGTGCGTCTGTGGGATGCGGTGCGTCCGCGGGCCGGCTCGTGAGCGGTGCGTTTGCCGTGGGTGGCTCGTCGAGTGGCGCGTACGGCGTACGGTCTGCTGCTGTTCGGCTCCAGTGGGCGCGGATCAGCGGCAGCTTGACGGCGAGGTGCACGAGCAGGGCGCCGATGATGATCCAGGCGAGGGCGTAGTGCGTTTCCTTGAAGGGGAACGGCCACGGATACCACTGCAGGGTGTTGACGAAGCCGATGAACAGTTCGAGCGCCAGCGCGGAGACGAGCACCAGGATGGAGAGGCGTTCGAGCAGGGTGGCGAGCGCGGCGCGGCTCGGCGGCCACGGGGGCTTCTCGAAGAGCTTCGGGTAGACGGTCCAGAGCTTTGCCAGCAGCAACGGAATCGCCATGGTGCCGCTGAGCACGTGCAGGCCCTGCGTCACGCGGTACAGGGACGCCGGGCGCGCGGGGATGTGCAGCCAGCCGGGCGTCGCCTGCTGGAAGTGGCTGAACAGACCGGTCAGGAAGCAGACGAAGATGGCGACCGCCAGCCAGCGGCCGATCACGGTCGCGACCCGGGGGTGGTGCAGCGCGGACCTGAACGCCGGCTGCGGAGGGCTCGGGAGCTTCATTTCTCCATCAGAACGCCTCGCGGACCGCTCGGCGGGGTGACTGCGGTTACCGCCCGCGAACGACCTGCCGACCGGCTTACGGGTCGGGGACGGATCGGGTCCGGGGCTGGCGGGCCGCGTCCGGATTGTTGTCGGATTGCAGGTTTTGCCGGGTCGCGAGGGGCGAAGTTGCGTGTAAGGGTGGTTGGTCGCGCGGGCCGGTCAGCCGGTCCGGACAGGCCTTCGGGAGTGGGATCCGGTAGGCCTGTGGATACGTCGGAACGGGTGGCACCGATTCGGCTTAACCTGAGAGTGGTCCAGTTCAGGGGCCGTCGGAGATCTTGGTCGAGGGCGTAGGCAGGAGAGGGGAAGGTCAGTGAAGACGCAGTTGCGGTCGCCGGACGAGGACGTCCGTGCGATGGCCGACCTCGCGGAAGTGGGCGACTGGAGCCGGCTGTGGGGGCCGCCCCAGACCGGGCCCGCCGGGATCCGTGCGCTGGTCGCGCGCGTGGTCGCCGCGACCGGCTGGCAGCCCTGGGCGCCCGGCGACATCGACCCGGCCGAGTACGCGTGGGGTCTGGTCACGCCGCGTGAGACGGTCATGCTCGCGCTGCCGGACGCCGTCCTGCCGGAGAGCCCGCGGGGCACCTGGTCGGCGTACAACATCGGCGCGGACGAGGTGGCCGACGCGGAGGACCTGATCGACGACCACTGGCCCGACCAGCTCGCGCTGGCACGGCAGCACTGGGGCGACCCGGTGTTCGTCGGGCCGGGCAACGACCCACGGATCCCCGGCGAGTGGCGGGAACGGCGGCGGCACCTCGCGGTGTGGCTGCGGCCCGGCGCGGAGATCCACCTGTACGCCACCCGGCTGCTGCCGGGTGAGGCGAATCCGACGGCCGGCTTCGCGTACTCCGTCTATGCGAGCGAGGTGGCGTGATGGCGCAGCCCCAGTCGATCGAGGAAGAACTGCTCGACAGCCTGTACCGCGGGTTCAAGCGGGCCGCGCAGGGCGTGCGGGCGACGTACCGCGGGCTGCGGCGGTTGCTGCGGCGCGGTCGTTCGCGCCGTCCCGCGGGGGCGCCGGCGATGGCCGGGCCGGGGCAGGACAACACCTTCCCGCCGAACGACGGTCCTTCCGTTGACGACCGTCAGCTCCAGGAGCAGGAGCGCAACCTCGACTTCAAGGAACGCCGGGCGATGACCGAGGCGGTCGTCGAGTACATGCGCAACAACCCCGAGGCCAGGTCGCAGCTGCAGAACCTGAGCCAGCACCAGCAGCGGATGCTGCTGCTCGGTCTGGTCGAGCGTGCCATGAACGACGAGGAGCTCGCCCGCGACGACGCCGACGACCGTCTCGAGCGGGAGCAAGGGGCCGACGGCCGGGACCCGCTCGACCTGGACGGCAACCGCGTGCTCGACACCCGCGACCGGGAGCTCGAGGACCAGGACGTGGACCGGCTGAGCGACCGCGACGGCGATCGGGTTCCCGACAACCTGGAGCGTGACCGCGAGGACGACCAGCGCGAGCGGGGCGAGGACGAGGAGCGCGAGACCGAGCAGAGCGCCGAGGAGCGGGAGCGCGAAGCGGACGACCGCGAGGAGACTCGCGAGGCCGAGGCGCAGGAACAGGACCGCGAGCGCGAACGCCGCGAGGGGGCGGACGGCCCTGACGTCCTTCCTGCGGCGGCGGCCGGCGCGGTGGCTGCCGAGGGGCTTGACGGCCAGGACCAGCCGGAAGCCGAAGGTCCGGAGGTGGACCAGGCCGCGGTTGACGCTGAGCGTGACGGCCAAGAGGTGGACCAGGCGGCGGTTGATGCTGAGCGTGATGGTCCGGAGGTGGACCAGGCCACGGTTGACGCTGAGCGTGATGGGCAGGAGGTGGATCAGCCTGCTGTTGACGCACAGGCTGATGGTCCGGAGGCCGAGCAGGGTCAGCCTGAGGTCGACGAGCAGGCGGACCGGGATGAGGTCGACCGGGCTGAGGGTGATCCTCAGGTGGGGCAGGGCGAGGTCGCGCGGGACGACGTAGAGGTCGATCGGGAGCAGCCTGCGGCTGAGCAGGATCAGGCCGACCGAGACTTGCAGGAAGTCGAGCAGGCTGAGCCGGCGGTTGACCAGCAGGCCGCAGATCGCGACCAGCCGGAGGTGGCCGAGCCCGACAGGGATCAGGCTGAGCTCGACCGTGACCAGCAGGCTGATACCGAGCGGGACGCGCAGGAGGTCGACCAAGCCGACCAGCAGCTCGACCCGCAGGAGATCGACCAGGCCGAGCCGGACCGGGATCCGCAGGAGGTCGACCAGGCTCAGCCGGTCGTCGACGAGCAGGCTGACCGGGATCAGGTCGATCGGGCTGAGGGCGATCCGCAGGTGGGGGACAGCGAGGTCGCGCGCGACGACGTACAGGTTGATCGCGAGCAGCCCGAGGTGGAACAAGCCGGTCTGGACGAGCGCGAGCAGCCCGAGGTGGAACAAGCCGGTCTGGACGAGCGCGAGCAGCCTGAGGTGGAACAGCCCGAGCCGGAACGCGACGGGCCCGAGCAGGATCAGCCCGAGCGCGACCAAGTCGAGCAGGACCAGCCTGGCCGGGAGCAGGTCGAGCAGGATCAGGCCGGCCGGGATCAGCAGGTGGAGCGGGAGCAGGCTGAGGTCGATCGGAACGACCCTGCGGTCGACGGGCCTGAGCGTGACCAGCAAGGGCAGGACCGCCAGGGGCCTGAGGCTGAGCAGAACCAGCAGGACCCACAGGTGGAGACCTCAGCCATGCCGACCGGTGGTGACCTGCGTGCCGAGGCTCAGGCGCGTGAGGCCCAGAAGCCTTCAGGTCCGCTGGAGGCCCGGTTGGACGACGATCGGAATCGCGAGGAAGCCCTGAAGAACGGCGAGCGTGGTCAGGGGCAGCAGGGGTACAGCCAGCCGATGTCCGACACCGAGAAGGCCAAGCTCGACTCACTCGCCCGCGATGGCGTCACCGGCCCCGCCGAACGCCGCCCCGACCGCCAGCTCGAACCAGCCGGCCAAGCCGGTCGAACTCCTGGCGCCCAGCACCAGCGCGACACCCAACCGACCCAGGACCCCGAACGGACCCGCTGACCCTCGTCACCGACCGGAGACCGTGAACCCCCGCCGGGGACTGTGAACACCGGCCGGGGCTGCGAACACCCGGCCGGGGGCCGTGAGCACCCGGCCCGGGGCCGCGAGCAGCCGGCTGGGGTCCGTGAACACCCGGCCGGGGGTGCGAACTCCCGGGGCCGGATGGTCAGTAGACGATCGCCTGGGCGTTGTCCGTGAGGATCTCCTCGGTGAACGCCGGCGCACCCGCGATCCGCGTGCTGGGCAGCAGGTCCGACTTGGCGAGATCTCGGCGCTTGGCGCACTGGGTGCAGACAGTGAGAGTCCCCCCGGCCAGTACCGCCGCCAGTAGATCCCCCAAGGGCGCCGCATGCGGCAGTTCGAACGCCTCCGCGCGCCCAGGCACGGCGAACCAGACGGCTTCGCCGGTGAGCCACAAAGAGACCGTGGCTCCCGAGGCAACGGCGGTCGCGGCGACCGTGAAGGCCTGGTTGGCGCGTTCGGGCTCATCGGCGCCTGCGGTCAGCTTGATCACCAGCGTGCGAGACATCACGCCACCGTAGCCGAGGGTCCGGCGGGCATCCCCTAGACTGGCGAACGTGCTACATGTCATCTTCACGACCCTGCTGGTCCTGGTCAGTGTGTTCATGGCCTGGTTCTCGGCGTTCGTCGTCTACCGGCTGTACCGCGGCCGCAGCGCGAACTGACGCGCGGACCGACCGATGGCCTTCGAGATTCCGCAGGACCTGCACCCCGACCTGATGCCGCTCGCCTGGCTGCTCGGCCGGTGGGAGGGCCGCGGGCACGGCGACTACCCGACGATCGAGAAGTTCGAGTTCGGGCAGCAGGTCGACTTCAGCCACAACGGCAAGCCGTACCTGCACTACGTCAGCCAGACCTACGTGGTCGGTGAGGACGGCACCAAGCAGCGCCCGCTGGCCGTGGAGACCGGCTTTTGGCGGCCCAAGCCGGACAACAAGCTCGAGGTCGTGCTGGCGCACCCGACCGGGTTCGCCGAGATCTGGTACGGCGAGATCGAGGGCGCCAAGGTCGAGATGCGGACCGACGTGATCGCCCGCACGGCCACCGCCAAGGAGGTCGCCGCCGGCCACCGCCTCTACGGCCTGGTCAAGGGCGAGCTGCTCTGGGCCTACGACATGGCCGCGGAAGGCCAACCGCTGCAGCCCCACCTCTGGGCCACCCTCGTCCGGGTGTAGGGCGTGTCTGGCAATTCTCGCCTACTGCGCGGCACTCGGCACGGCACCTCAGCGCACTGGAGCAAAGACCACGATGGAAAAACATCGAGGCCTTCACCCCAGCACGCTGAGCTACCGCACCGAGCACCTGCTCGCTACGGCGGGAATTGCCAGACACGCCCTAACTCTCCGACACCCAGCTGTACTCGACCTTCGGCCGCCCACTGCGTCCGTCGTAGCGCTGCGTCCGTAGCGCCTGCTGCTGGTCGGCCAGGTGCTCCAAGTACCGCCGAGCGGTGATCCGCGACGTCCCGAGCTCGGCCGCGACCTCTTCGGCCGTCCACCCCTCGCGGTTGCCGAGCAACTGGACCACTCGATCGAGCACCGACCCGGCCAGCCCCTTCGGCACTGACGAAACAGTAGCCGGATGCAACAACCGGTCGACCTCGTCCTGGTCGGCGACGACCTGACCGGCTTCAGCCGCTCGTCGCTGGCGGGCGTAGGCCGAGAGGCGGTCGCGGAGAGTCTCGAAGGCGAACGGCTTGAGCACGTACTGGACGACACCGATGCGCGCCGCGGCCTGCACGGCGGCGACTTCGCGAGCCGACGTCACCGCGACCACGTCGGTCTGGTTGCCAGAGGCGCGCATGCGCCGGACCACGTCGAGCCCGTGCCCGTCCGGCAGGTTCATGTCGAGCAGGACCAGATCGATCTGGCCTTGGGAGAGGACGGAAAGGGCCCGCGCCGCCGTACCGGCGATGCCCACGCACGTGAAGCCGGGCAGGCGATCGACGTACGTCCGATGGGCCTCGGCGGCGACCGGATCGTCCTCGACGACGAGGACCCGCAGCAGATCAGGCATTCGCGTCCACCCCCAGAAACCTTGGCAGATCAGGCACTCGTGCTCACCGCCCGCGGCAGCCGCACGCGCACGGTCAGCGCGGGGATCTCGTCCAGCTCGGAGTCCGGGTCGACCATCAACGTCCCCTGCCAACGCATCACCGTGCTGCGGACCAGCACCAGTCCGAGTCCGTGTCCTGGCTCGTTCTTCGTCGTCCAGCCGCGCTCGAACATCCGGGCCAGCTCGCCCGACCCGAGCTCGGCGCCGGTGTTCGTCACGGCCAGGTCGATCGCGTCCGGCGTCGTACCGGCCTTCAGCTCGACGCGTCGTGGTGCCGGGCCACTGCGCGCGGCCTCGATCGCGTTGTCGAGCAGGTTCCCGACGACGGTGACCACGTCCTGCGCGGGCAGTCGGGTGTTGAGCGCCTCGGAGCCGAGCTCCAGCGTGAGCAGTACGCCGCGCTCCTGCGCCTGCGACAGCTTGGCCAGCAGCAGCGACGCGAGCACCGGGTCACCGACCGTCCCGACCACGCGGTCCGTCATCGCCTGCGCGAACTGCAACTCCGACACCGCGAACTCCCGCGCCCGTTCCGGCCGGCCGATCTCGATCAGGCTGACGACCGTGTGCAACCGGTTCGAGGCCTCGTGGTTCTGCGCCTCGAGCGACTCAGCCAGGCTGCGCACCGCGTCCAGCTCGCCGAGCAGCGCCTGCAGCTGGGTGTGGTCCCGCAGCGTGACGATCCGCCCGGAGCGCGCCGGCTGCTGGTTCACCACGACCACGCCGTACGCGCCGAGGTGCAGTTCGTCGTACGCCGTACGCCCGGCCCTCAGCAGATCGGACAGCGCGACCGGCAGGTGCAGCTCGTCCACGGTGGTCCCGGTGGGGATCGCCTGGAGCCCGAGCAGCCGCCGGGCCTCCTCGTTGACCAGCTGGACCCGCCCGTCGGCGTCAATCAGCAGCAGGCCTTCACGGGCGGCGCGCAGGACACCCTGGTAGAAGTCGAGCATCCAGGCGAGCGTCTGGGTCCCCATCCCGCGGGTCGCGCGGCGGACCCGCCAGGCGACCAGCGCGTTGCCCGCGATCGCCACCCCGAGCATCAGGCTGGCGATGCCGAGCATCGTCCGGGTCTCGGCCCGGAGCAGCTCGTCCCAGCCCGGCGGCGTGAGTCCGGCCGCCGCGGCGTCGCGGTCGGCCTGCGCCCGGGCGCGGCTGGCCATGGTGATCCAGACCATCGCGATCAGCACCGCGACCGTGCCGGTCTGCAGCCAGAGCACCTGGCGCCGCAGCTCCCACGGCCGACGTTTCATGCCGACATTCTCCACACCAGCGCCACCACTGGTAGTGCGCGGCACCGGTTGGCCGCCGTCCGACGGTTCGCCGCGCGCCGAAGTGTGGTCGCCGGCCGCGAACGATATGAACGAAATGCGCAGTTGTCCTGTGCGTCACGTCACAGTTACTCAGAACCACCCGGAACCAGGTCTGCCGGCCAAGGAGCCACGTATGTCGAGCACCGAACCCCGTCCCACCCCGGTCCGCAACGACCGGACCCACTTCCTCTACATCGCCGTCATCGTCGCCGTCGCCCTGGGCATCGGTGTCGGGTTCCTGTTCCCCGACTTCGCGGTCGAGCTGAAACCGCTCGGCACCGGGTTCGTGAACCTGATCAAGATGATGATCAGCCCGGTCATCTTCTGCACGCTGGTCCTCGGCATCGGCTCGGTCCGCCAGGCCGCCAGCGTCGGCAAGGTCGGCGGCCTCGCGCTGATCTACTTCATCGTGATGTCGACCGTGGCCCTGGGCATCGGCCTGGTCGTCGGCAACCTGGTCCAGCCGGGTTCCGGCCTCAACCTGACCGACAAGCTGCGCGAGACCGGCCAGAACCAGGTCGGCACGACGCACGAGACCACGACCGACTTCGTTCTCGGCATCATCCCGAAGACGGTCGTCTCGGCGCTGACCGAGGGCGAGGTGCTGCAGACCGTCTTCGTGGCGCTGCTGATCGGCTTCGCGCTGCAGGCGATGGGCTCGAAGGGCCAGCCGGTCCTGACCGGGATCGCGCACCTGCAGCGGCTGGTCTTCAAGGTGCTGGCGATGATCATGTGGGCCGCCCCGATCGGTGCCTTCGGCGCGATCGCCGCGGTCGTCGGCGCGACCGGCGTGGACGCGCTGATCAGCCTCGGCAAGATCATGATCGCCTTCTACATCACCTGTCTGCTGTTCGTGATCGTTGTCCTGGGCACCATTCTTCGCGTCGTCACCGGGCTGTCGATCTTCCAGCTGCTGCGCTACCTCGGCCGCGAGTTCCTGCTGATCGTGTCCACGTCGTCGTCGGAGACCGCCCTGCCCCGGCTGATCGGCAAGATGGAGCACCTCGGGGTCTCCAAGAGCGTGGTCGGCATCACCGTCCCGACCGGCTACTCGTTCAACCTGGACGGTACGGCGATCTACCTGACGATGGCCTCGCTGTTCATCGCCGAGGCGATGGACCAGCCGTTCTCGATCGGGCAGCAGGTCTCCCTGCTGGCGTTCATGATCATCGCCTCGAAGGGCGCCGCCGGGGTCACCGGCGCCGGTCTGGCGACGCTGGCCGGCGGCCTGCAGTCGCACCGGCCGGAGCTCGTCGACGGCGTCGGACTGATCGTCGGCATCGACCGGTTCATGTCCGAGGCCCGCGCGCTGACGAACTTCGCCGGCAACGCGGTCGCCACGGTCCTGGTCGGCCACTGGGTCGGCGAACTCGACCGGGACCAGGTCAAGCAGGTCTTCGCCGGTGATGACCCGTTCGACGAGGCCGCGTTCGCGGCCGGCGACACCCACGGCGGCGACGTACCGGCAGCTGTCACCACAGGTCCCGACGCGACACAGGACCGCGACCACCACTAGTCCACCTGTCCCACCCCTCAGCCAGCGCCCGTCAGCCACAGCTGACGGGCGTTGGTGTTTCTACTGCCCTGCAAGGAGCTCGACCACCGGCGCCAGCTCTTCCAGGTACGCCGAATTCACGCTGATGTACGACGCACCGAGGACCTCGCGCCGCCGCAGCAGCTCGTCCGCCATCTGACGCGGACCACCCGGCAGCAGCATCAGCGAGTCGGTTGCCCGCAGCGCCTCCGGCTCGACCCCGGTCGCCATCTTCGTCCACGGCGGCAGCTCACCGTCCCCGGCCGCGAACAGGTTCAGCGCCAGCTCGATGTCGTCGGCGCGGTCGCCGGCCAGCGTCCGCAGCTCCTCCGCGAGCTGGATGACCTCGGCCGGTGGCGTCAGCGCGCCCTTCGCGATCGAGACCACGTCCGCCCGCTCGGCCGCGAGCGCCAGGGCCTTCGGCCCGCCGGCGGCCATGATCACCGGCGTGTGCCGATCGCCGTCCAGCTCGGCCAGGTGGTCGAGCGTCTCGCGCACCTGCTGCAGTCGCTCCGCGCCCGTCCCGTACGGCAGTCCGAGCTTCTCGGCGAACTTGTCCGTCCCCGGCCGCCCGGTGCCGATCCCGAACTCGAACCGCCCGTCGGTCAGCACGGTCAGCGTGTGCGCGTCCCAGGCGGCGGCGTACGGCGTGCGCATCGGCGCGGCCGCGACGAACGTGCCGACGCGGATGTCGGCGACCGCCGCGGCCATCGCCAGCGATGGGAACGGCGACAGCAACTGGAGCCCGTCGGGCATCAGAACCGTCGAGTACCCGAGCTCCGCGGCACGGCGTACGGTCTTCGTCCACTGGTCCGGGCTGCCGTCCGCCGGCGTGGCCACGATGCCGAACCTGAAGCGCTTGTCTGTCATCGTCCTGTCCTCTCCGAGTCGTACCTCCAGCCTCGCGATCGCCGGTGTTGTCCACATCCCACAGCGGGAGGCGTTCGCCGTACGACGGGCGACGTACGCTGGTGACATGTCATCGATGCGCAGCCCCTTGCTGGACCTGCCCGCGGCGGTCGAGGCCGACGGCCCGGACGCCGGAGTCGCGGCGCACTACGGCTCGGACCTGCGCGAGCAACGGGCGCTGGCCCGGGGCGAGGGGTATGTCGATCTCTCCCACCGGGACGTGGTCACGATCAGTGGGCCGGACCGGCTCACCTGGCTGCACGCGCTCACGACGCAGTACTTCGAGGGCCTCCAGGCCGGTACGTCGACGACGGCGCTGCTGCTGTCCCCGACCGGCCACGTCGAGCACGCGATGTACGGCGTCGACGACGGCGAGACCTTCTGGCTGCACACCGAGCCGGGCGCGGCCGCCGCGCTGGTCGAGTGGCTGCAGAAGATGGTGTTCATGTCCCGGGTGGAGATCACCGACGTCACCGACCGCTTCGCGATCGTGTGGCGTCCTGGTGCGGCCCCGGCCGAGGGGCCGTTGACGCGGTCCGGCGGCGACTCGCTCGGTGGGTTCGAGGTGTTCCTGCCGCGGGGGGAGCTTTCGGCGTACGCCGAGCTGGCGGGCCCGCCGGCGGGCGTCTGGGCGTACGAGGCGCTGCGGATCGAGGCGGGGCACCCGCGGTTCGGCCTCGACACCGACGAGCGCGCGATCCCGAACGAGCTGGGCTGGCTCGGCGTCGGCGTCCACCTGGACAAGGGCTGCTACCGCGGCCAGGAGACCGTCGCGCGGGTGCACAACCTGGGTCGGCCGCCGCGGCGGCTGGTCCGGCTGCACCTCGACGGCTCGGTCGACCACCTGCCGCAGCACGGGTACGCCGTCCGGGTGGGTGAGAAGCAGGTCGGGTTCGTCGGGTCCGCCGCGCGGCACCACGAGCTCGGGCCGATCGCGCTGGCGCTGGTCAAGCGTTCGGTCGACAGCGAGCTGGAGCTGCAGGTCGTGGCCGAGGACCAGCCGACGGTGACGGCGACGCAGGAACTGATCGTCGACCCCGAGGTCGGGCTGCACGTGCGCGCCCGGCTGTGATTGGGATCATCCCCAACATGCCTTTTTGCTCCTGACGCCTGAGCCGTACAGTGCAGGCGTGACCGAACCTGTGATCGTGGCCGACGTCGTCCGCAGCGACTTCGTCGAAGGGCACCACCGCGGCTCTGTCGTGGTGACGAATCCCGACGGTGGCGTCGAGTGGTCCGTCGGCGTGGTGGACCAGCCGATGTTCCCGCGCTCGTCGAACAAGCCGATGCAGGCGCTCGGCATGCTGCGCCACGGGCTCGACCTGGACGGGCGGCTGCTCGCGCTGGCCGGGGCGTCGCACTCGGGCGAGCAGATCCATCTGGACGGCGTACGGGAGATCCTGGCGGGTGTCGGGCTGGACGAGAGCGCGCTGCGGACGCCGGCGCAGTACCCGGTCGAGGACTGGCGGCGTGACGAGTGGGTCGCGGCCGGGCACGGTCCGGAGCCGATCACGATGAACTGCTCGGGCAAGCACGCGGCGATGATCGCGACGTGTGTCGCGAACGGCTGGCCGATCCACGACGACGCGTGCGCGACCAGCCCGGACGGGGTCTGGGGTGCCGACGACTACCGGTCGCCGAAACACCCGCTGCAGCAGGTGATCCGGACCGCCGTCGAGGACTCGGCCGGCGAGAAGGTCTCGTACGTCGCGGTCGACGGTTGCGGAGCGCCGATCCTGGCGATCAGCCTGGCCGGGCTGGCGCGCTCCTTCGGACTGTTCGCGGCTGCGGAGCCGGCGACGCTGGAGGGACGGGTCGCGGATGCGTTCCGCGCGTTCCCGGAGTACGCCAGTGGTACCCGGCGCGACGAGGCCGAGCTGATCCACGCGATCCCGGGCCTGTTCGGCAAGGTCGGCGCCGAGAGCGTGTACGCCGTGGGCCTGGCCGACGGCCGCGGGATCGCCGTGAAGATCGAAGACGGCAGCGCCCGGGCGCGGGCGGTCGTGATGGCCGCAACGCTGAAGATGCTGGGCCTGGACCACGAGGTGCTGGACAAGCATTTGCACTTCCCGCTGCTGGGCGGCGGCGTACAGGTCGGCTCGGTCCGGCCACATCCTTTGATTTTCAGCTGAAACTCGCTCACTTGCTGTGAGTGAGGCGGCTCACGGCCGGTCTGCTTGCAATTGCAAGCGCTCTGCTAGCACACTGGACGCATGGCCAGGTTGAGTGATCGTGCGGCGGACGCGATGGGTTCGGTGGGGGAGTACCTCGCCGAGCAGCGGCGGCACGCGCAGTTGTCGTTGCGGCAGCTGTCCGACCTGGCCGGCGTCTCCAACCCGTACCTGAGCCAGATCGAGCGCGGGCTGCGCAAGCCGTCGGCCGACGTACTGCAGCAGCTGGCGAAGGCCCTGCGGATCTCCGCGGAGACGCTGTACGTGCGGGCCGGCATCCTCGACCCGGAGGACCGGGCCGAAGGCGGCAGCGCGACCGGTGTGGTCGACGCGATCCTGCTCGACCCGCTGCTGAACGAGCGGCAGAAGCGCGTACTGCTCGACGTTTACGGATCTTTCGTCCGGGAGAACGCACCCGAGGACGACGTACCGGCCGCGGCGGCGACGAAGCCCCCGGCCAAGAAGGCGGCTCGGACCGTCAAGAAGGCCGCGGCGGCGAAGAAGTCCCCGGCCCCCAGGACCCCTGCATCAAAGCGCACCACCCACTGACACCACTGCTCCGAGGAGAAGCCTGATGGCTACCCGTACCCCCGTCACGCCCCTGTACGTCATCGCCGGCGCCGGCGACCTGGCCGTCGAGAAGTTCCGCGCGGTCAGCGAGGACGTCACCGCCCGGTTCGCCAAGCTCGACCAGGACGCCCTGCAGTCGACGCTGCGCACCGAGCTGACCAAGCGCCAGACCGAGCTGTCCAAGCGCCTCGAGGCGCTGGCCGCCGACGCCAAGACCGTGCCGGCCAAGCTGCGTGAGCTGCCGGCCGTCGCGCAGGCCGGTCTGACCACGGTGCTCGGCCAGGCCGAGGAGACCTACGACGACCTGGCCACCCGCGGCGAGGAGATCGTCGGCCGGATCCGCACCCAGAAGGCGACCGAGGACCTCGAGGCCCAGGCCAAGACCACGGTCAGCAAGGTCAAGGCGACCCGCACCACCGCGCGCAAGACCGCCGACAACACCACCCGCAACGTCAAGGCGACCGCCACCAGCGCCCGCAAGACCGCGAAGACGGCCGCCAAGGCCGCCGGCGACGCCGCCGCCAAGGTCGGCGACTGACCGTAGTCCTCGCGTGGCGGCCTGACGCCGTACGCCGCAACACGCCGACGGGTGGTCCGAATCTGCCGCTGAGCAGAGGTGGGCCACCCGTCCGCTTGTTAGGCTCGTACGCATGCTCCCACTCGCCACGTTCCCGACCCTGTTCCCGGGGTTCGGCAATCCGTTCGACGTCATCTGGTGGGTGCTGCTCGGCCTGAAGCTGGTCGCACTGCTGGACGCGGCCTTCAGGCCACGCCAGGTGTTCGTCGCGGCGGACAAGCTGACCAAGCCCGGCTGGGTGCTGATCCTGGCGACGTTCTCGCTGTGCCAGATCTTCCAGGGCGGCTGGCTGAGCTTCTTCGGCCTGATCGGCATCGTCGCCGCGGGCGTCTACCTGGTCGACGCCCGCCCCGCCCTGCGCGCCGCCAGCGGCCGGGGCCGCGGCGGAGGCTGGGGCATCCGCCGCAGGCGGGGTCCGCGCCCGCTCTGATCCACGCGTACGCCGTACAGGCTCACCAGCCGGTACGGCGTACTGACGCTACGAGCGGTAGACGATCACCTTGTCGCCGACCTTGACCTGGTCGAACAGGTACTTGATCTTGCCCAGGTCGCGCACGTTCACGCAGCCGTGCGAGGCGCCGGCGTAGCCGCGGGCGGCGAAGTCGGACGAGTAGTGCACGGCCTGGCCGCCGCTGAAGAACATCGCGTACGGCATCGGGGAGTCGTACAGCTTGGAGACGTGGTTGCGGCTCTTCCAGCCGACCGAGAACGCACCCTCGCGGGTGGCGGTCTTCTTCGCGCCGAACCGGACGTCGAACTGCAGCTTCACGACGCCGTCGACGACGTAGCGCAGCTTGCGGGTGGACTTGTCGATGCACAGCGCCGTACCGGTCGCGCAGCGCTGGTCGAGCTTCTTGCCGTCGACCACGGGCGCGGGCGGGAACAGTTCCTTCTGGGTCGGCTCGTGGGTCGCGGCCTTCAGCTGGTCCCAGGTGTTCTGGTCGACGTAGCCGAGCTCGGGAATCCCCTTGGAGGACTGGAACTTCTTCACCGCGGACCGGGTCATCGTGCCGAAGGAGTTGTCCAGCCACCGCTTGTCGAGCAGCTTGAGCTGGATCAGCCGCGCCTCGACCTTGCGGACCTCGGCGCTGCTCGCGCCGTTGCTCCACAGGGCCTTCGGGTAGATCGGCAGCTCACCGCTGACCTCGAACGGCACGGTCTTCAGATCCGTGGCCGCCACCGGAGCGGCCGAAGCCTCGTTTCCGGAACCGTTCAGTCCGTAAACCACCAGCCCGGTCGCCGCCGCGGCGACGACCATCCCGGCCAGCACGTGCCGGACCGCCGACGCCGTCCGTACCCAGTTCCGCGCGCGCATCGCATACCCCTCGTTCAGCTTTTCCCCTGTACCTACTGGGACGTCCTCATCGCCCCAATGGTTGGCCCCCACCCACAACTGACCAGTCAGCGTAAATCGCCAACCACGCGCGGTACACCCGTCGTGAGCGACTCGTGACCTGTCGCACACAGCGCGGTCACCGCCCCACAACAGCAACGGCGGCCGAGGAGTGTCCTCGGCCGCCGTACGGAAGTGCTGTCGATCAGGCGCTGTAGACCAGGATGCGGTCGCCGACCTTCACCCGGTTGAAGATCCAGGCGATCTTGTTCTTGTCGCGCATGTTGATGCAGCCGTGCGAGGCGCCGTTGTAGCCACGGGCCTTGAAGTCCGACGAGTAGTGGATCGCCTGGCCGCCGCTGAAGAACATCGCGTACGGCATCGGCGACTTGTAGATCGACGAGACGTGGTTCTTGGACTTGCGCTGCAGCTTGAAGAAGCCGTTGCGGGTCGGCGTCCGCGGTGCGCCGAAGCGGGCGTCACCGGTGGCCAGCAGCTTCCCGTTGTACAGGAACGCGACCTTGCGGGTCTTCTTGTTGACGCAGATGATGCGGCCGGTCATGCAGCGCTTGTCGAGGCGCAGCTTGCCGGGGACGAGCACGAACTTCCCGGCCGGTTTGGCCGGTTTCTTCGCAGCCGGCGCCGCCGCCTGCACTACAACAGCTTTGGCCGTGGTCGCCGGCTTGGCCGCCGGAGCGGCCCCTGCCGAACCGGTGGCGGCGAACACGCCGACCCCCAGCATCGCGACGGCCGTCGTGGTGGCGCCGAGCTTACGCAGAATCCCCATGAATCCTTGTCCTTCCCCCAACTGAGTGCCCCTGAATGATGGTGCCGTACGTGTAGACGACGAAGCAGCCACTCCGGTTGGTCACGATCCGGTAATTTTCCCCCGTGGATCGCGACCAGCCGGTGAACCGCTGCTGATCAGGCCTTGTTCTTGCGGCCCAGCTTCGCGCGCTCGACCTGGGTCAGCGCGACCTTGCGGATCCGGATCGCGTCCGGGGTCACCTCGACGCACTCGTCCTCGCGGCAGAACTCCAGCGACTGCTCCAGCGAGAGCTTGCGGGCCGGGACCAGCTTCTCGAACTCGTCCGCGTTCGACCGGACGTTGGTCATCTTCTTCTCACGGGTGATGTTCACGTCCATGTCGTCGGCGCGCGAGTTCTCGCCGATCACCATGCCCTCGTACACGTCGGTGCCGGGCTCGCAGAACATCGTGCCGCGCTCCTGCAGGTTCACCATCGCGTACGACGTGGTGACGCCGGTGCGGTCGGAGACCAGCGAGCCCGACGGGCGCGTGCGCAGCTCGCCGAACCACGGCTCGTAGCCCTCGAACACGTGGTGCGCGATCCCGGTCCCGCGGGTGTCGGTGAGGAACTCGGTCCGGAAGCCGATCAGGCCACGCGCCGGGACCAGGAACTCCATCCGGACCCAGCCGGTGCCGTGGTTGGTCATCTGCTCCATCCGGCCCTTGCGGACCGCGAGCAGCTGGGTGACCGTCCCGAGGTACTCCTCCGGGCAGTCGATCGTCAGCCGCTCGACCGGCTCGTGCCGCTTGCCGTTGATCTCGCGGGTGACCACCTGCGGCTTGCCGACGGTCAGCTCGTAGCCCTCGCGGCGCATCTGCTCGACCAGGATGGCCAGCGCCAGCTCACCACGGCCCTGCACCTCCCAGGTGTCGGGACGCTCGGTCGGCAGCACCTTGAGCGACACGTTGCCGATCAGCTCGCGGTCCAGCCGGTCCTTGACCAGGCGGGCGGTGACCTTGGTGCCCTTGACCCGGCCGGCCAGCGGCGAGGTGTTGGTCCCGATCGTCATCGAGATGGCCGGCTCGTCGACCGTGATCAGCGGCAGCGGCTTCGGGTTCTCCGGGTCGGTCAGGGTGTCGCCGATCATGATCTCCGGGATGCCCGCGATCGCGACGATGTCGCCCGGTCCGGCCGAGTCGCCGGGGACGCGCTCGAGCGCCTCGGTGATCAGCAGCTCGGTGATCTTCACCTTCTGGATCGAGCCGTCGTGGCGGCACCAGGCGACCTGGGAGCCCTTCTTCAGCGTGCCCTCGTGCACCCGGACCAGCGCGAGCCGGCCGAGGAACGGCGAGGCGTCCAGGTTGGTGACGTGCGCCTGCAGCGGCGCGCCCTCGGTGTACTCCGGGGCGGGGACGTTCGCGAGGATCGTCTCGAACAGCGGCTCGAGGTCCTCCGAATCCGGCAGGCCGCCGTCGGCCGGCTGGTTCAGCGAGGCGCGGCCGGCGCGGGCCGAGGCGTACACCACCGGGAAGTCGAGCGCGCTCTGGTCGGCGTCGTGGTCGAGCAGGTCCAGGAACAGCTCGTAGGTCTCGTCGACGACCTCGGCGATCCGGGCGTCCGGCCGGTCCACCTTGTTCACCACCAGGATCACCGGCATGTTGCGTGCCAGTGCCTTGCGCAGGACGAAGCGGGTCTGCGGCAGCGGGCCCTCGGAGGCGTCCACCAGCAGCACGATCGCGTCGACCATCGACAGGCCGCGCTCGACCTCACCACCGAAGTCGGCGTGGCCGGGGGTGTCGATGATGTTCAGCGTCATCTGCTCGCCGCTGGCCATCTTGTGCCGGACGGCGGTGTTCTTGGCCAGGATCGTGATGCCCTTCTCACGCTCCAGGTCGCCCGAGTCCATCGCTCGCTCGTCGACGTGCTGGTGGGCTCCGAAGGCACCGGACTGCCACAGCATCGCGTCGACGAGGGTGGTCTTCCCGTGGTCGACGTGGGCCACGATGGCCACGTTGCGCAGGTC
This sequence comes from Kribbella italica, assembly GCF_014205135.1. Classification (NCBI taxonomy): domain Bacteria; kingdom Bacillati; phylum Actinomycetota; class Actinomycetes; order Propionibacteriales; family Kribbellaceae; genus Kribbella; species Kribbella italica. The sequence continues at coordinate 7,576,039 of NZ_JACHMY010000001.1, forward strand.
ATTACGGAGGGGCATGCGGAAGCGCTCCAAGCAGTTGGACTAGCAAATGAGACCGGCAGTGGTTACTGAGAGTCAGGCGGTGGCTACGGCGGGTGTGGTGTCGCTCGGGATGCCACTCGACTTACTGATCGACGCACTGCGCAGCCATCTCATCCTACCGGTGAAGCCACGTGCCGGAGAAACCGGCCGCCGCGGCCGGTGACGCTGCGTGTCCGGCATGCGGTTGAGCCTTTGACATTTGTTGACTGGACGTCCAGTCTATGAATCGGGCGCCTGGGGAGGGGCCTTTGTGGAGGGGTGCAACGGGGGGTCACAGCCCGGGAGTGCCGAGCACGAGGTGGGGGGTTGCTCGGCCTCCGGGGCCTGACCAAGGGAAGAAGGACGGTGCCGCGGTCGGTCGCCACCAACCAGCAGTTGCGGGAGCGCTCGCGGGAGCGCATCCTGAGCGCTGCTCTGGAGGTGTTCGCCGAGAAGGGCTACGAGGCGGCCTCGATCAGCGACGTGACGGCCCGGGCCGGGGTCTCCCGCGGGCTGGTCGGCTACTACTTCGCCTCCAAGCGCGACCTGGCCGCGCAGTTGCTCGACCGCTGGCTGGACGGCATCGCCGGCATCCTGGAGATTCCCGGTACGCCGGACGAACGGCTGGCCGGGATGATCGACGGCGCGCTGATGGCCGCGGCGATGACGCTGCCGGTGCAGCGCCTGGCCATCTCGCTGATGATGCAGCCCAGCACTCACGGTGTCTTCGCCGAGGTCGAGACCGAGAAGTCCGACCGGATGGCGCTGGTCGAGGACGCCATCCGGGCCGTCTTCGCCGCCCGCGGGGCCGAGGACCCGGCGGTCGAGGAAATGTTGCTCAGGGCAACGCTCGAGGGCGTGACGGTCAAGCTCGCGATCTACCCGGAGACCTTCCCCTTGGAGCCCATCCGGCGGCGTCTGTACGCCGGCTACGGCCTCCCGGAGCCGAAGGAACCGCTGCCGGTGGTCTCGCCGGCGGTCAACCGGCTTCGCGCGAAACCCTGACCGGCGGGGTCCAGCTCTCGAAGAGCTTGCTGCCGTTGCGTTGAGCGGCGTTCGGTGGAGTCAGTTGCAGCAACGCGTTGCGCAACCGCTGGCCGCGGCCGAGGTGGGCGCCGACCTTCGCCATCTGCGCCGACCGCCTGACCAGCTGTTCTGTCCGCCCGTACCGCTGTGCCTGGTACTGCGCCAGGTCGAGAGCGCCCAGCGAGGCGCCGTCCTCCAGCGCGGAGTTGGCTCCCTGGCCGAGGGTCGGGAGCATCGGATGGGCGGCGTCGCCGATCAGGACGACGCGGCCCTCGACGTACCGGGGCAAGGGCTTCTCGAGGGTCCACACGTCGTGGCGGATCACTTGTTCCGTCGACTCCGTCAGGGCGCGGATGTCGGGAGCCCAGGAGGCGAAGTACTCGCGCGCTGCCTGCAGCTCGTCAGGGAAGCGATGCCCGGCCGGCAGGGCGACGTAGCCGTACCAGTAGGTCTGCCCGGCACCGATCGCGAGCGAGCCGAACTCGGCGCGCGGGCCCCACACCATCGCGAAGCGGTCGTCCGTGGGGCTGTCGACGACAGCGCGCCAGCTCGAGTAGCCGCTGTACGTCAATCGGCTGCTGGGAAAGAGCTGCTGGCGGGTGACGCTGCGGAGGCCATCGGCGCCGACGACCAGGTCTGCCGAAGCCTCGTGGGTGCCGTCGGAGGATTCCCAGGTCACGTGGGCCGGCTCTCCGCCGGCTGCGCCGGGGACAACGCCGGTGACGCGGGCGCCCGTCGTCAGCTCGGCCGCCGAAGCGGCCTCGGCCAGCGCCTGGTGCAGGCGTTGCCGGTGGATACCGACCATCTGGCTACCGGCGCCATCAGGTGCCCTCAGCAACCATTTCCCGTCCGCGCGCCGGGTCCCCGCCGGACGGACCGCGGCGCCGGTACGACGGACGGCGTCGAGCGCGCCGATCGACTCGAGCGCCCGCGCGCCGTTGACGGTGACGGCGAGGCCGGCGCCGACCTCACCCAGTTCCGGGGCGCTCTCCAGCACCCGGACGCGCCACCCGGACCTCGTCAACGAGGCCGCCGCGGCGAGCCCGGCGATGCCGCCGCCGATCACGATCGCTGTCATGGCCCCGACGATAGGAGCCCAAGGGGGCGGCCGCGTCCGCCGTACGGCGTATTCGGGACTACTCCTGGACCCGGTGCACCTTGTGCTGCGCCGCCTGGGCGCGCGGGCGGACCGTGAGGCGGTCGATGTTGACGTGCGGCGGACGGGACGCGACCCAGGTGACGATCTCGGCGATGTCGTCGGAGGTGAGCGGCTCCGCGACCCCGGCGTACACGGCGGCGGCCTTCGCCTGGTCGCCCTCGAACCGGGTCAGCGCGAAGCCCTCGGACTTCACCATCCCGGGCGCGATCTCGCAGACCCGGACCGGCTGGTCGAACAGCTCGAGCCGGAGCGTGTCGACGACGGCCTTCACCGCGTGCTTGGCGGCGACGTACCCGCCGCCGTTCTCGTAGGCGACCTGGCCGGCCGTCGAGCCCATCACGACGATCGTGCCCTCGCTCGCGATCAGGGCCGGGAGCAACGACTTGGTGACCGCGGCGACGCCGATCACGTTCACCTCGAACATCCGCCGCCAGGCGTCCAGATCCGCGTCGGCGACCGGCTCGGCGCCGAATGCGCCACCGGCGTTGTTCACCAGCAGGTCGACCCGCTCGCCGGCCGCCGCGGTCAGCGCCGCGACGTCCTCGGCCGACGTCACGTCGCACTGCACCGCGCGACCGCCGATCTCCTTGGCCAGCGCCTCGACCCGGTCCAGCCGGCGGGCCGCGCAGACCACCTCGAACCCGGCCTCCGCGAGGTGCCGCGCGGTCGCGGCCCCGATCCCACTGCTGGCTCCGGTCACCACGGCTACAGGGCGATTCGTCATAGCCGCAGTCTTTCAAACCCCGCCGGCCACTCGACATCGCGTCTCATTGCGGACCTGCACCACTCACCAACCCGCTGTCCCATGACGCGTCGGTGACGTTCCACGCGGGGACCGCCAGGAGGGCTCGCGGTTGGTGAGTGGTGCAGGTCCGCCCGGGTTTACGCTGGCGACGTGACCGAACCCTCCGCCGACCGTCCACTTCGGCGGGTCGCGATGATCAGCCTGCACACGTCGCCGCTGGACCAGCCGGGGACGGGGGACGCGGGCGGCATGAACGTCTACGTGGTGGAACTGTCCAAACGGCTGGCCGGGCTCGGCATCGCCGTCGACATCTTCACCCGCGCGACCTCGTCGGCCCTGCCCGCGAAGGTCGAGCTCGGCCCGGGCGTCACGGTCCGCAACGTCGCGGCCGGCCCGTACGAGGGGCTGGCGAAGAACGAGCTCCCCGCCCAGCTGTGCACGTTCGCCCGCGCGGTCCTGCGCGCCGAGGCGATCCGCGAGCCGGGCTACTACGACGTCATCCACTCCCACTACTGGCTGTCCGGCCAGGTCGGCCTGCTCGCCCGCGACCGCTGGGCCGTCCCGCTCGTCCACACCATGCACACGATGGCGAAGGTGAAGAACGCCAGCCTCGCCGAGGACGACGTCCCCGAACCGCCCGCCCGGCTGCTCGGCGAGGAACAGGTGGTCGAGGCGGCCGACCGGCTGCTCGCGAACACCGACGACGAGGCGAAGGAACTGATCGGCCTGTACGGCGCGCAGCCGGCCAAGGTCGAGGTGGTCTGTCCCGGTGTCGACCTGGAGATGTTCAGCCCGGGCGACCAGGCGGCGGCCCGGCGTACCGTCGGAGTGCGGGAGGACGCGATCGTGCTCGCGTTCGTCGGGCGGATCCAGCCGTTGAAGGCGCCGGACCTGCTGATCCGGGCGGCCGCGCGGATGCTCGACCGCGATCCGGCGCTGCGCGAGCGGCTGGTCGTCGCGATCATCGGCGGGCCGTCGGGCAACGGGATGGAGCATCCCGAGGCGCACGCCGAGTTGGCGCGGCGGCTCGGCGTCGACGACGTGACCCGGTTCGTGAAGCCGATGGCGCGGGCGGGGCTGGCCGACTGGTACCGGGCGGCCTCGGTGGTCTGCGTACCGTCGTACTCGGAGTCGTTCGGGCTGGTCGCGCTGGAGGCCCAGGCCTGCGGTACGCCGGTGGTCGCGGCCTCGGTCGGCGGGCTGACGACCGCCGTCCGTGACGGCGTGACCGGGCTGCTGGTGCCGGGCCACGGGGTCGGCGAGTTCGCCGACGCGCTGGCGCGGATCGCGACGGATCCGGCCGCCCGCGAGAGCATGAGCAAGGCCGCGGTCGAGCATGCCCGGGCGTTCGGCTGGGAACAGACCGCGGAGAAGACGCTGGCCGCGTACCGGACGGCCGCGCAGACGATGGCCGCCGAACTGGCGGCGGAGGTGGCCGGATGAGGGTTTCCGCCGCGGACGTGATCCGTCAGGTGCTGACCGAGAACGAGCTCGAGTTCACCGAGTCGGCGCCGGGAGCTTTTGCGGCGGACCTGCCGGGGGAGCGGAAGCTGAAGACGGGCGTCTCGCTGACGGTCGGGGCCCAGGCGGTGCACGTGCACGCCTTCGTCGCCCGGCGGCCGGACGAGAACCACGAGGCCGTGTACCGGTGGCTGCTGGAGCGGAACCTGAAGATGTACGGCGTCGCGTTCGCCATCGACCACCACGGCGACATCCATCTGGACGGCCGCGTTCCGCTGCACGCGATCACGCCGGCCGAGGTGGACCGGCTGCTGGGCGCCGTCCTGGAGTACGCCGACTCGTCGTTCAACACGATCCTGGAACTGGGCTTCGCGACGTCGATCCGGCGTGAGTACGACTGGCGGATCTCGCGCGGTGAGTCGACCCGGAACCTGGACGCGTTCAAGGGCTGGCTCGAGCCTCGATAGCATGCGGGGTATGACCTATCGCCTGATCCTGCTCCGCCACGGCCACAGCGACTGGAACGCCAAGAACCTGTTCACCGGGTGGGTCGACGTCGACCTGAACGCCCAGGGGGTCGAGGAGGCTCACCGCGGCGGCCAGCTGCTGCTCGAGCGCGGCCTGCTGCCCGACGTACTGCACACCTCGGTCCTGCGCCGCGCGATCCGCACCGCGACCATCGCGCTCGAGGAGGCCGGGCGGCAGTGGATCGACGTCCGCCGCTCCTGGCGCCTGAACGAGCGCCACTACGGCGGTCTGCAGGGCAAGGACAAGAAGCAGACCCTGGAGGAGCTCGGCGAGGAGCAGTTCATGCTGTTCCGCCGCTCCTACGACACCCCGCCGCCGCCGATCGAGCGCGGCTCGGAGTACGACCAGGCCGGCGACCCCCGCTACGCCGCCCTCCCGAGCGAGCTCCTCCCGGCCACCGAGTGCCTCAAGGACGTCGTCGAGCGGATGCTCCCGTACTGGTACGACGCCATCGTCCCCGACCTCCGCGCCGGCAAGACCGTCCTGGTCACCGCCCACGGCAACTCGCTCCGCGCCCTGGTCAAGCACCTGGACCAGCTCGACGAGCAGACCATCGTGGGTCTCAACATCCCGACCGGCGTCCCGCTGTACTACGAGCTCGACGACGACTTCAACCCGGTCACCAAGGGCGGCGAGTACCTCGACCCGGCCGCCGCCGCGGCAGCCATCGAGGCCGTGAAGAACCAGGGCCGGTAGTTCGGGTCAGAAGCAGTTGACCGCAGGCGGGAGGATCCAGGCCGCCTGCGGTCAGGTACGCCATCAGTTGGCGAGGTCGCCGGCGTAGGCGAGGTCTTTCTGGTTCTCCAGGTCGTCCAGGCGGGACTGGAGGGCGGCGTGGATGTGGTGGTAGGCGTCGCTGCCGAGGGTGATGCGGCGCGGGGCCGGGGTCTGGTCAGCGGCGTCGATCATGGACTGGGTGAACTTGTCGGGGTCGCCGCGGAGTTCGAAGGTGCCGTCGGTCATGCCTTGGCGGACCTGGGCCACGGGGGTCGTGGCGTAGGCGTCGAGCGGGGTGGCGACGGCCAGGGCGGCGCCGAAGTCGGTGGCGGCGGGGCCTGGTTCGGCGAGGGTGAGGGTGATGCCGAAGCCGGCGACCTCCTGGGCGACGGCCTCGACGAAGCCTTCGATGCCCCACTTGGTGGCGTGGTAGGCGCCGAAGCCGGGGTACGCGTACTGGCCGCCTTCGGAGGCGACCTGGACGATCCGGCCGCCGCCTTGCGCGCGGAGGTGCGGCAGGGCCGCGCGGATCAGTTGCATCGAGCCGATCAGGTTGGTGTCGATCTGGAGGCGGATCTGTTCGTCGGTGAGTTCCTCGGCGGCGCCGAAGAGGCCGTAGCCGGCGTTGCTGACCACGACGTCGATGCGCTCGTGCGCGGCGAAGGCGGCGTCGACGGTCCGGCGTACGGCGGTCGAGTCGGTGACGTCCAGCTCGACGACGTCCAGGCGGCCGGCGTACTGCGTCCGCAGGTCGTCGAGGGCGCCGGTACGGCGCAGCGTCGCGACGACGGTGTCGCCGCGGGCCAGCAGCTTCTCGGTCATCCGCCGGCCGAAGCCGGACGACGTACCGGTGATGAACCAGGTCTTGCTCATGAGGATCTCCTTCAGGCGGTGAGGCGTTCGAGGCCGGCGCGGGCGTAGTCGAGCACCCGGTCGACCAGCGCGAGCAGCTGCTCGGGGTCGGAGGCCGCATTGCCGCGGCCGCCCGTGGGTTGCGCTTCGGCCGTTTCGTACAGCTCGCGCAGGCCGGTGATCACGGTGATCCCGGCCAGCCGGGGTGCGAGCGCGTCGGCGGCAAGGCCGAGGTCCGCGGCGACGCCGGCGGCGATCACCTGCTCGTACCGGTAGTACGCCGCGCGCGCCCGGCCGCGCAGGTCTTCGTCGGCGACGATCAGCTGCGACCGCAGCCCTCGCCGGCGCCAGACCTCGGCCGACGCGCCCGTGGCGTCGAGGTCGCGCATCGTCGTCGCCATCCAGTCCCGCAACGCGTCGAGCGTCGGCGTACCGGCGGGCTTCGCGGCCAGCCAGTCGGTCAACGACGCGAAGCTGAACGGGTCGTCGGCGAAAAGCAGGTCCTCCTTGGCGGGGAAGTGCAGCGTGACCGTCCGCACCGCCACGTCCGCCCGCTCGGCGATCGCGCTGATCGTCGTGTCCCGGAAGCCCTGCGCGGCGAACAGCTCCAGCGCGGTGTCCCGGATCAGCTCCCGGGTCCGCTCCTTCTTCCGCTGCTGCCGCGGCATCGTTTCTACCATGCAGGCAAAATTACCATGCAGGTAATTTTACTTCAAGGGTAGTTATGCGGTGAAGACCTCGTTCAGGAGGGCGGCCAGGGCGGCGGGGAAGACCTGGGCGGGGTCTACGTCCGCGTCGCCCATGGTGATGGAGGCGGTCATCGTGCGGGTGCCGTCGGGGGAGCTGTACATGAGGGCGCCGAAGCCGCCGGGGGCGCTGCCGTTGTGGTGGTAGACGGTGCCGGCGGGGCCGAGGTCCTGGACGAAGAGGCCGAGGCCGTAGTCGATGGGACCGACGCCGGCACGCATCTCGGTGAGCAGGTCCGTGGGGATCAGGCGGCCGCTGTTGAGGGCGGAGAAGAAGACGTGCAGGTCCCGGGTGGTGGAGAGCAGGTCGCCGGCGCCGGCCAGGAGCGAGAGGTTCTGGCGGGTGACGTCCTCGACCTTCCAGTCGTCGCCGTCCTGGTAGCGGTAGTAGCCGTGGGCGTGCTCGCCGGGGAGGTCGGTGAGGTCACCTGGTACGGCGGTGCCCGTCAGGCCGAGGGGCTGCGCGATCAGGCGGTCCAGCGTTTCGGCGTACGAGGTGCTGGTGAGCTGCTCGATCAGGAGGACGGCCAGCGTGTAGTTGGTGTTGGAGTAGCTCCAGTCCGTGCCGGGCTCGAAGCGGGACGGCTTGGCCAGGGCCAGCCGGACCAGCTCGATCGGCTGGTAGCTGAGGAAGCGGTTGTCGACCCAGTCCTTGCCGGTCGCGGGAATGCCCGGTACGACGGTGCCGTCGGGGTAGTACTCGCCGGTGTAGTTGAACAGCCCGCTGGTGTGGTTCAGCAGCATCCGTACGGTGATCCGCTCGTCCAGCCCGAGGTCGGGCAGATGATCGGCGACCGAGTCGTCCAGCGTGAGCTTGCCCTCGGCCACCAACTGCAGGACCAGGGTCGCGGTGAAGGTCTTGGTGACGCTGCCGACCCAGAACGACCCGTCGGTGGACGGCGGCGCGGTCTCACCGAGCTTCCGTACGCCGGCGCTGCCGACCCACTCGCCGTGCTGGTCGTTGACGCGGAGCTGGAGGCCGGCGAACCCGGTGTCGACGAAAGCCTGGATGGCCTGCTGCAGGTCAGTGGTGATCGATGAAGTGTTCATGACCGCAACTCTGGCCAGCCGCGCTGACACCGAGCCGCCGCCGTCCTGACACGGGCCCTGACATCAGCCGGCGAGGGCCCGCGCGTTCACTCTGCGGGCCATGCGCCGCAGCCGGACAGGTTCCGGGGACGGACGGCCTGCCCATGACGAACGGGTGGTCGCGGGCGGAGTGAACCGCCTGCGACCACCCGTGGGTGACTGCGTCAGTTGTTGCCGTTCGGGGACGGGGCCGAGGCGCCCGCGCCCGAACCGGCGGCGGTGCCGCCGACGGCGACCGGGAGCTCGCCGGTGACCAGGTAGACGACGCGGCGGGCCATCGAGACGGCGTGGTCGGCGATCCGCTCGTAGTACCGGCCGAGCAGGGCGATGTCGACGGCGACCTCGACGCCGTGCGGCCAGGAGTCGTCCATCATCAGGCGGAACTGGTTGGTCCGCAGCTGGTCCATCTCGTCGTCGGTGGCCTCGAGCTTGCCGGCCGCGGTGACGTCGTGGGACTTGATCACGTCACCGGCGGCGTCGACCATCTTGCCGGCGACACCGGACATCTCCTCGATCGCGCTGTGCAGGTCGGCCGGGATCGCGGCCGCGGGGTAGCGCAGCCGGGCGATCTTGGAGACGTGCGCGGCCAGGTCGCCCATCCGCTCCAGGTCGGCGACCATCCGCAGCGCGGCGACCAGCATCCGCAGCTCGTTGGCGACCGGGGCCTGGCGGGCCATCAGCTCGAAGACCTTCTCCTCGACGCCCTCGCCGGCCGCGTCCAGCTGGATGTCGGCGGCGATCACTTCTTCGGCCTGCCGGATGTCGGCGCTCAGCAGGGCCGCGGTCGAGCGCCGGACAGCGGTGGACACCGTCCTGGTCATCCGCTCGAGCTCGGCGAGGATGTCGTCGAGCTGTTCGTGGTAGGTGTCGCGCATTCTGCATCCGATCTGTGCTGTCCGGCCGATCCGGGCCGGAAGGGGCGCGGGCACGGTCCAGTACCCGCCCACGAGGGACCGTATGCCGCCGAGGTTGCCGGACGGCGACGAGTGGTGAACGCGTGATGAACAGTTAGGACGCGTTCCGGTCATCCGGTGCTCATTCGGTCTTTGCCTGTGCTTTCCCCGCGTAGCATCGATGACGTGGACCCCACGCTGGCTGCGGTGCTGGGCGGCGTCATCGGCGCGGCCCTGGCTCTGCTTTCGCTCGGTGCGATGGTGCTGAGCGAGCGTTCCCAGACCAAGGTTCCCGTCTCCCCGGACCCCGCGGTCCCCAGTGGCGTCGCCACCGTACTGTCCGTACTGCGTTCGTCCGCGGTCGTGATGGGCCCCGAGGACCAGGTGCTGCAGGCCAGCGCTCCCGCGCACGTGCTCGGCATCGTCCGGGGCGAGCGGCTGGTGGTCGAGGACCTGCTGACTATGGTCCGGGCGGTCCGCCGCGACGGCGAGATCCGGCAGCAGGACCTGGAGATCGTCCGCGGCCGGCTCGGCGCGACCCAGTACGTGAGCGCCCGGGTCGCCCCGCTGGGCAGCCAGCTGGTGCTGGTCCTGGTCGAGGACCGGACCAGGGAGCGCCGGCTGGAGGCGATCCGGCGCGACTTCACGGTCAACGTCAGCCACGAGCTGAAGACCCCGATCGGCGCGCTGATCCTGCTCGCCGACGCCGTCTCGGAGGCCTCCGACGACCCGGAGGCGGTCCAGCGGTTCTCCGGCCGGATGCGGATCGAGGCCTCCCGGCTGAGCCGGCTGGTCAAGGAGATCATCGAGCTGTCCCGGCTGCAGGGCGACGACCCGCTGGAGAACCCCGGCCCGGTCGACATCAACGGCGTGATCGACGCCGCGGTGGACCGCTGCCGGGTCGACGCCGAGGACCGCGACATCAACATCATCGTCAAGACCGACCCCGACCTCGAGGTGATGGGCAGCGAGGACCAGCTGGCGATCGCGATCGGCAACCTGGTCGAGAACGCGGTCAACTACAGCCCCGACGGGACCCGCGTGGCGGTCGCCGCGCACCCGATCGGCGACCTGGTCGAGGTCACCGTCTCCGACCAGGGCGTGGGCATTCCCAGCAGCGACCTGGAACGCATCTTCGAACGCTTCTACCGGGTCGACAGGGCCCGCAGCCGGGAGACCGGCGGCACCGGGCTCGGCCTGTCGATCGTCAAGCACATCGCCTCGATCCACGGTGGCGACGTCCGGGTCTGGAGCGTCGAGGGACAGGGTTCCACCTTCACCGTCCGGCTCCCGCTGCGGCTCGATCCCGCCACCGGGCAACCGACCGGTTCCACCAGCCAGGAGGAACCGGCCATCACCCTGACGCCGACCCCGTCAGGACTGCAGAGTGCAAAGGAGACAGCTTCGTGACCCGAGTGCTGGTCGTCGAAGACGAGGAGAGCTACAGCGACGCGCTGTCGTACGTACTGCGCAAGGAGGGGTTCGAGGTCGCCGTCGCGGAGACGGGCCCGGACGCTCTGGACGAGTACGACAGGGCGGGCGCGGACATCGTCCTGCTCGACCTGATGCTGCCGGGCCTGTCCGGTACCGAGGTCTGCCGCGCGTTGCGGACCCGGGGCAACGTGCCGGTGATCATCGTGAGTGCCAAGGACACCGAGGTGGACAAGGTGGTCGGGCTCGAGCTGGGCGCCGACGACTACGTCACCAAGCCGTACAGCCCGCGTGAGCTGCTGGCGCGGATCAAGGCCGTGCTGCGGCGCGGTGCCGACGTCGAGCTGCTGCCCGACACGCTCGAGGCCGGGCCGGTCCGGATGGACGTCGAGCGCCACGTGGTGACGGTGTCCGGGACCGAGATCCGGCTGCCGCTGAAGGAGTTCGAGCTGCTCGAGATGCTGCTGCGCAACACCGGCCGGGTGCTCACCCGGGGGCAGCTGATCGACCGGATCTGGGGCGCCGACTACGTCGGGGACACCAAGACCCTGGACGTGCACGTGAAGCGGCTCCGCTCCAAGCTGGAGAAGGATCCGTCCAACCCGGCGCACCTGGTGACGGTGCGGGGGCTGGGCTACAAGTTCGAAGCCTGAGACCCCACCGGCCGCCCCGCCGGTGGGTTAGCTTAGGCTCTCCTTAGTTGAGTCCAGCTGAGGAGAGTCGCCATGTCCTGGTCCCGTCGTACCCGCAGCGCCGCTGCCGTCGCCGCGCTGTTGCTGTCGGCCACCGCGCTGACCGCCTGCGGGAGTGGTGCCGACGAGGCCGCTGCGCCGTCGGGTGAATCCGGCGCGGGTTTCCCGGTGACGTTGAAGAACACCTTCGGCGAGACCACCATCAAGGAGAAGCCGGCCCGGATCGTCACGCTCGGCTGGAACGCCCAGGACGTCGTCTACGCGCTCGGCGAGACGCCGGTCGGGATGCCGAAGGTGACCTACGGCCCGACCAAGGACGGCGTCACCGCGTGGGACGCGGACAAGTTCGACGCGAGCAAGACGACGTTGCTCGATGCAACGGACAGTTACCCGTACGAGAAGATCGCGGCGCTGAAGCCGGATGTGATCCTGGCGCCGTACGAGGGGTTCGACGAGACGGTCTACAAGACGCTGTCCGGGATCGCGCCGACCGTCGCGTACCCGGGAGCGCCGTGGCAGACCACCTGGCAGGACCAGACCACGCTGATCGGCAAGGCGCTGGGCAAGTCCGCCGAGGCCGGCCAGTTGGTTGCCGGGATCAAGGACCGGGTCGCGAAGGTGGCCTCGGAGCACCCGGAGTTCAAGGGCAAGACGATCAGCGTCGGGTCGTTCGGCGCGGACAACTACGTCTACATGCCGGGTGACCCGCGGGTGCAGATCCTGAACGAGATGGGCTTCGTGAACGCGCCGGGCGTGCAGAAGCTCGAGGAGACCAACACCAAGAAGGAGTTCGCGCTCCCGATCAGCAAGGAGAAGGTCGCCGACATCGACGCCGACGTCTTGGTCGCGTACGTCGACGGGCTGAGCGCGGCGAAGTTCGCCGCCGATCCGGTCTACGCGGCGCTGCCGTCGGTGAAGAAGGGCACGGCGTACGTGATGGACGACCAGCAGGTGATCTCCGGGATGAGCGCGGTCAGCGTCCTGTCGGTCCCGTGGGTGCTGGACAAGATCGTCCCCGGCCTCGCGAAGGCGGCCGCCGCCGCCAACTGAGCTCCGCGCGGGCCGCTCGCACACCGTGCGCCCGCCGGACCAGGTCCCACCCGGACCCGGCGACCGATCCGCCGCCCGGAGGGACCACAGCCGTACGGCGGCCCTGGGCCACAGGACGCCGTACGCCGAACGGGCCGCCCCGCGCCGGGACGGCCCGTTTCGCGTTGCCCTGACGGGCGCCGAGCACCTGTCAGCTGGAACTAGTTGTGGTGCGAGCGCCTCGGTCGCGGAATGCCCGGCGGGCCGCCTCCAGTGGGCTCGCTGCCGGGTGCCGAGCACCTGTCGCGCGGACTACTTGTGGTGCGAGCGTCTGCCGGCCGGCAACCCGACGGGCTCAGCCGTGGCTTTCCTCGGGGGCGTCGTCGCGCGGGGTGGGGCTGAAGTGGTCGGTGGTGAGCACCGGGACGTGCGCGGTGATCGGGGCTGCCTTGGCGAAGGTTAGGACCAGCGTGACCATCACGCCGGGCTTGCCGCCGGTGACCGTGAACGGCTTGCCGGAAACGGGCGGCAGGGTGAGCGACGCGCCCGAGGCCAGTGTCATCGGGCGGACGTTGCCGACCGTGACGGTGGCCGGCGGGGCGGTCGGCTCGGCGCCTTCCTCGGCCTGCGGGGCGCCGGCGGCCGGCTCGGAGGCGATGCTGACCAGGACGTCGTCGGTCTTGCCCGTGTTCACGACGGCGGCGTGCAGCTCGCCGCTGCCGTCCTCGTCGGCGAGCACCAGCAGGTTACGGACGGCGATCGAGCCCGAGGTGGCGTTGGTGCCCTCGGCGGGCTGGTACGGCTTCATGGTCTGCGCGTTGAAGTTCGCGCCGCAGGCCGCCAGTGCGAGGCTGAGCGTGACGGTGGCGCCGGCCGCGGCTGCGCGGCGAAGAGCCGACGGGGGCAACGTGATGGGCACTGGAATCCCTCTCCTGCAAGCTGTGGACGCCGTCAGGCTGCGGCCTCCGGCGCAGCAAAGCGTAGCGACCGGGCGCCCGCGGCTCGACGGCGGCTCCACCTTCGGGGGATGTCCCGGGCAACCAAATTCCGCGCGCGAGGCATGCCGGACAGCGTTTGTCAAGGCGGGAATGGGCCTCTGACCAGCGCAAACGCCCCGGCCGGACCAGCGACCGCGTGGTAGTATTGGTCTTGGAAAGGGGCACGTGACATATGACTTTCACAGTCGGCGAGACGGTTGTTTACCCCAATCACGGTGCGGCCGTCATCGAGGACATCGAGACCCGTCAGATCAAAGGTGAGGACAAGACCTATCTGGTCTTGAGGATCGTCGCTCAGAACGACCTGGTCGTCCGGGTCCCCGCGTGCAACCTCGATCTCGTCGGCGTGCGTGACGTCGTGGATCAGGCTGGTCTGGAGCGCGTCTTCGACGTGCTGCGGGCGCCGCACACGGAGGAGCCGACCAACTGGTCGCGACGTTACAAGGCGAACCTGGAGAAGCTGCACTCCGGTGACGTGATGAAGGTGGCAGAGGTCGTCCGCGACCTGTGGCGCCGTGAGCGTGACCGCGGTCTGTCCGCGGGTGAGAAGCGGATGCTGGCGAAGGCACGCCAGATCCTCGTCTCCGAGTTGGCGCTGGCCGAGCACACCAACGAGGACAAGGCGGAAGCCATCCTCGACGAGGTCCTCGCTTCCTGACCTACTCCAGGTCAGAACCGATCCGGATCCCGTGACCGTACCGCCCTGCGTGGTCTCTCGATGAGTACCGCGGCAATCATCCCGGCGGCCGGTCTCGGGTTGCGGCTCGGTGGTGAGGCACCGAAGGCGTTACGAGAGGTCGGTGGCGAATCGCTGCTGGTCCACGCGGTGCGTGGACTGTCCGCAGCGACCGCCGCCGGCCTTTCGTGCTTCGTGATCGCCGTTCCCCCGGGCACGGAAGATGCCGTCGGCAAGCTTCTCGGCCCGTACGCCGGGGCCGCCGACCTGCGGATCGTCGCGGGCGGTGCCGAGCGCGCCGACTCGGTCCGGGCCGCCCTCGAGCTGGTCCCCGTCGACGGGATCGACTGCGTGCTGGTGCACGACGCGGCCCGGTCGTTCGTCCCGGTCGCGGTGATCGAGCGGGTCGTTGCCGCCGTCCGCGGTGGTGCTCCGGCGGTGGTGCCGGTGATCCCGGTGACCGACACGATCAAGCGGGTCGGCGCGCACGGCGAGGTGCTCGAGACGCCGGACCGGTCGGCGCTGGTCGCCGTACAGACCCCGCAGGGGTTCGATCCCGAGTTGTTGCGCAAGGCCCATGCCGGGAACGCGGACGGAGCAACGGACGACGCGATGCTGTGCGAGCGGCTCGGGATCACCGTGCAGACCGTCGAGGGGTCCGAGGACGCGTTCAAGGTGACCAGGCCGCGCGACCTGCTGCTGGCCGAGTGGATTCTGGCGGAGAGGCACCAACAGTGAGACCACCACGGGTCGGCACCGGGATCGACGTGCACCCGGTCGTCGAAGGCCGCGAGATGTGGCTGGCCGGGCTGCACTGGCCCGAGGAGACCTCGGGGCCGGACGGGCACTCCGACGGCGACGTGGCCGCGCACGCGGTCTGCGACGCGTTGTTGTCCGCGGCCCGGATCGGCGACCTCGGCTCCAACTTCGGTACGTCGGAGCCCGAGTGGGCCGGTGCCTCCGGCGCCACGCTGATGGCCGAGGCCGCCCGCCGCGTCCGCGCCGCCGGCTACGAGATCGGCAACGTCGCCGTCCAGGTGATCTGCAACCGGCCGCGCTTCGCCGCCCGCCGCGAAGAGGCCGAGAAGGCGATGAGCACGGCCTGCGACGCCGAGGTCTCGGTCAGCGCCACCACGACCGACGGTCTGGGCCTGACGGGCCGCGGCGAAGGCATCGCAGCGATCGCCACGGCGATCATCTACTGACCACACCCGCGCCACCCGCGCCACCCGCGCCACCCGCGCCGCCCGCACCCCCGCACCCCGTCCCACCGCGCTTTGTGCACGGCTCAGTCAGATTTTCGCCCGGGAAGTGGGTGGCCGGTGCACAAAGCCGGATCAGGTCGAGGGGGCGGTGAAGCGGACCTCGCGGGGTGAGAGTTCGTTGCCCTGGCGTTCGGTGAGCAGGCCGTAGAGCTCGGGACGGCGGCCTCGCAGCCACCGACGGCCGGTTGAGAGCGGGACCAGGTCGAGGTCGAGATCGGCCACCACCACCGCCTCGTCCGCGACCGGGGTTTCGGCGACGATCCGGCCGTACGGGTCGAGCACCATCGCGTTGCCGGTCCGGACCTCGTCGTCGTCCCGGCCGACACCGTTGCTGAACAGCACGAAGAGCCCGTTGTCGTGCGCCCGGGCCGGCAGCCACCGCATCAACCACCCACGGCCGCTCACGCCGTTGAAGGCCTCGAGAACCGCCGCCGGATCCGTCGCCCGGTTCTCCCACACCGCGAGCGGGATCGGCTTCATCCCGTACGGGCTGACCGAGTTCGTGCCACCGGTCTGGTGTGGCGCCACCAGCACCGTTGCTCCGAGCAACGCCGTGGCCCGGACGTTCTCCACCAGGTTGTTGTCCCAGCAGATCAGGATCCCGACCCTCGCCTGCCACGGGGTGTCGAACACGGTGAACGAGTCCCCGCTGGAGATCGCGTCGTGCTCGAAGGCGTGCAGCTTGCGGTGCACGTGCACCGTCCCGTCCGGCAGGCACACGGCGTACGCGTTGAACAGCCGGTCGCCGTCGGACTCCAGGAAACCGACCCCGATCCCGGCGTCCAGTTCGCGGGCCAGCGCGCTGACGGCCGTCACCGACGGTCCGGTCCGGGGCTCGGCGAGTGCCCGCAGCCGCTCGACCGGTTGGCGGCGCAGGTGCCAGTACCCGAGCAGGCACAGCTCGGGGAAGACGACCAGCTGTGCGCCGTTGTCCACAGCCTCGCCCGCCAGCCGGCGGACTGTGGACAAGTTGCGGTCCGGACGGTCGGGAACGGCTTCGAACTGGACGACGGCGGCACGCAGCATGGGCTCTCCTCAGCGGTTTCCGCCAGGATCCCGCCACTTCGAGCATGCCGTCCAATGATATCCACAGAGTTATCCATATCCTGTGGTTATGGAACTGCGGCTGCTCCGGACCTTCGTCACGGTGGCGCGCACGGGCAACGTCAGCGCCGCGGCGGTGGAGCTCTCGACCAGTCAGCCGGCTGTCACCAAGCAGTTGCAGCTGCTCGAGCGCCGGGTCGGCGCGAGCCTGTTCGTGCGCGGCCGGCAGGGCGCCCGGCTGACCGGAGCGGGAGAGGCCCTGCTTCCCGACGCGCTGGACCTGCTGGCCCGGTCGGCGTCGTTCGAACGGCGGGCGGAGTCGGTCGCTGCCGGTGAGGACGGCACGCTGGCGGTCGGGTTCGGGATGTCCGCGATCGAGGTCGCGCCGAAGGCGGTGGCGGTGTTCCGCGGCCGGCATCCCCGGATCTCGGTCTCCCTCGACGACCTGCCGTCGACGGTTCAGTGCGAGCGGTTGCTGGCCGGCACGCTGCAGGCGGGGTTCGTCCGGCTGCCGGTGCCGGACGGGATCATGCGTCGCAGGCTGCAGCAGGATCGGCTGGCCATCGCACTACCGGCCGGGACACCAGAGCCGGCCGACGTCGCGTCCTGGCTCGACGGCCGCCCGCTGGTTCGGCTCAGACCACACCGCGGGCCCGGCCTGGACGGCCAGATCACCCGCCTGTACGACGACTTGGGCTGCCGCCCGTTGGTACTCCAGGAGGCCGACGACCTGCTGACCGTACTGGCCCTGGTCGCGGCGGGCGTCGGCCCGGCCGTCGTACCGGCCAGTGCCGGCAAGGTCGCGCCGGGTCCGGTGCACCTGATCCCGCTGCGCGCCAAGAGCGCGTCCTGGTGGGTCGGTGTCGCCTGGGTCGAGCGCTCGGTGCTACTGGAACGATTCGTCGACGCGGCTACAGCAGCTGTCCGCTGAGCCCGCGGACGAGCCACCTCATCGGCGGCGACGGCTCCGGGGTAGTGGCGGGAGTTCGGCGGCGTACAGCCAGTCGGCGAAGACCTGGTGGACGGCGTCGGGGTCGTCGGCAGTAGCCGCGGCCAGGGCGATGAAGTCCTCGGTGGTCACCGAGCCGTGCCGGTACGTCTTGGTCCAGTCGCGCAGCAGGTCGAAGAACGCGGTGTCGCCGAGCAGTTGGCGCAGGACGTGCAGGGTGATCGCGCCGCGCTTGTAGAGCCGGTCGTCGAACATCAGCTCCGGCCCGGGATCCGACAGCACCAGCTCCTCGTCCAGCGACGCCAGCCGGCTGTACGCCCTGGAGACCTGCTGGTTGGCCGACAGCCCGCCGGACTCCTCCGACCACAACCACTCGGCGTAGCAGGCGAAGCCCTCGTTCAGCCAGATGTCCTGCCAGGTCGCCGGGGTCAGGCTGTTGCCGAACCACTGGTGTGCGAGCTCGTGCGCGACCAGCCGCTCCGACCCGCGCCGGCCGTCCAGGTGGTTGCTGCCGAACACCGAGATCCCCTGTGCCTCCAGGGGAATCTCCAGCGGGTCGTCCGTGACGACCACCGTGTACGCCGTGAACGGGTACGGCCCGAAGAGCGCGCAGAACAGCTTCATCATGTCCTGCTGCCGGCCGAAGTCGGTCCGGAAGTCCTTGATCAGCGTCTGCGGCAGGGCCGCGCGCTGGGTCACCGGCGACGCCGCCAGCTCCAGTACGTCGTACCGGCCGATCTGGATGGTCGCCAAGTACGTCGCCATCGGCGCGGCCATGTCGTAGACCCAGCTGGTCCGGCTGGCCTTGGTGCGGCGCGACACGAGCCGGCCGTTCGCGATCACGTGGTACGGCGAGTCGGTGGTGACGGTGATCCGGTAGTGCGCCTTGTCGCCGGGGTGGTCGTTGCACGGGAACCAGGTGGCCGCGCCGCTGGGCTGGCTGGCGACGATCACGCCTTCGGTCAGCTCCTCCCAGCCGAGCTCGCCCCACGGGCTGTCGGCGGGCGCCGGGTTCCCGGCGTACTGGACGTCGACGACGAACTCCGCACCGTCCGGGATCACCGCGGCCGGGGTGATGTGCAGCTTGCCGGAGCGGTGCGCGTAGCGGGCGGCGCGGCGGCCGTTGACGGCCACCTTGCTCACCCGCAGGCTGCCGAGGTCGAGGCTGAGCCGGGACAGCGCGTGCGTCGCGACCGCGGTGATCGTCGCCTTGCCGGTCAGGCGGTTGCTGCTGACCCGGTAGTCGAGGTCGAGCTCGTAGGACTCGACGGAGTAGCCGCCGTTGCCGTGCGTGGGGACGTAGGGATCACCCGCGGTATCAGCGCCCTGCTCGGCCCGGCCCTGGGAACCGGCGACCATCAACCCTGCCAGGGTGCGATCGGATTGCCGGCCCAGCGAGTACCGGCCGGCACGCTCTCACCCCGCATCACCAGCGAGACCGGGCCGACGGTGGCGCCCGCACCGATCGACGCGGCCGGCAGCACGATGCCGTGCGGCCCCAGCGTCGACCCTGGGCCGAAGGTGACGGTGCTCATGGACATCACCCTGTCATGGAACAGGTGCGTCTGGAGCACGCACCCGCGATTCACCGTGGCACCGTCGCCGAGCGTGATCAGATCGGCCTCGGGCAACCAGTACGTCTCGCACCAGACGCCCTTGCCGATCTTCGCGCCGAGCGTGCGCAGCCACAGCGCGAGTACCGGCGTACCAGCGGCCGCGTTGGCGAACCAGGGCGCCGCGACGAGTTCGACGAAGCTGTCGACCACCTCGTTGCGCCAGACGAACGAGCTCCACAGCGGGTACTCGACCGCACGGGTCCGGCCGACGACGACCCACTTGGCCACCGTCGCCATCCCGCCCGCGACCGCACCGGCGGCCAGGATCACCGCGCCGGACAGCAGCACGGTCCACCACGGCCCGAGCCAGACGTCCAGCGCCTGCAGGGCGAACAGCACCCCGAGCGCGATCAGCACCGTGCACATCATCGGGACGAACCGGCACAGCTCGACCAGCGCCCGCGCCACCTTCAGCCGGTACGGCGGGTTGAAGGTCCGGCTCTGGTCGCCCGCGACGGCCTGCCGGCGCAGCTTCACCGGCGGGCTGCCCAGCCACGACGTCCCGGCCTTGGACTTCTTCGGCGCGGCCGACAGCACCGCGACCAGCCCGTTCTTCGGCACCGACCGGCCCGGCGCGGTCATCCCGGAGTTGCCGAGGAACGCGCGCTTGCCGACCTTCGCGCCGGCCACGTGCAACCAGCCACCGCCCAGCTCGTACGACCCGATCATGGTGTCGTCGGCCAGGAACGCGCCGTCACCCACAGTCGTCATCTTCGGCAGCAGCAGCACGGTCGACGCCTCGACGTCGCGGCCGATCTTCGCGCCGAGCGCGCGCAGCCACCACGGCGTCAGCAGGCTCGCGTAGAGCGGGAACAGCAACGTCCGGGCCGAGTCGAGCAGCCGCTCGGTCGCCCACACCTGCCAGCCGATCCGGCTGCGCACCGGGTAGTGCCCCGGCTTGATCCCGAGTCCGAGGATCCGTACGCCGATCAGCGTCAGCACGGCCAGCGACACGAAGCCGACCAGCGTCATCAGCGGGATCGCGGCCAGCGCCTTCAGCGCGGCATCGCCCAGCGACGCGGTCCCCTTGATGAACACCCCCAGTACGGCGATCGCGGCGACCGCCGCGGCGACCGGGAGCAGCGACATCAGCGCCGACGCCGCGCCGTACGCGAGGACCCACCAGGGCGCCCGGGCCGGGCGTTCCTCGGGCCAGGGGCGACGCGCACGGCCGACCCGGCTCGCGGGCGAGCCGGACCAGCGCTCGTTCGACGGGACCTTGCCGGAGACCGCCGACCCGGCCGCGATCTCGGCGCCACGGCCGATCTCCGCACCGGGCAGCAACGTGCTGCGCGACCCGATCACGGCCTCGGCGCCGACCTGCACCGCGCCGACGTGCAGCCGGTCGCCGTCGATCCAGTAGCCGGACAGGTCGACCTCGGGCTCGATCGACGCGCCGCGGCCCATCGTCAGCAGGCCGGTCACCGGCGGCAGCGTGTGGAGGTCGACGCCGCGGCCGACCTTCGCGCCGAGCGCGCGGGCGTAGTACGCGATCCACGGAGCGCCGGCCAGGTTCGCGGCGCCGGCCGCGTCGGCCAGGTTCTCCGCGGCCCAGAGCCGGACGTGCACGTTGCCGCCGCGTGGGTAGACGCCCGGTTTGAGGCCGCGCAGCAGGATGCGCGCGCCGACGACGGCGATGCCCATCCGGCCGGCCGGGGTGATCAGCAGCAACCAGCCGACGAGGATCCACCACCAGGACACCGTGCGCATCCAGGGGTGGTCGCCGGCGGTGACTGCGAGCACGTTGTTCAGCGTGAACAGGTAGACCAGCCAGCGCACGCCGACCACGGTCTGCAGGATCAGCGTCAACGCGGTCTGCAGGAGTTGCGTGCCCGGCGGGATCGGACGGATCTCACGGATCTCGATCGGTTCGTACGTCGCGGTGGACGAGTCCAGGCGGTCGGCGAGCGCGCCGAGCCGGGGGTACTCGTAGATGTCCGCGACGGTGATCTCGGCGTACCGCTCGCGCAGCGCGGAGACGAGCTGGGCCGCGGCGAGGCTGCCGCCGCCGTGCAGGAAGAAGTCGTTGTCGGGCCCTGTGACCTTGGCGCCGAGGACGGACGTCCAGCGCTCGGCCAGCCAGCCCGCCGTACCGTCGAGTTCTGCCGCGGGGGCGTCGCTGTCCATGCCGGGCAGGGGCCAGGGGAGCGCGTTGCGGTCGACCTTGCCGGACGTGCGTGTCGGGAGGGTGTCGGTGATCGCGAGCAGCGGGACGAGCGCGGCCGGGAGGGCTTCGCGGAGGCGTTCCGTGGCGGCCTTCTGGTCGAAGGACTCCTCGGCGACCACGTAGCCGACCAGGAGTTGGTTGCCTCCGGCACTAGTCCGTACGGCGGCCGCCGCACCGGAGACACCGGGCAATGCCTGCAGGGCAGCGTCCACCTCGCCCAGCTCGATCCGCCGGCCGCCGAGCTTGATCTGCTCGTCGGCGCGGCCCTGGAACAGCAGCCCGGCCTCGTCCTTGCGGACCAGGTCGCCGCTGCGGTACGCGCGCTCCCAGCCCAGCGACGTCATCGGCGCGAACTTCTCCGCGTCCTTGGCCGGGTCCAGGTACCGGGCCAGGCCGACGCCGCCGATGATCAGCTCGCCGATCTCACCCTCGGCCACTTCATTGCCCTGGGCATCGACTACGGCAAGGTCCCAGCCGTCCAGCGGCAGGCCGATCCGGACCGGGCCGTCGCCGGTCAGCTGCGCGCCGCACGCGACGACGGTCGCCTCGGTCGGGCCGTAGGTGTTCCAGACCTCGCGACCGTCGATCGCCAGCCGCTCGGCCAGCTCGGGCGGGCAGGCCTCGCCGCCGAAGATCAGCAGCCGTACGGCGTCCAGCGCGTCGGCGGGCCAGAGCGCGGCGAGCGTCGGCACGGTCGAGACGACCGTGATGCCTTGCGCGACGAGCCAGGGGCCGAGGTCCATGCCGCTGCGGACGAGCGAACGCGGCGCGGGGACCAGGCACGCGCCGTACCGCCAGGCGAGCCACATCTCCTCGCAGGACGCGTCGAACGCGACCGACAGGCCGGCCAGCACACGGTCGTCGGAGCCGATCGGCTCCTGCTGCAGGAACATCCGCGCCTCGGCGTCGACGAACGCCGCGGCCGAGCGATGCGTGACGGCGACGCCCTTCGGGACGCCGGTCGACCCGGAGGTGAAGATGATCCAGGCGTCGTCGTCGGGCGAAGGCCCGTCGCCCGAGTGGCCGGTAACCCGTCCGGCGGGAGCGCCGGCTTCGGCGCCGCCGCCCAGCGCTCCGGGCGGCTCCATGCGGGCCGAGTACGGGAAGTCGTAGTAGCCGTCCTCGTCCGGTCCGCCCGGGCGCGTGCCCGCGATCTCCAGGCCGTCGGTGACGATCGCGGCGACCGCCGCCTCACCGAAGACGAGTTCGGCGCGCTCGGCCGGGTCGTCCGCGTCGACCGGGACGTACGCCGCTCCGGCCTGCAGCGTGCCCAGGATCGCGACGTACAGGTCGTTGTGCCCGGACGAGATCCGGACGCCGACCCGGTCGCCCGGCCCGATCCCGAGCGCCGTCAGCCGGCCCGCGAACTTGCCCACCTGGGTGAGCAGTTCGCGGTAGCTGAGGCTGACGTGCGAGTCGTCCAGCGCGGGATCGTCGGGGTACTTGCCCGCGGTCTCGTGCAGGATGTCCACCAGGGTGCGCTCGGGCGGCGCACTGTCCCCCCGTCGCAACGTCACGGCCGGATGATACTGCGATCCGCTGAACCGCAGGCGAACACGACACCACTCAGACGGTCACTTCACCAGACCGGCCGGCGCGGCGAAGGTGTTGCAGGCCTTGGTCTCGCCGATGTTGAAGCCGTTCATGATCCAGAAGCCCTGTGTGCTGGCCAGACCGTGTGTCCGCTCGTCCGGCGGCGTGTCCTCGGACTCGCCGAAACTGTGGCTGGACTGGAACTCGAACTCCTTCATCCGGTTGGTGAAGGGGTAGCTCTTCTCGACCGCCCGGCTGAACACGCCGCCCAGACAGGAGGCCTGGACCTCGTTGCGGCGGGAGCTCTCCAGCTTCTGGCTCGGGTGGTCCTGCAGGTAGTAGGCCCGCGCGTAGAACAGCTCGGTGACGCCCTGGATGTGATGGCCGTACTCGTGCGCGATCGTCATCAGGTAGGCCAGGTCCTCCTTCGGCCCGAACGCCTTGTTCATCTGCAGCACGTCGGTGTACATCACCTGGTTGCCGTAGCAGTAGAACGCGAGCACCCGGCCGGACAGCGGGCTGAACTTCCCGCACGCGGTGTTGACCGGCTTGTCGAACACGACCAGGCCCGGGTCGGGCTTGTTCACGCCGATCTTGTTCAGCGCCGGCCGCCAGGCGTCGTTCAGGCACTTGAAGAGCTTCTCGTAGTAGACCTTCTGCGCCGCCAGGCTGCCGTCGCCGAGCTTCTGCGCCGGGCAGTTCAGCTCACCGAGACCACCGGCGGTGTAGAGCGCGCTGTTGACCAGGTAGTCCTCGGCGGTGCCCTTGTCCGGCTTGGTGGTCGCGGTCGGGACGATCGACGGGCCGCTGTTCTCGGGGATCGCCGTGCTGTCGGAGCTTTCGGTCAGGACCGCGCCGACGACCGCCAGGGTGATGCCGACGAAGGCCAGCGCGAAGAAGCCGAGCAGGACGAACTTGGCCGCCCCCGAGCCGCGCCGCCGCGGGGGCGGCTGGAAGCCGTTGAAGTGGTTCGGGCTGCCGTAGTGCGGCTGCGGCCACTGACCGGGCTGCTGCTGGTACTGCGGGTACCGGCCCGGCTGGAGTTGACCCTGCTGGGGGTACTGCGGCTGGAACTGCTGCGGCGGTCCCTGCTGCCACTGGCCCGGCTGCGGCGGAGGCAGTACGCCGGGCGGCGGAGCCGGCGGGCGATAGCCCTGCGGCCGGTCCTGGGGTCGGTTGTAGTCGTACGGGTTGCTCACTGGTCGCAGGACCCCTTCTGTGCCGGTGGCAGGTCGTCGCGGGTTCGCTGGGCGAACCGCCCCGAGACTACTCTCACCCCATGTCACTGAAGCGCCGCCTCCTACCGGCTGCCCTGCTCGTCGCCCTGTCGTTCCCGTTCGTTGCCGTGGGCGCGCTGCCTGCCCAGGCGGCCGACGACAAGATCACGGCGTACGCCGCCGAGGCGACGCTGACCGGTGACGGCGTGCTCAAGGTCAAGGAGACCGTCGACGTCACGGCCGGCGGCGACACCTTCGTCCGGACGCTGGCGACGCGGGTCCGCTCGAACGCCGACGACGACCGGGTCTACGACATCAGCAACGTGTCGGCGACCGTGAACGGGCAGCCCGCCGGTGGCTTCAGCGACACCGAGATCGAGAACGGCCGGCAGCTGTCGGTGCAGGCGTCCGGGCCGACGAAGGTCGTCTACACCTACGACGTCGACAACGTCGTGGCCGACTCCACCGAGGGCCGCGAGGTGAGCTGGCCGGTGCTCCAGGGCTTCGGCGCGGCGATCCCGAAGGCGACCCTGTCAGTGAACGTCCCGTTCGCCACCTGGCTGACCTGCTTCGCCGGTCGCACCGGCTCGAGCATGCCCTGTACGTCGTACCAGCTGGGCGAGTCGGCCGAGATCGTGATCGAGCAGCTCCAGGTGCCCGCCGGGGGCCGGGTCACCTTCCTGACCGGGCTGAGCGGCCAGGCGACCGTCACGCCGAACGCCGAGTTCAAGACCCGCTGGTCGCTGCACCACGCCTTCTCCGCGGACGCTTCGACGATCGGGCTGAGCGCGCTGCTGCTCGGGCTCGGCGTACTGGCCGCGGCCGCGCTGTGGTTCTTCAAGGGACGCGACGCCGGCAAGACCGGTGAGGGCGCGCCGGAGCGCCCGGTGCTGGACGGGACCGACGGGCCGCAGTTCGCCGCCCCGGACGGGATCCGGCCGGGCCAGGTCGGCACCGTCGTGGACGAGTCGGCCGACGTCGTCGACATCACCGCGACCTTGCTGGACCTTGCCGTCCGCAACTACCTGACCATCGTCGAGCTGCCGCGCGGGACGCAGTTCGGCCGGCACGACTGGCAGCTGGTCCGGCTGAACGAGGGCGGGCCCGAGCTGCTGCCGTACGAGAAGGCCCTGCTCGACGCGGTCTTCGCCGACGGTGAGACCGTCCAGGTGTCGACGCTGGGCTCGTCGCTGCGGCCCCGGCTCAACCTGGTGCGCGAGCAGCTGTACGCCGACGTCGTCACGCAGGGCTGGTTCGCCAGCCGCCCGGACGCCGTCCGGAACCGGTGGACCACCGCCGGTCTGGTGCTGGTCGGTGCCGGTGTGGTGCTGACGATCGTGCTGGCCGTCGTCACCAAGTTCGGACTGGTCGGGCTGGCCGTCATCCTGGCCGGTGTGGCGTTGTCGCTGGCCGGACAGGTCGCTCCGGCGCGGACGGCGCGCGGCGCCGCCGTACTGGGTCGTGTGAGTGGCCTGCAGCGCTACCTGGCCGACGAGACCTCGGCGAGCCTGCCGCAGAGCCACCGGCTCGAGTTCGCGTCCCGCTGCCTGCCGTACGCCGCTGTGCTCGGGCTGACCGAGAAGTGGGCGCTGGAGATCGCGGCGACCGATGACGACGACGACCCCGATGCCGGCATCGGCTGGTACTCCGGCCCGGAGGGCTGGCACCTGTCCGACATCGGGGAGTCGCTGACCAGCTTCGTCACCGTCTTCGGTGGCTCGCTGACCGCGTCACGCCAACTGTTCAGCTTCTAGCTCGTGTACTGCGGGTTGGTGCTGAAGGTGTTGCAGTAGATCGGGTTCTTGAAGGTGAAGCCGCGGATCGACCAGCGGTTGTGGTTGACCTTCGAGCCGTGGTCGCGGATCCGCGGCCGGCTGAACTCGTCCCCGGCGTTCGCGACCGCGAACTTCCAGTTGTTCAGCAGGTCGCCGCGCATCGGGATGAACGCCGCGTTCGCGCCCAGGTACGCCGAGCCGAAGCAAGCCGCCTGCAGCTCGCGCCGGCGTGACTCCAGCAGCCGCAGGTTCGGGTCGGCCATCGTCGCCTGGCGGGCGAAGCTGGCCCGGAAGATGCCGGTCAGCTGCTGGATGTGGTGCCCGTACTCGTGCGCGATCGTGTTCAGCATCCACGCCCGGGTGTAGTTCGGGTTGATCTTGTAGTTGTTGTAGTCGACGTTGAACGGCATGTAGATCGCCTGGTTCGCGCCGCAGTAGTAGCCGCGGGTGCCGCGCTCGGTGCCGCACGGGGTCTTCACCGTGTTGGCGTAGACGATCAGGGCCGGCGCGCGGAACGGCTGGCCGGCCTTCTTCAGCGCGAGGTACCAGGTGCGGTTGAGGCACGGCAGGATGCGCTGGTAGTAGGCCTTGGTCGCCGCGAACGTGGTCGGCCGGAACGGCGGCTCGACGCACTTGGTCGGCTGCAGCGCGCCGACCGAGTAGATCTTGTTCTGCGCCACCACCTCGTACGGCGTGGGGACGCGCGGCTTGGGCTTCGGTTTCGGCGTCGGCTTCGGGGTGGGTGTCGGCGTCGGCGTCACGGACGGGGTCTCGGACGGCGTTTCCGACGGGGTCTCCGAAGGTGTGTCGACGGCGACCGGAGTGGTCGGGGTGTCGTCACCGGTCAGCTTCAGCGCGACGGTGACGCCGGAGCCGACCACCAGCACAGCCAGCGCCACGAGCATGACGAGAATGCCCTTGGACAGCTGCCGCGGCTTGCGGCGACGGCCCGGGCCCGGGGGCTTGGGGATCGGAATCGGCGGATACTGCCAGGTCGGCTGCCCGCCCTGGGGTCCGTTGGGCCCACCCTGCTGCTGCCACCCACCTGCACCGGCTGCTCCGGACCAGGGGTTCTGGGGCTGCTGAGGCCCGGTGTTGGGGCCGGGCCACCCACCAGTCGAAGGAGGCGGCACCGGTCCGGTTGACGCGGTAGGCCAAGAGCCAGTGAACCCACCCTGACCGGCAGCAGGACCTTGAGAGGGGGTGCCTGTGGAGCCGGCCGCTGAGTCGTCGCGGCGCCCCCAGCCGGAGTTGGCCGCGGGCGGGCCGTCGGTCGGAGGGGTGCCAGCGCCCGGGCCGGTGCCCGGCGTCGCGCCAGCGCCCGGCGTCGCGCCAGCGCCCGGCGTCGCGCCAGCGCCCGGCGTCGCGCCGGTGCCCGGTGGGACGCCCTGGCTCCAGGCGGCACCGCTCGCGGGAGGGCCGTCGGTCGGGGGCGTGCCGCCGCCCGGGCCGGCTGCGGGTGTCGCGCCGGTGCCGGTGTGGGAGCGGTAGCCGCTGGTGTTGGGGCGGGGTGCGCTGGGCGGCGGGGCCGCGTGCTGGCCGCGCGGGGGCTGCTCCGGCTGGCCCTGCGGCGGGAGGCTCCAGCCGGGGTTGCCGGGGCCGCCCTGCGGACCGGGCTGTCCTGCGGCGCCGGGCTGACCACCTGGCTGAGGGCCTGTGCCGTGGCGGCCGCCGGGCTGGTTACCGCCAGGCTGGTTGCCGCCGGTCGGCTGACCGCCAGGCTGATTACCGCCGGTCGGCTGACCACCCGGCTGGTTGCCGCCGGGCTGCTGACCACCTGGCTGGTTCGCCGCGGTGGGCCGGTTGCCGGACTGGTCGTCGCTCAGGCCCGGGGTGTACCACTGCGGCGCGGCCGGGGGCTGCGTCGGTGGCGGGACCGGGTGGTTCTGTGGCGGGGAGTCCGGCTTCAGGTACTCCTCGGGCTTGTCGGTGGATTCGGTCCACCAGCGGGGCGACTGGCCATCCCGCGGGGGCGTGCCAGGGTTGCCGGCGGGCTGCTCGCCCTCCGGCTCCGACGGCTCCCGCCCAGGGGGTGGATTCCAGTTGTCCGACATCGATACTCCTCACGAGACCTTGCTGGCCGAAGCCGTGAACGTGTTGCAGTTGGCGCTGTTGACAGTGTTGAAGCCCTGCGCGGCCCAGTACTGGTGACTGCTCCGCGCTCCGTGGTCCCGTGGGCCGCCACGGTTGTTCTCATCCCCGGTCTGAGCCTCGACGTAACGCCGGTAGATGGTCAGATCCAGACCGGTGATCCCGTACGACGCCTGGTTGGCCCCCATGAACGCCGCTCCGAGGCACGACGCCTGCAGCTCGATCCGCCGGCTCACCTCGAGCCGCGCGTCCTGGTCCGGCGCGTCGTACTCCAGCCGCGCGGCGGCCGGCAGTATCCCGGCCAGCTGCTGGATATGGTGCCCGAACTCGTGCCCGGCCGTGTACGTCGCCCACATCCGCGCGAACGACCGGTTGGCGTCGTCCGGGGCCCGGTTCCACAGTTTCACGTCGTCCTCGAACTTCAGGTACAGCGTCCGGTTCGCCGAGCAGTAGAACGACGTCGGGGACGAGCTCGTGCACGGCGACACCACGGTGCCGGCCCAGAAGATCACCCGCGGTGCGGCGTACTGGTCCTGCCCGGCGCGGACCAACGGCGTCCAGGCGCGGTTGAGGCAGCCGATCAGGTTCGCGTAGTAGGTCTGCACCGCTCCCGCCGTGGCCAGCGCGATCTGCGGCTCCCGGCAGTTCACCGTCTTCTGCACCCCGCTGCGGTAGAAGCCGTCGGTCCGGACGATCGCGGCACTGTCCTGCGACGCCCCCGGCCCTCCCGGGGTTCCGGGCGGGCTGTCGTCCGGCTCGGTCGGCGCGGCGGTCGCACTGGTCGGCGCGGCCCCCGGCCCGTACGACGGAGCGACGGTCGGCGCGTTACTGCTACGCAGCGTGAGCGCCGCGATCACCACGAGCGCACCGACCCCACCGAGCAGCAGCACGCCGGCCACCAGGCCGGTCCGGCGCTTGCGCTGTGGCCCGCCGTGCCGGATGTGGCCGTCGGCACCGAAGTCGGGCCCCCAGCCCACCTGCGGCAACGCCGGCCCGCCACCCGGCGTACCGGGTGGTGGGTAACTGGCATAGAGCGGTATCGACCCGTCGGGCATCGGTCCCGGCGGTGGTGCTGGTGCGCTCCAGTCCTGGTCAGACACGGTTGATCCTCATCCCCCCGGGACACACAGGGCGTGATCCGGACGGCCAGGCTATCCATCAGCACCCGCCCACGTCAGCACATTGCCTGCGCCGATCATCCGGGACCACGCCGGGTATCCGCTACCTCAGGCGTGCCGAGGGGGCGGTGAAGGTGTTGCAGGCACCCGGGTTGCGGCTGTTGAACCCCCGCAGGGCCCAGTACTGGTGGTTCGGGGCGTCACCGTGGTCGTTGCCGTTGTCGGTCACGTTGACGATCAGGAACCGCCACTGCTGCAGCGAGCGCCCGGTCACCGGGTAGGTCCGCTTGTTGGCGCCGATGAACACGTCGCTGAAGCAGGACGCCTGCAGTTCCAGCCGCCGGCTCATCTCCAGTTGCTCCGCCCGGGTCTCCGCCTCGTACCGCATGTTGTGGTTGGCCTGGAGGATGCCGGTCAGGTGCTGGACGTGGTGGCCGTACTCGTGCGCGAACTGGTGCAGCATCCACATCCGCGCCCACACCTTGTCGTACCGGCCGTAGTTGCCGATGTCCTCGCGCAGGTTCATGTAGATGGTCTCGTTGGCGCTGCAGTAGAACGGCGGGCCGGTGTCGCTCATCGTGCCGCCGCACGGCGACTGGACCGTTCCGGTGAAGCTGACCACGGTCGGCTGCCGGAAGGTCGCGCCGGACCTGCGGACCTGGGCGGTCCAGGCGCGGGCCAGGCAGGCCTTCAGCTGGACGTAGTTGGTGTTGGCGCCGGCGGTGTTCGCCGGCCGGGCGCGGCTCTCCTTGCAGCCGGTGCCGGGCATCACGCCGGTCGAGTAGATCCGGTTACGGCTGACGACCTCGTAGTCGGTCGGACCGCGGCGGGCCGGCGGCGTCGTGGTGGTGGTCCGCGGCGCGGTCGGCTTGGTCGCCGTCGGCGCGGTGGTCGGCGGCCTGCTCGGTACGCCGGTCGGCTCGGTGGTCGGGCTCGTGGAGGGATCGGCGGATGGGGACGGCGAGTAGGTCGAAACCGGGGCGCTCGGGCTCGAGTAGTCGTCCGGCCCGTTGCTCTTGAGCGTGAAGCTGACGATGCGCAGCGCCAGGAACGCGACGCCGACGACGATCAGCGGTACGACGAACCAGATCGCCTTGCTCTTCTTCCGCGGTCCGCGCGGCCCACCCGGCCCGTACGGTCCCTGCGGTCCACCGGGACCCCCTGGGCCCTGCGGTGCACCCCAGCCGATCCCGTGCGGCAACTGCTGCATCGGCGTGCGCGCGGTGTAGTGCGGCTGCGTCTGCCACGGCTGCGGCGCCAACGGCCCCGGCGGCGGCACCTGTCCCGGGTACCCAGGCTGGCCCCCGTACGGCGGCTGCCCGCCCGGCTGCCCGCCGTACTGCGGCTGCCCGCCCGGCTGCCCGCCGTACTGCGGCTGCCCGTACGGCGGTTGCCCGTACTGAGGCGGCTGCCCCTGCGGGTACTGGCCCTGCGGCTGCCCTTGCGGCGGGCCCGGCGGCTGGTACGGACCCTGCGGTGGCTGCTGCGGGTACTGACCAGGAGGTCCCCACTGGTTGTCGGACACGCGCACTCTCCCGTGCCCCGCCGGCGGTCACTGCGCGGCTCGGGGCGCAGCCGCACCGCCAGACGCTATCCGAGTCCGGGCTCAGTCCGCTGCCGGGCCCTCCCGGTCCACCTGGCGGAATCGTTGCGCCGGGCACGAGTACCGGTAAGGTGCCCCCTGCAAGCGGCCACTGCACGTCGTACCGCAGGGGACCGTCCTTCCTGACCCTCTCGATACGGTGTGATTGGGCGATGCGTCTACGTCTGCTCGGGGTGTCCCTGTGCGCGCTCGGAATTCTGGTCCTGACCGGTGCTCAAGCCGGTGCGTCCGGCCTGGGTGCTGCCGCCGATCCGGTGGTGACCAACTACGACAGTGAGATCAGGGTGGACCGCGACGGTGCGCTCAAGGTCTCCGAGACGTGGAAGCTGAGCAACGTGACCGGGACCTTCACCCGGTTCCTGCTCACCACCGACCACCTGGCCGACGACGTCGACCACGTGCAGAGGATCGAGGACCTGCAGGTCAAGGCCGGCGGTGAGACGAAGAAGGCCGAGCAGAGCGTCGACGGCGACATCACCTCGATCGCGGTCGAGGACGTCAGCGGGGACGCGCAGCTCGACTTCACCTACACCGTTCGCGGTGCGGTGGCGAGCACGCTGAACGGCACGGAGGTCCGGTTCTCGCCGTTGACCGGCCTGTCGTACACGGTGCAGGACGCCAACATCGTCTACAGCACCCCCGAGGTCACGCACGTGTTCTGCGTGGCCGGCGCGGTCGACAGCAACCACCCGTGCACGCTGGCGCAGCTCGGCGAGACCGCCGGGCCGACGTTCCGGCAGCAGGGCCTGCCGCCGGGCAACACGGTCCGGATGACGGTCGGTTTCCCCGCGGGCGAGATCGCCGCGAACTCGATCGTCGAGTACCGCAAGACCTTCAAGCGGGCCTTCTCCACCGACACCGCCCAGCTGATCACCGCCCTGGCGGTGCTGCTGCTCGGCGCCGGCGGACTGCTGGCCCTGTACCGCCTGCGCGGCCGCGACCAGGTCGACCCGAGCCGCGTCGTACCGGCCTCGCTGTTCAGCCTCGGCCAGGACACCCGGATCGACTTCACGCCGCCGGCCGACCTGCGCCCCGGTGAGGTCGGCACGCTGATCGACGAGCGGATCGACCCGGTCGACGTGACCGCGACGATCATCGACCTCGCGGTCCGCGGCCACCTGACCATCACCGAGCTCGAGCACGCCAACGAGTACGCCCGGCCGGACTGGCAGCTCAAGCGGGTCGCGAACGCCCCGTCGGAGGAGCTGCAGCGCTACGAGAACGTCCTGGTCCGCGCGATCTTCGGCGACAACGACACCGTCCTGGTCTCCGAGCTCGGCCCGCAGGTCCGCGCCAACCTCGGCCAGGTCCAGGACGCCCTGTACGACGGAGTGGTGAAGCGCGGCTGGTTCACCGAGCGCCCGGACCGGACCCGCTCGCTGTGGACGACCGTCGGGCTCGGCCTGACCGTGCTGGGCGTCGTACTGATCGTCCTGCTCGCCCTGTTCAGCAGCTGGGGCCTGCTCGGCATCGCCGTCACCGCTGTCGGCGTCGGCCTGCTGGTGATCGGCCGGCACATGCCTGCCAAGGCCCCGGCCGCCGGTCGCGTCCTCGGCCAGGTCGCGGCCATCCGTGGCGAGCTGCTGGAGATGGACGTCAGCGAGCTGCCCAGCGACCAGCACGTCGAGCTCTGCTCCCGCGCACTCCCGTACGCCGTGGTCCTGGGCGGTTCGGAACGCTGGATCGACGCGCTCGTCGCCACCGACGTGGACGACGACGAGGACGAGGGCTTCCCCTGGTACCGGGGACCCCGCGGCTGGCACCTGCAGCACCTGCCCGACTCGCTGCGCAACCTGACCACCAACCTGACCGGCGCCCTCTTCACCCGATGAGCGGCCAGGAGATCGCCGGGGTCGACCAGACCCGGCCGAGCATCGCGCGGACCTACGACTACCTGCTCGGTGGCAAGGACAACTTCGCGGTCGACCGCGCGCTGGGCGACAAGTTCATTAAGGACCTGCCCGGGTCGCAGGCGATCGCGCACGACAACCGCGCGGCGCTGATCCGGGCCGTGCGGGAGATCGTCACCACCACGAAGGTCCGCCAGTTCGTGGACCTGGGCAGCGGCCTGCCGACCGCCGACAACGTGCACCAGGTCGCCCAGCGGTACACGCCCGAGACCAAGGTCGTGTACGTCGACAACGACCCGGTCGTGCTCGCGCACGGCCGCGCGCTGCTCGAGGAGAACGAGCGCACCACGGTCCTCCAGGCCGACCTGCGCGACGCCGAGTCGATCTACACCAGCGGGCAGA
Source organism: Kribbella italica (assembly GCF_014205135.1). NCBI lineage: Bacteria > Bacillati > Actinomycetota > Actinomycetes > Propionibacteriales > Kribbellaceae > Kribbella > Kribbella italica. The sequence continues at coordinate 7,608,729 of NZ_JACHMY010000001.1, forward strand.
CCGGCGCGCTGATCGACTTCGGGAAGCCGGTCGCGATCGTGCTCAGCGCGGTCCTGCACCACCTGAACGACGACGAGGACCCGGCCGCGCTGGTCCGCTTCTGGGCCGAGCGGATCGCTTCCGGCAGCTACGTGTTCATCAGCCACTTCCGCAGCGAGAACGACCCGCGCAGCGCGGAGATGCAGGAGCTGCTGCAGGGCTCGCTGGGCCGCGGCCGCTGGCGGACCGACGACGAGATCCGCGCGCTGTTCGGCGCCGGGCTCGAGGTCCTCGAGCCCGGTATCGTCCCGGCCGCCGAGTGGCGGCCGGAGCAGCCGGTCGACGACCTGACCGACTGGGAACGCCTGATCGCCGCCGGCCTGGCCGTCAAGCCGTAGGGCTGGTCACCAGTTGTCCTGCGCGCCCGTCCGTGGCAGCTGCTTCCAGGCCGGGTGGATGACGTAGACCAGCCCGCCCGAGTGCGGGACCCAGGCGTTCTCGAAGGCCTTGCGGTCGTACGTCGTCCGGACCTCGTCGTTGCTCTTGATCAGGTGCGAGGCCGGGTCGTTGACCACCACGTTGCCGTCGCGGTCGAAGCCGACGATCACCATCAGGTGCCCGTTGGTCCCGTAGCCGGCGCCGGGCAGCTCGTCCTTCTCGAACGACAGCGAGGCGACCAGCGGGATCCCGGCCTTGATGAACTGCTCCGCCTCGGTCAGCGAGCGCAACCGGGTGACGAAGGCGTCGACCTTGCGCGTTCCGGCGTACGCGGTGTTGAAGGGCCAGTTCCCAGCACCGTCGTAGTCGTAGTCGAAGACCATCCGGGCCGCGTGGTCGACCTGCGGGTCCTCGTCGGCCGGGTCGACCCAGGAGGTCTCCCGCTTGCTCGGTCCGGCCCGCCAGTAGTCGAGCACCATCGCGGTGGACGTCGCCGAGCACCAGGCCTCACCGCCGTTGTCCCACTGCGGGTAGTGCCCGATGTGCGTCTCCTGCGAGTACGTCGGTACGTCGAGCACCTTGCCCCACGCGCCACCGCCCCGGCTGACCGGCACGGTCTCCTCGTCGGGCAGCCGCGACGCCATCGCGCCGACGGACCGGACCACCGGCGCCTGCCGGCTCCCGGCCTGGCGGAACAGGGTCACCTTGAGCCGCCAGCGGTCCAGCGAGTGCCCGTCGTTGGCCACGAAGGTGTCGACCGCGACGTCGCCGACGGTGTCCTCCTGGTCCGGCACCGACGTCCGGTGGATGGTCCCGGCGGCCGTGTCGTCGCCGCTGGTCCACCGGCCGAGCACGTACCACTTGGTGCTCGTGCCCAGGTCGGACCGACCGGACATCGACACCTCGATCCAGGTCCCGGCCGGCGTGGTCGCGTTCCAGGACGCCACCAGCTCGGTCAGGTCGAACCCGGGCCGCACCTCCGGCGAGACCCAGCTGGCCTGCTCGTAGGTCTTCGCGGTCCCGTCGCCGAACGGATCGACGTACGACGTCGTACCGGTCGGGCGGCGGAAGACCAGGTTGCCGCCGGCCATCGACGTGCCCTGGTGCTGACCGGCGAGGAAGTCGACCGGCGAGGTCCACTGGTGGTAGCCGATGTCACGCCGCGGCGGGGCGGGCGCGGCGTGGGACGGCGTGAGCGCGATGGGAGCGACCAGTGCCGCGGCCAGCAGGGCGGAGGCACAGCGAGTGGCGGGGGTCATACTCTCCGACGATAGGGCACGCGCCGTGAATCTGTAACGGGTTACGTGTCGTGCAGGTTACTTCTTGTCCGGCCACTCGTCGGTGAGCAGGGCGTAGACCAGCTCGTCGGTCCAGTCGCCCTTGAGGAACTCGTTGCGGACGAAGTGCGCCTCGCGCCGCATCCCGAGCCGCTCGAGCAGCTTCACCGAGCCGGTGTTGCGGGCGTCCAGCCGGGCGATCATCCGGTGCCAGCCGAAGTGCTCGAAACCGAGCCGGAGCAGTTCCTTCGCGGCCTCGCCGGCGTACCCGTGCCCGGCCGACTCCGGGAGGAAGACGTACCCGATCTCGCCGGCGCGCTGCGCGGCCGAGTTCACGAACAGGGTCACCTCACCGAGGTACTGCCCGGTCCCGGTCAGCTCGACGGCCAGCGTGAGGGCCTGCCCGTCGGTGTCCATCGCGACGTCCGCGAGCCGCCCGGCCAGCGTGCCCTTGACCTCCTCGGGGGTCTTCGGGTCGTACAGCAGGAAGCGCGTCACCTCGGCGTTCGACTGCAGCTTCAGCAGGTCGTCGTAGTCGGTGTCGCGGTACCGGCGCAGCGTCAGCCGGTCCGTCGTGATCGGCAGGTAGGCAGTCATCGGCTCTACGGTATGCAGCTCTGCAACCGGTTTTTGTCAAGAGTGGTGCTCCGTGACCGTTACCCTTGATCGGTGACTCTTCGCTTGTACGACACCGCGACGGCAACAGTGAGGGATTTCGTACCGGTCCATCCGGGCAAGGTCGGGATCTACCACTGTGGGCTGACGGTGCAGGGTGCCCCGCACGTCGGGCACATCTACAAGGAGGTCGTGTTCGACGTCCTGCGGCGCTGGCTGGAGCGCTCGGGGTACGAGGTCACCGTGATCGCGAACGTGACCGACATCGACGACAAGATCCTGGCCAAGTCGGCCGAGCGCGGCGTCGAGTGGTGGGCGCACGCCTACGAGTTCGAGCGTGAGCTGCACTGGGCCTACGACGTGCTCGGCTGCCGCCCGCCGACGTACGAGCCGCGCGCCACCGGTCACATCCCGGAGATGCTGGAGATGATCGGCGAGCTGATCGAGCGCGGGCACGCGTACGTCGCGCCGGACGGCTCCGGCGACGTGTACTTCGACGTGAAGTCCTGGCCGGCGTACGGCGCCCTGTCGCACCAGAAGATCGACGACATGGAAGAGGCCACCGACGCGGACCCGCGCGGCAAGCGCGACCCGCGGGACTTCGCGCTGTGGAAGGGCTGGACCGAGGGCACCCCGCCGACCGCCTCCTGGCCGGCGCCGTGGGGCCGCGGCCGCCCGGGCTGGCACCTGGAGTGCTCGGCGATGGCCGGCAAGTACCTCGGCGACGAGTTCGACATCCACGGCGGCGGTCTCGACCTGCGCTTCCCGCACCACGAGAACGAGCTGGCCCAGTCGACGGCGGTCGGGCAGAAGTTCGCCCGGACGTGGATGCACAGCGCCCTGGTCACCGCGGCCGGCGAGAAGATGTCGAAGTCGATGGGCAACGGCGCCATCGTGCGGAACGTCGTGGAGCAGGTGCGGCCGATCGAGCTGCGGTACTACCTGGTCCAGTCGCACTACCGGTCCGTGGTGGAGTACTCGCTGGCCGCGCTGGAGGAGGCCGCGACGGGCTTCCAGCGGATCGAAGGTTTCGTCACCCGGGCGACCGAGGTGACCGGTGGGGTCGAGCCGGGCACCGCGCTGCCGGCCGAGTTCGCGGCCGCGCTGGACGACGACTTCAAGACGTCCTCGGCGATCGCCGTACTGTGGAACACGGTCCGCGACGGCAACAAGCTGGTCGCCGACGGCGACTCGCCCGCGCTGCGGGAGGCGCTGGCCTCGGTCCGGGCGATGCTCGACGTGTTCGGGCTCGACCCGCTGGCCGAACCGTGGGCCTCGCGGTCCGGTGGGTCCGGTGAGCTGACCGAGGTCGTCGACGGGCTGGTCGGTGCGCTGCTCGAGCAGCGGCAGGCCGCGCGGGCCCGCAAGGACTACGCCGCGTCGGACGACATCCGCGACCGGTTGAAGGAGCTCGGCGTCGTCGTCGAGGACACCCCGCAGGGGTCGCGCTGGACGATCGCCCCGCGCCCAACGAGTGAAGGAAACTAGACGTGCCAGGCAGTAGTCAGCGCAAGGGCGCCATCCGGAAGAAGCCGCGCGGGAACCCGACGGCCGGCTCCGGTGGCCGGGTTCGCCGGGGGCTGGAGGGCAAGGGCCCGACGCCGAAGGCGGTCGACCGGACCAAGCACCCTGCCCACAAGCGGGCCAAGGCCAAGGAGCGCGCCGAGAAGCGCGCCACCACCGGCCGCCGCGGGGGCCGCAAGGACGAGGGCGCGACCGTCGAGTGGGTCTACGGCCGCAACCCGGTCGTCGAGGCGCTGCGCGCCGGCGTACCGGCCAGTGCCGTTTATGTTGCCGAAGGCACCGAACGTGACCCGCGGCTGCGCGAGGCGCTGCTGCTCGCCGTCGAGCGCGGCATCGCCCTGCTCGAGGTCCCGCGGATCGAGCTCGACCGGCACACCAGCAACGGCGCGCACCAGGGCCTCGCGATCCAGATCCCGCCGTACGAGTACGCCCACGCCGACGACCTGCTCCGGGCCGCGTACGACGCCGAGCAGGCGCCGCTGATCGTCGCGCTGGACGGCGTCACCGACCCCCGCAACCTCGGCGCGATCACCCGCTCGGCCGCCGCCTTCGGCGCCCACGGCGTCGTCGTCCCGGAACGCCGCGCCGCCCAGGTCTCCGCCTCCGCGTGGAAGACCTCCGCCGGAGCCGCCGCCCGCATCCCGGTCGCCAAGGTCACCAACCTCAACCGCGCGCTCAAGTCCTACAAGGACGCCGGCCTGCTGATCGTCGGCCTCGACATGGGCGGCGAGGTCGAGCTCCCGGACCTCCAGTCCGCGACCGACCCGATCGTCCTGGTCGTCGGCTCCGAGGGCAAAGGCCTGGCCCGCCTGGTCCGCGAGAACTGCGACATCATCGTCTCCATCCCGATGACGTCGGCCACCGAGTCCCTCAACGCCGGCATCGCCACCGGCGTCGCCCTGTACGAGATCTCCCGCCGCCGAAACTCTTGATGTAACTACTTGAAGTAGTTACATTGGAGGCATGGTGACCATCGGGCTGCGTGAGCTGAACCAGAACCCGTCCAAGGCGGTCGCTCGCGTGCGCGCGGGCGAAACCATCGTGGTCACCGACCGCGGGCGTCCGGTGCTGCGGCTCGTTCCTGAGCAGGACCAGCCGGCGACGCTGCAGCACATGATCGACTCCGGTGAGGTGGCTCCGCCCGCGGAGCTCGGGATGCCGGACCTGGCGCTGGAGTTGGCGACCGACGTGGAGAGCCTGTCCGACCTGCTGATCGAGGACCGCGACAAGGAGCGGCGTCGGTGATCTACCTGGACGCCTGTGCCCTGCTGAAGTTCATCAAGCCGGAGGCCGAGTCACCCGCGTTGCGGAAGTGGCGAGAGGACCTGATGCCGGAGACGGAACTCCTGACCAGCGAGCTGGCCAAGCTGGAGATCAGCAGGACGCTGCTCCGGGCCGGTGTCGACCACCAGCAGGTGCCGTACTTCACCGGTCAGGCTCTGCGCGGTGTCTACGTCGTCGACCTGAGTTCGACGGTGCTCGCCCGGGCGATGGCCTACCGGACGCGACGGCTGGGCTCGCTGGACGCGATTCATCTGTCCAGCGCCGAGCCCTTTCGGCCTGATCTCGAGCAGTTCGTCACCTACGACAAGGAGCTGGGCAGCGCGGCCGGAGAACTCGGCTTCCCGGTGCTGGCCCCGTCCTGAGACCACGCAGAACGGGCCCCGGAGCAACAGCTCCGGGGCCCGTTCTCGTCTCGATGTCAGGCCAACATCTTTCGAGTACCGACCCCCGATCGGGGGCCGGTACTCGAAAGATTTGTCAGCTGACGAGCTGCTCAGCCCGTCCGACGAGCTCTTGGGTCAGTAGACGTTCACGCCGTAGGCGCCCAGGGCCTCCGGCACCGGCTGGAAGAACGTCGTCCCACCGGACGAGCAGTTGCCGCTGCCGCCCGAGGTCAGACCCAGCGCCACCTCGCCCGCGAACAGCGCGCCGCCCGAGTCGCCGCCTTCGGCGCAGACGTTGGTCTGGATCAGACCGGTGACCGTGCCTTCGGCGTAGTTGACGGTCGCGTTGACCCCGGTCACCGTGCCCTGGTGGACCTGGGTGGTGCTGCCGCTGCGGGTCACGGCCTGGCCGACGCTGGCGTCACCCGCGCTGGTGATCTCCTGGAACGAGCCGTTGTAGAGGTCGACGTTGCCGGGCGGCTCCGTCGTACCGGCCGGGTACTTCACCAGGGCGTAGTCGTTGCCCGGGAAGCTGGAACCCTCGACGGTGCCGACCGAGGTGCTCTGGCCGGAGTCGGCGAACCACTCCGGGACGATGTTGCCGCAGTGGCCGGCGGTCAGGAAGTAGTACGACGACCCGTCGGTGACGTTGAAGCCGAGCGAGCAGCGGTACCCACCGCCGTAGATGGCGTCGCCGCCGCTGAGCTTCTTGGTGAACTTGCCGGGCACCTTGGTCAGCGTGACCTGGCTGCCGAAGCTCTTGGTGACGGCGGTCAGGGCGTCGTACTTGGCGCCGGTGACGGTGTCGTCGTACGAGACGGTGACCTTGCCGTCGGCGCCGGTGACCCAGCTGGTGCCGGGGATCGAGGCCTTGTCGGCCAGCGTCGAGCTGATGGCGGCAGCCGACGGCCCAGGTGCGGCCGAGGCCTGCGTGGCCAGCAGGCCGGTGGTGGTGGCGAGTGCGGCAGCGGCAACCACTGCTGCGACTCGGCGGGCGGGGTGAATTGACATGGTCAGCCTCCTCACGAGAAGGACGCGTTCGGGGCGGACGCGTCCAGGTCGACCGAGGTAAGGCCTACCCGTCGTTCCTGTGGGTACTCGAACCTGCGCGAACTGTGAGGGCTAACCTTCGTCCGGCCGAGCCCGAGTTATGAACGTCCATAACTCGCCAGTGATGACACGACGACGCCCCCTGCTCCCGGAGGACCAGAGGGCGCCGTACGACGGGAAGCGTCAGTACACGCTCACGCCGTACCGGTTGAGGACCTCGACGACCGGCTGGAAGTACGTCGTACCGCCGCTGGAGCAGTTGCCGCTGCCACCGGAGGTGAGACCCAGAGCGGTGGTGCCGGAGAACAGCGAGCCGCCGGAGTCACCGCCCTCGGCGCAGACGTTCGTGCGGATCAGACCGGTGACCGTGCCCTCGGCGTAGTTCACCGTGGCGTTCAGACCCGTGACCGAGCCGCTGCGGAGACCGGTGGTGCTGCCGCTGCGCCGGACGGACTGCCCGACCGTCGGGTTGGCCGCGCTGGTGATGTCCTGGTACGAGCCGTTGTACAGGTTCACGTTGCCGGGGTGGTTCGTGTACGACGTCGAGTACCGGACGATTCCGTAGTCGTTGCCCGGGAAGCTGGTGCCGTACCGGGTGCCGAGCAGGGTCGTCTGGCTCGAGTTGGCGTACCAGTTGGTGCCCAGGTTGGTGCAGTGGCCGGCGGTCAGGAAGTAGTACGTGCTGCCGCTGCGCACGTTGAAGCCGAGCGAACAGCGGTAGCCGCCGGTGTAGATGGCGTCGCCGCCGCTGATCCGCTTGCTGAGGACGCCGGGCAGCTTCTCCAGGGTGACCTGGCTGCCGAAGCGCTGGGTGACGTTCGTGAGTGCGGCGAGCTTGCTGCCGACCACGGTGTCGTCGTACGAGACGATGATCCGGCCCGACTTCTCGTCGGTCATCCAGGCGGTGCCGGGGATCGTCGCCTCCTTGCTCAGGGTGGCGGTGATGGTGCTCGCCGAGGCGATCGAGGCCTCGGGAGCCGCGCTGGCGGTGGCCAGCTGGACGGTGGTGGCGACCAGGCCGGCGGCTGCCAGCAGGGCCACGGTACGGCGAATGCGCATGGTTGTGCCTCCTCACGATGAGGACGCCCGGGGCGGGAACGTCCTTGACTCAACCGTGATCTGTTCTACCGGAAACTGTCACAAAGTGCCCGATCGAACTCGGAGAGTAAGGGTTTCCCTTCGCCCGGAAACCGGTCGGTCTGGTGTAAGGGGTCAGTCCGGGTAGCTCAAGGTCCGGCGCAGCAGCTGCCGGTCCCGCCCGAGCGCGGCGTGATCGACGTCGACGGCCCAGTGCTCGCCGTCCAGCCGGACGCTCATCACCCCGTTGTCGAACCACGGCCCGTACGCCGTACGCCAGCTCGCCGCGACGTCCCGCACCCCCGCCGACCGCGCCAGCTTGTGCAGCAGTGTCGTCATCCAGCGGGTGTCGAGCAGCTTGTTCGCCAGCCGCACGTGCCCCGGGATCGGGTTCCGGAACGGCGACATCGTCAGCTGCCGGATCGCGGTCCCCGGGTGCTCGACCGCGTTCAGGTGGGCCTCCGTCACGTAGCTGCAGTGCACGTCGCCGGACAGCATCAGGATCGAGGCCGGCGGATCCTCCGACGTCACCAACTTCGCCAGTAGCTCGGTCACGTCGTCGAACGACTTCCGGAACGACGCCCAGTGCTCCAGATCCATCCCCTGCCGGATCCGCTCGCCGATCCGGGCGCCACGCGGCCCCCAGGCACCCGACGAGATCGCCTCGTCCCACCCCTCCAGGTGGTGCAGCCCCGGCGCGAGCAGGAACGGCAGTGTCGACGCGAGCAGCAGGTGGTTGATCGGCGTGGTCGCCTCGATCGTGTGCCGCCGGACCCACTCCCACTCGTGCGCGTCGACCATCGCCCGCTCGTCCGGCTGCAGGTGCCGCGAGCAGCGCGAGTCGACCGCGACCAGCCGGACTCCGCGGCCGAAGTCGCGGTAGAAGCTCCACCGCGTCGACGCCGGGTCCTCGTCGGCCTCCCAGGCGAAGGCGTCCAGGTACGCCGTCCGCTCGTCGTCGTCCAGCGTCCGCATCGCCTGGTACGTCGAGTCCTCGGCCAGCTGCTCCGGCGACAGGTTGCCCAGGTGCTGGTACACCCAGTACGACGCGTAGGCGCCGACCACCCGGTCGTGCCACCACGGCTGCCGGGTCACCCAGCGCCGCCAGGTCAGCGAGGTGTTCCAGTCGTCACGCAGGTCGTGGTCGTCGAGCAGCATGCACAGTGGAACGGTCGAGAACAGCCAGCGCACCGCGGGATGGGTCCACGCGTCGTCGTACAGCCAGGTGTACTCCTCGTAGTTCCCGATCTCGTCCTGCACCTCGGAGCCCGGCCGCCCGCCGTGCGCCGCCCGCAACTGCTCCAGTACGGCGTCCGACGGGTCGTCGGCGTACACCTGGTCGCCGAGCAGCAGGATCGCGTTCGGCCGCTCGTGGTCCGTCCTGGCCATCCGCTCGGCCAGCGCGACCAGCGCGTCCGGCCCGAAGTCCTTGAACCCCTGCTCGTCGAACGGCGCCGACCGCCGGCACGACCCGAACGTCAGCCGGAAGCTGCCGTCCGCGTCCGGCGTCCGGATCACGCTCGGCCCGTACGGCGAGTCCGCCGGCGGCCAGACCCGCTCGCCGTCGCAGTGCACCTCGTACGGCGTACTGGCTCCTGGTTGCAGGTTCTCGATCAGGACGAGCGCGTAGTGGTGCCCGTGCACGGACCAGGTGCTCGCCCGGTGGCCGAGGATCTCGACCTCACCCGGCCCGGTCGTCTCCACCCACACGGTCGCCCGCGTCTCGTCGACGTACCGCAGCAGCGGTCCCAGCTTCAGTTGCATCCCGAAAAGCTACTCCGGGGCGCAAGTTGGCTAGTCGACGCGTAGGGAGTGCAGCACGAACGAGGCCAGCTCGCGGTAGGCCTCGGCGTCGTTCAGGCCGGTCCGCCGGGCGATGTCGCCGCGCTGGATCGCCTGCATGGTGTGCGCGACCATCTCGGCGGCGAAGCCGATGTCGACCTGCCGGAAGGTCTTGCTGGCGATCCCGTCCTCGATCAGCGTGCGGACCCGGTCGGCGGCGATCCGGGTGTTGCGCTCGTAGACCGAGCGGGCCGGCGCGAACGTCGCGACGTCGTCCAGGAAGGTCCGGCTGGCCGGGCGCAGGGCGTCGGCGACGGCGTTCAGGTACGCGGCGATCCGGCGGTCGTGCCGGGTCTGCCGGGCCACCGTCGCCTCGACCTGGGCGGTGGCGTTCTTGAAGTAGTGCTTGACCACCTCGACGGCGAGCTGTTCCTTGCTCGGCGCGAGCGCGTACAGGGTGGTTTTGCTGCAGCGGAGCTCGGCGGCCAGGTCGTCCAGGGTGAACCGGCTGAAGCCCTGCGTGAGAAACAGGGACAGGAGCCGGTCGAGCAGCTCGGACTGCCTGCGGGTGCGGCGTCCCGGGACGACTGTTGTCATATCGAGACAGCATAGAACGATACTCAGCTTGAGTCGACAGTATCAATGCGAGTATCGTTCAGGAGAGCCGTTGAGAGGGGTGCCTGATGGCTGTCGACCGGTTGCTGCCGACCGAGGAGTCCACCGACCTGCTGGCCCTGGTCCGGGACCTGTGCGAGCACGAGCTGGCGCCGCACGCGGCCCAGGCCGAGGAGTCCGAGACCTTCCCGCGGGACGCGTTCCGCACGCTCGGCAAGGCCGGGCTGCTGGGACTGCCGTACCCGGAGCAGTACGGCGGCGCCGAGCAGCCGTACGAGGTCTACCTGCAGATGCTCGAGGAGATTGCCGCCGCCTGGATGTCGGTCGGCGTCGGGCTCTCGGTGCACACGATGACCAGCTACGCCGTCGCGACGCTCGGCTCCGAGGAGCAGCGCGCGCGGTTCCTGCCGGACATGATCGGCGGCGACCTGCTCGGCGCGTACGCGCTGTCCGAGCCGCAGGCCGGGTCCGACATCAGCGGGATGACGACCAAGGCCGTCCGCGACGGCGACTGGTGGGTGCTGAGCGGGACCAAGTCCTGGATTACGCACGGGTCGCACGCGGACTTCTACACCACCTTCGCCCGGACGTCGGCCGACCCCAAGCACGGGATCTCGGCCTTCCACGTCCCGGCGTCGTCGGCCGGGCTCAGCTTCGGTGCACCTGAGCGGAAGATGGGCCTGACCGGATCCACCACGACGCTGGTGAACTACGACCGCGTCCAGGTCCCGGCCGACCACCTGATCGGTGCCGAGGGCGACGGGATGCGGATCGCGCTGTCCGCGCTCGACTCCGGCCGGCTCGGGATCGCGGCCTGCGCGGTCGGGCTGGCGCAGGCGGCGCTGGACTGCGCGGCGTCGTACGCGCTGGAGCGCAAGCAGTTCGGGTCGGCGATCGCGGACTTCCAGGGCGTCCAGTTCCTGCTCGCGGACATGGCCGCCGCGGTCGAGTCCGCGCGGTCGACGTACCTGACGGCGGCCCGGCGGCGCGACCTCGGCCGGTCGTTCACCCAGCAGGCGGCGATCGCCAAGCTGGTCTGCACCGACGCCGCGATGAAGGTGACCACCGACGCCGTCCAGGTGCTCGGTGGCTACGGTTACACCCGCGACTTCCCGGCCGAGCGCTACATGCGCGAGGCCAAGGTGACGCAGATCTTCGAAGGAACCAACCAGATCCAGCGCCTGGTGATCAGCCGCGACCTGCTCAGGAGTGTTCGATGAAGCTTGGCCCGTCCGACGTTGCCCTGGTCACCGGCGGAGGCTCCGGCCTCGGCGAGGCGACCGTACGCCGGCTGGCCGCGGCCGGCGTCGCCGTCGTGATCTGCGACCTCCCGTCGTCCGCGGGCAAGGCGATCGCCGAGGAGCTGGGGGAGCGCGTCGTCTTCGCTCCGACCGATGTCACCGACGAGGTCGCGGTTGTTGCCGCCTTGGACGAGGCCGCTTCGCTGGGAGATCTCCGCGTCGTCGTCACCTGCGCCGGCATCGCCACCCCCGGCCGCGTCGTCGGCCGCAAGGGCCCGTTGCCCCTGGCAACCTTCCGCCAGGTGATCGAGGTCAACCTGATCGGCACCTTCAACGTCCTCCGCCTCGCCGCCGAGCGGATGCTCGCTCTGGATGTTGCTGAAGACGGCGACCGGGGCGTCTTCGTCATGACCGCGTCCATCGCGGCGTACGACGGCCAGGTCGGCCAGGCGGCGTACGCCGCCAGCAAGGGCGGCATCGTCAGCCTCACCCTCACCGCCGCCCGCGACCTCGCCGACAAGGCCGTCCGCGTCGTCACCATCGCCCCCGGCACCATGGAAACCCCCATGCTGGCCGGCCTCCCCGAGGAAACCCGCACCGTCCTCGAGCAGCAGGTCCCCCACCCGTCCCGCCTGGGCCGCCCCGACGAGTACGCCTCCTTGGTCGCCCACATCCTCGACAACCAACTCCTCAACGGCGAGGTCATCCGCCTCGACGGCGCCCTGAGAATGCCCCCGCGCTGAACCGGAGTGGCGAGAAGTCCGAAAATGTTTCATTTCGATTCTCGCCGAAAAGGTGGTTGCCGGTGGATTTCGTCCGTACGGTCGAAATGACGAAAGAAAGTCGGGTATCGACTATTCGTCACCCCTTCGACCCTGCTCGAAATCCATCGTAGCTGATATTTCAAGGAGAAAGCTGATGAACAGAATTCTCGCTGCCGGCGTTTCGACACTGGCTCTCGGGGGCGCTCTGCTGGCTACCGCCGCTCCGGCCTCGGCGGCCCCCGCGGCCGCGGCTCAGCAGACCGTGGCGAGCGCTCCGGCCACCACCCAGGGGTACGAGTACTACACGTGGTACTGGGCCCGCGACACCTGCGAGAGCGAAGGCGCCAAGCTGCAGGTCCGTGGTGTCATCTCGAACTACTACTGCCAGCAGAGCGCCTACACCACCTGGTACCTGTACGTGCTCTACCGCTGATTCCCGGGAATCAATGAAAAAGCCTCAGGATTTCCGGAACGGCTTCTCGCCGGTGATCAATGCGTATAAACCGCTGGGGTAGGTCGTTTGGCGGTGAATTCTGGCGAGTAATGGGCTGAACGACGGCAGTAGTCAGGCGACGCCGGGGTGCTGCCGTCGTCGGTTCCGTTGAAATGGCAACCTGTGCCAGTCATCGCACGGGTGGTGGCGTGCCGATCAGGAGTTTGTCGAGGGCGGGAACGTACTGCCTGAGCTGGTGGACGCCGAGGAAGATCTGCCGGGCGGTGTCGGCGGTGAGTTGGCGCAGCGCCGAGCCGTCGTCGGTGCCGTTGGTGCGGCAGCCGTCGTAGCGGTAGAGGACGTCCTGGGCGTGAGCGCTGCCTTGGACCCGGAGGATCAAGAACTCGGTTCCGCGGTCGGGGCCGGTGGCGGGGCCGCAGGTTCGGGGGTCGGAGAACGTCGGGCCGGCCCCGGGCGGGGCGGCGATCAGATCGCGGACCAGGTGGTCGGCGACACCGCCGGTCAGGCGGGAGCCGGCTTGCAGGCGGGCGAAGCGGAGGTCGTCGGCGCTGCCGGTCGGACTGATCGGCATGCCCTGGATGGAGTACCGGCAGATGCTGACACCAACGATGTCGCCGACCGACTTGAGCCCACCGTTCGCCGGCGGGCGGCCGACCTGCCGGTCGGCGCGGGGAGCGCAGCCGTAGCTGTCGACGGTGTCGACGACGCCGGCCGAGTCGAGGATCTGCCGTCGCAGTACGGCGTCGCCCGCGGTCACGGTGACCAGCAGTTTGCCGACCTTCCGGGTCTCGCGGACCCACCCACCAGCCAGCGGTACGACGCCCGGCCGCTCGCCGCCGAAGACCACGGACGGCGCGACCTGCCGGGCGGGCTTCGGCTTCAGGCACACCTTCAAACTTGCGGGCCGCGCACCACCCGGCCGGAAGACGGTCGGCTCAGGCACCCAGTCGTCCTCCGTGCAGTCGGGCGGCCCGGCCCACAGCCTCTGCGCCCAGTCGTCCGGCACCTGCAACTGCACATCGGTGTACGTGTCCCACCGCCAGCCAGGCTTGGCCGCTGCTGCCTCGACCCTCGGAGACGCAACGCCGGTCTGCTCGTCGGCGAGCAGACCGGCGACCACCTGGTCCGCCTCGGCGCGGCTGACCACCCCGTCGGCAGTATCGGCCCGGCCGGTCAGCGTGTTCACGCTGACGATCACCGCACCGATCGCGATGCCACCCAGCAGGACCGCGCCGATCCCCTTCATCGTGCGCCCAGGTCGTCGAGCACCGGCAGCGGCGCGTACTTCGCGTACAGCACCTTGGCCAGCGGCACCATGGTCGCCTTCGTGAGCCGCCGCAGCGTGATGCCGTCGTCGGTCCCGTTCGACCGGCAGGTGGCGTAGCGCACGACGACAGCCTGTACGCCGGTCCGCCCGTGCACGGTCACCAGCAGATCGTCCCGCTGCGCGTCGTGCTCGCAGTTGGAGGCACCCACCGTCGGCCCCACGCCCGGCGGCGCCGCGCGCAGCGCGTCGCCGAGCCCCCGCGCGGTCTCGCCGGAGATCAGCAGGCCGGCCTGGAAGCCGGCGGGTTCGCGGGGTGTGCCGTGGCTGTACGCACACACCCGGATCGACGTCACCTCACCGATCGCGGCCAGCCCCGGCCCCGTGGGCCGCTTCCCGTCACCCAGTACGGCGGGGCGCGCGACGCTGCACCCATGGGGATCCGTGCCGCCCATCCGCTCTGCCGAGTCCAGGATCCGCCGCCGCAACGCGGCGTCGTCGCTGAACACGGTCAACGGCACACCGGCGACGACCCGGACCTCCGAGACCCACCCATGGTCGAACCGCGTGATCCCGGGCTCGGCCTCGAACTCGCCGAACCACAGATGCGGAACCCGCTCGGCCAACGGCGGCGTCGGGGGACAGGCCATCATCAGCGTCGGCCCACGCCAGGGCCGCCCGACCAGCGGCGTCCGGTTGGCACCGTCCGGACCCTTCCGATCCCCACAGGACCACAGGTGCGTGTAGGTGCTGTCCGCCCAGGTGTCAGGCACCTGCACCTTAACGACGCCGTACGACTCCCACCGCCACCCCGGCGCCGCCGGGTCCACCGCGGCCTCAGCAACGGGAGGCGTCCCAGACCCACCACCCCTGGCGCCCCCGACACCCGCACCGGCGTCGCCTCCGGCTCCGGTCTCCAGGTCACCAGCCAGAACCCTCCCACCAACCGCGAGTACGACGACCCCGACCACGGCGGCAACAACTACTGCGACTCTCTTCATCTCAGGTCCTCACAGGACCGGCCCGGGCGGGCCGTACAGCAACTGGTGCAGGACATTGCGCACACCATCAGGCGCATGAACACCGACGAAGATCGCCTTGGCCGTCGCCGAGGTCGCCCGGCGCAGCGTGGTCCCGTCGTCGGTGCCGTTGTGCTTGCAGCCGGCGTACCGGTAGACGACGTCCTGATCATGCACGGACCCGTCGACCCGCAGCACGATGATCTCCCCACCGGGATCGTCGAAGCAGACCCGCTGATCGGTCACCGTAGGTCCGGTCCCGGCCGGCGCCGCGACGAGATCGCGGACGAGACGCTGCGCGACCGGACCGGTCAGCCGGGAACTGGCCTCCATGGCGAGGTCGTACGGCGCACCGCCGGAGCGCGGCGCAGGACCGCGAACACCCTCGTACCGGCAGACGCTGACCGACTGTACGTCGCCGACCGTGGTCAGCCCGCCCTGCGCCGCGGGTCGCAGAATCTCGTTCCGCGCAGTCGCCGCCACCGGATCGCAACCGTTGCCATCAGCATCGATCACCACCGCGGCGGCGGCGAAGATCCTGGCCCGTAAGGCGCCGTCCGCGCTGGTGACCGTGATCAGCTGCTCGCCGAGCCGCCGTGTCTCCTTGATCCACCCGTCGGCGTAAGTGACCACCCCGGGACGGTCGCCGGTGAACGCGACCGACGGCGCGACGTGCCGTTGCGGGGCCGTCGGATCGAGGCAGGGCTCCAGCATGGCAAGCACCGCGCCGCCCGGACGCCGGACGATCGGCTTCTGCTCCACCTGGTCCAGTCCACACGGTGTCTTCAGCCCGGCCCACTGCGACTGCCCCCAGCCGACCGGCACCTGGAGCTGGACGTTCCGGTACGCCTCCCATCGCCAGCCCTCCGGCAACGGGACGGTCCGTGGCTCGAGCCCGATCGCGGCATCTTCCTCGCCGAGCACGACCTTCCCGCCGACCGCCAACGCCGCGACCGCGACAGCGGCCAGCGTGATCACCACGAACCTACGCATCAGGGCCCTCATTTCAGCAGCCTCTCGAGCAACGGGCTGCGGTCTTCGGGGCGTCCGACGGCGTCGAGCAGGGGGCCGACGGAGGCCTTGGTCAGGGACCGGACCCGCCGGCCATCGTCGGTGTCGAGCGGTCCGCACGAAGCGAGCCGTACGACGACCTCCTGGTCACCGCGGTCGCCGTGGAGCTGGACCACGAGGATCTCGTTGTCCGAGGTGGTGAGGCACTTGCTGCTGTGCGTGCTCGACAACGGTCGCTTGGCTGCCTGGTCCTTGCTGGAGGTCATGACGTTGGGCAGCATCGGCGCATCACGAAGAGCGGCGCCGACCGTACGGGCCTGGTCGCCGGTCAGTCCGGCACTGGCCAGCAGCGGCGGTACCGAGGCCAGCTGCTGAGTCCGGTACGCACAGATCCGGATCGACTCGACGGCTCCGATCGCGGTCAGCCCTGGTCCGGCCGGTCGGACGACGGCGTCGGTCGCTGCCCGGTGGGTCGGAGCGCAGCCGTTGCTGTCGGCCCCGTCGATCTTTCGGGCCGAGTCGAGCACCCGGGCCCGGACCGCGTCGTCGGCACCGAAGGCGGTCAACCCCATGACTCCGACCCTCCGGACCTCCTTGGTCCAGCCGGCGTCGTACTGAGTCACCCCAGCCGTGGCGTTGAAGTCGAAGAGCAGGTACGGCACTCGTTCCGAGGCCGGGGGCAGGTTTCCACAGGCCGAGAGGAAGGTCGTCAGCATGGTCGGTCGCCCGACCCAGCCCTGCACCGGAGGTTTCTGGTCCGGGCACGTCGACAGCGGACCGGCGCCGATCTCGGCCCAGGTGTCGGGGACCTGGACCTCGACGTCGGCGTACGACTCCCAGTGCCAGCCCGGTGGGGGCTGGGCGATCGACGCAGTCGGGCCCGGGCCGGGATCGGCCGGGTGGACCAGTGTGCGAAGGCCGACTCCCGCGACGGCAACCGCGGCACAAACCAGTACGACGGCGCCCGTCGACCGCGCCCGGCGGCGACGGCGCAACCGTCGGTGGACCGTGCCGAGCAGAGCCGCGTCGGACGGCGCCGAGGCGGCGTGCGCCTCGAGGCTCTCGGTGACCAGGGTCTCGGCCGGATCGTTCATCGGGGCAGCCTCTCCAGGATCATCGGGCGCAGTTGCGGCGAGTAGAGGGTTCTGACCAGGGGCAGCAGGGCCTCCCGGGTCAGCTGCCGAGTGGTGACGCCGTCGTCGATGCCGTTGTGGTTGCAGGAGTTGTAGCGGACCGACACCTCCTGCTCGCCGGTGCTGCCGCGCACGGTGACCAGCAGGTCGTCACGGAACGGCGTCCCACAGTTGTCGGAGTCGTTCGGGCCGCTCCCGGCCGGTGCGGCCCGAAGACCGCCGACGAGTTGCCGAGCAGCCCGGCCGGAGATCGCCGCACCAGCGAGCAGCTCGGCGTCCTGTGGCAGACCGTCGATGCTGTACCCGCAGATCCGCACCGACTCGACCTCGCCGATCCCGTCCAGCCCGGGTCCGGCCGGTCGCAGCCCATCGGTCACCACGCCCGGCGCCGTCGGTGAACAACCGTAGGCATCCTTGCCGTCGATCGCCCGCGCCGAGTCCAGAATGCGCCGCAGCAGCGCGTGATCGTTGCCGAAGGCACTCAAATGCACGCCGTCGACGACGCGGACCTCCTCGAGCCAGCCGTGGTCGTAGCGGTACACGCCGGGGGACCGGCCGACCTCGCCGAACCACAGGTGAGGGACTCGGCCGGCCGGCGCAGGGACCGGCCCGCAGTCCTGCAGCGTCACGGCGCTGCGCACCGGTCGGCCGACCTGCGCCGTCTTCGGCACGGCGTACGACGGATGCGCGTAGGTGATCGGCGGACAGGTCCACAGGTGGCTGTAGAAGGTGTCCGTCCAGCTGTCCGGGACCTGCACCTGCACGGTGTCGTAGGACTCCCAGTGCCAGCCGTCGGCGGACCTGAACACCGCTCCGTCGGAAGGCGCGGAGGACGGGACGGTCGGCTTCGCAACCGGAACCGGCCCGTCGCGCAGCACCCCCACACCGGTCATCGACGCGGCGACCGCCGTACAGGCCAGGACGCCGGTGCCGGCGGCGCGGGCGCGGTGACGACGGCGGAGCCGGTGGCGGACGTCGGCGAGCAGGGTCTCGCCGGTCGGGGCGTGGTCCGCGTACGTCGTCAGGGCGCGGGCGATCACGTCGCAGGGGTCAGTCGAGGAGTTCACAGCTGCTCGACCTCCTTCAGGGTTGCGCGCAGGGACGACAGGGCGCGATGGATCTGGGAGCGGACCGTGGCCGCCGTACAGCCGAGGATCTCGGCGATGTCGGCGTCCGGTAGGCCTTCGTAGTAGCGCAGGACGACGGCCGCGCGCTGCCGGGTCGGCAAGGAGGCGCAGAGCCGCCAGACCGCGTCGGCGTCGGCGTACGACGTCGCGTGGTCGGCGCCGACGACCACCGCCAGCGCCGAGGGGTCGTCGACCGGCGTCTCGCGCCGGAAGAAGCGCCGCCAGCGCGAGATGTCGGCGTTGACGATGCAGCGCCGGACGTAGGCGTCAGGGTCCGCGCCGATCCGCGACCAGCGCGGGTACGCCGCGATCAGCGCGTCCTGCACCGCCTCCTCGGCCCGCCCGCGGTCGCGGGTGATCAGGTAGGCGAAGCGCAGCAACCCGGCGCCCCGGTGCGACACCCAGGTGTCGAAGTCCGGTGGATCGTCTGTCATCTGGTCCCCTCCCACGTCCTAACCACGCCGCGGGACGGCCAGACGTTGCATCTACTCCGAATCAGGCGGCGCCGTCGGCAGCGCCAGCTTCTCGTCCGGCTTGGCGGCCAGGACGTTGGCGACGTACGAGCGGGCGGCCTCCATCGTGTCGACCTCGTGGCCGGCCTGCTCGGACAGGAACCAGCGGTGCTCGAGCACCTCGTGGAAGACCTCGGCGGGCTCCAGCTTGCGCTTCAGGTCGCGCGGGACCGAGCGGACCACCGGCTCGAAGACGTCGGTCAGCCACTCGTGCGCGACGATCTCCTCGTCCTCGTTCTGCTGGTCGGTCGAGGCGGCGTACGAGTCGAGGTCGTTGAGCAGCCGGCGGGCCTGGTTCTCCTCGACGTCCAGGCCGGTCAGCCGCAGCAGCCGGCGGGAGTGGTGCCCGGCGTCGACGACCTTCGGCTGGATCCGGACCTGGCTGCCGTCCCAGTCGGTGATGATGTCGATCTCGGCGACGTCGAAGCCGAGCTCGTTCAGCCGCCGGATCCGGGAGTCCAGCCGGTGGATCTCGTCGGTGGCGAACTCCTCCGGCGCGGTCAGCTCGGCCCACAGCGCGTCGTACCGGTCGTTGATCGACTGGACGGTCTCCATCGGGTCGATGGCGTCGTCGAGCAGACCGCCTTCCTGCAGGTCGAGGAACTCGCCGAACAGGTTGATCTCGGCGGTGTAGAGGTCGTGCGCGCGCTGCCCGTCGGAGATGTCCTGGTGCAGCTCGCCGGTCTCGGCGTCGACCAGGTACGCCGCGAAGGCGCCCGCGTCGCGGCGGAACAGCGTGTTCGACAGCGAGCAGTCGCCCCAGAAGAAGCCGAGCAGGTGCAGCCGGACGATCAGCGCGACCAGGGCGTCGATCAGCCGGTTCACGGTGTCGGGCCGGAGCGTGCTGGAGAACAGCGCCCGGTACGGCAGGGAGAACTGCAGGTGCCGGGTGACCAGGATCGAGTCGAGCGGTTCGCCGTTCTGGTCCAGCCGGTCGGTGATCACGCCGACCGGTTCGACCGAGGGGGAGTCCAGCCGCTCGAGGTCGCGCAGCAGGCGGTACTCGTGCATGGCGAGGTGCTCCATCACCTCCTTGATCGCGTAGACGCTCCCGTTCACCCGGACGAAGCGGACCACGTGCCGCGAGATACCGCGGGGGAGCGCGACCAGCTGGTCCTCGGGCCAGTCCTCCAGCGGGACGTCCCAGGGCAGTGAGAGCAGACCGGTGTCCGGACGGGTGGCGACGAAACGAGGCACGGGGACCAGTGTGGCAGTTTCCTGCGGCGGAAGCCTGTGACGGCCGCGGGCCCGAGACGAAGATCTGTCACAACCTGAACGCAAGTGAACGCAAGTACTTGCGAAATGTGGCGTAGAGTTTGCGTCATGACTCGACGACTTGCTGAGGTGGCGAAGAAGGTCGGCGTCAGTGAGGCGACCGTGAGCCGGGTGCTGAACGGCAAGCCCGGCGTCTCCGAGGCGACCCGGGAAGCGGTGCTCACCGCGCTCGACGTACTCGGGTACGAGCGGCCGACCCAGCTGCGCGGCGACCGCGCACGACTGGTCGGCCTGGTGCTGCCGGAGTTGCAGAACCCGATCTTCCCGGCGTTCGCCGAGGTGGTCGGTGGCGCGCTGGCGCAGCAAGGTTTCACCTCCTTGCTCTGCACCCGGACGGTCGGCGGCGTGTCCGAGGCGGACTACGTCGACCTGCTGCTCCAGCAGCAGGTGTCCGGCGTCGTCTTCGCCGGCGGTTTCTACGCCCAGGCCGACGCGCCGCACGCCCACTACGAGCTGATCCAGGAGCGCAAACTGCCGACGGTCCTGGTCAACGCGGCCGTCGACCATTTGGGCTTCCCGCAGGTCTCGTCCGACGACTTCGTCGCCGCCGAGATGGCGATCGGGCACCTGCGCGCGCTCGGGCACCAGAAGATCGGCCTGGTCCTCGGCCCGCGCGACCACATCCCGTCGCGGCGCAAGCTGGAGGCGTTCATGGGGTCGCCCGAGGCGGATCCGGCGCTGGTCGAGCACACGATGTTCTCGCTCGAGGGCGGGCACGCGGCCGCGACCCGGCTGGTCAAGCAGGGCGTCACCGGCATCGTCTGCGCCAGTGACATCCTCGCGCTCGGCGCGATCCGCGCGGTGCGCCGGGCCGGCCTGGCCGTGCCGGACGACGTCTCGGTGATCGGGTACGACGACTCCGCGATGATGAACTGCACCGACCCGCCGCTGACCACGGTCCGGCAGCCGATCGACGCGATGGGCCGGGCCGCCGTCGACATGCTGGTCGCGCTGATCGAGCGCGCCGCCGTACCGGCCGACGAGCTGCTCTTCGAGCCCGAGCTCGTGGTCCGGGCGTCGACCGCGCGCCTCAGAACGGCACCGATCCCCGTCTGACGTCAGCACGACCAGAGGTGGAGTGGGCTTCGGCCCGCTCCACCTCTTTTTGTCCTCAGTAGTTTCTTTCTTGCAACATTCGATCGAAGTATTGCGCACATCCGGTCGTCTTGCCTACGGTACGGACCACATCGGCAGTATCGAGGGAAGGGCAGATCGATGAGGACAACGAGCCACCGCAGGGCACTCGGCCTGTTGCTCGTCGCGGGACTGGGGCTGACGGCCGCGTCCTGCGGATCGGGGGACGACGAACCGGCCGCGCAGGGCAGCGGCGGCG
Organism: Kribbella italica; assembly: GCF_014205135.1. NCBI lineage: Bacteria > Bacillati > Actinomycetota > Actinomycetes > Propionibacteriales > Kribbellaceae > Kribbella > Kribbella italica. The sequence continues at coordinate 7,629,886 of NZ_JACHMY010000001.1, forward strand.
CCGACCAGAAGGTGACCATCACCGTCGGTTGCCAGCCGCCGAAGAGCAACCCGAAGGAGCGGGCCGGCTGGGACGAGGACGTCGCGGCGTTCCAGGCCGCGCACCCGAACATCACCGTCCAGAGCAAGGACGCCTTCCCCTGTATCAACCCCGACACCTTCCAGGCGAAGCTGGCCGGCGGTACCCAGGAGGACGTCTTCTACGTCTACTACACCGACGTCCAGAAGATCATCAAGGCCAAGCAAGCCGCCGACATCAGCGAGTACGTCGGCAGCGTGAAGGCGCTGAACGACGTCCGCCCGGACGTCAAGGGCGTCTTCAACGACGGCGACAAGACGTACGGCGTCCCGCGCAACAACTACAACATGGGCCTGGTCTACAACCGCAAGCTGTTCACCCAGGCCGGGCTGAACCCCGACGCGCCGCCGAAGACCTGGGCCGAGGTGCAGGAGGCGGCCAAGAAGATCGCCGGGCTCGGCGCCGGCTACACCGGCTTCGGCGAGTACTCCGCCGGCAACACCGGCGGCTGGCACTTCGCGGCGTCGCTGTACGCCCGCGGCGGCTCGATGGTCAGCGAGGACGGCAAGTCCGCGGCGTTCAACAGCGCCGAGGGCAAGGCCGTGCTGGAGAACCTCAAGCAGATGCGCTGGAACGACAACTCCATGGGCAGCAAGCAGCTGCTGCAGTGGGAGGACCTGATGCGCATGATGGGCTCGGGCAAGCTCGGCATGATGATCGGCGCGCCGGACGTCGTGCAGTCGGTCAACAACGACTTCCAGGGCAAGTTCGAGGACTACGGCGTGACCGCCGTCCCGGAGTCCGAGGGCAAGGCGTCGCTGTCCGGCGGCGACGGCTACATGTTCAACCCGAAGGCGACGCCGGAGAAGATCAAGGCCGGCCTGCTCTGGCTCGAGTTCCACGAACTCACTCCTGGTCAGGGCCAGTTCAACTACGAGCGCGCCAAGGCCCAGGGCCGCCCGGTCGGACTGCCGATCCCGGACCTGTACGGCGACACCGCCCCCGGCAAGGAGATCGTCGCGCTGCGCAAGAAGTTCGCGACCGTGCCGGTGGACCACTTCACGCCGTACGTGTCGGTGCAGGGCAGCATCACCAACAAGCTCGAGCCGCCGAAGGCGCAGGAGCTGTACGCCGTACTCGACGTGGCCATGTCCGCGGTCCTGACCCGCAAGGACGCCGACATCGACAAGCTGCTCTCGGACGCCGAGGGCAAGGCGAACAAGATCCTCGCCAAGAACACCTGATGGCCACTGTCACCGCCAAACCGCTGGTGCGCCGCTCCCCGAACCAGGGAGCGGCGCGCCGCGCGGTCGGCCGGAACCTCACGGCGTACGGGTTCCTGTGCGGGGCGCTGATCTGTTTCGCCTTCTTCTCCTGGTACCCGATGATCCGGGAGATCGTGCTGAGCTTTCAGCAGACCAACTTCGTCGACCCGCCGCAGTGGGTCGGCCTGGAGAACTTCCGGACCGTGTTCGCCGACCCGGCGTTCCGGTCCGCCTGGCTGAACACCGCGGCGTTCAGCGGACTGGCGCTGGTGGTCGGGTACGTCATCCCGTTCGTGCTGGCCGTCGTACTGAACGAGCTGCGGCACGCCAAGGCGTACCTGCGGTTCGTCGTCTACCTGCCGGTGATGCTGCCCCCGGCGGTCGGGGTGCTGCTGTTCAAGTGGTTCTACGACCCGGGCGCGGGCCTGTTCAACCAGGTCCTCGACGTCTTCCACATCCCGCCGCTGGCGTGGCTGGACTCGACCAGTACGGCGCTGATCTCGCTGGTGATCGTCTCGACCTGGATGAACCTCGGCACCGGCACGTTGATCTACCTGGCCGCGCTGCAGTCCATCCCCGGCGACCTGTACGAGTCCGCCGAGCTGGACGGCGCCGGCCTGTTCCGCCGGGTCTGGCACGTCACCGTGCCGCAGACCAAGCTGATCCTGCTGGTGATGCTGCTGCTCCAGATCGTCGCGACCATGCAGGTCTTCATCGAGCCGTACCTGCTGACCGGCGGTGGCCCGGAGAACGCGACCGTCACGGTGGCCTACCTGATGTACCAGTACGCCTTCAACTTCGGCGACTTCGGCGGCGGTGGTGCGCTCGGCCTGATGCTGATGGTCGTGCTGCTCGTCTTCTCCGCGTTCTACCTGCGCGTCTCGCGTGACAACGAAGGTGGCCGATGACAACCACGTTGCAACCCCAACCGGTGCTCCCGGCAACTACTCCCGAACCGGTCCCGCCCGCGCGGAAGAAGCGGCGCAAGGGCAAGGCGTACGAGACCCGCACGCTGGTCTCGCCGCTGTCGCTGCGGACCTGGCACGGCAAGCTGGTCTACTGGACCGTCCTGGTCGTCGTGGTGGTCGGCTTCACCATCGCCTTCGTCTTCCCGCTGTACTGGATGGTGACCGGCGCGCTGAAGTCACCGGACGAGCTGGCCCAGATCCCGCCGAGCTTCTTCCCCAAGGACTACGACTTCGGGGTCTACAAGGAAGCCTGGGAGCAGCTCCAGCTCGGCGTCTTCCTGCGTAACACCGCCCTGTACGCCGGCGGCGCGTGGCTGTTCACACTGCTGGTCGACGTCACCGCGGCGTACGCGCTGTCCAAGCTGCGGCCGTTCTTCGGCAAGCTGATCCTCGGCCTGATGCTGGCGACGCTGATGATCCCGCCGATGGTGCTGCTGCTGCCGACGTACCTGGTCGCCAAGGACGTGCCGCTGTTCGGCTTCAACCTGCTGAACACCCCGTGGGCGATCTGGTTGCCCGCGGCAGCGAACGGCTTCTTCATCTTCCTGCTCAAGCGGTTCTTCGACTCGATCCCGCGCGAGCTGCTGGAGGCGGCCGAGATCGACGGCGCGTCGCCGGTGCGGATCCTGTGGTCGATCGTGCTGCCGGTGTCCCGGCCGATCCTCGGGGTGGTGTCGATCCTGTCGGTCGTCACGGTCTGGAAGGACTTCGTCTGGCCGCTGCTGGTGCTGCCGGAGACCGACAAGATGTCGATCAGCGTCGGGATCGCGTCGCTGTCGGCGCAGATGCCGCAGAACGTGCTGATCGCCTCGCTGGTGATCGCGTCGCTGCCGACGATCCTGGTCTTCTTCGTGTTCCAGCGCAGCATCATGGCGGGTCTGACCGCCGGCAGCCTCAAGGGCTGACGCCCCCACCCACACCCCTAAGGAGAAGCATGTCGGAAACATGGTGGCGCGGAGCCGCGATCTACCAGGTGTACCTGCGGAGCTTTGCCGACGGCAACGGTGACGGGATCGGCGACCTGGCCGGTCTGCGGGCGAAGCTGCCCTACCTGGCCGACCTCGGGGTCGACGCGATCTGGCTGAACCCCTGGTACCCGTCCCCGATGGCCGACGGCGGGTACGACGTCGCCGACTACCGCGCGATCGAGCCCAGCTTCGGCACCCTGGCCGAGGCCGAGGCGTACATCGAGGAGGCCCACGCGCTCGGTATCAGAACCATCATCGACATCGTGCCGAACCACGGCTCGGACCAGCAGGACTGGTTCGTCGAGGCACTGGCGGCCGGTCCCGGGTCTCCAGAGCGTGAGCGGTTCCTGTTCCGCGCCGGTCGCGACGGCGGTCTGCCGCCGAACGACTGGCAGTCGATCTTCGCCGGCCCGGCGTGGACGCAGGTGCCGGACGGGGAGTGGTACCTGCACCTGTTCGCGCCCGAGCAGCCGGACTTCAACTGGCGCAACCCGGAGGTGGTCGAGGAGTTCCACGCCATCCTGCGGTTCTGGCTGGACCGCGGCGTCGACGGCATCCGGATCGACAGCGCCGCCGTCCTGTTCAAGGATCTGGACAACGTCGAGGAGTCCTACACCGACCACGACGAGGTGCACGAGGTGTACCGCGGCTGGCGGGCGATCACGGACGCGTACGAGGGTCGCTTCCTGGTCGGCGAGATGTGGATGCCGGACCAGGAACGGTTCGCGCTCTACCTGCGCCAGGACGAGATGCAGACCGCGTTCAACTTCGACTTCCTGTCCCGCCCGTGGGACGCCGACGAGCTGCGGGCCTCGATCGACCTGACGCTGACCACGCACGTCCCGATCGGCGCACCGCCGACCTGGGTGCTGTCGAACCACGACGTCACCCGCCCGGTCACGAAGTACGGCCGCCCGGACACGTCGTTCTCGCACCAGGACCGCAAGCACGGCATGCCCACCGACCTCGTCCTCGGCGAACGCCGCGCCCGCGCCGCCGCCCTGCTGGCGATGGCGTTGCCCGGTGGCCTGTACGTCTACCAGGGCGAAGAACTCGGCCTGCCCGAGGTCGAGGACCTCCCCGACGCCTTGCTCCAGGACCCGATCTTCGCCCGCTCCCACGGCACCGACCGCGGCCGCGACGGCTGCCGCGTCCCGATCCCGTGGTCCGGCAAGGAACCCCCGTTCGGCTTCGGCGCCGGTACGCCGTGGCTACCGCAACCCGCCGACTGGAAGAACCTCACCGTCGAGTCCCAGCAAGCCGACCAGAACTCGATGCTCGCCCTCTACCGCGACGGCCTGCGCATCCGCCGTACCGAACTTGGCGACGGCGTCCTCACCTGGCTCGACTCCGCCCCCGGCGTCCTCACCTTCACCCGCGACTCAACCCTCACCTGCATCGTCAACCTCACCCCCGACCCCATCGACCTCCCCGCCGGACAGATCCTGCTGACCAGCTCCCCACTGGACGAAGGCCGCCTCCCGTCCGACACGACGGCCTGGGTCCGCTAGTACGGAAGGGGGGCGCCTGCCCGCGCCCCCCTTCCCGCTAGTGGTACGCGTGCATCACCGCGTGGCCTCGGCCTCGGCTGATGAGCCAGCGGTTGACGGGGACGGTGAGGACGAAGGCGATGGCCAGGGCCGCGGCCAGGCTGGCCCAGAAGAGGAACGAGGCCAGGCCGGCGTCCATCGCGCCGGGGACGGCGAGGATGATGCCGTTGTCGACGATCTCCATCGTGAGGATGCTCAGCGTGTCGGCGGCGAGGGCGACCTTCAGGGCCTGCTGGAACGTGAGACCCGCCTTGAGGACCGGGCGGATCGTCAGCGAGTAGCCGAAGAAGAAGGCCAGGGCGATCGACAGGACGACGGTCGCCAGGTTGTGCCAGCCGAGCGCCGTACCGATCACCATGCCGAGGATCTCGCCGATCGCGCAGCCGGTGAGGCAGTGCAGGGTGGCCGAGATCGCTTGCTGGGTGAGCGTCCGGCCGCCGTGGGCGTCCATCTCAGTTCTCCGTGGTGAAGCGCCGCAGCCGCAGGCTGTTGGTGACGACGAAGACCGAGCTGAACGCCATCGCCGCGCCGGCGAGCATCGGGTTCAGCAGGCCGGCCGCGGCCAGCGGGATCGCCGCGACGTTGTAGGCGAAGGCCCAGAACAGGTTGCCCTTGATCGTGCCCAGGGTCCGCCGGGCCAGCCGGATCGCGTCCGCCGCCGAGCGCAGGTCGCCGCGGACCAGCGTCAGGTCGCTCGCCTCGATCGCCACGTCGGTCCCGGTGCCCATGCTCAGTCCGAGGTCGGCCTGGGCCAGCGCCGCCGCGTCGTTCACGCCGTCGCCGACCATCGCGACGACCCGGCCCTCACCCTGCAGCCGCTTGACCGCGGCGACCTTGTCGGCCGGCAGCACCTCGGCGATCACCTCGTCGATCCCGACCTCGGCGGCGACCTTGCGGGCGACCGCCTCGTTGTCACCGGTCAGCAGCACCGGCTTCAGCCCCAGCGCCCGCAGCTGCTTGATCGCCTCCGCCGAGCTCGGCTTCACGGTGTCGGCGACCACCAGTACGGCGCGCGCCTTGCCGTCCCACCCGACCGCGACCGCCGTACTGCCCTCGGCCTCGGCGTGCTCCTTGGCGTGCGCGAGATCCGCCGGCAGGTACTGACTCCACTCCTCGAGCAGTCGCGTCCGACCCACCAGTACGGCGTGTCCGTCCACGATCCCTTGCACACCAAGGCCTTCGACGTTCCCGAAGTCCTCGACCGACGGCAACTTGCCCAGCTCGTCGAAGGCGCCCCGGGCAACGGCCTGCGCGATCGGGTGCTCGCTCGAGTGCTCGAGCGCCCCCGCCAGCCGCAGGACGTCGGCCCGCTGCTCGCCCTCGGCCAGGAGCACGTCGACCAGATCCATCCGCCCGGTCGTCACCGTCCCGGTCTTGTCCAGTACGACGGTGTCGATGCGCTGCGTCGACTCCAGCACCTCCGGACCCTTGATCAGGATCCCGAGCTGTGCGCCCCGGCCGGTCCCGACCATCAACGCGGTGGGCGTCGCCAGCCCGAGCGCACACGGGCACGCGATGATCAGGACGGCGACCGCCGCGGTGAACGCCACCTCGACCGCCGACCCGTTCCCGAGCCAGAACCCCAGCGTCAGCAGGGCCAGCCCGATCACGATCGGCACGAAGATCCCCGAGATCCGGTCGGCCAGCCGCTGCACGGCCGCCTTGCCGTTCTGCGCGTCCTCGACCAGCCGCGCCATCTGCGCCAGCTGCGTGTCCGAACCGACCCGAGTAGCCCGTACAACGAGCCGCCCGCCGGCGTTCACGGTCGCGCCGACGACCGCGTCGCCCTCGCCGACCTCGACCGGGACGGACTCGCCGGTCAGCATCGACGCGTCGACCGCGCTGCTCCCGGTGACGATCACCCCGTCGGTTGCGACCTTCTCACCCGGCCGGACGACGAACTCGTCGCCGACCACCAGCTGATCAGCCGGAATCCGGTGCTCGACGCCGTCCCGCAGTACGGCGACGTCCTTCGCGCCGAGCTCCATCAGCGCCTTCAGCGCAGCACCCGAGCGCCGCTTGGCGCGGCCCTCGAAGTACCGCCCGGCCAGGATGAACGTCGTCACACCGGCCGCGACCTCGAGGTAGATCTCCTCGGCGCCGCCACCCCGCGAGGGGATCAGCGTGAACGGCATCTTCATCCCGGGCTCGCCGGCTCCGCCGAGGAACAGCGCGTACAGCGACCACAGGAACGAGCTGAGCACCCCCAGCGAGATCAGCGTGTCCATCGTCGCGGCGCCGTGCTTCAGGTTCGTCCAGGCGGCCTTGTGGAACGGCCAGGCCGCCCACGTCACCACCGGCGCGGCCAGCGTCAGCGACGCCCACTGCCAGAAGTCGAACTGCAGCGCCGGAATCATGCCCAGGGCAATCACCGGTACGGCGAGCGCGATGCTGGCGTAGAGCCGTTCCCGCAGGGGCTTCAGCTCGTCGATCTCCTCCTCGGAGGCCTCTCCACCCGCGGGCGCGGGAAGCGCCGCGCTGTAGCCGGTGGCCTCGACGGTGGCGACCAGGTCGTCGGTGCTGATGCCGTCGGCGTACGTCACCTTGGCCTTCTCGGTGGAGTAGTTCACCGTCGCGGTGACGCCGTCCATCCGGTTCAGCTTCTTCTCGACCCGGGCGGCGCAGGAGGCGCACGTCATGCCACCGATGATGAGTTCGACGGACTGCCCGGTTTCCGGGGTTGTCATGAGATGCCTCCTCTCAGTGGCCGTGCGGAGTGGTGTCGTGGCCGGGGGTCGTGCTGCTGCTCGGCAGCGTCGTCGGCGGGACGATCGTGGTGCCGTCGGCGTCCACCGTCACGGTGAACTCCGCGGTGTGGACCGTGCCGGCGTGCTGGAAGTCGAGGAACAGCGAGTACGTGCCGGCGGTCGGGAAGGTGGTGCCGAAGGTGATCTGCGGCCCGCCCTTCGTGCCCGGCTCGGCGTGCTCCGCCGGGTGGTTGTGCAGGTACGCGAGATCGCCGCTGCGCAGTGAGACCAGGTGGCCGAAGGCCCCGAGGTACGGCTGCAGATCGGTGACCGGCTTGCCGCCCTTGCTGATCGCGAAGGTCAGCTCGGACTCCTTGCCCGCCTGGGGTTTCCCGGCCAGCGTCACGTCGTACCCGTGGATGCTGAAGACGCTCGCGGGCTTGCTCAGCGGGACCGGGATGTAGAGACCGGACACGTTCACGTCCGTGCCGAGGGTGAGGGTCTGGTCGTGCCCGGCCGGCTGGAAGTCGGCGTACAGGCGCCAGGTGCCGCCCGCGGTGAAGCTGAACGGGATCGACCAGTTGCCCGCGGCATCCATCGTCGGGTGCACGTGGTGGAAGCCGGACAGGTCCCGGCGTACGACGATCAGGTGCAGGTCCTTCTCGTGCGTCTTCGTGTACTTCGTGACCGGCTTGCCGTCCGGACCGGTGATCGTGAAGCGCAGCGGGGTCTTCTGCCCGGGCTGGAAGAACGTGGTCGCGGGGACCAGCGTGTAGCCGGCTTGGGACACCGCGAGCCCGGGCGGCTGAGCGCTCGCGTCGCCGTGTCCCTCACCGTGACCGCCCTGCTCGCCGGCCGGATCGGCCATGCCGTCCATCCCGCCCATGCCGTCACCGGCCGGGGCGGGCTCCAAGGTGTCGGCTGCCGCGATCGGGTCGACCGCGGAACCGATCGCGAAAGCACCGGCGAAGGCCAGCACGAGCACGCCGGCGAACGCGCCGAGCCGGAGCGCGACAGCCCGGCTCATGCCGTCGCGCCGGTCAGCTCGTAGCCCGCCTCGTCGACGGCCTCGCGGACGGCGCCCTCGTCCAGCGCGGACTCACTCGTCACCTGCACGGCGGAGGTGCCGCCCGCGTTCAGGTCGATGCTGACGTTCTGCACGCCCGGCAGCTTGCTGAGCTCCTCGGTCACCGCGGAGGTGCAGTGCCCGCAGGTCATCCCGGACACGGCGTACGTGGTGGTGGTCATATCGGTTCTCCTTCGGATTTTCTGGGTGTGTTTCAGCTACGAGGCTGGGTGTTTCAGCTACGAACAAGGCGGGCGATCGCGTCGGAGGCCTCGCGGACCTTCTCCTCCGCCTCCGCGCCGCCGCGCTGGGCGGCCTCGACCACGCAGTGCGAGAGGTGCTCGTCGAGCAGCTCCAGCGAGAACGACTGGAGCGCCTTCGTCGCCGCCGAGACCTGGGTCAGGATGTCGATGCAGTACTTGTCCTCCTCGACCATCCGCTGCAGGCCACGGACCTGGCCCTCGATCCGCCGCAGCCGCTTCAGGTGGCTCGACTTCTCGCTGGTGTAGCCGTGCACGTGCCCGGAATCAGGTGTCTCGGTCGGCTGGTCGGTCATCGTGGCCCTCTTTCCCTCACTGCTACCCCTGGGGGGTATGTCGATGCCTAGAAGTTACCCCCTTGGGGTATCAAGCGCAACCCCTGGAGAATACCCCGTGGGGGTAATTTGGTTCACCGGCCCCACCCGGTGAACCAACCAAACTGGCAGTCTGTGCGTCTCATCGCGTTAGGGATGCGGTCCACTGCGGGCTGTGAGCAACGGCCTGGGGACAACGAGAAGGGGTGGCATGACGGACCTGGCGATCAGTACGCGGGGCCTGCGGAAGACGTACCGGACCCGGCGGGGCAAGCGGGTGGTCGCGGTCCAGGGGCTCGATCTGGACGTGCCCGTCGGTGGCGTGCACGGGTTCCTCGGGCCGAACGGGTCGGGCAAGACCACCTCGATCCGGATGCTGCTCGGGCTGATCCGGGCCGACGCCGGCGCGATGGCGCTGTTCGGCCGCCCGGTCCCCGAGCACCTGCCCGAGGTGGTCTCCCGGGTCGGCGCGATCGTCGAGTCGCCGAAGTTCTTCCCGGCCTTCACCGGCCGCAAGAACCTGGAGCTGCTCGCCGACGCGATCGGCGCGCCGCGCGGCCGGGTCGGTGAGGTGCTCGACGAGACCTCGCTCGGCGAGCGCGGCAAGGACCGGTTCAAGACCTACTCGCTCGGCATGAAGCAGCGGCTCGCGATCGCGGCGACGCTGCTCAAGGAGCCGGACCTGCTGATCTTCGACGAGCCGACCAACGGGCTCGACCCGGCCGGCATCCGGGAGATCCGCGAGACGATGCGGGCGCTCGGTGAGCAGGGCCGCACCGTCCTGGTCAGCAGCCACATCCTGGCCGAGGTCGAGCAGGTCGCCGACACGGTCTCGATCATCGGCCACGGCCGGCTGCTCGCCTCGGGCCCGGTGGCCGAGGTGATCGGTGGCACCGGCAAGTCGACCGTGAAACTCGCGATCGGCAACCAGGAGGCGGCGACCGCCGTACTGACCCAAGGCGGGCTGACGGTTCGGGCCGAGGGCAACTATCTCTTCGTGGACGGCGCCGAGGACCCGGCCGACATCACCCGCCGGCTGGCCCAGCGCGAGCTGTACGTCGCGGAGCTGATCCCGGTCCGGGCGGACCTGGAGTCGGTGTTCCTGGAGCTGACGGCCGACGAGGGGCTGGCCGCCGACGAGACGACCACGGGAGGCAAGCTGTGATCCGGCTGACGGGAGTCGAGCTGCGGCGGCTGGTCGCGCGCCGCCTGGTGATGCTCGGCGTGGTCGCGGTGCTCGGCGTCACGGTGCTGATGCTGGCCGCCACCTGGTGGAACTCCCGCCCGCTGTCGGCCGCGGAGCAGCAGAACGTGAAGGTCCAGTTCGAGCAGGCGCACGCGGACTGGGTGAAGAACCACGACAAGTACGACAAGGAGTGCCGCGCCAGTTACGCCGATACGCCGGACCCGAAGCCCTCGATCGAGGAGATGTGCACCTACACCGAGCCCAGGCTCGAGGACTGGGGCAAGCCGCAGACGGTCTTCACCGACCTGATGCCGAGCCTGCTGCAGGGGTCGTCGTACCTGCTGGCGTTCGCCGCGTTCCTGATCGGCGCGAGCTTCATCGGTGCGGAGTTCAGCAGCGGCTCGATCGGCAACTGGCTGACCTTCGAGCCACGGCGGATGCGCGTCTACGGCAGCAAACTCGTCGCGGTCGCGGTCGGCATGGTGCCGGTCGCGGTGGTGACACTGGCCCTGCTGCTGGCCGGGACGTACCTGATCGTCTCCCAGATGGGCGTCACGACCGGCACCACCGGCAAGGTGTGGGGCAACCTGCTCGAGACGTCGGGCCGGACCGTGGTGCTCGCGGGCGTGGCCGGCGCACTCGGCGGCGTACTGGCACTGCTGCTGCGGCACACGGCGGCCGCGATCGGCGTGATCATGGGGTACGCGGTCCTGGTGGAAGGCATCTTCGGCAGCGTGCTCGCCTCCGCACAGCCCTGGCTGGCCCGGCTGAACTTCGACGCCTGGGTGCTGCACGGTACGACGTACTACGTCCAGAAGTGCAAGACGATGGGCGACGGCTCCTACACCTGCGAGTCGGTCGAGAAGACGCTCAGCTTCGAGCACGGCGCCTGGTACCTGGGCATCGGTGCGGTCGTGCTGATCGCGCTCGGCGCGCTGGTGTTCAACCGGCGCGATGTGACCTGATCGCCGTACGACGAACGCCGGCCCCGAGTGGAATCCACTCGGGGCCGGCGTCGTGCTGGTGCGAGACGGTCAGGCCGTCAGGCGCTCCTCGGTCGAGGCCGAGAACAGGTGCAGCTTGTCGGTCTGCGCCTCCAGGTGGATCAGCGAGCCCTTCTCGACGTTCATCCGGGCGCCGATCTTGGCCACGATCTGCTGGTGGTTGCCGTCGTGCTCGGCGGTGCCGTAGAGGAACGCGTCAGCGCCGAGCTCCTCGATCACGGCGACCTTCACCGGCAGGCCGTTGTCGGCGACCTTGAAGGCCTCCGGGCGGACGCCGATCGAGACCGTCTTGTCGTTGCCGGCCTTGGCCAGGATGTTGCGCTCGACCGGGACGGTGTAGTCGCCCAGCTTGACGCCGCCCTCGACCAGGTCGCCGGTCAGCAGGTTCATCGCGGGGGAGCCGATGAAGCCGGCCACGAACAGGTTCTTCGGGTTGTCGTACAGGTTCAGCGGGGTGTCGACCTGCTGGAGCAGACCGTCCTTCAGCACGGCGACCCGGTCGCCCATCGTCATGGCCTCGACCTGGTCGTGGGTCACGTAGACGGTCGTGACACCGAGACGCTGCTGGAGCTCGGCGATCTGCGTACGGGTCTGCACCCGCAGCTTGGCGTCGAGGTTCGACAGCGGCTCGTCCATCAGGAAGACCTGCGGGTTCCGCACGATGGCGCGACCCATGGCGACGCGCTGGCGCTGACCACCGGACAGGGCCTTCGGCTTGCGGTCCAGGTACTCCTCGAGGCCGAGCAGCTTGGCGGCCTCCATCACGCGCTTGGCACGGTCCTCCTTGGAGACACCCTGCATCTTCAGCGCGAAGCCCATGTTGTCGGCGACCGACATGTGCGGGTAGAGCGCGTAGTTCTGGAACACCATCGCGATGTCGCGCTCTTTCGGCGGACGGTGCGTGACGTCGCGGTCGCCGATGTAGATGGAGCCCTCGTTGACCTCTTCGAGGCCGGCGAGCATCCGCAGCGAGGTGGACTTACCACAACCGGACGGGCCGACGAGGACCATGAACTCGCCGTCCTCGATCTCGAGGTTGAGCTTGTCGACAGCGGGCTTGTCAGAACCGGGGTAGACCCGGGTCGCCGCCTTGAAAGACACAGTGGCCATGACTGTTCAATCCCTTCACCGGCAGGAACGTGCCGGACGATCCGTAGTAAAGGCCCCCGGGCGGGGGTGCGCCCATCCTCACCTGCCCGGCTGCTCCTGACAAGGTTTACGCCGGAAGAGGTGTGTGCTTTGTTCACCTTCTGGACAGGTCTGCGCAGTCCGAGTCTGCAAGATCTTGCAGGTTCTTGCTGCAAGGTGCAGCCCGGCTGGGTAGGGTGACCGGTCGTGAGCAGCAGAGCGAGGCTGGCGGACATCGCGGCCAAGGCGGGGGTCAGCGAGGCCACGGTGTCCCGGGTCCTGAACGGCAAACCCGGAGTGGCCGAGGAGACCAGGCAGTCGGTGCTGACCGCGCTGGACGTCCTGGGCTTCGAACGCCCGACCCGGCTGCGCCGCCGCTCGGCCGGCCTGATCGGCCTGGTGATGCCGGAACTGATCAACCCGATCTTCCCGGCCTTCGCCCAGGTGATCGAGTCGGCCCTGTCGCAGCGCGGCTTCACGCCGGTCCTGTGCACCCAGTCGCCGTCCGGCGCGAGTGAGGACGAGTACGTCGAGATGCTGCTCGAACGCGGCGTCTCCGGGATCATGTTCGTCTCCGGCCTGCACGCCGACACCGGCGCCGACCACGCCAGGTACCAGGCCCTGGTCGACCGCAACCTCCCCGTCGTCTTCGTCAACGGCTGGCTGCCCGGCGTGGGCGCGCCCTTCATCTCCTCCGACGAGTACGCCGCGACCGAACTGGCCGTCTCGCACCTGGTAGCCCTCGGCCACCGCCGGATCGGCTTCACCTCGGGCCCCGAACGCTTCATCGTCGTCCAGCGCAAACTCGCGGGCTTCCGGACCGCGCTCAAGGCCCAGGTCGGCTTGTCCGACGACGAGATCAACGACCTGGTCGAGCTCAGCGTCTTCGGCGTGGAAGGCGGCCAGGCCGCGGCCCAGCGCCTCCTCGACCACGGCGCCACCGCGGTCATCTGCGGCTCCGACATGATGGCCCTCGGCGTCATCCGCGCCGCCCGCCAACGAGGCCTCACGGTCCCCGGCGACCTGTCGGTCGTCGGCTACGACGACGCCCCGATGATGGAGTTCACCGATCCCCCCATGACCACGGTCCGCCAACCCGTCCAGGCCATGGCCCTGGCCGCCGTCCAGTCCCTCCTCGACGAGGTCCGGGGCCACGCGACACCACGGACGGAGTTCCTCTTCCGCCCCGAACTGGTAGTCCGCAACAGCACGGGCCCGGTCCGCGGATAAGAGGGTCGGGCGCGACGGCATCGGCATCGGCGTCCTGATCGCGGCGGGCGGCTGGACCGGCCGTCGCCGCACCGGGGCCGGCCTGCCCGGGATCGTGCTTGCGCTGGTGCGCCCCGACCTTTATTACTCGGGGCGGCTGCGGTAGGTGAGGAGGCCTTCTACTCCGCGGAGGAAGGTTTCGCGGATCGGCTTCGGGTCGGAGAGGCAGCCGGCGGTCATCGCGCCGTCGCGCAGCATCACGAAGTGCCGGGCGGCGGGCTCGGGGTCGGGTTTGCCGGTGGCGGTGAAGAGCTCGGTGACGGCGGTCAGGAACCACTGGCGGTGCTCGAGGACCGCTCGGTGCACCGGGTGCGCGGGGTCGGGGTACTCGGCGGCGGCGTTGAGGAACGCGCAGCCGCGGAAGCCGGGGCGCTGGATGTCGTCGGCGATCGACCCGGCGACCGCCCGGATGGCCTCGTCCGGGTCCGGGTGCTCGGTCCGCGCGGCTTTCGTCCGGGCCCGGATCGCGTCGTCGGCCTGGGTGAGGTAGGCGACGATCAGGTCGTCCTTGCCCGGGAAGTGCCGGTAGAGCGTGGCGCGCGTCACCTGGGCCTCGGCGATCACCCGGTCGATGCCGACCGCGTGCAGGCCGTCGGCGTAGAACAGCCCGGAGGCCGTGCTGAGCAGCCGCGTCCGTGCTTCCGACATTCGTCTCTCCTCTTCCGCGCTGGTCCTCCCGAGGTTAGCAGACAGAACGATCGGTCTTGACAAGACCGAGTGCTGTGCCGCACGCTCAGGTAGACCGATCGTTCTATCTACAGAGCTTCCTTCCGAGAGAGTGATTTCGATGTCCAGTTCGTCCGAAGCCGTCGCGGCCGACCGCACGGCGGCCGGCCACACCCCGACCCTGCGCACCCTGTACTTCGTCCGCTTCGGATTCGCGGTGGTCTGGGCCGTCCTCGTGATGGCGGTCGCCTCGACGATCAATCCGGGCGTGGCCGTCCTGCTGGTGCTCTACCCCCTGTTCGACGTCGCCGCCGCGGTGGTCGACGTTCGCTCCTCGGGCGCCGGCCGGACGCGGACGCCGCTCTACATCAACATGGCCCTGAGCCTGCTCACCGCGATCGGGCTGGGGATCGCCGCCACGTCCGGCATCCCGAGCGTGCTCCGGGTGTGGGGCGTCTGGGCCGTCACCGCCGGGATCGTCCAGCTGATCGTCGCGCTCCTGCGCTACCGGCTGGGCGGCCAGTGGCCGATGATCCTCAGCGGCGGCATCTCCGTCCTGGCCGGCAGCAGTTTCGTCCTGATGGCGGGCGGCGCGAACCCCTCGCTGACCACGGTCGCCGGCTACGCGATCCTGGGTGGCGTCTTCTTCCTGATCTCCGCGATCCGGCTGCACCGGCTCGCCGCGAAGGCGGTCTGACATGACCAGCACGGGCGTGGGTACCGAGTACGACGTGGTGATCATCGGCGCCGGGCCGGTCGGTGAGAACGTGGCCGACCGGGTGGTGCAGGGCGGCCTCACCGCGGCCGTCGTGGAACGCGAACTCGTCGGCGGGGAGTGCTCGTACTGGGCCTGTATGCCGACGAAGGCCCTGCTGCGCGACGCTGCCGCCGTACGGGCCGCGCGTGCGCTGCCGGCCGCGGGGCAGCTCGTCAACGGTGCGTTGGACCCGGCCGCGGTGCTGGCCCGGCGGGACCGTTTCACTTCCGGCTGGGACGACTCCGGCCAGGCCGACTGGCTGAGCCAGGCCGGGATCACCCTGGTTCGCGGGCACGGACGGATCACCGGGACGCGAGAGGTCACGGTCGCTCAGGCCGATGGCACGACGACGTTGCGAGCCCGCCGTGCGGTCGTGATCGCGACCGGCAGCAGCGCGCACTTGCCGCCCGTCCGCGGCCTGGCCGACGTGGTGCCGTGGACGAGCCGGGAAGCCGCCGCGGTCCGCGCCGTACCGAAGCGGTTGGCGATCATCGGCGGCGGGGTGGTCGGGTCCGAGATGGCGACGGCGTACGGCGCTCTCGGGGCGCAGGTGACCCTCGTTTCCCAGAGCCGGCTGCTGCCGGGGGTCGAGGCGTTCGCCGGTGAGCAGGTCGCCGACGCTCTGCGGGCGGCCGGGGTGAAGCTGCACCTGAACGTCGACGCCGTCGACGCCGTACGGGACGGATCCGGCGCAGTGCACCTGACGCTGTCCGACCGGACGGTCGTCGATGCGGACGAGGTGCTCGTCGCCACCGGCCGCAGGCCCAACACCGATGACGTCGGTCTGGACAGCCTCGGGCTCACCCCTGGGCGTTGGCTGCGCGTCGACGATTCGCTCGCGGTGACCGACGAGGCCGGCAGGCCTGTCGACGGCGGATGGCTGTACGCCGCCGGAGACGTGAACCAGCGCGCCGTACTGACGCATCACGGCAAGTACCAGGCGCGGGCGCTCGGCGACGCGATCGCCGCCCGGGCGCGCGGTCAGGAAGCCGACCTGAGCCCGTACGGGCGCCACGCGGTCACGGCCGACGAACGGGCCGTCACCCAGGTGATCTTCACCGACCCCGAGGTCGCGGCCGTCGGACTGACCGCGGACGACGCGGTGGCGGCCGGCCGGAAGATCCGGATCGTCGACCAGGACCTCGGCGCGATCGCCGGCGCCGTCCTGCACGCCGACGGCTACCGGGGACAGGCCCGGATGGTCGTCGACGACGAACGCAACGTCCTGATCGGCTTCACCGCGGTCGGGCCTGACGTCGCCGAGCTCCTGCACGCGGCGACCGTCGCGATCACGGGGGAGGTCCCGCTGGACCGCCTCTGGCACGCGGTTCCGGCGTACCCGACCATCAGTGAGGTCTGGCTGCGGCTCCTCGAGACCGACGGCCGGGACCGGTAGAAACCCAACCACGCAAGGGAGAACTCACCATGTCCGAATCCATCTACACGGCAGTTGCCACCTCGACCGGAGACGGCAGGGCAGGAGGACGGGCGGCCACCGACGACGGCCTGCTCGACCTCACCCTCGCTGTTCCGCGCGAGATGGGCGGCCCCGGCGGTGGCACGAACCCCGAACAGCTCTTCGCCGCCGGCTGGGCGTCCTGCTTCCACTCCGCGCTGAAGGCTGTCGCCGCCGCCCAGAAGATCACCGTGACCGACTCGGCGGTCGTCGCCGAGATCAGCCTGCACCCCACCGAGGAAGGCGGATTCAACCTCGCGGCCGCCCTGCACGTGGAGCTGGGCGGAGTCGACCAGGCCACCGCCGACACCCTCGTCGCGGCAGCGCACGAGGTCTGCCCCTACTCGAACGCGACCCGCAACAACATCCCGGTCACCGTCGACGCCACCACCGCGGCCTGAACGCGGTCGAGCACGGACGCGCCGTGGGGCGGGCGGCGCGTCCGTGCTCGGGGAGAGCAGCGCGCGGCAAGTGCTCGGCCGCAACGCTTTCCGGGGGAGTACTCCGGCTCGGAACCGTCCCCTGCCGGGCGGTTCCGAGCCGGAGGTTCAGGGGGTCAGCGCTTGGCGAAGCCGTTGGCCCACAGGGAGTTGACCCGGGAGCGCTCGTTGGCGTCCGGGTTCGGGTTGGTGCAGGACGGGCCGGGGCCACCGCCGGACATCAGTTCGCTGCAGGGGCCGGAGTAGTGGTCGGGCAGGCCGAGCACGTGGCCGGTCTCGTGGGCGGTGATGCGCAGCGGGTCGTACTGCTGGGCCTGGGCGTAGTCCAGGAAGATGTAGCCGCTGCCGTGGCCGTCGGTCGACGCGTACGAGCCGCGCGGGTCGTTGCCCTCGGTGTAGTAGAAGTCGTAGTTGCTGCCCTCGACGAGGGTGACGTTGCTGACCGAGGAGTTCCAGATCGACGTGCTGGACGAGATCAGGGACGCGAAGGTCGGGGCATCGACGGCGTACGTGACGGTGACGGCGGCGGCCTTGTTGCCGGCCTTGGCCTGCTTGGCCTTGGCGGACTTCATCACGGCCTCGTAGAACGCCTTGGTGGCGGCGGCGTCCTGCGGTGAACCGGTGTACGCGGCGATCGAGGACGGCGAGCTGGTGGCCGGCGCGGGCGCCGACTGTGCGGGGGCGGCGGCGAAGGCGGGGACTGCCAGGGCCGCGGCGGCCAGACCGGCCAGCGAACTCAGGATACGGCGATGCGACATGGGAGGGCCTCACTCCGGATCTGTGGCGGAAAGCGACCAGCGGATCACTGATCGCTACAGATCGGGATGTTGCCAAGCCGGGACGTAATCCACACCAGATCGGGAAGAAGTCGGGGGTTAACCCTCGTTCGCCGACACAGGTCGTATGACAGTCATAACCGCGCGCCTATGCCGGGTCCGGTGAGCGGACGCGGGGCAGGGCAACGACCGGATGCCGGGGTTCCGGGCCGCGGGCAACCGGCAGCTAGTCGGGGATCCCGACGTTGAGAATGCGGGCGCCGGGGCCGCGCTCGGCCAGCCGGTCGGACTTGTTGTAGAGGTTGCAGCGTTGCAGGCTGAGGCACCCGCAGCCGATGCAGCCGTCGAGGTCGTCGCGCAGGCGCTCCAGCTCGTCGATCCGCTCGTCGAGACGGCTGCGCCAGGATTTGGACAGCCGGCTCCAGTCCGCGCGGGTCGGCGTGCGGTCGTCAGGGAGCGAGTCCAGCGCCTGCTTGATCTCCGACAGTGCCAGCCCGACCCGCTGCGCGGCCTGTACGAACGCGATCCGCCGCAGCGTGCTGCGCTGGTACTGGCGCTGGTTGCCCGAGGTGCGTCGCGAGCTGATCAGACCCTGGTCCTCGTAGAACCGCAGCGCCGATGCGGCCACCCCCGAGCGGCCCGCGATCTCCCCGATCGAGAGCCAGTGGTCCTTGCTGGGAACGTTCTCCTGCGCCATGTCCTCACCCTAGGAGACCCACGCAAGACCTGAAGCTCCCTTGAGCCTCGTCCGCCCGTACGACGCCCGCGGCCGGGGTGGTTGCTGCCTGTGGTCAGGCTGGTCCCGGAGTCGGGGTATACTTCTTGGCGTCGGTGCGCGCGTCGCGTCACCAGAGCATTTCCCAGGCGCTCCGACCCGTCGGTTTCGGCAACCCGCTGAAAATGATCCGGCGACATGGGTGCAACGCGATAGCACCCGCAGGTCGATGCCTAATCTCCTGCCAGCACCGAATTCCGGCCACGATTCGTGGCCGGCGCTTGTGTGTGGGCGATCCGGCATCGGGCCGTGACGTTGAGAGAGAGATTGCGTGTCCCAGCACCACCAGGACCAGTTTGTCCCGAACGACGGCGCCGACGCCGGTGATCGGGTGAAGAAGCCGCGCCACAAGAAGTTCCAGACCCAGTCGTACGGCGAGCGGATGGCCGCGGGCGAGGTCGCCCAGAACACCGCGTCCCGCGAGGCCCGCGGTGAGGTCCGCGACGACACCCGGCTCGAGCGCCGGGGCGGCCCCAGCCAGTACTCCGACCGTGGTTCGCGGGACAGCGGCAACGACCGCAAGTACGGCGAGCGCGGCACCCGTGGCGGCGGCACCAGCTACCGCGACAACCGGAACGGCGGCACCGACAACCGCACCGGGAGCAGCAGCAACTACCGCGGCGGTTCGGACAACCGGACCGGCAACTACCGCGGCAACGACAACCGCACCGGCGGTAGCAGCAACTACCGCGGCAACGACCGTCGCGACGACCGTCCGGTGAAGGGCTACCGCGCGGAGCGTCCGGCGAACTCGGACCGCGGCGACCGCCCGCAGTACCAGCAGCGCACCGACCGGCCGCAGTTCGACCGGAACGACCGCAACGAGCGTCCGCAGTTCGACCGGAACGACCGCAACGACCGGCCGCAGTACGACCGGAACGACCGGGGCGACCGTCCGTCGTACCAGCGGAGCGAGCGTTCGGACGCCCCGCGTCGCGAGTTCGACCGTGGTGAGCGGCCGTCGTACCAGCGCAGCGAGCGCCCGCAGTACGACCGGACCGAGCGTCCGGCGTACCAGAAGGCAGAGCGCCCGGCCGAGCAGCCGGTCGATCTCGGCACGGTTGCGGAGGGCAATGAGTTCGCCGCCCTTGGTCTCGCGCCGCGGCTCGTTCAGCGGCTCGCTCGTGAGGGCATCGACAAGCCGTTCCCGATCCAGGCCGCGACCATCCCGGACGCGCTGTCCGGCAAGGACGTGCTCGGTCGCGGGCAGACCGGCTCCGGCAAGACCCTCGGCTTCGGGCTCCCGACGCTGATGCGGCTGGCCGGTGGTCACATCGAGTCGCGCCGTCCGCGCGGCATGATCCTGGTGCCGACCCGTGAGCTCGCGATGCAGGTGCACGACGCGCTCGAGCCGCTGGCCCACGTGATGGGTGTCTCGGTCAAGCTGATCGCCGGTGGCCTGCCCTACCCGAAGCAGATCGACGCGCTGCGTCGTGGTGTCGACCTGCTGATCGCCACTCCCGGCCGGCTGATCGACCTGTGCGAGCAGGGCGCCGCCGACCTCGGTGCGGTCGAGATCGCGGTCCTCGACGAGGCCGACCACATGTGCGACATGGGCTTCATGCCGGCGGTCACCACGCTGCTCGACATGACCCCGAAGGATGGCCAGCGCCTGCTGTTCTCGGCGACGCTGGACAACGACGTCGACACGATCGTGAAGACCTACCTGAAGGACCCGGTCACGCACTCGACCGAGTCCGGCCAGGCCACGGTCTCCACGATGGAGCACCACCTGCTCGTCATCGAGCCGGGGCACAAGCAGTCGCTGACGGCCGAGCTGGCCAGCCGCGACGGCCGCACCATCGTCTTCGTCCGGACCAAGCTGGGCGCCGACCGCGTCGCCACCCAGCTGCGCGACCGTGGCGTGATGGCCGCGGCGCTGCACGGCGGCCTGACCCAGGGCGCGCGCAACCGCACCCTGGAGCAGTTCAAGGACGGTTCCGTACCGGTGCTGGTGGCAACGGACGTCGCCGCTCGCGGCATTCACGTCGACGACGTCGGCCTGGTCGTCCAGGCCGACCCGCCGGCCGAGCACAAGGACTACCTGCACCGCGCGGGCCGTACGGCGCGTGCCGGTGGCAAGGGCGCCGTCGTCACCCTGCTCCTGCCGCACCAGCGCCGGGGCATGATCCGGATGGCCGAGTCGGCCGGTGTCGCCACCGAGCCGGTGCGCGCGCGTCCGGGCGACGAGCTGGTGACCGGGCTGACCGGCGGCACCCGTCCGTCGGGCTACCCGGTCAAGCTGCCCGAGCCGAAGTTGAAGCGTTTCGGCAACAAGGGCGGTGGCGGCAAGCGGTACGGCAGCAACCGTCCGAGCGGCCGCAGCTTCGAGGGCCGTGGCGGCGACCGTGGTCGCCGTCCGGAGCGCAGCGGCGGCAAGTCCTTCCAGCGCTGAGCTGACGTAGAGGCCCGGTTTTCCCTGTGCACGCAGGGGAAACCGGGCCTTTTACTTGTCCAACAACGCCCACAGCCGAGCGATCACGGTCGCGATCTCGGCCTCGTCGAGCGGCAGCAGCTCGAGCATCAGCTCACCCGCGTCCTGCCGATCGGTCATCACGTAGATCGGCGGCAGACCGGCCTCCAGCTCGCGGGCCAGTCCGGGCGCGTCGTCGACCTTGAGCAGCGCGCGGGACAGCGGCAGCGACGTCGGGTCGGGCACGACCTCGGCGACCACGCCCGGAATCTCACCGGCCGTGGCGACGAAAGCGGTCACTTTCGTCTCCTGATCGGCCGCCCACTTGGCCCGGTCCATCGCCTGCCACTCCTCCAGAGCCGCCAGTACGCCGACCACGGCCTCCTTCGAGGGCTTCATCCCGCGGCCGATCCCGTTGCCCTGAGCCCGTACGGCCTGAACCAGCCGGCGCGACCCGGCAACCAGTCCCGCGGTCGGCGAGCCGAGGTACTTCTGGCCGCTGATCAGCACCAGGTCCGCCCCGGTGGCCAGCAGGTCCGCCGTCCGGGGGAACTGCCCGGCGCCGTCGATGATGGCCGGTACGCCGCGACGATGCGCGGCGCGGACCGCCGCGGTCAGGTCGAGCGGCTCGCCGGAGGTCAGCCGGGACGAGACGAGCATCAGGCAGGTGACGTCCGGACCGTCGAGCTCCTCGTCCAGATCCTCAAGCCTACAACGCTTTTCGTCCCCCGCGAGCGTCACCTGCGCGCCGGCCAGCCGGATCGCCTGCAGGTTGGACTGGCCGTAGTCGACCACGTGGACGGCCGGCAGGACGACGCGGTTGTGCATGTCCCGGGCGTCCGGCAGCGCGGCGATCCGGCGCGGGTCGGTGCCGGCCATGCAGGCGGCGACGGCCAGCGTGATCGCTGCCGAGGTGCAGTGCACCACGGTCCCGGCCTGGGCTCCGGTCGCGTGCGCGATCGCGTCGCTGGCCCGGTCGCCGAGCTCGTCCATCACGAAGAACTCGGGCAGCGCCTCCGCGACCGCACTGGCGACCGCGGCCGAGCTCCTGGACACCCCCAGCGGCGTGAACGTCCCGCGCGCGTTGACCACCACACTCAGCCGGTGCCGCTCATGGATGCTCATGATTTGATCACATTAGTGGTCACGCACGGTCAAAGGCGAGACCCAACCGGTACTCGGTGGTGCCGGTGGTGTGAAGTAGTTGAGACGAAAGCGAAAAGGTGGGTCTTCGCTTGACGGTGCGGCGCTGGACCGTGCGGAGGGCCTCGGGCGGTGCGTCAGAGGGTGCTGTCGCCGACCGGTGCGCGGCGCGACCGTTGGTTGTTGCTAAGAGCAACGAGAGTCAGGAAGCCAGCTGGAGCAGGTGATCCACGAACGTCTCCAGCACCAGTACGGCGGCGTCGGTGTCGCGGTCGACGAGCCAGCCGAGCGTGACGCCGTCGGTGATCGCCAGCGTCATCCGGGCCAGCTGCCCGGCCGGCACCGACCAGGACACGCCGCAGGCGGCCGAGATCTCGCCGAGAATCTGCTCGATCCCGGCGAGTTGCGACTCGCGCTGCTCGCGGGCGAGCGGCTCGGTGTCGGCGTTGCGCAGCGCCCAGCTGGTCAGCTCGTAGGTCAGGAGCTGGGCCTCGGGAGTCTCCTCGACCAGCTTCCAGAACCCGACGAACGCGTTCCGGACGCTCGAGGCCAGATCGGCGCCGGGAACGATCGCGGTCCGCGCGGCCTGGACCTGGGCGTCGGCGATCACGCGGATCACCTCGTGCAGCAGCTCCTCCTTGGAACGGAAGCAGTAGTGCACGACGCCGACCGAGATCCCGAGCTCCTGGGCGATCCGCCGGGTGGTGGTCGCGGCGAGGCCTTCCCGGGTGGCGACCTGGATCGCCGCCTGGACCAGCGCGGTCCGGCGAACCTCGGCGGGAATACGCGGCATCGGAGTCCTCTCGGCCAGGAGCTCTCACAGTAGACGGATCAGGTCAAGCGTCCAAGACTCTTGACCTGATGCTACTGGTGAGTCATCGTCAGTTTTCAGACATTTCCCCTGCCGTCATCGCTCGCCCCGAGTCTTTGAGGGAGGACCCGTGCCGTCCCGCCCAGCACGTCACTCAGCACGTCGCGCAGCCGCGATCCGCAGCTTCATTCACTCACTCACCCACCGGCCTCCCGCCACGGCCTCGCCCCTCCCCACCCCCGCCCGCCGCCTCGCCCTGCGGGCGAGGCGGCGGGCGGGGATAGGTGGGCTGGCAGCAGGCGCCCTCGCCGTGGCCGGCTTCGCCGGCCCGGCGGAAGCCGGCGCGCGCGGACCGGCTCAGCCGCTCGCCCCCGCCGCGGCAGCGCAGCCGCTCGTGCCGGCAGTCTCCGCCCGCACCGACTACTGCGTCGGGCAGTGTTCCGACATTGTGCCGCCGGGGCAGAACGGGAACGCGACCTTCACGGATCTCCTGCTGTTCAAGGGGTTCGGGGTCCGTCCGCCGCACTTCAGCGACACCGTGAAGCCGTACGAGAAGCTGGTGTGGAACTCCCAGGGGATCACCGACGACGGGCTCTCGCCGTACTTCGACGACGCCTCGTTCGGCGTCAAGGCCGGTGACGTCGCCGGCACCTTCAAGCCGCGCGCCGACGTGACGATCGTGCGCGACAAGTCCCGCGGGATCCCGCACATCACCGGCACCACGCGTTCCGGCACGATGTTCGGCGCCGGGTACGCCGGGGCGCAGGACCGGCTGTTTGTGATGGACGTCTTCCGTAACCTCGGCCGCGGTCAGCTCACGCCGTTCGCCGGCGGTGCCGCAGGGAACCGTCAGTTCGAGCAGGAGTTCTGGAGCACCGCGCCGTACACCGAGGCCGACCTGCAGAAGCAGTACGACGACGCCGACGAGCGCTACGGCGCCGACGGCGTGAAGATGCAGCAGGACATCCAGGCCTGGGTCGACGGCGTGAACAACTACATCGACACGATCGGCATCGCCTACCCCGGCGAGTACGTCGCCCTCGGTCTCACCTGGCCGACGCCGCGCTGGAAGGTCACCGACGTCGTCGCTACCGCCGCGGTCGTGGCCGGCATCTTCGGCACCGGAGGCGGCGGCGAGATGGCCTCCGCCCTCGCCCTGCTCGAAGCACAGGCCAAGTACGGCGTTGCCGAGGGCACCAAGGTCTGGGAGTCGTTCCGCTCCCAGAACGACCCCGAGGCGAACACCACGGTCCACAACGGCGCCTCCTTCCCGTACGGCACCACCGGCCCCAACCCGGCCGGCCGCGCGATGCCCGACCGCGGCTCGGTCACCCCGGAGCCGCTGGTGGTCGACCAAACCGGTTCGGCGGCCAAACCCAAGGCGCAGCCGAAGAGCAGCGACGGCATCAAGCCACCGAACAAGGCGCAAGGCAAGGACTCGCTCAAGGGCATCTTCGACAGCGGCGCCTTTCCAGAAGGATTCAGTCCGGAAGGCTTCGGCCCGAAGGGCATGTCCAACGCCCTGATGGTCTCCGGCGCCCACACCGAGACCGGCAACCCGATCGCGGTCTACGGCCCGCAGACGTCGTACTTCGCCCCGCAGCTCCTGCTCCGCCAAGAGCTCCAGGGCCCAGGCGTCAGCTCGCGCGGCGTCGCCTTCGCCGGGCTCAACTTCTACACGCTGATCGGCCGCGGCGCCGACTACTCGTGGAGCGCCACGAGCGCCGGCCAGGACATCACCGACACATACGCCGTACCGCTCTGCGAGCCCGACGGCAGTACGCCGACCAAGGCCTCGACCCACTACCTCTTCCGCACCACCTGTACGCCGATCGAGAAGCTCGAGCGCCACAACGCGTGGTACTCCAGCCTCGGCTCGTCCGAACCGGCCGGCTCGTACACGCTCGTCGCGCAACGGACCAAGTACGGCATCGTCAGCCATCGCGGCACGGTCGCGGGCAAGCCGGTGCTGTTCACCAAGAACCGCTCGACGTACGGCAACGAGGCCGGCTCCGCACTCGGCTTCATGCTGTTCAACGACCCCGACCGGATCCACGACGCGCAGGACTTCCAGGCCGCCGCGACGAACATCGGCTACACCTTCAACTGGTTCTACACCGACAAGACCGACATCGCGTACTACAACTCCGGCGACAACCCGGTCCGCGCGAACGGCGCGGACCCGAACCTGCCGACCTGGAGCAGCTACGAGTGGCAGGGCTGGAACCCGGACACCAACCGCGCGACGTACACGCCGCCGAACGAGCACCCGCAGGTGGTCAACCAGGACTACCTGACCAGCTGGAACAACAAGCAGGCGCCCGGATTCTCGGCGGCCGACGGGAACTTCGGCTACAATTCCGTCTACCGCAGCCAGCCACTCGACGACCGGATCGAGGCGGTCATCGGCGGCGGCCAGAAGTTCACCCGCGGCAAGCTGGTCGAGGCGATGGAGGACGCCGCCACCGTCGACCTGCGCGCCGACCAGGTCCTGCCGTACCTGCTCCGCGTCCTGAAGAGCGCGCCGGTCACCGACCCGGCCGTCGCCGACGCGATCGCCAAGCTGACCGCCTGGCAGACCGCCGGGAGTCATCGCAAGACGCCGAACGAAGCGTCCAAGACCTACGACCACGCGGACGCGATCCGCGTCCTCGACGCCTGGTGGCCGCTGCTCGTCCCGGCGCAGTTCCGGACCAAGCTCGGCCCTGAGCTGTACGACGCGCTGGTGCACACCCAGAAGATCGACGAGCGGCCGAGCGCGCAGGGATCGGCGTTCCAGAACGGCTGGTGGGGATTCGTCCAGCGGGACCTGCGCAAGGTGCTCGGCGACCCGGTCTCGACCCCGCAGCCGGTCACGTACTGCGGCGGCGGCTCGCTGAGCGAGTGCCGGACGGTCCTGGCCGACGCGCTCAAGGCCGCGACCCAGGTGCCGACGGCAACGACGTACCCGGCGACCGCGGACTGTGCGGCCGGCGACCAGTTCTGCGCCGACCAGATCGTGCACCAGCCGATGGGCGGCATCACGCAGGACCGGATGGCGTGGGTCAACCGGCCGACGTACCAGCAGGTGGTCGAGTTTCCGGCCCGGCGCGGGGACGACGTGAGCAACCAGGCGCTCGGCAAGGTCGCGACCGCGAGCAGCCACGAGACCGGGCTGTTCAACTCGCCGCCGTCGAAGGCCGTGGACGGCAACCTCGGGACGCGGTGGGCGAGCAACTGGTCGGATCCGCAGTGGCTCAAGATCGACCTCGGCAGCGAGCAGCCCGTACGCCGGGTGGTGCTGCGCTGGGAGTCGGCGTACGCGAAGGCCTACAGGGTCGAGGTGTCGCGTGACAACGTGAACTGGACCCAGGTCTTTGCCACCAGCAACGGTGACGGCGGGGTCGACGTGGTCCGGTTCCCGGTGACCCAGGCGCGGTACGTGCGGGTGACCGGGACGCAGCGGGCGACGTCGTACGGGTACTCGTTGTACGAGGCCCAGGTCTACCGGCAATGAGTCGGCCGTGCCTGGGAGGATGAGGGCATGAACCAGAACTTCCCTCCCCAGAACCCGAACCAGCCGCCCTACCCGCCGCAGCAGGGGTACCCGCAGGGACCCCCTCCGGGGTACCAGCCGCCGCCGCCCGGGTACCAGCAGGGACCGCCTCCGGGGTACCAGCAGGGTCCGCCGCCTGGCTACGGCCAGGCGCCGGGCCAGTACCAGCCGGCGCAGCAGTCGAACGTGCCGCACGTCGCGCCGGCCGGCTCGCCGTACCCGGTGCTGGTGTCGACGATGAACGACCTGCCCGGGTACACCGCGGAGAAGGTGTTCGGCGAGGTCTTCGGGCTGACCGTGCGGAGCCGCGACTTCGGCTCGAACTTCACCGCCAGCTTCCGGTCGCTCGGCGGCGGCGAGGTGCCGGAGTACACCCAGATGCTGGCCGAGTCGCGGCACGTCGCGGTGATGCGGATGTGCCAGATGGCCCAGCAGATGGGCGCCAACGCGATCCTCGCGATGCGCTTCGACTGCAACGAGATCGCCCAGACCATGAGCGAGGTCGCCGCGTACGGCACGGCGGTGATCGTCCGTAAGGCCGAGCCGCCGCGGCCGCAGGACACCTCGCCCCAGCCCGACGACGAGGACGATGCGAATGACAGCTGACCTGCCTGACTTCGGCCCTGACTTCCGGTGGGGTGTCTCGACTTCGGCGTACCAGATCGAGGGGGCCGCGACCGAGGGTGGTCGCGGCCCGTCGACCTGGGACACCTTCTGCGCCGAGCCGGGACGGGTGCTCGACGGGGACACGGGGATCGTTGCCTGCGACCACTACCACCGGTACGGCGAGGACGTCGCGCTGATGCGGTCGCTGGGGGTGGACACCTACCGGTTCTCCTTCTCCTGGTCGCGGATCCAGCCTTCCGGGCAGGGCGCGGTGAATGCCGAGGGCATCGGGTTCTACGACCGGCTGGTCGACGAGCTGCTGGCCGCGGGCATCCAGCCGGCGCCGACGCTGTTCCACTGGGACACGCCGCAGCCGCTCGAGGACCTCGGCGGGTGGGTGCATCGCGACATCACCGAGCGCTTCGCCGACTACGCCGCCTTGCTGGCCGCGCGGTTCGCGGACCGGGTGCCGCTGTGGATGACGATCAACGAGCCCGTCGTGCTGACGATGATGGGGTACGCCGTGGGCGCGCACGCGCCGGGGCTCCAGCTCGGGTTCGAGGCGTTGCCGGTCGCGCATCATCAGCTGCTGGCGCACGGGCACGCCGTACAGGCGTTGCGGGCGGGTGGGGCTCGGTCGATCGGTCTGGCGAGCAACCATGCTCCGGTGTGGCCGGCGAGTGACGCGCCGGAGGACGTCGAGGCGGCCGCGCTCTACGACACGTTGATCAACTGGCTCTTCGCGGATCCGGTCCTGCTGGGGCGCTATCCCGAGGGCTTCGCCGAGGCGATGCCGGGGCCGGTCGCTTCCGATCTCGAGATCATCTCGACGCCACTCGACTTCTTCGGGCTCAACCACTACGCGCTGACGCTCGTCGGTGCGCCTAGCGGTGCGGCGGACGTCGGCGCGACCGACGGCATCCCGCTGCCGCCCGGCCTGCCCTTCGAGCCGCGCAAACTGACCGGCTACCCCGAGACCGACTTCGGCTGGCCCGTCGTGCCGGAGGCGTTCGGCGAGATCCTGCAGATCTTCCGCAAGCGCTACGGCGACCGCCTCCCGCCGATCTACATCACCGAGAACGGCTGCTCGTACGCCGACGACCAGCAACGCATCACGTACCTCGACGGCTACCTCCGCGCCTTGAAGGCGGCGATCGACGACGGCCTCGACGTCCGCGGCTACTTCCAGTGGTCCTTGCTCGACAACTTCGAATGGGCCGCCGGGTACTCGCAACGCTTCGGACTCGTCCACGTTGACTTCGAAACGCTGCGACGTACGCCGAAGGCGTCGTACACCTGGTACCGCGACCTGATCGCCAAGAGCCGAGGATGAGTACTGCCCTGGCCGAACCTGTTGTCCCGGTTCGGCGTGGGTGGACCACCGCCGTTGTCCTCGCCAACGTCGGTGTCTTCGCTGCCTGGCTCGGGCCCATCCAGGTCCTGCTGGCGAAGCAGTCCGAGGCTGTTGCGCCAGGCAACAAAGAGTTCGTGCTGGGACTGGTGACCGGTGTGGGCGCGGCAGTGTCGGTGGTCGCCAACCCCGTCTTCGGCGCGGTCTCCGACCGGACCACCTCACGCTTCGGTCGTCGTACGCCGTGGGTGTTGGCCGGGAGCATCGGGGGAGCGGTCGGGCTGCTGGTGCTCAGCGGGTCGCAGGCCGTGCTCTGGATGCTCGTCGGCTGGTGCCTGGTGCAACTGTTCGGCAACGCGCTACTGGCGGCCGTCACCGCCGCCGTACCGGATCTCGTCCCGAAGAAGCAGCGGGGCGTCGTCGGCGGCTGGGTCGCACTCGCCCAGACGCTCGGCGCGCTCGTCGGGGTCGGACTCGCCACCGTCGTCGGAGGGGTCGGCGGTGGCTACCTCGCGTGCGCGGCGTTCCTGCTCATCTCGGTCGTGCCGTACCTGCTCCGCAGCGGCGACCGCCCGATGGTCGAGCGGACGCTGCTGGTCTGGCGCGAGTTCTGGAAGAGCTTCTGGATCAGTCCGCGCCGCCACCCCGACTTCGGCTGGGCCTGGCTGACCCGCTTCCTGCTCAACCTGGGCAACGGGCTCGGCACCCTCTACTTGTTCTTCTACCTCCAGGACGCCGTCGGGTACGACGACCCGGACGTCGGCGTCCTCGTCCTGACCGCGATCTACAGCCTCTGCGTGATCCTCACCGCGGTCAGTTCCGGCGCCTGGTCGGACCGCGTCGGCCGCCGCAAGATCTTCGTCACCGGCTCCGGCCTCGTGATGGCGGTGGCGGCCGTCGTACTGGCGGTCGTGCCGACCTGGCCGGGCGCGATCGCCGGCGCGATCATCCTCGGGACCGGGTTCGGGGTGTACCTGTCGGTGGACTTCGCCCTGCTCACCGAGGTCCTGCCGAGCGCCCGCGACCGCGCCAAGGATCTCGGCGTGATCAACATCGCCAACTCGCTGCCGCAGGTCGTCGCCCCCGCGCTCGCCGCCCCGATCGTCAAGTACGCCGGCGGCTACCCGGTCCTGTACGCCCTCGCCGCCGCGGTCACCCTGCTCGGCGCCGTACTGGTCCGCCAGATCAAAGCCGTCGCTTAGTCTGACGCCCATGCCGCTCTACTCTTTCGAAGGCAAGTCCCCGCAGGTCCACCCCGATGCCTGGATCGCCCCCACCGCGACCCTCGTCGGCGACGTCGTCATCGAGAAGGACGTCTCCGTCTGGTACGGCGTGGTGATCCGCGCCGACCTCGGCCGGATCATCATCCGCGAGGGCGCGAACATCCAGGACAACTCGGTCCTGCACGTCGGCGGCGGCAACGTCTGCGAGGTCGGCCGCAACGTGACGATCGGCCACCAGTGCCTCGTCCACGACTGCACGATCGGCGAGTCCGCCCTGATCGGCAACGGCGCCATCGTCCTCGACGGCGCCGTCGTCGGCCCCCGCACCCTGATCGCCGCCGGCGCCACCGTCACCCCCGGCACCCAGGTCCCCGGCGAATCGGTCGCCCTCGGCAGCCCCGCCAAGAAGATCATCCCGCTCGAAGGCACCGCCAAACTCTTCGTCGACCACAACGCCGCCGTCTACCACGACCTCGCCCGCCGCCACGCGGAAACGGTGAAACTGGTCGAGGAGTAGGCCCCGATCACCACAGCAACCTCCCCGACCCCAACAACGCCCACCGCCCCCGCCCCTCGCCCCCGCCCCCCGGCCCCTCGCCCTCGCCCCCCGGCCCTCGCCCTCGGCCCCGGCCCGGCTTCGTTCCTGTCTTTCCACGCTCCCCGGGTTCGCCCGGCCGAGTCGGGGTACCGGTGCGGCTGATCGTCGTACCAGTGGAGGAGATGTCTGATGAGCAAGAAGATCGCGTTCCTGGTGGCTGCCGAGGGGATCGAGCGGGTTGAGCTGACCGAGCCGTGGGATGCGGTGAAGGCGGCCGGGCACGAGCCGGTGCTGCTCAGCCCGGAGACCGGTGAGGTGCAGACTTTCGACCACCTGACCGCCGCCGAGAAGCGGCCCGTCGACCAGGCGGTCGGTGACGTCGCGGTCGACGACTTCGACGCGCTCGTCCTGCCCGGCGGGGTCGCCAACCCGGATGCGCTGCGCACCGACGCCACTGCCGTCGCCTTCGTCAAGGACTTCATGATCTCCGGCAAGCCCGTCGCCGCGATCTGCCATGCGCCGTGGACCCTGGTCGAGGCGGACGCCGTCCGCGGCCGTCGCCTTACCTCCTGGCCGAGCGTCCAGACCGACCTGCGCAACGCCGGCGCCGACTGGGTCGACGAGGAGGTCGTTGTTGATGGCAACCTGATCACCAGCCGTAACCCCGACGACCTGCCGGCGTTCAACAAGACGTTGCTCGAGGCCCTCAAATAGCCTGCTGGTAGGCCTCGCTGATCAGCGCGACGGCGTTCTGCGTCGACGGATGCGGGTCCTGCCGAGGCCAGATCACCCGCACCGGCACGGGCGGCGCGTCCTTCAGCGGAAGGAAAACCACTCCCGCCCGCCCGTACTGCGTCGCCGTGCTCTCGGGCGTCACCCCGACATAGTCCCCGGCCGAGATCAGCGCGAGCCAGTCGTCGACATCCGCCGTGTGCTCGATCCGCGGCGGCGTCCCCGCCGGCCAGAGCTCGACGCTCGTCGTACCCGTACGCCGATCCACCAGCACCGTCCGCTCACGCACCTCCTCCAACCGCACCGACCGCCGCCGCGCCCACGGATCATCAGCCGCCAGCACCAGCTGCCGCCGCTCAACCCCGACCACCGTGCTCGCGTACGCCTTCTCATCCACACCAGTCCGTACGACGGCCAGATCGCAAGCCCCCTCCGCCAGCCCACCCGTCGGCGTATTGGTCCGCACCAGCACCAACTCGACCTCCGGATAAAGCGCAGCCCACCGCCGCTGGAACCCGGTCGTGTGCCGCCCCAACGCCGACCACGCATGCCCCAGCCGCAACCGAGCATGCCCCGACCGAGCCTCTCGCACCAGATCGTCCATCTCATCCAGCAGATGCCGAGCCCGAGTCACCAACTGAGCCCCGGTCGCCGTCAACGCGATGCTCCGGCTGCTCCGATACAACACCCGTACGCCGAGCGCCCGCTCCAACCCCGCCACCGCCCGCGACACCGCAGCCTGGGACACCCCGAGCACGATCGCCGCATCGGTGAACGTCCCCGCGTCAACCACAGCCACCAGACACCGCAGCTGCCGCAGCTCAACCTCCATACGCCCAGCGTATAGATCCACCACCAGCTGCATTTTGCGCATCTCAAACCAAGGCGCATCCTGCAAAGATGAGCAGCCCCGCCACGGCCGCATCTCAGCCCACAGACCCGGCCATCACAACAATTCTTCCGGCCTCACCCCAAACCACCGGGTCCGGCCGCATGCCCGCCGGCCAACTCCGCGGCATCGCCCTCATGCTCACCAGCGGCATCTCCAACCAGGTAGGCGCAGCCACAGCCGCCCTAGGCTTCCCCGCCCTCGGCCCCGCCGGCGTCGTCGCCATCCGCCAAGCAGTAGCCGCCGCCGTCATGCTCGCCGTAGTCCGCCCGCCCCTCCGCAGCTTCACCCGCCGCCAGTGGCTCCCGGTCCTCGCCCTCGCCGCCATCTACGCGACGATGAACCTCACCCTCTACACAGCAGTCGACCGCATCGGCCTAGGCCTCGCCGTCACCCTCGAATTCCTCGGCCCACTGGCAGTAGCCCTGGCCACCTCCCGCCGAAGAGTCGACCTGGCCTGCGCC
Source organism: Kribbella italica (assembly GCF_014205135.1). Lineage (NCBI taxonomy): Bacteria > Bacillati > Actinomycetota > Actinomycetes > Propionibacteriales > Kribbellaceae > Kribbella > Kribbella italica. The sequence goes on from NZ_JACHMY010000001.1 coordinate 7,662,144, forward strand.
CTCGTCGCCGGCGCCGCCGTCTTCGTCCTCATGCGCCCCCAACCCACCACCGACTACCTCGGCATCCTCTTCGGCCTCATCGCCGCCTGCTGCTGGGCGGCATACATCCTCCTCAACCGCACCCTCGCCAACCGCCTCCCCTCAGCTCAAGGCGCAGCAGCAGCGGCCGCGGTGTCGGCCGTCGCCTACCTCCCGGTCGCGACCTGGATCCTCATCCACCACACCCCCGCCCCCAAGTACCTCGCGTACGCCGCAGCCGCCGGCTTGCTCGCCTCAGCCGTCCCCTACCTCCTGGACATGCTGAGCCTCCGCCTCGTACCCACCACGTTCTTCGGCCTCTTCATGAGCGTCAACCCACTCCTGGCCGCCTTCGCGGGCTGGCTCCTCCTGGACGAGCGCCTCGGATTCCTCGAGTGGGCAGCCATCACCGCGGTCATCACCGCCAACGCCACCAGCGCCCTCACACCGACGCGACGTCACCCCACCGAGTAGCTCGAGATGGTGACGCCCGAAGGCGTCGTCCGCGACACCTCCAGCTGAAGCGGGAGAGGCGAAGACAGCTCCCCGAACATCTTCTTCCCCGACCCCAGCACCAGCGGGAACGTCAACAGGTGCAGCTCGTCCACCACCCCGTGCGCCAGCAGCGTCCGCAGCAGCTCCGCACTCCCGAAAACCACCAGCTCCTCAGGGATCTCCCGGACGGCGCTCACCAGATCCGGACCGAGCACCACGGTGTTGTTCCACGACCCGCTGGTCAGCGTCCGCGACGCGACGTACTTCGGGATCCGGTTCATCGCCGCGACAGCAGGCTCGCTCTGATCAGCAGGAGCCCACGTCGCCGCGAAGGTCTCGTACGTCTTCCGCCCCAGCAGCAGCCCACCCGCCGCCAGCGTCGCGCCCTGCATGAACTCGGCGACCGCTTCGTCCATCCCCGCCGACACCCACCCGCCGTGCGCGAACCCACCCTCGCGATCCTCGTCGGCAGACAGCACCGACTGCACCACGCCGTCGAGCGACTGGAAGTTCACCACACTGATCTTCGCCATCCCCCATGCTCACACACAGGGGACGGCGAACCACCAGCTAGCTGGAAGGCTTCTCCAGTGCCGCGATCAGTTGCGGCCGCAGCTCCTCCGGCGTGACCACCTGATCGACCGACCCGACCCGCACCGCCCGGCGGATGTCGTGGATCCGGTCGAACTCCGACGCGACCTCGCCCAGCTTCTCCGCCCGTACGGCGGTGCGGACCTCGGCCAGTTCGTTCGTCACCGCGGCCCGCTCGGCGCCCTCGGTCTCGCCGAGCCGGGTCGTCAGCGCCTTCACCCGCGGATCGGCCGACGTCCGGTTGTTCACCTCGGCCGAGAACACCACAGCAGCAGCCGGCGCTCCACCGAGCACCGACGCGAACGAGCCCTCGACCGCGAGCACCGTCATCGACGGGTTCAGCGCCTTCGAGAACACCACGAACGCGCCGCCGTGGTACCGCGAGACCACGCAGAACACGATCGGCCCGCGGAAGTTCACGATCGCCCGCCCGATCTCCGCGCCGTACTCCAGCTGCAGGTTGCGCATCGAGTCCGGCGACCCGTCGAACCCGGACAGGTTCGCCAGCACGACGAGCGGACGGTTGCCGCTGGCACCGTTGATCGCCCGCGCGACCTTCTTCGACGACCGTGGGAACAACGTGCCCGCGGTGTACGTGTCCGGCCCGTCGGTGGGCGGGAATCCCCGCCGCGCAACGGGTTTCGACTCGATCCCGACCAGGCACACCGGCAGCCCGCCGAGCCGCGTGTCGGCGACGACCGCGGTCTCCGCGTCGGCCATGCCCGCCCAGCGTTCCAGCATCGGGTGGTCCTGGTCGGTGACCGCGCGCATCAGCGTGCGGATGTCGAACGCCTTCTTGCGGTCCGGGTTCGTCGCGGCCGAGAAGATCTCCCCGACCGTGCTGAACCCGCCGTCGGCCGGGTCGTGAGGGTACGCCGTGACGTCGCGATCGTGCGGGTCCGACGTCGGCGCCCGCCGTGGCCCGGGCTCACCCGGTACGACGTACGTGTGGTCGTAGTGCGCCATCAGGATGTCGCGCGCCCCGGCCAGGTCCGGCGCCCAGTACTGCGCCTCGCCGTTCGGGCCCATCACCCGGTCGTAGCCGCCGATGCCGAAGTTGTCCTCGGCCGAGACGCCCCCGGCGAAGTCCAGCGTCTGCTTGCCGGTCAGCACCATCGCCGAGTCCGGCGTCATCACCAGGATGCCCTTGGTGTGCATCAGCATCGTCGCTTCGGCGTTCCAGTACGGCTGCGCGCCGACGTTGATGCCCGCGACGACGATGTTGATCTCGCCACCGGCCTGGGTGAACTCGACGATCCGCTTCAGCGCCTTGGCGACCCAGTCCATGTTCTCGGTCCCGGAGTCCATCGAGATCCGCGCGCCCGCGGACACCGCGAACCACTCGACCGGCGCCTTCAGCCGCTCGGCCAGGTCGAGCGCGCCGATGATCCGCGCGCACTCGGCCTCCGCGACCGCGCCGAGCGCCATCGTCGGGTCACCGCTGAGTACGACGCGGGTGATGCCCTCGGGGTGCCGACGGGTCGGGGTGGTGATCACACCGGCGATCAGGCCGGCCTTGTTCAGCCCGCGCGGCCGGTCGACGGGCACCAGCGCGCCGGTGTCGTCCAGGTCGTGCTCGACATAGGTGCCTCCGGCACCGACCACCAGACCGGCGACCTCGTACGGGTAGACGGTGTTGCGGCGCCGGGCCTTGAGCACCTTCTGCGCGTAGTCGTCGAGCGGCTTGAGCCGTTCCGTCGGCGGGCGGACCACCTTCGTGACGACACCGGCCCCGGGCTGGTAGGAGAACCGCCCGACCACGGGCAGCGCCGTACCGTTCGAGCCGGTCACCCGGCCGCTGATGATGACCTCCTCGATGCCCGCGCCGGCGGTCATCGGCGCGATGTTGCGCTGCAGGGCGGTCAGTTCGGGGACCTGCCCGTCGACGACCGGCCAGATCGTCACCCAGACATGGTTCATCTCCAGACGCGCCCCGGCCGCACCACGCGCCGTCCGGGCCCGGCGGATGCCCTCCAGACAGTTCGCGATCGCGCGCTCGACGTGCGGCAGCGAGGTGACCTTGCCCTCGTCGTCGCGGACCACGGCGAACTGACGGACCTGCGCGAGCGCGACCAGCCGCTCGTCGGCCGGGTTGTCGCGCGCGACGCAGTGGTAGAGCAGCACGTCCTCGGGCGCGTCCAGCCGGGTGATCTTGAAGTCGTGCAGGCGCCACAGGTTGAGTCGCCGGCCGACCATCGGGTGTACGCCGCGGACGTTGTCGTCCTCGACCACACCGTCGGCGGACGGGCGGAACGTGAAGTACCAGACCTCGCGACCGTTGCCCGGGACAACAGCCAGCGCAACCCGCCGTACGTCGGCGACGAACGGCAGCGCCGCGACGATCTCGCGCAGCCGGTCCGACGCGTCCTGCGGCGACTCCGGCGTACCGGGCCAGGACAGGTACAGGTCCGCGACCGCCTGATGCCCGGCCGGGCTCGCGGCCACCTCGGCGGCGAGGTCGCGGACGAGGTCGCTGCCGGTGTCGGCCAGCTCGTCGACCGTGCCGATCGTGGTGACCAGGTGGGACGGGCGGTCGTCGAGCGTGTAGTCCGCGCTGGCGAACGCGCGCCCGCTCACCGTCGTGTTGCGCAGGTCGTGCAGCTCGTACTCGAGGTAGTGCCGGCGGATCAGCACCTCCAGCATCGGCTCGACCGCGTGGACGCCGGCCTCGATCCGCCCGGCGAGGAAGCTGACGATCTGCTCGGGGATCGCGGCCAGCGCCTTGACCCGCTCGGTGCGGTCCGGCACGTCCGGGTCGTTGGTCAGCGAGTCCAGCTCGGCGGCGACCTCGGCCAGCACCTCGGCGCGGTCGGCGTCGACCTGCGGCTGGTCGAACCAGCGGAACCGGACGCTCCGCGCCAGGTCACCGATCACCGGGAACCGCAGCTGGGTGGCGACCACGAGGTGATCCAGTACGGCGTACGCCTCGGCGTCCAAAGGGGCCTCGGGCATCGGTTCGGCCAGCCACTGCTGCAGCAGCGACGTCATCAGCAGGACGTCGGGCGACGTGCGCTGCTGGGCCAGGAAGATCCGGAACACCGCGTCGGTCAGCTCGTCGCTGCGGTCCAGGTCGGTGACGCCGTAGTGGCCGAGCACGCGCGCCAGCCGGTCGCGGAACTGCTCCGGCAGCCCGGCGCGCTCGGCGTCCAGGGTCTGCAGGTACGTGTGGAAGTGCTCCTTCGGGCTGTGCACCCGCAGCTCGGTGTTGAGGTCCTCACCGGCCGGCCGGTTGCGGCTCAGCTCGGCGAAGTCCGCGAAGAGCCGCAGTACGCCGATCTCGTCCGCGACCGGCGGCCGGGTCAGCTCGGCGCGGGCGGACAGGTACTCCGACAGCGTCCGGCCCTCGTCGCGCGGGTCGATGTCGAACCCGAGCAGCATGCTGCGCAGGTTGTCGAGCCCGCGCGCGGCCCGCTCGGCGGCGGTCGGCGGCGTCTCGGGGATCGGCAGCTCCAGGTCGACGCTGTCCGACACCTCGACCTTGACGTCCGCGTCGCCGACCGGCTCCAGCCGCAGCAGCGGCGCACCGGTCTCGACCTGGCTGCCGGTCGAGACCGGCAGCTCCTTCACGATCGCCTTGAACGGCGCGTACAGCACCGTCTCCATCTTCATGCTCTCCAGGACGAGAACCGGCGCACCGGCCTCGACCTCGGCCCCGGCGGCGACCGGCGTCGCGACGACCAGCGCCGGAGCGGGCGCGCGCATCACGCCGCCCTCGTCGCGGCTGACCCGGTGCGTGACGCCGTCGACCTCGACCAGGTGCACGGGACCGTGCGTCGCGGTGACGAGCCGGTACCGGCGGCCGGCGACGACCAGCCGGGCGTCGTACGCGTCGAGCCGGTCGAGCTCGGCGTCCAGGTAGCAGAGGTCGTCCCCGGTGCCGACGCCGACGCGGTAGCGCGCCGGGCCGATCTTCGCGACCGAGACCTGGTACGTCGCGCCGCGCAGCTTGAGCGCGATCGCGCGGCCGACCTCGTGCTGGACCTGGGGACGGCCGCCGCGCGCGGAGTCCAGCAGGCGCTGCCGCTCGACCCGCTCGGCCTCCTCGTACGCCTCGATCGCGGCCGCGATCAGGGCGATGCCGGAGTGCCGGCGCAGGACCAGCCGGCCCTCGCCGCGGACCCGGTCGATCCAGCCGGTGTCGGCGGAGCCGTCGATCACCTCGGGCTGGTCGAGCAGGTCGAGCACGAAGCTCTTGTTCGTCGTACCGCCTTCGAGGACGACGGTGGTGTCGGCCACCGCGCGCCGCAGGCGGCCGAGCGCCTCCTCGCGGGTCCGGCCGTAGCCGATGATCTTGGCGATCATCGAGTCGAAGTCCGCGGGGATCGAGTCGCCCTCGCTGACCCCGGTGTCGACCCGTACGCCGGGGCCGGACGGCAGCCGCAGCCGCGCGATCCGGCCGGGGGACGGCGCGAAGTCGCGGTCCGGGTCCTCGGCGTTCAGCCGGGCCTCGACGGCGTGGCCGACCTCGACCGGCTGCGGGCCGTCCAGCTTGTTGCCTGCCGCAACGTGCAGCTGCGCGCGGACCAGGTCGAAGTCGGTGGTCAGCTCGGTGATCGGGTGCTCGACCTGGAGGCGGGTGTTCACCTCGAGGAACGCGAACAGCTTGTCGCCCGGGTGGTACAGGAACTCGACCGTGCCGGCGCCGGCGTACCCGACGGCGAGGGCGAGCCGCTCGGCGGCCGCCTTCAGCTCGGCGGCCTGGTCGGGGGCGAGGACCGGCGAGGCCGACTCCTCGATGACCTTCTGGTTGCGGCGCTGGACCGAGCAGTCCCGGACGCCGAGCGCCCACGCCGTGCCCTGCCCGTCCGCGATCACCTGGACCTCGACGTGCCGGGCGCCGGTGACGAGCCGCTCCAGGAACACCACGCCGCTGCCGAACGCGCGGGCCGCCTCGTCACTGGTCCGCTGGTACGCCTCGCGCAGGTCCTCGTCGTCGCGGACCAGCCGGATCCCGCGGCCACCGCCACCGGCCGTTGCCTTGAGCATCACCGGGTACCCGATGTCGTTGGCCGAGGCAAGCGCTTCGTCCAGCGTCGCGACCGCGCCGCGGCTCCACGGCGCGACCGGGACGCCGACCTCCTCGGCGATCAGCTTGGAGCCGATCTTGTCGCCCAGCTTGCGCATCGCCTCCGCGCTCGGGCCGACGAACGTCACGCCGATCCGCTCGCACAGTTCGGCGAACGCCGGGTCCTCGGCGACGAAGCCCCAGCCGACCCAGGCCGCGTCGGCCTTGGTCTCGACCAGTGCCTGCTCGAGTTTGGCCAGGTCCAGGTACGGGCGGTCGGCGGCCGGGCCGAGCGGGTAGGCCAGGTCGGCCTCGCGGGCGAACGTGGCCGCTCGCTCGGCATCGGTGTACAAGGCGACCGTCTCGACCTGGCTCCCCGTCTCGGCGTTGAGCTCACGGACCGCATTGATCAGCCGCATCGCGGCCTCTCCCCGGTTGACGATGGCGATGCGGTTGAACACCGGGCGGCACTCCTGTCGTCGGCAAAGCTGTCACCGCAAACATTCCCAGGCAGTTGCCCCTACCGTCGAGTCGGGGTCAGCTGTGCACTGGTTGTGACGATGAGGAAAGGTTCCAGCGCCTGCAGGAAATCCGCCGCGTCGAACAGTGCTCCGGCGGTGACCGCGCCTACTGTCCGTGTCCGCCCGGACAGGATCCGCTCGACCGCTTCGACGGCCAGTGGAGCAGTCACGGCGTAGATGTCGCGGCCGGTCGCGGTCACCCGGCGTACGGCGTCATCGGCCGTGACGATCGCGTCGACAACGAAGGTCTGGTCGGAGCGGCCGTCGGCGTCGCTCGCGGTCGGTGCGGGGGTGCTCGCGTCGGCGAGGTCCTGGGCGGCCTCGGTCGCCATCGAGGTGCTGACCTTGGGGATCTGTAGGTGGCTCGGGACGGTCACGACGTCGGCCATCGTGAAGCCCTTGATCACCGTCCGGCGACCGAGCGGCGCCGGGAAGTCCCAGTCCTCCTGCGTGGGGCCGTCGGTGTGATATTCCAGCACGCCGTTCGTGAACCGGACCCGCTGCCCGCCGCGGCGGTCGTGCGAGACCTCTCCGGCCGTGCGTGTACCTGGCGTGGGGTGCCAACTGCTCAGCCCGTAAGCGATGTGGGCCTCGTCGGCCGCGGTCCAGTCGCCCATCGCGTGGGTGACGAGCAGGTCGCCGAGCCCGCCGAAGAAGGCCATCGCGGGCAGGACGATCGCGCCGGCCTCGCGGGCCTTGGCGGCGTACTCGGTGAGGGTGCTGACGTTCGCCTCGATCTCGGCGGCGACGTCGACGTACGGGATGCCGGCGCGCAGCGCCGCGTCGATGACCGGGCCCGCGGTGAGGGCGAACGGGCCGGCGGTGTTGATCACGGCATCGGCGCCGTCGAGCGCGTGGTCGAGGGCTTCCGGATCGTCCACCGCGGCGGGGCGGACGGTCAGGTCTTCGTACTCCTTGCTCAGTTTCCCGGCGTCGCGCCCTGCGACGACGGGAGTGAGGCCGCGCCGGCGCAGCTCGGCGACGACGAACTGTCCGGTGTGCCCGGTTGCTCCGTAGACCACGATCTTCATGGCTCTACTGTCACGGCCGGGGATCACCGACCGTGATAGTCCGGAACGCCATCATGCGTACACTTTCGGACATGCGCACCGTCGCCCTGGCCACCGCGGGCAATCTCCTGCACTTCGAGCTGGCCGTGGCGTACGAGATCTTCCGCACACCACCGCTCGATACGGCCGTCGAGGACTGGTACGACGTGGTGCTGTGCGGGCCCGCCGCCGTACGGGTCGGACCGTTCCTGGTCGAACCGTCGGACGGGTTGGAGCGGCTGGCCACGGCCGACACCGTGATCGTCCCCGCGTGCGCGGACGTCGACATCCCGCCGCCCCCGGAATTGGTCGACGCCGTACGGGCCGCTCACGAGGCCGGTGCCCGGATCGCCTCGCTGTGCACCGGCGCCTTCGCGCTGGGCGCGGCCGGGCTGCTCGACGGGCGCCTCGCGACCACTCATTGGGCGCACACCGCGGAGCTCGCCGCCCGCCACCCGCTGGCCGTGGTCGATCCCGACGTCCTCTACACCGACAACGGCAACGTCCTCACCGCCGCCGGCAAGGCCGCCGCGGTCGACCTCTGCATCCACCTGGTCGCCCTGGATCACGGCGCCACGATCGCCAACACCGTGGCCCGCCGCCTGGTCATGCCGCCGCACCGGCCGGGCGGGCAGGCTCAGTTCGTCTCCACGCCCCTGCAACCGGCGGGGGACCACGCTTTGGCCGGCGTACTGGCGTGGGCGCAGCAACGCCTCGATCAGCCGTTGGCCGTCACCGACCTGGCCCGCCAGGCCAGCCTCAGTCCCCGCCACCTCGCCCGCCAGTTCAACGCGGTGACCGGCCAGACGCCTATCCAATGGCTCAACACCCAACGAGTCCGCCGAGCCCAGGAACTGCTCGAATCCACCGACGAGAGCATCGAGTCGGTCGCCACGGCCACCGGCCTGGGCACCGCCACCACGCTCCGCCGCCAGTTCAAGCGGACGGTAGGAGTCCCACCCGACACCTACCGCCGCTCCTTCCGCGCCTGATCGCCGCCGAGCTTTCAGCTGTAGTGCCGCTCGGCCCAGGTCGCGAAGGACGTGAGTGGGAGGTCGTACGCCGCCGCGAAGCTCGGGTCGGCGGTGTTCGCGCGGTTGTTCATGCCGACCTGGTTGTCCATCAACTGCGGGACCATCCCGCGCGCCTTGCCTTGCTCGGCCGTGACCGTTTCCACGTGTGTCGGCTCGCCGGCGGCCGTCAGCGCCGCGGCCATCTCCTTCAGCGACAGGAGTTCGCTCGTGAGCTCGATGACCTGCTCGTGAAACCGCACCGGATCGGCGAGCGCGGCGGCGACCGCCGTACCGATGTCCTCCGGCGCGAACACCGCCAGCGGTTTGTCCGCGTCGACCGCGGTGACGATCGCCTCGCCGGTCAGGTTCTCGTACCAGATCGACGGCCGGACGAGGTTCGACGCGAAGAACGTCGGCCGGAACTCCGTCCAGGACCGGAACCCCGCGTCGGGCAGTGCAAGTCCCACCACGGCCTTGCTGTTCCAGTAGTGCGGATCGCCCCAAGCCTCGGCACGACCGGCCGCGACCTCCTCGAGGTACACGCCGATCCCCGCGACCGACGAGTGCACGAACTGCTCGACTCCGGCCTCGCGGGCGGCGTCGATGAGGTTCAGGCCGTTGATCCGCTCGACGTCGGAGCCGAGGTCGGTGATGTCGGGGGTTTGGAGCGAGAACACCGCCCGGACCCCGCTCAGCGCCGGTCCGAGCGACGGCCGGTCGGTCAGGTCGCCGACCACCACCTCCGCGCCGGCCGCCTCGATCGCCCGCGCCGCGGCCGCCTCCGGGCGGCGTACGAGAGCGCGGACCTTTACACCGTCCGCCAAGAGACGGCGAGCGACGATTCCACCTTGCTGACCGGTCGCGCCGGTCACCAGTACTAGATCTGTCATGCCGTCACGGTAAAACTTGACGTCGACGTCAAGGGCAAGTCCTGAGGAGGACCAGATCGTGCGCATCGGCGAGGTCAGCGCGAAAGCCGGGGTCAGCACGCGCGCGCTGCGGTACTACGAGGAGCACGGCCTGATCCGCCCCGACCGGACCGGCAGCGGCCAGCGGATCTACCCCGAGTCGGCGGTCGAACGGATCCACCTGATCAAGCAGTTCTACGCCGCCGGCCTGACCAGCCGCCTGATCGAGCCGCTGCTGGCCGCCATCGACTCCCAGCACCTCGAACCCGCGCTCGTCCAGCGCCTGACCCACGAGCACGACCGCATCGCGCGGCAGGTCGCCGACCTCCTGGAGGCCGGGCGGCGCCTGGCCGTGCTGATCGACATCGCGCATCATCCGAGGGAGACCTGTTCATCGGCCGAGTTCGATCCGCTGAACTGATCCGCGCGCTTCATCGGTGCTGACCCGACTGGCGGACTGTCGTGCGCGGGCTGACCTCGGCGGACCTGATCGTCGGTGCTGACGGGGCACGTCGTCCCGCCGATCCGCTGCGAGGTCGCCCGGTGTCCGGGTGGGTATTCGGCTGCGCGGCCGGGTGGCGGCGGGTAGGTTCGCGGGGTGGAGCGCTACGAGGGTGACGTGGTGGGGATCGCGGACGAGCTGACCGAGGCGTACGTCGAGGTGTTCACGGCGCCGCCGTGGGAGCAGCGGGATCCGGCGGAGACCCGGACGGCGTTCCGGCAGCGGCTGGACGGCGACGCGACGCGGGACGGCTTCGGGGCCTGGATCGAACGCGCCGAGGACGGGCGGATCGCGGGCTTCGTGACCGGGTGGGTCACGCCGGCGCCGTTCCGCACCGATCGCTCGTACGGGCAGGTGCTGGAGCGCCTCGGCGCGGAGCAGGTGCGGGAATCACTGGTCGGTGCCTTCGAGATCGACGAGCTCGGCGTCCTCGACCGGGCCCGCGGAACAGGCCTCGGCAAGCGCCTGCTGTCGACCGCGGCCGACCACCAGCCGTCCGGCGCCTGGCTGCTCACCTGGAACCAGGCCCACGACACCATCGCCTTCTACCGCCGCATCGGCTGGCACGAAGCACCCGTCAAGGGGCAGGAGACGGACATCGTCGTCTTCCTGTCGCCGAACCACCCGAACGTCTAGGGGGTGACCGATGCGCTTCCCTATTCGGCCTCGGCCAGGCGGGGGAGGGCGGCGAGCAGGTGCCGCTTCTCCGTGGCGCTCAGCGCGCTGAGCAGGTCGTCCTCCATCGCGCGGATGTCGGCCTTGGCGGCGTTCAGGCGGGTGCGCCCTTCGGGCGTCAGGCGGACCGTGTGGGCGCGGCGGTTGGCCGGGTCGGGCTCGCGGACGAGCAGGCCGTCCTCGGCGAGCTGGTCGAGCAGCGGGATCAGCCGGGACTTGTCGTACCCGATCGCCTGGGCGAGGGCCTGCTGGGTCTCGGTCGGCTGCTTCGCGAGGTGGGTCAGCACGCTGTAGCCCCACATCGACAACCCGTGGGCGTCCAGCAGCGGCCGCTCGGCCGTCATCAACCGGCGTACCACCCGAGCGAGCAGGGCCCCGAGGTCATCGCGCTCCATCCGAGCATCGTAGGCATTGCCCAATCATAAGCAGCTGCATATAATCAACACATGCCTACAAATACTGCACTCTCCCGCAGCATCGCGATCGACGCCACTCCCGCCAAGGTCTTCGCCTTCGTCGCCGACCCCCACAACCTCCCGCTCTGGGCACCCGGCGCCGTCCAGTCGGTCGAGCCGAGCGGTGACGCCTGGATCTTCCACAACGGCGCCGACGCCCGCCGCGTCACCGTCCGTACGTCGGAGGAGCACGGCACCGTCGACCTCCTCTTCGGCGAAGGACCCGGCGTCTTCACTCGCGTCATCCCCAACGGCACTGGCGCGGAGTACCAATTCACCCTCTTCTTCCCCGAAGGCTCACCCCAGGACGCCCTCGACGCCCAGTCCACCGTCATCGCCGAGGAACTGACCACGGTCCGCACCCTCTGCGAAAACCAGTAGCGCAAGGGTTTTCGGCGGATCACGCTGGGAGGCATGCACCTCACCTTCGAGCACGATCCCCGCGGCGAGTCCCGGACACTGATCCGGCGTGCCGACGGCGCCGAGTTCGAGCTGACGTCGTACTCGCGCAAGCACGCCGTACCGCACGACCTCGTCCACGCCGTCGTCGAGCGGGAACTCGGCATCCCGGACGGCATCTACGGCTGCATCGCGGCCGGCGCGGTCTTCAGCAGCATGACCCAGACCGGCGGCAAGAAGCGACGCGACGCCAAGGTCCGCAGCGCACGGATCCTCGAGGTGGCGCGGGGGATCGGGATCAGTGAGACGCTCGTGGGGGTGTTCTTCTGGGCGTACGAGCGAGGCCGCGCGCCGCAGGCCGAAGTGCGGAAGGCCTGGGGTGTCAGCAACCCGGGCGCCTGTCCGTACGGCGACGAGCGGATCACGCGGACCGCGGACGTGCTTGGCGAGGTGGGTGCGACCTGGCAGGCGAGCGCCGAGCCGCTCGTGTTTCCCTGGCCGACGAACCTACTGGCCTCTGACGGGCAGTCATCAGTACGGCGGGCGCGCGGTCGGACGGGGCGAGTCGCGCGGGCGTGAGGCGGCGGCAACTGGCCCGCTTGCGCATCTGGCGAGGCTGATTCGGGTCGGTGGCGCGTGCTACCTTCTGGCTCGGTGTGGCTGCGGGGTCAATGATGGGTGGAGGCATGCGCCGGTTCGCCTGGCTGGGGATCGTGGTGGTGGTCGCGGGGTGTGGGGTGCTGGGCGACGATGCCGGTGACGAGGCGATTCGGTACGTCGCGATCGCCGATGCTCCGGAGGCGCCGGCGGCAGTCGTCGCGTCAGCGGACGGGTCGACGGGGTCCTGGCGGGTGGACTGCGGCCGGAACGAACGCGGGATTCGCAACTCGGACAACCTGGTGGTGACTCCGCGAGTGGTCGGCGCCGCGCATCATCTGCACGACTACGTCGGCAACGTGTCGACGAACGCGTTCTCGACCGATCGGAGTCTCGCCGCGGCGGCGACCACCTGCCGGGGCGGCGACAAGTCCAGCTACTACTGGCCTGTACTCCGTGTGCCGGGTGACGGCGGCTCCGACGAACACGATGCCCATGGCAACGAAGGGCGCGTGCTGACCCCCGCGGCGGTGACGATCGAGTTCCGCGGCAACCCGGTCAGCGACGTCGTACCGATGCCCGAGTTCCTCCGGACCGCGACCGGCAACGCGCACGGATTCTCCCAAGGTGGCAAGAACACCAGCCACCTGCAGTGGACCTGCTCAGGCACGCGGGATCGCGTCACCAAGGACTACCCGCGGTGCCCCGAAGGTCAGCAGACCGTCCGCGGCTTCGACTTCCCGAGCTGCTGGAACGGCAAGTCCCTCGACAGTCCCGACCACAGCTCCCACCTGGTCTTCCCGACCACCGTGGGCGCCTGTCCGCCGGCCACCTTCCCCGTCCCGCAGTTGCGGATCGAGGTCGCCTACGCGGTGCCGAAGGACGCGGACTACACCGTCGACACCTTCCCCGAGGACGGCCGCAGCGCGCTCGCCGACCACAGCCACTTCATCAACGTGATGCCGCCGGCCCTGATGGACCGATTGGTTGCCTGCATCAACGAAAACCGCGCCTGCACCGCCTGATCGGCAGTACGCCGTACGAACGGAGGCTCGGGGTGGTCCTTGCCCCCAAGGACCACCCCGAGCCGACTGTGTCGGGCTCAGTACCCGGAGCCCGCCCCGGTGTTGGCGACGTCGGACTTGCCGCCCTGCGGGTTGAACGCGAACCAGGTCGTGCCGACCCCCTGGCCGAGGATGTCGCCCGGCACCTGGTCCTTCGCGAAGTAGTACGCCGGCCAGCCGTTGATCGTGACCTGGCAGGTGCCGTCCGGACGCTCGACGTAACTGACGATCTTCGGGTCGACGCCGACGGTGTAGATCTTGCCCGGCGACTTGACCAGCAGCGGCGGCCACTTCTTCGCGCACTCACCGAAGCAGGTCGGCTTCGACGGCTTCGCGGAGTCCTCGTCGAACCGGTACAGCGTCATCCCGCGGCTGTCGGTGACGACCTGGTTCTCGCCGGCGTTGACCTGGACCGCCGGGCTGCTCGTCCCGGCCGGGACCGGCGGGATCGGCGCGGCGGCCGGGCCGTCGAAGATCTTGACCTGGCCCATCGTCCGCTGCAGAGCGGCCGGTTGCGGCTCGTTCGCGGCCTGCGGCTGCTGGGCGGGCTGCTGCGCGGGCTCTTGGGCGGCGGGCTGCTCGGGCTCGGCGGGCTGGTCCGCCTCCTGCTCCTCGGGAGCGGACGGCACGGTGACCACCACCGTCGACGGCGCGGCCGCCGGTGCGGCGTCCGGCTGGTTGTAGTTGCCGCAGGCCACCAATGCGGTGAGACCGGCGGAGACGAGTGCGATCTTCAGCATCGTGCTGCGTGTGTTCATGGGTGCTTCCCTCGAGCTCGGGCGGTCCCGTCGGGTCCGTTCGGCAGCACACACGGCGGGACGGGGGTCGCGGGTTCAGATCCTGTAATGTGACGTGGATCACATTTTTGAGTGAACCCAACCGGCCCTGGGATCCGTGTGTGAAGGGTCTGGGCACGTGCCGTACGAGGGGACGGCACGTGACGCCGCGGTCCGCCCGTCGTACGCACCGACGGGCGGCCCACCGCGGCGCCGGACACCGTGGGTGAGAGGATCCGGGCGGCGCGAGCGCGGCCCGGCGAGACGGACCGAGGGAACGTTCCGCGCCGCGGAACCGGCGAGAGGTGGAAGCGCATGGCCGGGTTCAGCACCCGCCGCCGCCGCGAGACGGCGGACGAGGAACTCGTCCGGACGTTGTTCAACGAGCACGGCAAGGCGATGCTGGCCTACGCCACGCGGTTGACCGGTGACCGGGCGAGCGCCGAGGACGTCGTCCAGGAAGCGCTGGTCCGGGCCTGGCGGCATCTCGAGGACCTGAGCAACGGCAAGGGATCGGTGCGTGGCTGGCTGCTCACCGTCGTACGGAACATCGTCACCGACCGGGCCCGGGCCCGGAACGCGCGCCCGCCCGAGGTCGCCGAGAGCGAGACCACGGTGCCGGTCGAACGCGACCACGCCGACGAGGTCGTCGACACGATGGTGGTCCTGCAGGCGCTGCACCGGCTGACGCCCGAGCATCGGGTGGTGCTCGAGCAGATCTACCTGGAGGGACGCAGCGTCGCCGAGGCGGCCGACGTGCTCGGCATCCCGCCCGGAACGGTGAAATCACGGTCGCACTACGGGTTGCGCGCGCTGCGCGAGCACTTCCCGGCGGGACGGCACCTCGGGATGGAAGGAGTGGCCTGATGGCGACCGAACACGCGGACATCGACGGCTACGTCGACGGTGAGCTGGACACGGCGGGGGCGGAACAGGTCGAGCAGCACCTAGCGGGCTGCGAGTCCTGCCGGGAGGAGGTGGATGCGTTGCTCGAGCTCCAGAGTTTCCTGCAGGAGGTGCCGGCGGAGGCGTTGCTCGACGGGCCGCCGGACGACGCGGACCTGCTGCTGCAGCGGACTCTGCGCCAGGTCCGGAAGGAGTCGGCCGCCGCCGGGCCGGGGCGCGGGCGAGTCGCGGCGATCGCGTCGATCGCCGCAGTGGCGGCGGTCGCGGCTGTGGTCGGGGGCGTGCTGATCGGGCGGAACTCGGTCGACGACCAGCCGGTCGCCGGGCCGGAGCCGACGCCGAGCGCTTCCGCCGTACCGGGCACGCGTTTCGCCAGCAGTGTCGATCCGCGGACCGGGGCCCGGCTGACCGTTCGGGTCGAACCGGCGGCCGGGTTCGTGCGGGTGAACGTCGCCGTCACCGGGCTGCCGGCGAACGAGCCGTGCCGATTGGTTGTCGTGGGCAAAGATGGTCACCGGGAGACGGCCGGCAGCTGGCTGGTCTCCGAGAAGGGCGCCGCCAACGGGACCACGCTGGACGGCACCGCGCTGATCGATCCGGACGACGTCGCCGCCGTACTGATCGAGAACACCAGTGGGCAGCAGTTCGTGAAGACGGCCGTCTGAGAGGTCAGCGAGTACGTAGGCGTGGCTCGACGCGACCGTCGAGCCACGCCACGATCATCGCGGCGAAGAGGTCCGGGTCCTCGATGTTCCAGACGTGGTGCATGCCCGGAGCGATCCTGATCTGGGCCCGCGGTACGGCGGTCGCCGCCGTCGCGAGGGACTGGAGCACGGATCGCGGCTCGCGTTCGCCGGCGACGAGCAGCAGCGGGCCGGCGTACGCGCTGAGGCCGTCCGGGACCCGTCCGCTGTGGACGTCGGCGAGCATCGCGCGGGCCGTCTCCTTGCGGACCGAGAGCCCGTGGTCGACGTACGGGCCGCGCGAGTCGGCGGGGAGCCGGAAGGCCGCGGCTTGCGCCTTCCAGAACCAGGCCTTGTCCCAGAGCGCGAGGTGCAGGCGGGTGGCGATCCGGGGGATGCCGGTGACCGGCAGCAGCGGTACGCCGCTCGCGAGGACCGAGATCGCGGCGTCGGGGTGACGGGCCGCCAGGTGCAGCGCGACGGCGCCGCCGAGCGAGAGGCCGACGACGTGGAACCGTTCGCGGCCGGTCAGTTCGCGGACGCGCTGAACGATGTCGTCGGCCACTACGCCGAGTCCCGGCCAGGGCTCGGACGTCCGGTTGCCGAAGCCGGGGAGATGCGGGGTGACGACGAGGCGGTCCTCGAGGGCCGGGAGTTGCGGCTCCCACATCCAGTTCGCGACGTTGCCGCCGTGCAGCAGGACGACGGGCTCGGTGCCGGTCGGTCCTTGCGGTTGATGCAGTTCGGGGAAGCTCACGGCAACTCCTTGGCGAGCGCGTCCAGCCAGGCCAGCTCGGCACGGGTGTGGCGGAGCCCGTTGTCGAGCGTGGCCAGCCGGAGCCGCTCCGCGCGGTCGGTGGGTTCCGCGCTCGCTTTGCGGACCGCGGTCAAGGTGGCGAGCGTCGTACGGGCTGCTTCGCGCTGGCGCTCCAGCAACTCGGCCAGGTCTTCGTCGTCGAGGTCGCCGGCGAAGAACACCCTGGCCAGAAAGGCGTTCCGCTCCGGCTGCCGATCGAGATCGGACACCAGCCAGTCGCGCAGCGCCGCCCGCCCGGCCGTGGTGAGGTGATGCTCCTGCCGATCGGGCCCGGCCGTCCCCGCGACCTTCCGCACCTCCACCAGCCCGTCACCCACCAACGCGGCCAGCGTGCGGTAGATCTGCGCCTTGTCCGCCGACCAGAAGTAGTTCACCGTCGAGTCGAAATGCCGCTTGAGGTCGTACCCCGACATCGGCGCGATCGACAGCAACCCGAGAATGACCCGCTGGAGAACCATGCCGCTAGTAGACAATGCATCTAGATGATTTGTCTACTAGTGGAAGTGGATCAGGTCGGTTCGCCGCGTTGGCTGGTGGTGCGTTCGACGAGGATGCTGGTGGCGTAGCGGGGCGTGCCTGGGGGTTCGACGTCGGACCACGCGCCGGTGTACTTCTCGGCGATCGCGCGTTCGAGGGTGCAGTCCGGGTCGAGGACCAGATCGTCGATGGTGCCGCGGAGTTCCAGGTAGTACGTCGGGCGGGTGGGCTCGACGACCACCAGGGAGATCCGGGAGTTGCGGCGGAGGTTGCGGAGTTTCTGGCGGCCTTCGACGAGGCTGATCCGGACGCGGTCGCCGTCCCACAGGAACCACAGCGGGGTCGTCTGCGGACCGCCGTTCTTGCCGATGGTCGACACGAAGGCGACCGCCTGCGAGCTGAGCAGGGCGTGGAAATCTTCGGGGATCGTCACCCCGGCGAGCCTACGTCCGTCCGGGGAGCAAGCCGGGCGTCGAAGGACGCCCGGCTTGCTTGAACGGCTAGGCCCAGGGGTCGAACGGGATGCCGCCGGGCTTGGAGGCGTTGAGCAGGTTGCGGAAGCGGTCGTCCTTGTCGGTGACCTTGATGGTGGCCGAACCGAAGTTGGCGTTCATCAGGGTGTCGCGCAGGCCGGTGCTGGGGAAGCCGTCCCAGCCGACGATCGGCGGGTAGCGCCACGAGTGGTAGTGGTTCTCCGGCGGCTCGTCGTTGCCGTTGGCGAGCCGGAAGAAGTGCGTGCTGGCGCCGTCCTTGTGGTACACGACCTTCGGGTGCGAGCCGTCGAACCGGACCTGCGACCGCGGGTACGTGACCTGGCTGCTGTGCTGCGTCGTGGTCACGAACTCGACCTGGTTGCTGGCCTGGCTGATCCACGAGATGACGTGCTCGAAGTCGTGCCGGTGCCCGCCGAGCCCGCTGCCGGCGACGGCCTGGTCCTTCTCGAAGTAGCTCGCGTACACCACGGCGCACCAGCCGTTGTTGCACTTCGACCGCGAGTACGTCTGGCTGTTGTCCAGGTCGGACTGGTCACGGCAGTTGCCGTTGACCGCACCGGTCGTGTTGAGCCCGGGGTTGAGCGTCCCGTCGGCACCGATCGCGGGTGTCGCGTAGCAGCCGTCGCCGTCGTAGTCGTACGCCGGGGAGAACGACTGGTCGTACCCGCCGGCGTTCTGCGGGAGCGAGGGCGGCGGTGCCGCGTACGCCGCGGCGGCCGACGTCACCATCAGCGTGGCCGTGGCCAGCGCGACGCCGAGCAGACGACGCCGGCGCTTCGAAGGGCGTGCGGAAGTGGAGGGCGGAAGATCGTTCATTCAACACTCTTTTCGAGAGCGGGGGGCGGAAGTGAACGCCTCCGAGAATGACAGCCGGCAGGCAAGTCAGTACATACGTCACGTGTCTACTGATTGACGCTCCGTGAACATCAGGAGCCATCGGGATCCGCTCAACCTTTCCCCGACGCCAGGGCGTCTTAGCGGTGCCTCGGTGTGCGGGGCGTGGACAGAGCTGGGGGATGGACATGATGAGGAAGTCTTTGGCGGCGCTGGCTGTGGTGGGTGGGCTGGCCCTTCTGGCAGCGACACAGGCGGCGGTGGCGCACGCGGCGCCGGCGGCGGTGTCCGAGGTGAAGGTGGCCTGGGCCGAGCCGGGCAAGGTGAAGATCAGCTGGACCGAGGCGGCGGGGATCGCGAACGACGTCTACCTCGAGGTGAGCGGGCAGCAGGCGCAGCGGATCGGTACGACGACCGCGGGCGGCGCCAACGAGCTCGTCGTACCGGTCGCCGCGTTGAAGCCGTCGCACGACGCGGCGAGTACGGCGCGGATCCTCGTGGCCGACCCGAGTACGGCGGGGGCGCGGTCGGCGAGTTTCGACCGGTATGTCCAGGGGGAGACGCCGATGCTCCCGGGCATGGTGCGCGGCGTGATGCAGTGGCAGTTCGAGGCGGATCCGGCGACGGACACGACGCCGAACGACCCGCTGGACAGTACGGCGCCGGCGAAGATCACGCCGCGGCTGACGCGCGTTAAGGCGGGCACCGCCGCCCAGTGCGAGAACGTGTCGCTGCCGGCCACCACTGAGCGGTACGGCAAGGTGCCGGCGCAGAACGGCGCGTACTCGGTCGACCTGGTGCTGGCCAACGAGTGGGGCGAGAGCAAGCTGACCACCGTCCGGGCACGGACCGCGGCGGTCGCGTTCAGCACCCCCGCGACCGGCATCTACGGCGCCAAGGTGACGATGACCGGCTCGATCGCGCTGAGCAAGCTGAAGAACCCGGCGGCAGGCGACTGCACCTTGACGCCTGACACCGCCGACCTGGTCCAGCACACGATGGCGCTGCACGGCCGGAACTCCGCGACCAGCGCTTGGTACTCCATCGGCTCCAGCTGGACCGATGCCAAGGGCAACTACAAGTTCGTGATCACCAACACCGGCGCGCGGGAGTACCGGCCGATCCTGGTCGAGTCCTTCGTCGGCCACGGCGCCGTGATCTACCAGACCATCGGCGCCACCAAGGCGATCCGGGCCACCCCGCAGGTGCTCGACGCCCGCTTCCTCGACTCCGACATCGCGCTCGGGCAGCAGCCGAACGCGACCGTCACCGTCGCGCCGTACGGGTCGCACCAGGTCGCGCTGCAGTTCAAGAACAGCAGTGGCCAGTGGCAAGGACTGATGTACCGCACGCTGGCCAACGGCACCGCGCAGAGCGGGCCGTTCGCCTTCAACCGCGCCGGAACGCACCAGTTCCGCTGGTGGGTCGCGGCCTCGATCAGCGCCCAGGGGCTGCCGGTCGACGCCGGCTACACGCATCCGTTCACGCTCACCGTTCGCTGATTCACGAAGCCGTCCCCGCCGTTCCGCGGCGGGGACGGCCTCGCAGTAGGCCTTTAGTCTGAGGCTCAGATACGCCTTTAGGCTGACGCCCGGACCAGGTCCGGGTGGATAGGTTTGCCGCATGAGTCTGTTGGCGGCGGGGGCGCAGCGTGCTGCCCGGACAGGTACCGGCCGGTTGTACGAGATCGATCTGTTGCGGATCTTCGCGGCGGTCTCGGTGGTTCTCTACCACTACCTGTTCGCCGGGTACTACAAGGTCGTCTCGCCGCTCGGCTTCGAAGTACCAGGGCTGCTCGCCCGGTACGGCTATCTCGGCGTCGACCTGTTCTTCATGATCAGCGGGTTCGTCGTCCTGCTGTCGGCCTGGGACCGCACCCCGCGCAGTTTCGTGGTCTCGCGCGTCGTCCGGCTCTACCCGGCGTACTGGGTGGCGGTGTCGCTGACCGCCTTGGTCTCGGTGCTCTTCGGCGCCGGCCGGTTCCCGATCGGCCTGGTGCAGTACCTCGGCAACCTGACCATGTTCAACTCGCTGGCGAATCTCGAGAACGTCGACGTCGTGTACTGGACGCTCTGGGCCGAGCTGCGCTTCTACCTGATCATCTTCGCGCTGACCTTCTTCACGATCACGACGCGGCGGGTCGGCATCGTGATCTGGACCTGGCTCGGCCTCACCGCCGTGTACCAGCTCGGCGTCCTGCCGTCGAGCGCGGACCTGATCCTGAACACCCAGTTCTCGCACTACTTCATCGCGGGAATGGCGTTGTGCATGATCTACCGCTTCGGGCCGCGGCCGTCCTGGCTGGTCCTCGTCGGACTCTGCCTGGTCAACGCGGTGTACCGCGGTGTGCAGTTCGCGGGTGACGTCGAGGACCGCTTCCACACCACGCTCAAGACCCCGGTCGTCGTCGCGGCGATCGTGCTCGTCTTCGCGGTGATGCTCGCCGTCGCTCTGCGCCTGACGACACGGCTGGCGCGCCCCTGGTTCGTTGCCCTCGGCGCCCTCACCTACCCGCTCTACCTGATCCATGCACACATCGGCTTCATCATCTTCGAGCGCCTCGGCGACCAGGTGAACAAGTACCTCCTGGTCGGCGGCACGACCCTCCTGATGGTCGCCGCGGCGTACCTGATCAACCGGTACGTCGAGAAGCCGCTCGCCCCACGACTCAAGCGAGGACTCGAATGAGGGCCCTGGGCACCTGTCTCCTTCTCCTGCTACTTCTCACCGGGTGCACCGGTGGAGAGCTCGAGGCGGATCCGCCGGTGCGGGCCGAGGGCCCGTCGCTGACCCTGGCCTTCGGTGGTGACGTGAACTTCGAAGGCAAGACCCAGGAGTTGCTGGAGAAGGACCCGGCGACGGCCTTCGGCCCGGTGGTCGACGAGTTGAAGAGCGCCGACCTGGCGATCGTCAACCTGGAGACCCCGATCACCACCCGCGGGACGGCCCAGCAAAAGCGGTACCTGTTCCGGACCGACGCGCGCGCGGTGACGGCGATCAAGTCGGCCGGCGTGGATCTGATCAGCCTCGCCAACAACCACACCCTCGACTACGGCCAGGTCGGTCTGTTCGACACGATGTCCGCGGCCTGGCGAGGCGGCCTGCCGACAGTGGGTGCCGGGCGCAACGCCGCCCAGGCCTACGCCCCTTGGCGTACGACGATCCGCGGGATCCGGGTCTCGGTCTTCGCCTTCAGCCAGGTCTCGGATCTGGCCGAGGAGTGGACCGCGACGAAGAGCCGCGCCGGGCTGGCGCTGGCCATCGACCGCCGCCAGGCGCTGGCCGCCGTACGCGCGGCTCGGAAGACGAGCGACGTGGTCGTCGTCGCGCCGCACTGGGGTTCGGAGCACGATCGCTGTCCTACCGCTGACCAGCGGTCGTTCGCCGCGGACCTGTCCGCGGCCGGCGCCGATGTCGTGGTCGGCGCGCACGCCCACGTCCTGCAGGGACAGGGGTACGAGGGCAAGACGTTCGTTGCCTACGGCATGGGGAACCTGCTGTGGGGCTCCGGCCTGCTGACGCCGGAGGACTGGCGGGGCGGCGTACTGCATCTCACCCTGCGCGGCCGGACGGTTGTCGAGCGCGACTTCACCCCGACCGCGCTGTCGCCGGAGACTCGCCAGCCGGTCGAGTTCACTCCCGCCGAACGCGACAAGGAACGGGCCCGCGTCAACGGTCTCCGCGACTGCGCCGAGCTGCAGCAGACCCCATGATCACTAGCCCGCTGGTCCCCATGCAGAAGCGCCTCGTCTCCTGGAAAGGGGACGAGGCGCTTCAGACTTTCGATCAGGCGGGAACGGTCCAGAGCTGGTTGGCCGAGCGGGCGCAGTCCCAGATCTGGAGGCGGGTGCCGTCGGCCGAGCTCTGGCCGGTGGCGTCGAGGCAGCGGCCGGAGGCCGGGTTCAGCAGGGTGCCGTTGGACTGGGGCTGCCAGCCCTGGGCGCCGGTGCCGTTGCAGTCGTAGAGCTGGACCTGCGTGCCGTTCGCCGTACCGGCGGCGGCCACGTCCAGGCACTTGCCGAGGGCCCGGACGGTGCCGTCGCCGACGGTCCAGGTCTGGGCGGTGGAGGAGTTGCAGGTCCAGATCTGGACCGCGGTACCGTTCGCACTGTTGCCACCGGCAACGTCGACGCACTTGCCGCCGATGCCCTTGATCGGGCCGGTCTTACCACCGGTCGGCGGCGGGGTGGTGCCGCCCGCGGCGTCGAAGATCGCGCTCACCAGCGAGGCGCTGCCGGTCGCGTCCTGGGACAGCTCCCAGTTCATGATGCCGCCGGCGTTCGCGACCGCCCACTGGGTCTTGCGCTTGATCGTCGGGACGCCGTTGTAGCAGTTCTGCGCGCCGTTGATGGTCACGCAGTCGATGTTGGCGTTGTTGGGGTTCATCGCCACGATGTCCTTGTACTGCGTGTAGTTCGGCCGGCTGTAGAACGGGACGCCGAGCACGGTCTTGTTCTTCGGCAGACCGCGGTTCTTCCAGAAGTTCGCCGCGTTGATCGACCAGTCGTAACCGGCGTGCGGGCTGCCGCCGTCGTACGCCATGATGTTCAGCCAGTCGACGTACCCGAAGACGGCCGGCTGGACGCCGTTCGCGGTGCCACCCTCGGACACGACGGCCGCGGTCAGCAGCTTGCCGTTGGCGTGCAGCGTGTTGCTGAGCTGCTGCATCAGCGCGGTGTAGTTGTTGCCCGACTGCCCCGGGTCCGGGTACTCCCAGTCGATGTCGACGCCGTCCAGCCCGTACTGGTTGATCACGCTCATCACGCTGTTCACGAACGTCGTCCGGGCACCGGAGTTGCCCGCGAGCTGCTCGAACGCGGAGTCGTTGCCGTCGTTCCAGCCGCCGATCGCCAGCGACACCTTGACGCCGGCGGCGTGGCCGCGGCTGACCAGCTGGGACAGCTTCGCGGTGTTCTCGATGCCCTGCAGGGTGCCGTTGGAGTTCGGCAGCGCGAACGCGTAGTTGATGTGCGTCAGCTTCGAGTACTGGACGGCGTTCACGTCGCCGGCCCACGACGGCATGTAGCCGACGCTACGGAACCCGCTCGGCAAGGCGGCCGCGGCACTGGGGGCAGCGGCGGTGGCCTCGGACTGGGTGGCGGCTCCGGCCGACGGGGCGACGACGGCGCCGGCCGCGGCGGTGGCCACGGCCAGACCGGCGACGGCCCATCGGGTTCGGAGCTTGATCCAAGGTGAAGAAAAAGCCTTCATGGGGGCGGGTTCCTTTCGGACGATTCCTGGGGCGGCACCCCCGAAAGGTCAGCACGCCGAACGCGTCCTGCAGGTGCACCTTCCGGGGGCGGTCGTGCGAAGGTGTACTTAAGGAAAGATCTGACCGAAGTCGCGATCAGTGAATCGTGTTTCGCTCCGTGGCGTCAAGAGTTCACGGCGTTAAGAATCCACCCTCCGGCACCGCAGGTAGAGCAGCCCGGCGGCCTCCCGCCAGACCGGACGGTCGCCGATCGGCTCGGCCAGGCGCTCGACGGCCAGGCCCGCCGCGACCAGCGTGTTCACGTACGTCGAGAGCGTCCGGTGGTACGACACCCGCGGCAGGATCTCCCACCGGGTGTCGCTGTCGTACGGGCCCTCCTCGAAGTACCGGCCGGTGACCCGGCGGCTCTCGCCGGTGGTGTGGTCGGTCAGCTCGCCGTGCGACGGCGGCTTGGTGCACGGGTGCACGATCGACGCGACGAACCAGCCGCCGGGCTTCAGGATCCGCGCGACCGACCGCAGCGCGGGCTCGAGCTCGGGGATGTCCATCAGCGCCATGTAGCAGAGCGCGCCATCGTACGACGTGTCCGCCAGTCCTTCGAGTCGCTGCGCGTCGCCGTGCAGGTACTCGATCCCGCGTGGGCTGTCCTGCTCGAGCCTTCTCGCGTGGGTCAGGAGCGTCTCGGAGGCGTCGACGCCGACGACGGTCGCGCCGAGATCGGCGAGCCGGCGGGCGTCGCGGCCCTGGCCGCAGGCGATCGATGCGACCCGCTGACCGCGGATGTCACCCAGGAGGTCGTCGAGGGCCGGATCGGTCAGGCCGCCGCCGTCGGGATCGACGGTGGCGTGGTAGGCGTCGGCCAGTTCGTCGTACGAGCTCGTCAGGTTCATGGATCGATTGAACCCGAGCCGGGCAAACGTCCCGGACGTCGGTGGCGGGCTGTAGCCTTTGCGCACTGGGTGGGGTGGTTCTGGGGAGAACACATGGGTGGGGATGTCGGGACCCGGCGACGGGTGCTGTGGACCGCGGGTGTCGTCGTACTGGCTGTTGCCGTGTCAACGGTGACCTGGGCCGTACGACGGCCGGACGAGCGCGCCGTGACGTCGGCTGCTGACACCGAGGCGCGGATGGTCGCGCAGGTGGACGCCGTACTGAAGGCGCGCGCGGCGGCGGTGATCGGGGGGAAGCTGCCGGTCTTTCTGGGGCAGCTCGATCCGCGCAACACCAAGCTGCGGGCGCGGCACCAGGTGCAGTACGCGAACCTGCGCAAGATCGGGTTGCGCTCGCTGACCTACCGGCGCGAGGCCGGCTGGGTGCCCGAGCCGCAGGCGCAGCACGGCGCGAAGGCTTTTGCGTTCCGGATCATGATGCTGGTGCAGGTGAACGGCATCGACACCTCGGCGCGGTACGTGCCGGCCGGCTACACCTTTGCCGAGCGCAACGGTCGGTGGCTGCTCGTGGACGACGACGACCTGGCCGCCGAGACCGATCGCGGCAAGACCCGCGAGCCCTGGGACCTCGGCCCGCTCGAGGTGGTGCGCGGGCCCGGCGTACTGGTGATCGTCCCGCCGTCCGAGCGCGCGAACGGCCGGCGACTGTTGCATGAGGCCCGGATCGCGACACCCGCCGTACGGACGGCGACCCGGCGGGCCCAGGCCGGGATCCTGATCGTTGCTTTGGGCGACGGCCGGTCCTTCGACGCGGAGTGGCAGACGGGCGGTCACCCGGCGGCGGCCGTCGCGGTGCAGAACTACACGCCGATCGACCCCGAGGCGACCCAGTTCAAGGTCACCGGGAGCAGGATCGTGATCCACCCGAGCGAACGCGCGGACGCCGACCGCTTCCTGCTGGCCCACGAGTTCACGCACGCCGCGATGTCACCGCTCGGCCACGGCGCGCCGACCTGGCTGGTCGAGGGCTTCGCCGAGTACGTCGAGATGGAGCTGACCGCCGAGGAGGGCCACACCGAGTGGCTCGCCGACCACCGCCGCACGATCCGCCGCGAGGGCCTGCCGAAGCTGAAGGTTCTTCCCATCGACGGCGTCTTCCACGGCGACTACGACGAACAGAGCTACGGCGTCAGCTGGTTGATCGTGGAGCACCTGGTCACGACGTACGGCCTCCCGAAGGTGAACGCCTTCTACACCGACGTCGCGAAAGCCCCGGAGGACCCTGCGGCCCGCGACCGTGCGCTGGCCAAACACTTCAAGACCACCGACGCGGCCCTCGTCGCAGCCGTCAAACGGTGAGATTTCCGGCCTCGGCGAGCCGCTGGTCGGTGACACTGGGGTATGGACAGGCTGCGGCTCGAGCTGCTGGGGGTGCCGCGGGGGTTTGCCGGGTCGGAGAACTTCGACCTCGGGCCGGTGCGGCAGCAGGCGGTGCTGGCTGTCCTGGCGTTGAACGCCAATCACGTGCTGACGGCGGAAGAGCTGCTGAGTGCGGCGTGGGGTGATGCGGCGCCGGCCAGCGGGGCGAAGGTGGTGGCGCCGTACGTGTACCGGGTGCGGCAGGCGCTGCCTGACGGTGAGCTCTTGCGACGAACCCGGCATGGGTATGTCCTCGATCTTGCTCCGGATCAGCTCGATGTCAGCGCCTTCGAGGCCACCGTCGCCGAGGCTCGCCGTACGTCGGACAAGTGCTCCGCCGCCGACCTCTTCACCACCGCTCTGGGACTGTTCGACGGCGAGCCTCTCGCAGGGCTTCCCGGCCGGTACCTCGCTTCCGAGCGTCATCGGCTGAGCGAACTGCGGCGCAAGGCGCGGGCCGAGCAGATCGACCTCGAGCTCGAACTCGGCCGGCATGCCGAGGTGATCGCCGAACTGAAGGCCCGGGTGGGCGACGACCCGATGGACGAACACTCCACCGCTCAGCTGATGACCGCGCTGTACCGAGCCGGCCGGCAGGCCGAGGCACTCGACGCCTACGCCCGAGCGCGCGAGGCCCTCGTCGCCGAGCTCGGCGTCGAGCCCGGCCCGGGCCTCCGCGCGACCCATCGGCAGGTCCTGAACAACGCCGAGCGGCCGACGGGCCGCGACGAACTGCCGTACGGCGGCTCGACGTTCATCGGTCGGGCTGGGGACCTGCAGACTCTGACCTCGGCGTTGACCCAGCCGGGCGTGATGCCGCTGGTCTGCGTCGACGGCATGGCCGGCATCGGCAAGACCACGCTCGCGGTGCACGCCGCACGGGCGGTCGCGGAATCCTTCCCGGACGGCCGGTTGTTCGTCGATCTGCACGGCCACACACCAGGCCGTACGCCGATGGCGGCGGCCGACGCGATCAACCACCTGCTGCGAGGTGTCGGGGTCGGTGTCGATCGGATCCCTGGTGATCTCGGTGAGGCCGCGGCGCTGTGGCGTGCTGAGACCGCCGGGCGCCGCGTACTCGTTGTCCTCGACAACGCGCCGGGCGGTTCCGTCGTACGGCCGTTGT
Organism: Kribbella italica; assembly: GCF_014205135.1. Lineage (NCBI taxonomy): Bacteria > Bacillati > Actinomycetota > Actinomycetes > Propionibacteriales > Kribbellaceae > Kribbella > Kribbella italica. The sequence continues at coordinate 7,689,070 of NZ_JACHMY010000001.1, forward strand.
TGCCGGGAGCACCTGGTTGCGCGGTGATCGTCACCAGTCGTGGGCATCTGTCGTCGCTCGACGTCTCCGCCCGGCTCGCCCTTGACGGTCTCGCCGCCTCCGACGCCGCCGAACTCGTCGCGACCGTCTCGGGTCGCGAAGGCTCCGATCCCGCGCTGCCGGACCTCGTCGAGCGCTGCGGCCGGGTTCCGCTGGCGCTCTCGATCGCCGGCTCGAAACTCCGGCACCGGAAGAGCTGGACCGTTGCTCACCTCAACGACCGCCTGGAGGCCAACCGTCTGGTCGAGCTGAGCGTCGACGGCCGGAGCGTGACGGCGGCGTTCATGGTGTCGTACGAGCAGCTTCCTGTATCGCAGCAGGGGCTACTGCGGTTGGTTGCCCTGGTCCCCGGCCGGGACTTCGACCGGTACGGCGCGGCGGCGCTGTCGTCGCTCGAGGTCTCGGCCGCTGAGGACGCGCTCGACGCGCTCGTGGACGCGAACATGCTGCTGGACAACGGTCCTGGGCGTTACCGCCTGCACGACCTGATCCGCGAGTTCGCCGCCGGGCTGCCGGGGGATTCCTTGCCTGGGGCCCTTTTCGGCTACTACACCGCGGCGGCGCGGGCGACCGCCGTACATCTGCTCGGTGATCCTCCGTTCGAGCAGCCCGCTTCACCCGTATCGCTTCCGCCGCTCGCCACCGCCGAGGAAGCCGAGGCCTGGCTCGCGAGGGACGCCGAGAACGTGCTCGACGCGGTTGCCTGGACGGTCGCGCACGATCGGCCGGCCGACACCGTTGCCCTCACCCTCGGGATCTACCCGTTCGTCTTCACCGCCGACCGCAACGACCTCGGCAGCAAGCTGCTCGCCTCGGCGATCGCTGCCGCGCGGCGGGCGGGTGATCGGGCGAGCGAGGTCTACTTCCTGGTCCAGTCGGGCTGGCTCGAGCTCACGCTGAACGACCGCGAGACCGGGCTCCGCCTGATCGACCACGCGATCACGCTGGCCGACGGCTTAGGCGACGTACGGCTGCAGGCGTACGCCGCCGCTCAGCGCGGCCGTGCATCGCTCCGGATCGGCCGGCCCGCGCGGGCGATCGCCGAGCTGACCCGGGCTCTGTCGCTGTCGGGGGAGCTGTCGCCGCGCACTGCCACGATGTATCACCACACTTTGGCGATCAGCCTCTGGACCCAGGCCCGGTACGCCGAAGCGGCGGACGCCGTTCGCGCGGCGTACTCGGCAGCGGAGCAGGGCGGCTTCCGCCTCCGAATGGCCCGGCTGCTCAGCTTCCTCGCCTGCTGCCAGGTCGACCTCGGCCAACCGGTCGAAGCGCTCGCGACCATCCGGCGTACGGCGGACCTCGGCGCGCCGACGACGCCGCGCTTCAGTTCGGAGATCCTCGCCATCCGTGGCAGCGCGCTCGAACAACTCGGCGACCTCGACGGCGCCCTCGACGCCCACCACCGCGCCCTCGAACAAGCCGCCTTGACCGGCAACGCCGACGGCGAGGCCGAGGTCCGGCTACGCCTCGGCAGCACGCTCCGCGCCGCCGGCAACCACCGCCGAGCCGCCGACGAATTCCAGCGGGCCCTCGCCCTCGTGGCCGAGAACGGAACCGCCTTCGATCAAGCCCGAGCCCTCGACGGCCTCTCCGACTGCCTGCGCCTGACCTCCCCCGAACAGTCAGCCGCCGATCGCCGGCAAGCCTTCACCCTCTACCAGCAACTCGAGTCCCTGGAAGCTCGCCGACTGGCCGAGGAAGGCCTTACTGTTCGGTAATGCGCAGCCGCTGGACGCCGATCATCGCGTACTCCCTGGTCGGCGCCGCGACCCAACTCGTCTGGCTCAACTTCGCCGGCGTCACCACCGTCGCCGCCGACCGCTACGACGTCACCGAAAACACCATCGGCTGGCTGGCCCAGGTCTTCCCCCTCTTGTACGTCGTACTCGCGATCCCCGCAGGCCTCCTCTTGGACCGCTGGTTCCGAGCTTCTCTGCTGGCCGGCGCTCTGTTGACGGCTGTCGGTGCTCTGATCCGCCTGGGCGACACGTACCCCTGGCTCCTAGCCGGCCAAATCCTCGCCTCGATCGCCCAACCGTTGGTCCTCAACGCCGTCACCGGCATCACCGGCCGCTACCTCGCGGTGAAGGACCGTCCCACAGGCATCGCGGTCGGCACCGCCAGCATCTTCGCCGGCATGGTCATCGCCTTCGTCCTCTCCGCAATCTTTGCCGCAGGCAACCAACTCCCCGCCGTACTACTGATCTCAGCCGTCTTCTCCGTTATTGCTTCCCTTGTCCTGTTTGTGGCCCTCCGCCTCCCCGCAGACCACAAACCCGTGGCGATCCGCCCCGACCGCAACGCCCTCCGCACAGCCTGGAGCGACCCCCTCATCCGCCGCCTCTGCGTCCTGGCGATGTTCCCCTTCGGCGTCTTCGTGGCCATGACCACCTTCGCCCAACCCCTCCTGGAACCAGCCGGCGTCTCCGCCAGCACCGCCAGCACCATCCTCCTGGTCAACGTCATAGCCGGCGTCCTCGGCAGCGCCACCATCCCCATCTGGGTCTCCCGCCACAACGCCGCCTCAGCCCAACTAGCCGTAAGCCTCACGGCCACAGCCATTGCCTGCGCCCTACTAGCCCTAGCCCCCAGCACCCTCATCGCCTACCTAGCCATAACCACCATCGGCCTCCTACTCCTCCCAGCCCTCCCCGTAGTCCTAGAGGTAGTAGAACGCCGCACAGGCGAAGCAGAAGGCACCGCCGCAGGCCTCATCTGGATGTCAGGCAACCTAGGCGGCCTCCTAGTCGCCACCGCGGTCGGCGTCCTGGTCGACCACCCCACCCCAGCTTTCATGGTCATGGCCGCCATAGCCCTGATAGCCGTCCCCGGAGCCCGAGCCCTCCGCCACTCCCTCTGACCCATCCACTACAATCGACAAGCACACCGGCCGGTGTGGCGCAACTGGCAGCGCACCGCTCTTGTAAAGCGGGGGTTAGGGGTTCGAGTCCCCTCACCGGCTCCACCACCAGGGCATATGCCCCGGTGATCATGAACCAGAGCCGCTCGACCCATGGTTTACCCCATGCTTTTCATTCTCGGCGACTCCCGGCATGACCTCGTCGAGCGCACTTGCCGCCTCCGGGTTCGCGGCCCGACGACCGAAGTAGACATCCTGAGTCATGGATGGTCGAGATTGCCCAAGCTGGTCAGCGACCTGACGTGGTGACTGTCCGGCTTCATCGAGAAGGGTCGCTGTCGTCTTCCGGAAGGTGTGCGACGTCACCCAGGCCAAGAGGTCAGCCGTCGACGTCGCTCCCGCGTGGGCCACCAGGTCCATCAGTCGTGCTCGCTCAGACCGTGCGACTCGGTAGACATTGAACAGCCGCTCCGCATCTTCGGACCCAACTCGTACTCGTGCAGTCTCCATAAGACTGAGCCGGTTCTTGGACCACCCCAACTGCTGTGCGACATCTGTCTGCAAAAGGCCGGCCGCGCGTCGGGCGTCTCGCAATTCGTGACCCAGTTTGCGGCGAATTTCGCTGCCGATCGGCTGTCGAGCGAGCCGGAGATCCTTTCGCACATTGTTGGGGTCTCTAAATCCTCCCAGCGAGTCGGGGAATACCGGGCCATTCAAGTGCACTCCTGCTGCGAATCGGCGTTGGAGCATGGCCATAGCCCAGTTCGGCAAGGTCAATACCCGGACACCGGCGCGAGATTTGGTCCGACGACGTACAAGCCCTGCGCCTATAACGCGATTGATCTGGGATGTAATCTCGACTTCTCGCCGCTCGAAATTGACCTGAGTCCACAAGACCGCTAGAGACTCCGCAATTCGGACTCCAGTGGCCAACAGGAACATCGAGAGGTCAGGAACGTCAGCCTGTATCGCACGGTCGTCTTCATTGAGCATTGAGAACCATTGCTGACGCTCGTCCTCACTTAAGGCGCGTGGCGCGTTCTTCGGGGTCGCCTCGATGGATTCCAGCTCGCGAACCGGATTGGAAGAAATTGCCCCGTGTCGAACGGCGAGTGCCAAGATGCCGGAAATTACGCTCTTACATGTTTTGGCAGACGCTGCACCTACCTCCTCTTTGATTGCTGTAACGACTTTGTCGAGTAGCGGGGTCGTCAACTCTCCTAGTCGAACTTCGCCGATACGGGGAATGACGTTCGTCGCAAGCTGCTGTTGGTAGGTGTACAGCGTGCCTGGCGACCTCTTGTCGTCCTTCACCATGGTTGTGAGCTTGGTGAGATACATTTCAGCGGCAACAGAAAATCGCGTCAGCGAGGTCAGCATGCCGGAGCGACCTAGCTGCGACCGCTCCTTTAGTTTCGTTTGGAGATTATTCTCAGCCGCCGACGAAGTCTTCCCGTAAGCCTCAACCTGCCGCACATGACCGTCAAAGTCACGGTAGCCCGCCATCGCCCGATAGCTATCCGCCTTCCCTTTTCCGTTCGTATGCGCTACATAAGTACGAATCTTGCCCCATGATCCCAGCGGCAATGGCTTTCTCGGCATAACTTCCTACCTAAGCGGATTTCTGTGCGTTGAACCATGCAACGACCTCATCAGGGTCGTACCGCAGATACTTGCCGACACGAACTCCCGCAGGCCCGTACTTCTGGCAGCGCCATTTGTAGAGCGTTTTCACGGGTACACCCAGATAGACGGCAACGTCATCAACTGTCCATCGCCGCTGCGTATTGGCAACCATGTCGTTCCTCCTCCGTTGACAGTTACGTGTCAGGCTTCGTTGTTCTCGGCAATCAGTTCCTTCACGAGTCGTCTGTGTTCGCGGGCTTTAGCAGCGGCTGTGTTGGCGAGGAATGCGTCGCCGATGGTTCGCCAGCCGGTGTTGGCGTAGGTGAAGTTGCCGACGATCAGGGTGGTTTCGACGTCGTCGGTGTGGTCGGCGGTGCGGTGGCGTTCTTGCCGCCAGTCGCTGCGGGCTTGGCGGAGGGCTTTGAGGGTGGTGGAGTACTGGCGGGATTTGGTGGAGAAGTGGCCGCCGAAGCCGAGCATGTGGGCCCACTTCTGGAGGCGTCGGTACGACAGCCGTGCGGAGTTCTTGGCTGCTTCGTCTTCGTCGAGGTCGGAGCCGGGGCGTCCGAGTCGCCAGCAAGCGTCGACCAGTCGGCCGGCGTGGGTGTCGAGGGTGGCGTAGCGGCGGACTGTGGAGTTGGTGAGCCTGGCGGATGAGTGGCCGGTTGCTTCGGCTGCTTTGGTGGCGTACTTGGCCAGGTATCCGGCGACGGCGGTTTCGGTGATGACTCCGTCGACGGTTTGCCGGACGGGGCGCAGGTCGAGTTGGGTGCCCCAGGCGATCTCCCAGCCGTTGGGGGCGTCGGGGTGGGGCAGGGACCGGAACCGGGTGCCTTCGACGGCGCGGCGGATCGCGTAGGCCAGGAGTGTGAAGTCTGCGGAGGCGTGAGGTACGGCGATCTCGTGGGGTGCGATGGGGTTGATGCCGTCGAGGCGGACCAGGGCGTGGAAGTGGGCGACGCCTCGAGCCTGCATTTCGGCGACCTTGCCGTAGGAGAGCTTGACCCGGAGGCCGTGGTGTTTGCCCCAGGTGCGGAGTGTGTCTTTGACGCGTTCCATGGTGCGTCGCCACAGTTCGCCGGACAGGGCGTTCCAGACGACTTGGTGGTCGTGGTCGTAGCAGTCCAGGCACAGTGGTTTGCCGAGTGCTTTGTCTCCGTCGCCGTGGGTCTGGTGGCAGGTGAGGTCGACGCCGTGGGGGCAGGGGTCGGGGTTGCGGCGGGGGCGGCAGGGCCGGTTGCGGAGCTTGCCGTCTTTGTCGCGGGCTTTGCGGGTGCCGTGGACCGGGCCGAAGCTGGGTGCGGTGAAGGTGACGAAGGCGCAGGGGTGTTGGGTGACCGTGGCCGGGATGCCTTTGCCGCCTTGGAGTCCGGCGAGGACGAGTTGGTAGGTGTCCCCACGGTAGACCTCGGCGCAGGAGGGGCAGACGGCGGCGCGGCGGTTTCCGCAGGCTTTGTAGATGACGCTGTCGGGCATGTCGTCGGTGTGGCGGGTGGAGATGATCCGGCCGGTGCGGGTGGAGACCACGTGGGCTTCGCCGCGTAGCTGGATCGGGCGGACACAGCCACCTGCCGACGCGGTGTGGTCGAGCCATTCGCCGTAGTTGGCGGTGGTCGCGGCACGCTGGATGGCTTGTTCGACGCCTGAGGTGGGGTTGCGGCGGTTGCCGGGGTCGAGGGTGTGGTTGTGCTCGGAGATGATCTCGACGCCGCCCAGGAGGCCACCCAGGACGTTCAGCGGGTCTCGTGCGGGTGTGGTGGTCATGGTGGCCTCCTTTCGGGTGGTGTGGCCGGAGATCTTGCGCGCCGGCCAGCTGGTTTCGCGGGGTCGAACAGGAAGTTCTGCGGTCAGGCGTTGTTGACGGCTACGTGTCAGCGGGGTCGGGGTGACGGTTTGAGGCCGTGGTGGGTGGCGTAGCTGGGCTGGACGAAACCAAGACCGGGGATCTCCACGACCAGGCGGCTGGCCTCGCACTCGGAGCGAATGGTTGCGTTGAGGACAGCGAAGTCGTTGCTGCCGCTGGCGCGGATGCCGAGGGCCTGATGGGCGAATCGCACGACGGAGTAGTAGTGATCCAGCCGGGCAGTGCATGCGGTGTCGGTCGAGTGTGTCCAGATCCCGCCGGGTGACCAGGCGCCGTGTTCGTCCCAGGCATCGGCGGGGGTTGTTTCGTCGGCGTGACGCTGGACGAACGCGGCCCGTAGTGCGTCGATGACGAACGGGACGGTGTTGGCTGGGATCAAGGTGCTGAAGTAGGCGGGGACCGTGGCGGTCTTGGTGTCGGTCATGGTGGTTCCTTTCGTTGTGGTGGGCAACGACGCCGGTTGGGTCGTTGACGGTCACGTGTCAGGCGGTGCGTGCGGGTGCGGGTTCGAGTTCGGGGGTGCCGAAGAGGTGGTAGCCGCAGCCGGTGCAGTAGCGGCCGACGATGGTGTCTGCCATGACGACCAGGGCGTAGGTGTCGCCGGGTTCCAGGACGGTGGGGCACCAGTCGTGGCCGCCGAGGTGTTCGTTGGCGACCCAGTCGCACAGGAACGTGTCGGTGGCGGTGTCGCGGTGGGCGGTGAGTTCGGCGTAGGCGTTGAGATCGATCGTCATGGCGGTGGTGTCCTTCCGGTTGGTGTGGTCAGTGGGAGGTGACTGCGCTCGAGTGCTGGGTGATGCCGTTGTCGCAGTGCAGGTAGGGGCAGTGGGCAACCATCGGGGTTCCGAGCTGGGCGGTGAGAGCCCAGACGTAGACGGGGTTCAGCCACTCCATCCGGGCGGCGACGATCGGCCGGCCACAGCCGTTGCAGTGGAAGGCTCGGTAGATCGAGCCGAGCAGCCAGGCGGCGAGGTCTTGATCGATGCGGTGCTGATCGATCGTCACCTTTGGGTTCTCCTTTCGGTGGTTGCCGTTTGGGGGTTCGGTGTTCGCCCTCACCTCCGGGGTTCGCCCAGAGGTGGGAGCCAGCAACGAAGCCGTGTTACTCGTCGGGTTCGAAGTTGGATTCGCAGACGCTGCAGGTGATCTCGCCTTCTGCGAGGACTGCTTTGGCGACGCGGATGCGGCGTGGGCACTGGCACACGCACGGCACGGCGTTGTTGTTGTTCTTCTTGGTTCCGCCTCCGGTGACTTCGGGATGCCGGTAGGCGATGAGCGCCGACTTCAGTTCGGCCAGGACGGCTTTGTAGGTGGCTGCGGTCTCCGTGCGGAGCTTGCACAGTGACCACCCGATGCGGGGGTCCCTGGTGGTGTCGAGGCCGAGCTCGCCTGCGAGGTCGGAGAACTTCTGGTTATGCCAGCGGCCTTGGCGACTGGTGTCTTTGATCTCGCGGATGTGCGCGAGAGAGTGGGTGGCTTCGTGGAGCAGGGTCGTGAAGACCTCTTCCACGGGGCGTTTGAGTCCTTCGCCGGAGATCAGGACTTCGGCCAGGCGCTGTTCGCCGTGCTGCCAGCGGATCGGGGCGAAGTGCCCGTACTTGGCCTGCTTCGAGGCGGTACCGGAGCCGACGATGATCACGACGGCCGGGATCTCCTTGTGGTTGGTCCGGATCGCGGTCCAGGCGTTTTCGAGTGCGGCGACCAGTTGTGCGGTGGTGTAGGTGTCTTGACGCTTACGTGTCAGTCGCGCCTTCGGGGACAGACCGGACGACCCGGTACGGGTCTTGGTGGTGGTCTTCTTCGCCCGTTTCACCGTGACGGTGACGGCGGGGTGGCTGGTGCCTGTGGAGCACTCGCGGAGCTTGTTACGGACCGCAATGAGTGAGGCGTAGCCGGTAGCTCTGCCGCCTTGCGTGGCGCGGACCTTGTCCATGTGGGTCTGGACGGCGTCCAGGGCTGCTGTAGGGCTACCGGAATAGGTGGCGGTGGTCTTGGTGACCTCCCAGCCACTCAGGCCCGTCAGGGCGTTGGTATTGGAGTTCGTCAAGCCGGTCAGCTTGGTCGTGGTCGCAGGCTTCGCGGCGACCGGTGCCGGGGTGATCGGCATCTGGGGCAGGTCGAGTTGGCCAGGAACCTGGACGACAGGTGTGAGGGTGTCAGTGCTCATCGCAGGCACGACCCGTCGCAGTAGGTGGCTTCGCCGATGCCGACTCCCGAGGTCAGGGTGTAGTCGTCGTCGTAGTGGCCTTCGCATTCGTCGTCTTCGTCGTCAGTGGCTTCGACTGCGGCGACTGCGTCGAGAGCGAGCTTGCGGTTGACGGAGGGGCGCTGGTTCGGGTCGAGGTGCTGTGTCCAGGCCTCCAGCGTTTCGATGCTGTTCTTGAGCAGCCGCACTTGGGCGTAGTAGTTGGATGCCGACTCGCTGGTAGAGGCGAGGGCCTTCGAGCGCTGCGCGATGCTGTTCACGAGTTCGCGGATCTGGCTCGTAGTTGCGTTCACCATTGCTCTCCCCTTTCGAGGGCTTCGGTTCTGGCACAGGTCATGTGGCAGGCACGCCCGTTGGCGGGGTCGCGCAGGAGGGCTGGGGATCCGCACAGGAAGCAGGGCTGTGGGTTGCCGACTTCCGCGTGTGCCCAGTCATCGGCCCGTTGTGTGCGGTAGGCCTTCTTGGATCGGGTCTTCTTGGCCACCGGCTCGGGGGCCGGGATGGTGTCGAGGTCGGCCGGGATGGCCTGTTGTCCTTGACAGTTACGTGTCACGCGGCGTTTCGTTACCGCGCGCATCAGTCGCTTCTTCCGGTCCGGCGTAGCTGGCAGGAGTTGCGGAAACACGCGGGCGACCAGTCGTAGCCATCGCCGTGTTCGATGAGTTCGGGGACGTCGATGACGATGTGCCATTCGTCGGGTCCGCACTGTCCCAGAACGGTTCCCAGGAGCCACGGCCAGGAGCCGTCAAGGCAGGCCGTGAGGGTGTTCTCTTCCTCGGTCAGGGGGTAGGGGGTCCACACGGTGGTGTCGTTGGGGAATCGGCCGTCGTTGGGCGGGTAGGCGCTCATGGCTGGTCCTCCGTCCAGTCACCGGGGATGTAGAGGGGTTCCTCTGTCGAGGACTCGTTGTCGGTGACGTGGGTGACGTGGGTGACCTGGTGGTCTTCGAGCAGTGCTCGGGCTTCGTAGAGTGCGTCGATCAGGTGGCTGATCGCGGTGACGGAGCCGGTGACGAGTTCGATCTCGATCGGGTTGGCTCCCAGATCGATGACAACCTTCGCGGTTTGGCCGTTGCAGGCCAGATTGATGCCGGCCACGGAGTGGTCGGTGAAGTCGTAGCCGATGATGATGCGGTCTTCGCGTTCGCCGCTGTTGGCGTCGTAGAAGGTCATGACGCCTCCCGGTTGGTGTAGGCCTTGGTCCAGGAGCCGTTGAAGGCTTGGCGATTGCGCATCGCTGACCAGCAGACACCGCAGCGGTTGGGGCGTACGTCGTAGTAGACGAAGGCTCCGCAGTTGTGGAGCCAGCCTGTTCGGCCGATCCCGTCGCGAACGACGATGAGTGGTAGGGGTTTGATGGTGCTCATGCGGCCCTCCGGAGGTACGCGGCACGGCGGACGAGTTGGTTGATTTCGTCGTCTTTGAGGTGTGCGGTCTTGAGACGGCGGGGGAATCCGCCTTCGGCGCGAAGGAGTCCGACACCGAGTGCTTCGGGTGCGATGTCCACGGCGGTGTGACCTTGGGAGGCCCAGCCGGTGCCGAGGATGATGTCCGAACTAGAGTCGGTGGCGCAGCGGAATGCGAGGCGGTAGCCGAAAAGGTCCCGCAACGAGGTCGGGACGATGTCAGCGCTGGGGCGCTGAGTAGATGCGATCGTGATGATGCCCGCAGCGCGGCCACGAGCGACGATGTCCCGCACGAGGACGCGGAACTCTTCTTGCTGTTCTTTGGTGCCTACGGTGACGGTGAAGTACGCCAGCTCGTCAACGACGAGCAACTTGGCGCGAAATCCGTCGCCGGGGACGATCTTCTTGCGGCCGTTACGGGCCAGGTGCAGGTAGCGTTCGTCCAGGTCGGCTTGCAGGTCCTTCAGCACCCGCAGTGCCTTGGGCATGTTGTTGCCGACGAACTCTTTCGCCACGGGGGCGTAGGGCAGCAGTTCGACAATCTTGCCGTCGATCAGGATGAGATCGACATCGGTGCACAGTGCAGCGTGTGCGACGAAATTGCCCTGGGCAACAGACTTTCCTGCTCCCGGCTCTCCGCCGATCAGGATGTTGCGGTACGGCAGTGTGACGTGGACTCGCTTACCGCGAGCGTCGAGGCCCAGGTAGGCCGGGTTGTAGATGGACAGTGCGCTCAGTGGCGCGGGGGTGGCCCCCGGCTTGCGCCGGGGGAACACCTGTCGTGGGTCGAAGCTAGACATAGTCGGACACGTCTTCTCCGTTGGCGCCAAGCACCACGGTGTTGCCGTCGTTCACGGCGGCGGTGGTCTTGGTCTTCGAGGTTCGGGTACGGGTCTCACCGCTGCCGGTTTTGGCCGGCACCTGATCGGTGGTCCCTTCGGAGGCGGGGTCGGGGCCGAGGAAGGCCATGACCGCGTCGTCTGCGACGGCCGCTTCGGGCATATCGCTGGTGTCGTTGAGCAGCGGCGAGACGATGTGCTGTTTGGACAGCGGGTCGCGCCGGTCGATGTCGATCCGCACGAGTGCGGCGTTACGGGTCGAGCGGATGATGTTCGCGCTGCGTGCCCAGCACGCCGACGCCAGCGTTTCGGCCTTGTTCTCGAGGTCTTCGGCCGACAGGCCGGGACGCATGAACAGCCAGACGACCTGACCGGTTCTGGTGGACAAGCACCCGACGATGAACGGCAGGTTGCCCGACCAGTTCAGGGTGCGCATTTCGGTGAGGCAGGCCCGGACACGGTGCCGGGTGATGACACACCAGATCCGGTTACGAGCGAAACGCCGTACCAGGTTGTCGGTGAAGATCCATCCACTCAGGACGATGACCAGCAGAGCGTTCAGCCACAACGGGTTCGACTCGAAGTAGCCGGTGATCGCCGCGCCGTGCGCGATGACGATGTAGGCCACAGCGGCCAGGACGTAGAGTTCCCAGCGCCAGCGCCACAGGCTCAGCATGATGACGACCGGCAGCGACTGCGACGGCCGGGTGATGGTTTCGACAGCACTCGTGGCGGTGCCACGTCCGCGACGGCCGGATACTCGACCGTTGGAGCGGTTGCGGGTAGATTTGGGCATGACAAGACCTCCCGATCAGGGGGTTGCGTCAGGAAAGACACGAAGCCGGGAAAGGTTCCTAGGCCAAAAGCCCGACTTCGCGTCTCGGTTCCAGGGAGCGGCCCTTTCGAGGGCCGTTCTTGGTTTCTAGCGGTAGTTCAGCGACGTTGACACTTACGTGTCAGCCGCGGTGAGGTTCGACCGAAGCCGACTTCCAGACCGCATACGCGTGGTCGCGGGCGGCAGTGGCGTCACGGAGCAACTTCTCCGAGTCGCTGTAGATGTCCAGCAACAGCCAGAACATGTCCACGGCGTGGACCGTGTTCCCGATCTCCGGGAACAGCACCAGCGGTTCAGTCCGCTGCAAGACCCTGTTGAGGGCCACTTCGAGGTACCGCTGAGCGGTCTTGATCATCTTGATCTCGTTGCACTTGGCCACGTACTCGGTACGTGCCTGATTCGCTGTGACGGTTCGGTCTTCCATCGGCTGCGACATGACTACCCCTCGCTTGGCAGTTGCACGAATCACGGGACGAGTGGAGATCAGGCCTTCGCGTTACCGGCAGCGTTCAGCGACTTCGCCTTGTAGGCAACACCGTTCCGCCCGTTGGTAGCCCACGGCATGGCAATCAGCTCGACCGGCATGACGACGGCACCCACGTTCACCTTCGGGGCAGCATTGCCCGCCAGAGTCACGTTGATCACCTCGCCACCCGTCTCGTCAAGCGCCATCACCTGAACCGTCCAGAGCAGCTCGTTAGTGTTCTTGTCCGCCTTCTGCCGGCCGTTCTGGTCCTTCTTCTCCTCCACAGCCTTCGTGACCGTGAACGACTTGCCCGTGATGTCGACGTTGAGGTTCATGGAATCGCCCCTTCTAGGCGTCTAGGGCGAGCACCTCTCGTGATGCTCACCTCTACTGTGAGCAACACTTTATAATGAGTAGTACAAGCTGTCAACATGCTGGCATCTCGACACGCGGACCCCACGCTCCGCTGTGAACAGAGGAGGGTGGGAGACTTGTCCTGATGAGTAGCAGAAGGGAGATGCGGCCATGACCAACTTCACGGGTCGTCCTGCCTACCTGCAGATCGCTGACGACATTCGTAGTCAGATTCTTGAAGGCACTCTTCAAGCCGGGGATCAACTGCCTAGCGAACCCGGTCTGATGGCCGACTACGGTGTTTCTCGAATTGTCGTTCGGCAAGCTCTTGAGGTGCTTCGCTCTGAGGGACTGATAGTCAAACAGCAAGGGCGCGGCTCATTCGTACGCGAACAGCAGCCAGCTAAGAAGCGAGTACTAGGAAGTCTCTATTCAGAGAGACCAGGCTCGTCCCCGTTTGCGGCAGCCGCCTCGGCAAGCGGACAGGTTCCAGAGTGGGACTACCAATCCAGACGGACGACCGCGTCCAAAGCGATTGCTGACCGGCTCAACATCGAACAGGGTGACCCTGTAATGCGCACCAGCTATCGGTTCTTGGCTGATGGGGCCCCGGTCATGCTGTCGACCTCCTTCGAGCCCTTAGCGATCACCGGAGGCACTCCGATCGAGCAACCCGAGGGTGGCGCGATCACAGGTGTAATTCCCAGGATGGACAGCATTGGTGTGCGCATCACCCACGTAGGCGAAGACGTCACTGGCCGTTCTGCGAGGCCTTACGAGGCTGAGACGCTAGTGGTTCCTCCTGGAGTGCCCGTACTTGTTATCGAGCGTACCTACTACGATCACGATCGTCCGGTAGAGACAGCGGACATCATCGTGTCTTCGGATCGGTACATCCTCTCGTATCGCCTTGCTATTCCTGAGCGGTAGAAACCATTTCCTGTTAGCTACCACCACATCTACCGCCCAGTCGCCCTGACAAGTTTCTCTACGTCTTCAAGACGGGCCCCCTCGGGGGCCCGAAATGCGCGCCGCCACCGTAGGGCGGGCCGCCTGCCCTCCACTGCGCTAGCGCTCCGTTCTGGGCGCGTCCCTTGGCCTGGCGCGCACGTGCAGCAGGGTGCCGGGTCGAAGACAGCAGAACTCGCCGTCAACGGCTCGACACCCTGATCGGTGCACCACTCACTGAACCGGCCGGCACCCGCCGCCGATGGCTGGACATGCCTGCCGTCTGACCGTGGGTTACCGGATCGTCCCGACAGCAATCATGGGAGGGACGGCCCTACGCAGCGCGCGTCAAGGGCGCCTACGGCGTCGCTCCGCGATCGAGCAAGCTCGACCCTGGACACCCACCGCTACGGTCCTTGGGCGGCAGCTATCGGGACGATCCGGCGGACTGGCCGCGGTTGACACGTAACCGTCAACTTGGGCTGAGGTAGCGACCCCGCGCAACACGTCGACCCATGGTTTAGGCCATAGGTTTCAACGCAGAACGATGAACAATGGCGCGGCACATCGAACACTGGACCGACACGGATTCCCAAGCTGGCAACGGTTGTGAGCATCATCGAGCAATGACGCCAGGTGAGTAGCCGAAAAGCGGGGGTTAGGGGTTCGAGTCCCCTCACCGGCTCTCTCACCAGGACATATGCCCTGGCGGCGATGAACTTTTAGGCCCTAACTCGCCGTTTACTCGCCGCTTTGCCTCTCCGAACGTCAGATTTGTCATCAGAGATCAGGGCCGACCGACGGTTGTTGATCCTGCTCATGGATCTGCCTCAGTGCCTCGTTGAGGATGCGAGCCGCCTCTGGGTTGAGCACCTTTCGACCGACGTAGGAGTTCATGGTGGTGGTCGTGTCGGCTTGGCCCAGCTGGTCCGCGATCTTGCGAGCGGACTGCCCGCCGTCGTCCAGGATGGTCGCGGTTGTCTTCCGGAACTTGTGTGAGGTCACCCAGGCGAGTTCATCCGCGAGCGATGGCAGGCCGGCCAACTCCACTGCCTCCAACAGGGCCGCGCGGTCTGTCCTGGCCAATCTGTACATCTGAGCCAGGACGGCAGCCTCCTCAGGCCCCACCTTGACCCTGCCCGTCTCGATCAAGCTGATCCGGGTCGTACGCCAGCCCAACTTGGCCACGACCTCCTCTTGCGTCATACCAGCGGCGCGCCGGAACTCCTTCAGCGTCTTCCCGAGCTCGGCACGGCGGCGACTGCCGACCGGTCGACGCGCACTGCGCAGCGCCTTCTGCACGTTGTGTGGATCCCGAAAGCCTCCGACCGAGTCCGGGAACAGCGGTGAGTCGGGTGGCGTCTCAGGCGTCCACCGCGCGTTCACCATTTCCAGCGCCCAGTCGGGCAAGATCAGTTGACGCTCTCCGGCCGCCGTTTTCACCTCTCGCCGTACCAGCCCCTTTCCGACGAGGCGCTGGATCTGGTGGCTGCAGTCGACGAGCCCGGATCCTCGATCGATTCCACTCCAGATCACCGCAAGCGTCTCGCCGATCCGTTCGCCAGTTGCCAGCATGAACTTGCTGATGTCGATCAGGTCGGCCCGGACGGCGCGCTCGTCCTGCCTGAGAAGCTCGAACCACTGCTGCCGGTCCTCGGCGTCCAGTGCTCTGGCCGGCGTACGCCGCTTCTTCCCCAGGGGCTCGATCTCTCGTACCGGGTTGTGGGTGAGGGCGCCGTACCGGACGGCGAGCGCGAACACACCGGTCAAGATGCTCTTGCACGTCTTCGCGCTCGCGACCCCCACCTCATCTTTGATGCCGACCAGGACGGTGTTCACCCGCGGAATGGTCGCCTCTACCAACTGAAGCTCCCCGATCCGGGGCGTCAGGTTCTTCGCCGTCTGATATCCATAGGTCTCCAACGTCCCCGGCGCAAGCCACCCACCGTCGACCTTGTTCTTGACCTCCGCGAGGTACAGCCCGATCGCCACAGCCACGCGATCGGTGGACTTCAACACGGCAGCGCCCTCGGTTCTCACCCGAGTCTTCAATCGCTCTCGAAGCTTGTCTTTCGCGTCAGATCGCGATGTTCCCCAGGCCGCCACCTTGCGAGTTCGCCCGTCGAAGTCACGGAACCGGGCGTTCGCCTCGTACTTCGTCGCGCGCCCTCGGTCGTCGCGGCTGGCCACAACCGTCGTGATCTCCCCCCACGTCCCGATCGGCAGTGGACTCCTCGGCACTTGACCTCCCGTGATCAGCGCCTGCCCGACTTCCGGACAGTCACGCGATCAACGGCTGAGCCAGGGGTCGGGATGCCATTCTTCAAAGTGGTGAGCTTTCCTGCTGAAACGTTGGCAACGGGTGGTACTTGAAGCGTGCTCTCGGCGGGTCAGTGTCGCCAGACCTTGATGGCTGACAGGACGAGCAGGAGAACGAGTAGTGGGATCAGGACGCTGGCGGAGACCACACCGAGGAGGAGGCCGCCGACGATGGTGCCGGCGATCGACCCCGCGGTCATGGACGTGACGAAGCCGAGGTTGGAGCGGAGGACGCTGAAGCTGTTGTCTCGGCTGTAGCGAGCGAAGGCGACCAGCATGGTGGGGAGCGAGACCGCGAGCGACAGGCTGCCGGCGACGGTGATGTCGACGCCGAACAACAGCACGATGGTGGGGATGAGCAGCTCGCCGCCGGCCACGCCCATGAGGGCCGCGACAATGCCGATCGCCAGTCCGGCCGCGGCTCCGGCCGGGACCCGGACGACGTCGGGCAGGTCGGGTGAAGGCAGGGTGCCGAGGTGGTTGGCGGCCAGTGCGGCGGCGATGACCACGAGCAGCGCGGCGAGCACGCGGTAGAGCGTGGATGAGCGCATTCGGGTTGCCCAGGTGGCGCCGAGCCAGGCGCCGGCGAGGCTTCCGGCCAGCAGGTTCACCACGATTGGCCAGTGCGGCGTCAGCTCGCTCACTGGCACTGAGACCAGGCGGGCGGGGAGCGCGGTGAGCACCACGACGAGGCTCATGGCCTTGTTCATAATCACCGCTTGCAGGGCAGCGAAGCCGAACAGGCCAATGAGTAGCGGCAGCCTGAACTCGGCGCCCCCGAGGCCGATCAAGCCTCCGAGGGTGCCGATCGCTGCGCCGGCGGCGAAAGCGGCGATGCCTGATCGCCGGACGGGGGCAGTGGCAACCGGTTCGGGCGGGGTCTGCATAGCTGCATCTAACCGCCGATGTCGGTGTCGTGCGCTGTGAGGGCGGCTGATGTCGGACCGCGGGACAGGCTGGACGTCGCGTCCGTTGGAGTGCGGAGGCGTCGCACACGCCGACTAGGTCGACACGCACTGTGGTGGTAGGTCTGCGGCCCGAGCGATGAGGAGGGCGTTGCGAGAGGCGCGGGGCCGGCCGGATCCCGTTGCTGTCTGAGCCGTGTGGCGATCACCGAGGGGTCAGGTTGCCGTGCACGGATTGACCGGGAAACAGCCAGGCAACGACGGGATGCGCAGATGACTGGACCAGCACGACCGCGCTCGGGTTGCGTGGCGTGGCGGGAGCTGGACACCCATCTTCAGCATCAGACACCGTTGCATCTAACACAACAGTGACGAGTCGTGGCTAGAGGCAACCAGCATCTTCAGCGCCAGCGCCAGCGCCTCCGCTCCTGCCGAATCCCGACGCGAAAGCCATCGTCGCCGGTATCACAAAGTGTCGGAACGTCCTTTGGCTGCAACTCTGCTCGATACAACGAAGGTTGATGAGGTGCTCCCACGGACTTGTCGATCTGGCCCGGTGTGCGCTTGAGGAGAGGTGGTTCAGGCGAAGAGGCGTGGAAGGCTGCGCGCGGTCAGTACGATGCGCGCGAGGCTCGCGGAGATGGCGAGGGCCATGGACCAGGTGATGGTGGGGGCCGTGGTTGCGACCGTGGCGAGCATGCCGAGGTCGAGCAGGATCATGGCGATGCTCGCGGGTCCGACGAGTTGACCGGTTGTCGGGTTGTTGCTCGTGGCCACTGCTAGGAGTGTGGCTGCCACGGTGACGAGGATGGCGCCGTAGGCGATGGCGGCGGTTGCCGGGATCTGCCACTGCCAGGCTTTCGTGGTGATGAGAGTGGTTCCCCACAGGAGTGCGAATGCCGGGGCGGTGGCTAGCAGGGCGATCGCGGTGCGCCTGCCGGGGGCCTGGTGAGCGAATGCGGTGGCGACTTGGGCTGGCTGGCCGAAGTCGGCGATGGCCCATTGGGCTGCGTCAGTCGGGGGCAGGCCGCGGCGCAGGTGGTGCTGGAACGTTTCTTCGAGGCCGTCGGCGAGTTCCTCTACGGCCGCGGCCGGGAGGAGCCGAGCGAGTTCGTCCAGGTAGTCGTGGATCAGTTCGTGGTTGGCCATGGGCCTGGCTCCAGCAGCGAAGTGACCGCGGTCGCGAACTTGCGCCAGTTGGCGCGGTCACCGGCCAGTTTCTGATGCCCGTCGTCGGTCAGTTCGTAGGTGCGGCGTCGACGCCCGTCGACTACCGACCAGGACCCGGCGATCAGCCCGGCTCGTTCGAGGCGATGCAGCGCCGGGTAGACGGTGCCGGTGGGCAGGTCGAACCGGCCGCCGCTGCCGTCGCGCAGTGCTTCCTTGATCGCGTAGCCGTGCCGGGGTCCGTCGGTCAAGGTGGCGAGCAGCAGGACATCAAGGTGCCCCTTCAAGGCTTGCGCATCCGCCTTCATAGGTAGCTATCCTACAACAAGCGCATAGGTAGTAAACCTAGCTATAGGCGGTGGTGTCATGAGCGAGCCGGCGATCGTGGCCGAGGGGCTGGTAAAGCGGTTCGGAACTGTCGAAGCGCTGTCCGGTGTCGACCTGCGGGTCCCGGCCGGATCGATCCTGGGATTGCTGGGACCGAACGGCGCAGGCAAGACGACTACGGTCCGGGTTCTCGCGACACTGCTGCACCCGGATGCCGGTACTGCGCGGATCGCGGGTCTCGATGTGGTCAGGCAGGCGGTCGCGGTGCGGCGCCGGATCGGGTTGGCGGGACAGTACGCGGCGGTCGATCCGTATCTGACGGGCCGGGAGAACCTGCAGATGATCGGGCGCCTTTCGGGACTCAATCGCGCAGCTGCTCGAGCTCGGGCCATCGAGCTGCTCGACACTTTCGATCTGGGCGCGGCAGCGGACCGGCTCCTTCGTGGCTATTCGGGCGGTATGCGCCGGCGGCTGGATGTCGCGGCCAGTCTGGTGGCCAAGCCGTCGGTGTTGTTCCTGGACGAGCCGACAACCGGTCTCGATCCGCGGGGCCGGATCGGGTTGTGGCACACGATCGCGGCTCTGACCGCGCAGGGCACCACGGTGTTGCTCACCACCCAGTACCTGGAGGAGGCCGACCAGGTGGCCGACAGCATCGTCGTCATCGACACGGGCCGGGTGATCGCCGAGGGAACGTCGGAGGAATTGAAGGCGCAGGTCGGTGGCGACCGGCTCGAGTTGCGCGTGGCATCGGGCGTCGATCCGGGTGTGGTGGCAGGGGCGGTGGCCGACCTCGGCGCCGGACCACCGGTCGTCGATTCGGGCGAGGGCACGGTGGTGATGCCGGTGATCGACGGTCCGGGTGTGCTCGGTGAGGCAATGGCCAGGCTGTCGGCGGCCGAGTTGCGGGTGACCGACGTGGCGCTGCGCAGGCCGTCGCTCGACGATGTCTTCCTGGCGTTGACCGGTCAGTCGGCAACCGCTGGGTCGGATCTGGCCGAGGCTGGGAGCCTGTGATGACTCTCGGACCGGTGGTGTCTGCCTCGCGATCAGTCGATGACGCAGCTGCGACGGATGGTGCCAGAGCGTGGGGCGTGCGGTGGTTGCTGGGTGATGTCTTGGTGATCACGGGCCGGAATCTGCGGCGGCTGGTGCGGGTGCCGACGTTGATCGTGTTCGCCACCGTGCAGCCGGTGTTGTTCGTGTTGCTGTTCACCTACGTGTTCGGCGGGGCGATCCGTCCGTCCGGGGTCGAGCATTACGTCGATTTCCTGTTGCCGGGGATCTTCGTGCTGGCGATCGCGTTCGGTGCTTCGCAGACCGGGGTGGCGATCGCGGATGATCTGGCCACCGGCATGATCGACCGGTTCCGTGCGCTGCCGATGACCCGGTCCGCGGTACTCGCCGGGCGGACCGTGGCAGACGCGGTGCGGAACTTGTTCGTGCTGCTGCTGATGACCGGTGTCGGGTACGCGATCGGGTTCCGCTTCCACGCCGGGCCTGTGGCGGCAGCCGGTGCGATCGGGCTGGCGTTGCTGATCGGGGTTGCGTTGTCGTGGATCAACGCTCTGGTGGGCTTGCTCGTTCACGACGCGGAGACGGCCGGGCTGGCCGGGCTGATGCCGGTCATCGTGCTGGTGTTCACCAGTTCCACTTTCGTCCCGATCGCCACGATGCCGGGCTGGTTGCGCGCGTTCGCCGAGATCAATCCGGTGACTGTCACGGTCGACGCTTTGCGCGCTCTGGTGCTCGGTGGCCCGACCGCCGAGCACGTGTGGCAGGCCCTCGCCTGGATTGTCGGGCTGCTTGTGGTCACCGTTCCCGTCGCGGTGCTCCGGTACCGCCGCACCGTCGCCGGCTGACTCTGCAGGTGATGCCGTGGCACCGTCACAGCCAGAGGGGCGCAAGCCAGCCGAGCGCGACAGCGCCGACGTACAGGAGTCCGACGACTAAGGCGACTACGCGGCGGCGGGCGATGAGCAGCATGCCGCTGATCGCGCCGACGCTGGTGCCGGCGCCGGTGATCAGGAACGCCAGCGCCGGGCCGGCGCCCATGCCACCGTCCATCAGGGTCGCCACCAGCGGCCGCGATCCGTCGGTGTTGAGGTAGACCGGGATGCCGATCAACGCGGCCAGCGGGACGGCCAGCACGGAGTCTCCGCCCAGGTAGTCGGTGAGCCAGTGGGTCGGTACGGCCTCGATCAGCAGGTAGCCCAGGGTTGCGAAACCGAAGAAGAACAAGGCCAGGCGACGGCCCGTGACGAGAATCTCGCGTACCAGCAGGTCGAGCTTGTAGCGCGCGAGCACGGGGGTGCGCCGGAGCGGAACCGCCAGCGTCACGACCGGCGCAGCTTCACCTGACGACGCTGCGGTCGCGCAGCATGACGGCTCTGGATCGGCTTCCTGTGCCGGCGCTTCGCAGCTGCTGGCGCAGGCAGTACCGCTTTGCCTGCTGCTCATCCGGGCCTGACCGGCAAGCCAGCCGGTGCGCTCGATGAGGAAGGTGACGACGCCGGCGACGAGGCCGAGAACGATGGCCGCGACGAAGAACGTGAGCGCGAACGAAGCACCGAACAAGCCCGTCGACAGCACGAGCTCTTCAGGGCTGGTCAGCGGCGAGGATACCATGAATGCGACGACCGGTGCCCACGGAACATGAGAGGCCATCGCGCCCAGCACGACTGCGGTGGTGCCGCACGAACAGAACGGGGTGAGTGTCGCCAGCGCGACCGCGCCGAGCACGGCGATCGGAGTGCTCTTGCGCAGCCAGGTCGCGAGCCGGTCGGTGCCGACGTAGACGACCAGGATCGAGGCGATGATGATGCTGGCAGCCAGGAACGGCCACACATTGGTGAACGTCGTCCACACGTCACCGCTCACGCGTCCCAGCAGGTGCAGCACTGACTCGATCATGAAGGCGCACCGTCGTGCCGGTTATCGCACATCGTGAGGAGGGCGCCGAGGCGGTTCAGTGCGATCAGGTCGGCGCGGTAGTTGATCCGGTTGCCGTGCCGGTCGCTGTGGATGAGCCCGCCTTGGCGAAGGACCTTCAGATGGTGGCTGATCGTAGGTCCTGTGACGCTGAACCCGCTGGCCAGCTCACACACGCACAACGAATCGGTCCCGCAGGACGCGATCATCGACAGAAGCCGCAGCCGCACCGGATCACCCAGTGCCCGGAACGAGGCCGCCGCTACGGCCGCCTCCCTTTCGCCGATCGGCTCGGTGCTCAGCGCCCGGCCAGGTTCGGCGATGGTCAGCAACATTGGTCGAGTTGATGGGCGGGCTTCTCGATCGGCAGGCCGGCATCGAGCCAGTCCTGTTTGCCACCGGTGTAGCGGTGAACGTCGCTGTACCCGAGCTCCGTCAACCGCTGCGCGACCCGCAGCGAGGCATCGCAGTCGGCACTACCGCAGTACACGACGACGCGGCGGTCCAGGTCAGGTAGCAGCGTCTTGGCCAACTCGACAACGCGCCGGGGCCGAATGTTCACCGCCCTCGGCAGATGTCCCTGCGCGTAAACGTCTTCGGGCAGCGCCTCGACCACCACGGTGTTGCCGGCGGCGATCAAATCAGCCACCTCGGCGCGGTCAATTTCTGAAACAGGCATGACGGAACCCTCCGATGGCGCTGGTGTGATTGAAGTGCGGGTGATCCGGGAGTAAGCGCGGGTCAGGCGGTCGAGTCGGTCAGGCACCACGCCAGATCGATCAGACCCACCACGCAGCGGTCATCGATGCGGTACCAGATCCGGTTGCCGTCTCGGCGGGACGCCAAGATGCCTTTGTCGACCAGGCGCTGCAGCTGGTTGGAAACTGCCTGCGGCTTCAACTCCACCGCCTCGGCCAGCTGAGTCACCGACAACTCCCCGTCGCGGACCAACGCGTGCAGCAGCCGCAGGCGGGTGTCGTTGGCCAGCACCTTGAACAGGCCTTCCAGCCGTGACGCGTCCACCGGACCGATCAATGGACGGTCGGCCAAGGCCGGCCGCCGATCGGCCGACACCACTCGTTCACTCATGAGTTCACTATTACACGAGTCGGTGTAATAGTGAAGTGTTCGTGGTGGTCGTACGACCGGGGCTTTCGGTGTCGCAGTGGAGTGGATGAGCTGATGATGGCTGTATGACTGTTGCGGAAGAGACGTTCCAGCCGTCGGAGCCGGGGTGTTGGTGCTGCGGTGGCGAGTTCGAGGATCGCGACTTGGTGCGGCTGGGGGCGCACCCGGAAGTCGGGGTCTGCATTGGGTGTGCGAAGTATTTGCAGCGCCGCGCGGCCGAGCGCGAGGACGAGCTGCGGCCGTCACGGGGTGCGCGGGCGCGGGCTGTGGTGAGGGGTGTGCGTGGCTGGGTGGTGGGTCGGCGCTGGCACGATCTGCCGGTCTTGGGGCGGTTGCTGCGTCGGATCGACCGTCACTTGCCTTAGGCAGAGCTGGTGTCAGATTGCGAGGAGCGGGTGGAACAGGCGGGCGGCGAGGTCCTCGGCGTCGGCCCGGTTGAGGATTTGTCCCGGGATAGTTGGGTGACTGCTGGCCCAGGCCTGCGCCGTGTCGTGGTCGGTGAAGAAGTTGAGGTAGTCGCAGCAGCAGTCGGCTGACGGGCCGCCGCCGGCATCGGCGCCGATGAAGACGACCGCCTGCTCGGGCTGCCAGGTGGTGCGGCCGCTGGTGCTGGTCACGGTGATGGGTTGCCGGGTGGTGTCGTCGACGGACTCGATCCGGGTGTCTCGTCCGAGCATGGGCGCGATGCCGAGCGCGTCGATCGCGCACATCGCGTAGACGTCGACCTCGCCGCCGTTGGAGTCGGCGATGTGGACGCGGTGCCGGGTCGCGGTGGCTGAGAACGGGTACGCGACGGCGATCTGGCCGTCGGCGTCCAGCCGGATCGCGTCGGCTTCGTGCAGCGCGGTCAGCACGTCGTCCACGGTTCTGTTGCTTTCGGCAACGAGCGCGTCCAGGTCTTTGCCGCTGGGTGGAACAGCGTTGGCCGCGAAGGCGCGCAAGATCGCCTGGTGTGCTGCTTTCTCGACCGGATCCAGCGGGACGGCGCGGGTGCGCCAAGCGCTCAGGACCTCCCCCGGCGCCGGGGCGCCGACGTGGCCAGCCGCTGTGATCGCGGCGCGCAGCTGGGCGGTCGACGGGGCGGGCACGATCCGGCCGGCCTCGTCGCGGTAGAGCCGGCACGACACCCCACAGGCGCAGTCGTCGCCGGCGCCGGCGAACGGGTCGGTGCCGTCGATCAGCAGAGTCGGTGAGCCGGCCATGCCGTACCGGGCGGCGTCTGCGTCGGTTTCGATCAGCCGGGTGGTGACCGGCAGATCGGTGACCTCGGCGAGGCGTTGCAGCATCGGCGACAGGTTCGGGCAGTCCGGTACGTGCAGAACTTCGAAGTTCATCGGGTTGCCTCCGGGCGATGGTCGATCGCTTCCAGCAGCGCGCAGTTGCGGTCGGCGCGGGGCAGGTCGCAGGTCGCGACCAGGTCGGCCAGCGAGTCGTGCATCCGTTGCAGGTCGCGGATCCGGGCCTCCAGGTCCGCGCGGCGGTGCTCGGCCAGCGCCCTTGCGGCGTCGCATGCGTCCGGGCCGCCGTTGTCGAGGTGCAGCAGTTCCTCGATCTCGTCGAGGGTGAAGCCGAGTTCCTGGGCGCGTTTGATGAACCGCAGCAGTTCGACCGTGCTCGGCGGGTAGTCGCGGTAGCCGCCCGGAGTGCGCGGCGGTTGCGTGAGCAGTCCTCGGCGCTCGTAGTAGCGCAGCGTCTCGGTGTTCACCCCGGCCTGGCCGGCCAGCTCACTGGTTCGCATGAACCCATCGTCAACCCTGGACCCAACTACAGAGTCAAGGCTGCTTTTCGAGACGCAGTGGCGAGGCCATCTTCGCTGAACTCGATCGAGTCGGTGCGGAGCGCTGGATCAGCTGAGCTTGAAGCTCACACGCCGATGAGGAAGAGCACTCCGGCGGTGATGAGGCCGAGTTCGACGAGGAGGACGAAACCGCGTTCGCTGATGCGGTTCACGAACTTCTTGCCAACCCAGGCGCCGGCGAGGGTGGCGGGGGTGAGCGCGGCGCCGTAGATGAGCACGGTGTGGGTGATGAGGTCCCCGGCGCCGTAGGCGGCGATCTTTGACAGGTGCATGGTGAGTGCGCTGGCGGCCTCGGTGCCGATGTAGGCGGCCCGGGTCAGGCCGTAGGCGAGGAAGAACGGGGCGGTCAGCGGACCGACTGAACCGAGCAGCGCTGAGCCGAGCCCTGACGCGGCGCCGACACCGACGAAGCTGTGGTCGGGTGGTTTTCGGGGGCGCCGGTTCAGCCGGCGCCAGATGACCACACCGATCAGGAACACGCCGAGCAGCCGTTTGAGCGGGCTAAGCGGAGCGTGTGCGAGCAGCAGTCCACCGACGACGGCGAGCGGGACGGCTCCTGCGGCGAACCAGCCGATGAGCGGCCAGTGAAGTTCGCGGCGGTTGAACCAGACCCGGGATGCGTTGCTGGACAACTGGGTGATGGTGAGCATCGGGACGGCGACTCGGAGCCCGAACAAGGCGGTGAACACTGGCAGCAGCAGCACCCCGCCACCAAACCCTGCCACCGCCGACAGCAGCGCCAGCGTAAACGCGGCGGCCGAAGCGGCAAGAAGAGTAGGGAGTTCGTGCATCACCGCCTCAGCTTGGCAGACCGCGCCGACCAAGAGGCGGGTGCGCCTACCTGCACTGAACTGGTGAAGTGTTGAGGGAAACGTCGGTCGCTACTCGTCGTGTCTGGTGGGGAGCAGCCCCAGTTGGGTGAGTCGGTCGAGATTGTCTTCGAGGGTCCAGGTGTCGGCGATGCGGCCGTTGTCGATTCGGTAGCGGTTGACCTCGTCAATGGCCACGAACCGGCGTCCGGTGGGTGGGTGCCCTAGCCAGGTGCCGGTGTGAGTGGCGGTGCAGGTGAAACGCCCGATCACGATGTCGCCTTCGGCGAGGAGTTCGATCGTGTCCATGCGGACGTCGGGGAACGAGGCCCGGAACGGCTCGATCCACTCCCGGGCCGCCGAAGCCTGGTCGGGGGTGTAGAGGTCGTCGATCAGGTCGAGGTTGCCGCCGTTGAGGACTTCATCGACCAGGCGCTGCACGACCGCTTTGTTCGCCGCGAGCACGGCTGGTGTGCTCACGAGGCGCTCCGAGGCGCGTACATGATGACGACGACTCCGATCAGGCAGATCGCGGCGCCGGCCAGGTCCCATCGGTCGGGGCGGAATCCGTCGACGAGCATGCCCCAGGCGAGGGAGCCGGCGACGAAGATGCCGCCGTAGGCGGCCAGGATGCGGCCGAAGTTGGGGTCGGGCTGGAAGGTCGCGACGAAGCCGTAGGCGCCGAGGGCAAGGATGCCGCCGGCGATCCACCACAGGCCGCGGTGTTCGCGCCAGCCTTGCCAGATCAGCCAGGCGCCGCCGATCTCGGCGATGGCAGCCACAACGAACAGCGCGATGGATTTGACGATCGTCATGGGTCAGAACGTATCCACCGACTTGTCCGCCGCGCGACTCGCCCCGGTCCGCGGCGGGGTCGGCGGCATGCCGAGGTCGATCGGTCCGGCCGGGGCCGCGCAAGTGGCGTTGCGTCGTCTGCGCAGCACCAGCACCATCGCCACCATCGGTGCGACAGCGATGACGGCCAGTACCGGCATCCACACCGCACTGGCCAGCGAGGCGATCGACAGGCCGCCGAGCGCAGCCAGGACCGGCCCGGCGCAGCACGCCGCGCAGGCGCCGACCGCGGCGGCTGCGGCACCGGCCACCTGCCACGGCCGGTGGGTCTTCGGTGCTTGATTGGTGTCAGCAGCAGTCACGGCGCGGCTCCGGTTCGTCGGCAAGTTTCAGGTGGGTGCCGGTGGGCGCCTCGGCGGCCAGGTCGGCGAAGGGCAGCGGGCAGCTGGGGCTGTGCGCGCAGGCGATCAGATCGTCGCAGCCGGCATCGAGCGCGGTCCGAAGCGACGCGGCGATCACGGTCAGGTCAGCGATCTTGGCTTCGACGTCGACGAGCTTGTCCCGGGCCCGGGCCTGCAAACCTTCGTCGGCTTTCGCGCCGTGGTGGTGACGGCCGGCCTCCAGCAGGTCGGAGATCTCCTCCAGGGTGAACCCGAGCCGCTGCGCGGCCTTGATCACCCGCAGCACGGTCACCGCTTCCGGCGGGTAGAGGCGATGACCGCCGGGGCTGCGATCAGGTTCGGCCAGGAGCCCTCGGCGTTCGTAGTAGCGCAAGGTTTGCAGGTTCACCCCGGCCGCGTCAGCGACCTGGCCCGACCGCAGGCCTCCGTCGACAGTGGTCATGTCAGCCCGCTGCCCGTGCGCCATGACCGACCGCCGCTGTGGCGCGGGTGGCGAACGCGTCCAGCACCGCGACGTGCGCGGCCGGGACGGTCACCGTCATCTCCACCACGTCGCCGACGGGAGCGAAGTCGAACCCGAAGAACGAGCAGCAAGTGCTCTCTCGACTGGCCAGGTCGCGCGCACGCGCCTCGGCGTCCGCGGCGACGTCTAGCCGCAGCGTCGTGGCGTCGATACGCTCCGCGCCGCGGACGGAGGAGGAGAACAGGTCGTCGAACTCGGCGACCCGGATCGGCTGCTCGACGGTCGGCAGCGTGCAAGAAGCCGGAACCCAGTCGAGCCCGGTCGAGGAAGGGCTGGTGTCTGAGGTGCACATACCTCGACGGTAAACCTGTACCCCAGTACCGGATGCAACCCCGATCTCACCCTGTTGGTTCAGCGGCAGTTCTGCACGTAGGTCTGTGGTCGGCGAGCGCTGCGGCGCCGCCATGCTCGTCTGCCCTGAGCTACGCGCGGCCTCTGGCTTCGACTAGGCGCGTCTCGACGTTGCTGATCATCTCTTCGATCCGGACGCCGGGGCCGATCATCGACTGAAGTTGCGGTGGAGGTCAGCAGCAGTTCTGGAGGTATGCCTGGAGGTCGGACAGGGCTGCGGCGGCGCCGGCCTTGTCGGCTCGGTAGAGGACGGCTTTGCCTTCGCGGCGGGAGGTGACGATGCCTCCGCGGCGGAGGAGGTCGAGTTGCTGCGAGGCGGTGGACTGGCCGATGGCGGCTTGTTCGGCGACCTCGTTGACGGACAGCTCGGCGCCGCGGGCGAACAGGAGCATGATGCGCTGGCGGGTCGGGTTCGACAGGGCCTTCAGGAAGTCGTGAGTGGCGGGCCGGAGCTCCGCCGGTTCTGCGGGAGCGCAGGTCGCGCTGTCAGCCTTCTTCGCCATGGGGTCCAGCGTAGCCAATATTGAGGTTTCGTCATATAACGATATTGGGATATGTTTGGTTCATGACTTCTGACTCTGTGGTGATCATCGGCGGCGGCCAGTCCGGGCTTGCCGGCGCGTTCGCCGTTCGCGACGCCGGGATGCGTCCGGTGCTGCTGGAGGCCGGCGATCGCACCGTTGGATCCTGGCCGAACTACTACGACAGCCTGACGCTCTTCTCGCCGGCTCGGTACAGCGGCTTTCCCGGCGCGCCGTTCCCTGGTGAGCAGGACCGCTACCCCACGCGGGACGAGGTGGTCTCCTACCTCGACAAGCTCGCCGCGGGACTCGACGCCGAGGTCCACCTCAACACTCGCGCTACGGCGGTGGAGAGCTCCGCCCGCAGATTCGTCGTACGGACAGCTGGCGGTGAGGAGTTCCCGGCTGCCGGTGTCATCTGTGCCAGCGGATCATTCAGCCGGCCGTACGTGCCGCAGATCCCCGGCGACTTCACCGGCCAGATTCTCCATGTGGCGCAGTACCGCGATCCTCAGCAGTACGCCGGTCAGCGGGTCGTCGTGGTCGGTGCGGGCAACTCCGCAATCCAGGTCGGCTACGAGCTGGCCGCGTTGGCCAAGGTGACCCTGGCCGTACGGCGACCCGTCCAGTTCGTGCCCCAGATCCGCGGCGGCCGCGACATGCACTACTGGCTGCACGCCCTACGCCTGGATCTTCTGCCACCTTCGATCCTGAGCAGGCTTGTCCGCGGGACCCTGGTCTTCGACACCGGTATCTACGGCGACGCGCTCAAGTCGGGGCTGCTCGACCAGCGGCCGATGTTCAGTCGGTTCGACGGTGATCAGGTGGTCTGGGCCGACGGCAGCCACGAACACGTCGACACCGTCATCATGGCGACCGGCTATCGACCGAACCTCCCGTACCTGGAGGGTCTGGGCGCACTCGACGACACAGGCCTGCCCCTGCACAAGCGCGGCATCTCGCTCACGCACCCGGGCCTGGCCTACCTCGGACTCGAGTTCCAGCGCTCCTTCTCGTCGAACACGCTGCGTGGAGTCTCCCGGGACGCCCAGTACGTCGCCAAGGCGCTCGCTAGCGCAGGAAGGTAGGGCCGGGCAGAAGAGCGCGAAGAGTCTGCAGCTGATCCGGCACGATCGAGTACCAGGACCACAGACCGCGCTTGTCGCGCGCCAGGATTCCGGCCGTCACAAGGATCTTGAGGTGGTGGCTGATCGTCGGCTGACTGAGCTCGAGCGGCTCGGTCAGGTCGTTCACGCACGCCTCGCCGTCGGGGCTCGCCTCGATCATCGCCAGGAGCTGCAGGCGGGTGGGATCCGAGAGGGCCTTCAGTACGACGGCCAGCCGCTCGGCCTCGTCGCGGCCGATCGCGACACCGGTCACCTGATGCGAGTCGCCGCTGCTCGGCGCACCGACCCGCTCGGCGCCTCGACGTGTACTCACGTCAACAGTCTAGATCGCTGCCACCGCAGAAACCTATCGGCCACGAATATGTTCACCCGCCAGACACGAACTGGGCCGGCCGCCCCGTCGCCGAGGCGGCCGGCCGCGATCAGGAGCCGATCTCGCTTCCGTCGGGCCGCCAGGTGACGATCACCGCGGGCCGGGCGAAGTCGCCGTCGGGCCAGGTGCTGGCCGGGTTGTCGACCGAGGCGCCGGTGATCTCACCGGGATGCTGGACCGAGACCACGACCGACTTGTTGTCCGGTACGACGTACGCCGACGCCTGCTCCGCGCCCCGCGGAACCGACAGGAACTGCTTCGCCTTCCCCCGGTCCGGCCCCTCGACCGCCACCGCGAACAGTCCGTCGTGGAAGTTCGTGCCCGCGTGGTCGACCAGCGCGTTGCCGTCGGTCGAGATCCACAAGTTGCCGTGGGCATCGAAATCGAGATTGTCCGGGCACGAGATCGGCGAGACCTCCGTCTTGTCGTAACCCGCGAAGTACGTCGACGGGTCGGCCGGATCGCCGCAGACGATCGGCAGTGACCAGGTGAAAGTCTCGCTCGCGTGGTTGCCGCCGATCTCGACGAGCTCGAAGACCTGGCCGTGCTTGTTGCTCTTGCGCGGGTTGGCCTCGTCCGCTGCCGCCTGACCCGCGGCGCCGCGGTTGCTGTTGTTCGTCAGCGCGACGTACACCTTGCCGGTCAGCTTACTGACCTCGATGTCCTCGGGCCGGTCCATCTTGGTCGCGCCGACCTTGTCCGCCGCGAGGCGGGTGTGCACGAGCACCTCGTCGATCGCCATCCCGGGCACGAGTGACTTGCCACCACGGGTCAGCGGGATCCACGTACCGGTTCCGTTGAACGCTCCGTCGCTCGGCAGCTTGCCGGACCCGTCGATCTCGGAGGCGCTGGTGAAGCCGAGCTTGGCGACGTACAGGCTGCCCGACTCCAGCAGACGGCTGTTGCTCTCGCGATCGGCCTTGGAGTCTCCGGTGCGGAGCTTGCGGTCGGAGACGAACTTGTAGATGTAGTCGAAGCGCTCGTCGTCTCCCATGTACGCGACGACGTAGCCGGACTTCGCGACCACGACAGCAGCACCCTCGTGCTTGAAACGGCCGAGAGCGGTGTGCTTGCGAGGAGTCGACTGCGGGTCGTAAGGATCGACCTCCATGATCCAGCCGAACCGGTTGGGCTCGTGCGGGTTCTTCGTCACGTCGAAGCGGCTGTCGGCCTTGTCCCAGTAGCGGCTGCCGGACGGGTAGCGCTTGGTGATGTCGATGCCGTACCGCGCGAGTGCGGGCTTGGCGTCCGCCGGTGCACCGTCGGCGCCGACGAAGTACTGGTTGAAGTTCTCCTCGCCGGACAGGATCGTGCCCCACGGCGTCAGTCCACCGGAGCAGTTGTTCAGCGATCCGAGCACTCGTACGCCGCGAGGATCGGCGGTGGTCCGCAGCAGCTGCGATCCGGCCGCCGGGCCGGTGAACTTCATCGGCGTCGAGGCGGTCAGCCGCCGGTTGTAGCGGCGTCGGCCTTGGCTGACCACGCGCCACTCGCCGGTGCGCTCGACCCGTTCGACCTCGACGACGCTCATGCCGTGCGCGGCGAGGGCGATCCGCATCTGTTGCGTGGTGGCCGTCGCGCCGCCGGCGTAGCCGCGGAACATCAGTTCCTCGTTGGTGTACTCGTGGTTGACCACCAGCAGGCCCCGCGTGAAGTGACGGTCGAGCGGCACGATGACCAGGAAGTCGTTGTTGTACCCGAACTGACCTGCCTGGGCCGTCGGGCTCTGCCTGTCGATGTCGAAGGCCGGAGCGCCCGGCAGGATCGGGTCGCCCCAGCGAATCAGGACCTTCTCGTCGTACCCGTTGGGCACGATCACAGTGTCGAGGGTGTTCGGCGGGATCGCCTTGAAGGTCAGCCCGGCGCCTGATCGGCTGCCCGCCGACGATGCGGCGGAACCGCCCGACGGCGCAGCAGCTGCCGGTACGGCGCCGGCAGCACCGGCGCCGATCACGAGCGCGCCGACGGCGCCCGCCTTGAAGATGCCTCGCCGCGAGACCTCCGCCTTGACGCCGTCGGCGAAGTACTCGTTGCCGGACGAGTTCGGCGCCGGGTGCGCGCAGGCGTTGCCGCACCGGTAAAGACAGGTCATCGAGCTGCGGCCTCCGTGGCCGTCGGCCAGCGGCAGCAGCCGGCGTGGCTCGTCTGCGAGCGTCATGCGTCCCCTCCAGAGATTCGAAGCAGTCGCGGCGACGCTAACAACTGGATAGGCGTTCATCTATGTAGTTGTTGGTGGCCAGTCCGTGACCATCAGGTGAACGACCGCCGATCGAGGTCGACTCGTCACAGTCGGAGCGCCTGTACATCGAGATTCGTCTATATAGAGCCTGGAGATCACCGCCCGTTCACCTGCCGTTTACATCGAACTTCTTCGATCTAGTTGTTACGTGAAACGCGTGGCAGCTCGCGGTGTCCCGGACACGGGACCTAACTCAGGAGGGGTGCCCGGTGGTCATCCGCCCGGTCAAGCACTTGCGATACGTCGCCGTCACGGCGGCGGCCCTGCTCGCCCTGTCGGCGTGCGGTGGGAACAACAACGAGACGCCGGCCGGCAGCGGTGGAGGCAGCGGTGAAGCGCTGTCGGGCCAGGTCGTCGTCGACGGCTCCAGCACGGTCGAGCCACTGACCGCGGCCGCGGGCGAGCTCTTCAAGGAAGAGCAGAAAGGCGTCGACGTCGCGGTCGGCACCTCCGGTACCGGCGGCGGCTTCAAGAAGTTCTGCGCCGGCGAGACCGACATCTCGAACGCGTCCCGGCCGATCAAGGACGAGGAGAAGGCGCTGTGTGACAAGAACGGCGTCAAGTTCTCTGAGCTCCAGGTCGCCAACGACGCGCTGACGGTCGTCGTCAACAAGGACAACGACTGGGTCGATTGCCTGACTGTGGCCCAGCTGAAGAAGATCTGGGAGCCGGGGTCGAAGGTGAAGACCTGGAACCAGGTCGACCCGAAGTTCCCGAACGAGGCGCTCCCGCTGTACGGCGCGGGGTCGGACTCCGGCACCTTCGACTACTTCACCGGTGAGATCAACGGTGAGGAAGGCAAGAGCCGCACCGACTACAACCCGACCGAGGACGACAACGTCACCGTCCAGGGTGTCTCCGGCGCCAAGGGTGCGCTCGGGTACTTCGGCTTCTCGTACTTCGAGGAGAACGCGGACAAGCTGAAGGCGGTCAAGATCGACGGCGGCAAGGGATGCGTCGAGCCCTCGGTCGCCACCGCGCAGGACGGCAGCTACACGCCGCTGGCGCGTCCGCTGTTCATCTACCCCTCCGACAAGGGCCTGGCCAAGAAGCAGGTGCTGTCCTTCGTCGAGTTCTACCTGGAGAAGAACCAGGAGATCGTCGAGGCGGCCAAGTTCGTGCCCCTGACCGACGCCCAGAAGACGACGGCGAAGACCGAGCTGGACAAGCTGAAGGCTCAGTGACGATGCCGGACACGACGGCGGTTCCGTCGACGGGTGCCTCCTCCGTGAGGAGGGGGCACCCCGGCGTGTGGCGCGGACCCAGCATCGACCTGGGACAGCAGCATCCCCGGCACGGCGAACGAGTGATCAAGGTCGTTCTGGTCGGGGCGGCCTGGTTGTCGGTCGCGGTGACGATCGGCATCGTGGTGTCGCTGCTCGCCCCGACGGTCACCTTCTTCACCCACGTCGGGATCGTGGACTTCCTGTTCGGTACCGAGTGGACCGCGGGGTTCGGCAACAAGTTCAGCTGGACCGACAAGGCCTGGGGCGTACTGCCACTGGTCGTGGCGACCGCGATCGTCACCGTGATCGCGCTGGCTGTCGCGGTGCCGCTGGGACTCGGTGCCGCGATCTATCTCAGCGAGTACGCGTC
The DNA here is from genome assembly GCF_014205135.1 of Kribbella italica. Classification (NCBI taxonomy): domain Bacteria; kingdom Bacillati; phylum Actinomycetota; class Actinomycetes; order Propionibacteriales; family Kribbellaceae; genus Kribbella; species Kribbella italica. The sequence continues at coordinate 7,721,825 of NZ_JACHMY010000001.1, forward strand.
CGAGCGGGTCCGCAAGGTGCTCAAGCCGATCCTCGAAGTGCTGGCCGGTGTTCCGACCGTCGTGTACGGCTTTCTGGCGCTGACGATCTTCACGCCGATCTTCGCTCACGTGGTGCGGTTCGACACGATCCACAACATGCTGTCGCCGGGCATCGTGATGGGGTTCATGATCGTCCCGACGATCGCCTCACTGGGTGAGGACGCGATGTCCGCGGTGCCGCTGGCGCTGCGGCAGGGGTCGTACGCGCTCGGCGCCAACCGGATGAAGACCACGCTGCGGGTCGTCTTCCCGGCCGCGTTGTCCGGCATCGTCGCCGCGATCGTGCTCGGCATCTCGCGAGCGGTCGGCGAGACGATGATCGTCACGATCGCGGCCGGCAGCCGGGCCCAGCTCACGTTCGATCCCCGCGAAGGTGCCCAGACCATGACCGGGTTCATCGCCCAGATCGCCAGCGGTGACGCGCCGCAGGGCTCGCCGGTCTACTACTCGCTGTTCGCCGTCGGCGCGCTGCTGTTCGCGATCACACTGCTGATCAACCTGGCCAGCATCCGTTTGGTGCGCAAGTACAGGCAGGTTTACTGATGACCACCACAACAGTGCCCAGGGCAAACATGCTGACGCGCACGCGGAACCGCGACGGCATCACGTCGGCCGTTTTCGCCGCGTTGCTGTGGCTGTGCCTGGCGTTGATCTGCATCTTCTTGTTCTTCGTTCTCGCGGTGATCGTCCAGAAGGGCCTGGCCCGTTTCGACGCGAACCTGGTGACCCACCAGCCGTCCAAAATTCGTCCGGAGACCGCGGGTGTGCAGTCCGCGTTGCTCGGCACGCTGTGGGTCGGCGGGATCACGGCGGTGATCGCGCTGCCGCTGGGCATCGCCGCCGCGGTCTACCTGGAGGAGTACGCCAACCCCGCCAAGTGGTGGAACCGCGCGATCGAGCTGAACATCCAGAACCTCGCCGCAGTCCCCGCGGTCATCTACGGCATCCTCACCCTCGGGTTCGTCGTCCGCGGCCCGGTGTCGATCGGTGCCGTCGTGATGGCCGGTGGTGTCGCGCTCGCGCTGCTGATCCTTCCGGTCATCATCATCACGACCAGGGAGGCGTTGCGGTCGGTACCGAGGGAGATCCGGGACGGCTCGCTCGCGCTCGGCGCGACGCAGTGGCAGACCACTTGGCGCCAGGTCCTGCCGGCCGCCGTGCCGGGTATCGCGACCGGCTCGATCCTGGCCATGTCGCGGGCGATCGGCGAGGCGGCGCCGCTGATCCTGGTCGGCGCGACCACCTTCGTGACGTTCAACCCGGACGGCGTGCTGTCGAGGTACACGACGTTGCCGGTGCAGATCTACAACCTCGTCCCGCAGGACCGTGACGCGTTCCGTGATCTCGCGTACGCGGCGATCCTGCTGCTGATCGTCGTCCTGCTGGCCATGAACGCAGTCGCGATCTGGCTCCGCAACCGCTACCAGCGTCGCTGGTGACCATGAACACCCCGGGAGACCGCTCCATGACGAACGTCGAACCGGACCTCGCCACCGTTCCCGAGACGGTCGGCGCGGTCGGTGCACCGCACGAGATCCATGTCGAACTCGGTGACCGCGCCAACCACCGATCGCCCTCGGCCGAACCCGACGGCGTGATCGAACTGCACGACCTCGAGGTGTACTACGAGAAGTTCCTCGCGGTGTCGGGGGTCGACATGGTCTTCGGCAGCAAGGAGATCACGGCGCTGATCGGTCCCTCCGGCTGCGGCAAGTCGACCGTGCTGCGGTGCCTGAACCGGATGAACGACCTGGTTCCCGGTGCCCACGTGATGGGGGACGTGAGGTTCCACGGCGTGGACATGTACGCGCCGGGCGTCGACGTCATCGAGGTCCGCCGCCGGATCGGCATGGTGTTCCAAAAGCCCAACCCGTTCCCGAAGTCGATCTACGACAACGTCGCCTACGGTCCGCGGGTCACCGGGATGAAGACCAAGAACATGGACGAGGTGGTCGAGAAGGCTTTGCACGGTGCGGCCTTGTGGGACGAGGTGAAGGACAAGCTGAAGCAGAGTGCGTACGGGCTGTCCGGCGGTCAGCAGCAGCGGCTGTGCATCGCGCGGACGATCGCGACCAGTCCCGAGGTGATCTTGATGGACGAGCCGTGTTCGGCGCTGGACCCGATCGCGACTGCGAAGATCGAGGACCTGATGGTCGAGCTGGCCAAGACGTACACGATCATCATCGTCACGCACAACATGCAGCAGGCCGCCCGCGTCTCTCATCGCACGGCCTTCTTCACCGCCGCCGCCGACGAGCACGGGCAGCGCACCGGCCGCCTGGTCGAGTTCGACAACACGAGCAAGATCTTCGGCAACCCGTCCGACCAGCGCACGGAGGCCTATATCACCGGCCGGTTCGGCTGATCGGCATGGCGACCCCGATGACGGATGCCCGAGAGCCTCATGCCCAGCCCATCCGCGCCCGTCGCCGATCTGGTCATCCGGCCCACCGGAACGTGCACTTCCGGGTCTCGGTGCTGGTCGTCGACCACGGCGACGAGGTGAACGAGTTGCTGGCGGTCGCGGCCGACCAGCCGCTGGACGTCCATGTCTGCAGCGACGCGGCCGAGGCTCTGCTGCACGTCGGCAGGTTGTGCCCCGACGTGATCCTGCTCGGGCCGTGCGCGGGGCTTCTGGACCCGATCGAGTTCCTCACCATCGTCCGCACCGACGACCCGCTGCAGCCGATCATCGTTGGCGCGGATCTGGGCGGCAACGAGTTCACCAGTCGCGCCAGCGACGCCGGCGCCAGTGCCGTCATTCCCCGGCCGTACCGGATCCGGGAGTTGCTCGCGCTGATCAGCTCCCTCGCGCCGGTGCCGAATCAGGTCGACCTGCGGCCCTTGGCCGTCGATCTGGGCAGGCTTCGGGTCGACGGCGCGGTTCCGCAGATGTGGCTCGACGGCCGGCAGGTCGAGTTGCCGCCGATGGAGTTCCTCCTGCTGAGGTTCTTCGCTGAACGCCCGGGTGCCCTGGTGACCCGGCAGGAGGTGCTCGACGCGGTCTGGGGACAACAGGCCACGGTCCGCAGCAACACGCTCAACGTCCACGTGATGCGCTTGCGGAAGAGGCTGAGCGGTGACGATCACGGGCCGGAGTGGATCAAGGTGGTCCGCGGGATCGGCTACCAGTTCAAGGTTCCGCCCGTGCCACGCCACGGTGGCGTGGCACCTGATGTCGGTCAGGAGTTCGCCCAATGATGACCGGCACGGAAGCTCTGCGCCTCCCTGCTTTGATTGCCTGAGGCAAACTCACTGGACGGCGATGGGAGCTGGGAACAGATGCGGATTCTGATCGTGGGAGGTTCCGACGCGGGGATCAGTGCGGCGTTGCGGGCTCGCGAGTACGCACCGGACAGCACCGTGACGATGCTGCTCGCCGACGAGTACCCGAACTTCTCGATCTGCGGGATCCCTTACCACCTGTCCGGCGAGGTGCCCGACTGGCGCGATCTGGCCCACCGTACGGCGGCGGACATCGCAGCGAGCGGTATCGACGTGCGGATCAACCACACGGTCACCGCTGTCGACCCGACCGCCAAGAGCGTCACCGCGACCACGCCCGACTGCCCGGTCGAGCTGACCTTCGATCGGCTGGTCATCGGTACGGGCGCCGATCCGCTGCGCCCGCCGATCGCCGGCCTGGACTCTCTCGGTCCGGCCGACGGTGTCCACCTGCTCCACACCATGGGTGAGGCGCGACGCCTCGACGCCGATCTCGAGAGCCGCGGCGTACGACGGGTCGTGATCATCGGCGCGGGCTACATCGGGATCGAGATGGCCGAAGCGCTCACCAACCGCGGCGTCGCCGTCGCTGTCCTGGAGCGCCTCGACAACGTCCTGCCTCGCACGCTCGACCAGCAGCTTGCTGCCGAGATCACTGCCGAGCTCGAAGCACACGGGGTCGAGGTCCGGTGCGGCACGACCGTGACGGAGTTGCGACGCGAGGGCGACGGGTTGACCGTCGTTGCCGCGGACGGCGAACGCAGCGCTGACGCCGTCCTCGTCGTCAGCGGGGTCAAGCCTGCTACCGCGCTGGCCGCGGCGTCCGGCGTAGAGCTGGACAATCGGGGCGCGATCGTCGTCGACCGGCAGATGCGGACCAACGTTCCCGATGTGTGGGCCGCGGGGGACTGCGTCCACACCCATCACGCTCTGCTCACCGAACCCAGTTACGTCCCGCTCGGCACCACTGCGCACAAGCAGGGCCGGATCGCTGGTGAGAACGCGGCCGGTGGCTCCAAAGAGTTCGCCGGGATCGTCGGCACCCAGGTCGTCAGGGTCTTCGAGCGGGTGGTCGCCGCCACCGGCCTGCGTGACCAGGAGGCGTCGGCGGCCGGATACGTGCCCTTCACCGTGCAGACCACCGCCGACGACCACAAGCGTTACTACCCCGGGGCGACGCCGATCCAGGTCAGGTTGACCGGGGACCGGGAGACCGGCCGCTTGCTCGGTGCACAGCTTGTCGGCACGCACGGAGCCGAGATCGCCAAGCGGGTCGACACCTACGCGGTCGCGCTGCAGCACGGGCTCAGCGTCGAACAGCTTCTCGACCTTGACCTCGCTTACACACCGCCCCTGGGAAGCCCCTGGGACGCCATCCAGGTTGCCGCGCAGAACTGGCTAGCGGCGCGGTAACCGGCACCATGGAGGCAGACATGCGCGACCAGTACCACCAGCAGCTCGACGAGGTCCTGACCGAGCTCGAACGCATGACCGGGATCGTCTCGACCGCCGTACGGCGCTCGACCAGCGCGCTGCTCACCGCTGATCTCGGCACAGCCGAAGAAGTGATCGCCGCCGACTCCCAGCTCGACCTGGCTGGCGAGGTGGTCGAGGAGAAAATCTTCGACCTGATGGCCCTGCAAGCGCCGGTCGCTGTGGAGCTGCGGATGCTCGTCGCGGCCCTGCGCATGGTGGCGGACCTCGAGCGGATGGGTGACCTCGCGGCCCACGTCGCCAAGATCACCCGGATGCGCTATCCCGCCGCGGCCATCCCGGTCGAGCTGCACGGCCTGATCGAGGACATGGGCCGGGTCGCTCAGCGGATGGTCGACCAGGCGGGCGAGGTCATCAAGACCCGCGACGTCTCGGTCGCGCAGCGGATCGAGTCGACCGACGACGAGATGGACACGCTCCGCAGCAGTCAGTTCCGGCAGATGATGGACGCCGCCTGGCCGTACGGCGTGGAGGTCGCCGTCGACCTTGCTCTGCTCGGCCGGTACTACGAGCGCATCGCCGACCACGCGGTCTCGATGGCGCAGCGCATCATCTTCCTCGTCACGGGTGAGATGCCTGCCTCGCAGTAGGCAGGCGCGACACCAGGAGGAGCAGAAGGCCCGCCACGACGCAGGCGCCGGCAACCATGACGACGAGGATCCGGTAGCCGGCGGCTGCCGCGATCAGGGCGCCGCCGAGCGGCGCCGATGCTCGGGCCACCAGCACGGGCGCGGCCAGGGTGCCGGCGATCGTGCCGTACCCGCTGGCGCCGTACCGGTCGAGCAGGATGGCGGGCGTCGCGATCGAGGCAACGCCGAAGCCGAGGCCGAACAGGACGAGGCAGCCGACGGCTCCGAGCACGTGCCGGCCGACGACCGGGAGCATCGACAGTGCTGCGCCTTGGACGACGAAGATCACCCCGGCAATGGTGGCCATCGGCAACCAGCGTGTCGACACCGTGGTGACCACGCGCCCGGTGACCGACAGCAGCCCGAGGAGACCCGCGAGCGTCGCGGCCAAGGCGGCCGGATGACCGAGGCTGATCAGGTACAGCACGAGGTGGACGGCGATGACGGCGAGGGCGGCGCCGTGCAGCACGAAGGTTGCTGCGAGCAACCAGAACGCGGGATCGCGGAGCGCCCGGCTGGGCGCCGGGCGGCCGTGGGGTGCAACTCGGTCGGCGCTCGTACGGGTCCGGCGCAACGCCAGCCCGTGCGAAGGCACAGTGACGGCTGCCAGGAGAACGGCCAGCAGGACCAGGGCGGAGCGCCATTCCAGTCTCGCCACCAGTTGCCCGGTGAGCGGGATGAAGATCGAGCTGGCGAACCCGGCGACCAAGGTCACGGCGAGCAAAGCCTTCGCTCGCCGTGCGGGACTGGTGACGGCCACGATCACGGCGAACGCCGGCTCGTACAGCACCATGGCCGAGGCAACACCGATCAGGATGAAGACCGCATAGAGCCCTCCGACGGTCCGGACCTGCGACCACCCCAGGACGGCCAGTGCGCCGACTGCCGAACCGACGGTCATCAACCCATGACCGCCCCGGGCATCGAGCCACCGTCCTACCGGGATCGACAGCAGGCCGGACACGAGAACCGCGACGGTGAGTGCACCGGCCGCCGTCGCGGTCGAGATGCCCAGCTCGTCGCTCATCGGGCCGAGGATGACGCTGAAGGCGTAGTAGAGAACGCCGTACCCGACGGTCTGCGTCGCGGCGAGTGCGCTGATCAAGCGCCTTGGTCCAGGTCTGACGTCGGTCTCCACCGCCAGACCTGGACCGGAGGACATCAGCCGCAGCAGCCCGACTGTGTGGTGGGCTTGGACTCGACGACGGTCAGCAGGCCACCGCTGATGCCGGTGGCCAACCCGCGGCCGGCCGGTGCGCTGATCGTGACCGCCTCCGGGGCCGGTCCGCAGCAGCCGCCGGCGGCCTCGTCGGCCGAGCCGCCGAAGGCGAGGTTCGACGAGCAGACGCCGGTCTCGGGGAGATTGAGCTGTACGTCGCGGGCGGCTTCCCAGTCTCCGGCTAGTGCGGCGACCACCGAGCGGGCCTGCTCGTAGCCGGTCGCCAGCAGGAAGGTCGGTGCCCGGCCGTACGACTTCGCCCCGACGGCGTAGTAGCCCGGTTCCGGGTGCTGGAGCTCGTCGACGCCGTGCGGCGGCACGGTGCCGCAGGAGTGCTGGTTGGGGTCGATCAGCGGGGCCAGGTCCCGGGTCGAGCCCAGGATCGGGTCCAGGTCGAGCTGCAGCTCGCCGACCATGTCGTGGTCGGGGCGGAAGCCGGTGGAGTTCACGATCGTGTCTACCACCACGCGGCGCTCGCCCGCGGCCAGCTCGGCCCGGCCGTCCGCCGTACGGGAGATCGACTCGATGCGGAAGCTGCTCACCAGTTCGACCCGGCCTGACCGGACGAGCTTCTTCAGCCGGGCGCCGAGCGCGCCGCGGGCCGGGAGCTCGTCGGCGTCGCCGCCGCCGTACGTCCGGGCCTGGTCCTCGCCTCGGACCACCCAGAGCACCTCGGTGCCCGGCTCGTTGTCGGCCAGTTCGCCGAGTTCGAGCAGTGTGGTGGAGGCTGAGTGGCCCGCTCCGACGACCGCCGTACGGCGGCCGGCGAAGCGCTCGCGGTCACGCCCGAAGACGTCCGGGAGTGCGGTCGAGACGGCGTCAGCGAGTTCGGCCTCGCCGCGGGCGGGGATGCCCGAGCCGCCGAGGACGTTCGGCCGGCGCCAGGTGCCGGCGGCGTCGATCACCGCGGAAGCGAGCAGTTCCTCGCCGTCGGCCAGGCGCACCAGGAAGGGAGCTTGCTCGCGACCTGCCGTACGGATGCGGTCGAAGCCGACTCGGGTCACGGCGGTCACCTGGGCGCCGTACTGGATCCGGTCGGCCAGTTGCGGGGTCTTGGCCAGCGGCGCCAGGTAGGCGTCGATGAGGTCGCCGCCGGTCGGCAGGTCGTCCAGGTTCGGCTCGATCCAGGAGGTCTGCTCGAGCAGGCGGCGGGCGGCGCCGTCGATGTCGTAGCGCCACGGGCTGAACAGCTTCACGTGCCGCCACTCGTCGATCGCCGCGGCCACGCCCGGGCCGGACTCCAGTACGACGAACTGCAGCCCGCGGTCGGCGAGGTGGGCCGCGGCCGCCAGCCCCACCGGTCCGGCGCCGATGACGACTACCGGCAGGTCCTTCGATGAAACGCTCATGGGTCTGTCTCCAAAGACTGTCCTGAGTTGATGATCATCTAATCAACGAGCCCCACCTTGCCTCTTGATTAGACATAAGTCAAGATAGACACATGTCAAAACAGCAGCTCTCGCTCGAACCCGTCGGCGGGTGCTGCGTCCCGATCATGGACGCGGCCCTCGACAGTGCCGCCGCGGTCGAAGGTGCGTCGGTGTTCAAGGCGCTCTCCGACCCGATCCGGCTGCGGCTGATGTCGATCATCGCGTCGGCTCCCGGGGAGGTCTGTGTTTGTGACGTCACCCCGCTGTTCAACGTTTCGGGCCCGACGATCTCCCATCACCTGAAGGTGTTGCGCGAAGCCGGACTGGTCGACTGCGAGCGCCGCGGCACCTGGGTGTACTACTGGGTGCTGCCCGAGCGCCTGACCTGGATGTCGACGTTGCTGTCGGTTCCGGCCCCGGCCGCGGGCTGATGCTCGGTACAGAACCGGCGTGACGTCGCCTCCACGCGAGATCCGCGTCGTCGTGATCGGTGGCGGTCAAGCGGGACTGGCCACCGGCTTCTCCCTGCGTCGCTCCGGGCTGGTGCCCGGCGAGGACTTCGTCATCCTCGACGCAGTCGAGCAGCCCGGCGGCGCTTGGGCGCGGATGTGGCCGACCTTGCGGACGTTCTCTCCCACGCAGTACTCGTCGCTGCCCGGCTGGATGATGCCGCGGTGGACCGGTGATTCCGGCTACCCGCTAGCGGCGCACGTCGTCGACTACCTGACGCGGTACGAGAAGCGCTACGAGCTCGATGTACGTCGCTCCGCCGCGGTCGACTCCGTGAGCCGCGAGGGCGAGCGCCTCGCGGTCCGCAGTACCGCTGGTGAGTGGCTGGCCGAGCAGGTGATCTCGGCGACCGGCACGTGGTCGAGACCCTTCATCCCGACGTACCCAGGATCGTTCGCCGGGCGGCAGTTGCACACTGCTTCGTATCGGGACGCAGTCGGCTTCGCCGGTCAGCGCGTCCTGATCGTCGGCGGCGGCAACTCGGCCGCACAGATCCTCGCCGAGGTCTCCGAGGTTGCCGACACGACCTGGGTGACCCTGCGCCCGCCGCAGTTCCTTCCCGACGACGTCGACGGCCGGGCGTTGTTCGAGATCGCGACCAGGAGGCATCGTGCGCGGCAGCTCGGCGAAGCCGACAGCGGTGGCGTCTCCGGGCTCGGCGACATCGTGATGGTCGAGAGCGTTCGCAAGGCCCGTGATCGCGGCGTACTGCAGGCTCGCGAACCGTTCGCCAGGCTGGTCGAGCACGGTGTTCGATGGCGCGACGGCACCGAGTCGCCGTACGACGCGATCATTTGGTGCACCGGCTTCCGGCCGGCGCTCGGTCACCTCGCACCCCTCGGCCTGCGCGGAGCGGACGGCACCATCCCCACGGACGGAACCCACGCGATCAAGGAGCCTCGCCTGCACCTGATCGGCTACGGCGACTGGACGGGACCGGCCTCGGCCACGCTCATCGGAGCAGGCCGCACGGCCCGCGACCTGGTCGCCGACCTCTGATCACGCAGGCGTAAGCAGCTCGGCCGCGAGGTCTCTGACCTGCTGATCGATCTCGTCGCGGATCCGCCGTACGACGGGAAGCGGCCGGTTCTCGGGATCCTCGACCGGCCAGTCGAGGTATCGCTTGCCCGGGTAGACCGGACAAGCGTCGCCGCAGCCCATCGTCACGACGACGTCGGCCGCGCGGACGATCTCGTCGGACAGTGGTTTCGGATAGGCGCCGCCCAGATGTACGCCGACTTCGTCCATGGCGGTGACGACGTTGGCGTCGACGAGTGCCACAGGCAACGATCCGGCCGATCTGACGAGGACGCGGTCGCCGGCCAGCTGGTTCAGGAAGCCGGCCGCCATCTGTGACCGGCCGGCGTTGCGAACGCAGACGAACAGCACCTCGGGGACCGAGCCACGGGCCTTGCCTTGTGCCTTCGCCAGTGCGGCCAGCCGCTCGGCGGCGAAGCTCGCGGTCAGGGACGGCAGGAACCTTCGTACGCGGGATCGGTCGGCCAGCATGGTGTAACTCTCGCCGACGTACCGCCGTACCGTCGCTGGTGAGAAGACGCCGGTGAAGCGGGTTGCCAGCTGGTCGGAGATGCGCTCGAGCTGACGGTCGACAACAGCCGCGCTCAGGTCGACCGTCGACTCGCGGGCCGGACCTTGCTCGGGTGTCTCCACCCCGAGCAAGGTCGCCAACTGCTCCACCGCGTGATGGGTCGGCCGGTAGTAGTTCGACGACTGCCGTCGCTCCCGTGTCAGCAGGTCCGCTTCACACAGCAATCGCAGCTGCTGGCTGATGGCGGTCGGTGACTGGGTGAACTCCGCGGCGAGCTGGCCAACGCTCGCCTCGCCGGCCGGGTGGGTCAGGACGAGACTCATCAGCCGTAGCCGGGTCGGATCCGCGACGACACCGAGCTGGGCCGCACGCCGCTCTGCGTCTTCCCGCGACAACGGCATCATCACCGATGGCCGCAGAGACGGATTCGACATGGCTTTATATTCACAGTCGTCTATGTAGTGGTCAATGTGCCGGGGTGGACGGCGTCATGCGGCCTGCAGTTCGCCGACGAGCTTCTCGATCCGGGCGCGGATCTCGTCGCGCACCTGACGGACGACCTCGATCGGCTGCCCGGCCGGATCGGTGAGCTCCCAGTCCTCGTACCGCTTGCCCGGGAAGATCGGGCAGGCGTCGCCGCAGCCCATGGTGACGATGATGTCGCTCTCGCGCACGGTCTCGGTCTCGAGGCGCTGGGGGACCGCGCCGGTGATGTCGATTCCGACCTCCTGCATCGCCTGGACCGCGATCGGGTTGATCTGGTCGCGGGGCGCGGATCCGGCTGACCGTACCTCGACCGTGTCGCCGGCGAGGTGCCGCAACCATCCGGCGGCCATCTGGGACCGGCCGGCGTTGTGGACGCAGACGAACAGAACGCTTGGCTTGCTCACGGAGATACTCCAGTACTCGCAGGGTTTTCGGTGTGGGGTGTGACAACATCATCGGCCGCTCGTCCGGCCGTGGGGTAGAGCAGTCTGAGAAGTGCTACGCCGGCGGCGGCTCCGATCACCTGTGCGATCACGAAGCCTGGCAGCGATCCCGGTGCGATTCCGGCGAAGGTGTCGCTGAAGGCGCGGCCGATCGAGACGGCCGGGTTGGCGAAGGAGGTCGAGGAGGTGAACCAGTACGCCGAGCCGATGTACGCGCCGACGGCCGCGGGCGCGACCGAGGCTCGCCCGGATGCCGCGAGGGCGAAGATCAAGACGATCAGGCCCGCGGTCGCAACCACCTCGCCGAGCCAAAGATGGCCCGCGCTGCGATCTGTGGTCGACCAGGACACTGCCGCTTCGGCGTACATGAGATTGGCCAGTACGGCGCCGAGTGCTGCGCCGATGATCTGCGCAGGGATGTAGGCGGCCAGGTCGCGCGGTGTGAGGCCGGCGCCGCTGCGTCGTCCGATCCACCAGTCGACCGCCGAGACGACCGGGTTGAAGTGCGCGCCGGACACCGGTCCGATCATCAGGATGAGGACGGCGAGGCCCAGTGCGGTGGCGAAGGCGTTCTCCAGGAGTTGCAGCCCGATGTCGTTGGGCGACAGCTTGGCGGCGGCGATGCCGGACCCGACCACGACGGTCACCAGCAGTCCGGTCCCGACTCCTTCGGCGACCGAGCGTCGCCACAAGGGGATGGTGTTCACTCGCGACCCGCCGCGGCCGGGACGTTGATCTCGTTGAGCAACTGACGGACCCGGCGTTCGATCTCGTCGCGGATCGGCCGGATGGCGGCGACGTCGAGTCCGGCTGGGTCGTCGAGTACCCAGTCCTCGTACCGCTTGCCGGGGAAGATCGGGCAGGCATCGCCGCATCCCATGCTGATCACGACGTCCGCGGCGCGCACTACTTCGTCGGTCCAGGGCTTGGGGTACTCGGTGGAGATGTCGATCCCGCGCTCGGCCATCGATGCGACGGCGGCGTCGTTCACCTCGATCCCTGGCTCCGAGCCACCCGACCAGGCGATCGCACGGTCACCGACCAGGTGCTCGAAGAAGCCGAGAGCCATCTGGGACCGGCCGGCGTTGTGGACGCAGAGGAACAGCACCACCGGACGGCCGTCGTCATGGTGGCCTTCCACTCTGGCCAGCGCGGTCAGCCGCTGGCGGGCGAATCGTTCGGCCAGCAGGGGAAGGAAGTTCGGGACGGTGCTGCCGGTCGCGAACTGGTCGTAGCTGGAGTGCAGGAACCGCTCGATCGTCTCCGGTCCGTAGATCCCGGTGAACTGTTCCCCCAGCCGGGAGGCCGCCGTACGCAAGGCAAGGTGCTGGTCGATGGAGAGGTCTTCGCGTTTGTAGCCGGGGACTTCGGTCATGACTTGCTCCTCGGGCGTTTCGCCTCGGTGGACGAGACCAGTGGCGCCAGCCGATCGATGCGGCCGGCGAGTTCGCTGTAGGCGGCCTCGAAGGCCGCATCGGTGTCGGTCGGTGCGGGATCGGGCACCGACCAGTGCACTCGTGGCCGCGCCTCGACCGGCAGGTCCTCGTAGGCGATGTCGCACACGGCGATGACCAGATCGTCGCTGCTCACGACGTCGTCCACCTGAGCCGTCCGCCACGCGTCGGTGTCGAGACCGTGGCGTCGAGCAACCTTCAGCGCCCGCGGATGCACCCGCTCTGCCGGCCGAGTGCCGGCAGATGCCACCGGTACATGACTGCGCCGCGCCCAGATCGCCGCGGCCAACTGCGACCGCGCCGAGTTGTGCGTACACACGAACACCACGCGTGGCACCTCGGTCAGTGAAGGGCTCGTGACGATCGCCAGCGTCTCGGGGACCAGCCGAACGTAGGTGCGCCGGTGGTCTCCCTCGGATCGCGTGCGTACCACCAGGTCGGCTTCTTCCAGGACCTTCAGGTGGTGGGCGACGAGATTGGTCGGCATCTCGAGAAGCGCGCCCAGCTCACTGGGGGCCGCGTCTCCCACCATCAACGTGTCGACGACGGCCAGCCGTGCGGGATCCCCGAGGGCGGCATGTACCCGCGCCCGCTTGATCCTGGACTTCTCCTCAATGTTCATTGCCTCAATAGTCACTGAGCTATCCGTCGCTGTCAATCTGAGGACTCGGTGGGCCGGAAGTTGCATCAGTGAGTACTGACATGCAAGCATCAGTGCATGCTGATATCAGCCGAAGCTGATCTGATTCGAGTACTGGCCGATCCGCTGCGACTTCGGATCGTCGGCCTGCTCGCGCAGGAGACGCTCTGCACGACGCACCTGATGACCGAGACGGGTGCGCGACAGACGAACCTGTCCAATCACCTGCGGCTGCTCCGCGAGGCCGGAGTGGTGGAGACCGAACCGTGCGGCCGCTTCACCTATTACAAGCTGCGCCCCGAGGTGCTCGACAGCCTCGCATCGCTGTTCGGCGGCCTGGCCGAGACCGCCCGGAAGACCATCGCCGACGATCGAAAGAGAGCGTGCTAGTGACGCAGACCCTCAACACAGCGGACGCGAAGGTCGTTGCGAAACTGTCGACGCTCGATCGCTTTCTGGCTGTGTGGATCTTGGCGGCGATGGCCGTCGGCTTGACGTTGGGCCGCGTCGTCGGCGGGTTGAACGACGCTCTCGCGAAGCTCGAGGTCGGTGGGATCTCGTTACCGATCGCCCTCGGGTTGTTGCTGATGATGTACCCGGTGCTGGCCAAGGTCCGCTACGACAAGCTCGACGCCGTCACGGCCGACAGGCGACTGATGATCCTGTCGCTGGTGATCAACTGGGTCCTCGGTCCGGCCGTCATGTTCGCTCTGGCCTGGATCTTCCTTGCCGATCTGCCCGAGTACCGCACCGGTCTGATCATCGTCGGTCTGGCGCGGTGCATCGCCATGGTCATCATCTGGAACGACCTCGCGTGCGGCGACCGCGAAGCCGCTGCTGTCCTGGTGGCCCTTAACTCGGTGTTCCAGGTGGTGGCCTTCGGCCTGCTCGGGTGGTTCTATCTCGATCTGCTGCCGCAGTGGCTCGGCCTCGGCGACGGCCAGGGCCTGGACGTTCCGGTCTGGCACATCGCCCTCAATGTCGTCGTGTTTCTCGGCATCCCGCTCGCGGGCGGCTACCTGACCCGCCGGGTCGGCGAGGCGCGGCTCGGCCGCACCGGCTACGAGCAGAAGTTCCTGCCGCGGATCGGCCCCTGGGCCCTCTACGGCCTGCTGTTCACGATCGTGATCCTCTTTGCGTTGCAGGGCAGGACGATCACCTCGCAGCCACTGGACGTCGCCCGGATCGCCCTGCCGTTGCTCGTGTACTTCGCGGTGATGTGGTTCGGCAGCTTCGCCATCGGTAAGGCAGCCGGCCTCGCCTACGACCGCACCGCCACGCTCGCCTTCACTGCCGCCGGCAACAACTTCGAGCTGGCCATCGCCGTCGCGATCGCAACCTTTGGCGTGACGTCCGGTCAGGCATTGTCGGGGGTGGTGGGTCCGCTCATCGAGGTGCCGGTACTTGTGGCCCTGGTTTACGTCTCCCTCGCTCTCCGCCGCTCGTTCCGCGGCGATCGGCAGGCCACCCCTACATCCCGGGAGAGCTGATGGAGTGTCATGAGTGCCAGGCCGCGCAGCAAGTGAGCCCCGCCAGCGCCATCTGCAGCCATTGCGGCGCTGCCGTGTGTGCGGACCACACGGTGGCGATCTCCGAGAGCCTGACGTGCACCCGGCCGATCGCCCAGCAAATCACCGTCACTCCGCCGGCCCGTCGCCTCCTGTGCCCGGTGTGTGCGCTGGCACGACAGGCGTTCTCCACCTGCTGCTCCCAGGCCGTCCCCGCAGGGCGCTGACTTCCCGCCTTCCGTCGCTGAGCGTTCCGCTGTCCCCGCATGACGCCGAATCCCGGTACTCCTGGATGTGGTGATCGCGGTTCCGTGAGGTCCGTTGCTTCCCAAGGCTGGACCCGACGAAGTACGTCGGGTTCTGGTTCGAGGGCGTGCCGGACTACGGGAAGGCGCGATCTGTGGAGGTTGCACACGAGCGATTGGTCCAGGCGCAGGTTGCGGCCATGGAGTTTTTCCGCACGGAACTGAGACTGCGACCCAAAGGGTGGGCGCGGCGCCATCTGCAGTCGCGCCGGCTTGATCATGTGCGGGAGCCGGGGTCGCGGTGGGCGGTGGGGTATGCGCCGGACGCGTGGGCCCATCTGGTTGATCACTTGCGGAGCGGGGGATTCGACGAGCAGACGATGGTGGCGGCTGGGTTGGTCGTTGCCACTCGCAAGGGCTACCTGATCGATCGGTTTCGGGACCGGATCGTGTTTCCGGTGCACGACATCGATCTGCGGCTGGTGGGGTTCGCCAGCCGTGGCCGTGGAGGGATTGCGAAGCATCTCAATTCGCCGACCACCGCGATTTACCGCAAGGCGGAGGCGTTGTTCGGTGTCGCGCAGCAGAGGCGCCTGCTGGAGAACGGTGCTGTTCCGGTCCTGGTCGAGGCCCCGTTCGATGCCCTTGCGGTGGGTTCTGCAAGCGGTACCAGTTCCCGATGGGCGGGTATCGGGCTGTGCGGCCTCGCGCTGAGCGAGGCTCAGGTTCGGATCATTCAGTGCTACGCGGGAACCGACTCCGTCATTGTCGCCCTGGATGGAGACAGCAGTGGCAGGCTGGCCGCCGTACGGCATTTAGATCTGCTGAGCCGGAGCTTCCGGAATGTCCTGGTCGCAGATCTGCCTGATGGCGAAGACCCGTCGGAGATCTACAGCTCCGAAGATGGGCAGAGGCGACTTCGGGGCCAGCTCGAGAACACGCGGCCACTCGTGAGTCTGGTGATCGAGCTGGAGCTCGGTCGCTGGGACCGGGTCCTCGACCACGTGAGCGGCCGGGTCGGTGCGCTTCGTGCGGTGGCCGGTCTGGTGCCGCGGTTGCCAACCAGCCTGATTGCGGACGAGGTGCAGCGGCTCTCCCGGGTGCTGAACCTCGATCCGCAAACAGTGTCGAGGGAGGTTCTCGCTGCCCATGGCAAGACTGCCTCGAAACGTCAGACGCGGCGCCTCGAACCGCTGCGTTCGGAGCCTGATCCGCCGGCGAATGTGATCCAGATGTGAGTGCCGGTTCAGGACTCCTGGACCTCTGAATCCGGGTTCTGAGTCGTTGCTTCAAGCACCAGATTTTCCCCACAGATCACAAACGGTGAATGTGGGGAGCAAGCAATGACGATCGAATTGCAGGAGCTGCTCGCTGATGCGGCGGCATCGAAGTGGGAGCCCGAGATCTCGGAGGAACTGGCCCGAGGCATCGAGGAACGAATCATCGCCTTCCTCCCGAGCCGGGCCAAGGCGGCCCTCGGGGCAGAGGAAGCGGCGCAGCGTGCTCGGGTCATCGCGTGGGAGCGGTGCAAGATCCTGGCCGCCCGGCCAGAGGTGACAGCGTCGTGGGGCTACTTGGCCAACACCGTGCGGTGGCGGCTGGCTGACTCCGTCCGTGCTGAGGCGCTACGGCGCCAGCGTCATCCTCTGATGCAGGTGCTGCCCGATCGGGCGGATGTCCGAGTCATGACGGAGCTCGGCCCGTTGCTCGAAGCGGTCGCTGTCGAACTGACCCGGATGGGTCTACCTGAGTGGACCGCCCGGCGGATTCTGATGGTCGCCACTGAGGGCCCTCGGCTCGAGCGCTCGGCCATCCGAAGCCGTCTGGTGAGCACCGGCATCGCGACAAGTCAGGCCGAGGGCATCGCCTGGCTGCTGCGCGGAGGTGCGGCCAACCGGTCGGCGGTGGCCCGGCTGGCGACAGGCCAGCACCGCGCTGAGGTGTTCAGCGATCCGCTGGTCCGCCGATGGCTGGCCGCGGCCGCCGGCATGGACGCCACCTTCAGCGGAGGCAGGCGGGGCACCTGTCGCGCTTCCGCGGTCCCGCCGTCTGCCGAATCGTCGAGCCCTGGTCTGGCCAGGACGGCGTAGGTGCAAACCGCCGGACGCCCAGCCGTTGAGTCCGGCATGACGACGAACAGTCCCCGACGTACCCACTGGCTTGTCCGCTACTACCGCTGGCAAGCCCGCCTGTACCTGCGCATCCTGCGCGCTGTCTGGATCATCCCGGCGCCGGTCGAGGCCTCGATCCAGAAGCGCCTGGCGCGCCGACCTGGAGGTGGAAGCTGACATGGCAGGAATCCTGCGATCCAAGCTGGTTGTCCTGGCAGCCGCCGGCCTGGTGCTCCTCACACTGATCGCCGTGACCGTCGCCCGTTGGCAGCGGCCATCGAAAGAACAGCCGCAAGTCACGGCGACTCAGAGCGGCGACGCGGGCAAGCCATGGCTCGACGCGTGGCAGCGCCCGGAGACCACCGATCCGAAGGTGTACGCCTCGGCGTACGCGACGGCGATCTGGACCTACGACACCACGGTGCACGGCTACTTCGATTGGCAGAACGCGGCCAAAATGTTCGCCGACCCGATGGATGAGGGCGGGCCGCGGGTGGCCGGCAGCATGCTGCCGGACTTCGGGCAGTGGGAGCAACTGGACCTGCACAACGCGAAAGCCTCCGTGAGCGATGTGTCGGCGGAGACCCCGCCGGAGCTGGTCCGCCTCGGGAAGAGACCTGGCACTCCCGAGGGCTGGCACGGCTTCGCCGTACGGGGCCAGCAGACCAACGTGATCGACGGCGAACCCCGGATCACCTCGCGGTCGGTAACTGTGGCCGTGGTCTGTACGCCGCAGTGCCGATTCTGGTCCGCGACGGCCGAGGGACCGTTGTGATCGTCAAAGCAGCTCTGGCCGGTGTGTGCTTCGTCCTCGGGGTCGCGCTGGTCCCGCCGATCGCGGCAGCCAGGGGCGGGTCGAGTGCCTGCGTGGCTGTTCCGGGTGCGGGCGAGGTCAGCCTCGACGCTGAGCAGCAGTCGAACCTCTCGGTCGTGTTGGCGACCGGTGATCAGCTGCGCGTCAGCCCGGAAGGCAAGGTCATCGCGGTGATGACCGCTCTGACCGAGTCGGCGCTGCGAAACCTGGGCCACGGCGACACGGCCGGCCCGGACTCGCGCGGGCTGTTCCAGCAGCGCAACGGCTGGGGACCACTCGCCGTACGGATGGATCCCGAAGGGGCCTCGGTCCTGTTCTACACCGCCTTGCTCAACGTGCCCGGGTGGCTGGAAATGGACCCGTGGCTCGCGGCCCAAGAGGTCCAGCGGTCGGCGTTCAGCGACGGCTCCAACTACAAGGCCAACTACGCCCGCGCCCAACGCCTGTCCGGATCGTCGGCTGATTCGCCTTGTGGGCCAGCGACCCCGGCGGTCGACGACGGTGAACTGCCAGGCGCGCAGGCTGCCGTCACGCGGGCGCTGGAGTTGGTGGGGCAGCGCGGCTACTACCAACTCTGCGCCCGGCTAGCCGCGAACATCTGGGGCCGCCCGCGCGCCGGCTATGCCTCAGCTGCTGAGCAGTGGTCGCAGATGGTTGCGTCCGGCAACGCCCACGTCGACCGGCAACCCCCGGTCGGCGCCCTTGTCTTCTGGGACACCGGCGGACTCTACGGCCACGTCGCCGTGTACGTCGGCGACGGCCGCATCGTCTCCAACGACATCAACGACCAGGTCCCGGGTGAAGGCGGCGTCTACCTCGTCGACCTCACCACCATCGAGACCGAGTGGAACGCCACATACCTCGGCTGGGCGCCGCCGATCTACCAAAGCACCTCAACATGACCAACGAGAAGGGCTGGACGATGTCCACATTCCTCGCGCCCGTTCGCGACAGACTCCTCATCACGATCGCCACCCAAGACCCTGGCGTCACCCCGAACTCCAACGGCCTGCCGGGGTTGTCAGCGCTGAAGCAGATGGCCGGCGCCCTGGTCACCTTCGGTCTGGTGATCTGCGTGGCCGGCTTCGTCATCTCGGCCGCTGCCTGGGCGCTGGGCAGCTTCAAGGGCAATTCGCACTACGCAGGCAACGGAAAGACGGGCTGCCTGGTCGCCGCAGGCTGCGCGATCCTCATCGGCTCGGCCAACACCATCGTCCGCTGGGCCAGCGGCATCAGCATCAGCTGAGGTGGCCGCGATGAGCTGGTCCGACTGCCTCATCAACCCCGTCAGCTGCGTCGTATCCGACGTCGGCAACTCGGCCGCGAACTCGGTCTGGGAGTCGTTCCTCAAGTGGACCGCGAGCGGCCTCGGGGACCTTGCCGCCACGGTCTTCCAGACCTTCAGCACCGGCACCACCCCACGATTCGACCAGGACTGGTGGCAGACCAACCTCGCCCTCATCGTCACGATCTCGCTGCCGATCCTGGTTGCCCTGTTCGTCTTGCAATGCATATCGGCCGTAGTCCAACGCGAACCACGCAAGGTCGGCCGCGCCTTGGTCGGCGCTGTGGTCGGTACGGCGGGGGTGCCGCTCGCCGTCGCGGTGATCAGCTCCTGCGGGGCGATCGCCGACGAGATATCGCTGGCCATCCTGGGCAACCGTGCGACTGCGGATGGGATGAAGCGGCTCACCGACATCAGCACGTTGCTGACCACGGCGTCACTCGGAGGGTTCCTCCTGCTGGCCGTCCTGCTCGCGCTCGTTGCCCTGTTCGCCCTCTACTTCGTGCTCCTCTTTCGAGAAGTGGCGCTTGTCGCTTTCGTCGTGTTCGCTCCGATCGCGTTGGCGAGTTGGACCTGGTCGGCGACTCGGCACTGGCTGCGCCGCTGGATCGAAGTCATCGGTGCGCTGCTGTTCTCGAAGATCGCGATGGCGGTCGTCTTCGCGCTCGGTCTGTCGGCCACCGGCGCCGCGGACCAGGGCAACAACCCCGCGAACCTGAGCACGTTCCTGGCCGGCGTTCTCCTGGTCGCCATGGCTGCCTTCGCACCCGCGGCGACGTTCTCGTTCATCCACTGGGCCGGCGACCAAGGACATACCGCTGCCCGCGCGATCCAGCAAGGTTCGGTCGGTGCCGCGGCGGCGCGGGACAGTGTCGAGAAGGCCCAGCACTGGGGTGCAGAACACCTGGGCACCTCGCTCGACAAGGACGAGTCGCCCGTCGTCGGCGACGGCACCGACGGGGTCGACACCGACGACGCGATCATCGACCGGGCAGAAGCCGACGCCACGAAGTCCGGTGATTCTGGAGGCTCGTCTTCAGGCGACTCAAGCAGCGCTGCCGAGCGGGCCACCAGCAGCGACGCACCGCCCGCACCGGCGCCAACAGCATCAGCCGCTGACGGCGCGGAAGGCTCGACAGCTATCGCCGTCGCCTCGAGCGAAGTCTCCGTCGACGCACCGGCCGCGGACAACCGTGCTTCGAGTGCGCCAGGCGACGAATCGACCACCGATATCGGAGAGGACCGCGGATGACGACCACGATGGCGGCCCGCTTCCCCAGACCTGAACGCAACACCGTGCTGCTCGGCCTGCGACCGATCCAGGTCGCACTGCTGGCGCTCGCGATCCTCCTGCTCGTGCTGTCACTCATCGCCGATTCGAGCCCGGCAGGGCGGATGGCCTGTATCGCGGTCTCCACCGGTTGCGCGGTCGCGGCCTTGGCTCGCATCGAGGATCTTCCGTCGTACCGCTGGATCCTGCTCCGCGCGCTGCACGTACTCCGGATCGCGAAGAAGCAGCAGTCCTACCGAGCCTCCTTCACCCGTCCACGCGCGCACGGATCGCTGCACCTGCCCGGCACCGAGAGCGCCCTGAAGATCCTCGACACAACCGCCACCATCGCCGCCGTCCACGACCCCCGCCGCCGGCGGCTCACCGCGGTGGCCCGCATCGAGGGACCGGCGCACCTGCTGCAGAACAGCGACGAGCAGGACCGCCGCGTCACGGCGTACGGACAACTGATCGCCGGCCTGTGCCAGAGCAGCCGGATCGTCCGCGCGCAAATCCTCGAACGCACGCTCCCCGACCCCGGCGATGGGCTGAGCCGGTGGGCGCAGCAACGACGGCTCGACCCGACCCAGCCCGCCGGAGCGATCTACCGCGATCTCCTCAAGCACGCGGCCCCCGCGCCGGCACGGCACGAGACGCTGTTCGCGTTCACGCTGAATCTGGACGCAGTGTCGAAGGAGGTCCGCAAGCACGGCGGGGGAGCCGCCGGCGCCATGACGGTGCTGGAAGCCGAAGCCCGTGGCTTCGAAATCAGCCTCGCCGCGGCAGGAGTCGCCGGATGCTGGCTGAACGCCCCCGAGCTGGCGATGAGCCTGCGCGTCGCGTTCGATCCCTCGGCGACCCGCACGATCCCCAGCCTCGAGGCGCTGGACCCTTCGGGCGCCGGTCCGTTGGCGATCGATGCCGGCTGGGATCAACTGCGGACAGACTCGTCCGTCCACCGCGTCTACATCGTGACTGAGTGGCCGCGCGTGAAAGCGACCCCGGCCTTCCTCGGGCCACTCCTTTTGAAGCCCGGCGTACGTCGGACCTTCTCCCTTGTCCTTCAGCCGATCCCGGTCGGGAAGGCGCTGCGCGACGCCCGCCGCCACCAGGTCGACCGCGCCACCGAGCGGGCCACCCGACGCAAGATCGGCCAACTGGAGACCGAGGAAGATCGCCAGCTCGATGCCGATGTAGCCCAGCGCGAGAAAGACCTGGCCGCCGGGCACGGCGATGTTCGATGGATCGGTTTGCTTGCGGTCTCTGCGGACGACGAGGAGAAGCTCGACGAAGCCTGCACCGAGATGGAAATCGCCGCTGCCCGAGCGCTGATCGACCTGCGACGCCTGGTCGGCCAGCAGCTCGACGGGTTTCTCGCGACCACCCTGCCGTTCGGAACGGGGCTGCGATGAACAGAAGAGACGTCGCTTCGTACGAGCCGAGCGGCCTGGACAGAGCCGCTCGGCGCGCAAGCCGTAAGAACACCGAGCTCCTCCGAGCAGACTCACCTACCAGCACGGTCCGCGAACGCGGGACCTTCGAGGCATTCGTCGAACCGGCGAGAGCTCCGTACGACGCCCGGCATGCCATTCCGCTGCTCGTGGATTCTCACCGAGCCACGACGCGGATACTGCGCGCCGCCTACCCCTTCCTCGCCGAAGGAGGACTCGGTGCCGACGGCACCTACATCGGATCCGACATCTTCAGCGGTGGATCGTTCGTCTACGACCCCTGGGTCCTCTACCAGGCGAAGGTCATCACCAACCCGAACCTGCTCCTGGCCGGCGTCATCGGCAGCGGCAAATCCTCAACCGCCAAGGCCTTCATCACCCGCTCGATCGCCCTCGGCCACCGCGCCTACGTCCCGTGCGACCCGAAAGGCGAGTGGACCGCCGTCGCCGAAGCAGTCGGCGGAGTCGCCATCCAACTCGGCCCCGGCCTGCCGACGCGCCTCAACCCACTCGACGCCGGCACCCGGCCCACCGCCGTACTGCCCGACGAATGGCACAAGATCGTCTGGTCCCGACGCCGCGCACTCCTCGGCACCCTCGCCGAATCCACCCTCGGCCGCCCGATGACCGCCGTGGAGCACACCGCACTCGACCTCGCCCTCGAGACCGCCTCCACCGACCGTCCGGCGCCAACCATTCCCGACGTGGTCACCGCACTGTTCGCTCCCGACGACGACCACGCACGCAGGGTCGGCCTCCAGACCAACTCGGTGCTCGAAGACGGCCGCGAAGTCGCCCACGCCATCCGTCGACTCGTCCACGGCGACCTGTCCGGCATGTTCGACGGCCCATCCACCACCGAGTTCGACGCCACGCTCCCGATGGTCTCCCTCGACTCGTCCCGCATCGGCTCCGGCGGCAACGACCACGCCCTGCGCCTGGCACTGGCGTGCGCTTCCTCCTGGATGGAAGCTGCCGTGGCCGACCCGTCAGGAGGGCAACGTTTCATCGTGTACGACGAAGGCTGGCGCGTGATGCGCGACCCCGCCCTGCTACGCAGGATGCAGGAGCAATGGAAGCTGTCCCGAGCCTGGGGAGTCTCCAACGTCCTCATCATCCACCGCCTGTCCGACCTGGCCGCCGTCGGCGACCTCGGCTCCGAAGCCCGCGCCCTGGCCGAAGGCCTCCTCGCCGACTGCTCGACCCGGATCATGCTTCGCCAAGAACCCGACCAGCTCGCCCGGACCGCGACCCTGCTCGGCCTCACCGACGTCGAGATCGCCACCATCGCCAAGCTCCCCAAAGGCCGCGCCCTGTGGCGCCTGCCGGACCGCTCGTTCGTCGTACAGCTCGTACGGCACGCCCGTGAAGTTGAACTCTTCGACACCGACGCCCGGATGTAGGCATCGATGCTCAACAGAAACCCCACCCAAGGCGGCAGCAACATCGATCTCGCAATCATCGCGCTCGTAGTCGTCGCCGCCAGCGCGATGATGCTCAGGACGGCCGGCGGACTGAGCAGCCTGATCACGACCGGAGAGTGGATCAGCACCCCCTTGCCCTCGAGCCTCAGAGTTCTGATCGACCCGGCACACCCAGCCCGAGCCTTCGATCTCCAGGCCGAACCGTTCGGACCCACGTTGTACTGGGCGGTCGTGGCGTTGTTCATCGCCACACCCGTTGGCGTTGGCGCCGCCGCGTCGCGGATCTGGCAGCACCGTCGGGCAAGTACGCGCGGCAGGACTGGGCATCTCACGTCCCGCCCCGGTCTGGCCACCCGCGCCGACGTCGAGCACGCCGTCGGCCGTCGCCAGGTACTGCGCCGCGGCCGCTCAGCCAGACCATGCCTCAAGAACCCACGACCCGAGGACGTCGGCGTTCTCCGCGGTTACTCCCGAGGCCGCGAGTGCTGGTCCTCGGTCGAAGACTCCGAGATCCTCGTCGGCCCACCCCGGTCCGGCAAAGGCCTGCACATCGTCATCAACGCCATCCTCGACGCCCCCGGCGCAGTGGTCACCACCTCCACCCGACCCGACAACCTCGTCGCAACTCTCGGCCCGCGCAGAGCGGCCGGCCCGGTCGCGGTCTTCGACCCCCAAGGCCTCAGCAAGGCCGAGGGCATCCGCTGGTCACCCGTCCGCGGCTGCGAGAACCCGACCACCGCCATCGTCCGCGCCTCCGGCCTCGCCGCAGGCGCCGGCTTCGCCAAAGGCGGCGTCACCGACGGCGCCTTCTGGCACGGCCAAACCGAAATGGCGCTGCGCGGACTCCTCCACGCCGCCGCCATCGACGACACCGGCATCGACCGCCTCTACCGCTGGGGCCTCGAACCAGCCTCCGCCATCGAAGCCGTCACCATCCTCAACCACTCAGGCGACGCCGCCGAAGGCTGGGGCGACACCCTCGACGGCATCGTCCGCATGGACGGCCGCACCCGCGACGCCATCTGGGCCGGCGTCCGCTCCGCACTCTCAGCCCTCGCCGACCCCGCCGTACGCCGAGCCTTCGACCCACCACCCGGCGAAGGCCTCGACCCCAAGACCTTCCTCGCCGACAAAGGCACCATCTATCTCCTCGGCACCGGAGCTGGCGCCAGCGCCACCTCGGCGTTCATCGCCGCCCTGCTCGAGGACATCACTGAAACAGCGCGCCAGATCGCTGCCCACCAAGAAGGAGGCCGAATGGAACCCCCGCTGGCGCTGGTCCTCGACGAAATCGCCAATCTCTGCGCTGTGCCCTCGCTGCCCTCTCTCATGGCTGACGGGGGCGGGAACGGCATCTCCACGCTCGTCGTCATCCAGTCCTTGGCCCAGGCCAGAGACCGCTGGGGCGAACAAGCCGCCGCGGCCATGTGGGACGCCGCCACCCTCCGCCTCATCCTCGGCGGGTCGGCCCAACCCCGAGACCTCCAAGACCTCTCCGCCGTCTGTGGCGACCGAGACGAAGAACTCCGCAACTGGAGCCGCGCCCCCGACGGCGGCCGAACTTGGTCCACCACCACTCGCCGCATGCCGATCCTGCCCCCCGACGCCTTACGAACCCTGCCCTTCGGTACCGGGATTCTCCTGGCCCGCACCGCCCCGCCGATCCTTCTGAGGCTGAGAGCCTGGAGCGATCGGCCCGACGCTCCGGCCATCCGGCGAAGCATCCAGGCCAACGGGCAGCGATCATGAACCACGATGACCTCGTCAGCAACCTCGAACAGTTCTTCGAGCCTCAGGTCGTCTGCTGGAAATCACTCGACCCGGCTGCGGTCACCGAGGAGCTTGCGGCCCTGCAGGATTGGGTCACCTGGGCGGTCGAGCGATACCAACTCGACCACAAAGTCGTCCTCCCATGCTGGGCGGAGCACGGGAATCTGGTCGAGGAGCTCTCCGCCTTGCGTTCCCTGTGGGAAGCCTGCTTTCAAGAAGACGCGTCCCCCTCCGAGCCCATCACCTTCCACCGCGAACTGGACCTGGCCCTCCGCCGGCTGAGGGAGTGGTCATCCCGTCTCGGCTGCTCGCGAACCAGCCACCGCGCTGACCAGCAGGTCTGATCGCGGCCGGTCGAACGCCTAGCCGAAGAGCTTCATCGCGCGAAGCTGCCAGTCCAGTCACGCCCTGTCGCCCTGCTATGCAGAGGATCGCAGCGCTCAGACTTAGCCGGGAGGCTACTGGCCGCTGGTAAGGTCGGAAACGCCGTTCTTGGCCTGAAAGGAGGCGCTGATGTCTGGTTCTGCCGGCTGTCCCGTCTCCGTGTGTTGCGGTCTGCCTCAGCCTCGCGTGTGGGTGACGTTGGAGTTTCGCTCGATCGGCACGAACGGGTATGTGAGTACGTGGGGTGCGATCACCGGTATCTGTCCACCGAAGGGCCGCTGAGCCGACCGTCTCCGGGCGGAGGCTTGCAGCGAGGCGCATCGGCGTCTTGTTGCTGTTCGCGGTGAACCTTCGTTGTCTGGAGATCCTTCCTGTTCGACCTCAAACCAATCCGTGCTGCCGTGCGCTCCGATGTCGCCGGCGGTGCCTTGCTGATCGGTGCGGCTGTCTTGGCGCTCGTGTGGGCGAACTCGCCGTGGGCTGATGCCTACGAGTCGCTGCGATCGGCGACCTTCGGGCCGTCGAAGCTACACCTGCACCTGTCGGTGGAAACCTGGGCGGCAGACGGGCTGCTGGCCGTGTTCTTCTTCATCGTCGGCAACGAACTGAAGCAGGAGTTCGTTCACGGCGAACTGCGTGATCCCCGTCGAGCGTTGCTCCCGATCGTCGCGGCGCTGGGCGGCGTGGTGGTGCCGGCCGGGATCTTCCTGGTGGTCAACGCGACCGCCGCCGGCGAGGAGGCGTCTGGTTGGGGCGTGCCGATGGCGACCGATATCGCGTTCGCGGTGGCGGTCCTGGCTGTGGTCGGCAGGCACTTGCCGGTCGCTCTGCGTACGTTCTTGCTGACCTTGGCCACGGTCGACGACCTGTGCGCGGTACTGGTCATCGCCGTGGCCTACACCTCGCACCTGAGCCTGCCCGCGTTGGGTTACGCGGCGACGGGGTTGTTGGTGTTCTGGTGGCTGCAGAACGGTGACGACGGTGCCGCGGTGGCGGTGCGGCGGGTGGTGCCTGGTTGGTTGTTGTTCGGTGTGCTAGCGGTGGGAATCTGGACGGCCATGCACGCCAGTGGTGTGCACACCACGATCGCTGGTGTCGCGATGGGGATGTTGATGCGGACGACGCCGAGGGCTGGACAGGCGGTGTCGCCGTCGCATCATGTCGAGCACGTCTTGCGGCCGTTCTCGCAAGTGGTCGCCCTGCCGGTGTTCGCGCTGATGGCGGCTGGGGTCGCTCTGGGTGGTGCTGACGGGTTCTGGACCAGCACGATCACCTGGGGTGTCGTTGCCGGTCTTGTGGTGGGGAAGATCGTCGGGATCTTCGGAGCGTCCTGGCTGACCGCACGGTTCACCTCGGCGCACCTCAATCCGGGGCTGGCCTGGATCGACATCGCCGGTGTCGGAGTCCTGGGCGGCGTCGGCTTCACCGTGTCGCTGCTGATCGCCGAACTGTCCTACACCGACCCGGCACACCTCACCGACGCCAAGGCCGCAGTGCTGCTCGCCTCGACGACCGCCGCGATCCTGGCCGCGTTGGTGCTTGGGCAACGGAGCCGTCACTACAAGGCGATGGCCGTACGACGACGCGAAGATGCCGAGTGATCTGCCGGGGTCAGCGGGCGAGGACCGCGCCAGCAAGAAGCGAGCCCAGGAGGGCGAACCCGATCCCGGCCAGCGTGCTGCCGATCGCGTTGGCGATGGCGGTCACTCTGTGCCCTGTCTCGACGAGCCGGACAGTTTCGTAGGAGAACGTGGAGTAAGTACTGAGCGTCGCGCACAGGCCCGGCCCGACCAGGTGCTGCAGACCTGGCGGTACCGCGGCGACGGTCGCGGCGCCGGTCAGAAAACCGAGGCCGGCGCAGGCGATCAGATTCACCGCGAGCGTTCCCCACGGGAACGGCGTGCGGTGGCGGGTCTGGATGCCGCGGTCGATCAGGTACCGCAAAGGTGCTCCGATCACGGCGCCGGCGATGACCATCAGCCAGGTCACGTGTGACTCCTGCGCGATCCGCCCCGGACAGATCGGCGGGCGATTCCTGCAGCAATCCACACCGCGATGCCGCCGGCGACCAGTGTGGTGACGACGTAGAGCAGTGCGGTCGCGAGATGCCGGTGGCTCAGAAGTTGCTGCGCGTCCACCGCGAAGGTCGAGAAGGTGGTGAACCCGCCGAGGACGCCGGTGCCGAGGAACGGCCGCACCAGTGGGTGAGGTGCGGCCGCGCGTTCGGTCAGGACGACCATCAGTACGCCGAGCGTGGCGCTTCCGATCACGTTGATCCAGAACGTTGTCCACGGAAACGTGCCCGGGACGACTGGCCACAACACGGTTGCGCCGTAGCGGGCGCAAGCACCGGCGGCTCCGCCCAACGCGATCATCGCGAGAACCTCGCCGTCGCGCTGGCGCTGCCGGGGAACCGGTTGTGGCCATGGACCTACCGCGGTGTCGGGGTCAGTTGGCTCGGTGTGCCACTGCGTCGCCCCGGGGTCACGCTGGGTGTCAGAGGGCTGGGAGGCTCTGGCAGTCATGGCGATCGGGCTCCTACCTGATCGGGAATCACGCCGTGCGCAGGCACGACGAAGGTCAGGTAGGGACCGTTGGCGAGAACTTGGTAACTCGCGGTTGGTACCGGCGGGCCCCACCGCCGGACAGCTGTCGAGACAGCGACAGCTACTCGGTCAGGATAGCTCGGCCGTACCCACTCGCTACGGGCGGCTCGTGCTTGGCGTCGCACTGTCGGTGTCTCGAGTCGATGGCAGGAGGGCAGCGAGTGCCGCGATGGCAGCCAAGAGACCGGCGATCGCCAGGAAGGCGCGGCCGTAGTTGGAGATCGCCGCGCCTTGGTGGTGGACGAGCAGGAGGATGAGGGCAAGGCCGAGTGCGCCGCCGACCTGTTTGGCGGTGTTCATGATTCCTGAGACGGCTCCGGTGTCGTGGCGGGGAACGCGGGCCATGACGACGGAGGTGATGGGGGTGAAAAAGAAGGCTCCACCGATGCTGAGGACTACGGCTGGTCCGAGAACGCCGGACAGGTAGGTGCTGTCAGCGGTGATCCGGCTCTGCCAGACGAACGCGGCGGAGTCGATGAGTGCTCCGATGGCGACGAGGGTGCGCGGTTCGAAGCGCCGCATGAGGATCGGTGTCAGGCGCAGCCCTAGGCCGATGCCGAGCAGGGTGTGGGGCAGGAACGCGAGGCCGGTCTGAAGTGCGTTGTAGTTGAGGACTTCTTGGAAGTAGAAGCTGAGGAAGTACCACATCGGTATCTGGAAACAGGCGCCGGCGAGCAGGACGATGAAGTTGCCGAGGGCCACGGTCCGGGTGCGGAAAAGCCGGAACGGGATCAGCGGAGCGGCCGCGAATCTGGTCTCGACCAGGACGAAGGCGGCGACCGCCACCGCGCCGATGATGAGGCTGAGGTAGCTGCTGGGGTGGTTCCAGGATGTGGCTTCCGCCTGGGTGACGCCCCAGGTCAGCGCGGCGACTCCGATGGTGGCCAGGCAGGCCCCAGGAACGTCGAGCCGAGGGCGCACTGAGGGTCCTCGGATGCCGGCCGGGAGAACCTTCGTTGCGAGGAGCAGTGCGCCGGCGCCGATCGGGACGTTGATGAGCAGGATCCAGCGCCACGAAATGGTTTCGGTGATGAGGCCGCCGAGGACGTTGCCGGCGGCGCCGCCGATCGAGCCGACCGCGCCGTACACGACCAGCGCCCGGGTGCGGGGCGGCCCTTCGGTGAAGGTCGTGGTCAAGATCGTGAGCGTTGCCGGTGCGAGGATCGCGGCGCCGATGCCCTGGACGGCGCGGGCACCGACGAGGAGTGCTGGGGTGGTGGCCAGGCCGCCGAGCAGGCTGGCGGTCATGAAGACGGCGAGGCCGGCGATGAAGACGGTGCGGTGGCCGTAGAGGTCGGCCAGTCGGCCGCCGAGCAGGAGCAGTCCGCCGAAGGTGAGGGCGTAGCCGTTGGCGACCCAGGAGACGTCGCCGGCGCGGAACTGCAGGTCGGTGGCGATGGTCGGGAGTGCGACGTTTACGACCGACAGGTCGAGCACAACGACGAATTGTGCGGCGCAGACCAGTGCCAGGATCCACCGCGATCGGCGGGGTTCGTCGGGGTCCATGCGGTCGCCTCCGTAATCGATGTGGTCGCATCGGTTTGCTGGTTCACGGTAGGCGCGTAGACTTCGAACGGTCAATTCAATGCGGACACATTGGAAAGGTGGGTCGAGTTGCGGGGTCCTGGAGCACATCATGACGACCGTCGGCGAGAGATCGCCGACGCGGTGCTTGGGGTGGTCGCTGATGGTGGTCTGGCGGCGGTGTCGCTGACCGAGGTGGCCGCGCGTGCGGGGGTGTCGGCGGGACGGGTGCAGCACTATTTCCCGTCGAAGGACAGGCTGATCGAGGCGGCGTTCGAGCGGGGCAACGCGTTGAGCGGGGCGCGGATCCGCGACCTGGTCGGGGTCCAGGATCTTGGCGCTGCCGATCCGCGGTTGGTGCTGGCGACGGTGCTGGGGGAGTTGCTGCCGTACGACGAGGTGACGCGGGTGCATCTGCGGGTGCGGCAGTTCTTCAACGCCCAGGCGCTGGCCGATCCGGCGATCGCCGAGCGTACTCAGCGGTTGTACGCGGCGTTCCACCGTGATCTAGCGGCCCTGGTCGAGCGGGCCGCGCCTGAGTTGGCCGGCCGCGCCCGTGATGTCGCGGTCCGGTTGGCCGCGCTGACGGAGGGACTTGCGTACTACGTGCTGATCGATGCCTACAGCGCAACCGATGCCCGCGCGCGACTGCAGGCCGAGTTGGCCGACGTGCTGGGGTGAGCGACCCGGGCGCCGGGTCGCTCACCCCAAGGGTCAGTGCCCGCCGCCGAGTTTGCCGGCGAGGCGCTCGTGGCGTTCGGCGCTGGAGGCGTTGAGGCCGACGATCTGCACGGTTTTGCCGTAGCGGGCGTACTTGGTGGTGATCGCGTCCAGGGTGGCGACGGTGGAGGCGTCCCAGATGTGGGAGTCGGTCATGTCGATGATGACGTTGACCGGATCGCCGCGGTAGTCGAACTGGTAGACCAGATCATTGCTGGAAGCAAAGAACAGCTCGCCGGTGACCGCGTAGACCTTGGTGTCCTCGTCGGGGTGCGCGACGTCCTTGACGGTGGTGAAGTGGGCGACGCGGCGGGCGAACAGGATCATCGCGACGATGACCCCGACGATCACGCCGATGGCGAGGTTGTGGGTGATGACCACCACGATCACGGTCGAGAGCATGACGAGGGTTTCGCTGCGCGGCATCCGGCGCAGGGTCTTGGGGTGGATGCTGTGCCAGTCCAGAGTGCCGACCGACACCATGACCATGACGGCGACGAGCGCGGCCATGGGGATGTCGCCGACCAGGTCGCCGAGGCCGACGACGAGGATCAGCAAGAAGACGCCGGCCAGGAAGGTCGAGATCCGGGTTCGGGCGCCGGAGGCCTTCACGTTGATCATCGTCTGGCCGATCATCGCGCAGCCGCCCATGCCGCCGAAGAAGCCGGTGATGACGTTCGAGACGCCCTGTCCCCAGGCTTCGCGGGTCTTGGGTGAGTGGGTGTCGGTGACGTCGTCGACGAGCTTGGCGGTCATCAGCGACTCCAGCAGCCCGACCAGCGCCATCGCCACGGCGTACGGCGCGATGATGCGCAGCGTGTCGAGGTTCCACGGCACGTCGGGCCAGAACAGCGACGGGAGGCTATCGGGGAGCTGTCCTTCGTCGCCGACGGTCGGCACGGTCACCGACGTGATCGCGACGAAGATCGTGACGGCCAGGATCGCGACCAGCGGCGCGGGAACGGCCTTGGTGATGCGTGGCAGGAACACCATGACGACGATCCCGGCCGCGACCAGCGGGTAGACCAGCCAGGGGACGTGGGTCAGGTGTGGGATCTGCGCGAGGAAGATGAGGATCGCGAGGGCGTTGACGAAGCCGACCATCACCGAGCGCGGGATGAACCGCATCAGCCGGGCCACGCCGAGCACGCCGAGGACCACCTGCAGGATCCCGGCCAGGATGACGGTGGCGATGAAGTACTCGAAGCCGTGGTCGCGCATCACCGGCGCGATCACCAGCGCGACCGCGCCGGTGGCGGCCGAGATCATCGCGGGTCGGCCGCCGAGGAACGCGATCGAGACGGCCATCGTGAACGAGGCGAACAGTCCGACGCGGGGGTCGACGCCGGCGATGATCGAGAAGCTGATCGCCTCCGGGATCAGCGCGAGTGCGACGACCAGGCCGCCGAGCACCTCGATCCGCAGCCGGCGCGGGGAACGCAACGCGGCGCGGACCGACGTGATGTCGGCCTCGTTGGGGAACTGGGCGGGTTCGGGCGTGGCTGACTCGGGCGCCAGCGAGGTCATGCGGTCTCCAGACAAGCAGAACGGGCGGCACGCCTCGCGGCGGGCAAGCACAGCGCGTCATTGCGCCGGCGGCAGCACGAGGAGGTCGCGTCACAGGAAAGATGGGTGAGGCGGTGAGGAGCACCGGAACGCCTCACGACCCCAACTCTACCCGAACGTAAGGGTAGAGTTGAAGCGAGGTCCGTTATCCTTCCCGGACCCACGGCACCTACCGTGGTCACCTGGCCGGAAACCGTCAGGGCCAGGGAGGCAGGGGACAGCGCGATGGGTGAGCACATGCAGATCGGCGAGGTCGCCGACCGGGTCAAGCTCAGCCTGCGCACGATCCGCCACTACGAAGAAGTCGGACTCGTCCCGCCATCGGCACGCACCAAAGGCGGCTTCCGCCTCTACACCGAGGCCGACGTGCAGCGTCTGCTGCTGATCCGCAGGATGAAACCGCTTGGGTTCACCCTCGAGGAGATGGCCGACGTCCTCGACCTGCTCGACGGCCTGTCCGCCGACGCCACGCCGGCCGACCGGGACGCCCTCCTGGACCGGCTGACGATGTACCGCGAGGCCGCCGGCCAGCGCATCGACGCGCTGCGCGAACAGCTCGACGTCGCCGTCAACTTCGCCGACAAGCTGCAGGAGCACCTCGATCTACACTCCTCAAGACGGATTCGGACCGAGCAGTAGCCGACTCGGCCCGATCTGAGTACTACAACGCTGCGTGGGGTGGCGCAAAGCGCTTGCCTAGGGCAACACTGGTTGCATGGGCAGGCTGGCGCTCGATCTCCTCGGGCCGGTCGCACTGGAGCTCGCCCGGGCAGAAGAACAACTCCCCGGGGTCGCACGGCATGCCCGGCGGTCCAAGATTCGAGCTGAACTGGGACAGGTTTCTTCACTGAACTTGTCAATCTGACCAGGCTAGGTGGCGGACTCTTCGGCCCCGCACCATGTGTTCCTCATTGGTCGGTCGTCAGGCGCAGGGGCCAGCGGCGATGCGGATTCAGTTGACGCGTGGTGAGGGTGGGTTGGGCGAGCTGTCATCGCGTTTTCGGTCTCGACGTTTGGCGAGGATGACCCCGCCGGCGAAGAGGATCGGGATGAGGAGGCCGATGGGGAGCAGCTTCATTCCGGACCAGTCGTTCGCGTCGCCGTCGCCGGATCCGGGTGGGTTCGGCGGGGCCGATGTATTCGAGCCGAGGGTCGGGCTGGGTGTCGCTGCGGCCGGCTGGATCTGCTGCAGCGCGGACGATCCAGCCTGAGCTGTAGTCGCCGTGAGGGCGAGTACTGAGACTGCGGCAACGAACAAGCCGACCGCCAATGCTGCGGCTGCGGACGTGGTGCGCCGGTGCTGTCTCATGCCAGTGCCGGTACCCAGCATCTCGTTTGCAGAATCTGGGCCGGGTTACTGTCGCGTGGCTTTGCCGAGGACGTGTGCGAGTCCGGTGAATCCGAATCTGCGGTGGTCTTCGATGTCGAGCCCGGCGGCCTGGATTGCTGCGGTGGTGTCGCGGTTGGGGTGGCAGCCGCCCGCGGCTCGTGACCACAGGGGCGTGATGGCGTCTTCGAGGGCTGCGATCAGGTGATTGGTGGAGCGGACGTGTTCGTAGTAGCGCAGTTGCCCGCCGGGGCGTAGTGCGCGGTGGGCTTCGGCCAGTGCGGTGGTCTGGTCGGGGACGCTGCACAGCACCAGGCTCATCACGGCGGCGTCGAAGTCTCCGCCGTCGGTGGGGAGGTGTTCGGCGTCGCCGGCGACGACGTGCACGGTCACGTCGGCGTTGTGGGCGGCTTGGAGTGCGAGGCTGCGGAGGTGGTCGTCGGGTTCGACGGCGACGACTTCGGTGACTGTGGCGGGGTAGTGGGCGAAGTTCGCGCCGGTTCCGGCGCCGACCTCGATCACGCGGCCGGACAGCCCGGTGAGGAGTTCGCGGCGGTGCGCGGTGCCGCCGCGGCGGTCCATGGAGCAGACCAGCCGGGCGAACGCGCGCGCGAAACGTGGGTGTTGCAGGTTGTTGCCTGTCATGGCTGGGTCACGGCTGGGTGGTGTGTGCGCGGAACTTCTTGCCGGCCATCGGGCGGCGCAGCAGCGGCGCGATCAGGCAGAAGTCGAAAGCCCCCGGCTGCGAGCGGGAGCAGTCCGACGGCGGCGAGGATGTACCAGCCGCCGCCCAGGACAACGCCGATGGCGATCATGGCCAGGCCGAGGATGGCCCGGACGACACGGCCGGCCGGTGAGCTGAGGAAACCTACGAGATTCATGGGCAGAGCCTTCCGTCAGGAGCGCAGTGCCGGGGATCCCGCGCTGATGGGTGTTGCCGGGGTCACGGCGACCCCAGTTTGCCCAGCATACCCCCGGGGGTACCCTGAGGGTGGTTGCCGATCCGGAGGAGTTCAAGATGTGCCGAGCAGTGAAGTGCCGTAGCTGCGGCAAGACGACGTGGGCGGGCTGTGGCCAGCACGTCGCGCAGGTCAAGCAGGCAGTGCCGGCCGAGCAGTGGTGTGGTGGTCATCCGAAGGGTGAGGGTGGCGGCGGGTTCTTCGCCCGGTTGTTCGGTCGCTGATCAGTTGTGCGGGGCTAGGTGGTTTCCGGAATCCGGGTACGGCGTGGAGGTGGTGGCGGTGCAGATGGACAGCCAGTTGATGAAGGACCCGTTGACGCGGCTCAAGCGCGCGCAGGGGCAGCTCGGCGCGGTGATTGCGATGATCGAGGAAGGCGACGAGTGTGAGCGGGTGCTGACTCAGCTTGCCGCTGTGTCGAGCGCGCTGGACCGGGCCGGGTTCAAGATCATTTCCACCGGGATGCGGCACTGCCAGGCGCTGCGCGAGCGGGGCGAGGAGCCGCCGCTGACCGAGGAGCAGCTCGAGAAACTGTTCCTCGCCCTGGCCTGACACCGGCCAGCAGCAACCCCGCGTCCGTCTCGGTCGAGACCTGCGCGGAGGTCCGTCGAACGCATACCCCCGGGGGTGTGTGGGTAAGGAGTTGAGATGACTGTTCGCGAGATCGAGGTTCAGGAGTTCGCCGTACGTGAGACCGCCGGGCAGGTGGTCGATGTGCGGTCGGCCGACGAGTACGCCGGTGGGCACGTGCCGGGAGCGGTGAACATCCCGCTCGACGACCTGCCCGGCCGGGTCGGCGAACTGTCCGGCGCTGGACCGGTCTATGTGGTGTGCCAGTCAGGACGCCGCAGCCAGCAAGGCGCCGAAATCCTCAACCAGGCCGGTGTCGATGCGACCTCGGTCGCGGGTGGTACCGGCGGGTGGATCGAGGCCGGCCACCCGGTCCATACCGGCGACGAGACGGGGAGCTGAGATGGGCATCGACATCGAGGTGATCGAGACTTCGTCCCTGGGCGATCGCAGCTATCTGGCCAGCGATGGTGAGGTCGCGGTCGTGGTCGACCCGCAACGCGACATCGACCGGATCCTGAGCCTCGCCGAACGCAAAGGCGTGCGGATCACTCATGTGCTGGAAACCCATATCCACAACGACTATGTCACCGGCGGCCTGGAGTTGGCGCGAGTAACCGGCGCGACCTACGTCGTCGGTGCAGGAGACGAGGTCGGCTTCGAGCGGCTCGCGGTCAGCGACGGTGATCGGATCAGCACCGGATCGATCCGGCTGCAGGTGATCCACACCCCCGGGCACACTCACCACCACGTCGCCTACGCACTGCGCGGCAGCAACGGCGACGGTGACGGCGACGGCGAGATACAGGCCGTGTTCACCGGCGGGTCGATGCTGTTCGGGGCGACCGGCCGCACAGACCTGCTCGGGCCCGAGCACACCGACGACCTGACCCACGCGCAGTTCCACTCGGTACGGCGCCTGGCCGCGGAACTGCCCGGGACCGCCGATGTGCTGCCGACGCACGGGTTTGGGAGCTTCTGCTCAGCGACCCCGACCAGCGGCGACTCCTCGACCGTGGCCGAACAACAGGCCACCAACCCGGCCCTCACGCTGGCCGAACAGGACTACGTCGACACGCTGCTTGCGGGCCTGGACGTCTACCCGGCGTACTACGCGCACATGGGCGTCATCAACACGCGCGGCCCGGAACCGGTCGACCTGTCGTTGCCCGAGCCGGTTGACGCCGACGAGCTGCGCCGCCGTTTGGAGGCAGGCGAATGGGTGGTCGACCTGCGCGAACGGACCGCGTTCGCCGCCGGGCACCTGGCCGGATCGCTGGCCTTCGAGCTGTCCACCAACTTCGTCACCTACCTCGGCTGGCTCTACACCTACGGCACCCCGCTGACCCTGATCGGGGACACCGAAGACCAGGTCGCCGACGCGCGCCGCGAACTCGTCCGGATCGGCATCGATGCCCTGTCAGGCGCGGCGGTCGGTGACATCACCGCCCTGTCCGGAGGACGGCCGTTGCGGTCCTATCCGGTCACCGACTTCGCCGGCCTGGCCGAAGCCCGCAAGGAACGCGACGTGCAGGTGATCGATGCCCGCCGCAACGACGAACGCGCCAAGAGCAGCGTCACCGACTCCATCCACATCCCGCTGCACGAACTCGCCGACCGTCTCGGCGAGGTTCCCGACGGCGAGGTCTGGGTGTACTGCGGCTCCGGCTACCGGGCCTCCATCGCCGCCTCCGTCCTCGACCGGCACGGCCATCCCGTCGTACTCATCAACGACGCCTACGACCACGCCGAGGACGCCGACCTGCCCCAGTCGTGAACGGCCCCGGCCAGTACGAGGTCAGGGCGTGATCGTCGCGCTCGGGCTCGGTGTCGTCATCGGCGCCCTGCTCGGGCTGCTCGGGGGCGGCGGATCAATCCTCGCCGTCCCGGCGCTGGTTTACGCCGTCGGGCAGCCCTTGTCCGCAGCTGTGCCGACCTCGCTGATCGTGGTCGGGTTGTCATCGACCACCGCCGTCCTGCCACGGTTACGTCAGCGGGGCCAGATTGCGTGGCGGATCGCGGGGGTGTTCGGAGCCGCAGGCACTGCAACGGCTTTCGCTGGAACAACCGTCAACAAGCTCCTGCCGCCGAGCGTCGTGCTGCTCGGATTCGCCGCGCTGATGATCGCCGCCGCGATCCAGATGCTGCGCGGATCAGGCACCACCGGCGGATCCTGCGCGCTGCCCGGCGGCGGCGTGAACTGGCGCAGTTGCCTGCCCAAAGCCATCGCCTCCGGCGCCGTCGTCGGGTTCCTCACCGGCCTGTTCGGAGTCGGCGGCGGCTTCCTCATCATCCCCGCCCTCACCCTGCTCCTCGGCCTGTCCATGGCCACCGCCGTCGGCACCTCACTGGTCATCATCGTCATCAACTCCACCGCCGGCGTCGCAGCCCACGCCCACACCGGCGGCCTCCACCTCGACCCAGGTGTCACCATCGCCTTCACCGGCGCGGCCATCGCCGCCCTGGTCACCATCCAAACCCTGCTCACTACGATCTGACCGCGTCGTCGGCTGCGAAGGTCACACAGGCCGCGCCGACGAGAGTTGCGACAACGCCTCAGCGCGCCGATGCCGCAGGTGCATCAGCGACTCCTCCAAGGCCGGGACCTCACCAAGCCACGCCCGGTCCTGCGCCTCCGTCAGGTGCTCCTCGGCGTTGCAGGTCATCTCCCGAACGGACGCAGGCCATGCCTGTGCTCGGTGAAGAGTTGGTGCGGGGCGATCACCTCGTCGGGAGCACCGCGGCCAGATGCGGGCGGCGCTGAGGCGCCGTGGTCGACGATGCGCAGCAGGACGCTTCCCGCGTCCACACGATCCCCATTGACACAACCCGAGGCACCTGACGTCTGACCGCCGATTCGTCGCGCTGACGGCTCGACCGTACGACGACCCTGACCTGCATCAAGCGCGCCGAAGGCGTCCCCATTGGATGGTGGCCGAGAAGAACGGCAGGTGGCGGCGCTGGCGGTTGAAGCCATCAAGAGTGGGGGAGCGGATAATCACCTTGAGCCCGTTCGACGCAATCGATCTTGCCTACACTTTCTGGGCTCACCGCCCGGGGATCTTCGGGACTCTGGATGAGTGTCCTTGGTCGGTTGGCGTCAACCGTCCGAGGGCAACGTGTTCTGTCTGCTCAGGGGCCGTCCGCAGCATGTTGGACAGGCGCGATCTGACGAGCGATTGCTCCAGCTCGCGGGCGGGCGGGACAGAGCCGAGCGGCTCAGCACCGCGCACGCCGTACCGCTCGCGGTAGGCAGCGATCTCCCGGACGAGGACGCGGGCCTCGTCGGGCGTCTGCTCGGTCAGCCGTACCTTCAGGGCCTCGTACCAAGGCTCTGGACCCTGCTCTGCCTGCTCGGCCAGCCAGTCGGCGCGTTGGGATATGAGAGCTTCGAGTTCTCTGAGGGGCGCGGTGAACGCCGGATCGGTGATGGTTCTGGTTGGTCGGACGAGCCCGGCGACGAGTTGCTGTGGTTGCCGTCGGCGCCGATCGGAGTGAGCCACGATGCGTTCGACGCGGGCATGAAGGACGGCTGCTAGGTCGCGGGCATCGTCGAGGTTGGCCTGATTGACAGCCTTGTGAAAAGTGGTGGTTGGGTCGAGGCCGGCGGCTTCGGCGCGGCGTAGGGCGGCGAGCAAGGGGCCGTAGGCGGCAGAAGATCGAAGTTCTGCGCGGGCGCTGGGGTCGAGGGTGGAGGTGTCGATGGTGGCGCGGTAGCGCTGGCCGGCGGCGATTTGGCAGAGATGTTCGTGGATGGGGACGAGTTGGCTGAGGTTGGTGGCGTTGTCGAGTTCGCTTTGCATGGTCTCGTGGGCGGATTTTTCGATGCCTTCTTGTTCAAGGACGGTGGCGAGGACCTCGTACATGCTTTCGGCGGTTTGGGGTTCGTGGAGGTCGCCGGCTGGCTCGTGGGTGGCGATGTAGGCGCGGTTCGCCTGGCGGCCGCGGGTCATTCCGACGTACAGGAGTGGGCGGGTCATGCGTTCTGTGACGACTAGGTGGGCGGTGTCGACGGTGATGCCTTGGGCTCGGTGGACGGTGGTGGCGTAGGCGAGTTCGACGGAGTTGGCGACGTAGCCGGCGGGGAGGGTGATGGTTTGGTGGTTGGTGTCTTCGACGGTGAGGGAGCCGTCGTTCCAGTGGCGGACGACGTTGAAGGTGCTGCCGTTGCGGACGAACTGGTTGTGGCCGTAGGTGAGGTGGCGGTTGTTGAGGCGGGTGACGATGCGGTCGCCGACGCCGGCCTCGTTGCCGTCGTGGAGCGGGACGCCGTTGGGTTCGACTTCGCCGGTGGTGATGCGGTCCAGGCGGGCGCGGGCGTTGAGACGGATCACTGTGGCGTTGTCGGCGGCGATCAGGAGGCTGGTGAGGTTTCGGCGGGTGTCGGCGAGCCAGGCGGAGTAGGCGTTGATTTCGCAGTCGTCAGGAGTGCCGGCAGTGAGGCGTTCGTGATCTTCGTAGACGTCGATGACGCCGAGTTCGCCTGCGCGAAGGGCGAGGCTGGCGTCGCGTTCCCAGTCGTGGGTGAAGCGCCAGACTTCGTGGAGGCTTGCGGCTTCGGTCTCTTTGGCGATGAGGCGGAAGGCGCCTGCGGTGTCGACGGCGCCGAGTTGGGCGTCGTCGCCGACCAGGAGGAGTTTGGCGCCTGTCTTGGAGGTTTCGCGGGCGAGGGTGGCTAATTCCATGGTGCCGGCCATGGAGGCTTCGTCGACGATGACGAGTTGGTTGGGGTGGAATCGCCAGTGGTCGGCCTCGGCGCGCAGGGCGGCGACGCCGGTCAGGATCCTTTGCTGGCGCCGTTTGCGTCGAAGGTGTTCGGCGATTCTGGCCGCGCGTTCGAGGTTGGCGATGCGTTGGTTGCGTTGTTCGGCGCCGAGGCCGACGGCTTCGTGGATCCATTTGGCGAGATTGTCGGTCGGGATGCCGAGGCTGCCGGACAGTACGTCGGCGGCGGTGCTCGAGGGCGCGATACCGATGACCGACCCTGGGCCGTGGGTCGTCTGCCAGGCTTGGCGGAGGCTTGCGAGGAGGCTGGTTTTACCGGTCCCGGCAGGTCCGACGAGGGCTTCGAGGCGCTGGCCGCTGTCGAGGAGCCGGGTGAGCGCTTCTCGGCGGTCAGCGGTCAATCCGCTCAGGTCATCGAGCTTCAACGCGGCGGTCGGGCCTGTGCGGTCTTGGGCCAGGTCCAGCAGCAGGCGTTCGGCGCCGAGGACGACGGGTGAGGTGAAGATCGCGCCGTTGTGGACTCGGTAGATGCTCTCGCCGTGGAGGCGTTCGCCGGGCAGGTCGACGAGATCGCCGGGGGTGAGGTTGATGGAGTGGTGCTCGGCTGTGGTGGCGATGGCTTCCAGCGCGGCAACGCGGTCTTTGGTGGTGGCCAGGCGTAGGAGACGGGTCTGTCGTGCGGCCTCGGCGAGGATGTTCCAGCGGGTCCAGGTGGCGCGTTTGGCCTGGAGGGCGAGAACGACTGTTGCGCCGTAGGCTTCCAACGTCTGTGGGCTCAGGTCTGAATGTGCGAGGAGCCGATCAGGGACGTCACTCAGGCAGTCGGCAAGCGCTCTTCTGGCGTTGATGCCGAGGGTGAGATCTGCGCGGCGTCGCCAGTCGACCATGAGGTCGGCGAGAGGTTTGGCCAGGTGCTTGGGAGGGCGATTCATCAAGGTCGCCTGCTGCCTGAGTGCGTACATCTCCTGCCGTGAAGGAGTGCTCGGGCGTTGCGAGAGGAGATGCTCGAGGTTCGACTCGATCTGTTCGGTTCGCGAGGAGAACTCGCGCAAGAGTTCATCGGGGACACCGGTGATCTCGAACGCCGGATTGCGCTGCTCGCCGCGGTCTCGAAGGTCCCAGTCGACTCCGAGGCGGCGGGTCAGGCCATCTGCGAGGAGGACGTTGTGGATCTCTGACATGGCGACCGCTGACCTGAACAGGACGCGGCCGTCCAGGGTCTTCCATTGGCCGTCTTTGCTTTGGACGCGGTTGGCGATGACGAGGTGGGTGTGGAGTTGGGGATCGCCGCTTCGGGTGTCCCAGTGGTCGAAGGCGGTCGCGATGGCGCCTCGGGTGTCGATCTGGGCGATGCCGCCGTCGCCGGTCCGGGTGAAGACGGCTTGGTCTTGGATCAGGTCGAGGATGTCGTTGACGGCGTCGTAGTGTGCGGCGGCGACCTGCTCCTTGACCCCGACGTTGGCGGTTGCCCACAGCGCCGAGACGGACTTGACGGGGGAGAAGGTGAGGTCGAAACCGGCCACGGCTTGTCGCGCTCGCACACGAGATTCAGTACGTCGTACTTCGGCGATCGCGACCGTTCGGTCTTCCTCCGAGAGGTCTGCTGGGAGATCAGCTATGCGTGCCTGGATCCTCTCGTCCAGAGAGCGATAGACGCGGAATGGCCGGCCCAGTTGTTTGCCGTCGACCGGGTCTTGTGCGCGTCCGAACAGGGCGGCCATCTGCTCTTCGGTGACTTCGTCGCCGGCCTTGATCTGCCCTTTGCCGAGACCGGGGAGACCGCGTCCGGCCCACCGGCCTGGTGGGTAGCCGTCGGCGACGTAGTACGCAGTGAGGGGGGTTGCCATCCGGCGGTCGACGTCGGCGGAGGCGATGTGTTTGATGAGGTACTTGTAGCCGTCGCCTGCACTCAAGCGGTGGATGCTCAACACGCTGACGACCGAGAAGGCCGATGGCGCAGCTCCTGATGGAGTAGCAAGTTCTCCAGTTTCAGGCGATCGACCTGTGCTGTGATCGAGTCAATTGCCTTGAGCAAGGAAGCTTGATCTGCGACAGCCGAGGTCGGGCTTTCGGGTTTGAGAGAGTGGACTGTCCGGCGGAGATTGCTGAGGTCGCGTTGAAGAGAATCAGCCCTCTGCTCGCCAAGGGACTCGATGGATTTCCGTCGACGCCACGCGCGAAGGCGGCACGGATCTGAGCAGAACCGGTGGTCGGATCTGTGCCTGGAGAACGGGGCGCCGCAGTCAGCGCATGCCCCTGTCAGCTGGGCAACGCGGCGGGCTGGGGAGGAGTTGCGGTCGCGCATGTCGGGTTCAACGGCCCGGGAGCAGACCGCCGGCCCGCCGTTTCGGCAGCTGAAACGCCTTGAATGCAAGAAGTGTGTCGGTGACCCTCCCCTCCCGACGGGACGGGCTCCCGCGACTTTGTCGACGGACGATCTGGATGGCCTTCCGAACGAGTCCCTGGATGTCGTCCGTGCAGCCGGCCCTGTCGACAACCGTTGAGCAAGGGAATTCGGTTCTGGGGCCGCGCGGGGTGCGGCCCGCCGCGCGGGCAGCACCCCGCGCGGCGAGGTGTCGGCGGCTAGTTATCCACAGATTTCTAGATCGTCGCCCGTTCTGCCCACGAATCGGCCAATCCTGTTGGTGACGAAAGTGGGAGCACCTTGAACAACACGATGCCGGGTAGCAACGACCAGGAGCGTTCGGAGGTCGTCGAGCTCGTGACTCGCGCCGAGGCGAGCGTCGAGGCTCTGGAGAGGGGAGCGCCGAATGGGTTCTGGGCGATGACCGCCTTCGGCCGTTACCGCGTCTGCGAGCTGCTGGGCGTGACGCCGTACGAGTCGTACGTCGGAGAGCTGGCTGATGACCCTGCTGGCCTGTTCGACGAGGCGGCCGGGCTGGTCGATGGGTTCGAAGTATCGGTCGAGGGTCTCAGCTGGCGGTTGGCGCTGGCTGACGCGCTGAGGTCTGCGGCGAAGGACATCCGGATGGTTGCGGATGCGCGCGACGTATGAGGGACTTTTGACGGTTGCCCGTCGCCGGGCCGAAGACGCCGGCGGCCGTGTCAGCCCGGATCCGCGGCAATGTGCTGTGGGGTGGTCCGCGGTGCTGGCGGCGACTCGGCGGCAGATGGCACAGCTTCAGCACGAGCTCAAGATCCAGGACATCGGGCAACCGACATCTCACGGAGATCCCGCACTGATGGCTGTAGCTCAAACGCTAGGGGCCGCCTCGGACCTGCTCGTGGGCTCGGACACAGTCACCGCCGCTGTGCTCCGCGACCGTGATTCGCTGACCGCAGCTCGTGGCCTGGTAGCGGACGTCGCATCGATCGCCGCTCGTGCTGCGCTGGCCGTGATGACGTCCGCCGGCAAGGGGCGTCGTGCGGTCGAGCAGCGCTCGCTGGCAGCGCAGCTGGAGTCGACGCTCAATGTGCTCGAGCCCGTCGCAGCGCAGAGGGACACTCAGGGCTTGGGAGCTCTTGGCGGCCTGACGACCGGAATGCCGGCCATCGGTGCCGATACATTCGAGCAGATCGCGTATGCGGCGGCGCAATGGCAGCGCCTGCACGAGGAGATCCCCGTGCAGGACATGCTGACCCGGGACCTTCGATCGATGACGGCCCAGGTCCGTACGGCGGCCAGCCATGCTCGCTATCTCATCAGAGCTGTGGGCACGTGTGCACCTCACGTGGGCCTCGGAGATGCGGCCGTCGCGAAACTGCGAACAGCGACCACCGCCTTGCACCGAAGCGATGAGGCCTCGATGCGAACCGCTGCTGCGTGGAACCGCCACGTTTCAGACCTGGGCGGTATCACGTCGCTGCCCGGGGAGTTCGCCTTCACAGAGCTACACAGCGCTATCCGGCGTACCGTCGGTCTTCCCGGGGGCGCGCTGCGACCGCCTGCGGAGTTGGTCCCGGATCGATGGACTGCGATTGCTGTCCTCAGGGCGACTGATGAACTCGTTCACGCTGCCCACCGGGTAGCCGCGATGCAGAAGCGGGCGGTGTTCGAGCTCGTTGTTGCACGACGGCTGTTCGTCCCCCGAATCCAGGCGATCCGCGTTGATCCGGCGTACGAGCTGCCGACGGCCGTGCCGCTGGGGA
This sequence comes from Kribbella italica, assembly GCF_014205135.1. NCBI lineage: Bacteria > Bacillati > Actinomycetota > Actinomycetes > Propionibacteriales > Kribbellaceae > Kribbella > Kribbella italica. Next base: position 7,765,253 of record NZ_JACHMY010000001.1, read on the forward strand.
GGCGCCAGCGAACGTGGTTGGTGGCCGAGCGCATTGCCTTCATGACCAGGCTGACCGAACCATTGACCTCGGTCACGGAGCTACTCGCAGAGGCAGCACAGGTGTGTCGGAGTCTGGCAGGCACCGACGAGGAATGCCGGCCGATGCGGTCTGAGGTCCCCATGAAGGTCGCCCGGCCGGAACCGATCCGCGCGCGTCGTCGAGTTGTACGGCCGCGCCATGATCAACCTGACACAAGTCCGGCGGTTGAGCTGCCATGAACGTTGCACCCACGACGGTCGGCCTGGCGGCTCGATCACAGCGTCTTGACGAACGCCCGATTGGTCTCTCGGCGCCCAGGTACGTACGGCGGGATGGCTTGGTAGCCGGATGCCAGGTACAAGCGAATGGCTGCGTAGTTCAGCGCCCCGGTTTCCAGCAAGATCCGACGAGCGCCGTGGCTGACGGCTCGGTGCTCCAACTCGCGCAGGATCTGCCACCCCAACCCATGCCCGCGGTACTCGGGTGCAACAAACATCTTGCGCACCTCCGCCACACGGGCCACCTGGTCGTAGGTGCGGTAGCCACCACACCCAACAGGCTGGCCGGATGGTGAGTAGGCCACGAGAAGCACTCCCGACGGTTGGCCATAGTCGTCGACGATCTCCGAGTCGGGTGAGTCGGCAAAGCCGTAGGTGTCGAGCTGTTCCGCGTAGAGCGCTTTTACGAGGAGTTGAGCGTCGGGATCGTCGTAGTTCCGCACTTGCAGGTCGATTGGTGCGCTAGCGCTTTTGCCGTCGGGCGGTCGGTCGCCGCTGGCTGGCGGAGTTGTTGTCACCGGCCCTCCAAAGCCGCATCCAGTTCGGGCAGGAAGTCTGCGACGACGGCAGCACGTCGGCGCTGCGCCAGACTCCGCCGCAGCTCGCGCAGCGATGCGACGCAACGACCTGACTGCACCTCGGACAGCCGGCCAAGTGCTACGCGCGCCGTCTCGACGGTGGCCTCCAGATCGCGTCGATGCAGGTAGGCGCGGGCCAGTTGGCAGCCGTGCAGGAGCGCAGATCGCTGATATGCCGGATCGTCGCCGATGCTCGATAGCGGCGTCAGCAGCTCGACCGCCTGCTTGAGCAGTGGCTGCCGGTACAGCTCCGTGCGCATGGCAATGGTCAGCAGGCCGTATCCCGCTTCGGCCGACAACTGGTCGGGACTCAGGTAGTACAGGTACGGCGACAGTTCGTCGGTTGTGGCCGAGGCCAACAGTTCTTGTGACCGATCGGCCGCTGCTCGGAATGCCCCCAGATCGCCAATGCTGGCGTGAGCTGTTGCTGCGCGGCCGGTTGTGCGAGCGCGGAGCAAGTCACTCGACGTCGGTACGCGGTTCGCGGCGTCGATGATCCGGAGCGCGTCCGCGCCTTGGCTGGTGTGAGCAGCGATGTAGGTCAGCATGCCGACGTTGTTCACCATCCGTCCGTCGTCTCCGGCAGCCCGGGCCACGCGGATGGCGAGCAGGAGATATCGCTGCGCGATGGTCGTCTCGCCGGCGTCGAACTGCATCCAGCCTGCGAGCTGCGCCAGGTCGGCCACGATGGTCAGCAGGTCACGGCCGACCTCGGGCTCGTAGCTGGCGCTACGCACGAGATCGAGTACGCCGGCAAGTTCATGGGTGACGTAGCGCAGGCTCAACGCTCCGCCGCCTTGGCGATCGTCCAAGTGGCGAAGCGCGGTGACGTGGGCGGCGATCAGCTCCGTCTGCGGCGTCATCACCCGATCTGGCTTGGACTGTGCCGGGATCGATTCAATCGTCGTTTGAATGCCGTCAAGGACGGCTGCCACCAAGTCCGGACCACTTGTTGGCAGCAGGCGCGATCCGCTGGCGAGCTGCTCGAGGGAGCGCACGAGACCGTCGAGATTCTGTTCGGCCCCCAGCTCAGCAGCGCGGGCAGTCGTACGCCGAGCTCGCGCGTTACCCGGCCACAGATCTTCGGCTGATACGTAGCTACCGAGTTGATCGGTGAGGACCGTGGCGACAACCTCCGGGATGGATCCGTGCGGACAGTAGTTCGAGCGAACCCACGGGTATGCCGCCGTGATGTCGATGCGCTCAGCCGACCGCCCTCGCCGGGTCAACCACTGGTTCACGGCGCGGGCGAGATCCCGTGGACCCCAGCTAACCAGGCCTAACGCCTCGACGAGGGACTTCGGGGGGATACGAGCATCAGCCACCTGGGGTGCCTTCGTTCCGCTCCTCACGATTCCACCGTAGGCCGTGATGGGGCGCTGGGATGGCCGGATCCGCCCGCACCCGGTCGCTCGGAGCTGCCTTCACGACCTTCACGCCTCCTTCGGTGGACTTCGCACCGTTCACCACTTCATCAGGTTACCAAGCGCTGACGCTGAGTGATCCACTCGATGAAACACGACAACGAGATGGAGGAGGCGACCATGATGCAGCTGCTGGAGAGTCCGTGGCCGGTCATCACCGGGTACGCCGTGGCAACCATGCTCTACGCCTGCATGCTTCGCGAGATCGTCGAGGAGGTGCGCGGCGAATGAGCGCTCTCACGGAGACGCCGCACCCGAGCGATCGTCGCGTGCGCGTGTGGTTCGGTGAGCACGTCATCGCGGACTACACCGCCGAGCCGGCAGAGGCTGTTCGCTATCAGGCGGCCATGACGCGGCGCTTCTACAGCCTCCGTGTGACGATCGAGCCGGCCGTCCCGGCGGTGGATGAAGATGCTGTCCACACGTGATCGGCCAGCACCGACGGGGCTGGTGGTCCCGGTCCTGGGAACGGCTGCTCGCCAGATTTCGCCGGTGGATGGACGAGGAGCGGTGAGCGGTGTTGATTACACCAGGCCGTTGATGCTCGGCTACGCCCGTCGCGACCTCTACATCACCGACGACCAGGTAGAGACGATGAAGGAGGAGCTGCGCCAGTTCGCGCAACTCGAGGGCTTCACCCGCGGCACGGTGTACGTCGAGGAAGCCGACAGCGCACCCGCGGCCTACGAAGCACTGGTGGCATCGGTGAACCGGTACGAGGTCACCGCGATCGTTCTGCCATGCCTTCGGCATCTGGGACTCCTCGGTGACACCCAGCAGGTGAAGCGCAGGTTCGAACAGGAGACGGGGGCTCGGATCATCCTGCCGCCGCTTTCGAACATCACCCACACCCCATGAACTGGCGGAATCGGTGGGGAGTCGTCGTCCTCAGCCCCTCACGTGCAGAAGATCGCTGCACACCCACCGGTTCCGCCGCTCTACGGTTCCTGTCTGAGTTAGCCCCAGTTCCCCCAAACCGGGCCCCGAACTCAGGCAGGAACCTTCAAGGCCGGCTGGCGCGACGTGGAGAGCGAGGCCGCCCGCGCCAGCCGTTCCAACCTCCCACCGGAGGGGTTGACGCACTCCGGGAATGGCAGGAGGGCATCGGCTGATCTCTGCGCAAGCAACTTGCGCAGACTTGCTCTGGTGCCTGCAAAGGCTTGGCCACGGGCGAAGTCCACCCGATGATTGGCCAGCACCACCCACGACGCTGTACTCGATACGGGAGGTCATCATGACGATAGAGTTCTACGGCAAGGACCCTGGATGCCCGGGGAACAACTGTCCGGCGGTCTTCCGCGATGAGGAGACTGGCGACTTCTACTTCCAGGGTGAGACGGTGAGCGATCCGGCCATCCTGGCTCGTCTCTCAGAAGACAGCGGACTCGCTGATACCGAGTCTGTGGTGCAGTTGCCCGCCAGGATGGTCGCGATGATTTTGGAGGCATGCCGTGCCGGAGCCGTCGTTCGATGAGCTGCTTGCCAGCAGCACCAAGACCGCGTTGAAGCTGGAGTTCCGCGACCAGTACATGACTGACGACCCCGCCTACCTTGCGTGGCGGGCAGGCAACGTGGACCAGGCGATCCGTGAGTACGCCGGCTGGACCGAGACGGCCAGCTCGGCCACGGCCCGCGGTGTCGAGATCAAGCGGATCAGGGTCGTCAGTGAGCCAATGTCCGACTACATCGCCTTCGAGCACGCGGTGACTGCCGCGGTCAATGTCGCCGGAGGCGAGATGGTTCGCTGGGTGCCACGCTCGCGTGTTTCAGCGATCGCGTTGCCTGGCAACGACGCCTGGATCTTCGACGAGGCTACGGTGCAGTTCTGCCTCTTCGCGGGTGACGGGCGGTTCGTCGGTAACGAGGTGAGTGCCGGCCCGGAGACGGTGGAGCTGTGTCTCTTGGCGTTCGCGGCGGCATGGGAACTCGGCATCGATCATGAGCTCTATTCCATTACCCTGTAGGTGACCTGCCACTTCGTCGTGATCGATCTGGATGCCTGCTTCGCAATCCTCAAGTGCCCAAAGCGCCCGTCAGGCGCTTGCTGACCGACTGCACGACATCAGGCTCGATGCAGGACTGTCCGCACGAGCGCTGTCCGCCGCCGCTGGTTGGCATGAGGCCAAGGTCTCCAAGATCGAGCACGGCAAGCAGCAGCCGTCCGAGTCGGATATCCGCGGTTGGTGTGCGACCTGCTCAGCCTCCCACCTCGTGCCCGAACTCATCGCCGAACTGCGATCAGTTGACTCGATGTGGCTGGATTGGCGGCGGGCCGAGCGTACTGGTTTACGGCATCTCAACGTCGCCGTCCGCGATCTCTACGACCGCACCAAGCAGTACCGGTCCTACTGCCAGAGCATGCTGCCCGGCCTCCTTCAGACCCCGGACTACACCACCGCCGTACTGACCTCGATCCGTGACCGCCGGCGCGTTGCGGTCGACGACATCGGCGCAACCGTTGCTGAGCGCATCGACCGTCAGCGCATCCTCACGCAGGGCGGCCACACCTTCGCCTTCGTGTTGGAGGAAGCCGCCCTGCACTACCAAGTCGGCGGCCCGGTAGTACTGGGCGGACAACTCCGGCACGTCCTCGAGGTGATGCGGCTGGCGTCAGTCAGCGTCGGCGTGATTCCCGCCGATGTCGACCGATCACCGCGGTGGCCGGTCGAGGACTTCTACATCTTCGACAACGCTCAAGCAAACGTCGAACTCGTCTCGGGCTTCTTGACGATTACGCAACCACGTGAAGTCGGCATGTATAGCGAGACGTTCACGGCACTTGCTCAGCTCGCCGTGTACGGCCCTGCTGCCCGGAGCCTGATCAGCTCAGCACTGGCCGACTTACCCGAATAGACTGGCTTCCTAGTCAGTGGGCGCTCGCAAGTTCGAGCAAGTTCGTCGAGGACACGATGCCGATTCTCATAGCGTCGGCTCATGGCAACAGGTGCACGCTCAAGGGACGGTCAGCGCGTTCACGTCTCGGCGACGTGCTACTCGCTGACGTGCATCTGCACGCCAGAGTACGGGAAGTCTGACCGCCGACCGCGGGCGTACGCCTACCTGCGAAAGGATCTACTCCTCTTCGAGTCCGAAGTGAATCGAAATAAGGAGCGGATCGCTGAGTTCGCTGAGGAGTCAGGTCACGACCTCGCTGGCATCTTCGTTGAGGAAGATCTGCCAGAGCAGCGATACCGGAACAGCCGGAATGCCGTAGGGGCGATCGCCTTCGAGCGAATGCTGCGCGCCGTCATCCGGGACGAGGTTCGCGTGGTCATCCTGCCGAGCGTGCTGCACCTGGCCGTGCTCGGGGCGCCCGTCCAGATGAAGAGCATCTTCGAGCGGGCGAGTGGCGCCCGGGTCATCACTGCCCATGCGGCTTCCTATGCTCCCGGCCCTGCGGCTTCGTGACTCGCATCGGCGTTGGTAGCGGCGGACCGAAACTCAACTGTGCGCGGCGGTAAGCCATCCGTGCCTACCCGGCACAGCATCGTCCGACAGTTCACGATGGCCAGAACAGCTGATCTTGTTCTGCGGATCTGGGACGCCGTGATCATGTCGACCGCGCTCCGGCCGTTGAGCTGTCATGGACAGTGCAGACTCAGGAAAGACGGAGGTTCCGGCATCGACTGTGGATTCGTTGCACGAGATGCTGATCGAGGAGATCCGCAAGCTCCGTACGGCGGATGACTGGAAGCGGTGGCTCAAGACGGCGACGGCCTTTCATGAGCACAGCTTCCGGAACGCGATTCTGATCGCGGCGCAGCGGCCCGATGCAACTCTGGTTGGTGGGTGGAGCACTTGGAAGCACCTCGGCCGGAACGTGTCGAAGGGGGAGAAGGCGATCCGGGTCTTCGCGCCGGTCTTCTCCCGGTCGAAGCAGGTCGTCGACGACAAGGGCGCGATCGCCAGGCGCGTTGACCTCGACCTGGCCGACGACTCGGAGACGGCGAAGAGGCGGCCTGGGCGACGGCTGGTCGGCTTTCGGGTCGCTTACGTCTGGGATGTGTCGCAGACCAACGGTGAGCCGTTGCCGAAGCCACCAGCTTCTGCGCGCCTGGTTGGTCCTGCGCCGACAGGGTTGTGGGAGGGGTTGGCGACCTGTGTTGAAGGCGAGGGGTTCCGGCTTTCGGTGGAGCCGATCAAGGGCTCGGTCGGCGACGGCTTCACGGATTTCGAGGCGCGTCGGATCGTGGTGTCCGATTCGCTCAGTGAGGCGGCTGCAGTCTCGACTCTGGCGCATGAGGTCGCGCACATGAGGATGCACGATCCGGATGCTGTTGCGGCGTCCGGCAGCGTGATGTGCCGGGGGATGCGCGAGGTCGAGGCCGAGTCGGTCGCCTTCATTCTCCTGGCACATCACGGTCTGGAGACCGACGGCGACAGCTTCCCGTACGTCGCTGGGTGGGCTGCTTCGGTTGACAAGGCACACCCGGAGCGGGTGGTACAAAGGAGTGGCGAGCGAGTTCTGCGGATGACGCGAGAGCTGATCGACCTGACCTCGTCGTACGGGGTCCTCGCCGGACGGAAGCCCCCGGTCAGGCATCTGAGTCTTGTGCCCGGTGCTGATGCGCCGGCGCCGGATGGTCCGGGAATCTGAGCATGGGTGGAAGCGAGCGAGTCGCCGCGCTCAAGCGGGCGCGGCAGCGTCAGGCGCGGATCGAAGCGGCGACAGGTCGCGCAGTTCGGGCGGGGATCGCGCTGGAGCGAGCGAAGCGGTCGCGGGAACTCGCGATCGAGCGGCACGACGAGAAGGTCGCGGCGAGCGAAGCGGCTTCGGTGCGCGAGGCCGTCGAGCTCTCGAAGGTCTGCGGCTCGACAGAGGCGGCCGCGGAGATTCTCGGGCTGCCGGTCAAGGAGATGCGACGGCTGATCAGGTCTGACGAGCCTTCGCCGCACACCCCAGCGCGGCAGGCCAGGGTGCTGCGACGCAGCCGCGGGCAGTCTGCTGATTCAGAGCAGGGAGGCGAAGATGAACAGCGAGTTGGACCGTGATCCGCTCTGGGACATCGACCGCGTTGCGGCGTACCTGAAGATCCCGAAGTGGACGCTCTACGGCTGGCGGAGGCGACGTTACGGGCCGCGGGCTGTCCGGATGGGCCGCCACCTTCGGTACGACCCGGCCGATGTCATTGCGTGGAAGGAAGAGCTGAAAGAGGCGGAGGCCAGCGCAGACTGATGGCGCCGTGCCGAAGCTAGATGCTCGGTCGGTAGTGGAGTTGCGTCTCCTCGCCGCTGCGGTGGGTCTCTTGCATGATGATCGGTTTGCCTTCGCTGGCGACGATTCGTCGGGTGATGAGCATCGGTATGCCGTCGGGGATGCGAAGTGAGTGCGCATCGTCCGGGGTGGGGTTGCGGGCGGCGACGTAGTCGTCGAAGTCGAGTTGCATGCCGGCGTTGCGGGCCGCCGCGTAGGTTTGCCGCGCTGAGACATAGGCGCCGTCGACAAGGTCGGGGAACTGCGTTGCCACGAAGTCAGGCAGGTAGCTTCTGACGAAGATTCGGGTTCCCGTCTGGTTTTCCAGGTCCCGGTCGGACGCGTGGAAAACGGTGCCTTGGGCAACACCGAATGCGAGCGCCAACGGGGCTTCAGCGTTGGTCTGGTACATGCGAGGCGGTTGGATGTCTCGCCATTCGCCGACGGTCGATTCGCTGTCGACGTAGTTGCCGTCGCCGTCGACGGTGATGGTGCGGGAGTAGGTCTGCGTCGGCCAGTCTCCGGGGCGGCGAACGAACGCGCCTCTGCCGTGGAGGACCTGCACGAGTCCCTCGGTGCGCAACTGGGCGATCGCTCGCCGGATGGTCTCGCGGGTGACTGCGTAGGTCTCCGCGAACTGGCGCTCCGACGGGAGGACGGTGGCAGGCGCAAGCTGGCCGGACTTGATCTGCTCGCGCAGCACGTCGGCAACGCGCTCGTACGTCATCTTGTCTGCCGTCGTCTTGTTCTCGCCCACAGCTACTCCCTTCTCGTGGACTGGCGCACCGGATACTCCTCAAGCTCACGATAGGTGGTTAACCAGTGGTGAGACAACTGGTTGTACCAGTGGTAGATGCCAGTTAATCTGGATCGACTGGTACAGCAAGCGTTTGAATCAGCAGGATCCGATCCGGTGAGAGAAGAAGATGTGATGGCGGTGCGACGTTTCGGCACAGGCCGGTCAGCCTCCGGCCGCGGTCAGAACCCTTTGGGTGCTGGCGCGCCATGATCAGGGACGCGCGCCGGCCCAATCTGCTCTTGAAGCAGGCGCGCGGTGCGCTTTCGCAGGCTCGCCTGGCTGAGCTCGTGAACGAGGAAATCCTGCGTGCGACCGGGTCGTACGGCGCGATCACTGCGAAGTCGATTTCTGACTACGAGCGAGGCTGGTACACCTGGCCGGGGCAGCATGCCCGAGATGCTCTCTGCCAGGTGCTTGGTGCCTCCGACGCCGCGGCCTTGGGCTTCGAGAACCGGCGCGCTTCGGAAGGCGAGCCCGCTCAGCTCCGAACTCCTGCGCCGAAGGCCATGGCGTTGGCCGACCTGACCGAGCGGAACGGCACAGGTTCGGTTGGCCAGATCGACTTCGGACAGCTTGAGGTGCCAGGTGGTCGAATGTTCTCGGGTCTCGACCTCGAGGCGCACTACTGGCCGGCCGAACGGGCGGGGCCGGACCGGCTGGCGGTCTCTTCGCTCGATGACGAGGCGACGATCCGGCCGGATAGACGATCCACCGTGGTCGCCGTAACCGGCGCCGAGGGTGAGGAGTGGTACCACGTCGCTGACGGCCGTCAGTTCGGCCAGAAGCCGCTAGGGCCCGACCGCACGCGCTACCTCCCATCGGCAAACGTCCTCGACGACCTCACCGTCGCCATCCTGTGGATGATCACCAACACCGACGCGGCGCTGCTCTCCGACGACTACGCGCTCGACCACTACCGCACCAATCTGAGCCATTACGGCGAACTCCCGTCCTCCAGTCTCACCTTCGGTGAGGTGCCGGACCTCCATGAACTCTCGGCTCGCTGGCTGGGTTCTCGGTTCTGCGCGGATCATGTCCTGCGCCACCTCAACCGGTTGACCTCGGCACCTGTGTTCTGGAGCCGGGAGCAACGTGGCGAGGAGGCGTCGTGCTGGCTGATCTGGACCCACAAGATCCAATTCCTAGGAGCCATCTGCAAGGCCCTGAAGCATCATCGACGCGCGTTCTGCTTCCCCGAGCACGAGGTGAAGAACTCGCCACGGTACGAGCGGATCGCCCTCTTGCTCGCCATCGCGTTGATGGAAGCGTTCCAGATCACCGTCGACGTCACCACCGACCCTGACCACGCCCAGGTCGAAGACTTCGTCCTCGGCGGAGAAGCCATCGTCGCGAACTGGCTCCGCGCGCCCAGCGTCTGGTACGTCGACGCCAGCGCCCCACCGTCACGCCGAGCCGTCTACCGCGAAATCGCCGCAGCCGCCGCGAGCCACTCGATCATCAACCAGCCAACGGCAGCCCGCCGCCTGGAGGCACTCGCCGGCTACCTCAACATCCCCTGGCGCTGGTTTCACAAACGCTGCACCGAACTTTCGGCGGTCGGCGCCGGCGGCATCGCCCAGCCACGCAGCAGACTGCTATCCACCATGGGCCTCGACCTGGCCCTCAGCTACATCGCCAGCCTCGACCGCAACCAAGAAACCTGACTGACAGCGAGGAAATTCTCCGCCGTCCGGGCGCGCGGTTGCCACGACGAGGCCCCACGAGACGGTCCTTGGCGTTGATGAACAGCAGACGCAACTGAAACGTCGCGAAGTCACGAGAGGACCCTTCGGTGCTGGAGCTCGTTCGATTGGACAGGCTGAGGGCCCGGGTGGAGGAGTTGGTTCAGGGTGTCCTGGATGACGTGATCCGGGTTCATCGGCAGCCGCTTCCGGCGGAAGGTAGTTGCCGGAGGTGGTGATCGCCGTGTCAGATCGTTGGAGTTCGATCCCCGATCAGTTGCAGATGTTGGATGTGTACCGTGACGCGCAGGTGTTCTATCGCGGTCGATTGATGGAGAGACCCGGGAAGTGGGTTGCAGCGCACCTCGAGCGGCACGGACTTGACCCTGCGGGGAAGGCTGATGCCGGCTGGAGGATCGGCTACGCGCCTGATGAGCCGGATCAGCTGGTAGAGCGGCTGCGCCAGTCGGCCTTCAGCGATGAGGTCATTCTTGGATCGGGCCTTGCTGTTGCTGCGGACAGCGGGCACCTGATCGATCGCTTCAGAGACTGTCTCATGTTCGCGGTACGGGACTCGGTACTGGCCGAAGTCGGATTCGTCGGCCGCCGCCGAACAGAGGCGACCTACCTGGACACTCCGGAGTCTTCGTTCTATCGGAAGTCGGAGACACTAATTGGCGTCGCCGAACAGCAAGAGGAGTTGGCCGACGGAGCAGTCCCAGTGATCGTCAACGGGCCGATGGCCGCACTGGCCCTCAGAGCTATCGGTGAGATCGGCGCCTGGGCGGGTGTGGCTGTCCACGGAACATCACTATCGCCACTCCAAGCAGCGTCCTTACGGCACTATGCCACCTCGGACACGGTAGTCGTTGCACTAGGCAACGGCCAGGCCGACCGCCAGGCATCGGCACGGATGCTGCCGCTGCTGGCCAAGGAATTCACGACGGTTTCCGTCGCGGACCTACCTCGGGACCGGGACCCAAGGACGCCCTACCTTGCCGACGATGATCCGTCCATTCTGAGAGATGCGTTGCAGTTCGGCCGGCCCCTGGCAAGCCTGGTGATCGACTTGGAGGTGGAGAAGAGGGCGCCCGGTCATCAGGAGATGACCCGCGCTGCAACCTTGCGCGAAATCGCCCGGGTCGTGTTGCGGTCGCCAGCTGACGCGCAAGACAAAGAGCTGGCGCGGATCTCGAGGCGCCTAGGTTTGGATGTTGTGGCACTGGCACATGAGGTTCAGCAGCTCAAAAGGACCAAATCAACCCTCCGCGCGGCGAGACCAGCCATCGAGCCACGCGACCCGGAACCCCCGACGACCTCGGGTCCGGCGCTCTGAGCGACGAGGTTCTGGTGTCCGTGCGGTTGTCGGTTGGGCACCCGTGGGTTCTTGCAGTGAATTTGCTCAGTCAGAACCTGCAGTTTAGGTAACGCCTTAGTCCAATGACCGCCGGCCTTCTGGCGCTGTTGTTCACCGCACCGTTGGAGTCGCCGATCATCACCGCGCTGTGGATCATCCCGGTCAGCGCAGGCGGTTCTTCGGCCATGCCCTCGATCACGGGGGTCGTCCTCGAAGGTGTTCCCGCCGAGGGACGCCGGAACGGCCAGCGCCGTCTTCAACACCTTCCGTCAGGTCGGCGGAGCGGTTGCCATCGCTGTCTTCGGTGCCCTCATCGCCGACCCCGGCACCTTCCTCACCGGTCTGCGCGTCAGCCTCGCCTCCGCCGCCGCACTGCTTCTCCTCGCGGCCGTCAACAGCACCCGCATCTCACCGCGCGACTGAGCACTATGTGAAACGCCGCCGTGAGGATGGATCCTGACTCGATGTCGCGGTTCCGGTACCGGGACGCGGTCGAGGAGTCGCTGGCGGGGGCGCGGTTCGCGGCGGTCGACGTAGGGGAGGCGCCGGACCGGCCGGGGCGGGAGTTCGTGTTCGTGGCGCGCAAGGTGTGACCCGCTGGTGCGGGGGCGGTGACACTCAGCAGGCCCACCCTCCTCCTGTTGTTACCCGGGCGTGGCGCGAGCGGCCTGCGGTGTGCTCGAGAAGAGGGACGCCGGAGCGTCCCGCATGACCAGGTCGACCAGGTCGCGGCCAAGGCGGCGTTCGAGGCGCGGTAGGAACGTCCGCCCGAGGACGTCCATCCCTGGACCGCCGCCGTACGCGCGGAGCATGGAGCGGCGTCCGACGTCCGTGCCGAGGCAGACCTGGCCGGCCAGACCCGCGGCTGCCATGCCTTCGATGAGGTCCAGGATGCGTGCGTCGGGACCGTACTTGATGCGCCCCACGGTGTCGTAGACGAGGTGCGCGCCGCGGGAGGCGAGCTCGAGGTGGAGGTCCAGGTCGGCGTTGCGGTCGGTGTGGCAGAGCAGGACCCGGTGTGCCGCGATGCCGAGCTCGGCCAGGAGGTCGAGGATGTCGTGGGCCGCGGTCCCTGTTTCGCAGTGGACGGCTACCGGTACGCCGACCTGTCGGGCTGCTTCGGCGCCGGCGCGGAACCATCGATGTTCGTCGGCGGTGATGCGTTGGTAGGAGGCGCCGAGTTTGACGACGCCGGCCCTGATCGTGGACGAAACGGGGCGCGGGCCGGCCCAGTCGCGATCGTCGATGCCGGTGGTGAGATCGGTGAGCAGCACGTCGAGGAGCACGTCCTCGGACACCTCTCGTGCCCAGTGCCAGGCGGGGTAGTGGGCCGCGCGGTGGTAGCCAGTGGCGGCTACGACGTGCAGTCCCGCGTCGGTGGACAGTTTCGCGAGTGCGGTCGGTCGGCGGCCCAGGCCGACCGGGGTGAGGTCGATGATTGCGCTGATCCCGCTGGCCCGGACCGCCGCGGCCTCTTCCGTGGACTTGTCCTCGTCCCAGAACTCGTCACCGGGCAGTGCCGGGGTGCGCAGGAAGAGGTGCTCGTGGGCGTCGACGTATCCGAGATCGGCTGCCGCCACCGGCCCGAGCACCGTCATGACCTCGGTCAAGGCCGGGCTCCGTTCGTCATCGGGTCAGGGAAACGTCGAACACGAACTCGTCGCCGGCGTACCGGGTCTGGGTCTTTTCCAGGGGCCGGCCGCTCTGGTCGAGAATGAGGCGTTCCTCCACCAGCAGCGCGGTGCGCGGCTCGACGGCCAGCAGTTCCTCGTCCTCGACGCCAGCGTTGACCGCGACGAGAGTTCCCGACGCGCTGGTGGGGATCTCGCCGAGCGCTCGTAGCGCGTCGTGCAGGGACCCGTGCTCGAGATCGCCTTCGAGTACGGCGCTGCAGGACATCGGCAGTACGACGTTCTCGATCGCGACGGGCCGGCTGTCGGCGAGGCGCAGCCGGCGTACGTGCGTCACCTTGCTCCCCGGTGCCAGCTGGAGTGCGGCCACCTCGTCGGCGGTGCCGGCGCGCAGAGCCGCCACCAGGACCTTGGAACCGGCGACCGCTCCGCGTCGCGCCATCTCCTCGGTGAACGACCGGAGCCGGCCGATGTCGCGATGGACCCTGGGCTCTGCCACGAAGGTCCCCACCCCTGGCACGCGGTAGATGAGGCCCTGGTCGGCCAGGCGCTGGGCGGCCTGACGCACGGTCATCCGGCTGACGTTGAACAGAGCCGTGAGCTCCGAGTCCGACTCCAGCGCATCGCCTGGTTTCGAGCTGGCGATCCGGCTCCGCAGATGGCGTTCCACGGCTTCGTGGCGGGGGATCGATCGTGTCGTCACCGCGCCACCTCGGGATCTCCGGCAGATTTCATACCGGCAGTCTAGACAGGTCATCGCTGACCGCAACAGCTCGGATCACGCTCTTGACGTCGGATCATGGCGCCGTCTACCGTCACCTGTCTAGACAGGCTGGACTACCGCCCGCGATGAGGTGAAGCATGAGCGACGCAGTGCTCGGCGTGGACATCGGTGGCACGCGGATCAAGTGGGTGCGATGGTCACCCGCCTCCGGGATCGTGGACGAAGGTGAGCGCGAGACCCCTCAGTCGGGCTCACAGGACGTGGTGTCCGCGGTCGCCGCCCTGATCCGCAGCGTGCCGGTGGAGGCCGCCGGAGTCGCCGTACCTGGGCACCTGTCCACCGACCGAAGCGCTGTCCGTCTGCTGCCGAACCTGCCCGGTGAGTGGTCGGGCCTGCGCTTGGCCGAGAAGCTCTCGGCAAGGACTGGAGCGCGCGTGCGGCTCGTCAACGACGCCCGCGCCTTCGCCCTCGCAGAGCTCCGGCTCGGGGCAGCACGCGAGTACGACGACGTCCTGTTCGTGACGATGGGCACGGGCATCGGTGGCGCCCTCGCCCTTAACGGCCGGATCCTGCACGCTCGCGGCGACGTCGTCGGCGAGCTGGGGCACATGATCTGCCGTTCCGACGGTCTCCCGTGCGGCTGCGGCGCGTACGGCTGCCTCGAGACCGTCGCCGGCGGACGCGCGCTGGTCGCCCGGGTCCGGGCTGGTGGCGGCCACGCCGAGACACCCCAGGACGTCGTACGGGCGGCGATCGACCGGGACGGCCTGGAGCGGACTGTCCTGGCTGAGGCCGGTCAGGCGCTCGGCACCACCTTGAGCAACGTCATCGCCTACACCGGCGTGACGTCCATCGTCATCGGCGGCGGCGTCGCCCCCGCCTTCGCGTTCATGAGACCGGCCGTCGAGGCCCAGTTGGCCGGTCGCGCCCGGCTGGTGGGCCCGGTGGATCTCCGGTTCGCCCAGCTGGGCGCCCGGGCCGGCGCCATCGGTGCGGCGCTCCTGGTGACGCCCACATCCGCATCCCCGACCCCTGGAGACAACCGATATGAGCATGACCTGGATCTCAGCGGCACTGAGGACACTGGAAGAGGTCCAGCGGTCCCAGGAGACAGCCATCGAGCAGGCCGCCGTCCTGGCCGCGCGGTCGATCGCGCGTGACTGTGTCGTGTACGCGTTCGGCACCGGTCACTCCCGGATGCCGGTCGAGGAGATCTTTCCGCGCTACGGGTCGTTCCCCGGGTTCCACCCGATCGTCGAGCTGTCGATGACCTTCCACAACCAGGTGGTCGGCGCGAACGGGCAGCGGCAGGCGATGTTCATCGAACGCGTGGAGGGGCTCGCGGACCAGATCCTGGCGAACTTCCGGCTCCGCCCCGACGACAGCATGATGGTCTTCAGCGTCAGCGGGCTGAACGCGGTTCCGATCGAGCTGGCGATGGGTGCGCGCAAGGCAGGCCTGCCGGTTATCGCCGTGACGTCGCTGGCCGAGACGAACGCCGGCCTGCCACGTCATCCAAGCGGGACCCGCCTTGCCGACCATGCGGATGTCGTCATCGACCTGTGCTCGCCGGTTGGGGACGCGCTGTGCCACGTGGACGGCGTGGACGAGCCGATCGGCCCGGTGAGCACGCTGACGGCCGTTGCCGTGGTCAACGAGATCAAGGTCCGTACGGCGCGGCTGCTCGCCGCCGACGGCATCGTCCCCCCGGTCATCACCAGTTCCCGTCTGGTCGGCGAAGAGCGCAGCGCGGAGTTGTTCGAGGCGGCGTACCTGGACTTCGCCCGGCGCGCGGCCGGTACGTTGCGCACGGCTTCGGCGGGAGGCCGGTGATGCGTGTCTTGGTCGCAGGTTCCGACGGAGGCATCGGCAGCGCCTGCGGGGACGCGATCCGCGCGTCCGGAGGACAGGCGTACGGCGTCGACGTGGGCTCGACCGACGTCACCGTGCCAGGGGGCGCCGAGGACGCCGTCGCTCAGGCGTACGACGTACTCGGCGGTCTGGACGGGGTCGTCCACGCGATCGGCATGTCAGGACGCCGGCTGGGCGACGGCCCGGTCGCCGAGTGCACCGACGAGGCGTGGGCGGAGGTGCACCGGGTCAACCACGAATCCGTCTTCCGCCTGCTGCGGGCGGCGCTTCCGAAGCTGACGCGGGGCGGATCGGTCGTGGTCGTGGGCTCGGCGCTGGCCACTTCGCTGGACCGGGACTTCCGCACCGTCGCGTACGCCAGCGCGAAGGGCGCGTTGATTCCGCTGGTCCGTTCGGCGGCGTACGACGCCGCGCCGGACGGCGTGCGGGTGAACTTGGTGGCTGCCGGACTGGTGGACACCCCGATGGCGCGGCGCGCACTGGAGTCACCGGATATCGCGGCGCGGATGACTGAGCTGATGCCGCTCGGGGGAGCGGCCAGCACGCCGCAGGAGGTCGCCGAGGTCGTGCTGTGGCTGCTGTCGGCCGCGGCCGGCCGGACGACCGGGGCAGTCGTCCCTGTCGACGGCGGGTGGCACCTCCGATGAGCGCAAGCGGCGTACAGGAGATCCCGGTGCTGTGGCGTGGCGACGTACTGGTGGTAGGTGGCGGCTCGGCCGGCTGTGCTGCAGCGACGGCCGCGGCGCGTTCCGGTGCGCGAACCCTGCTCGTCGAGGCGACAGGCTTCCTGGGCGGCACAGGCGCCGCAGTGCTCGACACCTTCTACGGCTTCTACGCGCCGGGACGGTCCGACCGCGTGGTCGGCGGGATCGGCTGGGAGCTGTGCGAGCGCCTTTTCGCGCGGGAGCAGGCTTTCGAGCGTCCCAACACCTATGGCGCGGGGACCGGCGTGACGTACGAGCCCGAAGCGCTGAAGCTGGTGTGGGACGAGCTCACCGAGGAGGCTGGGGTCGCGACGCTCCTGCACGCCACGGTCAGCCAGGTCGTGATGGACGGCGACCGGATCACCGAGGTCGTCGCGGAGACAAAGGCGGGCAGTGTGCGGCTCGCGGCGTCCGTGGTGGTGGATGCCAGCGGCGACGCGGAGGTCGCCTGGCGCGCGGGCGCGGCACTGGAGCGGCCGGACGGTCAGCAGCGGGTGCAGCCGCTGACCGCGACCTTCCGGCTGGGCAACGTGGATCTCGCCGCGACTCCGACGGCCGAACTGCACCGGCTGATGCGGGAAGCCGCCGCGTCGGGGGAGTTCGCCCTGCCGCGCACCGAAGGGTCGGCCCATCGCACGGTGCTCCCGCGCGTCGTGCACACGAACATGACCCGCGTCAGCGACGTCAATCCGCTGGACCCGTGGGAGCTGTCCGCGGCCGAGCGGGAAGGCCGCCGCCAGGTGCACGAGTACGTGCGGTTCCTGAAGGCGCGCGTGCCGGGGTACGAGGAGTCCTACCTGCTAGGCGTTTCCGGCCGCATCGGCGTACGGGAAAGCCGCCGTCTGGTCGGCGAGTACGTGCTGACCCGCGACGATGTGCTGTCGGCGCGTCGCTTTCCCGACGAGATCACCCAGTGCGGTGCGCCCATCGAGGACCACGCCGCCGGGTCGTCGACGATCTGGCAGTACGTCGGTGGCGACGCCGATCCGACCGGCCTGACGTACGGCGTGCCGTACCGGTGCCTGCTGCCGCGGGACGTGGCCGGCCTGGTCGTCGCTGGACGGTGCCTGTCGGCCACTCACGACGCGCACGCCTCCGTCCGGTCGATGGCGCAGTGCATGGCGATGGGCCAGGCGGCGGGAACGGCGGCCGCCCTCGCGGCCTCGTCCGGCCGCCCGCCTGCCGCCGTGGATGTCACCGATCTGCGCCGCGCGCTCGAGGAAGCTGGCGTGCTGCTCGACCAACCCAGTTCCGCACGCGTCGACGGGAGAGTTTCGCAGTGATCATCACCTGTTGCGATCGGGTCGCCCGATGCTGACCCTGATCGTTCGCCGCCTGCTCGCCGGAGTGTTCGTGCTCTGGGGAGCGGCCACGCTGATCTTCCTGGTCGTGCGCGTCGCGCCCGGCGACCCTGCCGTGGTGATGCTGGGCCCGGACGCCGAGCCCGACCAGATCGCCGCGATGCGGATCCGGCTCGGGCTGGACCAGTCCATCCTGGTGCAGTACTGGGACTACCTGGGCCGGAGCCTCCACCTCGACTTCGGCGACTCCTACCGGCTGGCGACGTCCGCGTTCGACGCGGTGCTGTCCCGGCTTCCCGCGACCATCGACCTGACCCTCACTGCGGCGGTGATCTCGGTCGTCGCCGGGCTGGTGCTGGGATCGGCGGCCGGCATCCGGGCCGGCTCGCGCCAGGACCGGCTCGTGACGACGCTGACGATCGTCCTGCAGTCGTTCCCGACGTTCTGGGTCGGCATCATGCTGATCCTCGTCTTCGCCGTCGGGTTGCGACTGCTGCCCAGTTCGGGGGCGCAGTCGCTGAGCAGTCTCATCCTTCCCGCGGTGACGCTGGCGTTCCCCTTCACGGCGATCGTGGCCCGGGTGACGCGCAGCGGGATCGCCGAGGCGATGGGGGAGCAGTACGTCCAGACGGCCCTGTCCAAGGGCCTGACCCGGCGGCAGGTGCTGACCGGGCACGCGTTGCGCAACGCGCTCATCCCGGTCACGACCGTGGTCGGGCTGCAGGTCGGCGCGTTGCTGGGCGGCGCGGTCGTGGTGGAGAACGTCTTCGCCTGGCCGGGGCTGGGCACTCTCATCGTCGAGTCGGTGGGCAACCGCGACTACGCCGTCGTCCAAGCGGCCACCCTGACGATCGCCGCGATCATCGTCGTACTGAACCTGGCCACGGATGTGCTCTACGCGCAGCTGGATCCCCGCATCCGGACGGCGGCAGCCCGATGACGGGCGTCGCGGACCTGATCACCTCGCGGGCCGTCCGGCGAACTCGCCGCGGCAGCGGCCGGGTGCCCGCGGTGGTCATCGGCCTCTACCTGTTCGTCGCTGTCCTCGGTCCGATGCTGATCGACTATGACCCGGTCCAGACCCCGCTGGAAGACCGGTTGCTGTCGCCGGGGTCCCACACCTCGAGCGGCGGCACGGCCGTGCTCGGCACGGACGCACTCGGTCGCGACGTGCTCGCGCAGATCGTGTACGGCGCCCGGACGTCGGTGATCATCGGGCTGGCCACCGTCGCGGTGTGCGTGGTGGTCGGCCTGCTGGTCGGGTTCGCCGCCGGTTACTACCGCGGCGTGGCGGACGCCGTGCTCAGCCGCCTGGTCGACGTCCTTCAGGCGTTCCCGGGAATCCTGCTGGCCATCGTGATCGCGGGAGTCTTCACGCCGAACCTGTGGGTCATCGTGCTGGCCCTGTCGGTGACCGGCTGGATCTCGTTCGCGCGGGTAGCCAGAAGTGTCGTGCTCGGCATCCGTGAGCGCTACTGGGTCGACGCCGCCTGGCTGGTCGGCGTCCGTACGACGCGCCTGCTCGGGCGGCACATCCTGCCGTTCACGGTAGGCCCGGTGGTGGCGATGGCGACGCTGGAGTTCGCCCTCGTCGTACTGGCCGAGGCCGGCCTGAGCTTCCTCGGCATCGGGTTGCCGTCGTCGTCGGTGTCCTGGGGCCAAACAGTTGCTAACGGCAAGGAATATCTCGGCTCGGCGTGGTGGATCTCGGCGGCGCCGGGACTCGCTCTGGCCGTCCTGGTGGTGAGCGTCGGCCTGCTCGGCGACAGCCTGACCGCCCGGTACGGCCGCGCCAGGTCGTGATGAGTACCCACAGCAAAGTCCGTCAAGTCCTCGCTCCTGGAGTGTGAGTAATGCGTGGTACAGCAGCAATGAAGGTCACCGGGCTCCTGGTGCTCGCGGTGGCCCTGCCGGCGTGCTCCGTCGGCGACGGCGGCGCCCAGAACGGTGCCGCAGGCAAGGGAGTGGTCGCCAGCGGGACGTTCGTCGTCGACAACATCGACCCCGGCTCGGGCCAGGGAGGTGCCGCCGGCAAGGAACTGGCCGGCCAGCAGATCTACGGCCGCCTGCTCAAGCCGGATCCCACCGGCAAGCTGGTGCCGGACCTCGCCGAGTCGTGGAAGTCCAGCCCGGACGTGAAGACGTGGGACTTCACGCTGCGCGGTGGGCTCAAGTTCTCCGACGGCAGCCCGCTGACCGCCGAGGACGTGGTCGCGACCTTCGACCGGCTGATCGAACTGAAGGGAACGGCCGCCGCGAACTTCAAGGGCGTCACCGCCAAGGCGGCGTCCGAGACCGCCGTCACGTTCACCGGGCCGGCGCCGGACCCGGCACTGCCGAGCAAGCTGACGACCCTGTTCGTGCTGCCGTCCGGCGTACCGGCTGATGACGCGTCGTACTTCAGCAAGCCGGTGGCGTCCGGGCCGTTCATGGTGGAGTCGTTCAAGCCGAGTGCCGAGCTCAAGCTGGTGCCGAACCCCAACTACTGGGGCGGCGCGCCGAGGATCCCGTCGCTGACGATCCGCAGCATCCCGGACAGCGCCGCCAAGCTGGCCGCGCTGAAGACCGGTGAGGTCGACGTGGTGTGGGGGCTGCCCGACGACCAGATCCCGGCCCTGCAATCCGACCAGAACCTGAAGGTCCAGGCGGTGCCCAGCAACGGCAACTTCACCATGTGGTTCAATTCCTCCACGCCGAGCCTGACCGACGCGCAGGTACGCCGGGCGCTGTGGCAGGCGGTCGACTTCGCGACGATCACCAAGCAGCTGTACCCCGTGACCGGGCAGGTCGCCGACTCGCCGCTGGCGCCGACGGTGCTCGGTTACGCGCCGCAGACGCCGGTGAAGTACGACCCGGACGCGGCGAAGAAGGCGCTGCAGGCCGCGGGCTACTCGTTCGACAAGCCGCTGCGGGTGCAGTTCGGTCAGGCCCAGTTCAAGCCGTTCCTGCAGGCGGTCGTCTCGTCGTGGGCGAAGATCGGGGTGAAGGCGGACCTGCTGCAGAAGGAGCAGGCGGTCTTCATCGAGGACTTGCTGGCCCTGAAGTGGGACGTGAACTTCCAGCTGCTCGGCACCGCCGGGTACGACGCGGCCACCAACCTCAGCAGGCTGTATCCGTGTGCGGCCAAGCGCAACGGCTACTGCAGCCCCGAGCTGGACAAGCTGCTGGCGCAGGCCGGATCGACCACCGGCAGCGACGAGCGCACCAAGCTGTACGCGAGCGCTTCGAAGATCATCTGGGACGACGCGGTGGGCATGTTCCCGCTGACCGCGAAGGTCGCGTACGTCTCGAACAAGAACCTGTCCGGCTTCACCCTGGACGGCCTCGGCTACCCGGACTTCTCCCAAGCGGCCGTGACGGGCAGCTGACCGGTGATGGACACGCTTGTCAGGATCGCCGGGTTGTCGGTGGACCTGCCCGCCGCCGATGGTCCGGTCCGGGTGATCGAAGACGTCTCGTTCGACATCCCGGCCGGCACCACGGTGGGGCTGATCGGCGAGACGGGCAGTGGCAAGACGATGACCGCGATGGCGATCATCGGCCTGCTGCCCGAAGGGGCGGTGGTGACCGGGGAGATCACGTTCGGCGGGACCGACCTGGTCCGCTGCGGCGAGGCCCGGTTGCGCGCGCTGCGCGGGGACGAGATGTCGATGATCTTCCAGGACCCGATGGCGTCGTTGAACCCGACGCAGCGGATCGGCCGCCAGGTCGGCGAGGTACTGCGCCGTACGGGCCGGCCGCGGGCCGAAGTCCGGGAGCGGGTGATCGACATGCTCGACCGGGTCGGCATTCCCGAGCCGGCCCGGCGCGCGCGGGACTACCCGCACGAGCTCTCCGGCGGCCTCCGGCAGCGGGCGATGATCGCGATGGCGATGATCGCCGGCCCGTCGCTCGTGCTCGCCGACGAGCCGACGACGGCGCTCGACGTGACCGTACAGGCGCGCGTTCTCGCCTTGCTGCGCAAGCTGCAGGTCGAGGAGGGCTCGGCGATGCTCCTGGTGAGTCACGACCTGCGGGTGATGTCGCACGTCGCGCAGGACCTCGTCGTCCTGTACGCCGGTCGCGTGACGGAGCGTGGTGCAGCATCGGTGGTGCTCAACAGGCCGGCACACCCCTACACCGAGGCACTGGTCCGCAGCGTCCCCGCGATCCGTACCAGGACCGCGATCGCCGACCCGCTGCCCGGGACGTCGGCGGTGCCCGCGCAACGGCCGTCCGGTTGTGCGTTCCACCCTCGGTGCCCGTTGGCCGTCAGCCGATGCCGCACTGACATCCCTTCGCTGCGGGAGGTCGCTCCGGGCCGCTGGAGCGCCTGCCACGAAGCCGAGAAGGTGCTGACATGACTGACACTCCTGTGCTGGCTGTCGACGGGCTGCGGGTGACTTTTCCGATCAAGGGGTCGTTGCGCAGGGCACGGTTCTCGGCGGTCGAGAACGCCGGCCTCACCGTCGGCGAGAACGAGATCGTCGCCGTGGTGGGCGAATCGGGGTCGGGCAAGACGACGCTCGCACGGTGCGTGGTCGGGCTGCAGCGTCCCGACGCCGGCGTACTGACCTTCGACGGCTCGCCGATGCCGGCCCGCCGCCCGGCGGAGCTGAAGCGGGCGATCCAGATGGTGTTCCAGGACCCTCGGTCGTCGCTGAACCCGCGGATGCGGGCCGGCGCGATCATCGACGAGGTCTGGCTCACGCACCCCTCCACCGCGCCCGCCGGACCACGCCGTACCGCCATCGCCGCCTTGCTCGCTGACGTCGGTCTGGCCGCCGAGGTGGCCGACCAGTACCCCGCCCAGCTGTCCGGTGGCCAGTGCCAGCGAGTCAGCCTGGCCCGCGCCCTGGCGCTGTCACCGCGACTCCTCGTGTGCGACGAGGCGGTGTCCGCACTGGACGTGTCGGTGCAGGCGCAGGTGTTACGGCTGCTGGTCGAGCTCCGCGCGACGCGCCGGCTGTCGATGTTGTTCATCAGCCACGACCTCGGCGTGGTCCACCAGATCGCCGACCGCGTGGTGGTCATGCGCGCAGGGCAGATCGTCGAGCAGGGCCCCGCGGACACAGTGTTCTCCAACCCCCGTCACGAGTACACCCAGGCGCTGCTGGACGCGGCCCTGGAACTCAACGACCTGAGCACCTGAAGGAAAGCGATGACGAACGAGAGCGAAGCGGCGTACGGCCGGATCCAGGAATCCCTCGCCCGGGGCTGGAACACGTGGGACACGCGCAGCGTGCTCACACAGGTGCTCCTGCCGGACGCGCTGGGCCTGTCCTTCGGACTGAAGGAGTACTACCGGGGCACGTCACTGCGGACCACGCAGATCTGACGGCGGACCGAAGGCGCGGAAACCGTCACCCTGGGCCGGCACGCCTACGACGGCAGCTACACCGAGACGACCGTGCGCTGGGCGGGCATCACGATCCGCGTGCAAACCGCGCACGCCGGCGACGACCTGGTGGCGCTGGTGACACCGACCGGCAACCAGCCCAAGAGCGCGCTGCTGACCGTCGCGGTCGGGTACCTGTGGAACCGGCCGGGCTCGGTCAGCCGCGGGGACCACCAGATCACGGCCGTCGGCCCGGACGGCAGGACGGTGGACGTGTTCGGCACCGCGCCGCACGCGAACGACCCGTACGTCGACATCGACGGCCCCTACCTGGCCCTGGACCTTAGTACTGCTGTGGGCGTCAGCACCGGACGCGCGCGCGACCTGGCGGAGATCGCGGCGATCGTCGCCGCCGCGTCGGCCTCGATCGGGCAGGCCGGGTCGGACCCGCTCGCACAGCATCGCGAGATCGTCCGCGACGCCATCTCCTGGAACACGATCTACGAACCGGCGAAGTCCCGGGTGGTGACCACGGTCAGCCGGCTGTGGAACGTCGGCAAGCGCGGCGGATATGCCTTGTTCTGCTGGGACGCGTTCTTCAACGCGCTACTGGCGGCGGTGTCGAGTAAGGAGCTCGCCTACGTCAACACGGTCGAGATGCTCCGCGCGATGACGCCGGAAGGCTTTGTGCCGAACGTCGAGCAGGGCACCGGCCGCAAGACCTACGACGGGTCCCAGCCGCCGGTCGGCTCGCTGGTGGTCCGCGAGCTCTACCGGCGCTTCGGCGACCGGTGGTTGCTCGAGGAGACGTTCGGACCGTTGCTGACCTGGAACCGCTGGTGGTGGCAGGTCCGCCGTGACGGCGAGCTGCTCTGCCCGGGCTCGACGTACTTCGATGCCGAGTTTCCGTCACCGCAGGACGTTCCGCGGATCCACCAGCACTTCGGGGCGACCTGCGAGTCCGGCTGGGACGGTCACCCGGTCTTCGACGACGTACCGTTCGACAAGTCCAAGAGTCTGCTCGCCGCCCACGACGTTGGCCTGAACAGCCTGTACGCCGCCGACTGCGAAGCCCTCGCCGAGATCGCGGACATCCTGGGCGAGTCGGATGCCGCCGCGGAGCTGCGCGAGCGGCAGGCGGCTGTGGTGGCGGCGATGGAGGCTCTGTGGGACGAGCCGAGCGGCATCTACCGGAGCCGTCGTACCGACTCCGGACTGCCGACTGAGCGGCTGTCGGCGATGAGCTTCTACCCGATGCTCGCCGGTGTCGGCCCGGCCGAGCGAACCCGCCGGATGGTGGACGACCACCTGCTCGCCGACAACGGCTTCGGTGGCGAGTGGATCCTGCCCACGTCCCCACGCAGCGAGCCGATCGACACGCGAGAAGGCAGCTACTGGTCCGGGCGGGCCTGGCCGCCAGTGAACTTCCTCGTCTACCTGGGACTGCTGCGGGCAGAGGAGAAGGACGCGGCCCGATGGCTGGCCGAAGGCAGCTCGCGGCTGGTACTGAAGGAATGGAACGAGCACCGCCACGTGCACGAGAACTACTCGAGCATCCACGGCGGCGCCTGCGACAAGCCCAACAGCGAGCCCTTCCAGACCTGGGGCGCGCTACTGAGCCTGATCACCCTGATGGAACGCGGCGAGGTCACCTTCTTCACCGGCGAGTAACCCTGATCAGCCCGCGGCGGTAGCCGGAGTAGGAGAAGGAGAAGGTGCCGCCGCCACTGATCGTCACCTCGCCGGTGAAGGTATCGCCGTCCGGCGACGGCCGTCGATCTCCGCAACCTCGGAGCCGCGCTCAACCGCGCGCTCCCCGCTGAACTGGTCGCGCTGCTCGGACTCGCCAACGGCACAGAACACCGCGCCATCCGAGGATCGCTCGTCCCGACCCTCTACAACCTCGTTCCGGTGAAGGACATGCTGTCGACACGGCAGATGCTGCAGAAGATCCAGCAGCAGATCAGTGGTTCCGGCCCTTGGCCAGGCGACGGCGATCCGGCAAGGCGACCAACGACGGACTGGCTCGGCAGCTTCCTACCGATCGCAGACGCAGCTGACGCCAGCGTAGTTGGCGAGCGTGACAGCCGATGTGGCGAGTCGCTGAGCGCGCGATGGTCGGTTCCGGAGTCCTGTCATTGACAGGTGTTGGGATTACCCGGCGCACGTCGACGGTTGACTACAGTCATGACTGCCGCGGCGTTCCCCCCTTTTCCGGACTTGAGCAAGCTTGCCTTCCGGAAGACTGACCCGAGCGACCACGAAGGCGGCGGCCACTGCGCGGGACTCCCGGATGGCTCCTTGCACGGGCAGTGGGACCTGGTGCTGGCCCAGCACATCGCCGCCTTCGACTACCTCGTGGACAAGGCCGCCAGTGGACAGGACGGCTGGGCGTTGACCCGCCCCGTCCTGTTCTCCGCTCACCACGTATGCGAGGTGGCGCTCAAGACGGCATGGGTGGCGCATGCGGGGCAGTCTCCGAAGAGGGGCCACCACCTGGAACCCCACTGGACCCGGCTCGCGAAGGCCGGCGGGCTGCGGCACCTCGACCCGCCGCAGATCAACGAAGCACGCGACTTCATTAGCCTGATGGCCGAGCTGACCCCGGACGGGCAGACCACCCGCTACCCGATGCCGGGCGTCGATGATCTGGGCGCGACTTGGTGCTGCCTCAACAGCAGCGGCCTACGGGATGCTGTGTACGCCTTCGTCGCACGCCTGGAGCCCCGCTAGCGATACCCCCGGAGTAGAGAGCCTCCGATTACAGCGTCGCCGGGCAGCGACCGGACGCCGCCAGGTAGTTGGCAAGGTCCGCCAGTTCGGCTGGCAAGCCGCCAACAAACTCGGCAATCGACAGCCGATGTCGATCGCCAGCGCTTCCGGTGCGGTCGGATTCGTGGCCGAGAAGCTACCTTTCGTCAGGTGCAAAGTCTCAACGACTCCTTACAGCACTCGGCTGCTGTCCGTTCTCGGCGAAGCTGGCACTTCCTCAGTGAAGGTGGCACGTCGGGCGCAGATCTATTGCCGGTAAGCCGAAACTGTCGGTCCTCTCGTCAAAGATTCGCTCACTGCCCGCACAGTGCGGAGGGTGAGAGGAAGGTGGCCTCGTGTCCGGTCGAACGGTCAAGGTTTCAATCGCCGAATGGCTTAGCAACATCGTCGGGTCGTGCACAGATCAGCTGAACGGCGAGTTCAGCGACGACGAGCTTGCCCATTTGAAGAACAGGCACGACAAACTGATGTTCGGGGCCTACCTGATGGGGACCTCGGACAACGCCGTCGCGATCAGGGCGCTGCTCGAGAGCGCGCATCTGGGCGACCGCAAGGTATCGATCCCTGAAGGGCTTCCACAGACCCCCGAGACGCCCGGCACCCGCGAGAACCCGACACCGCTGACGATCGGGACCCTGCGGGCCTTCCTCGCCTGCCGGACCGACCTCTCGGACGACCTCCCCGTCGTGGTCGGCGGCGTCGATATCGACGACAACAACCGGGAGCTCAGCGGGTTGGCCGACGCGATCTGGAGCGACACCGAGGGCACCTTCGGTGGCCGGATCTGCATCAGCGCGCGGAGCATCGGGCTGGTCGACTGACACCCCAACCTCTGCTCATTGCCAGCGCACACGCGGCTGCGTGGCCCGCAGCACTCATCGGAGAACCAGCTACGCGTCTCGGCGCGACCCGTCGGGATTGGGTTGTGGGGAGGGGTGGTCCTCCCCGGAGGGCATGATCTGCGCGCAGGTCCAGCACACGTGCCGGGCCGGGCCGGGCGCATTGGCGAACGGCGGAAGCGCGTCGGGCCGGTAGATCCTGTGTCCCTTGCCCGGTGGGCTGACCAACGTGAACACCAACCGGCGCGGTCTGTGGCCTCCCGGGAACAGCATGAGCCGAGGCCAGGCCGCAGTTTGATCGGTACGAGCATCGACCGTTTGGATCTCGAGCAGCCCCTGGTCTGCGGGACCGCTGATCGCCGGTTCAGCCGCAGCGGCCTGGCCGGCGAGATGATCGGGCGTCTCCAGGGCGTTCGGGGCCAGGGCCGGTTTCTGGTCGGTCTGAGGGGCGGGTTCGTTCTCAGGATCCGGGACGGGAACATTGATCCGCGTCTGAAGACCGCCGGGCGGCTTGAGTCCGGCCGCCCCGAGGTCGAAGTCACCGATGGGTGCCAGCAGCGACGAGATCTTGTCGCCGGGTCGGGGCGGCCACCAGCTTCGCTGGCCCGGTTCCTCGGCGTATAGCACCCCAATTCGGGAGCTGGTCAGGTCGAGCGTCCACCCCGGCAGTTCCTGACCGTAGACGATGTGCGGTACGCCGGTTGCCGGGTGCCACAGCCACACGTCGACCACGCCGGCGGCGACATAGTCGCGGTGGCGTGCCAGCCAGGCGGCGTCGGTGAGTGTCTGCTGCTGCAGCTCGATCGCCACCAGGGCGCCATCCCGGAGCCTCACTTGCACGTCGCTGCGGCGGGTGTTGCCGTCCAGCCACTGTTCCACCGACACGTCCTCGACCTGAGGAAGGCCGCGCGCCCAGGTCGCGATGAGCTGTTTAGCCTCCGCGTGCCATCTGGTTTCGGGGCCGTGACCACCACGGGGAGCCTGGTGAGGCGGGTGAGCGAAGTGCGCTCGCCGGCGGCCACCGAGGCGGCCCTTCACTACGACCGGCACCGTCGCGGGCTCGGCCCGATCCCGGCCCTGGTAGCAGAATAGGCACACCAGGCTGCGATCACCGGTTGCGGCCTTGCGGCGCCAGTGCTCGAGCGGCTGATCGTTGACGTGTACTTCGCGGCCGGCAGTCAGATCGAGGCCGACCACCAGCAAGTCCTTCGACATCTGGGCATCCCTTTCGACACGGAACAGCGCATGCCGAACGGAGACATCAACAACCCGTCGCCGGACGCGCGTGCGCGTGGACAGATGCCCCGACGAAAGTTGTTTGGTGTGATGTCGTTGAAGAGAGAATCCGCGCAGTATCAGTTAGTCAGCTGGGGCGCTCAGAGGCCCGGATCACGTTAGTTTTAAGGGCGCGGGAAAATTCTTTGTTTGTGTGTGGTGTGAGTTTGGTGTTTCGAGGCTTCACCAGAGTAGCGCACCGACTGGCCACGGAGCTGACACACAGCCGGGCTGTGGATAACCGGGTTTCGCGCCCGCGGCGGGTCCGGACGACGGTCGTCCGGCCGGTTGCGCGGAGCAGGTCTTCGAGTCGTACGGTGCCACGTGTGACGTCCAACGATCCGACCAGCTCCCGGGACCAGACGACCTCCGACAGCGAGGCGGCTGCCCGGCACCGCGCGGCCAGAGACCTGGCCGGCAAGGCCGAGACCCACGTCGGCCGGGCGGACGGCTGCACACCGATGACCAGGATTCTGCGCCGGATCAGCCGCGGTCGATTCGGCCGCAGCACCTGGAATCCCGAGTTCGAGGACGGCCTGACCGCTCCGTGGCGCGATACCCCTGCCTACGGGCGGCCGGGATGGCGGGAACGGGCCGGGTACATCGGGGACGAGGAAGTGTTCGCCGTCGACTACACCATCTGCGCCCGCTGCGGGGCCGGGTGGGTCGAGATGCCGTACACCTACGACGGGTACACCCGGTGTGGCCTGGCCACCGCCGCGCTCTCGGCTTTGCGCGCCGGGCACCCGGGCCTCAGCTGGTACACCGCCGGGGGCCACTATCGCGACGCCGAAGCCTTCTGGGTCGCTGCCGGGCAAGGTGTTTCCGGTGGATATCGCGCCCGGCAGCTCTGTTCGCACGACCTCGGTCTCTAGCTCAGCGCTGGCCGCCGCAGGCAGGTCAGTCCTGTTCGATCTATGGCGAGATGTTGTTAGCAGGCTGGCGCTACCCAGTTTGAGGTAGCAGTCACCGCTACCCGGTACCGGCACGACCTGGCCGACGCCGGTGACCAGCCTGCCGTTCCGGTTCACAACGTCACCACCTGGCACGGCGGCCAGGAGACACAGATGTAGTACTGGGTCGTCACCAATGCGACCGCTAGCGAGGCCGGCCCCGACATGCACCAGGTCGGCCTGCTGATACTGCGCCGGTTCAGCCGCCGCCAGCCGATCGCCACAGACCGAGCGCTGGGAACCGGCGCAGACTGGTCAGGGCACCCGCGAAGGCCGGCGCCACCAGTCCTCAAAAGGTGCCTCCTCGGGCCGTGAGAGGGTGAGACGCAGATCGATTCTGGACGAGCCGTCGAAGAGCTGGACCAGACACGGCAACAACCCGTCCAGGTGCGGTATCGGCCTCTTGACCGCCGTCAGCCCCAGATAGAGGTTTGGGGAGCAGAGGTCCTCGATGAGCCTGGCGCACCGCGCCTCGGTCAGGGTGCGCAACTCGACCTCGATGATGACGCGGTCGCGCGGGTTGGTCCACGTGTCGATACCCGTTGCTCCCAGATCCATGAGAAGTCCGAGGTGGCGCATTATCGAGCTGGTCGTCCGGAGTTGGCCTGGGGAGAAGATCTCCGGACGCTCACACTCGACCGCGGACGGCGCCTGGGGATGGTTCGCTGCAATGCAGCCCCGGGAGTGGTCGAGCGCCCAGTGGTGCGCATCCCAGAAGTCGGCCGCGCTGACACCTCGGAAGCGAACGGCCCCGCGGTGGCCGATCCGATAAAACTCGAGCTGATCGCCAATGTCACGCACTCGGAGAGCAGGGATGCCGACCTCGCCCCATTCGCCGTACTCATCGATCTCGGGCAGCAGGTACATCCCCAATGTGACGGCACTTTGTCTTGCCCGTGGGTCGATC
This sequence comes from Kribbella italica, assembly GCF_014205135.1. Taxonomy (NCBI): domain Bacteria; kingdom Bacillati; phylum Actinomycetota; class Actinomycetes; order Propionibacteriales; family Kribbellaceae; genus Kribbella; species Kribbella italica. The sequence continues at coordinate 7,794,881 of NZ_JACHMY010000001.1, forward strand.
TCGACAGTCAGGAGATCTGCCTCGGGACGGATGCGGACGGTCTCCATCACCCCGGGAAGACCCCAATGCGAATCGTCGCCAGGATCGGCGGAGTCGAACCGGCTGTCTTCCTGCGGGCAGTACAGCCACCTCAGTGCCTGGAAGACCAATCCCTCCAAGATGGCCTGGGACTCGATCGGGGCGGGAACCGCTGGGCTCCCTGCCGGCGCTGATGCGACCTTCGCCCACGCGGCGGCGTAGGGCTCGAGGGTCGCTCGGGCTCGAAGAGTGGCGAGGTCGCGGTGGCGAATGGTCATGACTGTTCTCCGGTCGCCGCTGACCCGGCCCGTGAACGTGGGTGAAACCCTGACAACAACTGAGATGGTTGCGGGGGTGTGTCCGCGGCACTTTGTCTGCAAAGCCAGGTCAGGAGCCAGGAGACCGGACACCCTGCTGCCCGGCTTCGGAGGCTAGCACTGCAGGGGCCGATTCGATCGCACGCCTCGTAGTGTCCGGCGCGCTTCGGTCCGCTGTTCAGGGACCCTGCTCTGTGCCGGTGCACGATGGCGGCCAAACACCCAGCCGAGGGGTGCTCTAGCGGAGAGTGTGCTTCGCCGTCCTGAGGGGCCGCTTGAGGTCCGCAGTGGGGGAAGGAACGCTCCGCAGTCTCACCGAGAAGGAGTGCTCGTCATGACCGCCAGCCGGGAGACGCTGGTCGTGGCCTCGGTCAGCGTGCTGTCCGGCGCCGAAGCGCAGCGCCTGGCGGACGTGCTTGTGCTGTCGCCGATGCCGGCGGCCGCGCTCATCGCTCCGGTCGACGTTCCGCCGGACATCGCGAGCAAGATCCGGACGTTCGCGGAGTCGCAGGAGCTGGGAGGCCGCGACCGACTTCTTCGTTCTGGTCGCCCGGTTCTATCAGCCCGCTGACAGCGGCGACGCGGATTCGCTCGAGATCGTCAGGGTTTGCACTCAGGGACGACGGTTTCGAACTTCACAAACGCAGAGTCAACGTCCCCCTCGCCACCTTCATAACGACCTTCGAGAATCTTTGCGAAGAAATAGCGGCCACTCGAGTTGTCGAAGTAGCAGTAGAGCTGAATTTTTGTCCCGTTAGGCAGCCTGACACCGATCTGCTCTCCCTTGGTAATAGCGAAGAATACGTCCTCAGCGATTGGGTGCTGAACCTGGGTTGCCGGTGCCTCAGTAGTCCTCGGTGGGATGGCAGCAGAAGCCGTACTCGCAGCTCCGATGGAGGAAATCAGTGCAGTGGTGAAGGCGAAAGCAAGGCCAGCCGTAGCGCGCATGATCTTCTTTTTCACTGCTCGCTCCTTTGCGATTGTTCAAATATATTTCGGGCGTATCGGATCGTGAATGACACTCAGGCAATCACGACAAGCTTTCACGCTGCTTTCACGACGCTTTCATGATGCTTCTGCAACAACTCCACGTGCAATTCTGTCTCACCCACGGCTTCCTTGCCCCGACGGTTCGTCTACTGCCGGCCTGGGGCGATCGTGAGGGTGAAGGTTGACGGCGCGGTGAGGTCGTCGCCAGCGTTCAGGATCCCGCCCGGGTCGCGAGACTTCGCCCAGGCCATGGCCAGCCCGCCCGGGTTGGCGGCCTCGTGAACAGGTCACCTCGATCTGTCTGTGCTCGGGCCGCCGAGTCGGGAAGAGGCAATGCAGCGCGATCGTTGTGCTACTTTGAACTCAAGTGTTGTGTCTACCTACAACAGTTAGGTGCATGAGCATGCGCGTGTTTGGGCATCAGATTCTCGCGAACGGCCTGCGGACCGATCACCCGATCCCTGGCCTGCCGTTCGTCGACGACTCCCACATCCCGGTGGAAGACCCGGACGCAATCGAAGCGGTCGGACGCAACCGGGGCGAGGGCCAGTGGGGACGGACCGATCCGTGCCTGCAGCGCACCGCGAGCGAGAACCTCCCGTTCGGCGACAAGGCCTTCACCACCGATCCCCATCGTCACGACCTGGCATGGCTCGTGCGTATCCACCCAGACTTTGGCCGCACCGTCGTCCTGATCGCCGATGCTGACGCGTCCGGGCTGTACGCGAATCTTGAAGACGACACGCTGCTGTGGCGGGCAGGCGGGTACTGGTGGAACGGCGAAGGCTGGCGACGCCCGCTGCAGCTGTTCGACCTGTCCCTCGAGGCCTACATCAGGCGCCCTGTTCCGGGGGCAGCGACCGTCTCCGCAGCACAGACCCTGGAGCGCCAGCATGCTGGCCAGGGCGCGGACATTCTGACCGTGGACGACGTGAAAACCCACGGCGAACCGTTGGATCGCTACGACTGGCTCCGCCACCTGGCCGCCTGGGCACAGCAGCGGCCCGAGGACGGTCTGCCGCTTGATCAGTGCGTTGTCGACATCACCGCGCCCGAGCTCTCCGGGAATCAGCTCCTCAGCCTGAATCAAGCGGCCTCGGTCGCCGGCATCACGGCTGGGACGCTGCGGGGCTACATCTCCCGCGGCGAGGGCAACGTTCCCGATCCCCAACTCGTCACGGGAGGCCGGCCGCAATGGTCGCTTCCGGTCATGAACGAGTGGGTTGAGACACGCGCCTACACAACCGACGAGTCGGTCAAGGCCGTAAGCCTGGACTTCGGCGAGGGCCCGCACGTCGGCTTCGTCGATCTGCGGGAGAAGATCTTCTACTGGATCCTGTCCCGCCTCAGCCGTAGTCCGGAACTCAAGCCGCGCTTCGCCCTCCGCTGGCGCGATCAGCAGTCCTTCAAAGAGGTCGCCATGGACCTCAGCGGCACGATCGCGGCCGGCCTGGACGAGATGGTACCCCTCTCCGAACTCGCCCGAACGACACTTGAGGCGATGCTCGGCGCGGTACTGCGCAGCTGGTACACCACCACGACCTACGAGACGGCAGAGGACCGGATGCGCGCGCGGCCCCGGATCTATCACATCGACGACGACACCGGCACCATGCTGGACTGGCTGATCCGCCACGACCCGCGCCGCGGCCGCTGGGTGGTCTACACCTTCGTCGGGGACATCCTGCGCGAGAACGATCGCTACGAGACAAACCGCGACAACCTGATCCACACCCTCAAGGTCGCATTAAGCCACGGCAAACTCACCGACGAGCAGGTCGACAGCTTCCTCAGAACAGCGATCATGCCGAACGACGACTGAGCCGCGCCGTCGGCGCGGGCGTCTCGTCCGTGGGGGCGGCCACAAGTGCTCGTCATGACCGCCATCGGGCAGACGATGGTCGTGGCCTCGGTCAGCGTGCTGCCCGGCACCGAAGCGAACCTGGTCGCGCAGCGCCTGGCGGACGCGCTCGTGCTGTCGCCGATGCCGACGGCCGCGCTCATCGCGCCGGTCGACGTACCGACAGACATCGCTAGCCAGGTCCGGGCATTCGTGGCGTCGCAGGAGCTGGCGGAGGCCGCGGCCGACTCCTTCCCTCTGGTCGCCCGGACCTATCAGCCCGCAGACAGCGGAGACGCGGATTCGCTCGGGAGCGCGGTGACGATCCGGGAGCTGTGGCAGCAGCACGTTGCCGGCCCCGAGACCGGGCTGGTGGGAGTCACGATGGTGCCGCCGACCGATCCGGCCCGCTGGCTGTCTGCCGTACGGAGAGCGCCCTGGATCGTCGAGACCAGCAACGACCCATCGGGCCTGCTGCCGCACTGAATGATCAGCTTCGGATCGCCGCCGCATCTCCTGGGGAGTCACCCCTTCGGCAGCCAGCGGCGGACCGTTAAGGTCGTCACTCGTGAACGAGTACGCGAGTGATGCGAGCGCAGCGCCGGAGGTCCGGCACGCCAACTTCGTCGTACCGGACTCGCGCGACGGCGAACCCGAGCTGGTCAGGGAGCCGATCAGCAACGAACGGACGTGCCTCTTCAAGGCCGACGGGGCGGCCAGAGCCGACACCGGCCCGATCGCTGCGGAGCGGCGGGATCGCGTCGCCTGCGATGAGTTCTGGTACGCCGCGACCATGCGCGTCCAGCCGACCCACATCGCTGCTCGGCTCGACCGCCGCAGCCATGGCTGACATGCGGTCCCGATCGTTCTACCTCGGCCCCAATCGGCCCAGAGTATCGATCGCCAGTTGGAGTGATCTGGTCACGGCGGCCGAAGCGGGCGTCTTCCACGAGAACCAGTGGGTCGAGCTCAAGGAAAACGTCCCCGCCGGGACTTCGGCCAACAGTGAGCTGGCCCGCGACCTGGCTTCACTGAGCGTTGACGGTGGTGTCTTGATCATCGGTGTCCAGGACAAGACCCATGACATCGTCGGAGCTCCGCTCAAGGGGCTCGCAGACCGGATCACCCAGGTGGCTGGCAGCCGGATCAGCCCTCCACTGCAGGTCACGATCGCGCCGCCGTTCCATCATCCTGATGATCCGGATAGGGCAGTCCTGGTCGTGACGGTCCCCGCGTCTCAGACCGCGCCGCAGATGGCCGATACCCGTTACTGGCACCGCAACGCCCAGGGTAAACAGGCCATGGGCGACTCGTACGTCCGGCTCCTCCTGCGTGATCGAGACCAACGCACAGAAGACTTCGAGCAGCGCCTCCGCGCGCTCGCGGACGAGGAGTTCGACACATGGCCCGCCGACGAGCGAGCCAACGGCCACCTCTACTTGCTCGCCGAGCCAGCCGCCGAGCGGGTCCCGGTGCCTCTCGATGAGACCGCGGCCGTCGACCTCGATCCCGGCGAACTCTGGCGCACCGTTCTCGGCCCTCAGCATGACCACCTAGCCCCGACGTTCCGGAGCCTCCGCACATCGGTGCCGCACCCGGACGGACTCCTCCTCGCGACACGGGATCGAGCCGCGGACCCTGCGGTGACCGAACGAGACCACCTGAGGCTCCTCATGCGCAACGAAGGGGCGGTCATGGTCGCCTGCGGCTCAGCCGTCGCCCCGCCGTACTGGCATGACCAGCGCCGCCGCGAGGTCGACGTGCGCAGCACGACACCATCAGCCGCAGATCCGGGGCGCATCGATCTGCAGAGTCACGTGGGCCCGGTTCGTACACACGTGGTGCGTGCTCGTGGCCCACCTGGCCGAGACCTACCTCGGCTACAGCGGCGAGTGGCGGCTTGGCATCTTCATCACCGGCACCCGCCTGGCCACCGCCACGAACAGCGGTATGTCGACGTTCCGCGGCTTCCAGGCCAGCGAATACATGAGCCAGACCACGGCGACCACCGGACAGTTGGCCGACGAGGCAGGCGAGGTAACGCTACGCCTGTTGACTCGTCTGGCCCGTGGTCTCAACGCCGCCGCGTTCTACACGCCACTGCGATTCCCTCCACGTAGCTAGTACGAGACAGCATGGGCAGCCCCAACTAGTCGGCCGGCTGCCCGGGCTGGGGTGATCGCTGCACAGCTGCCGGATCGCGCCCGCCCGGGGCGGTGCATCGGGCGCAGTTCCGGTCTGGTACGGCGCCGCCAGCAAGCCGCAGACGCGCGCTGCCCGTGCTCGCGCGGTCGGCTGTTGATCCTTCAGCCTTCCGGGGGCTCAACAGTTCGTCACCGGAGTGTCATCGGTGCGAGCGTCGACCTCGTTGACATGAGAACCGCTGGGATCGACGATCCAGAGGCGGGCGGAGTCCTTGCGCTTGAGCGGGGTGAATTCGAACGGCTTGCCGTGGTCGTCGACCTTGATTGAGCCGCGTTCGTTGGACCCGTACTGGTAGTCGACGGTCACGCTGAACCTGACGTGGTGTTCATCAGTGTGGAAGTTCAGCAGGAAGCCGAGCTTCTCGTTCTTGGCCAGAGTCACCATTCGCCTGAAGAAGTAGGGAGTGCTGGTGGCTTTCCCGTCTGCCGTCATTACATGCCCTACGAGCTGTGCGCTGTCGAGATCGAAATCCAGCAGCTCGAGATCACCGCCCCCGCCCTTCTCGATTAGTGGGCAGACCAGGGCCTTGGTGATGGCGGGCATTTTCTCGATCGGATCGATGCGGATGTTGGTGATGGTGATGGTTTGCTCGCGGTTCCCGCGCAGGTAAACGACCGCTGGATTGGTCCGAACGGCTGGAACTCCACCGTCAGGAACCGGGCTGGTTCCTCGGTTGCTTCCGGAGTTCACCTGCTGCGCGAACCTCTCGGCCTTGCTGACGTCCTCGAACGCCATCGGCCAATCTCTGTCGAAGTACACCTTCTCAACCTTGATGGCGTCTGAGGTAGCTACCTTGTCCACCACCGGGCCGACCGGCACCAACTGTTCCGACGCGCCCGAAAGTGTTCCGGCTACCCATGCCCCGATGGCTAGAAGGGCGGCTCCGCCAGCCCCGCCAAACAGCCACTTGCGCCGTTTTCGAGTTGCCTTCGTTCGCTGCTTCTTGCTCTTCTCGTTTTTCTTCTTGCTGTTCATTAACTGGCCCCCTAGGTCCCGCCCTATGGGTATCGGCCCAGCGCAACGAATCGTTACAGACTGCCTTCCCAATGAGGTTTCGTGTACGGCGACCAGCCCTGCGCCCTGAATCAGCGACTGCCGATGAGAGCTGCCAGCCAGGCCGGCAGTAGCGCGACCGGGACGTCGACGTCGATCACGTACTCGCGGCCGTCGACGATCGATCCGGGACCTGCGAGGTAGCCACCGAGTGCGCCCGGGGCCGCGGATGTCGATGCCTGGTCTGAGCCGGGAGGTGCCGCCGGCCACCGAGGCAACGCTCAGGCCGGGCGAGACCCTGAACACCAGTTGCCAGCCGTCCTGCGGCGTGCACACCTCGGGCCTGACCGGCCGCCGCTGATCCCACCGCCGGCACAGGTGGTCGAACCGGATCACGCCGTCGGCGCCGGCGTCCGCACTGCCACCTGTGTGGCGGTCCAGGTCGATGCCGACGATCCAGGAGGCGATGCCGATGTTCGCTCCGGCTGGCCAGGCGGCCCGGACCGCGGCAGTGTCAACGGAGCCGTGGCGGCCGGGGCAGGAGCGATAAGGGCGGGGCGATCTGGAGGGTATGTGCTCACGCAACCTCGTCCAGCCGAGCACCTAGACGTGGCGGACTTCGGCCTCTGTCGGTGTGGCTGCCAGCCGGCTCCAAGGGGAGTGACCGGTCGTGAGGAACGCTGACCGCCCGCTCCCCAGGGAGCGATACCTACTCGCTGATGAACAGCGTGCGGTAGGTCGGATCGGTCGGATGGGCGTACCCAGTCCAGCCGAGCGCGGCCCAGAATATGTCGGCATCCTCGGAGAACGCCGCGAAAGTTCGGTCGGTGTAGGCCTGGGTGAGGAGGTGGATCGCGCCGGTGCCGATACCGGTGCGGCGCCGATCTGCACGCACCTCGAAGAACTCGATCTCGGTGAAGCCTCCGGGTGGGGCGTGGACGCCATAGGCGTCTCCGGAGGTCGACTCGACGTCGATCTCGGCCCGAGCAACGTCCTCGCCGGTTTCATCGGTGATCGACCACCAATCGTTGCTCTCGCCGTTCACCTGCCGGTAAACCCACCAGTCCTCGTTGAAACCTGCGCGGTCATCGAACGGAGGCTGAAACGCCTCGGGATCAGACACGCGCCGGATCAGTCGCAGAACCATGCCGAGAGTGTCCCACTGCCCCGCCGAGAACGGCAGCTCGCGCGTCGGAGACTGGATGTCGAACGGACGTGGGCCGCCCGCGTTCGATATGCGCGCCTCGCACTTCGGCCACCACGGCAACGACTGCAGCTTCGAAACGATCCCGCGCCACTACGACCTCACCGATCCGCTCCTCGTGGACCATCGACGGCATCGTCCAGGAAACAGACCTCGACGACGACCGGTATGACGCGCCAGAAGCTGCCCACTTCGGCATCGCCCTCCGCGGCCTGTCCATGATCGGCGACGACGAGCAGACACTCGCGATCGCAAGCCCTTATCCGACGGCCCCTGCGAATACAACCAGCGCCGCATCCAACCAGGCCGAGAGCCGCCTGATCCTGCGCTCTCGGGAGCGTCTTCTGGTCGTCCAGGGGTTCCGGCGTTGTGTTCTTGGACTGCATGGAGGGTGGCCGAAGGATGATGATGCGTGCTCTGTGGAACGGTGCAGTGCTCGCGGAGAGCGACGACCCCGTGGTCGTCGATGGTAACTACGACTTCCCGGCCTCAGCGCTTCGGGTGGAGTAGGTCACGCCCAGGTCGACCAAGTTGTTGTGCCCGTGGAAGGGCATCGCGTCGAACTGCTGCGTCACGGTGAACGGCGCCACCAACGCCGACGCCGCATGGTCCGACCGTCATCCACTGCCGTTGGCGCGGAAGATCAAAGATCGGGTCGCGTTCGGCAACGGCGTCGAGATCGTTGCCTCCGGCCCTCAAGCCTCGAGCTGAGCGAAATGCTCGAACGCGTGGCTCGCTCGTGAGATCGGTGCAGGCCTTCGGGGCTGATGCACTCACCGGATAACTCACCGCTTTCAATGGCAATCAGCAGCAACTTCTGGCATCCGGCCGCATGCCTCGATGCGCATACATGCAAGTCACGGGCGGCAACGAGTGTTGTCGCCCAATGATGACAAGCCTGGTCCGAGAAAGCGGGGGTTAGGGGTTCGAGTCCCCTCACCGGCTCTCTGATCTGGGCGTACGCCGCAGCGGCACCGCCCGGCCCTCAGGTCGGTCGCACGTCCCGGTGCTCAGCGGAATCCATCCGGGACTGCCGGCGAACTTCGTCGAAACTTATGCAAACGCCCGTTGTCGGATCGGCTCGGCTACGGTGGCTGGAGTGGCTGTCGATTGCGGGACGGCCACTATCGAGAGTTGCCCCAGACCTCGGCAGCCCCTGTGGTTCTCGACCGCGGTCCGGAGATGCGGCCGCGCCGTGACTTACACCTCGAGAGGTCACGCTCGTGCATTTCTCACCAGAAGCCGATCGATCCGTCGTACCCGTCAACTGTTCGTCGCCCCGGCAACGTGCGCTGCGGGAGGCAGCGACGCAGGAGCTGCTGCAGGCCAGATCTGTTGCCGATGACAACGATAAGCGGCGGCGTCTCCTGGAGGAGGCCGTCGAGCTCAACCTGGAGATCGCCCGCGGGATCGCGCGGCGCTTCCGCGGTCGCGGAGCCGAGGACGACGACCTCGAGCAGGTCGCTTGCCTCGGGCTGATGAAGGCGGTCACGAACTACCGCCCGGAAACCGGGGTGCCGTTCATCGGGTACGCCGTACCGACCATTCGTGGTGAGGTGAAGCGGTTCTTCCGCGACTGCAGCTGGACGGTTCGCATTCCCCGTCGGCTGCAGGAGCTGCAGGGCAGGATCTCCCGCGCCTTGCCGTTGCTGGTGCAGGAGCTGGGCCGGGAGCCCACGACGGAGGAACTTGCCGAGCGACTCGGCGTGGACTGCGGCGAAGTGCGCCAAGCCGACGCGGCGAGAGGTTGCTTCACCGTGTTGTCGCTGGACCGGCGGGTCGGCGGCGACGACGGCGAGCTGCGCCTGGCCGACGTCGTTGCGGACGACGAGGATCCGCACCTGCGCCGGATCGACACGATCGACCAACTGGGCCCGTTGGTCAGCGAACTCGTCCCTCGGGACCAACGCATCCTCGAACTCGCCTTCGTCGAGAACTGGCGCCAGGTCGACATCGGCCAGGACCTGGGGATCAGCCAGATGCAGGTCTCACGACTGCTCGCCAAGATTCTCGCCGGCTTGCGGGAACGCCTGAGCTCGACGGAAAACGCGGCCTGAGTACCCGAGAGTCGCCCCGCGATCGAAAGGGAACGCGGGGTAGGGCAGCACGGGCCGGCATGACGACCTGGTTCGCGACTTGCGGCAGGGGATCAGGCCCTCACGTGGCCGCGATCTCGCGACCACGTGAGGGCGACGCGATGGTGGTCGGTATCCCCGACTTCGCCGACATCGAACTGTCGAACCGAGCAGGCGATGGCTGCCCGGAGGGTGATTCAGTCGCTGATGCGGCGGAGCGCCGACGGTTTGTGGACCGCGGTCCGTCCCGACTTCTCGCTGCGGACCAAGTACTGCGGCTCCTCGGGTGAGGCGTCGACGGTGCGCTTGCCGGCGTGGGTCCGTTCGGTGAGCTTCTTCTCCACCGTGCCGCGCGCCGTACCGCCGTGACTGTCCCATTCGACCTGGTCGCCCCGACGGAACGTGGTGTCAGCCATGGCGAGGCCCATCGGTGGACGCTCGGGTGCTGCGTTTCGCCAGGATCACGCCGCCCCTGAAGAGAACGGGGATCAGACGGTCGGACCGGCCAGCGCGAGCGCGACGGCGAGTAGGCCGGCCGGGAGCGGACCACGCACGCCGTCGCGAGGTCATCGTGTGCCCGGGCTGACGTCTCCCCGCCAGGAGCCGGTCTCGGAACCACGAGCCTCGATGAAGGCCTTGAAGCGGGTCATGTCTGCTTTGATCCGTCGCGAGATGACGCCGGTCTTGTCGGCGACCGTCTCGGCGATGCCTTCGGGATCGATGTCGATCTGCGCGGTGACCCGGGTCTTGCTCTCGGCGAGACGGTGGAAGGTGATCACGCCGGCGTGGCTGGTGCCGTCGACGGACTTCCAGGCGACCCGCTCGTCGGGGTGCTGCTCGGTGATGGTGGCGTCGAACTCCCGGGTCACGCCGCCGATGCTCGTCTTCCAGTGCGTGTGGGTGTCGTCGGTCTGACGGATCTCGTCGACGCCGTCCATGAACTGCGGGAAGGACTCGAACTGGGTCCACTGGTTGTAGGCGGTGGTGACGTCGACATCGACGTCGACGGACTCGGTGGTGTTGCTCATCGGTTGCTCCTGTCGCTCAGGTCTACTTTTTCGTTGTCGGCGGGGAACTTGTCCGGGTCGCCGGAGACAGCCGCACGGACCGCCCCGAACATCCGCGCGACCTTGCTGCTCGGACCGTCCCAGTACTCCGCGCCCTCGGCGTGCACCTTGAGCAGCACCAGACCGGGAGTTCCGGGGCCGTCCGGGAACCAGATCTTCAGCGGCGCCGACCACAGTTCCTCGGCCTTCTGGCGGTCCTCGACGACCTCGACGGTCCCGGTGATCGAGGTCCACTCGGCGTCCTTGTCGTTGGCGAACGACACGTTCACCTGCGGATTGGCCAGCGCATCGGCCACTTTCGCCGAGTCGGAGTAGGCGAAGAACCACAGGTCGCCGTCGAACTCGACCTCCTGCACCGCCATCGGCCGCGCGTGGTGCCGGCCGTCGAGGGTCATCGTGGTGAGCATGCAGCTCTGGGCTCGTTCGACCATCTCGGCAACCCGAGTGACCTGTTCGGTGTGTTCGGCCATGCTGGTGCACCCTCTTCGTTTCGGTGATCTCGACTTCGAGCGCCCCGGTACCCCAGGGACCGAAGCCGGAGACCGAAACTTGTGCACGACTGCCGCCCGGTCCGAGCAGGTCGGTCTGGTCGGGGTCTACGCCGCAGTGGCGTACGCCGACGCGCAGAGCCGCGGACATCATCGAGCGGTAACCGACAGGTTGCGTCGTTGCCGTGGGCCCGCGGGATCAGCATCGGGGTTGTCGGGGTCCGGGTCGGGGAGTCCCGGAGGGAACGGTGGGATGGGATTGGTCGACATGAGACACCTCCAGTGAGCTGAAGGAGCCTCCGGTACCCGCGCTCACGCCGATCGGACAGGTCCGCGCGCCTCGGCATGGTCGGGCAGGGTGTTCCAGGTGGTCAGGAGGTGGGTGGCGAACAGGTTGTCGATGCCCAGGGAGCAGGCGGCGCCGAAGAGGATGTCGGCCTTCGCGTCCGGATGGTCGGCGGCGAAGGAGTCGCACAGGTCGTGAGCCGCGATCTGTTCGTGAACGGCGTCGGCCTCGACGTGTTCGGTGAAGTATCCGGCCTGGTCCTGTCGCGCGCCCAGTCGGGTCGCGCCGGCGGCGTACCGGCGGTTCGGCAGGGTCGAGGTCATCTCGAGCGCGGCCAGGTGCCCGAGCAGTGCGCCGATCCAACGGCCGTGCAGCGCGAAGAGTGACATGACGTTCGAGACCGCCAGGGTCACGGCCGGTACGTCGGGGACGTAGTGGCCGTAGGTGTCGTCGAGGCGTAGCCAGCGCATCGTCGTCCGGAAGAGCTCGGCGTGCATCCGCTCGGGACGGCCGCCGCCGTACTCGTCGGCCTGGATCTCCACGAGTGCGGCCTTGGTGGCGCCGTCCAGGCGAGGAATGCCGAAGCTGTGAGGGTCGGCTTCCTTGAGCTGGTAGACCGAGCGGTTCATGACGAACTCGGCGAACTGTGGAAGATCCGCGTGCCGGTGCAGATGGGCCGCCAGCGGCGGTCCGTCATCGGCGTCGACCAACGCGCGCAACTGCTTCGACACCGGGTCGTCTGTTGCCTGGGGCCACCAGGTCTGCCGGAGCCAGTCCGACCACCGCCGTTCGAGCTGTGCCCGGAACGCCAGGAGGTCCGGATCCCACTCGGCCTCCGCGGCGACGCCGTCGAACCCGCGATAGTTCAGCTCGTAGCAGCACCACAACGCCAGCTGGAAGTCGGCGTCGTTCCACGGCTCGAGCTGTCCGACCGCTGGAGGTGGCTCTTGACCGCCTCCGAGCCGTCCGGCCACCCAGCCACTCAGGGGTCCCCGTGCAGGTGGTACTCGCATGTTCGCTCCTCGTTGTTCGAGCGCCCCGGTACCCGTGCGGAAACAGGCGTTCGAGCGGGGACCGGTCGGCCAGCAAACCCTTCTGTGACGGGTCGTCCCCAGGGGAGCGTGATTCGCTACGGAAACCGGGTACCTGGGTGCGGACAGCAACGATCGGTTCGGAAAGGAACTCATGACAACTCTTCGCGCGGTGGTTCTCGGGTGTTCGCTCAAGAAGTCGCCGGCTCCTTCGAGTTCGGAGTTGCTTGGTCGGGAGGTGCTGGCGGCACTGGCTGATCACGACACCGATGGTGAGGTGGTGCGGATCGTCGACCACACGGTCAGGTTCGGGGTGTCGACCGATGAGGGGGACGGGGACGAGTGGCCGGGGATCCGGGAGAAGGTTCTCGCCGCGGACATCCTGGTGATGGCGACGCCGATCTGGATGGGGCAGCCGTCGAGTGTCGCGAAGCTTGTCCTGGAGCGGCTGGATGCCGAGTTGGCCGAGACCGACGACGAGGGGCGGATGCTGACCTTCGGCAAGGTCGCGGCGGTTGCGGTGGTCGGTAATGAGGACGGGGCTCACCATGTCACGGCGGAGTTGCTGCAGGGGCTGAACGACGTGGGGTTCAGCGTCGCTGCCGGCGGTTCGACGTACTGGGTCGGTGAGGCGATGGGCAAGGTCGACTACAACGAGGCGGGTCCCAAGCCGGACACCACCGGTGCGGCCACCAAGACGCTGGCGGCGAACGCGGCTCATCTCGCGCGGCTCTTGAAAGACCGGCAGTACCCACCGAGCTGACGCGATCTTGTGCAACGCACCGCCTTCTGGTTTTCTCGAAGGCAGTGAAGTGCACGTTGCCCTAGACCTCGGCAGCCAGTTCGTCCTCGACTGTGCCCAAGGCGGCTTGTGTGCCGGCAACGATCTCGACCGAGACCAGCAAGAGTTTCGCCGCTCTCGCGGTGGCGACGTCCACAGCCGTGCTCAGCGAAGAATTCGATCAAACAGTTGTTCCCGCCAGCTGTTCGTCGGCTCGGCAGCGTGCGCTGCGAGAAGCAGCGACGCAGGAGTTGCTGCGGGCTCGGGCCGAAGCGGCCGACGACCTCGAACGTCAGCAGCTGCTGGAGCTGGCCGTCGAGCTCAATCTCGAGGTCGCGCGTGCGATCGCGCGGTGCTTCCGGGGGCGTGGCGCCGAGGACGACGACCTCGAGCAGGTCGCGTGCCTCGGTCTGACGAAGGCGGTCCGCGGCTACCGGATCACTGACGGCGTGCCGTTCATCGGGTACGCCGTACCGACGATCCGCGGCGAGGTGAAGCGGTTCTTCCGCGACTGCGGCTGGGCGGTCCGCATTCCCCGCCGGTTGCAGGAGCTGCAAGGCAAGATCGCCCACGCGCGGCCGTTGCTGGCGCAGGAGCTGGGCCGTCAGCCCACACCGGGAGAAGTCGCCGAGTGGCTCGGTGTGGACAGTGGCGAGGTGCGCGAGGCCGAGGCCGCCAGGGGCTGCTTCACCGTGCTTTCGCTGGACCGGCCAGCCGGCCCTGGGGACGGTGCGCTGTCGCTGCTCGACCTGGTCGCGGACACAGAGGATCCCCGCCTGCGCCGGTTCGAAACGATCGACCAGCTGGGCCCGTTGATCGACGACCTCAGCGCGCGGGATCGGCGCCTTCTCGAACTCGCCTTCGTCGAGAACTGGCGGCAGGTCGACATCGGGCGTGAGCTGGGGATCAGTCAGGTGCAGGTCTCGCGCCTGCTGTCCAAGATCCTCACCCGCCTCCGAGCACGACTGCAGCCGGCCGGCGCAGTGGCTTGACAGCCTTCTGCATCCGGGAGGGTCTCCCGGGAGCTACCTGCTGTACGCCGTACTGGGCGGAATCGCGCCGACGGTGAGGGAACCATCGGCACGATCCGTCCCGGGCGGAGCCGGACATCACGTTGTTCACCGCGCAGGCTCCGAGAGCCAGTTTGGGGTGGGTGCACTCCGGGATGGTCCGGCCGGTCGGCGCCGGCCAGAGAGGGCGTGTGGACGAGACGCCCCGCCGTGGATTGCCGTACCGCCCCCGCGACAGGATCGGCACCGGTCCGACTTCATGGCCATCTGAACCTCCGGCCGGGGGTACCCACCCGTCAGGTCCGTATACGGCGAATCCCCGACTTCTTTGGGCAACCGGCACCCACCGCAGGGTGACCCAGGCCTACGGCTGCGAGGAATCGCGGGCGACGAGTTCCGGGGTGAACGTGATTTCGCGATGAGGTGCGCCCGGGCTGTCCGCACGTTCGAAGAGCAGCTCGGCGGCCGACGTGCCGATCTCGTACGCCGGTTGCCGGATGGTGGTCAGGGGAACGACGGCGAGCTGGGCGTCGGTGATGTCGTCGTAGCCGACGATGGCCAGGTCGTGGGGGACCGACCAGCCGGTGCGGATGAGGGTGTTGACGATGGCGATCGCGATCAGGTCGTTGCCGCAGAGGACCGCGGTCGGGCGGGGGCTCAGCGCCATGATCTCGCCGGCCAGTTCGCTGCGTTCTCGGGGGCTGCGGCCGGTGGCGTCTACGCGGTGCAGGACCGCACCGGAGCCGTGCTGTTCGATGGCGGCCAGGGCGCCCTGGTAGCGGGCCTGGATGACGAGCTCGCCGCCTGGGCCGCCGGCGAACAGGACCTGGCGGTGGCCCAGCTCCAGGACGTGTTGCATCGCGAGTTTGCCGCCGAGGTGGTGGTCGAAGGTGACTCGGGACGTGCTCATCGCCATGCCTTCGCCGCCGACCACGACGATCGGCGTACCGACTGATTCCAGGTCGCCGAGGTCGGGGGGCATCGACGCGGTCGCGGAGATGATCAGGCCGCCGACGCGCATCTCGGCCAGGCTGCGGATGTAGAGGGCCTGGCGCTCGGAGTCGCCGGCGGTGTCGCAGTACACGAGGACGTCGCCGCGGCTGCGGGCGACGTCCTCGACGCCGCGGGCGATCTCGGTGAAGAACGGGTTGCCCGCGTCGGGGACCAGCAGCCCGACGGTGTGGGTGCGGTTGCCGCGCAGGGTCCGGACCGCGCGGTTGGGGACGAAGCGGGTCACGTCGATGGCCCGTTCGATCCGCGCCCGGGCGTCGGGGGAGACGGTCCGGGTGCCGTTGATGTAGTTCGAGACGGTGCCGAGCGAGACGCCGGCCAGGGCCGCCACGTCCTTGATCGTCACGTTCTTCGCCACTACCACCCCGTACGTCGGCCTGCCCGGCAACCGTCCCATCCTAGTGCCCGAAGACGTCCCGGATCATCTCCAGGAACCCGTACCGGTGATGGGTGTCGGGCAGCAGCGCCGACCCCTCGGTCCACTCGTTCCAGGCGTTGACGGTGACGATCGGGTACGGCGGCCGGTGCCGCTCCAGGAACGCCTTCGCTTGCAGCAGGCCTTCCCGAAAGTCCGAAGGACTCGGGTCCCAGACCGGTGTCCACGGGTAGCCGCCACGGTCGAAGGGCAGCGACTGGTCGGTCCGCGGAGAGGCGTCCCAGCCCACCGTCACGTTCGGGTAGAACGGGACGTCGAGCTCCGCGGCGTACTTCTCGTACTCGGCGAAGGCCGCCTCCCGCAACGGTGCGACCTCGGCGACCGGGAAGTCGAAGTCGTTCGCGTCGGCGTGATGGATCCACACGTACGACGTGGCGCTGCGAAACCCCAGCGCCCGCACGAGTTCCCGTGGGTCGCTCACCGTGATCGCCGCCGGCAGGACGCCGATCCCCCAGACCACGGCGTCGCAATGGATGCCGGGATGGCCGGCCCGTTGCGTCTCCTGGTCGAACCACCGCAGTGCGTCGGCCGCCGCCTCCACGCCGCCGAGTCCGGTGATCAGGTTGCCGAGCTCGTAGATCGAGAACCACGGCCTGCCCTCGACGGTGAGGTAGTTCGGCCGGGAGAAGTAGTTGTCGATGACGTGCCGGGCCATCTTCTCGAACGCCGCGCGGTCGATCGCGCCGCGCTTGAGCTCCCGAGGGGTGCCGAGTGCCGGATCGCCGTGCGGGAAGATGTCGAGCAGCTCGTGGTTGGCCCACATCAGGGCGAACTCCACGTCGTCGCTGTTCGCCGCGGACAGCAGCCCCTCGTCCAGGGCGGCCTGCAGGTACGGCCCGTCGTCGTACCAGTAGTAGTCGACCAGGAAGCCGTCGACGCCGTACTGCCGGGCGAGGTCGATCTGGGCCTCGGCCGCGTCGGCCGCCGACTCGTCGACGTAGCCGGCCAGCGGGATCCTTGGTTGCCGATGGCCCTCGAAACGGGGTGCCGCCGCGCGCAGCAGCTCCCACTCGTCCCAGTCCGCGCCGAACCACCGCGCGTTGCGGGGATCGCGGTGCCACCCGGGGAAGTAGTAGGCGAGGACCTTCGGCCTGTCCATCGATCACGCTCCCAGCAGAGCATTGGTTGAAATATTTCAAGGGTCACCCTAGGTGGCCCGCCGGAGCGCTGTCCAGGGTGGTTGGCCGCCATCGGACAGGCGATCTGCGAAGTCTTGACGGCGATCGGGGACCTCCATAGCATCCGCTTGTTGAAACATTTCAACAAGCCCAAGGGAGAGTCCATGCGCTCGCGACGTACCCAGCTGGCCCTCGGCGCCCTCGCCGCGACCCTCGTGGTGACCGGTTGCTCGGCGGGTGACCAGGAAGGGTCGTCGGACTCCGCCGGTACGACGGCGTCCACGGCCACCCACACCGCGGCGGAGGTCGCGGCCGCCACCGGGACCTACCAGGTGAAACCGCTGTTCGCCGTCCCGAAGACGCTGCCGAAGAAGTACCGGCTGGCGTTCCTGAACCCGGGTCTGAGCTACCCGTTCTTCGCGACCTGGTCGGACGGGATGAAGGACGCGGCCAAGTACTACGGCGTCGACCTCGACGAGGCCGACCTGAACTTCGAGTACGACACCCAGCTCGACCAGTACAAGCAGCTCGCCGTGAAGCTGCCGGACGTCGTCGGCTCGCAGCCGATGAACGACGCCACCTACAACCAGGCCAAGCAGGACGGCGTCCGCCTGGTCCTGGTCGACGGTTCGTTCAAGGACGTGCCGAGCTTCGGCGTCGACGACCAGCAGGTCGGGGCGCTGGCGGTGGACACGATGAAGGCCGCCGCGAAGGCCAAGACGAGCGGAGCCTGGAAGACCAAGAAAGTCCTGGTGGCCGGCCTGACCTCACCGAACTGCGGACCGTGCGACGCCCGGGTGAAGGCCGCGTTCACCCGCGCCGGGACCGAGCTGGGGATCCCGGCCGAGAACACCGTCATGCTCACCCCGCAGGGACAGGACCCGACCACGTCGGCCGGAGCCACGTTCAACGACTTCCTCACCGCTCACCCGGACGACGCCGTCCTGATCGTCTCGTACGGCGACGAGCCGGTCGTCGGCGCGATCAACGCCGCCAAGGCGGCCAACCGGGAAGGCGATATCCTTGCCGTCAGCAACGGCGGGGACAGCGCCGCGCGGCTGGCGTTGCGCGACCCCAGCAACGCCGGCGTCCTGGTCGCCGCCGTCGACTTCCAGCCGTACGCCGAGGGCTGGAACTGGGTCGAGGCCGCGATCGCCACCGCGATGGGCAAGCCGTTCGACAAGTTCGCCGTCGGCCGCGTGCTGACCGCGGCGAACGTCGACCGGTTCTACCCGGAAGACAAGACCAAATGACGACCGGCACCACCGCGAAGGCCGGCCTGCTCGGCGTACTGGACCCACGCCGTCCGGCCCCTGCGTCCGGCCGGTCCGGGCAGCGCCGGGTCTCCGACCGCCTGCTCGATCTCGGCATCTACGTCGCCTTGGTTGCCTTGGTCATCTACTTCGCCCAGGCCTCGCCGTACTTCCTGACCCAGCGCAACCTGCTGAACGTGGGAGCCGCGGTGGCGGTCACCGGCGTCCTGGCCGCCGGGATGACGATCGCGCTGATCGCCGGTCAGCTCGATCTCACCGTCGGGGCGAACATCGCGCTGACCAGCGTCGTGGTGTCGCTCGCGATCGAGAGCCTGGGCTGGAGTACGCCGGCCGCCGTGCTCCTCGGACTCGCGGTCGGCGTCGGGATCGGCCTGGCGAACAGCGTGCTCGTGGTCGGCGTCGGCATCAACTCGATCATCGCCACGCTGGCGATGGGCATCGTCCTGCGCGGCGTCGCGCTGATCAGCACCGGCGGCCAGACCAAGCCGCTGACCGACCTGACCCTGCCCGAGTTCCTGCAGCTGCGGCCGCTCGGCGTACCGACGACCGTGTGGATCCTGGTGACGGTGTTCGTCCTGGGCTGGGTCGTCCTCACCTTCACCCCGGTGGGCTGGCACATCTACGGCGTCGGCGGGAACCCGAGCGCCGCCCTGCGCGCCGGCATCCGGACGAAACGCCTGTACGCCGGGGTGTTCGTCACCACCGGAGTCCTGGCGGCCATCGGCGGCATCATCACCACCGGGACGTCCAGCAGCGGCGGGCCCAACTATGCCAACGGCGCGGAGTTCGACGTCCTGACAGCGGTCCTGCTCGGCGGGATCGGGCTGGCCGGCGGGTCCGGGCGGATCCAGCGCACGCTCGCCGGTGTGCTGCTGATCGGCGTCCTGAACAACGGGCTGACGCTGCTGTCGGTCAGTTCCTACTACCAGCAACTCGCCCGGGGCGCGGTGTTCGTTCTCGCCGTCGTCCTCGGCGCGACGGCCGAACGGCGGAGGGCCCGATGACCCAGACATCCACCGCACCGGTGCTCAGCGCGGACGGCGTCGGCAAGGTGTTCGGCCACGTCCGGGCGCTCGAGCAGGTGTCGTTCGACCTGCATCCCGGCGAAGTGCTCGCGGTCCTGGGGGACAACGGCGCGGGCAAGAGCACGCTGATCAAGATCCTCTCCGGCGTCTACGACCTGACCGAAGGGGAACTACGGGTCCGCGGCAACCACGTGGTGTTCGGCAAACCGGCGGACGCGGCGGCGGCCGGGATCGCGACGGTCTACCAGGACCTGGCGCTGGTCGACACCCGGGACGTGGCCGCGAACCTGTTCCTGGGCAGGGAGTTCCGGCGCGGGCCGTTCGTCGACCGGCGGCGGATCTACCGGGAGGCCGAGCGGATCCTGGCCGGCCTCACCATTCAGCTCCCGTCGGTCCGGGTCCCGATCTACCTGCTGTCCGGCGGGCAGCGGCAGGCCGTCGCGATCGCCCGCGTCCTGATCGGCGGCGCCGACATCGTGATCATGGACGAACCCACCGCCGCCCTCGGCGTCCAGGAGTCCGAACGGGTCCTGCGCCTGGTCCGCGACCTGCGGGACGCGGGCAAGGCCGTCATCCTGATCAGCCACAACCTCCAGCAGGTGTGGCAGACCGCCGACCGGATCCTGGTCATGCACCTGGGCCGGGTGGCCGGCATCCGCCGCCGTACCGACAGCACGGTCGAGGAGATCGTCAAGCTGATCGTGTACGGCGAGGCGCCCGCAACCGATGCTGTCGAAGGGATCTGACATGCCCTCGTTGTCGCTCCGCCGGGTCGTCACCCGGCTGCTAGCTTGCCTTGTGACCCTTTCGCTGGGCGCCTTCGCTCTCGTCCCCGGCGCCGAAGCCGGCCCGCGGCCGCCGTCGTACACGGTCGAGACCTGGCGGTCGGTGGAGATCGCCCTGACCTCGACGGCGACCTACGGCAATCCGTTCGCCGACGTCCAGGTCACGGCGTCGTTCCGCGGACCGCGCGGGCAGGTGATCACGCGGCCGGCGTTCTGGGACGGCGGTACGACGTGGAAGGTCCGCTTCGCGCCGCCGGCCGTCGGCTCCTGGACGATGCGCACCTCGGCGACCAACACCACCGACGCGGGGCTCAACGGGGTGTCCGCGACGGTGCGAGCCGTTCCGTACCAGGGAAATCTGTCCGTCTACCAGCACGGATTCCTCCGGCCGAGCGCGGATGGTCACTACCTCCAGCACGCCGACGGGACGCCGTTCTTCTACCTCGGCGACACGCACTGGATCCTGCCGCACGAACGCTTCGACACCTCCAACGCGCCAGGGGTCGCCTCGCAGTTCAAGTACGTCGTGGACAAGCGGGTCGACCAGGGCTTCACGGTCTTCCAGTCCGAGCCGATCTGGCAGCCGCACGGCGGAAGTCACGACCGGCCGGACGAAGAGCCGGCCGCCGATCTCACCGACGGGTTGTCCGGTGACGACCTGGCCGGGTTCGCGCGGATGGACCAGAAGTTCGGCTACATCGCCGATGCCGGACTCGTGCACGCCAACGCGATGGTGTCGTGGGTCGCGCAGCCGCACGACAATCCGGCCGTGATGACGCCGGAGTACATGGCGTCGGTGGCGCGGTACTGGAACGCCCGGTACGGCGCGTACCCGGTGATCTGGACGGTCGCGCAGGAGATCGACAACGACTTCTACGGGGTCTACCCCGGCGACGCGATGGCGCCGTGGGCAGCGGCGATCCAGGCGCTCGACGCGGCTGACGCGTACGACCAGCCGTTGCTGCCGCACCAGGAGAACGTCGAGCAGACCGCCGTCGAGAACTCCCGGTTCGCCGCCGAACCCTGGCACGACGGCTTCGCGGCGCAGTTGCAGTACACCGACGGGTGGAACGTCGGACTGGCCGCCGACTACTGGGCTGCCGGCAAACCGAGCCTCGCCTACGAGACGCCGTACGAGGACTTCTGGACCGACGGCCGGCATGCGCTGAGTGCTCTCTACAAGGCCTATCTGCTGGGCTTTCGCGGTTATGGGTACGGCGTGGCCGGCCTCTGGAACGACGTGTACTCCGCGCCCGGCGAACCGCTCGACGCCGGTACCGACTACGAACTGCCCGCCCGCTACCAGTGGTGGTACACCGGCGCGAATCGGCAGACCGCCGATCAGCTGACCCACGGCGTGCGGTTCTTCCGCGACCTGGACTGGTGGAAGCTCGTCCCCAGGTTCGGCGACGCGGCCTGGTCCGACTTCGGCGCCGGCGGCGACAACCTGCTGGCCAGCGACGGCGACAAGTCGTACGTGGCGCTCTTCACCAGCCAGGGAACGGCGACCGGCACGCTCCGGAAGCTCGACCCGGATCGCTACTACACCGGGGAGTGGTTCAATCCGCGCACCGGGCGTCGTACGCCGATCGGCAGCCGGCTCGAGGCGCCCGGCGGCAACCTGACCGTCCCCGCCCGCCCGACGGCGGAGGACTGGGTCCTGTCGATCGAGCGCGGCGGGCCGATCGGGAACCGGCCGCGTCAACCGGTCGCCGACCCGCCGGGCGGTTCGTACCAGGGCGCGCAACCGGTGCGCCTCACCACCTCGACCGCGCGCGCCGAGATCCACTACACGACCGACGGCAGTACGCCGACCAGCTCGAGCGCCACCGGGCCGCTGCAGATCGCCGACCCGATGGACGTCCAGTTGCGCGCGGTCGCAACGCGATCAGGTCAGACCAGTACGGCGATGGCGGTCACCTTCCGGCAGCAGCTGCAGGACCAGGCCGCGGCTTCGACTCTCACCGCGAGTTCCGGCACGGCGGAGAATATTGCCGACCGCAACCGAACCACGAGCTGGCGGCCGCACGGTGGTGACGCCTGGGTGGAGGCGGCCTTCGGCGCCGTGACCTCGTTGGACAAGCTCATCGTGACCGGGTCGGGCCGTGCGTCGGCGTACCGGGTCGACTACTGGGACGGGCAGGCTTGGCTGACGGCGGCGACGGGGTCCGGGCGGATCGGTCCGATCGGACAGGGGACCGTGCTCACCTTTCCCCGGATCTCCACGACGAAGGTGCGATTTGCCGTCGTACCGGATCGGAGGGATCCGGTCGCGATCACCGAGCTCGGTGTGTACCGGCAGCCGCGCACCGACGCGCCCGACCTCACCGCCGGCGGGACGTACTCGGCGAGCTCGACCTGGGACGACCAGCAGGTCGCCGCGAACGCTTTCGACCACGACCCCGGCACGAACTGGCAAGCCTGCAACGGCTGCTGGGCCGGCCAGTGGCTGGCCGTCGACTTCCCCGGGAGCACGACGTTCAACACGGTCACGGTTTCCGAGTACGGCAACCGCACGACGGCGTACCGGATCGAGTACTGGGACGGCACGGCTTGGCGGACGGCGTACACCGGCAGTGGAGGCTTCGGCCAGCAAGGCGAAACCACCACGGTGACGTTCCCTGACGTCACCGGCACCAAGGCGCGTCTCCTCTACCTCACCGGCACCGGGAGCGCGCCGATCGTCTACGACCTGGCGATCTACCAGCAGTAAGGCTTCTACGGGTTCCAGGCGCGCAGGGTCGTGTCGACGATCTCGTCGAGCTGGTCGTGGCTGAGGCCGCCGGCGGCCTGTACGGCGAGGCCGAAGGCCACGGTCATCACGTAGCGGGCGAGCTGGCGCGGGTCGGCGCCGGACGGGAGATCGTCCTCGTCGACCGCGCGCCGGAACCGCTCCTCCAGGCGGAGGACGCCGTCGTTGCGCCAGTCGACGAGCAGGTCGTGGGCGGGGCGACTGGCTTCGCTCGAGGCCAAGGCCCCCTGGACGCCGAGGCAGCCGGAGAACGTCTTCGGCTCGGTGGTGGTCCGGGCCGATCCCCGCAGCAGGGCCTCGACCACGCCGCGAGCGGTCGGCTCCTCCAGCGCCCGGAACGCGTAGGCGGACGGGCCCTCGGTGTAGCGGTCCAGCGCCTTGCGGAACAGCTGCTCCTTGTTGCCGAAGGCGGCGTACATGCTGGTCTTGGTGATCCCCATCGCGCCGGTGAGGTCGGTCAGGCTCGCGCCTTCGTACCCCTGCTCCCAGAACACCCGCATGGCGCGCTCCAGCGCCTCGTCGGTGTCGAATCCCCGGGGACGACCCATTACACGAGAACTGCTCATGCCCCGATTGTACCCCTCGGTACAGAAAGGACGCGACTTGTGTACCGAATGGTCTCGATGTATCACTGTTCTGTACCGATTGAAACTTAAGTAGCGTGTGGAGGCAGATATGAAGAGCACCTCGTTCGGAGGCCTGGAGGTCTCGCGGATCGGGTTCGGCGCGATGGGGATGTCGATGTTCTACACCGGCGCCGGCCGTCCGGAGGCCGAGTCGATCCGGACGATCCACCGGGCGCTGGACCTCGGGGTCACGCACATCGACACGGCGGAGCTCTACGGGCCGTACGTCAACGAAGAGCTGGTGGGCAAGGCGGTGAAGGGACGCCGTGACGGCGTTGTGGTGGCCACCAAGTTCGGGCTGATCTCGCACACCGGCCGGCCGGGGCAGGACTCCAGTCCGGCCAGCGTGCGCGTTGCGGTCGAGGGATCGCTGCGGCGGCTGGGGACCGACCACATCGACCTGTACTACCAGCACCGGGTGGATCCCGAGGTCCCGATCGAGGAGACCTTCGGGACGCTGGCCGAGTTGGTTGCCGAGGGCAAGGTGTTGCACCTCGGGCTGTCGGAGGCGAGCGCCGCGACGATCCGGCGGGCGCACGCCGTCCATCCGGTGACCGCGGTGCAGACCGAGTACTCGTTGTGGACCCGCGACCCGGAGGCCGAGATCCTGCCGGTACTGCGGGAGCTCGGGATCGGTCTGGTGCCGTACTCCCCGCTGGGGCACGGCTTCCTGACCGGCAACATCCGCAGCCTGGACGGTCTGGACGCCGACGACTGGCGCCGGACCAACCCACGCTTCGCCGACGGCAACCTCGAGCGCAACCTGGCGATCGTCGACGAGGTCAAGGCGATCGCCGACGAGGACGGCGCTACGCCGGCGCAGGTCGCGCTGGCCTGGTTGCTGGCCCAGGGGGACGACATCGCGCCGATTCCGGGGACCACGCGGGCCGCTCGGGTGGAGGAGAACGTGGCCGCGGCGGACATCGGGCTCACCGAGAGCCAGGTCGACCGGCTGAACGCGCTGAGGCCGGCGGTCGGCGAGCGGTTCGACCCGGGCAACATGGCGGCCATCGACCGGTGAACGTGCTGGTCGTCCACTACCTCGTCGAGGTTCGTCTGCTGTAGCGAGTGGGAGACCTGGGCTCCGCCCGGTCGGTGTCGTGATGTGGCACCGGCCGGGCGGTTTCCCGTTCAGAGCTGGTTCTCGCCGCCGTCGACGTACAGGTTGGCGCCGACGACGAAGCTGCTCTGGTCCGAGGCGAGGAACGCCACGGCCGCGGCGACCTCGGCCGCGGAGCCCATCCGGCCGACCGGGACGTTCGCGGCGAACTCCGCCTTGACCGCCGCGGCCCGCTCCTCGCCCACCATGCCGGCGACCGCCGGGGTGTCGATCGAGCCGGGAGACACCGCGTTGACGCGGATGCCGCGGCCCTTGAGCTCGTTGGCCCACGTCCGGGTGTACGAACGCAGGGCCGCCTTCGACGCCGCGTAGGTGCCGAACGCCTCCATGCCGTCGTCGGCGCGGACGGAGGAGTTCACGATCACCGACGCGCCCTGGTTGAGCAGCGGGAGCGCCTTCTGCACGGTGAACAGCGTGCCCCGGACGTTGACGTCGAAGATGAGATCGAAGTGTTCCGGTGTGATCTCGTCGATGGTCGCGAACGCTGCCGTCCCGGCGTTGGCGAACAGCAGGTCGAGGCCGCGGCCCCGGCTGCGGACCGCGTCGTACAGGCGATCCAGGTCGGCCGGGTTCGCGATGTCGCCCGGTACGGCGGTGGCCGAGCCGATGGTCTTGACCGCCACCTCCAGCTCGTCCTGGCGCCGGCCGGTGACAAAGACGTGAGCGCCCTCGGCCGCGAAGCGCTCGGCAACGGCCAGGCCGATCCCGCTGCTGCCGCCGGTGACGACCGCTGTCTTGTGGTCGAACTGACCCATGGACGGTTCCTCCTTCTTAGTTCGGTACCGATTGGTACTGAATTAAGACTGTAGCACTTCCGGACCAAGCGGTACTGAATGAGCGCCGACCTTGTGGGGGTCTGCCCGCGATGCGTCAGGGGGTGTCGTCGGCCGGGAGGCTGTGCCAGGTGTCGAAGGCGAGGGCTGCGGCGGCGTTCGCGTCGCCGGCCTCGATGAGGGTGATGAGTTGGTCGTGGCGGGTGACGGAGGTGGGGCCCTCCACGCCGAAGCGGAGGCGTTCGGCGCGGCGGATCAGGGGGTCGAAGCGTTCGAGGACTGCTTCCAGGGCCCGGTTGCCCAGGGCGGTGACGGGGATCTTGTGGAGTTCCTCGTCGGCGTCGAGGGCGGTGGTGACGTCGCCTGATGCTACGGCCGCGGCGAAGCGGCGGTTGGCTTCTCGCATACGGGCCACGTGGTCTTCGGTGAGTCGGCTGGTGACCTGGCGTACGGCGAGTTCGTGCATGGCGGCGACGACGTCCTTGGCGTCGCGGACGACCTGGATGTCGATGGCGCTGACGGTGGTGGAGCGGCCGGGGAGGGCGACGACCAGGCCGCTTGCGCCTAGGCGGAGGAGGGCTTCGCGGACTGGGGTGCGGCTGACTCCTAGCCACTCGGCGAGTTCGCCGTCTCGGAGTTGCTCGCCGGGGCGGAACGTGCCGTCGACGATGGCGTCGCGGAGGCGGCGGTAGACGTCGTCGCGGAGGAGGGTGCGGTCTACGGCGGGCGTGCCCACGGGAATCGGCATGGCAACATATTGCACCCATCACCGGGGCTAACGCCTCCTTCACGCTGGGTCTTGTGGGTGTCTCGATGGTGCAATATATTGCATATCAGAGACGGCGACCGTCGGCTCGCGATGGAGGAGAGGACCGGATCATGGCGATCAAGAACGTTGTGCTGGTGCACGGTGCGTTTGCTGACGGGTCGGGGTGGCGTGGGGTGTACGACGACCTGACGGCGCGCGGCTACCGGGTGACGATCGTGCAGAACCCGCTCACCTCGCTGGAGGACGACGTCGCGGCGACCACTCGGGTGCTGGAGCGGCAGGACGGGCCGACGATCCTCGTCGGGCACTCGTGGGGTGGGACGGTCATCACCGAGGCCGGGGTGCATCCGAAGGTGGCCGGTCTGGTCTACGTCTCGGCTCTCGCGCCTGACGCCGGTGGGACGACGGGGCAGCAGTACGAGGGGTTCGCGGCGACGCCGGAGTTCGTCATCGATGTCGTCGACGACGGGTTCGGGTTCCTGAACCACGACAAGTTCAAGGCCGGGTTCGCCGCGGACGCGAGCGACGCGGACGCCGCGTTCCTGCGGGACAGCCAGATCCCGGTGAACATGTCGGTGTTCGACGCCCCGGTGAAGAACGCCGCCTGGCGGGACAAACCCACCTGGGCCGTCATCGCCACGGAGGACAAGTCCTTCGACCAGGCGATGCTGCAGCACATGGCCAAGCGAGCCGGCGCGAAGATCACCACCGTGTCCGCGAGCCACGCCCTCTTCATCACCCAGGCCGCCGTCGTCGCCGACGTCATCGACGAGGCCGCGAAGGGCGCCGACCGCTGAGCCGCGTCGCCTTGCTGAACGTCATCACCGACGTCCCTGGAGGAACCACATGTCGGTCATTCCGTTCCAGGTGACGCTCTGGATCGAGCTCCTGGCCGCCGGACTCGGTGGGCTGCAGGGAGCGTTGTTCGCGGCGGGTGTGAGGGCCCGCCGCATCGACGTACTCGGTGTGATCGTGATCGGGCTGGCCGTCTCGCTCGGGGGAAGCCTGCTCCGCGACGTCGTGCTCAACCAGCCACCGGTCGTTGTCTGGAGCAACTGGTACCTGATCGTCGCCGGCGCCTCGGCGGTCCTCGGCATGCTCCTGCACCCCGTACTGGCCCGTGCCGACCTGCCGATCACGGTGCTCGACGCCGTAGTGATGGGGCTGTTCGGGGCCATCGGCGCCTCGAAAGCGCTGTCCCTCGGGGTGGGTGAGGCCGGGGCCTTGGTGGTCGGCGTGATCGCGGCAATCGGCGGCGGGATGCTGCGCGACGTCATGCTGAGCCTGCCGTTCTCCTTCCTGCACGTCGGAACCCTGTACGCCGTAGCCGCCGGAGCCGGCACCGGACTGCTGGTGCTGCTCGCCGAACTCGGTACGCCGATCCCGATCGCGGGCCTCGTCTGCGTCGTCGCGACCACCCTCGTACGCCTGGCCGCCGTCCACTTCGACTGGACCTTCCCCGAGCAGTTCGCCGTACGGCGCCCGAAGACGCCGCGACAGGCTTGATCCGCTGGGCCAGGCTCAGGTGTGGGCGCCCTGCCAGCTGCTGCATTTGACGCGGGTGTAGCCGCCGCCGCTCTTCTTGTGGGTGTAGCACGCGCGGAGCCAGACGGGGACGTTCTCGTTGATGTTCGACAGACTCTTGTACGTGTAGGTGTTGTATCCGCAGGCCGTGGTGCTGCTGATCGGGAGGAAGTCGCTGACCTTCAGTTCGGCGGTCAGGCAGTAGCCGTCCTTCTCCAGGTCGTAGGCGTCGATGTAGTCACCCTCGTGGGTGAAGGTCACCGTGCCGCCCTTGACGGTGATCCGTTCGTCGGTGCCGGCGTGTGCGGCGGGGGTGTTGACGACGGCCGCCGCGGCGACCAGGGCGAGCGTGCTTGCGCCTGTGACGAACAGTCTTGCGGTCTTTGGCATGGTGCGTTCCTCTTCTGTGGTGGTGGCTTGGTCAGCCGCTGTTTGCGGCCATGGCGGCGATGGCCGCGCGGGTGCGGACGAGCGCCTTGCGGACGGCGGCTGGTACGGCGTGGCCTTCGGCGATCTCGGTCATTCGCCGTTTCACCTGGCGGCGGTCGCCGCCAGGGACTCCCTTGCGCCACAGTTTCGCGGCCGCCAGGACCCCGATCAGGGCGGCGGTCCGCTCGTCCGGGGTGTTTCCTCCGATCACGGTCTCGGCGAGCCGGCGGCGGATCGCGACCTGTGCCTGGTGGTCCGTCGCGGGATAGCGGTGCAGGGGGAGCACCCCGAGGACGCGTCGGCGGGTGACGGTTCCCCGGTCGACCAGCGCGTTGATCGTCAACGGGCAGACTGTTCCGCGGGTCCGGCGGAGCACCTTCGACACCTTCGCGCCCGCCCCCGCCGCGGCGAGTGTCGCGTCGAGGTGGGCCACGCCGGTCGGCGTACTGTCCAGGACCGCGACGACGTCGTTGTCGTCGATGGTGATGCGGTGCGTCAGGACGAGCTCCACGATCGCGGCGCCGGCGACCGCCCAGTCCACGCCGAGGCGGAGTCTGCCCCCGCCGGTGTTGCCGTCGAGAGCGATCAGGAGGACTTCTTCGGGGACGGTGAACGGTGACACGAGCTGGTCCCTTTCGTCGTGGTGCCCGGCCGAGTCGCGGCCGGTGGGCCGACGCTGGTCAGTACGGCGTACTCGTACAACGTAGTCAGCCGACCGGCTTTCTCTTGACAAAACGAGCGCAGGAACCTGAAAAGTGCACTAGTGTGGCGTGCAGTGAACTAGTACACCTTGGAGCTGATCGTGACCCGCCCGGAGCCGTCGTACCTGCGGATCGCCGCGGAGCTGGAGAAGCGCATTCGCTCGGGAGCGCTTCGCCCGGGCGACAGGGTTCCGTCCGTACGCCAGATCGCCCTGCAGTGGGGCGTCGCCATCGCGACGGCCACGCGCGTGATCACCGCGCTGCGCGAGGCCGGCCTGGTGGACACCCGCGTCGGCTCCGGCACGGTGGTCACAGCACAGCCGGCCCTCAGTGGTCCGGTCACGCCGCAGCGCACCGGCCCCTCACCCATGGTCCGGCCCCGAAGAGCGTCCGGCCGCCGGGCGCGTGGAGCCGAGGTCCTGAGCCGGGACAGGTTGCTCCGGGCAGCGGTCACCATCGCCGACGGCGAGGGACTCGAGGCCGTGTCCATGCGGAGGGTGGCCGGTGCGCTGCGGGTCGGGCCGATGTCGCTCTACCGGTACGTCGCGCACAAGAACGACCTGCTCGCGCAGATGGCCGATCACGTGTTCGGCGAGGACGTGCTGCCGGACCCGGGATCCGAGCACTGGCGGTCCCGGCTCGAGCTGATCGCCCGAACGCAGTGGGCACTCTGCCGCCGGCACCTGTGGCTGCCGCGGGTGGTGTCGTTCACCCGGCCGTCTCTCGCGCCGAACATGATGGCGCACACCGAGTGGACCCTGCGGGCCCTCGACGGACTCGGCCTGCCGATCGAGATCCGGATGCGGGAAGCAATGACCCTGCACGCCCTGGTGATCACCGCTGCGCTGAGCCTCGCCGAAGAGCACGAAGCCGAGCACGAGACCGGGATGACCCTCGCCCACTGGATGGTCACCCAACGAGCCCGCACCGACGAACTCTTCGCCTCCGGGCGGTTCCCGCTGCTCGCCGAGCTCCACGAGATCATGGTTCCCGACCTCGACGCCCAGTTCGACTACGGCCTCGACCGGCATCTCGACGGCCTCGTCGCCTACATCGAGGCCCAGCGCGACGGCTGACCGCGGCGTCCGCCACACCTCCCGGCGATCCGGTGGCAGGCGACGACGCCGCGGTGAGTCTCAGTGCGGACGACTGTCAGTGCCAGGGGCCGAGCAGTTCGGTGATCTTCTCGGTGAGGGTGAACTGGAGGAGGGGACCGAAGGTGATGCGGTGGACTCCGGCGGCCTGGAGTTCGGCGTACGAGCCGGAGTAGGCGCCCTTGACCGGGTCGGCGGTGACGTTGATCGGGCCGGAGAGTTCCTTGAGGAGGGTCTGCAGGGCCTCGGGGGTGGGGACGCCGACGGGGTAGACGCAGCGGGCGCCGGCGGTCTCGCAGGCCTTGGAGCGGTTGACGGCTTCGGTCAGCGGGTCGTCGAAGGTGACGAGCTTGGTGATCAGGGCGTCGGTTCTCGCGTTGATGACGAGCTCGACGCCGGCCTGGTCGGCGGCGGCGCGGAGGGCGGCGATGTAGTCGGCGTGCTCGGTGAGGTCCCGGAGGCGGGACTCGCTGTGCACGGTGTCCTCGATGTTGATGCCTGCGATGCCGGCGTCCAGAGCGCGCTCGACGAGTTCGGCGGCGGGGGTGTTGTAGCCGGACTCCAGGTCGGCGGTGACGGGGACGTCCACGGCCGCGGTGATGCGGCGTACGCCGTCGAGGGCGTCGTCCAGGGTCATGCCCTCGTTGTCCTTCTGGCCGCGGGAGTCGGCCAGGGGGTGGCTGCCGACGCTGAGCGCGGGGAAGCCGGCGTCGACGACGGCGCGGGCGGACCAGGCGTCCCAGACGGTCGGGAGGACGAGGGTCGTGCCGGTGTGGTGGAGACGGAGGAGTTCGCTGGCCTGTGCGGCGAGATCGGTCATGCTCCGAGCTTTACACAGTGGGGCCTAGCGGAGGGTGAAGCCGGTGCCCAGGGGATCGTTCGGGTCGAGGGTGAAGGTCGCGGTGCCGGTTTCGTACGCCGTGCCGTTGACCTCGGTGACGACGCCTCGCCGGTCGTCGGAGCCCACCACGCGAGCCTGGAAGGTGGTGTTGATGATCGAGTCGTGCCGGAGAGTCTGGCCGGGAGTGAGACGGCCGTCGGCGTGGAGGACAGCGACCCGGGCCGACGTGCCGGAGCCGCAGGGGGAGCGGTCGGCTTCGCCGTCGGCGAAGACGGTGAGGTTGCGCTGGTGCGGGCCGTCGGGGGTCTGCCCGAGGTCGTCGTACAGGATCGTGCCGTAGATGCCGTTCAGGCGGGGGTCTGTGGGGTGCTCGGCCCACTCGGTGTCGTTGAGGAGCCACTTGATCTCCCGGCCGACGGCGATCAGGGCCGGGTAGTGGGTCGGAGTCACCGCCAGGCCCAGGGATGCGGCGCTGACGGAGGCGTAGATGGCGCCGCTGTAGGTGATGTCGGCGTGGGTGGTCAGCACCGGGACCTCGCGGGCCACGACGTACGACGGGATGTTGCGGAAGGCAACATTCTTGACCACGCCGTCGGCAGAGGTGACGCGGGCGGTGACGCGACCTGACGGGACGTCGATCACGACGTCGGTGGCTCCGTCGCGAGCGGCGGGCACGCGGCCGGTGGTGACCGCCCAGGTGGCCAGCGCGATCGTGCCGTGGCCGCAGGCGGTGGAGTAGCCGTCCTTGTGCCAGAAGAGGACGCCGAAGTGGGCGCCGTCGTCGTCGGGCGGGACCAGGAAACCGCCGTACATGTCGGCGTGGCCGCGGGGTTCGTTGACGAGGAACTTGCGCACGGCATCGACCTCGACGGACCGCTGGGCGAACGTCCGGCGGTCCAGGACTGTGCTGCCGGGGATCTCGGGGACGCCGGTCAGCGCGATGCGGAAGGGCTCGCCGGCGGTGTGGTAGTCGACGACGTCGATCTTCATGGGCGCTCGATGGTGGGAAGGGCCAGCCAGGCGGCGAGGTTGTCGAGCTCTTCCGACACCGCTGTGGTGATCGCGCGGGTGAAACGGACGTCGGGGTGCAGGGCATTGACCCGCAGTACGCCGGCCTTGCGGTCGGCCTTGACGTCCGCCTTACCGACCAGGTGGGAGCCGTGCAGGATGGGGAGGGCGAAGTAGCCCCAGCGGCGTTGGGCGGCCGGCTTGTACATCTCGAGCGTGTACTCGAAGTCCCAGAGCTCCACCGCCCGGGTGCGGTTGTGGATCAGGCGGTCGAACGGCGACAGCAGCGCCGTACGGCCGGTGAAGTCGTCGGCGGCGGCGAGTGCCGCGGGATCGACCTGCCAGACGCCGGGGGTGTCCTCGATCTCGACCGGTTCGCCGACCTCGCCGACGATCGCGGGCTCGACCGGGACCGCGGTGCCTTTGGCGCGGGCGATGCCGAGCGAGCTCAGGCGGCGTTCGTTCTTGCGGGTCTCGGCTTCGGCCGGGGACGGGACGACGAGGTCGGCGGGATAGACGTTGCCGGCCAGGTCCCAGACGCGTTCGCGGGCGATCCGGCCGGCGATCGCCACCTGGCCGGTCTGCACCAGGAGCTCGAGCATCCGGGTGACGTTGCGGTTGTTGGTCCAGCCGGTCGACTTCCAGGGGACCGGGCAGGTGTCGGGGATCTCGCGGGAGGTGACCGCGCCGCGGTCGCGCAGTACGGCGAGGATGTCCTTCTGGAAGGACTTGTTCGCCGTCATCCAGTCCTGCAGGGTCGGGTGCAGGTCCGGGGCGGCCAGGTAGAGGCCGACATCCGTCATCGGGCGGATGAGCGCGTTGAACTCGAAGAGGGTCCGGTCGGTCTCGACGGCCTGCTTGAGCTGCTCCGGCTGGTACGCCGGGCCGAGGCGGCTCCAGGCGACCAGGTCGGCGCTGGGCGCGACCGCGGCGGTCGGATCGATCTGGAGCAGGGTCAGCCGCTCGACCGTGGCGACCAGTTCGGTGGGTCTCGGGGCGTCGAGCAGCTGAGCCCGGACCGCGATCCGGCGGGCCTGGTCCCGGGTGAGGCGGCGAAGTCCCATCCGCGCCTCAGACCGTCCGGAGCACCGAGACGACCACGCCGAGGATGGTGGCGTTGTCGCCGTCGATGACCTCGTACGCCGGGTTGCGGGGCTCCAGGTACACGTGGCCGTTGCGGCGGCGGTAGACCTTCACCGTCGCCTCCTCGTCGATCATCGCGGCGACGATCTGGCCGGAGTGGGCCTCGGACTGCTGGCGGACGACGACCATGTCCCCGTCGCAGATCGCGGCGTCGACCATCGACTCGCCGCGGACGCGGAGGGCGAAGACCGTGCCGCGGCCGGTCAGGTCGCGGGGGAGGCTGAGCTGCTCGTCGACGTGCTCGATGGCCGCGATCGGCGTACCGGCGGCGATGTCGCCGACGACCGGGACGGAGACCGAGTTGTCGGAGGTCGCGGCGGACGAGTCGTTCTGCAGGAAGAGCCGGACGTCGATCGGGCGGGACACCGACGTCCCGCGCTGGAGGAAGCCCTTGTCCTCGAGGGCGGCCAGGTGCTTGCCGACCGAGGACGACGAGCGCAGGCCGACCGCGTCGCCGATCTGGCGCGTGCTCGGTGAGTACCCGTGCCGGTTCACCCAGTCGCGGATCACCACCAGGATCTGCTGCTGCCGCTGCGGCAGCAACGCCGGGGCCAGGTGCTCGAACGGGTCGGCGTCATAAGTACTCACCCGCGGAAGCCTAGAGGGCGCCACCCCCAAAACCGTCGAGCGGCGCGGAGGGCTGACCGCGACGCCTCGTACGGTGGGGTGATGTTGCCGATGGGGTTGTCGATGTTGTGGGAGCAGGTCGAGGCGGAGCCGGCGCTGCGGGAGCGGTTCGGGTTCGAGGGGTTCGAGGCCGTGGCTGAGTGGGTGCCGGGGGTGCTCGCGGAGGTCTGGGGGATCGAGGCCACGGGCTGCCGGCGGATGGTGATCAGCGGCCCGAACGCGATCCTGTGGGTGGACAGCGACCGCGGCCCGCTGGTCGTGAAGTGGTCGGTGGTTCCCGAGTTGTTCGCCGTGCTGGAGGCGTCGGCGCGGCTGCTGCGGGTGCTGGACGAGCGGGGTGTTCCGGTGGCGGCTCCGCTGCGGGCTCTGGACGGGCGCGAGCGCGCGGTGGTCGACGGGCCGATCGGCGCGCTGTCGGTGGGGGTGCTGCCGGAGGTCACCGGCGACTGGCTCGACATCGAGAACGACGAGGCGGTGTTCGCGGCGGGTGCCTGCCTGGCCCAGCTGCACGTCGCGCTGACCGGGTACGAGGACGACCGGCTGCCCACCAGCAACCCGCGGGACGCGACGGACCTACCGCCCGGGCTGCCTCCGCTCGACGCGGCGAAACAGCTGGTGCACAACGACTTCCGGGCCGCGAACCTCCTCACCCAGGGAGCGAAGGTCGTCGGCGTGCTCGACTTCGACGACCTTGGCTGGGGACACCGGGTCGAGGACCTGGCGCGGGCCGGCGTCTACCTCGGAACCCTCTTCACCGGCTGGAAGGCGACACCGTCCGCCGTACGGCGGACGCTGCGCGCCGGGTACGAGTCGGTGCTCCCGCTGAGCCCGGCCGAGAGTCAGTGGTACGACGTGCTGACCGAGTGGCACGCCGTACGGTCCGGCCTGCGCTGACGGGCGGGGCCCTGCTCCCCCACAGGAGGGGAGCAGGGCGGTCCGGTCAGCCGTTCGCGCGGCTGGTGTTGATCTCGCCGTTGACTCCGGCCGGGAAGAAGCCGCCCTTGGTGGCCTTCTTCGGGGTCAGGTAGACGACGTTCAGGACCTGGTCGGCGCCGCGGCTGAACGCGATGCCGTTGGCGTCGGTCGGAACGATGTTGGTCTTGCCCTTGAACGTCACGCCCTGGTCGAGGTCGGTCTTGCCGTCTAGGCTGTCGCGCGCGTTGGAGATCGCCACCGAGGGGACCTCCAGGCCGGCCGCGACCAGACTCGTCCGGATGTTGGCCGCGTGATAGGCCTCGACCGCGAGAATCCCGGCCGCCGCTTCCAGGAACGTCTTGTTGGTGATCAGCGGTGCGGCACCCTTGTACGCCGTGACGCCGACGTCCTCGAACACGTACGCCGCGAGCAGGAAGTTGTTCTCGTTGGCGTAGGCGTCGAACTTCTGCCCGGGCTTGATCAGCCCGGCCGCGGTCGCGGCCGCCGTGAACGCGGCGTCGATGTCGATCGCCGGGCGGGACACCGCGGCGCCACCGAGCGCGCTGCGGAGGAACTTCACGTGGGCCAGCTCGTCGGCGGCGATCTCCTCGGCGTACGCGCGGACGGCCTTGGTCTTGAACTTCACCTTCCGGCCGCCCTTGACGCCACCGGGCTTGCCCTTGCCGGTGACCATCGCGGGGGCCAGGCCGAAGCCCTTGACCGCACGCAGGTAGAACTCGGCCTCGAGGTACTCGAGGTTGAGCGCGAAGTTGAGCACCGCGCCGTCGCTCGGCTTCCCGTGCGGGTGGTGACCGGACGAGTCGGCGAAGGCGTTGCCGGCGGTCCCGGCGGCCAGCAGACCGGCGCCGGCGACGCCCATCCCGGCCGCGCTCGCGGAGCGCAGGAAGCGTCGGCGGTCGAGGGCGTTCTCTGCACTGCGGTCGATGGCGTTGCGGATGAACAGCTTGTCGAACATGCGCTTCTCTCCAAGTGGCGAGAATGGCACAGGTGGGCGGCCCCGGACGGGGACCTGGAGCCGGCGCGCGGACGCACCGGCCACGGGGTCTTCGGAGCCGGTCGACGCCCGGATGGGTGGGAATCAGCTCGAGAAGAACTCCGTCAGGACCGGGGCGATCGCGGTGGCCTTGATGATGTGGCTCTGACCAGGGATCTCGCGGTGCCTGGCGGTCGGTACGGCGGCCGCCAGCGCGGTCATCGAGTTCTTCATCCAGGCCGGGCTCTTGCCACCGGCGGCGATCAGGACGGGCATCGCCAGCGCTGACCACTGCGACACGTCGAGCGGCCGGCCGAAGGCGTTCTCGCCGAGCTGCTGAGCGTCGTACGGGAGGGTGTGGGCCAGTTCCGTCATGGGCTTCCAGGCGGGCAGCAGCTTCATCATCGTGACGGCGGGGCCGGGGAGGCCGACGCCCTTGGTGAGGAAGTACTTGACCGCGTCGCTGCGGCGGTCGGCGTCGACCAGTGAGCGCAGGTCGTCGGTCCAGGTCGGTGGGATCGGCTTGCGGGTGGTGTCGACGACGAACGGCGCCTCGAAGACGGCGAGCTTGGTGATCGGGAGCCCGGCCGCGGCGGCGCGCAGCGAGAGGGCGCCGCCGGACGAGGTGCCGTAGACGTACGCCGTACCGCCGGCGGCCTCGATCAGCGCCGCCAGGTCCTCGACCTCGCGGTCGGGGGCGTAGTTGCCGGCGTCACCGGATTCGCCGCGGCCGCGGCGGTCGTAGGTGTGGACGGTGAAGCCGGCCTGCAGTTCCTTCGCCAGGTCCGGCATCGGGCCCTGGGCGCGGCTGCAGAGCGCGCCGTCGACGAGGACGACCGCCGGGCCGGACCCGGTCCGGTCGTAGGCGATCGTCGTACCGTCGGCGGAACTCACGGTGTTCGACATCCGTGGAGGCCTTTCAGAGCGGGTGGATCGGAGTGACCAGCTGGGTGTGGATCAGCACATCGTGCCACTGGGCCAGCGTGCCGCCGGTCATTTCGGACGCCGGGCCGAGGTGGGGGAAGCCGCGGGTGCGCAGCGGAGCGTCGAGCCAGGCGCGGGCCGCGGAACTCCCGGGGCGCTGGAGGTCGAGGGTGTAATGACTGTGGCGGATCTGGCCGAGCGGGTGCTCGAACCAGGTCGTCCGGGGCGGCGGCATGTCGACCGGGCCGTGCATGGTGCCGTGGTCGAAGGTGAAGCCGATGGTGCGGTAGCGGTCGCCGTACTGGCGGCGGAGGTGGGAACCCGCGCTGGGGAAGGCGAATCCGGGGCCCGACGGGTTGGAGACGCTGAGGTCGGGGGCGTTCGCGGTGTGGGCGGCGGCGGCCCAGTAGACGACCTTCTCGCCGGTGAACTCGTGCCACCACCGGAGGTTCTCGGCGGCGCGGGCGTCGCGGTAGGCGAAGTTGTCGTCGAGGCTGAACGCCTCGTAGAACGACGCGATCTGGCGGGCGTGGTGCAGGGCCACGGCGTACGAACGGCCGTGGTGACGGAGGCCGCGCAGCAACGCGTGGACGGCCTTGGACTTCTGGAGGTACGGCGCTTTGTCGGCGACCTCCTTCCAGTACCAGTAGACGTACGCGCCCATGTCCGTCAGGTGCGGGTAGATCGGCTTGAGCAGAGCGCGGAGCTCGGCCAGCCGGTGCGGCGCGTGCTGGGCGACGTACGCGTCGACCGCGTCGTACGCGAGGTGCCGGGTGGAGAAGTACTCGACGCCGGCGAACCGGACCTTGTCGCGATGCTTGGCGTTGTAGGCCCGGAGGTACTCGAAGACGTCCCTGACCTCCTCGGAGCGCCAGGCTTCGCTCATCTGGCCCATCAACGCCCGCAGGTCGCCGCGGCCGGTGAGGATGTACTGGTTCAGCAAGGTGCCGAGCGACCAGTCGTCCTCCCACGCGATCGCGCGGAACCCTTGCCGCTCGATCAGGTGCCGCAGGGTGCGGTGCTTGAGCCGGGTGATCTCGGCGGTGTCGTGCGAGGCCTCACCGAGCGCGACGATCCGGGCTCCCGCGAGCGGGCGTTCGAGGTGCCGGAGGTCGTCGAGCGGTGCGCCGGGTCTGGTGGTGCGCAGCGGTGTGGCGTGGCGGGCGATCCAGTCGTGGAGCGTGGGCTTCGTTGCGGCGGCGGGAACCGCCGGAGCCAGGGCGGTGGCGCCGAGGACGGTCAGGAAGGTTCGACGATGCATGGTGTGCCTCCGGTCGTTGGCTCACCACGATCGCGGAGGCACACCCGTGCGGGCATCGGCCAGGAGGAGACACCGGCTGTACGACGTACGGCGTACTGGCTACTGCACGCGGGGTACGGCGGGGGTCTTGTCCTGCCGGGCAACCCGAAGCTTCACCCGGCAGGACAAGTCGTCGCGGCCGACGAGCCGGAGCAGGTCGCGGCCGGTCTGTTCGGCGGCGGCGCGGACCTCGTCGAGGTCGGCGCCCGGTTCGAGCACCGGGTGCAGCTCGGCGACGAGCTGGCCGCGGTCGAGGAGGACACGGCCGTCGGCCGAGCGGATGCCGGGGGTGTCGGCGAGCAGGTCGCCGGCCGCGGTGAGTGCGGCGTTGACGTCGGCCGTCAGACGGCCGGACGTGTCGGAGCCGGTCAGACGGAGGCGGCCGTTGCCTCGGCGCGGGAGGTGACGGGCCAGCCAGGACAGACCGAGGACGACGAGGAGCAGGCCGCCGAAACCTGTTGCCCAGGGCCACCAGTCGGCGGAGGTCGCGGTGGTGATCCACGGGGAGCGGATGCGGTCGGGGGCGTCGGGGATCCAGTCCTGGCGCCAGGCGACGGCGGCCGCGCCGGCGGCGAGGAGGATCAGGCCGGCGACGAGCGCGGCCAGACGGTCGAGAGCGATGACGGAGCGACGCATGTCAGAGCTCCTCGGGGGTGACGTGGACGCGGATGCGTGGGCTCGGCCGCACGGGCTGCAGCCGGGTGGCGATCGCAGTGTCGAGGGACTGCGTCAGCTGGGCCGTGTCGGGGGTGACCGCCGTGGCGGTGAGCTTGACCGTACGGCGGTTGGACTTGCTCGACGCCGACGAGACCTCGCTGGTGGCGCGGGCCGTGTCGGCGGCCAGGCGGGCCAGGTCGCCGGGACGGATCCAGACGTCCGCGTCGCCGACGGCCAGGTGGGTCGCGCGGCGGGGAGTGAGCGCGGTGGCGATCAGCCAGATCCCGATCAGGGCCGCAGGGATCCCGGCGTACATCATCCAGTCGGCGGGCCGGAGGACCTCGGCCTTGCCGGCGATCCAGTCCAGCCAGGAGGACTCGCTGATCCAGCCCGCGGAGGACGAGGCGTGCTGGACGCCGGCGACGCCGAGGGCGATCACGGCCAGGGCGAGCAGGAGGCCGGCGGTCGCGGCCGCGGGGGCGGCGACCGGGCG
The DNA here is from genome assembly GCF_014205135.1 of Kribbella italica. Classification (NCBI taxonomy): domain Bacteria; kingdom Bacillati; phylum Actinomycetota; class Actinomycetes; order Propionibacteriales; family Kribbellaceae; genus Kribbella; species Kribbella italica. The sequence continues at coordinate 7,833,525 of NZ_JACHMY010000001.1, forward strand.
TTTGGTCGATTGGTTGCTCACGGCAAACTCCTGGGGAGTACGGCGGTGATCTCGACGTCGACCAGGTCGACGGCCAGGCCGGTGAGGCCGGCGACGGTGGTCGCGACGTGCGCGCGGGTCTCCGCGGCGATCTCCGGCAGCGGGCGGCCCCAGAGGACCGCCAGCTGGAGGGTGATACGGACTCGGCTGCCGACCGTGTTCGACGTCGCCTTGGGCAGGCCGCGCCCGAAGGTGGTGCCGCGGTGGATGACCGCGGCGACGTCCAGCGCGGCCCGTTCGGCGAGCTTCTCGATGGCTTTCGGGGCGATCTCGAGGCGCCCGCGCGCCGCTGGGGCCGGCAGGGTCGTGGTGTCAGCCACGGCCGCGGCGGGACAGGAGGTCGTCCAGGCCCTTGCTGCCGTCGGACAGGAACCGGCCGGCGACGAAGCCGGCGGCACCGAGGACGAGTGCGAGCAGGAAACCGGCGAACCCACCGGCGGCCGCCGCGATGGCGATCAGCAGTCCGGCGAACAGGCCGATGGTGGATGCGTTCACTGGTTCTCCTTGGTGGGGTGGACGACGTCCTCGACGGTCACCAGGACCGGCGTACCGACGAGGGACTGAACGGTCGTACGAACGGCCTCGGCGGTGGCCCGGACCGGTTGGTCCCAGAACACACTGACATGGACCTCGGTGTGGTCCGGCCGGATCCGGACGCCGGGGACCCGGCCGCCGGGAAGGTAGGTGGCGACCTCGCCGAACACCCCGCCGTGCAGGTCGGCGACACCTGGTACGGCGCGGGTCAGTTCGGCGATCCGCTCGGAGAGTTCGGGTTCGGTCACTGGACCCGGCGTTCGGCGGCCGGCTCGGTGGCGGGCTCGACGTCGTCGTCCTCGCCCTCGAGGTGGATGTCGCTGACGGCGATGTTGACCTCGGTGACCTCCAGGCCGGTCATCCGCTCGACCGCGCTGATCACGTTGCGGCGGATGCCCTCGGCCAGGTCGGCGATGCCGACGCCGTACTCGACGATGATCTGCAGGTCGATCGCGGCCTGCTTCTCGCCGACCTCGACCGAGACGCCCTGCGACAGGTTCGTCCGCGAGCCCGGGATCCGCTCGCGCAGCATGCCGACGGTGCGCGCCGCGGCGCCGCCGAGGTCGTGCACGCCGGTCACCTCGCGGGTCGCGATCCCGGCGATCTTGGAGACCACCTGGTCGGCGATCGTGGTCTTGCCGTGCTCGCTGGTCAGCGCCGACGTGTCGTCGGCCGGGCTCAGGTCCCGCGAGGAGACGGCCTTCGGGCCGCTGGTGGTGGTGCTCGGGGTCTGGGTCATCGCACTGCCTCTCGGGAGGGGGCCGGTCCGGGGACCGGGGAAATGTTCGGATCGTTCACTGACTGAGTCGTGGCGATGGACTCCGATGTCACGCGGTGCCACTACATTTCACGGTGTGAACAGGGTCACCGAAACGCCGCGTGACGATCGGGCCGGTGACCTCGTCGTACCAACAGTGACCTCCGACGACTCGTTACGCCGCGCCGCCGCGCTGGGCGACACGGACGCGTTCGCGGAGATCCTGGAACGGCACGGTCCGGCCATGTTCCGGTACGCGCGCCGGTTGCTGAACGATCACGGAGATGCCGAGGAGGTGGTGCAGGATGCGTTCGTCGCCGCCTGGAAAGCGCTCCCCGACTTCCGGGGCGACTCGACGCTGCGGACCTGGCTGTTCACCATCACCGGGCGCAAGGCGGTCGACGTCCTGCGCAAGAAACGGCCGACCCCGATCGAGGACGACCTGCTGGCCGACGTACCGGCGGCCAACGCCGACCCGGCCGAAGGCGCCGGACTGCTGCAGGCGCTGGACGCCGCGCTGGCCCAGCTGCCGTACCTGCAGCGCGCGGCCTGGCTCCTCCGGGAGGTCGAGCAGTTGAGTTACGCCGAGATCGCCACCGCTCTGAACACGACACCCACGGTTGTCCGCGGCCAGCTCGCCCGGGGCCGGGTCGCGCTGCAGGACCGGCTGGAGGAGTGGCGATGATCGACGACATCCTGCAGCAGGCAGCGGCCGAGGCCCGCGAGACGCCCGAGCCGGGCTGGATCGACATCTCGGCGTCCGTCCAGCAGCGGCTCAAGTCGGTCGCCCGGCGGACCAGGCCGCTCCGGGCGGCCACTGACAGCGGCGCTCTGATCTACGTCGCCGACCACGTCCTGATCAGCCAGCTGCGGCGGCGGATCGCCACACTGCCCGGCTGCGAGCTGGACCGGGTGCGGCTGATCGGTGGCGAGGACACCTGCACCGGTGCGGTGGTGGACGTGGTTGTCACGACGTACGGGCAGGACCTGCAGTTGCTGGCCGACCGGGTGCGCTCGCTGGTCTACGAAGTCTTCACCGACCTGCTGGGGCCGGAGTTCGGTGACGATGGAGTCGACGTCACGATCACGGATCTGACGGTAAAGCCCTAGTCCGGCGGCTCCAGGTCCGTCAGCCAGGTCTTCAGCAGGGCCTCCAGCTGGCTGGTCTGCGCTGTGCTCAGCCCGGCCAGCAGGCGCTGCTCGTTGGCCATGTGGGCAGTGAAGGCTTTGTCGATCAGACGGCGGCCGGCCGGAGTCAGCTGGACGACGCGGCCGCGGCCGTCCGTGCTGCTGCGCATCCGGAGGACCAGCCCGGCCTGCTCGAGCCGGTCGACGCGCTTGCTGACCGCGCCGGTGGTGACCATCGTGTGCAGCGCGATCTCTCCGGGCGCCCGCTCGTACGGCGTACCGGCCCGGCGTAGTGCGGCCAGGACGTCGAACTCGCCCTCGGTCAGCCCGAACTTGCCGTAGACCACGACGAGCTCCTCGGTCAGATGCGCCGCGATCCGGTGCAGCCGGCCGATCACGCCCTGCGGGCTGACGTCGACGTCGGGACGTTCGGTCTGCCAGGCGGCCTGGATGCGGTCGACGCGGTCTTCGCTCACCCGGTCAGCATATATCTTCCATGGAAGATATAGTGTCTTCCATGGAAGACACATCGTGGCGCTGGCTGCTGGTGACGGCGATCGCGCCGATCGCGTGGGGTGCCAACTACTTCGTGACGCACGAGTTCCTGCCCGTCGGCTATCCCCTGTACGGCGGGGTGATCCGCGCGCTGCCCGCCGGACTCTTGCTGCTTGCACTGGCCAGGACCCTGCCGCGCGGTGACTGGTGGTGGAAGTCGCTGGTGCTCGGTGTGTGCAACGTAGGCGCGTTCTTCGCGCTGATCTACGTCGCGTCGCAGCTGCTGCCAGTCAGCGTCGCCTCGACCATCATGTCGGCCACACCACTGACCATGGGCATGTTCGCCTGGCTCCTGCTCGGCACCCGGCCGTCAGGGCGCGTGCTGATCGGAGCGGTCGCCGGCATCGCGGGTGTCTGCCTGATGCTCGGCGGAGGGACCGGCGGCATCAGGGTGGCCGGAGTGCTCGCGTCGGTGGCCGCGCTGACGCTGTCGTCCTGCGGCTTCGTGCTGGCCAAGAAGTGGGGCCGTGGTGGTGACCTCCTGGCCACTACCGCCTGGCAGTTGGTCGCGGGTGGTCTGGTGCTGGTCCCGTTCGCGGTCGTGGTCGAGGGGGCACCGCCGTCGCTCGACCTGCGGGCGATGGGCGGTTTCGCGTACGTCGTACTGGTGGCTACCGCGGGTGCCTACGTGGCCTGGTTCTCCGGACTGCGGCATCTGGACGCGGCCGCAGTCGGGCTGGTCGGCCTGCTCAACCCGGTCACCGGAGTCCTTCTCGGGACGACGCTGGCCGGTGACCGCCTGACGTTGGGCCAGCTGGCGGGTCTGGCACTGGTCCTGACAGGTGTTGCCCTGGGCCGACCTGCCCGGAGGCGGTCGACCCGGAAGGAGCCTGTCGCGGTCAGCTGATCTTCAGTAGCGGATCCTGGCGGGACCCGGGGTCGGCCAGAGGTTGCCGCCGATGGTCAGGTCGCCCAGCCGCGACCGCAGTACGTCGGCCGCCGGGTCGCCCAGGTCGTCGAGGATGCCCAGCGCCTCCAGCCAGGCGCGGTCCGCCTCGGCCCGGCGAGCGGTGGCCAGCAGCAGGTCGCCGAGCTGCTCCAGCGCGACGGCCTGGTAGGCGTGGTCGCCCATCGTGGCGCGGATCTCGACCGCCGCCCGGGCCGCGTCGATCGCCGACGCGTGCTCGCCGAGCCGGCCCCACGCGGTCGCCAGCAGGTGCAGGGCGCCGGCCTCGGCCCGGCGCTGCCCGACCTCGCGGAACAGCGCGCAGGCCTCGGCGCCGATCACCACCGCCTCGTCGTACTTGCCTAGGGCAAGCAGTGTCAGAGCGACCTGGTACGCCGACTTGGCGGTGTTGCCGGGCCGGCCGGTGGCCTTGTCGGCGACCTGTGCCGAGCTGCCGTAGGTCAGCGCTTCGGTGTGGCGACCGGCGTCCAGGCAGACCGCCGAGAGGTTCCGCAGCGTCGCCGCCTGACCAGAGGGGTCGCCGACCTGCTGGAAAAGCTTCAGGGCCTTCAGCTGTTCGGCGATGGCCTCCTCCTGCCGACCGGCACCGCGGTGTGCGCCGCCGATGCCGGAGTGGCCGTGCGCCTGGCCGATCAGGTCGCCGGCTCGTTCTGCCGCGCGCAGTCCGGCCTGCTGGATCTCCAGGAGGTCCTGCCAGTTGTTGCCGCGGTGCGGACCGACCCAGGCGGCGTACGCGAACCGCCAGCACAGGTCGTCGAAGCCCTGGTCGACGGCGAGCTTCGCCACGGCGACCAGGTTGCGCCCTTCGGTCTCGTGCCAGGCCAGCGCGGACCTGGCGTCCTCGATGGAGTCCGGCTCGCTGAGCCCAGCAGGGAAGGCGATTGCGGGCTCACCAGCCTGCAGCCACGGCCGCGAGACGACGGCGGACTGCAGGTAGTTGTCGACCAGCCGGTGGAGCGCGGCCGACCGCAGCTCGGGTGGGTCGAGCTGTTCGGCCAGCTCAGCGGCGTACGTGCGCATCAGGTCGTGCAGCTCGTACCGGCCGGGTCTGCGGTTCATCAGCTGGCTGGTGTCGACCAGCTGGTCGAGCAGGCGGACGGTCTGGCCTTGGGAGAGACCGGCCAGCGCGGCAGCAGCCGGTACGCCGATGTCGGCGCCCGGGAAGATCGCCAGCAGCCGGAGCAGCCCGGCCGCGTCGGGTGAGAGTGCGTGGTACGACCAGGAGAAGACGCTGCGGATGTCGGTGCTCGGGTCGTCGCCGCTACCGAGGAAGTCGAGCTGATCGCGTTCGCCGGACAGCTCGGCGACCAGGTCGTCGAGCCGGGCGTCGGGAGACCGGGTTGCTCGCTCCGCGGCGATCACCAGGGCCAGTGGGAGACCGTTGCACCGGCGTACCAGGTCGTGGATGGCAGTGGGAGCCAGGCGGGCCCGGTCGCCGATGATCCGGGTCAGGAGCTCAGCGGCTTCGCTGCTGAGCAGCTGGTCGAGCGTGAGGCGGTTGGCGCCTTCGCGGACGACCAGACCGCGCAGCTGGGTCCGGCTGGTGACCAGGACGAGGCTGCCGGAGCCTGGGAGCAGCGGGCGGATCTGGTTGGCGTCCGCCGCGTTGTCGAGCAGCAGGAGCATGCGCTTGCCGGCCAGGACCGTCCGCAGCAGTGCGGAGCGGCCGTCCAGGTCTGTGGGGATCTGCTGGTCGGTGATGCCGAGCGAGCGCAGTACGGTCTCGATCGCCATCGCCGAGTCGAGCGGCTGGCCCGGTCCGTGGCCGCGCAGGTTCAGGTAGAGCTGGCCGTCGGGGAACTGGTGCTTGACGCTGTGCGCCCAGTGCACGGCCAGCGCGGTCTTGCCGACTCCACCGGGACCGTCCAGCGCCACGATGACGACCGGAGGCTCGGCGGCGGTGGGGATCAGGGTGTCGAGTACGGCGAGGTCGGCGGTGCGTCCGGTGAAGCGGGTGATGTCGGTGGGGAGCTGACGCGGCCGGTGGTGCTCGCGGCGGCGCCGGGTGGTTCTGGGCTCGCCGCTGTTCAGCACTTCGTCGTACAGGCGTCGTAGCTCCGGACCGGGATCGACACCGAGCTCGTCCGCCAGGTAGGTCCGGATGCGGTGGTAGACGTGCAAGGCCTCGGCCTGGTGACCGGACCGGAACTGCGCCTGCATCAGCAGTACGGCGAGACGCTCACGGGCCGGGTAGCGGCGAGCCAGTGAGGTCAGCTGCGGCACGATCTCGGCGTGCTGGGCCAACTCGAGCTGGTCGGTGGCCAGCAGTTCGATCGCCCGGAGCCGCTCCTCGGTCAGGGCCGGCGCGTTGTCGCGGACCAGTGCGGACGGCGGCAGCCCGCTGAGCGGTTCACCACGCCACTGCGCCAGCGCCTTGCGGAGCAGGCCGACTCGGGTGGTCGGGTCGTCCTCCTGTACGGCGTCCTCCACAGTGCTCCGGAACTGCAGGAGGTCCAGCTGCTCCGGGTCGATGGTGATCCGGTAGCCGTGCGGCTCGGTGGTGATCTGGTCGCGGCAGCTGTCGAGTGCGGATCGCAGGCGGGAGACCGTCGTCTGCAGCGCGGCCTCCGGGTTGGCCGGCAGGTCGGACTCCCACAGGGCGTCGACCAGGTCGTTGCGGGACACCGTGCTGTTGGCGCGCAGCAGGAGCGCGGCCAGCACGAGCCGTCCGCGGCCGGGCGGCACGACGTTGCGCTCCGCGACCACCGCCTCGACCGGCCCGAGCAGGTGAAACCTCATCGCCTCACGATCCCCCAGATAGCTCGTGCTGACGAGGACACAGATGCCCGGCGAGGGGCCGGAGGTTGGCTGCGGTCCCGAGTTCGGCGGATAAGGTGGCTCGGTGAGTCGGCGGACAGAGGGTGGAGCACCCAGACGGGCCTCTGAGGGGCATGACCGGGCGGAGCTGTCGCCGCGGGACAAGTGGATCACGATCTTCGGCCGCAAGCCGGTGCTCGAGGCGCTGAACGACCCCGCCCTGACGGTGGCCAAGGTGGTGGTCGCCGACAACGCCGGTGGCGATTCGCTGGACGAGATCCTGTCCACCGCCCGCCGGGTCGGTACGCCGGTCGAGCGGGCCACCGCGACCCGGGTGAAGTGGCTGGCCGGCAACGGCAAGCAGGACCAGGGCGTGGTCGCCGACGTCGACGCGCCCCGGATGACCCCGCTGCAGAACTTCCTGCGCCATCGGGGCCGGAAGCCCACGCAGGTGTTCCTGCTGGACGGTGTGACGAACCCGGGCAACGTCGGGATGATCCTGCGGACCGCCACCGGCGCGGGTTTCGACGGTGTCGTCCTGCCGCGCGCCGGGACGCCGCACGTCGGGCCGCTGGTGATCAAGGCGTCGGCCGGGGTCGCGTTCCAGGCCCCGATCGTGAACGCGCCGACCGCCACCGGTGCCGTCGACGCGTTCCGCGAGGCGGGGTACGAGATCTACGGGCTGTCGGCCCGGTCGCAGCGGTCGCTGTTCCGGACCGAGCTGGCACCGCGGGCGGTGTTCGTGCTCGGTGGGGAGACGCACGGGATCTCCGTCCGGACCGACACCGACCTGCGGATCCCGCTGCACAACGGTGTCGAGTCGCTCAATGTGGCGGTCGCGGCAGCTGTAGTGGCGTTCGAGGTGGCCAACCGGCGCTGAGCGTCGTAGCGTGTGGAGGCATCCGGTGCTGGTCACGTGAGCACTTCCGTGAAGCACCGGTGACGACGGTGGACTTCAGACGCCGGCGCGAGTGCGGCCAGAGGGGCGGGCTGGGTCTCGGCCGGCGTCTTTCCCGTCCTGGGTGACCTGGTGCAGGTGCGGGCAGCAGGCGCCGCCGCAGAACCGGTAGTGCTTGGGGCTGCACCACGGCTTGCACTCGGGCTTCTGGTCACCTCTGGTCATCACCTCACTGTTACCGCTTGCAGGCGCGTCCGCCGAACAGGCGCGCCGGGGCAAGCGCTAGCCGTCCCGCCTCCGCGCCCCACTCCAAATACCAGCCCCCGAGGCCTTCGCGAACTAGCCGCGGAGCTCCCGCAGTACGTCGTACAGCACCTTCGCAAACGGTTCCGGCTGGTCCGCGAAGCCCGTGTGATCCCCCGGGAAGACCGTCGGCTCCACCCCGAGCTCGGCGCCCAGCCGGTGGCAGGTCCGGTCGCACAGCTGCCCGCCGGACTCCTCGCCGAGCCCGATCAGCACCTTCCGGGAGCGCAGGACGGCCAGGTCCGGCATCCAGTGCGTGCTCGGCCGCAGCTCGTGCTCGAACCAGAACCGCTCGTCGGCCACCGACCGGTCGTCGCGCTCCCCGCCGAACATCATCTCCAGCGCCTCGTCCGGCACGTGCAGGTTCGCCTGGTCCATGAACATCCGCCAGGCGCCGAGCACGTCCCCGGCCAGGTAGGTCTCGCACATCGCGTCGGTCTCGGCGTGCACGCGCTCGGAGTCGTCCAGCAGACCGACGATCGGCGGTTCGTGCGCGATCACCGCGGTGAGCTGCTCCGGGTGTGCCTCCGCCAGCGCGAGCACGGACACCGCGCCGCCGCTCGACCCGAAGGCGATCGCCGGGCCCTTGTCCACGTGGGCGATCAGCCGGGAGAGGTCGTCGGCGCGCTGCTGGGGCGTGGAGTCCTGGTCGCGGTCCTCGACCGTACTGCGGTTGATCGCGCGCGGGTCGGTGGTGAGCACGGTGTAGTCGGTGGCCAGCAGGTCGGCCAGCGGGGCGAAGGACCGGGCGTCCATCGGGGCGCCGGCGAGCACGACCAGCGGGCCGCTGCCGCGGAGTTCGTAGTACAGGGTGGCGCCGGGAACGGTGAAGGTGGTCATCGGATTCTCCTTGGTCGAGTGGTGTCTTCGACGATGCCGGAGAGGGCCGGTCGGACTCCAACACCTGTTCCTGGCCGATTAACACCCCAGGTGTGTTAACTGGTGCCGTGCCCGACGAGCTGGAGATCCGACTGCTGCGCTACTTCGTCGCGGTCGCCGAGGAGCTGCACTTCAGCCGGGCCGCCGAGAAGTTGTACGTCGCTCAGCAGGCACTGAGCCGGGACATCCAGCGGCTGGAGGAGCGCGCCGGCGTACGGCTGCTGGACCGGACTACCCGGCGGGTGACCCTGACGCCGGCTGGGCGGACTCTGCTCGACAGGGCTCGGCAGCTGATCGCTTTGCACGACGCGACCGTGCTGGAGCTGCGTGGTGAGGCCCGCTCGCTGACAGTGGACGTGGTGGGGCCCGGACTGACTCCGTCGCTGGTCCTGGCCGAGGCCCGGCGGATCGCTCCGGAGGTGGAGTTCTTTGCCCGGTTCCACACGGGCGGGGAGTCCGCTGCACCGCACCTGCTGGCTGAGCGGCTCGACGTGACGTTCGGCCGGCTCACTGGCTCGTACGGCGAGCTGGAGCATCGCGACGTACGCCGGGAGCCGTTGACGGTGCTGCTGCCGATCGGGCACCCGCTGGCTGAGCTGGACGCCGTACCGGTGGCTGAGCTGGGTCCGGCGGGGGTGTGCTTTCGGGCTGGTGACCACGTGACGGCTGGGTGGGAGCACGCCGTACTGCAGCTGCTGTCGCCGCTCGGAATCGAGGCGGGTGGGGCGCATCCGCACGTGCTGGGGGCTGATGAGGTGGCGCAGCATCTGCGGGATCGGAACGCGCCGATTCTGGGGCTGACTTCCCAGCCGCGCGTGCCTGGGTCGGTGGTGCGGCCGGTCGTCGAGCCGGAAGCGCTTTATCCGTGGGCGATGTACTGGCGGCGGGGGACCGCGCATCCTGGGTTGGTGGCGTTGCAGGCCGCGGTGGATCGGCTGGGGGCGGCTGATGGCTGGTTGGACCAGTCGGACGGGGCCTGGCTGCCGCGGCCTGAGTCAGGCGACTGACGTAAAGCTGGAGGTCGTGGGGTTTCGGCGGGTTTTCGGTGGGTGGGGCTAGCTTGCTGAGATGGTGAGGTGGTCGGTGGGCGCGGTGCTGCTGGCCTGCGTGCTTGCGGGCTGCTCGGACGTGCCTGAGCAGCTGGCCGAGACTCCTGCTCCGACTACTCCAGTTCCTACTCCCACGAGTCCGAGGGTCAGCACACCCAGTCCGACGCCTGTGCCGACCCCTGTGCCGACCCCAGTGCCGACGGTACGGCGTACGACGCAGTCGATCCTGCGCATTCCGGCGCTGGGCAAGGTCCTGCGCGTGGTCCCGTACACGGGCACGGCGGACGACCGCCCGGGGACGGTGATCCAGAACCGCGGCGTCGCGGCCTCACCGCGGGGAGCGCGCGGCGGCGTCGGGCCGGGCGAGATCGGCAACTTCATCGTCACCGCCCACCGCACCACGCACGGCCGGCCCTTCGGCCGGGTGCCGCAGCTGAAGAACGGCGACCACGTCCTGGTCGCCGCCAACGGCGTGATCTACGACTACGTGATCGACGCGACGATGACGATCTCGTTCCGCAAGCCCGCCGAACTGGCGCAGCAGAACGCCGCCGTCCCCGGCCGGCCGGGCGTCCGGCCGACCCAGGCGAAGCTCACGCTGAGCACCTGCGCCACACCCGAAGACCATGCCCAAGGCAACTACTGGAAGGACGCCCTGGGCAACCCCGAGCACCGCATCAACAAGATCGGCACCCTGGTCGCGACCCGGCCCGCCTAGGCCCGGCCGAACTTCCACCACTTCGGCTTGTTGGCCTTGATCTCTTCCTCGGTCAGCGGCGGGGGCACCGGCGGACGCGACTCCTCGGTGAGGAAGTCGCCGGACTCGGTGTCGTACGCGGTGACGCCGAGGCGGCGGCTGATCTCCATCACCAGCGGGACCGAGCGGGCGCCGTCGTTCAGGTAGAAGGTGAGGTCACGGACGTCGACCCCCTTGCCGATCGTCAGCTCGACGTCGTGGTCGTCGCCCTGCAGCACCAGCCACGACCGCTTGCTCGCGTCGACGCCGGGCGCGACCTCACGCACGATCTCGACCACCTCGTCGGCGGTGCCCAGCGACGGTGGCGCGTAGTCCTCCGGCAACTCGTCCAGCCGGCGGACACCACCCGGTCCTCGCAACGCGTAAATAGCCCAGCTCATGCCCCCACAGTACGGGCGGTGAGAAGTGCGAACGTCAGGTACTCACCCTTGTCCTGCTCCAGCATCTCCAGCGCGGCGTCCGGTACGCCGCGGTGCGCGCTGCAGGCCTGGGCCCACGCGAGCCAGTCCTGCCAGCCCGACTCCTGCAGCCGCGCCGACGTGACCTCGACCAGTTCGGTGATCTCCCAGTGGAACCGCCACCAGTCCGCGGTGTGCCAGGCGATCGCCTCCCAGCCGACCAGCTTCTTGATGTGCTCCGGGATGTACCCCAGCTCGCGGACCTCCCGCCGCAGCGCGGGAGTGGCGACGCCGAGCTGGCCGCCGGGCTTGAGGAAGCCGGTGAGGTACGCGAGGTAGCCGTCCGCCGTACCGAAGTACTCGTAGGCGTCGATGCACACGATCGCGTCGAAGAACCCGCGGGCGAACGGCAGCGCGTGCGCCTCCGCCTTGATCGCGCTGATGTCGAGCCCGGCGAAGTTGGCCGCCGCCTCGGTCGGGTCGATCCACAGATCCGCCGCCCACACCTGAACGCCGTACTCCTTGGCCAGGAAGACGCTGGTCGCGCCCTTGCCGGAGCCCAGGTCGAGGACGCGCATTCCCGGCTTGAGGTCCAGGTCGCGGGCGAGGTCCTCCAGCAGCCAGAGCGGGTGCGGGCCCATGTCGTTGGCGAGCACCCACTCGGCGTCGTACTTCGAGGACAGCGGGTACTCCGGCTTGTTCAGCAGCTCCATCCGGCCAGCCAACCGGGCGCGACGAGTGGGCCGCAACCAGATTTCGAGGTTGTGAGCAGCTCCCTGTCCAGGCAGAGTCGTCGCATGCGGATGGAGGCGATGGACGCCGACGGGCTCCGGCAGGTCGAGACGTGGCTGGCCGACGACCCGGTCGGCGGCGCGGTCTTCGGCGGCTTCTACGGCGACGCCGTACGCCGCTGGGCGCCGTTGCTGGAGGCCCCCACGCGGTTCGGGCGGCTGGTCCGGGACGACGCCGGGCCGATCGGGTTCGTCGACCTGGAGATCCTGGACGCCGAGGCCGAGATCACGTACTACGTCGCGCCGGACCGCCGCGGACAGGGCCTCGGGCACCGGACTCTGGCACTGCTGGTCGACTTGGCCCGCGAGCAGGGCGCGACGTCGGTCCACGCCGGTGTCGAGCCGGCGAACGCGGCCAGCCTCGCGACCCTGCGTGCCGTGGGCTTCACCGACCACGGTGAGGACGAGTACGGCGACGTCGAGCTGACCCTCGACCTCACGGCCTAGTAGACGGAGTAGCCGCCGTCGATCAGGAGGACCGAGCCGGTCATGAACGAACTTGCCGGGCTGGCCAGGTAGACGACAGAGGGAGCGATCTCCTCGGGCGTCGCGTAGCGCTGCTGGGGTGCGTCGAGGATCCAGTGCTGCCGGAACTCGGGCTGGTCGACCGGCGCCATGTCGGTCTTCACGTAGCCCGGCGCGATCGCGTTGACACGGATGTTGTGCGGGGCCCACTCGGCCGCCAGGCTGCGGGTCAGATGATGGACGGCGGCCTTCGAGGCGTTGTACGAAGCCTGCCACTGCGGGCGGTTGACGATCTGCGCGGACATGCTGCCGACGTTGACGATCACGCCACCACCGGCGGCGATCATGCCGCGGGCGACCGCCGTACTGGTGTTCCACAACGCGGTCAGGTTGAGGTCGATGACGTGGCGCCACTCGTCGTCCGGCACCTCGAGGGCCGGGCGGTGGATGGCGACGCCCGCGTTGTTCACCAGGACGTCGATGCCACCGAACTCGGCGGTGACCTGCTCGACCATCGCGGTGACGTCGTCGCGGCGGGTGATGTCGGCGGTGACGGCCAGACCGCGCCGGCCGCGCCCGGCGATCTCGGTGACGACCCGGTCGTTGCGTTCGGTGTCCCGGCCGGCGATCGCGACGTCCGCGCCGGCCTCCGCCAGGGCGAGCGCGAAGGCCCGGCCGAGCCCGCGGTTCCCGCCGGTCACCAGGACGCGGCGACCGTCCAGGCCGAAAGTGTCCAGCACGCTCATCGCGGTACTCCGTAACGTCGGCGGTGGGTGACTCAGCGTAGAACAAGGCGTGGTGAGGTCGCGGATCGATGTCAATAGCTGCAATCCGGTACGCCGTTGGGCGTGTCGCGCAGTACCATCGTGCGGCGGTTCGGGCCAGGGGGTGGTGACCGGTCGCCGTACGGACTTTGGGCGGGCCGGCCTTTCACGGCCGCGAACTGGGGAGACGCAGGACAGCATGGCCAACGACACGACACCCAAGCCTGGGCACTACCTACCCGGCGGCGACGGCGATCAGCCCGCCTCGCCCACACCGGCCGCCGCGCCCCAGGCCGCGGCCGCCCGCTTCGGCCCGCCCAGCGCCGAAGATGCGAGGGCGCGGGGCGACGGCACGCCCAGCGCCGAAGGCGCGAGGGCTCGGGGCGACCGGGCTTCCTCTCCCTCCCCTTCTCCCGACGGGGAGAGTGGGACGCCGGTGCGTGGGTTGACGCCGTTGGCGGCGCCGACGCCTCGGTTGGGGGCGGACACTCCGGCGGGGCCGCCGCAGTTGCAGGGGTCGCGGATCGGGCCGCCTCCGCCGGGGGATGCCGCGGTGGCCGCGTTCAACGCGCGGTACCGGCCGGAGCCGATTCCGTTCGTGCCGAAGAAGCGGTCCAAGCTGCTGGTCGCCGGGGGAATCCTCGGCGTGATCGTGCTGATCGGCGGTGTCGCGTTCGGCGGGATGAAGCTGCTGGCGTCGTACGACGACTACGTCGCGAACCCGGTCGGCAAGCCGTCGGTGGTCGGTTCCGACCAGCCGATCCAGGCCAAGCCGTCCGAGGCGGTTCCGGACGCCGTACTGACCGGGCAGAACAAGCTCTACGCCGCCGGCAAGCTCAAGGCGGTCGGCTGCAAGGAGCCGGCGTACCGGCCGACGACCAAGGACAACGTCCGCGCGTACTACGAGGGCCTGCTCGGCTGCCTGAACAAGGCGTGGGAGCCGGTGGTGCGCGCGACCGGTGCCGAGTTCAACCCACCGAAGCTGGTGATCTTCGACAACGGCCAGGAGACAGCCTGCGGCGTTCACGACAAGGCCGTGAACACGTACTGCCCGGCCGACGGCGGGGTGCTGGCGATGCAGTGGGAGGACTGGCCGGAGGACTACACGAACAACCGGCCGCTGGCGCGGGTCGACCTGGCCTACGACGTCGCGTACATGTACGGGCTGCACGTTCAGCACCTGACGGGGATCTTCGAGGCGACCGGGTCGCTGCAGGACACCGCGCCGAACGAGAAGGCCCGGCTGGAGCTGGACCGGCGGCAGGCGCTGCAGGCGGCTTGTCTGTCGTCGGCGTTCCTGGCGACGGAGAAGGCGACGTTCCCGCTGCGTGGGGAGCTGCTGAAGCAGTACCAGTGGCGGAGCAAGAACAGCGGCGACGAGCTCACCGAGGACAAGGTGCGTGACCACGGGTCCCGCAAGAGTGTCGAGCAGTGGATGGCCAAGGGTTTCGCCAGCGGCAATCCCGGCGCCTGCAACACGTTCACGGCGACTCCTGCCACGGTCAGCTGACGCGAGAGACTAGGACCCCGATGACCGACTTCGACCCACCTGCTCCGACTCCTGAGCCACCTTCGCCTACTCCTGGGCACTTCCTTCCCGGTGGCGACGGGGAGACCTCGGCGGAGGCAGCGAACCGGCCCGTACGGCGGGGACAGCCGACGGGGTTGAGCAAGGCCAAGCCGCTGTCGGCCGAGCAGCCGAGTCAGCGCAAGGCTGCTCCGCTGCCGACCGAGCCGGGGCAGGCCGGGTTCGGTGCGCCGCCGCCGGCTCCGCTGCCGGGGGCTCCGGCGACTCCGTTGACCGGGACGCGACAACGTGGCGGGAGCCGGCCGGTCGGCTGGAGTACGCCGTCGGCCCGCCAGGCGCCGCAGTTCACCGGCCCGCCGATGCCGCCGCGACGAGGCCTGCCGAAGCCGCTGCTGGTCAGCGCGGCCGTGGTCGGAGTCGTCGCGCTGGTCGGCGCCGCCGCCGTCGTCGGCTACCGCGCGCTCGACACGGTCGACACCGTCGCGAACCCGCTGTCCAACCCGTCGGTCAAACAGACCGAGGTCCCGATGGCGCCGCCGCAGCCGACCGTCACCGTGACCGCGACGACGGTTCCGGACGCCGTCCGGGTGAAGCAGAACGGGCTCTACAAGGCCGGGAAACTTGCTGCCAGCAACTGCGTGGAGCCGAAGGTCAAACCGAGCACCGAGGTCGCCGTACTGCGCTACTACCAGGCGCTGCTGCCGTGTCTGAACCGGGCGTGGGCCCCGATCGTCCGAAAGGCCGGGTACGAGTTCCGTCCGCCGAAGCTCGTCCTGTACGCGAAGGGACAGGGCGCCTGCGCCGCCGAGCCCAGGGACGTCGCGTTCTACTGCGACGACGGCGAGGTGATCACGATGCGCGGCGACCTCGACGCCAAGAACTTCCGGCAGTACGGCGACGCCGCGCGGATCGACATGCTCGACACACTGGCGCACGAGTACGGCCACCACGTCCAGCAGCTCACCAACATCCTGGTCTCCTCGTTCTCCCGCAAGGGGTGGCTGACCACCGAACCGGCCAAGCTCGAGGAGAGCCGCCGGTTCGAACTCCAGGCCAGTTGTCTCGGCGGGGTCTTCCTCGGCGCCAACCAGGCCGGCCTCCGGCTGACCGGCAACCGCCTGGACCTGTGGGAGTACCAGACCAAGCACTCGGGCGACGAGTACAACCCGGACAAGAAGCGCGATCACGGTTCCCGCAAGAGCCAGTGGCTCTGGTCCGGCCCCGCCTTCAAGTCCGCCAACCCAGCAAGCTGCAACACGTTCACCGCTCCGGCCGCGAAGGTGAGCTGACGCCGTACCGGCAAGTGTGAGCCGCATGCCGTCCGCGGCAGGGCGAGCTGAACGCCGTACGCGTCAGAGGGCGAGTTTGAAGCCCTCGTGGCTCATGGTGAAGCCGAGGTTGGTGTAGAAGCGGTGGGCGTCGGTGCGGGTCTTGTCCGACGTGAGCTGGACGAGGGTGCAGCCGCGGCGGCGGGACTCGTCGACGGCCCACTGCATCAAGGTGGTGCCGAGGCCGGTGCCCCGGGTGGAGGGGGCGACCCGGACGGCCTCGATCTGGGCCCGGGTCGAGCCCCGGCGGGACAGGCCGGGGATGAACGTGAGCTGGAAGGTGCCGACCACCTCGCCGTTGCGATCGGCAACGACCAGGAGCTGGTTCGGGTCGGCGTCCAGGGCGGCGAAGGCCTCGGCGTACGGCGTGAGGTCGTCGAGCGACTCGCGGGTGGAGCCGAGCTGGTCGTCGGCGATCAGGGCGACGACGGCGGGCACGTCGGCGAGGGTGGCGCGGCGGATCTCGACAGCGGTCATGGGGTGAGTTTCTCAGGCGCCTGAACCGGTTAGTTGAGCGGGGCAGCATCGCCGGGCCGTCACGGTACTTGCCTTATGCAATCACATTGCGTTACCCAGAAGGCGTTTGCGGGTCGTCGGTCCGGGCACGGGTGGGTCAGACACCACTGCACCGCCCGTGGCCGGGGTCGCGTGGAGGCGGTGCGCGTGGCGGCGGTGCGGGCTCAGTCCGGAAGGAAGATGTCCGATGACCGCACCACTGGCGATCGACTTCACCCAACCCTTCGAAGATGCCTTCGGCAAGCTTCTCGGGTTCGTCCCCAACCTGCTCGGCGGCCTGGTCATCCTGGCGGTCGGCTACTTCGTCGCGAAACTGCTCGGCAACCTGGTCGGCAAGCTGCTCGGCAAGGTCGGCTTCGACCAGTGGATGGAGCGGGCCGGCGTGTCCGGCGTACTGCAGCGGTCCGGCACGGGGCTGACCGCTTCGGCGATGCTCGGCAAGGTCGTGTTCTGGTTCGTGTTCCTGATCAGCTTCACGATGTTCGCCTCCGCGCTCGGGGTCCCGGAGATCTCGAACTTCATGAGCGCGATGCTCGGCTACATCCCGCGCATCTTCGCCGCGATCGTGATCGTCTGCCTGGCGGCGCTGTTCGCGAACTTCCTGGCCGCGATCATCCGCGGTGCCACCGGCAACGAGACGCTGGCCAAGGTCGGCAAGTACGCGATCCTCGTGTACGCCGCGTTCGCCGCGCTGACGCAGCTGGGCATCGCCGTCCAGCTGACCGGCAACACGCTGCTGATCGTGCTCGGTGGGGTGGCGCTCGCGCTGGGTCTGGCTTTCGGTCTCGGTGGCCGGGAGATGGCCGGCGAGGCGCTGCGCACGCTGTTCGACCGGGGTCAGGCGATGGCCGCGAACCGGCCGGCGGGCGGTGCTGACGCGTCGTACCAGCAGGCTGGCCATGGGTACCAGAACGGGAACGGGTACCAGGCCGAGCAGTCGGGCTACCCGACCGAGCAGCAGTACCCGACCGAGCAGTACCCGGCCACGCACGGTGCGCCGCAGAACAGTGGGTACTCGAACGGCACGACCGGTGCCAACGGCAACTGGACCGGCGAGAGCACCACGAACTGGTCGGACGGCCAGCAGCGGTAGAACCACTTCTGCCGGAAGGGGTCACCTCCGGCAGGAGCCAGCAGGGTGGGTGCGACCGGATCGGGTCGCACCCACCCTGCTTTTACTGCTCCGGTACGGCGTCCGGTCCGGCGCGGCGGACGTCCTCGACCTTGGTCATCGCGTCGCGGAGGTCCTTGAGCCAGGTCTCGCTGTGCTGGGCGACCAGCTTCACGCACCAGCCGAGGGCGTCGCTGCGGGAGCGAGCCACGCCGGCGTCGACGAGAGTGTCGAGCACTTGGCGCTCGGGCTGACGCAGGCGGGTCATCACGGGGGCGGACAGCGAGGTGAAGACCGTCCGGGTCTCACCGCAACGGACTCCCCAGGCGACCTTCCGGCGGGTCGAGTGCTCGAGCTCCTGGGCGATCTCGATGCGGCGTTCACGGGTGTTCTCACGGAACTGCTTGATCCGCCCCTCTTCGGCGGCGGACCGTGCGGCCGGGCTGACGTCCCCGGCCTGCTCGGGCGCGGCGATGGTGCCGACGATCAGGATCTCGTCCCGATCGAGGCTCACCTCCGGGGCACCCTCGAACCACTCCTGCGGGAGCCGGCCGGTCAGCCAGCCACTCACCCGCTCGTCGTCTTGCTGTGTACTCATGCTTACATGATTACACCGCAATCAAGTTGTTGGGAAGAGGGCGATGGAGCATGGAGGGTGTTGGGTGAGTTAGGCAGGGGCGGGGGCTTTTGAGCTGTACGCCGTGCGGATGGTGGTGTGGGCTTCGGGGGTTGCTTGCGTGTGGTCGAGGCCTAGGAGGATGGCGCCTACTACGGGTGGGACCTCGACGATCTGGGGGATTGCTTGGGGGACTGCCGCTGCTAGTTGGGTGGTGATTTCTTCCAGGAGGAGGGGGTGGTTGGCGGTGAGGACTCCGCCGCCGAGGATGACCGGGGTGGGCTCGTCGAGGAGGTTCAGGCGGCGGAGGGCTACTACGGCCATGGCGACGATTTCTTCGGCTTGGCGGTGGACTACGGCGGTGGCGACGGGGTCGCCCGTGGCGGCTACCTGGAAGAGGAGCGGGCCCGCCTCCAGGCGGCGTACGGCGGGGATGTCGCCGAGGTGCATGGCCTCGATCAGTTCGGGCATCGAGCGGACGCCGAAGTGGTGGGGGAGGACGGTCATCAGGGCGGTGGCCGGGCCGCGGCCGTCGTCGGCTCGGGCGGCTGCCCAGATGGCTTCCTCGGCGAGCTGCTGACCGCCGCCCCAGTCGCCGGAGATGCGGCCGACCGCGGGGAAGCGGGCGGTGCGGCCGTCCGGCAGCAGACCGCAGCAGTTGATCCCGGCGCCGCAGACGACGGCTACTCCGCGGGGCTCGTCGAGACCGGCGCGGAGAAGGGCAAAGGTGTCGTTGGCGACGTGCACACGGGAGGCCCACCCGTAGGAGCGGAAGGCGTCGGCCAAACGTTCCTCCTCGATGGGGAGGTCCGCGTTCGCCAGGCACGCGGAGATCTGTTCCACCAAAGGAGAAGTACCAAGAGAGAAACCAGCTGCCGCGGCTGCTGTTGCGACCAGAGGCACGAGGCCGTCGACCGCGGTCTGGGCGCCGACGAGGTGGGGTTCGAAGCCGCCGCCTCTTGCCGTGCCGAGGATGGTGCCGTTGGCGGAGACCAGGGCTACGTCGGTTTTGCTGTTGCCGGCGTCGAAGGCGAGGACTCCTCCAGGGACCAACGGGGTCTGGAGGGCCTCGGCTTCGTTCGCCACGGTCACGCCCACGGGAGGTACTCGCGGTTGTGCGCGAGCAGCTTGTCGGTGAGCGCCTGGGCGGACTCGATCTGCCCGATCAGCGGATGGGCCAGCAACGCGGTGAACACGCGGTCCGCACCACCCTTCAGAGCTGCGTCGAGAGCCAGATTCTCGTACGCCGTGACGTTCGCGACCAGCCCGGCGTACAACGGTTCGAGGGGTGAGATCGGCAGCGGCGTCGTCCCGGAGGCGCCGACCGTCGCCGGGACCTCGATCACGGCGTCGTCGGGCAGGAACGGCAGCGCGCCGTTGTTCAGCGTGTTGACGACCTGGACGTCCCCGGTGTCGTTCAGCAACGACGACGCCAGCGCGACGGCGGCCTCCGAGTAGTACGCCCCACCACGCTGCTCCAGCAGCGCGGGCTTCTCGTCCAGCGCAGGATCGGCGTACAGGTCGAGCAGCTGCTTCTCGATCGCCGCGACCTCGGCGGCCCGCGACGGCTTCTCCAGCAGCTCGCGGACGACCTCGTCGTGCGCGTAGAAGTAGCGCAGGTAGTACGACGGTACGACGCCCAGCTGCAGCAGCAACGACGCCGGCAGATGAAGGTCGTCAGCCAGTTCACCCACATGCGAGGCCAGCAACGAAGGCAGCCGGTCAACCCCGTCAACCCGTACGGCGCGCTCCCACGTCAGGTGGTTGAGCCCCACGTGATCCAGCGCCACCTCCTCCGGCGTCACCCCGAGCAGCCGCGCGAACCGCCGCTGGAACCCGATCGCGACGTTGCACAGCCCGACGGCCTTGTGCCCCTCGGACAGCAGCGCCCGCGTGACGATGCCGACCGGGTTGGTGAAGTCGACGATCCACGCGTCCGGGTTCGACCGCCGGACGCGCTCCGCGATATCCAGAACCACAGGAACCGTGCGCAGCGCCTTCGCGAGCCCGCCCGCGCCGGTCGTCTCCTGGCCGACGCACCCGCACTCGAGCGGCCACGTCTCGTCCTGGTTCCGCGCCGCCTGACCGCCGACGCGCAGCTGCAGCAGTACGGCGTCCGCGCCGTCGATGCCCGCGTCGAGATCGCTGGTGGTGGTGACCTTGCCGGGATGTCCTTGTTTGGCGAAGATCCGCTGGGCCAGACCACCGACCAGTTCGAGCCGGTCCGCGGCCGGGTCGACCAGGACCAGCTCGTCCACGGGCAGCGAGTCACGCAGCCGGGCGAACCCGTCGACGAGCTCGGGAGTGTAGGTGGATCCGCCGCCTACGACTGTGAGTTTCAACCTTTGACCCCTGTGAGTGTGACGCCTTCGATGAAGGCCTTTTGGGCGAAGAAGAACAGGATGATCACCGGTGCCATCACCAGCAGCGTCGCTGCCATGGTGAGGTTCCAGTTGGTGTGGTGGGCGCCCTTGAAGGATTCCAGGCCGTAGCTCAGGGTCCAGGCCGCCGGGTTCTCGGACGCGTAGATCTGCGGGCCGAAGTAGTCGTTCCAGCAGTAGAAGAACTGGAACAGCGCGACGGCGGCGATGGCCGGGCGGGCCATCGGCAGCACGATCCGGACCAGCGCCTTGAACTCGCCGCAGCCGTCCACCTTGGCCGCGTCGACGTAGTCCTTCGGGATGGTCAGCAGGAACTGCCGGAGCAGGAAGATCGAGAACGCGTCGGTGAACGCCATCGGGATGATCAGCGGCCACAGCGTCCCGGACAGGTGCAGCTGCTTGGCCCAGAACAGGTACATCGGCACGATCACCACCTGCGGCGGCAGCATCATCGTCGCGATCACCAGCATCAGCGCCAGGTTCCGGCCGCGGAACTTGAAGCGGGCCAGCGCGTAGGCGACCGGGATGCTGGACAGCAGCGTCAGCGCGGTGCCCAGCCCGGCGTACAGGAGGGTGTTCTTCCACCAGGTGAGGAAGCCCGGGGTCTCCCACACCGTGCGCAGGTTCTCCCAGTGCCAGGCGTCCGGCCACAGGTCGCGGGTCAGCGCCTGCTGGTCGCTCATCAGCGCGGTCAGCGCGACGAACACGAACGGCAGCAGGAAGAACAGCGCCGCCGCGATCGCCAGCGAGTGCACGGCGATCCAGTTGAGGAACCTCGTACGCCGGGCCGTCCGGCCCGCCGCGGTCATCGGGACCGGAGCGGCGGTCAGGGAAGTCGTCATCGTCATTCGGCAGGCTCCTCAGTCGTCCGTGCCCAGGAAGCCGCTGCGGCGGCGCATCAGTACGGCGGTGAACACCATCGCGAGCGCGAACAGCACCAGCGCGACCACACTCGCGCCACCGGTGTCGAACCGCTGGAACCCGAGGTTGTAGACCAGTTGCGGCAGCGTCAGCGTGGAGTTCTCCGGGTAGCCGGGCTGGAACTGTTGCCCTGAGCCACCGATCACGCCGCTGGCGACCTTCCCGGCCACGAGTGGCTGGGTGTAGTACTGCATGGTCTGGATGATCCCGGTGACGACCGCGAACAGCACGATCGGCGAGATGTTCGGCAGCGTGACGAAGCGGAACTTCTGCCACGCCCCGGCGCCGTCCAGCGACGCCGCCTCGTACTGGTCCTGTGGTACGTCGAGCAGCGAGGCCATGAAGATCACCATCAGGTCGCCGATACCCCACAACGCCAGCAGCGTCAGCGCCGGCTTCGACCAGGACGGGTCGTTGAACCAGCCCGGCTGCGGGAGCCCGATACTGCCGAGGATGTTGTTCACCGGACCCGTGCCCGGGTTGAGCAGGAAGGCGAACGCCATCGTCGCGGCGACCGGCGGAGCCAGGTACGGCAGGTAGAAGGCGGTCCGGAAGAACCCGGCGCCGGTCTTCACCTTGGTGATCAGCATCCCGATGCCGAGCCCGAACAGGACCCGCAGGCTGACCATCACGATCACCAGCCACAGCGTGTTGCGCAGGGCCGGCCAGAAGAACGGGTAGTCGTTGAAGACGTAGGACCAGTTCTTCAGCCCGGTCCAGGTCGGCGGCGTGAACCCGTCGTACTTCATGAAGCTGAAGTAGACGGTCGAGAGCAGCGGGTAGAGGAAGAAGACGCTGACGCCGATCAGCCAGGGGGACAGGAAAGCGAGGATCCGGAGCCGGTCCCGGCGCTGCTTGCTCCGCAGCCCGGGACCCGGCTTCATCACAGCGGTCGTCATCACTTGGCCTGCGCGAGGTCCTTGTCGATCTGCTGGTCGGTCTTCGCCAGGCCGCCGGCCAGATCGGCCTGCTTGCCGGCCTCGAAGGCGAAACCGAAGTCCTGCAGGGTGAGCTGGTACGCGCCACCGTTCGGGCTGGCCGGGGTGGTGCTGCTCTTCGGGTGCTGGGCGATGTCGAGGAAGACCTTGAAGTTCTCGTCGGCCTGCAGCTTGGGCGACTTCAGCGCGTCCAGCGTGGACGGCACGTTGTGGATCGCGTTGGCGAAGCTGACCACGGCGTCCGTGTCGGTGGTCATGTACTTGACCAGTTCCCAGGCGGCGTTCTGCTTCTCGCTGGTGCTGGCGATCCCGATGATCGTGCCGGACAGATAGCCCTTGCCGTAGCTGTCGGCCTGGTCGTCCGGAACCGGGAAAGGCGCGACGCCGATCTCGAATTTGGTGCCGGCTTCCTTGGCCATCCCGAGCCGCCACTCGCCGTCGATCGCCATCGCGACCTGGCCGGTGTGGAACGGGTTCTTGGCGCCGAACTCGTCGCCGAAGGTGGCCCGGTACTTCTCCAGCTTGGCGAAACCGCCGAGCTCGGCGACCAGGTTCTTCTGCCAGGTGAGCATCTTGCCGAACGCCGGGTCGGCGGCCAGGTTCGACTTGCCGTCGGCGGTGAAGTACGTCGGGTTCCACTGCGCCGCGAAGTGCGTGGTGGTCGACTCGTAGCCGTGGAAGTTCGGCATGAAGCCGAGTTGGCTGAAGCTGTCGCCCTTGGCCTTGGTCAGCTTCTTGGCCGCGGCGTCGAACTCCGACAGCGTCTTCGGCGGAGTGGTGATGCCGGCCGCCTCGAACGCGTCCTTGTTGTAGTACAGGCCGTACGCGTCGTTCAGCAGCGGCAGCGTGCAGCGGGTGCCCTCGAACTGGGTGTAGTCCTGCAGCGCCTTCGGGAAGGTCTTGTCCAGGTCGACGTTCGACTTCTCCAGGAACGGCTTCAGGTCCGCGAAGACCTTCGACTGGCAGAACGTGCCGACGTTGTCGGTGGTGAACGACGAGACGACGTCCGGCGAGTTCGGGCCGCCGGCGCGCAGCGCCTGCTTGATCTTGTCGTCGTTGATGTTGCCGACGACCTTCACCGTGATGTTCGGGTGCGCGGCCTCGAAGGCCTTCACGTTGGCGTCGATCGCGGCCGCCTCGCTCGGCGCGGACCAGCCGTGCCAGAACGTGATCGTGGTTTCCTTCGTGGCGTCGTCGCTGGCCGGCGGCGCGCTCGACGTACCGGTACAGGCGGTGGCGAGCAGCGCGACCGCGGCGGCGGCGAGCGTGGCCCTGTGGACACGGGACATGGCGTTTCTCCCTGATCTGGCGCGTACGGATCCACCGGAGCAGGTCGCTGACCTGTCCGTTGGGTGCTGGCGAAGGTGGTGCGGGTGGTTAGTCGGTGCCGCCCCCGCTCGTCGGGCCGGCTGTGTCGAAGACTTCGTCGCGGGTGATGCTCAGGGCGGACTGCAGGGCCCCGGACAGCACCGGGTCGTTCGGTACGGCGGTCATCAGCAGCCGCGGCCGGGGGACGGCCAGCTCGGCCAGCTCCTCCTGGATCAGGCCGCGGAGTCGTTCGCCGCCGGCGGTGATCACGCCGCCGGACAGGACGATCAGTTCGGGGTCGACCACGGCGACGACGGCGGCCAGACCGACGGCCAGCCGGTGGGCGAACTCGGCCAGTACGGCGTCGCCGGCGCCTGGGGTGTCCAGGGCCGCGGCGATCGCGGCTTCCGCCGTACGGGCTTTGAGGCCGTGGGACCGGGCCAGGGCCAGGACGGGTTCGCCGCCGGCCAGTTCCTGGAAACCGCCGGCGTTGTTGCGGCCGACGTTGCGGACCAGCGGCGTACCGGGCAGGGGCAGGAAGGCGACCTCGCCCGCGCCGCCGGTCGCGCCGCGGACGAGCCGGCCGTTGATGACGACCGCGGCGCCGATGCCCTCCTCGCCCCAGAGCAGGACGAAGTTGTCGCTGTCGGCGGCGTGGCCGACGCGCTGCTCGGCGACGGCGGCCAAGTTCACGTCGTTCTCGACCTCGAGCGGTACGGCGATCGCGGCCGCGAGCTCCTCGAGCAGGTGCGGCGCGTGCCAGCCCGGGAGGTGCATCGCGTAACGCAGGCGGCCGGTGGTCGGGTCGAAGCCGCCGGGAGTGCCGATCGAGACGCGGTGCAAGCGGTCCTTGGTCAGGGCGGCTTCGCCGAGTGCGCCCTCGATCGCCTTGACCACGCGCTCGACGGTGCCCTTGGCGCTGCGGCCGGGGGTCGGCAGCTCGTACCGGCCGACGACCTTGCCGGTCAGGTCGGCGACGGCCGAGCGGATCCGGGTCGGGGTGACGTCCAGGCCGGCGACGTACGCGATGCCGCCGTTGATCTCGTAGAGCTGGGCGTTCGGGCCGGGACGGCCGGCGCTGGTGCCGCTCGGGCGGACCAGGCCGACGTTCTCCAGGCGGGACAGCAGCTGGGAGGCGGTCGGCTTGGACAGGCCGGTCAGGTTGCCGAGCGTCGTCCGGGACAGTGGTCCCTGGGCGAGCAGCAGGTCGAGAGCGGCGCGGTCGTTCATCGCGCGGAGCAGGCGGGGAGTGCCGGGTGTACTGGCCATGCGCTAACCCTGCCCTCCTGCGGCCGTCTGATGCGGGTGCCGTGCCGAATCCCGCCAACTGTTAGGAAAGTTTCCTATTACCGCGAGACCGTACGGTGCGCGCCGGGCGGTGTCAATCAGTTGGGCGAACCCGTGCCGGAACCGGTCCCCGCCTGCGGAGGTTAGGGTGGCCTTACTTATTTGATCCGTCCTGTCTGGTCCGGTCGTGTGTGGGGAGTGCTTGTTCGTGGCGTACCAAGTGGGGGAGACGATCATCGGCGGCCAGGTGCTGCGGCGCGCGGTCGGCCGGCATCGCAAGCGGCTGGCGCTCGGGGTGTTCTGGTTGTCGCTGCACCAGGCGACCGAGGCGGCCGTGCCGGTGACGATCGGCATCTTCGTCGACCGCGCGGTGTCGACCGGCCGGCTGGAGCCGCTGCTGTGGTGCGTGCTGATGATGGCCGGGCTGTTCGCCGTACTGTCGACGGCCTGGAAGACCGGTGCGCGGCAGGGGGTGCGCTCGGCGGAGTACGAGATGCACCAGTTGCGGCTGGAGGTTGCGCAGCGCGTGCTGGATCCGCGCGGGCACCGGACAGGGATGCGGGCGGGCGAGCTGCTGTCGATCGCCACGTCGGACGCGGAGAAGGCGGCGTTGATCATGCGGGCGCTGGCGATCGGTACGGCCGCGACCACGGCGCTGGTGGTGTCGTCGGTGGTGCTGCTGCTGATCGACGTACCGCTGGGGCTTGGTGTGCTGGTCGGCGTACCGCTGCTGGTGGTGGGGATCCAGGCTTTGTCGCCCCTGCTGACTCGGCGGACCTCTACCCAGCAGGAGTCAGTGGCCAGTACGACGGCGCTGGCGACCGACCTGGTGAGCGGGCTGCGTGCGCTGCGGGGGATCGGTGCGCAGCACAACGCGGCTGAGCGGTACCGGCGGTCTTCGCAGGAGACCCTGCGGGCGACGCTGAAGGCTGCGTCGACCAACGGGCTGCAGGACGGGCTCACTACCGCGACGAGCGGGCTGCTGCTCGCGGCGGTGGCTGGTGTGGCTGGGTGGTTCGCGCTGAACGGGCGGATCAGCATCGGTGAGCTGATCACGGTGGTGGGGTTGGCGCAGTTCGTTGCGGAGCCGGTGGGGACGCTGGGGTACGTCAGCCAGGTCCTGGCGATGTCACGCGCGTCGGCTGCTCGGCTGGCGTCGGTGCTGAGCTCGCCGCCGTTGATGGTGACCGGGTCGGTTGCCTCGGTGGATCCGGAGCGGCCGCTGCTGGAGCTTCGTGGGGTGGGGCACAAGACGTTGAATGCGGTGGATCTGACGGTCGGGCGGGGTGAGCTGGTGGGGGTGCTCTGCTACGACCCGCGGGACGCGGACGCCTTGCTGGCGGTCGTTTCCGGGCGGGCACCGGAGCACACGGGGTCTGTTGCGGTCGGCGGGCAGGTGATGGAGGAGCTGGACATCGACCTGCTGCGGCGGTCCGTGCTGGTCGAGCAGCACGAGACGGACCTGTTCGAGGGGACACTGCGG
Organism: Kribbella italica; assembly: GCF_014205135.1. Taxonomy (NCBI): domain Bacteria; kingdom Bacillati; phylum Actinomycetota; class Actinomycetes; order Propionibacteriales; family Kribbellaceae; genus Kribbella; species Kribbella italica. Next base: position 7,859,923 of record NZ_JACHMY010000001.1, read on the forward strand.
ACCAACCTGCTGGCTGGGTCTGCTGCTGACGATCTTCGGTTGCGTGGAGTGGTTGCTGCTGCGGCGGCTGTCGATGTTGTCGATGCGCATGCTGACGGGCTGGATCACCCGCTGTCCGACCGGGGTCGGACGCTGTCGGGTGGTCAGCGGCAGCGACTCGGTCTGGCCCGTGCGCTGCTGGCGGAGCCACCGGTGCTGGTGCTGCACGACCCGAGTACGGCGGTGGATGCGGTGACGGAGGAGGTCCTGGCCGAGGGACTGGCTGAGGTGCGTGGGGTGGCTTCGCTGGGGACGTTGGTGCTGACGAGCAGCCCGGCGCTGCTGGGGAAGATGCATCGCGTGGTGGTGCTGGTGGACGGTGAAGTCGTTGCCTCCGGCACCCACGCGGACCTGGCCGCCGAGAACCCGGCATACGCCGAGGCGGTGCTCCGATGAGCGCGCCGAAGTCCGCGGGCGCGCCTGGGTCTACGGTCGGGCCTGGGCCCACGGGTGCGCTGGCGCCTACGGTCGGGCCTGAGCCCACGGGCGCGCCGGAGGCTGCGCCGGCGGGGGCGCCTGCCTCCTCCCCCTCCCCACATTTACTTCCCGTTGCGGGCCCCCGGGCTACCTGGTCTGTTCTGTGGCGGGAGATTCGGCAGTTGCCGGGGACCTCCCTGGTTGCTGCTCTGGTGATCACCGTGGCGAGTGCTGCTGGGCTGGTGGCGCCCTGGGCCTTGGGTGTGCTGGTGGACGACATCGCCAACGGTGCTGACCGGTCGGCCGTCGTACGGGTGGTGCTGCTGATCGGTATCGGTGCTCTGGTGTCCGGTGCGTTGACAGCTCTGGGCGTGACGCTGGTGGCACGCGTCGGCGAGACCGTGCTCGCGCGGTTGCGCGAGAAGGTGCTCGACCGGGTTCTGCAGCTCCCCGCGCCGGTGCTGGACAAGGTGCGGACCGGAGACCTGCTGTCCCGCGTCGGGGACGACGTCTCGTCCGTGGCCGCGGCGCTGACCGAGATCGGGCCGGTGCTGCTGTCGGCGACGCTGACGATCATCCTGACGGCGGCCGGGTTGTTCGCGCTGGACTGGCGGCTCGGGGTGGCCGGGCTGCTGTCGATGCCGATGTACCTGTGGGCGCTGCGCTGGTACCTGCCGCGCTCCGCGCCCTTCTACGCCCGCGAGCGCGCGGCGCTCGGCGAGCGCTCCGAGGCGATCATCACCTCCCTGCGCGGCAGCGCGACCGTCCGCGCGTACCGGCTCGAGGACACGCAGCTCGAACGGATCCGGGACCGCTCGGCGGTCGCGCGGGACCTGTCGCTGAACGTCTTCCGCCTGTTCAGCTTCTTCTCGTCGCGGATCAACCACGCGGAGTTCGTCGGCCTGACGGCGATCCTGACGGCCGGGTTCTTCCTGGCGCGGGAGGACCTGGTGACGGTCGGCGCGGTGACCGCGGCCGCGTTGTACTTCCACCGGCTGTTCAACCCGATCGGTGCGCTGCTGATGGAGTTCGACGCCGTGCAGACCGCTGCTGCCGGGCTGGCGCGGCTGGCCGGTGTGGTGGAGATCCCGACTGTCGCGGAGCCGCCGGCCGGGCCGGAGCCGGCCGACGCGACGCTGGAGCTGGTCGACGTACAGCACTCGTACGACGGCCCGCTGGTGGTCGACGGCGCGTCGCTCAAGCTGCTGCCGGGTGAGCGGGTCGCGCTGGTCGGAGCGAGTGGCGCCGGGAAGACCACGCTGGCCGCAGTCGCTGCCGGAGTGCTCGTGCCGACCGGTGGGGTCGTCCGGATCGGCGGAGTGGACATCCGCGAGCTTGGCGAGGCGCGGACCCGTTCGTACGTCGCCCTGCTGAGCCAGGAGGTCCACGTGTTCTCCGGGCCGCTCGTGGACGACGTACGGCTGGCTCGCGCCGACGCGACCGTTGACGAGGTCGAGGCCGCGCTGGAGCGAGTCGGTGCGCTGGCGTGGGTCCGGGCGTTGCCGGACGGGCTGGACACCCACGTGGGCGAGAACGGCGAGCAGCTGACCGGCGCGCAGTCGCAGCAGGTCGCGCTGGCTCGGCTGGTGCTTGCGGACCCGGCGGTCGCCGTACTGGATGAGGCGACGGCGGAGGCCGGGTCAGCTGGTGCGCGTGAGCTGGAGCGGGCGAGTGCTGCAGCTACTGAGGGCCGTACGACGCTGGTGGTGGCCCACCGGCTCACCCAGGCCGAGCAGGCGGACCGGATCATAGTGATGGACCAGGGCAAGCTGGTGGAGTCCGGGACGCACGCGGAACTGCTCGCGTCCCGGGGTCGCTACGCCCAGCTGTGGCACAGCTGGACCGGCACGGCTACTACGGAAGGCGCCAGTCGATAGGTGAACCGCCCTGCTCGACCAGCAGGGCGTTCACCCGGCTGAACGGCTTGGACCCGAAGAAGCCGCGGTCGGCCGACATCGGGCTCGGGTGCGCGCTCTCGACGCACGGGGTGTCGCCGAGCATCGGCTTGAGGGTCTGCGCGTCCCGTCCCCACAGGATCGCGACGAGCGGCCCGCCGCGCTTCACCAGCGCGTGGATCGCCTGCTCGGTGACGGCCTCCCAGCCCTTGCCGCGGTGTGAAGCGGGCTTGCCCGGCTGCACGGTGAGCACCCTGTTGAGCATCAGCACGCCCTGATCGGCCCACGGCGTCAGGTCGCCGTTGGTTGGCTTGTCCACGCCGACGTCGCTCATCAGCTCGCGATAGATGTTCGCCAGACTGCGCGGCACCGGCCGCACGTCCGCCGCGACGGAGAAGCTCAACCCCACCGGGTGCCCCGGCGTCGGGTAGGGATCCTGCCCGACGACCAGCACCTTCACGTCACCGAGCGGCCGCTGGAACGCGCGCAGCACGTTCTCCCCAGCCGGCAGATAAGGCCGCCCCGCAGCGATCTCCGCCCGCAGGAACTCCCCCATCCGCGCCACGTTGTCACTCACCGGCTCCAGGGCCTCGGCCCAGTCCGCCGCGATCAGGTCACCCAACGACTTGGAACTCACCCGCCACAGCATCCCAGCCGCTGCCTGCTCACGCACCCCGGGGGGTGGAGGGAGAGGACAGAGAAGAGGGGGAGGAGAGAGAAGCGAGGGGATGGAGAAGAGGGAGGAGGGGAGGAAGGAGGAGGGGAGGGGAATTGAGGGAGGGAGAAGAGGCAGGGGGAGCGAGGGAGCGCCGAATGCACAAGCGGGGCCGGCCTTGGAGTTCTTGAGCGCTTGGTCGGCGGGCGACTGCGAACCCCGGGGCCCGCTACGATGCGCGGGAGGATCCAGCCGTCGTGAGGTGAGACCGTCGCGCGTGAAACTGAGCGGGAGCCGGGAAGGCCGGCGAGGGCGGGCGCAACTGGCCGTGGTGGTGGCCCTGTGCGTCGTGGCGATGACCTTGGCGGTCACGGCGGCCGGCGATCCGGCGGCCGGAGTGAAGTTCCAGCAGTCCGGCCATTTCGTGTACAACAGCGTGCTGCGCCGGATCATGTATGTCGACGGCAACGGAACGGCGAGGAACCCGGGCATCGAGTTCAAGGCCGGCGGTCCAGGTGATCAGGTCGTGCAGACCGACCGCAACGGCTATGTCTTGAGCCAAGGCCGGGTGACCGCGTTCGACAAGTCCGACTTGTCCGTGGCCGATCCGCTGCCCACGCCGGCCGGCGAACGCCCGACCGCCTGGGAGGCCGCGGGAATCGCCTATGCCGTCTACTCCGGCAGCGGACGCGTCCTGCGGTTCGGCGAACGGCCGCTGGTCACCGAGACCGCCTCCGCGGTGCAGTCGTCGATCGTCACCGCCGACGGGACGCTGTGGATCCACCAACTCGACAACGGCCGGTTGTGCCGCCTGGGGCCGGAGGATTCCCGGTTCTCCTGCCCTGTCGAGGTCCCTGCCGGGCACCGTGGCGGCATGGCCGCACTGGACGACCGGACGGTCTTCGTCGACCTCACCTCGCACCTGCTGCGCTCCTTCGACGGCACGGGAGCGAGCCGGGCGACGCCGTTGCCCGGAGACCGGCTGCCGGACGACTCGATCGTGATCACCAACGATCTGGACGGTCGGATCGTGGTCGTTGATCAGCAGCGCAACCAGTTGCACCTGATCGATCCCGAGACGCTGTTCGGCCCGGGACGGGGTGAGCACAGTCTGGGCCTTCAGTTGACTCCGGGACGGTACACGCGGGGAGCGTCGACCGGTCAGGCGCTGGCCTTGATCAACGAGCGCGACAACACGCTGGTCACCGTCGGCGCCGACGGCAGGACCTTGCGTTCGTCACCCATCCCCGGCGGCCAGGGCAAGGCCGGGCAGGTCTCGCTGGTGCGCGGCGACGACAAGGTGTACGTCGACAGTCCAGCCGGTGATCAGGTGATGATCGTCGACGACTCAGGCGCGGTGCGAACAGTCGGGACCAGCAAGGACGATCCGGTCCCGACTCCTGAACCCAGCCGGCCGGTGCCGTCCTCGCGCCCGACGAACCAGCCCGACCAACCCGATCCGCCGGGAGACGGGCCCGACCAGCCCGGAGACGGTCCCGACCGCCCGACCATCGGGCCCGACCGCCCGTCCGGGGAGCCGACCGAGCGGCCCTCGGCGGAGCCTGGCGAGGGCCGGACAGAGGAGCCTGCCGAGCCTGAGGTCGTCCGCAGGACTCCCAAACCGACCGTCGCTCCGCCGCGGCAAGCGACCCGGCCGGGTGTGCCCACCGGGGTGACCGCGACCGCGGGAACCGACGCCGTGCGGGTCGACTGGGGTCCCGCGAATCCGAACGGTGCCTCCGTCACGCAGTACGTCCTGTCCTGGCCGGGAGGCCAACGCACGCTGCCGGGATCCGCGCGGACCTCGACCGTCACCGGATTGACGAGCGGTACGACGTACCGGTTCTCCGTCCGCGCGCAGAACCGGGTCGGCCAGGGGCCGTCGGCCACCAGCAAACCTGCCGTCCCGGTCAATGTCGCGGCCGCGCCGACCGGCCTCCAACTCACGGCGCCGGGCAACGGGCGGCTCACCGCGAACTGGCAGCAGCCGAACCTGAACGGCGGGAGCCTGGTCAGGTACGAAACCTCCGTGCAGGCCGTCGGAAGTGCTGTCGTCCAAGCCGAGACGGCCGGCCCCTGGCGGTTCAACGGCTACTGGAGCGTCGGCGCGGGCGACACACACACCCGGGAGGTCGGCGGCACCGCCACCTTCGAGTTCACCGGTAGCCGCCTGCAACTGTTCGGGGTGAAGGACAAGCACCACGGAATCGCCACCATCTCCGTCGACGGACGGAGCCGATCCGTCGACGGGTACTCGCCCACCCGGCAGGAGGACACCCTCCTCTACACCTCCACCGCGCTGCCGGCCGGACGCCATACGGTCGTCGTCACGATGACCAGCAGCGCCAATGCCAACCGCGAGGACGACGGCGCCCCGGCCTTCTCCCTCGACCGAGCCGTCGTCACGGCCGACAGCTCGGTGATCGCCCGGACCACGCCGACTCAGGCGGCCTCCGCCTACTCCGGCCTGATCGCCGGCCAGCGGTACCGCGTCAGCGTCCTGACTGTCACCCGCCGCGCCGACGGAAGCACTTTGCGGGGCCGCAGCGCGGTTCAGGAGATCACCGCGCGCTGACGCCGCACAACTGCCGGGTTCACGAGTGGCACATGTCACCCGGCGTTCGCATGTCGGTCGCCTCCAGGGTGCGTCAGACCGGGTAGAACTGTGGTCGGCCCCGCAAAGGTATGAGCTTGCGGGGCCTTTGCTATGCCACCAGGTGTTGCAGGGCCTTGGTGTAGCGGCGGGCGAAGGCGGACTGGGTGGTGCGGCCGATGGGGCCGGCGAGTTTGGTGTACCAGGTGCCGGGGCGGCTGTAGGCGCGGAGGGTGAAGAAGACGCCGTCGGGGTCGTTGGTGATCAGGAAGGACTCTTCGCCGGACTCGGGGTGGCCGGGGAGGGTGCCGTAGGCGAAGCCGATCTGCTGGTCGTCGTTCGCGGTCCAGACGACTCGGCAGGGGATCGTGAGGGGGCCCAGGCGGCCCAGGCAGTTGGCGCCGATGGTGGCGGGGGTGTCGGTGGCGTAGATGCGGACGCCGGCGGCGCGGTGCATCTGCCAGGTGGTGACGACCTCGCCGGCTCGGTGGAAGAGCTTGTCGCCTTCGCCGAGGCGGGTGCGGAGGTCCATCCGGTGGTAGCCCTCGGGGGCCTGGTCGAAACGGGTCGACCCGACCGCGTCGTAGGAGAAGCGGAGCGCGGCCAGGTCGTCCAGTGTCGTCACAGGGATCAGGTGCCCGATCAGCTCGACTTCAAGCCGGCGGTCTGGCCGGCCTTCAGTGCCTTGACCAGCGCCTTGACCTTCGTCTCGCTCAGCAGTACGACGCTCTGCCCCCTGCGGGTGGCGTTCGGGTTCGCGACCGGCAGGCCGAGCGAGACCCCGTCACCGCCGGTGGTGACCTTGCGCATCGCGAGGGCGAACTTGGCCACGTCGAACGGGCCCATGTCGTCGTCCACGGTCAGCGCGTCCGCGCCGGAGGTGCCGATCTTGTAGTAGCGGACCGGGTTGACGAAGGTCTTCCACGACAGGGCGTTGCTCGCGGTCAGGCCGATCACCTCGCGCTGCCGCTCGGCGCGGCCGAAGTCGTCGCCCAGGCCGGGGACCTTGCGGGAGCGGACGTAGCCGAGCGCGGTGGTGCCGTCGAGCTCCTGGCAGCCCGGCTTCAGGTTGATGTGGGCGTCCTTGTCCTTCATCGCCTTCTTCACGCACACGTCGACACCGCCGACGCTGTCGATGATCGAGGCGAAACCGCCGAAGCCGATCTCGACGTAGTGGTCGATCCGCAGGCCGGTGTAGTTCTCCAAGGTCTGCGTCAGCAGCTTCGGACCACCCTTGCTGCCCTCGAACGCGGTGTTGATCTTGGCGTCACCGCGGCCCGGGATCGGCACCCAGCTGTCGCGCGGCACGCTGATCAGCGCCGGCGGGCCGGACTCCGGCACGTGCAGCAGGATGATCGTGTCGGTGCGGTTGCCGCCGACGCTTCCCGTGCCGAGTTTCTTCTTCTCCTCGGTGCTCAGACCTTCGCGACTGTCGGACCCGACCAGCAGGTACGTCGTACCGGCGGCGTCCGCGGGGCGCTGGCCGGCCGGTGCGGCGTCGACCTTGTCGATCCGGCTCCACGCGTAGAGCGGGACGCAGATCAGGGTCAGCACGAACAGCAGGATGACCAGGCCGATCAGGCGGCCGACCAGGCTGCGCCGCTTCTTCGGGCGGACCGGCCGGCGGCCGACCAGGCGGGGGTCGATGGGCTGCGGTTGACTCATGGCACGACCGTAGCGGGCCCGGCGGTGCTCCCGCCTCACCCCAGCGAACGGTTTGGCCCCAGACTTTCAGACCGCGCCGGTCCCGGGCCTCCGTCCAAAGGAGGAATTCGCCGCCTGGATCGAACCAATCCGCCGGAACGTGCGCGGCGGCTGGCCGGTCCGGGCCGCGAACAGCCGGCTGAAGTACGCCGGGTCGTCGTACCCGACCTCGCGGGCGATTGTCGCGACGGGCAGGTCGGTTTCGGCGAGCAAGGCCTTGGCGGCGTTCAGGCGGGTGGTCAGGATCACTTCCTGCGGGGTGGATCCGGTCGATAGCCGGACGGCGTCGCGCAGTTCGGGGACCGTGAGGCCGAGTTCAGCGGCGTAGTCCGGAATCGACAGCGGGCGGGTGGCGAGGCCGCGGAGCCGGTCGACGAGGGTCCCGGTGCTGGGGTCGGAGAGGCCGGTGAGCTCGTACAGGGCGGCGACCAGGTGGACGTCTGGGCCGCCGGATCTCGCCGTGCGGAGGAGTTTGGTGAAGGTGCGTTCGACCGGCCTCGGATCGGCGTACCGGCGTACGGGCTGATCCGGGTCGAGATGACCGAGGTCGGCGAGGGCGTCGGCGGCGGGACCGCCGAAGAGGACCCAGGACTGCTGCCAGGTGGTCGTCGGCCGGTAGGCGTGCAGTACGCCGGGGAAGAGCCAAAGGACTGCGGGACCGGTGATCTCGTGGAGTTGGCGGTCGGCGCCGTGCAGGAGGTGGCCTCGGCCGCGACGGATCAGGACGGCGGCGTGGCAGCCGAGCGCGCGTTCGGGGGACGGGCGCGCGGGGTTGGTCTGTTCGCCGGCGCCGAGACAGAAGAGTCCAAGTCGGCGCTGCGGCTCGTTGGGAGTCAGGTAGATCGACCATTCGTCCACACCGACAAGAGTCCAAGAAGTGCGCCTGTTGTGTCCATTCACCTTCAAGGCCCAGGCAGGTGAACTGGAGTGGTGCTGACATCTAACGGGTATCGCCTGGACGAGCGACGGTTGGGACGACTGGTGGAGGTGCCGCCGGAAGAGCGAGGGGATCGAGAGGCTCTCAGGGGGCGGCTGTGGCGGGATGGGTATCTGTGGTTGCGGGGACTACTCGAGCCTGCCGTGAGCAACGGGTTTCGGGAGTACTACTTCGGGCGGACTGGGGTTGCCGACCTCGAGGGGCGGCCGCGAGAGGTCGGTCGCGCCGAACTGCGGGAGGTCCTGTTCGGCGAGGTCGTGCCCGGACCGGAGTACGACGCCTTCTGCCGGCAGGCCGCGCTCAGGGACTGGTTCGGCTGGTTCTTCGGCGCGGAGACGTTCCTGCACCGGCGCAAGATCATCCGCCACACCGCGCCCGGCGAGAACGGCATCGGTACGGCGACGCAGGCGCACTACGACCTGGTCTACCTGCGCGGCGGCACCGATCAGGTGCTGTCCGCGTGGATCCCGCTCGGCGACTGCCCGGTCGAGCGCGGCGGTCTGACGTACCTGGAAGGCAGCCACCACCGCGTACTGCGCGAGGAGGCCGAGGGGCGGCTGAAGCGGCCGGCGGCGTCGATCACGGCGGACCTGCCCGCCCTGGCCGAGGAGTACGACGCGCGCTGGTTGGTCGCGGACTACGCGGCCGGCGACGTGGTGATCCACACCGCGCGCACGGTGCACGCGGCGCTGGACAACGTGGACGACCGGGTGCGGCTGTCGACGGACATCCGTTACCAGCCGGTCGATCTCCCCGTCGACCAGCGCTGGCAGTCCCACTGGCACGACCGGGACGGCCTCTGAGGCACTGCCTTATTGGGCCTCTTGCTAACGACAATCATTTTAGTTAGTGTCTCGACCGTGAATCGAAACGAGTTGGTGGCAGGGGTGGCAGAGAAGGCGGGGATCCCCCGCAACCAGGCCGAAAAGGTCCTCGACGCCCTGGGCGACGTGGTCACCGAGGCCGTGCACAAGGGCGACAAGGTCTCGCTGACCGGCCTGCTCAGCATTGAGCGGGTGATGCGCGCGCCGCGGACCGGCCGCAACCCGCAGACCGGCGAACCGCTGTCGATCCCGGCCGGCTACTCGGTCCGGCTGTCGTGCGGCAGCCGGCTGAAGGCTGCCGCACGCGGCGACCTGCGCACGATCAGCTGATCAGCGCCTGACCGCCGTCACCCAGTACGGCGTCTCCGGCGTCGGCGGGGTGCTGAACCGGGCGTTCGGCAGGTAGATCCGGTTCCCGAAGAAGGCCGCCGTGGTCGGGACGTCGAAGTCCGGGCTGGTGATCTCGCGGACCAGCCGGCCCCGGGTGCCCGAGCCGTTCAGGTCGAGCACGGCGATCTTGTTGAGCCGGTTCTGGACGACGTACAGGGTGTCCTTGGACCGCAGCAGGCCGTCGCCGTTGGTCATCAGCGTGGCGCCGAGGTCGATCCTGCGGGTGACTCCGGTGCGCGGGTCGACCTTGAACAGGAACCCGGTCGCCGACTGCACGATGATCAGCGACCGCCCGTCCGGCGTCAGTTCGATGCCGTTGCCGTTGTTGTTCACCGCGTCGTGCACGTACTCGCCGCTCAGCGGGATCGTCGTCGCGGGCCCGAGCTTGCCGTGCCGGCCGATCGGGACCTTGTAGAGCACCGGCTGCCGCGAGTCGGTGAAGTACGCCGCGTCGCGGCCGAGGATCACGTCGTTCACGAACGTCGGCGTCGCGGTGGTGAACGTGTAGCTCGCGAGCACCTTGCCGGTCCGGGTGTCGATCACCCGGCCGTTGCCGCCGGCGGCCCCGGCCACGAACAGGCGGCCGCGGTCGTCGACCTTCATCCCGAGCGACGCCGTACCGGGACCTTGGCTGATCACCCGGCCCTTGCCGGTGCGCAGGTCGGCCGCGTAGATGTCGCCGTCGACGCGCGAACCGAAGTACGCCTTGCCGCGGTCGATCGCGATGCCCTCGGGCTGGAAGCCGTCCGGCAGGTCGAAGTGCTTCGGGTACGCCGTACGGGAGTGGGTGGTGCCGGTGGGTGCCGCGGTGGCGGTCCCGGCGGTGGTGAGCAGCAGAGCGGAGACGGAGACCGCGGCGACGAAGGCGCGACGGGACAGCGGGCCGGACATGAGCTGGATGACCTCCTGGTCGGTGACCTAGCGCCGACTTCATCGCCCCCGAAGTCGACGATGTGCTCTCGACGGTAGACAACGGTTCCAAGGGCGCAAGGGTTCAACGCGATTGGGTACTGTCGCAGGCACAGAACATGTTCCAGGTCACCGGGCAGGGATCCGCGGGCCGCGCACGCAGGGGAGTTCGATGACCTCAGGGATCGACATTTCGGGGCTGTCCGGCACCGTCCGGCCGCAGGACGACCTGTACCTGTACGCCAACGGCCCGTGGCTGGACGCGCACGAGATCCCGGCCGACAAGGCGATCTACGGCGCCTTCCACGCGCTGGCCGACGACGCCGAGCAGAGCGTCCGTGGGCTGGTCGAGCAGACCCTGAACGCCGGGCACCCCGCGGGCAGCGAGGCGCGCAAGATCGCCGACCTGTACGGCAGCTTCCTGGACGAGGACACCGTCGAGCGGCTCGGTGCCGACCCGATCGCCGACCAGCTCGCGCTGGCCGGCTCGATCGAGGACCGGGCCGACCTGGTCGAGGCGCTCGGCACGCTGGAGCTGCAGGGCGTCGGCGGCGTCTTCCGGTACGGCGTGGACATCGACGCCAAGCAGTCCGACCAGTACGTCGTGTACGTGCTGCAGGGCGGCATCAGCCTGCCCGACGAGTCGTACTACCGCGAGGACTCGTTCGCCGAGCAGCGGACGGCGTACGTCGCGCACGTGGCGCGGATGCTCGGCCTGGCCGGGCTGGCCGACCCCGAGGGTGCGGCCGAGCGGGTGCTCGCGCTGGAGACCCGGCTCGCGGCCGGCCACTGGGACCGGGTGAAGACCCGCGACGTCACCGCGACCTACAACAAGGTCAGCCGCGCGGAGCTGGACGCGCTGACGCCGGGCTTCGACTGGTCGGCGTGGATGGCGACCGCCGGCGTGCCGGACAGCGCCTTCGACACGATCGTCGTGCAGCAGCCGGACTACCTGACCGTCGCCGCGGAGGCGCTGCGGGAGATCGAGCTGGACCACTGGAAGGAGTGGCTCAGCTGGCGGATCGTGCACGCCGCGGCGCCGCTGCTCAGCTCGGCGTTCGTGAGTGAGAACTTCGAGTTCTACGGCCGCACGCTGACCGGTGCGCCCGAGCTGCGCGAGCGGTGGAAGCGCGGGCTCGGCGTGGTCGAGTCGGCGCTCGGCGAGGCGGTCGCTCAGCTGTACGTCGCGGAGTTCTTCCCGCCGGCGGCCAAGGCCCGGATGGTCGACCTGGTCGGCAACCTGGTCGAGGCCTACCGGCAGCGGATCTCGGCGCTGGAGTGGATGGGCCCGGAGACCCGGCAGCGCGCGCTGGACAAGCTCGGCCGGTTCACGCCGAAGATCGGGTACCCCGACAAGTGGCGCGACTACAGCGCGCTGGAGATCGTCGCCGGGGACCTGGCCGGCAACGTCCGGCGCTCGGTCGCGGTCGAGACCGAGCGGGACCTGGCCAAGCTGGGCACGCCGGTCGACCGCGACGAGTGGCACATGACCCCGCAGACGGTGAACGCCTACTACAACCCGCGCGCCAACGAGATCGTCTTCCCGGCCGCGATCCTGCGCCCGCCGTTCTTCGCGCTGGACTCCGACGACGCGCTGAACTACGGCGCGATCGGCGCCGTGATCGGGCACGAGATCGGCCACGGCTTCGACGACCAGGGCTCCAGGTACGACGGCGACGGCAACATCAGCGACTGGTGGACCGACGCCGACCGGGCCGCCTTCGAGGTCCGCGCCAACGCGCTCGTCGCGCAGTACGACGTACTGTCACCGACCGGCGCCGACGGCGGCACGGTGAACGGCAAGCTCACCCTCGGCGAGAACATCGGCGACCTCGGCGGGCTGTCGATCGCCTACACGGCGTACGAGATCTCGCTGGACGGCGCGGAGCCGCCGGTGGTGGACGGGCTGACCGGGGCCGAGCGGTTCTTCCTGGCCTGGGGCAAGGCGTGGTCGACCAAGACGCGGCCGGCCGAGGTGGTCCGGCGGCTCGCGATCGACCCGCACTCGCCGCCGGAGTTCCGCTGCAACGCGGTGGTGCGGAACATCGACGCGTTCCACACCACCTTCGGCACTTCCTCCGGCGACACGATGTGGCTGCCGGAGGAAGACAGAGTCAAGATCTGGTAGTCAGCTCATCCAGTTCTGGAGGGCATCGATCTCCCGCGGCATCGCTGCCGACAGGTTCTCGGTGCCCTCGTCGGTGATCAGGATGTCGTCCTCGATCCGGATCCCGATGCCCCGCAGGTCCTCCGGCACGGTCAGGTCCTCGGCCTGGAAGTACAGACCGGGCTCGACGGTCAGCACGTAGCCCGTCTTCAGGTCGCCGCGGTACTGCTCGTTGCGGGCCGCGGCGCAGTCGTGCACGTCGAGGCCGAGCATGTGGCTGACACCGTGCAGCGTGTAGCGCTGGTAGATGCCGCTGTCGGGGTCGAGCGCGTCGTCGGCGGAGACCGGCAGCAGCTCCATCGCGTCCAGGCCGCGGACCAGCACCTCGATCGCGGCCTTGTGCCCGGAGCCGAACGCGACGCCCGGCCGCAGCGCCGCGATACCGGCGTTCTGCGCGTCCAGGACCAGCTGGTAGAGGTCGCGCTGACGCGGGGTGAACTCGCCGTTCACCGGCAGCGTGCGGGTGATGTCGGCGGTGTAGAGGTTGCGGTTCTCCACGCCCATGTCGAGCAGCATCAGCGTGCCGTCGTTCACCGGGCCGTCGTTCTCGATCCAGTGCAGGGTGGTCGCGTGCGAGCCGGCCGCGGCGATCGACGTGTAGCCGACGTCGTTGCCCTCCGCGCGGGCGCGGCGCCAGAAGGTGCCCTCGATCCAGCGTTCGCCGTACTTGCGGACCTGCTCCATCTCGGCCAGTACGTCGGAGAAGCCGCGGTGCGTGATCGCGACGGCGTCGCGCAGCTGCTCGATCTCGAACGGGTCCTTGACCAGCCGCAGCTCGGACAGCGTCGCGGCCAGCTCGTGGTCGCGATCGGCGTCGACCTTGGTGCCGCTGAGCAGGGCGGCCAGCGAAGCGTCCTCGCCGCGGCGTACGCGGGTCGGTACGTCGCTCTTGAGGGCCGCGGCGAGGTCGTCGACGTGCCGGGTCTCCAGGCCGAACTCCTTGGCCGTCTCGGTCAGCGACGGACGGCGGCCGGCCCACAGCTCGCCGTACATCCGGTCGCGCCAGAACTCCTCGCCCTGGCTGCGCTCGGAGCGGGGGCGGAAGTACAGCACCGAGTCGTGGCCGCTGCCGTTCGGCTCGAGCACCAGGACGGCGTCCGAGGTCTGGTCGCCGGCCAGCCAGACGTAGTCGGTGTGCGGGCGGAAGACGAAGTCGGTGTCGTTCGAGCGGACCTTGTAGGTGCCGGCGGGGATCACCAGACGCTCGCCGGGGAAGGCCTGCGACAGCGCGGCGCGACGCTTCTCGGTCCAGGCCGCGACGTCGCGCAGGCTGGCGTCGGTGCGCTCGATGTCACCCCAGCCGGAGTTCATGAAGGTGCGCAGCTTGTCCTTCGGCTCGTTGTCGTGGCTGGCCGTCTTCGGGGCCTTCTCGGTCGTCTCGGTCATCGTCGGCCGTTCCTCGTCTCAACGCTCGGTGTACAGGTGGTCACCGCGGAGCGTGCCGCTGTCCGGCAGCGCTTCGGCGGGGTCGGAGCCGATGCGGGTGATCGCGTTCCGCCCGTCCACGAAGCCTACGCTCGGCGCGAACGCCTTCGCCTCCTCGTGCGCGAACTGGGCGTCATCCGGGCCTTGGCGAGTGCTGTCAGTGGTGGCGGCCGCCCAGCTCCTGGAGGTAGGTGTCGAGGCGTTGCTCGGCGGTCCGGACGGTCAGGTCGGGTCGGCCTGCTGCCCGCCAGGCTCCGGTCACCGCGTCGAGCTCCTCGGAGAAGGAGAGGGCGTCGCGGATCAGCCAGTACCGGCGATCGGCGGGAGCTTTCGCGAGGAGGCCGCCGGCAGCCTCGTAGGCGGCGACGAACTCGAGGCCGCGAGCAGGCCCGTGGATCAGCGCGAGGTTGGCGGCACAGTGCGCGACATCGAGGTCGGCCGGACCCCAGGAGGGGCCGGCCCAGTCGACCACGCCAGTGAGGTCCTGCCCGTCGAACAGGACGTTGCCGGGCTGGAAGTCGCGGTGCAGATAGCGACCGTCGTACGACGGCACCGGGCCGCGGAGGACGTCGATCGCGGCCGACCAGGTCTGCGCGTCAGCACCTGGCGGGACGATGACGCTGCCGGCGGTTGTGAAGGTCTGGTAGGTGGGAGGCCGCTCGACGGGCTGGAGAGCGTGGATCTTGACGAGCTCACGGGCCAGCAACGGGATCCGGGCCTCCAGCCCCGCGTCATCGAGAACAGCCCGGCCCGGCAGTGCGGTCATCAGTAGCGACGGGTACTCGCACTCGTCCGCGAGTGCATCGACGCCAACCAGTTCGGGAGCCGTCACAGTGGTTGCCGCAAGCATCGTCAGCGCCGCGGCCTCCCTGGTCAGCGCGTCCTTGGCGTGGGGCACGTCGACGTACGAACGCAGCACCAGGGCGCGGGTGCCATCAGGTCCGGCGATGGTCAGCCGCCGCATCTCGGCGGTGATCCCACCGACCAGGATGTCGACGCCGACGATCCGCTCACCGTCAGCGAGCTGAGCGGCCACCCAGGCCAGGGTCTTCGGTCGGACAGTCATGCGCCCACCTCATCACCCGGACGCCACCGCACGGAAACGCTTTTCACCCGAGACTGCTGCCCGCCGGACCGGCCCGGCATGGTGTGGCACTGGACTTGCCCGACGGAGTGGACGATGCCTTGGTTTCTTCTTGCCCATGGACTCCATGACGAACGTCCCTCCAGGGCAACCGCTCCGGATCTGGGATGTCCGTCACCACGCGCCACAGGGCAGGGTCACCGCTGCTTGGTCGAATTTGACCGAAAACCGGTGGGGTTCCGGTCGCGCGGTGCAGGGTCGGAGCCGTCCAGGCAAGCTCTCGGAAGGACTTGAACGATGAAGATGACGCAACTGACCCGGGTCGCGATGGCAGCGGCTGTTGTGGCCTCCGGGCTGGTGTGTGCCGGCGCCACCGTGGCCAACGCTGCACCGGACTGCACGCAGTCGGGGCCGAACCTCGACGGTGGCTCGCTCATGACCCTGGGTGCGGTCCCCTACAAGAGTGGGCCGGCCGCGGAGTGCCGCACGAACGAAACCCGCTCGGGCAAGGCATACATCTGGTGCCGGAAGACGAACCAGTACGGCAACCTCTGGTACTACGCCCGCGACGCTGACTCCAACCAGCCAGGCTGGGTCTACAGCGGCGACGTCGTCAGCATTTCCGGTTCCAACGGCGCGCGCTGTGGGGCTGGTCTGACCCCGCCTCGGTAACACGACGGGCCGTGGAACAACGAACGCCTCCGAGCCGTACGGCTCGGAGGCGTTCGCGTGCGACGGCGAGGAACTGCGACGCCTGCTCCACGCTTGGTCCGATCCACGCGACCGCTTCGTCCCCTCAGTACGGCGAGGCCGACGCCGACGCCGGCCGGATCACCGGCTTCCACTGGTCGCCGGGTCGCCACCAGATCCTTGACGCATGGTCGGCGGTCGCGGCGTAGTAGGTGCCCATTCGGACCGCTGCTCTGGCTCTACCGGTGGATGGGTCCTCGTCGTAGGCGCACGCGGACGCGAAGAGCCGCACCAGTTCGTGGATCTCGACCCGGTCGCGTCCTACCCGGGTCAGCAAATTGGCCGTCAGTAGCGCGCCGATCTGATCGACGGCCTGGTCGATGGGAACGCCGGCCAGAGCTGCGGCCACGCCGAGGTCCATTCGTCGGGCGGGGTGCAGGCTGAGCGCCCGCAACATGGCCCGGGCCGGGGCGTCGAGCGCCCGGTACGACAGGTCGAGGGCGGATTCCACGCCCGCATCGATCCGGAGCCGCCGGGCTCTTTCGGCGAGCCGTTCGACCTGGTCGGCCAGTGTCCAGTCCGGCTGGGCCCTGACCCGTGCCCCGACGAGGGCCAACGCCAACGGAAGGTGTGCCGCCGCCCGGGCCAGTTGGTGCAGCAGTTCGATGTCGTCGTCGCGATCGAGCATTCGCCGCAGCATCTCCACCGAGTCGCCCTCGGGAAGGACACCGACGGGCGTCCGCAGTCCCGCAGTACGGCGTAGCCGAGTCCGGCTGGTGATGAACACGACGCTGCCGGCGTTGTCCGGCAGTAGCCACTGCAGTTGGTCGTCGCCCGCCGCGTTGTCGAGCACGAGCACGATCCGGTGGTCGCCGAGCTCGTCGCGGAACAACCGGGAGCGAGCCTCGGTGGTCAGCTCGGCGAAGCGTGCCAGCGGGACGGACAGCAGTCGCAGCAGTTCACCGAGTACGGCGCGAGGGTCCGCCGGCGACCGCACCGGGTCGTGGCCGCGCAGGTCGACGAAGGCCACCAAGTCCGGCCGCACCGCACCGACCGCGGAACAGGCGGCCTCGTTCGCCAGCCAGGTCTTGCCCACACCTGGCATCCCGTCGATCAGATGGACCGTGGTCTGCTCGGTCGACCGGCTTCGCAGCCTGTTCAGCTCCGGTGCCCGACCGACGAAGATCCCCTGCACCGGGGCGAGTTTGGTGGTCAACTCGACGGTCTGCTCGTCGCTGAGCTGGTCGACGACCGACTCGTACGCTCGACGCCAAGCCCGTCCTGTGTCCGGGTCACCGGTGATCGCCACCACGATGTCGACGACAAGCTCGACGGCGAGCCGGTGCCGGCCCGGGCGCAGGCAGCGGTACACCGTGTCGTAGGCGACTGCCGGCGCGTCCCGGGCACGGCGGATGCAGAGCACCCGTCGGTGCAGTTCGCGGTACGGGATCGTGGCGACCGACCTGAGTCGTCCGAGCGCCGCGCTCAACTCGCTCAGTGTGTGCGCTTCGGCGGGCGGCCCGGAGCCTCTTCGCCCCAATGGCGGCATCGTCACGTCGTCCTCCCCGTGCTCGGACGTGATAGGTGGTCAGTCTGCCCCGCCGCAGGCCGGGAGACGAGCCGGTCCGGTGCGTCCACCGGATAATCGGTCCGTTACTAGCCGGATGTATACCTCGTGAGCTCTTGCGCCGCCTGGACGGCGAGGTCTCGGAGGATCGTGTAGCGGGGGCGGAGGAGTTCGATGCGTTCTACCTCGGGGGCTGCCGGCTTGAGGTGTTCGCCGCCGGGGACCGGGGCCAGCCCGAGGGCTACGGCGGCGGCGCCGCGGGCGCCGACCTCGGCTTCGGCGCAGACGTCGGTGGGGCGGGCGAACGTGGCGGTGAGGCAGCGGCGCCACCAGGCGGAGGCGTCGATGCCGCCGCCGCCGAGGACGACCTCGAGCTCGCGGCCGAAGAGGGTGTCGAGCATGCGGAGGCCGCGGTCGATCTCCAGGGAGGCACCTTGCAGAGAGGCGGCGAGCAGGTCGGCGGCGTCGTCGTCGAAGGAGAGGCCGAAGTAGACGCCGGAGCCGCCCGGGACGGTCTCGGGTGGACGGGTGCCGGCCTGGAACGGGATCGCGATGACGCGCGACGAGCCGATCTCGACGTCGGTGGGCTCCTGGTGCGCTTCGTCGAGTTGCAGCACGTTCGTGAGCCAGGCGTGCAGGTTTCCGGCGGCGGAGAAGGCCATGCCGGTCACCGCGCGCTGGTCGTCGACGCGGTAGCGCCAGAGCTCCCACGGGAGTTCGGGCGCCTGGTCGATCGGGTGCACGACCCGTACGGCGGCCGACGTGCCGACCGTGACGGCGGCGGTCGACTCGTCGTACCCGCCGCTGCCCACGTTGGACGCGGCGCCGTCACCGGTCGGCGGATGGACCGGTACGCCGACCAGCCCGGGCCAGCGGCGCGCGTAGGAAGCAGCCAGTACGCCGGTCCAGCCGCTCGGCACGATCGCCGGCAGGCGGTCGGGCTTCACGCCCGCGATGGCGAGCGCCTCGGCGTCGTACTCGCCGGTCGCGAGATCGAGCGAACCCGTGCCGGACGCGATCGAGACCGAGGTGACGCGGTCTCCGGTCAGGCGCTCGATCACGAGATCGGGCAGCCCGGCGAAGGAGACAGCGGAAACCTCGGACAGCAGCCACGGGATGCGGCGCGGCCAGTACAGGCGGTGCAGCCAGGCGCCGGTGCGGGCGTGGAAGGCGTGCTCGTCGAACGCCGGGTCGAGCCGCGGCTCGACCGACCGCGTGTCGGCCCAGGTGATCAGTGGGGTCAGCGCGCCGCCGTCGTTGTCGAGGGCAACGATCGAGTGCCACTGCGAGGAGAGCACGATCGCGGTGATGCCGTCGAGATGGCCGTTGTGCTGCAGCTCGTCGAGGCAGCCGAGCAGACCCTCGACGTACGCGTGCAGGTCGATCGTCGCCGACCCGCCGGTCCCGTACGTCGGCGCGATCTTGTGCCGCGCGAGCGCGCCGGGGACCGGCGAGGCGTCGTCGGCGGACAGGACGAGGGCGCGGGCCGAGGACGTGCCGAGATCAAGCGCAAGCACTCGGTCGCCGGCGGGCGGACCGTCGTACGGGCCGTCAGTCGGCGGCATGCAGTGCCTCGAGGAAGGACGCCGCCCAGACGTTCACGTCGTGCGCGGCCAGGTGCTTGCGCATCGCCTTCATCCGGCGGCCGAGCTGGCGGTCGTCGGTGTTCATCGCGTCGACGATGGTGTCCTTCATCCCGTTGATGTCGTGCGGGTTGACCAGGAACGCCTGCCGGAACTCGTCGGCCGCGCCGGCGAACTCGCTCAGCACCAGCGCGCCGGTGTCGTCGTACCGGCAGGCGACGTACTCCTTGGCGACCAGGTTCATCCCGTCCCGCAGCGGTGTCACGACGGCGACGTCGGCGGCCCGGAGCAGCGCGGCCATCTCGGTCCGCGAGTACGTCGTGTGCAGGTAGTTGATGGCCGGCGTCCCGATCCGGCCGTGCTGCCCGTTGATCCGCCCGACGAGCAGCTCGATCTCGTCGCGGAGCATCCGGTACTGCTCCACCCGCTCCCGTGAGGGCGTCGCGACCTGGATGAAGACCGCGTCGTCGACCGAGACGCGCTTCTCGTCCAGGAGTTCCCCGAAGGCGCGCAGCCGCTGGAGGATGCCCTTGGTGTAGTCGAGCCGGTCGACGCCGAGCAGGATGTGCTGCGGGTTGCCGACCTCCTTGCGCATCTCCAGCGCGCGGGCCTCGGTCTCGGGCTGGCGGGCCAGCTGCTCCAGCTCGCCGACGTCGATCGAGATCGGGAACGCCTTGGCGCGCACGATCCGGTCGTCGGGCAGGTGGATGCGGTCGCCGCGGGTCCGCAGGCCCATCCGGTTGCGGGCCAGGCGGGCGAAGTTCGAGGCGGCGCCCGGGCGCTGGAACCCGACCAGGTCGGCGCCCATCAGGCCGTCCAGGATCTGCCGGCGCCACGGCATCTGCGCGAACAGCTCGGTCGGCGGGAACGGGATGTGCAGGAAGAACCCGATCCGTACGTCGGGCCGCAGCCGGCGCAGCATCGCCGGGACCAGTTGCAGCTGGTAGTCGTGCACCCAGACCACCGCGTTGTCGTCAGCGGCGTCCGCGGCCGCCTCGGCGAACCGCCGGTTCACCGCGACGTAGGCCTCCCACCACTCCCGGTGGAACTCCGGCGGCACGATCACGTCGTGGTACAGCGGCCAGAGCGTCGCGTTCGAGAAGCCCTCGTAGTACAGCTCGACGTCCTCGGCCGACAGCGTCACCGGGACCAGGTGCATGCCGTCGGAGTCGAACGGGTCGACCTTCTCGTCCTTGCCGCCGGTCCAGCCGATCCAGGCGCCGTGGTGGCGCTGCATCACCGGTGCCAGGGCGGTGACCAGTCCTCCTGGGCTGCGCCGCCACGCCGTACTTCCGTCGGGCATCTCGACCCGGTCGACCGGCAACCGGTTGGCCACCACCACGAAGGAACTGCGTCCGCTCGGCATCTGCTGTTATCCACCCAGGTATTCGTCGTCGCCGGGGTACGTGACCCCGATCTGTCGGCGTGTCTCGTCGAGCAGCTCGAGGATCTCGATCGTCGCGGCGTGCGGCAGGGCCGGACACTCGATCTGTCCGGCGCGCAAGGCGCGCATCACCTCGGCTGCTTCGTAGTGGTACCCAAGGCCATGCGTCGGTACGTCGACCCGCTCCTGGCCGGACGCCGTACTGCGCACGTAGTAGTCGGGGTGGTGGAACCGGTTCGGCAGCAGCAAACTGCCCTCGGGGCCACTCACCGAGGCGGTCCACGGGTTCTGCGACCGCAGGCCGCAGGTCAGGCCGGCGACCGCGCCGGAGTCGTACCGCCAGGCCATCGCGACGTTCAGGTCGACGCCGTCGTCGTTCAGCGAGCCGACGGCCTTGACCTCGTCGGGCCGGCCGAGCGCCATGTGCACGAACGTCATCGGGTAGATGCCGCCGTCCATCAGGGCGCCGCCACCGAGCGCGGGGTCGAGCAGTCGCGCGGGCAGCTGCGGCTTGTGGAATCCGAAGTCGGCCAGAGCCTCCATCGGCTCGCCGATCACGCCCTTGGCCAGGTCGGCGAACATGGCCTGTACGACGGGGTTGGTGCGCATCCACATCGCCTCGGCGAACAAGGTGTCGTGCTCGTGCGCGACGGCGACCAGGTCCTTGGCCTGCCGGGCGGTCAGCGTGACCGGCTTCTCGCACAGGACGGCGATGCCCGCCTGCAGCGCGGCGCGGGCGATCGCGTAGTGCTGCGGGTGCGGCGTACCGATGTAGAGGACGTCGACGGTCCCGGACTCGATCAGCTGCCGGTGGTCGTCGTACCGGTGCTCGATGTCGTGCTCGTCGGCGAACCGGTCGGCGCTGTCCAGGGACCGGGACGCGACGGCGGTCGCGACCGCGTCGTCCAGCTCGGCGAGATCGTTGGTGAACTGCGTCGAGATGTTGCCGGTAGCAACTACACCCCAACGGACCTGGTCTATACCCACTGTCTGAACTCCGGGGTCGGGAACGGGCCGTCGGACTCGATTCTCGCGGTCTCGAAGGCGTGGGCCAAGCGAATGAGGGTGGAGTCACTCCCGGCGGTGCCGCCGAGAACGATGCCGACCGGCAGTCCGGCGACCGTCCCGGACGGCACCGAGAGCAGTGGGTAGCCGGCCAGCGCGGCGTGCGAGGAGGAACTGCCGAGCACGTGGTCGCCGTTGACCAGGTCGATCGTCCAGGCCGGCGAGTACGCGGGGCTGACCAGGGCGTCGAGCTGATTGTCCCGCAGCAACGTGTCGATCCCGTCACGGCCGGTCCGCAGTGCGGACATCCGGGCGGCCACGTAGATCGGCGAGTCCAGCCCGCCGGTCTCCTCGGCCCGCTCGAACAGCTCCTGGCCGAACCAGGGCAGCTCCTCGTCCGGGTGAGCCTGGTTGAACGCGATCAGCTCGGCCAGATTCCGCGGCGCGCCCTCCTTGCGGGTCGCCAGGTACTTGGCCAGGCCGACCTTCAGCTCGTGCAGCGGGACCTGCAGCTGGTCGTCGTCACCGAGCGCCCGCAGCGACAGGTGGTCGACCAGGGTCGCGCCGCAGCGGCTGAACGTCTCCAGCGCCTTCTCGGTGGCCTGGTCGAGCCCGGTCGAGTAGCCCCACAGCGATCCCCGCAGTACGCCGATCCGTACGTCGCTGAGGTCGGTGCCGCGGCAGGCCTCCAGGTAGTCGGTGCCGCCGCCGGTCAGCACGGTCAGCAGGGCCGCGGACTGGGCGACCGTGCGGGTCATCGGGCCGGCGGTGTCCTGCGAGTGGGAGATCGGGATGATGCCCTGCTGCGGCACCAGGCCGACCGTCGGCTTCAGCCCGACGATGCCGTTGAGGGCGGCCGGGCAGACGATCGAGCCGTTGGTCTCGGTGCCGATCGCGAAGTCGGCCAGGCCGGCCGCGACCGCGGCGCCGGAGCCGCTGGAGGATCCGCCGGCGGACCGGTTCAGGGCGTACGGGTTGCGCGTCAGGCCGCCGTACGCGCTCCAGCCGGACGACGAGCCGTAGCCGCGGAAGTTGGCCCACTCGCTGAGGTTGGTCTTGCCGAGGATCACGCAGCCGGCCTCGCGGAGCCGCCGGACGAGGACCGCGTCGTCCGGAGGGGGCGGCTGGTCGGCCAGCGCCAGGGACCCGGCGGTGGTGGCCAGGTCGGCGGTGTCGATGTTGTCCTTCACCAGGACCGGTACGCCGTGCAGCGGACCGCGCGTGCGTCCGTCGTCACGTTCCGTGTCCAGACGGGCCGCGTCGGAGGCTGCAGCGGGGTTCGGCGTACAGACCGCACGGACGAGAGGATCGACCTCCCGGATCCGGGCCTGCAGCTCTTCGACCGATGCGAGGGCGGGTCGAGGGTCCGGTGACACACCACCGGAGCCCTGTCGAGGTGAGCTCACCTCCAAGATCCTGCCACGGTTGAGCGGGCCGGGACGGGGCTCGCCGTACGCTGGAAAGGACCGGAAACGACACGGCCGGATCGCTGCCGGGTGAATGACATCGCTGTTGTTCAACCCGTAGAGTGGAGCGCGGACGGACGATCACCGACCGCACGGGAGTCACCAGCAGATGGACAGCGCGAACGCGAGCTCCAACGGCCCGGACGCCGGCACGGCGCAGCCGGCCGTGGCCGGGCTCTCGGAGCGGGACGGCGCCATCCTCGGCTTCGAACGGCACTGGTGGAAGTACGCCGGGGCCAAGGAGCAGGCGATCCGCGACCAGTTCCAGATGTCGGCCACGCGGTACTACCAGGTCCTCAACGCGCTGATCGACCGGCCGGAGGCCCTCGCCCACGACCCGCTGCTGGTCAAGCGGCTGCGCCGGTTGCGCGCCGCCCGCCAGCGCGCTCGCTCGGCCCGGCGGCTGGGGATCGAGGTCTAGACCTTGACCCGCAAGGACGAACGGGGACAGGTTCTCTCCTCCCTCGTGGCGGTGCTGGCCGTCGTCGCGATCGTCGGAGGACTGCTGGTGCTGTTCGGCACCCGCGGCAACGACAGCGTCGCGGACGACGGGAAGCCTGCCGCTTCCACTCCGTCGGTCACTCCGAGTACGACGCCGCCTGCGGCGACTCCATCGGAGCCGAGTGCTGAGCTGACGACCGCGCCGCCGATCGCACCGACCTCGGCGCCGACGTCGGCGCCGGTCTCGACGCCGTCTTCTGTGCCGACGCCGACCGTCGCCGTACCGCCGTCGGAGCGGCCCGCGGTGGAGATCTACAACAACACCGGCCGCAAGGGGCTGGCCCAGTCGGTCGGCGGCCGCGCCAACCAGGCGGGCTGGACCGTCACCGGCGCCGACAACTGGCACGGCAAGATCGTCACCAGCACCGTGTACTACCCGGCCGGTATGCAGGCCGAGGCCGCGCAGCTCGCGCAGGACCTCGGCATCCCGCGGATCAAGGACGCGCTGGACAACATGAAGAAGGACCGGCTCACCGTCATCCTCACCTCGGAATACTCCGGATGAGCACTCCCGTACTGGCGACCACGGCCGGGCGGGAGGGCTGGGAAGCGATCGTTGCCGATCCGGCCGGCGCGGTGATCGCGTCGGACTTCGACGGCACGCTGTCGCCGCTGGTCGAGGACCCGTCACGGTCGCGTGCCGCCGAAGGCGCGCTGGACGCGCTGGCCCGGCTGGGGCGCTCTGTTGCGCAGTTGGCGATCGTGACCGGTCGGCCGGCGCTGGTCGCGACCGAGCTGTCCGGGGTGAGCGGTCACGCCGGACTCGGCCAGCTGGTCGTGCTCGGGCACTACGGCCTGGAGCGCTGGGAGGCGACGACCGGCGCGGTCACGAGCGATCCGGTGCCTGCCGGGGTTGCGGTCGCTCGGGAGCAGCTGCCTGCGGTGCTGGCGGCTGCCGGGTTTGCTGACGCTTTCGTCGAGGACAAGGAAAGCTCGCTCGCCGTCCATACGCGACGGCTGGCTGATCCCGCGGGTGCTTGGGAAGGTCTGCGGGCACCGCTGACAGCGTTGGCCGAGTCGGTCGAGCTGCGGCTGGAGCCGGGGAACCTGGTGCTCGAGCTGCGCCCGCCGGGCATCGACAAGGGCGTAGCCATCCGCCGGCTCGTGGAGTCCACGGGCGCCCGGTCGGTGCTGTACGCCGGTGACGACCTCGGCGATCTCGCCGCCTTCGAGGCGCTCGCCTCGCTCCGCACCGAGGGCCTGCACGCCGTACTGGTCGCCGCGCGCTCCTCCGGGGCGACCGCGCTCACCGAGGCCGCCGACATCGTGGTGGACGACCCGGCCGGTGTCGTCACCGTGCTCACCGCCCTGTCAGACGCGATCGCCGCCCGGGCTTAAGGCGTCGTCAGCGGCGACGGAAAGTCTGCTGCAGGGTCTGGCCGAAGGGCTGGACCGGGTGCTCGGTGTAGTTGCCGTCCTGGAGGCCTGCCAGGCGCTCGAACGGGTTGCGGGAGGCGGGGCAGCCGGTGCGGGCCCAGGACCAGGCGACGGCGACGACGTACAGGGGGAGCATCGGGAGGCCGATCAGGCAGAAGTACTGCCAGGAGTGGCGCTCCTCGTGCTTGACCAGAACCGGACGCGCGTCGAGGTAGGCGCGGTCGTTCTTGGTGAGCACGACGTTGCCGACCGTGAAGGCGTTGGCGATCGGGAAGCCGAGCTTGTAGCCGTTGGCGTAGTACAGGCCGCGAGGGCCGCGGCTGACCTTCGCGCGACCGATCAGAGCGACCAGGAAGCCGGCCAGCGTCGAAAGATTGACGAAGTTCACCACCAGCTTGAGCTTCTGCGCGGCGGTCATGATCCAGTATTGCGCTCGCCAAGTCGCCTGTCCCAATGTCGCAATTCTTAGGACATCGAGCTACTCTTGTCCTAAGAATTGCGACATTAGGACATCAGGTGACCATCTTCAGTACGCCGCAACCAGACCGCGAAGATCTCTTGGTCCTCGACCAGATCCATGCGTACCGGTCCGAGTTGGCCGACGTGATGCGGATGCCCAAGCGCTGGGCAGGCGGCCTACGGCGCAGCATGCTCGCGCGGGCGATCCAGGGCTCGAACAGCATCGAGGGATACGAGGTCGCGGTCGACGATGCCGTCGCCGCCCTTGACGACGAGGACGCACTGAGCGCGGACGAACAGACCTTCGCCGAGATCAGGGGGTACCGGCAAGCGCTGGGTTACGTGCTGGCGATGGCCGGAGACGCCGACTTCCGGCTGGATGTGGCCGCGGTCCGGGCCATGCACTTCATGATGCTCAGCCATGACCTGTCCAAGAGCCCCGGAAGCTATCGGCAGCGTGAGATCTACGTCCACGACGAGAAGACCGGTCGAAACGTCTACGAAGGTCCCACCGCTGACGAGGTTCCAGGGCTGGTTGAGGAGTTAATGGTCGAGCTGGCCGGCGACAGCCAGGTGGACAGCTTGGTCCGGGCGTCGATGGCTCACCTGAATCTGGTGATGATCCATCCGTTCCGCGATGGCAACGGCCGGATGGCGCGAGCCCTCCAAACGCTGGTCCTGTCGCAGTGCGGGATCGGTGAGCCGGCCTTCTCCAGCATCGAGGAATGGCTCGGAAGCAACACCGAGGACTACTACCGGGTGCTCGCCCTGACCGGCGCCGGCAGTTGGCAGCCGGACAGATCGGCCGCTTTGTGGGTCAAGTTCAACCTACGCGCCCACCACATCCAGGCCCAGACCGTTGCCCGGCGCTATCGCGAGGCGGCCAGGCTGTGGACCGCCTTCGATGAGCTGATCGCGGCGTTCCGGCTGCCCGATCGGGTGGCCGACGAACTCTTCGACGCAACCCTCGGATTCCGGATCCGCCGCTCGACCTACGTTCGCCGGGCAGACATCGAGCAGCGGACCGCCACCCGTGATTTGGGCAGGCTCGTCGAACTGGGCCTGCTGCGGGCTGTTGGCGAAACCAAGGGGAGGCACTACGTGATCGGGGACCGGCTGACCGCGGTTCGGCGGGAGGTTCTCGAGGCACGTTCTCCGGTGGTCGATCCGTACCCCTGGATGCGCGGGCGCCTGCTCGCGGCGCTGTCGGTGCAATAGGTCAGGATGGGGGCCGTGAGTTCGGTGGTACGGCGGTGGCGGTCGGGGCGTCCGGTGGATCCGCACCAGGTGATCGGTGGGTTGCGGAAGGGGCCGGGGGATCCGGCGTACGTCGTCGAGCCTGGGCGGCGGACGGTGTGGCGGGCGACGCGGACTCCGGATGGGCCGGTGCTGCTGCGGCTGACGCCGTACGCGACGGTGGGCGAGGTGGAGGCCGAGGCTTGGGGGCCTGGTTCGGCGTGGGCGTTGGACGGGGTGCCGGAATTGCTGGGGGAGGCGGACTCGTGGGACGGGTTTTCGCCGTTGGCCGAGCATCAGCCGTTGGTTGACGCGGCGCGGCGGTTCCCGCACTTCCGGGTGCCGCGGACGCGTGCGGTGTTCGAGGCGATGGCCGCGGCGGGGATCGAGCAGGTCGTCACCGGCAAGGAGGCGTTCCGTGCTTGGCGGGTGCTGCTGCGCGAGTACGGCGAACCGGCGCCGGGGCCGGTCGCTCCTGACGGGCGCGTGCTGATGGTCCCGCCGTCGCCGGAGGAGTGGCGCCTGATTCCGTCGTGGCAGTGGCTACGCGCCGGTGTGGAAGGCCGGCGTTCGCGGGTTGTCATCACTGCTGCCACCCGAGCGCGCGCTCTCGAACGCACGTTGGAGCTGTCCGACTCGTCCGAGATCGAGCGCCGCCTGAGGTCTTTACCTGGTGTCGGCGTCTGGACCGCCGCCGAGGTCCGCCAACGAGCCCACGGCGACGCGGACGCGTTCTCCTTCGCCGACTATCACGTATCCCGCAACGTGTCGTACGCCCTCACCGGCGAAGAGCTCGACGACGACGCCACGGCCGAACTCATCGAGCCCTACCGGGGCCACCGCTTCCGAGTCCAGGCGCTGCTGCAGCTGGCCGGCATCACCCACCCCCGCTACGGTCCCCGCAAGTCGCTTCCCACCCACACCCCAGGAGCCACCCACCGCTTGCGGTGAGAGTGGTGGCTGAGCCCGGCGGCCATGCGGCCGAGCACGAGGCCGGTGGCTGAAGCCGCGCCGGCCGGAAAGAGTTTGGTGCGGAGCCTGCCTGGAGGTGTGCTGGCTGCGGGTGCCTGCCTGGAGGTGTGCTGGCTGCGGGTGCCTGCCTGGAGGTGTGCTGGCTGCGGGTGCCTGCCTGGAGACGTGCTGGCTGCGGGTGCCTGCCTGGAGACGTGCTGGCTGCGGGTGCCTGCCTGGAGACGTGCTGGCTGCGGGTGCCTGCCCGGAGACGTGCTGGCTGGGGTTGAGCTTGCCGGGCATTCACTTCTCACTGTTTTCCGGCCGGAGCGGTCTTAGCCACAGGCCACCTGCTCGGCCGCATTGTCGTTAGCCTCACCTCAGCTCTCCGCCTTTAGCTCTTTCAGGTGTCCTGTGTCACCCGGTGTGGGGCGAGTCCTGGCCGGGTGGGTGGGCACTAGGTTCCCATCATGCGGATCGACGGGGACGGGCTGTACCTGGTGGCGGGGCTTGCGCTGCTGGTGGGGGCTGTTCTGCCGCGGCTGCTGAGGCGGTACGCCGTGTCGGCGCCGATCGCGTTTCTCGGGGCGGGGTTGTTGCTGGGGTTCGTGGTGGACCGGGGGAAGCTGAGTCCGATCGCCGAGCCGGGGCTGACCGAGCATCTGGCGGAGTTGACGATTCTGGTGGCGCTGATGGGCGTCGGGCTGGCGATCGATCGGCCGATCGGGTGGCGGCGGTGGAAGGTGACGTGGCGGCTGCTGTTCGTGGCGATGCCGGCGTGTGTTGCCGCGGTGGCGGGGCTGGGGTGGTTGCTGGGGCTGGCGCCGGCGGTGGCGCTGCTGATCGGCGCCGTGCTGGCGCCGACCGATCCGGTGCTGGCGTCCGACGTGCAGGTGCAGGGGCCGACGACCGGTGAAGGGGCCGAGCCGGAGGAGGACGACGAGGTTCGGTTCGCGCTGACCTCCGAGGCCGGGCTGAACGACGGGCTGGCGTTTCCGCTGGTGTACCTGGCGATCTTCGCCGCGACCAAGGGCGCACTCGGCGACTGGGGGCTGGAGTGGCTGGCCTGGGACCTCGTCGGCAAGACGGTGATCGGCGTCGCGATCGGCGTCGGCGCGGGCTGGCTGCTGGGGCGGATGGCGTTCTCGGCGCCGTCGCCGAGCTTCCGGCTGGCGGATTCGCGGGAGCCCGTGCTCGCCCTGGCGATGACGCTCGGCGTCTACGGGCTCGCGGAAGTGCTGCACGGGTACGGCTTTCTCGCCGTCTTCGTCGCCGCTCTGACTCTGCGCAACCAGGAACGCGGGCACGACTTCCACGAGGACCTGCACGGTTTCCTCGAGCAGCTCGAACACATCCTGACCTGGGGAATCCTGCTGCTGCTCGGCGTCGCGGTGACCGGCGGACTGCTCAAACCGCTCGACCTGACCGGCATCGCGATCGGCGTCGCCCTGATCGTCGTCATCCGCCCGCTGACCGCCTGGCTCAGCCTGCGCAAGACACCGATGCGCCGCTCCGAGCGCTGGGTCACGGCGTCGTTCGGCGTCCGGGGTGTCGGCTCGATCTTCTACCTCGCGTACGCCGGTTCGGACTTCGCCGACGACCTGCCCTGGCTCTGGGCGACGGTCGGCTTCACCGTCGTGCTCAGCGTGGTGGTGCACGGCATCGCGGCGACCCCGCTGATGCGGATGCTCGAACACCACCGCGAGGCCTGACCGCGATGTGCACCACTGTCCAACCTCCGCGCGGACGGCGTGTCGGGGGGCGACACGCCGTGGATGGCGAGGTTGGTCAGTGGTGCACGTCCGGGACCCGGGGCGCTCGGCCGCGGACACGCGGCGCCGGACCGTAGGCCGGAGCCGGCCGGTTGCGTGCTCGCGCCGGGGGCTCGACCCCGTGCCGGACGGCGGACGCGGCGTGGATCCCGGCCAGAAAGTCCTTCAGCTTCTCGAACATGACTCCATCGTCCGAGCTTCGGCGCGACCGCAGAAGTGGCGCAAAGGACGCTGACCGCTAAGATTACGACATGCCCCAGCGAACCGTCTCCGTGCTCGCGTACGACGGCATGACCGCCTTCGAGGCCGGCATCGTGATCGAGGTGTTCGGCCTGGTCTGGCCTGACATCGACGAGCCCTGGTACGAGCTGAAGGTCTGCACCGAGACCCCGGACCCGATCCGCGTGATCGGCGGCGCGACACTCAGTACGCCGTACGGGCTCGAGGACTTCGCCGCCGCGGACACGGTCGTCGTGCCGAGCATCGCCAACCCGGCGCAAACCATCTCCCCGCAGCTCGTCGAGGCCCTTCGGCGCGCCCACACCCGCGGCGCCCGGATCGTGTCGATCTGCTCCGGCGCCTTCGCGCTGGCCGCTGCCGGTCTGCTCGACGGCCGCCGCGCGACCACGCACTGGCGGTACGCCGACCAGCTCCGCGAGCGTTACCCGGCGATCAAGGTCGACCCCGAGCCGCTCTACACCGACGAGGGCGACGTCTTGACCAGTGCCGGCTGCGCGGCCGGCCTCGATCTCGCGCTGCACCTCGTCCGCAAGGACCTCGGCGCCGCCGTCGCGAACGCGGTCGCCCGGCGCCTGGTCATCCAGCCCTACCGGTCCGGCGGCCAGGCGCAGTACATCGAGTCCCCGATGCCGCCCGACCCGATCGACGCCCCGGTCGCCCGCAGCCTCGGCTGGGCGCTGGAGCACCTCGCCGAGCCGATCGGCGTACCGGATCTGGCCCGCGAGGCCGGGCTGTCGCCGCGGACCTACCTGCGGCACTTCACCCGCGAGACCGGTACGACGCCCGCCAGGTGGCTGATCGCCCAGCGGATCCAGGCCGCGCTGGCGATGCTGGAGACCGGGGACGCGCCGGTCGAGGAGATCGCGCTGGCCGCCGGGTTCGCGACGCCGGTGACGTTCCGGCACCACTTCGCGAAGGCGGTGAAGACGTCGCCGTCGGCGTACCGGCGGACCTTCCGGGAGCGTCGTCCGGGCTGAGACCGGCCGTCTCGGATGGTGGGATCACAGGACACAATATGGACCCGATTGGGTAACCTCGAACCTGCTCATCCAGAGGGACTGAGGGAAACGGCCCGTTGAAGTCCCGGCAACCCTCCCCGTGGAGGCCCCGTCCTGGGGTGCTCGCGGTGGACCGGTGCCAAATCCGTCCCACGCCGAGATCCGGCGCCCGGGGAAGATGAGGAGGAACCTCTCCATGAGCCAGACCGCCACCACCCCGCACACCATCCGTGAAGGGGCCTTCGGCAACGGTACGCACCTGAGCTGCCGGGCCTGCGGGGCGAAGTCCGAGCTCGGCCCGTTCTACGCGTGTATGGAGTGCTTCGGTCCGCTGGAGGTCGGGTACGAGTTCCCGGCCATCACCCGCGAGCAGATCGAGGCCGGACCCAAGAACATCTGGCGCTACCAGCCGCTGCTGCCCGTCCCCGTCGACGTGGCCAGCTACCCGAACACCGAGCCGGGCTACACCCGGCTGATCGACGCCGGCAACCTGGCCCGCGAGCTGGGCCTGCGCAAGCTCTGGGTGAAGGACGACTCGGGCAACCCCACGCACTCCTTCAAGGACCGTGTGGTCGCGAGTGCCCTGAGCGCCACCCGTGAGCTGGGCATGAAGGTCTTCGCCTGCCCCTCGACCGGAAACCTGGCCAACGCCGTCGCCGCGGCCGCCGCCCGGGCCGGTATCCGCTCGGTCGTCTTCATCCCGAAGGACCTCGAGCGCCCCAAGATCATCACCACCGCCGTGTACGGCGGGACGCTGGTCGCCGTCGAGGGCAACTACGACGACGTGAACAAGCTCGCCTCGGAGATCGCCGGCGAGGAGGACGGCTGGGCGTTCGTCAACGTGAACGTGCGGCCGTACTACTCCGAGGGCTCCAAGACGCTCGCGTTCGAGATCGCCGAGCAGCTCGGCTGGCGGATCCCGCAGCAGGTCGTCATCCCGGTCGCGTCCGGTTCGCAGCTGACCAAGATCGACAAGGGCTTCACCGAGCTCGGCAAGCTGGGCCTGGTCGACGCGACCGACTACAAGATCTACGGCGCCCAGGCGACCGGCTGCTCGCCGGTGGCGCAGGCGTTCCGCGACGGGCACGACGTGGTCAAGCCGGTGAAGCCGGACACGATCGCGAAGTCGCTGGCGATCGGCAACCCGGCCGACGGGCCGTACGTGCTCGACGTCGCCCGCCGGACCGGTGGTGTGATCGAGGACGTCAGCGACGAAGAGGTCGTCGAGGGCATCCAGCTGCTGGCCCGGACCGAGGGCATCTTCACCGAGACCGCGGGCGGGGTGACCGTCGCGACGCTGAAGAAGCTGATCGCCACCGGGCAGCTCGACCCCGAGGCCGAGACGGTGATCATCAACTCCGGCGACGGGCTGAAGACGCTCGACGCGGTGGCCGACCGGGTCGGCCCGAAGGTGACCATTCCCGCGTCGTACGACGCCTTCGTGAAGGCAGGTCTGCAGTGAGCGTCAGTGTCCGCGTCCCGACCATCCTGCGGCCCTACACCCAGGGCGCGTCCGAGGTCTCCGTCGAAGGCTCGACCCTGAGCGAGGTGCTGGAGTCGCTCGACTCGTCGTACCCGGGCATCAAGAGCCGGGTGCTGGACGACTCGGGCGAGCTGCGCCGCTTCGTCAACGTGTACGTCGACAACGACGACGTCCGGTTCTCCGAGGGACTGCAGACCGCGATCAAGGACGGCGGGCAGGTCTCGATCATCCCGGCCGTGGCCGGCGGCTGCTGAACTTCCTCCGAAGCACCCCTCGATCCCGAGGGGTGCTTCGGCGTTTCTAGGCCGGCGGGCGCGCCTGGAACGCCTGCTTCACGTCGTCGCGGAATCCGCAGGCCCGGTAGAACGCGTGCGTGGACTCACGCTTCGAGCCGGTCATCAGCATCACCTTGTAGCACCCGGCGTCCCACGCCGCTTGCAGCGTGCCCGCCATGATCTGCTGGCCGAGCCCGGTGCCGCGGCGGCTCTCCTCGACGACCACGTTCTCGACCACGGCGTACGGTCTGCTGCCGCGCGTGAGGTTCGGGACCAGGTTCAGGTACGTCGTCGCGACGACGTCGCCGTCCACCTCGAGCACGGACAACCGGAACGCCTCCGACGCGAGGATCCGGTCGAAGCCCGAGCGGTCGGTCAGCACCGGCTCCTCGGGGTGCAGTTGGTGGTAGAGGCCGGCGATCGCCGTGAAGTCTTCGGTGCGGGCCTCACGAAACACCGCGGAGCTCCAGGCCGAGGATCTGCTTGGTCAGCGGCCGGTCGGTGAGCACGAGCGCCGTGAGACGGTCGGCCGGACCCTCCTCGAACCACACCGCGCCGCCGGGCAGCTCGACTTTGGTGTCGTTCACCGGAAGCTCGGTCAGCTCGCTGAGCCAGCGTGCTGCTTCTTGGGGGTCAGGCGTCTCGATGACGAAGGCGGTCAGGTCGTGCGCGCCACGGTCGACCAGGTGCGCGGCGTACTGCTTGACCAGGGTGACGCGGTCGGGCGTGTAGGTGATGAAGAACGGCGCCCACGCCGGGGCGTCGAGCAGGATCAGCTCCTGGAAGGAGACCGGCGATCCCTCGCGGGTGAACGTGTGCAGCTGGCACGGAACGCCCTGCTCCAGCAGCCGTTCCTGGGTCGCCGTGACGTCGGTGACGTTGATCGCGAAGTTCAGCGCGCCACCACCGGCGGCGATCAGCTGGTTGATCGTCGGTTGCCAGGAGATCGTCGACACCCCGAACGGCGACGTCGCGAACTCGTCGGCGTCGACGATCGTGAGGATCTCCAGGTACCGCTCGTCGAGACGCCACCCGGCGTTCTGGAAACCGAGGTACGGCGGGTTCACGTGCGCCGGCAGTCCGGCGGCGGTGTAGGCCTCGGCGCCGGCGGCGACGTCCGGCACGCAGTGCAACAGGTGGTCGAACTCGGGATTCTCAGGCACCTCGCGATCCTAAGAGACGGACGGGCCGAGGTGCACCACGGATCAGGCGCCGCTGCGGTATCTGCACCACTCACCAACCCTTGTCTGCGAGAGTTGACACGGTTGGTTCACGCCTGGGGAGGCGGGGCCCGGGGTGGTTGGTGAGTGGTGGAGATCCGGGTCGGGTAGCGGTGCGGGGTGGAGTGGCCTGAGGATGGCGGGATGCGAGCGATTGTGGTTGAGCGGTACGGCGTACTGCCTACGGTGCAAGAGGTTGCGGAGCCTGAGGTTGCCGCGGGTGGGGTGGTGCTGAAGGTCGAGTCGACCGGGTTGTGCCGCAGCGACTGGCACGGGTGGCAGGGGCATGACTCGGACATCGTGCTGCCGCATGTGCCGGGGCATGAGGTGGCGGGGACGATCGCCGCGGTGGGGGACGGGGTGCAGGGGTGGGCGGTCGGGGATCGGGTGACGACGCCGTTCATCTGTGCTTGTGGGGAGTGTGAGCAGTGCTTGGAGGGGAATCACCAGGTCTGCCCCAACCAGTTGCAGCCCGGGTTCAACTACTGGGGGTCGTTTGCGGAGTACGTCGCTCTGCCGTTCGCCGCGGTGAATCTGGTGCGGTTGCCGGAGGGGATGTCGTTCGACACGGCGGCGGGGTTGGGGTGCCGGTTCGCGACCTCGTTCCGGGCGGTGCATCAGGTGGGGAAGGTGCAGGCCGGTGAGGACGTCGTGGTGTTCGGGTGCGGGGGTGTGGGGTTGTCGGCGGTGATGATCGCAGCCGCGCTCGGGGCGCGGGTGGTTGCTGTGGACACCAATCCGGGGGCGTTGGAGCTGGCGCGGAAGTACGGGGCCGCGGAGATCGTGCAGGCTGGGCCGGATGCTGTGGAGGAGATTCGGGCGCTGACCGGCGGTGGGCCTCGGGTGACGATGGATGCGCTCGGGTCGAACGAGATCGTGCAGCAGGCGTTGCGGGTGTTGCGGCCGCGGGGGCGGCATCTGCAGGTCGGGTTGCTGCCGGACGGCGTACGGCTGGATGTTTCGCGGGTGATCGGGCAGGAGCTGCAGTGGCTCGGGAGTCACGGGATGGCGGCGCACACGTATCCGGAGATGCTGGGGATGGTGGCGTCCGGTGTGCTGAGGCCGG
Organism: Kribbella italica; assembly: GCF_014205135.1. Classification (NCBI taxonomy): domain Bacteria; kingdom Bacillati; phylum Actinomycetota; class Actinomycetes; order Propionibacteriales; family Kribbellaceae; genus Kribbella; species Kribbella italica. The sequence continues at coordinate 7,894,235 of NZ_JACHMY010000001.1, forward strand.
CTGATCTGGTGACGCGGGTGATTGGGTTGGACGACGTACCGGCTGCGCTGGACGAGCTGTCGGCTGGTACGCCGGCTGGTGTGACCGTGATTCGGCCGTCAGGCGTCCTTGGGTAGGCGGGCGAGCAGGGTTTCGAGCATCTGGCGGGTGGTCGCGAAGTAGCTGTTCTCGTGGTTCAGCGCGCGGTGGAACGCGGCGAGCTCGGCGCTGGTGATCGTGCTCGAGAACGTGCTGATCTCGGTGAGGTCGAGGCGCCGGTTGAACAGGTGCACGGTGTCGCGCCAGCGGTGCAGCAGGCCGACGAGCTCGGCGTCGCGGTGCAGGCCGAGGGCGCCGGAGACGAGCGCGAGATCGACGGCCGAGACGACCAGGCGGGGGTAGACCTGGCGGTGGCTCGGCGGGGTGGGTGAGAAGCGTTCGTCGGCGAGGAGCTTGGTGTTCTCCTGCAGCTCGTCGGCGACGGCGCGCAGCACCTCGCTGCGGCGTTCGGCGGCGGCGGTGAGACGCTCGACGAAGATGCCGGTCAGGCCGGCGATCAGGGTGAGTGAGTTGACGGCCGGTTCCCAGCGGCTGTTGTCGGGCTTGAAGAACCAGATCACGCCGAGAACGAACGCCACCGCCAGCAGGCCGTAGCTGACGACGGAGACGACCGTACGGGGGTACGCCGCCCAGGCGGGCCTGTTTGTTGCCTCGGGCAACGCTTTGGTGAGTCGGCGCAGGCGCCCCAGCGCCCGCAGCCGCGCGGTCGCGATCCGCCGCTCGGGGGTGGAGGGGCGGGGGCTGTCGTCGGCTCCTTCGCTTCGCTCGGCGCCCGCTGGTGTGTCGGGTCTGGTGCCCTCGTCGGTGGCCGGTACTTGGGAGCGGGGCGCGCCGGTCTCGCCTTCGCTTCGCTCGGCGGGGTCCGCGCCAGGCCGCCCACCGTCCGCGCCGGGGCCACGCCCGGCGCCGCTCCCCGGCGTACCGGTTGGTCGGGTGTTCATCGCCAGATGTCGTCGGCCAGGGAGCTGGTGGTCTGGGCGGAGCCGGGGGCTAGCAGGAGCAGGTCGAGGCCGAAGGGGCTTGGGCGGCGGGTGCGGCGGAAGCGGGAGCGGGCGTGCTCGATCGGGTTCAGCTCGCAGGCGGAGGTGAGCTTCTTCAGCCGGTCGGTGGAGAACTTGCGGGTCGTGTAGAGCAGGATCGTGTCGCCCTTGTCGAGCGGGACGGCGGTGTGGTCCGGCAGGCCCATCACGATCTGGTCGGGGGTGTTGTTCTGCCAGACGATCTTCACCAGCAGGGCGTCGTCGTCCTCGACCTCGCCGCGGAAGTCGAGGTTGTCCAGCTCGATCCGCAGGTCGGTGTTGTACCGCAGCGCGCTGGTGACGAACTCCGCGAACGCCCGCGTCTGGTGGTACTCCTCGGCGGCCTCCTTCGCCGTCTCCGCGTTCAGCGCGTTCGTACTGGCGACCTCGAGCAGCAACCGGTCCTGCGGGCGGAGCACCTTCGTGAGGGTCTGCAGCAGTTCCAGATCGCTCTCGAAGTTGGCCAGCGTGTTGCCGGTCAGCCCGTACAGCAGCGGCTCATCGCCGACGAGCTTGGCCAGCATCTGCCCGAGCTGCTCGACGTTGTCGGCGATCGAGAAGTCCAGCTGGACCGGCAGCACCTGCGCCATCGGGAAGCCCGCGCCGCGGACCGGTTCGAGCGTGCCGAGCCGGAGCATCTCCGAGCTCATGTCGACCGGGATGTAGAACATGTCCGGGTTGTACCGGTGCAGATCGGCGACGATCGTGCGGTCCTTGACGCCCGTCCCCACACCCAGGCTGACGAAGTGGAACCCGCCGTGGTCGACGTGGGGCCGGACCTGTCGCCAGTGCCGCTGGAACGACTCGGCGCCGGCCTTCATCACCAGGTAGAACGGGTCGTTGGTCGCGTTCGCCCAGGCGATCGTCGGGCCGATTCCCCAGTACGAGAAGCCGGACGTGATCTGCTTGCCGTCCCCGGTCGTCGAGAACGGGCCGCGCAGGTCGCCGGTCAGCGTGGCCAGCTTGTCGGTCTGGTCCTCACCGACCAGCAGCAACGACCAGGAGAAGTCGTCGTCGACCAGTGCTTTCTCGAGCTTCCTGATCACGTGCACCGGCTCGCTCACCGCGGCAACCCCTCCCAAAGGCGTGGGCGCTCAGGTTATCGGTTGCCGCCGACGCTCGCAGTCCGGAAACCCGCTCCCGCGTCGCGCACCCTGACGTCCGAAGAACCCGCTTGCGTCCGAAGAACCCGAGGCTATAGGGCTCGGTTCTTCGGACGCAGCGAGATTCTTCGGACGCTAGCCGGGGCAGGGGGAGAGGTTGGCCAGGGTCAGACCGGGGTGACCGTGTCGGCCTCGCGGCCCTTGGGGCCGTCGACGACCTCGAACTCGACCTGCTGGCCGTCCTCGAGGGTCTTGTACCCGTCGGAGACGATCCGGCTCCAGTGGACGAACACGTCGTCCTGCCCGTCGACCGCCAAGAACCCGTAGCCCTTGTCGGCGTTGAACCACTTCACGGTGCCGCGCACCATTGGAAACTCCCGTGACCCTCAACGGGACCCGCGTACTCGGGTCCCTCCGGTGCCCGTCAGCCGGAGTGCGGCCGTGCCGAGCGGTCCACCAGACTAGCCGAACCTGCCTCGGTACGCCGGACCGGTGTCCGACGTGCACCACCGTCCAACGGTGTGTTCTCCCCGCCGCCCACGCCTGGAAGAGCGTCGGCCGGGCCATCCGGACGGGGTTGGACGGTGGTGCGCGTCGACGTGACGAGCGCCGTCAGCAACGCCGCGGCGACCAGGATCGCGCTGCACCACAGGGGCGCTCGGTCACCGGTCAAGGTGATGCCGATACCGCCCGCAACAGGGCCCAGTACGGCGCCCACGTTGAGCGCGGCCGTGGCCAGGCCGCCGGCCAGTACGGGCGACTCCGCGCCGGCGTACAGGGCGAGCGAGATCAGCGTCGATCCGACCGCGAACGACAGCAGACCCTGAACGAAGACGAGCGCGACAGCGGCGGCCGTCAACTGGGCGGTCGAGGCGAACAGGCACCAGCCCAGCAGGAGCGCGACCCCCGCAGCGGCCAGTACGCCGTGCGCCTGGCGGTCGGCGTACCGGCCGGCGAGGGTGACGCCCGCGAAGGAGCCCAGGCCGAACAGCATCAGCAACGCCGGGATCCAGGAGCGATCGAGGCCGGTGACCTCGGTGAGGATCGGGGCGAGGTAGGTGAACGTGCAGAAGGTTGCCCCGTTCACCAAGGCCCCGAGCGCGAGGAGTACGACGAGCCGCGCGCTCGGGCGAAGGCGCGCGACGGGAGGTTGCGTCGCGTCGGCCGGTGCGTCGTCGTACGGCGTGATCCGGTCGCTCGGGATCGACCGGAAGATCGCGACCAGCGCGGGCAGGCAGATCAGCGCGACGGCCCAGAACGCCGAGCGCCAGCCGAGGTGCTGCCCGAGCCAGGCCCCGGCCGGTACGCCGGCGATGCAGGCGAGCGTCGTACCGGCCAGCAGTACGGCGGTCGCGCGGCCCTTCGCTTCGACCAGCGTGGACGCGGTCGCCAGTGCGACAGCAAGGAACCCCGCGTTGGCCAGCGCCGCGACCAGGCGCGTGATCAGCAGCAGAGTGAAGTCGTCGGCCAGCGCACCGACGACATGGGCGAGCAGGAAGACCGTCAGGGTCACCAGCAGCGTGAGGCGCCGCGGCCAGCGACGGCCGAGCACGGCGATCGTCGGCGCGCCGACGACCATGCCGAGCGCGAACGCCGACGTGAGCCAGCCCGCGGTAGGGATCGAGACGGCGAGATCGGTGGCGATCTCCGGGGTGAGCCCGGAGAGCATGAATTCGGAGGTCGCCTGGGCGAACACGGCCAGGGCGAGCAGGTACAGCAGGCTGGGCAGATTGAAGAGCAAGGGCATCGAGGACTCCACGACCACGAGAGCGATGGACGCGGCAGAGCTGCCGCGCGGGAACACACATCGCCGACGGCCCGGAACAGGCTGAAGCCCGCACCGGCTGCGGTGCGGGCGAACGATCAGCCACCGAACAGTCGGTGGCTAGCCTCTGTCGGCCTCGGGCGTGGACACACCGGAATCCTAGAAGCGTGAACTGCCGAACCGCAAAGCGTTAACTGCGGCGGGAGGCGGCCAGGCCTACCGCGCCGGCGACGACCAGGAGGATTGCGGCGGTCAGGCCGAGGTCGTCGGTCTGGACGAGGCCTTCCTCGTTGAGCAGGTAGATGGTCGCGGCGCCGGTCAGGACGGTGCCGGTGATGACGCCGGGGACGTCCGCCTTCGTCTTCCTCATCCGCGCTCCACCGTGATGCTGCCGAGTTTGAGCTGGGCGTCGATGACGACCTTCTGCGGTCCGGCCTTGCCGTCGGCGCCGAGGTCGTTCAGCACGACCTTGGCCTCGTGGCCGCCTTCGCGCTGCCCGCCCAGGCCGATCACCTCGCCGGCCTGCGCGCTCAGCGTACCGGTGACGTCCACGTTGGCCGGCAGCTTCAGCACGACCTCGCCGAGGCCGCCGTCGATCGTGATGTGCGCACCGGGAGCGAACGTCGACTTGGTCATGTCGACGTGCACCGACCCGGCGTCGAACGTGTAGTTGTTGCTGGTCGCGGTGATCGGCTGGTCCGGTGTCGCGACCACGTTGACGTCCTTGAAGTCGCGCGGCACGCTCGGGAAGATCGTGGCGGCCGCGACGCCGACCGCGAGCAGGAGGCCGAGCGGGAGCAGCGCCATCGTGCGGCCGAGGAACCCGCCGATCAGCATCCCGGCGCCGAGCGTCGCGAGGCCGATCGCGAGCATCGTCGGGGTCGACGAACCGGCGATCCAGGCGATCGCGATCGCCAGGCCGGTCAGCGCGAGGACGGCGGGCTTCACCCCACGCATGCCCTTGACCGGCGGCTCGGCGGGCCGCGTCGGCACCGGGGTGTAGGTGGTGGTGGGCGGCTCGTCGACGTACAGGCCCAGGGGGTCGTCCTCGGTCCACACCGGCTGGACCGATTCGACGGTGCGGTCCTGTGGTCGCCGGGTGGCCGAGGACGACATGCCCGCCGGGGGAGGTGGCGGGCTGTTCTGGGGAGCGACGTACTGCGTGGTCTGCTGGTTCTGGGCGTACGGCGGGGTGCCGGGCTGCGGGAGCCTGGCGTCCTGCGGGCGGCCGTGCAGGTTCGCCGGCGACCAGTGCGCACCGCCGCCCTTCTTCGGCTTGCGCTTGAAGAGGAACAGCACGATCAGTACGAGGACCACCAGCGGCCCTGGGATCAGCTTGCCGACGTCGAAGGACGACATCACCGCGATCGCCAGGAACACGCAGATCCCGAGGACGACCGGCCACAGCCACGGGTGGTCGGGGCGGACGCGGTTGCCGAGCAGGCCCTCGACCGGGGCCCGGTCCGAGCCCTCGTCGGGCAGCAGGATCCAGCCGGCGGCGTAGAACAGGATGCCCGGGCCGGCGAGCACCAGGACGGCCATCAGGACACGGACCAGCACCGGGTCGACGTTCAGCGCGCGGGCCACGCCGCCGCAGACGCCGGACACCATCCGGTCGCTTCTGCTCCGTCGCCAGCTCTGCACGTCGCGCAGCTGGGTGCGATCGAAGCCGCTCTGGTTCTGCTCCATGACACCGATAGTGTCTCGCGCCGGGCCCCGGCGACATCGGGGATCCCCCTCTGCCGACCCCTGGAACTTGCCGGTCGGCGCGGATCCCAGGCGGAGACTCCGGGTTGTCCCCGATCCGACCCTGACCGCGGGGGGCCCGCGCTGAGGTGGCGTCCGGGGACAAGCCTGCTGGTGTCGGCCCGGTCCGCATGTGACGATCGTGGTGATGAGCCAACCAGCCGCAGCCGCGCCCCCCGGCGGATCCTCCAGTGCAGGAGGCCCCGCCGGGTCGCCGCACGGGCAGAACCAGTCCGCCGGGGCCGGCCAGCAGGCAGCGCCCGGAGGGCCTGAGCAGTACCGGCACTGGCACGGCGGTCCGGCCAGCAGTGCGGCGTACGGGATGCCTGGCGCCGGCCGGCCGGGTCAGCCGGGGTACGGGCCGCCTGGTGCGGGCCGGCTGGGTCAGCCCGGCGGTCCGCCGTACGGGCAGCCCGGTCCCGCTCCGGAGCCGCCGCCGGTACGGCGCGCCTACCGGCGGTTCGAGGGGCGGGTCGTCAGCGGGGTCGCGGGCGGGATCGCCGATCACCTGGGCGTTCCGGACATCGCGGTGCGGCTCGTGTTCATCGGGGCGACGGTGTTCGGCGGGTTCGGCGTACTGATCTATGCGGCGCTGTGGTTCCTGATGCCGCTGGCGGCTCCGACCGTCCCGGCCGCGCCGGGGCTGGCGGCGCACACCCGGCAGAACCTGCGCTCCGACGTTCCTCCGCCGCCGGTCACCGAGGCGCGGACCCGGCGCCGCGAGAAGAACCGCGGCCAGCTGATCGCGATCGTGGTCGTCTCGGCCGGCGTCCTGCTGCTCCTGCAGGCCGCCGGACTCGGGATCGCGGGCAAGATGTTCTGGCCGCTGGTCTTCGCCGGGACCGGTCTCGCGCTGATCTGGCGGCAGGCCGACGAGACGCAGAAGGCCGCCTGGACGAACAAGGCGCCGACGCTCGGCAACCTGCTCGGCAAGGGCGGCGGGATGAAGTCGATCGTCCGCGTCGTCGTGGGCGTGATCCTGCTCGGTACGGCGATCACGGTGTTCCTCGTCCAGAACGGCCGCCTCTCGCAGGTCGGCGACGTCCTGGTCGCGCTGCTGCTCGCGGTCGTCGGCCTCGGCGTCATCGCCGGCCCGTGGGTGCACCGGCTGAGCCGCGACCTGAACGCCGAGCGCGGCGAGCGGATCCGGTCGCAGGAACGCGCCGACATGGCCGCGCACCTGCACGACTCGGTGCTGCAGACGCTGGCGCTGATCCAGAAGCAGGCGGCGGACCCGAAGGCGGTGACGCGGCTGGCCCGCTCCCAGGAGCGTGAGCTGCGGGCGTGGCTGTACGACGAGGACGACCAGACCGACAAGACCCTGGCCGGTGCCGCGAAACGTGCCGCGGCCGAGGTCGAGGACTCGCACGGCGTACCGGTCGAGGTGGTCACGGTCGGCGACTGCGACCTGACCGAGGGGCTGTCGGCGATGGTGCGCGCGGCGCGGGAGTCGATGGTCAACGCGGCCAAGCACTCCGGCGCGGACAAGATCGACGTGTTCGTCGAGGTCGACGGCGACCGGGCGGAGATCTTCGTCCGGGACCGCGGCAAGGGGTTCGACACCGACGGCGTACCGGAGGACCGGCTCGGTCTGCGGCACAGTGTGATGGGGAGAATGGAACGGCACGGCGGCCGCGCGACGGTGCGGTCGAGCCCGGAAACAGGCACCGAAGTGCGACTGGAGATGGACAGATGAGTCAACGACGGGTGGTCGTCATCGACGACCACGACATGTTCCGGGCCGGAGTCCGCAGCGAGATCGGCACCGCGGTGGAGATCGTCGGCGAGGGCGCCGACGTGGACAGCGCGGTCAAGGCGATCGTGGCGAACGAGCCGGACGTCGTCCTGCTCGACGTCCACCTGCCCGGCGGCGGTGGCACCGAGGTGATGAAGCAGGTGCACCAGCGGCACCCGGAGATCAAGTTCCTGGCGCTGTCGGTCTCGGACGCGGCCGAGGACGTGATCGGGGTCATTCGCGCCGGCGCGCGCGGGTACGTCACCAAGAACATCAGCGGCACCGAGCTGGTCGACGCGATCGGCCGGGTCGCCGACGGCGACGCGGTGTTCTCGCCGCGCCTGGCCGGGTTCGTGCTGGACGCGTTCTCCGGCGCGATCGACATCGCGTCGGTCGACGAGGACCTCGACCGGCTCTCGCAGCGCGAGCGCGAGGTGCTGCGGCTGATCGCCCGCGGGTACGCGTACAAGGAGGTCGCCCGCGAGCTGTTCATCTCGGTGAAGACCGTCGAGACCCACGTCTCCTCGGTCCTGCGCAAGCTGCAGCTGTCCAACCGCCACGAACTCACCCGCTGGGCCACCGACCGCCGCCTGGTCTGAGCTGTCCGCCGAGTACGCCGTACGACGCCGGCCTGGCTGTGCGGCAGTGCGGCGTACGGACTCTGCCGCAGGACGCCGTGCCGACCAATGGGACGGGGCTGGCGGGTTCCGGACAGGGCACACATGCGCCACCCCGGCGGAGGAGCGAGGGGCTTCGGGGCTGAGATACCGTCGTTGGTTATGGAGCGGAATCTCACTGCCGAACAGCTGGCGCTCTTCGAGAAGGAGTTCGCGTCGAACCCGCAGTACCGGGTGATGCAGAACGCCGTCACGGAAACGCCGGTCGCCAAGATCGCCCTGGATCGCCAGGTCGTCACCTCGATCGACCACTCGGTGTCGAACCTGCTGGACGACTGGAAGGTGACCAACCAGAAGAAGAGCGGCCGCTGCTGGTTGTTCGCGGGCCTGAACCTGCTCCGGGCCGACACCGCCGAGAAGCTCGGCGTGAAGGACTTCGAGTTCTCCCAGAACTACCTGCTGTTCTGGGACAAGTTCGAGCGCGCCAACTTCTTCCTGGAAGCGGCGATCGAGACCACCGGCCGCGACGTCGACGACCGGACCGTCGCGCACCTGCTGTCGGACCCGATCGGCGACGGCGGCCAGTGGAACATGTTCGTCGCGCTGGTCCGCAAGCACGGCCTGGTGCCGAAGACCGCGATGCCGGAGACCGAGAGCTCGTCGTCGACCGCCCAGCTCAACGACACCCTGCGCAGGCTGCTCCGCCAGGGCGCGCGCGACCTGCGCAAGCTCGACGACGTCGAGGCGCAGCGCGCGCACAAGCGGGAGCTGCTGACCACCATCCACCGCGTGCTGAGCATCCACCTCGGGACGCCGCCGCAGAAGTTCCTGTGGCAGTGGAAGGACAGCGACAAGACGTTCCACCGCGACGGCTGGACCACCCCGGCCGAGTTCGCGGCGTCGTACGTGACGCTCCCGGTCGACGACTACGTCTGCATCGTGCACGACCCGCGCGAGTCCAGCCCGACCGGCAAGACGTTCACCGTCGACTACCTCGGCAACGTGATCGACGCGCCGCCGGTGGTCTACCTGAACGTCGAGATCGACCTGATGAAGCAGCTCGCCCAGGACGCGATCGTCGGCGGCGAGCCGGTCTGGTTCGGCTGCGACGTCGGCAAGCAGATGTCGGCCGACCTCGGGTTCTGGGACGCGGCGCTGTACGACTACGAGGCCGTGTACGACACGTCGTTCACGCTCGACAAGGCCGAGCGGCTGCTGCACCACGAGACGCTGATGACGCACGCGATGCTGTTCACCGGCGTCGACGTGGTCGACGGCGCGCCGCGGCGCTGGCGGGTCGAGAACAGCTGGGGCGACGAGAAGGCCGACAGCGGCTTCTGGACGATGAACGACTCGTGGTTCGGCGAGCACGTGTTCGAGATCGCCGTACGGCGCTCGGCGCTGCCCGCGGCGTTGCAGGCGGCCTTCGACGAGGCGCCGATCGTGCTGCCCGCGTGGGACCCGATGGGCGCGCTCGCGGACTGAGCTTCATGATGCTTTCGGCCCCGGACCCTTGGTGGTCCGGGGCCTTTCGCTGCTACTTGGTGAGCGCCTCGCGCACGAGAGCGACGCCTTCTTCCGGCCGCTCCATCGTCGGCAGGTGTCCCGCCCAGTCCAGCTCGGTGAGCTCGACGTCCGGCAGCTGACCGGCCAGGTGCTCGGCGCCCGCCCTGAAGAACTCGAGGTCGTGCGCCCCGACGAACAGCTTCACCGGCATCGTGATCTTGTCCGGCGTGACCTCGTACTCCTCGTTCTCCACGTCCCCCGCCGCCAGCTGCACCTCGAAGGCCCGCTTCTGCATCGCGAACACCAGCTCTTTCGCTGTGTCGTCAGCTTCCGGCCCGAGCCAGGTCTCCACGTTCAGCGCCGTCGCCGCGTCGACATCGCCCTTCTCCAGCAGCGCTTCCTCCTCGTCCCAGAACGCGCCGATGTCAGGAGTCGGCTCCACCCCGTCAACCGGCGGCGCCAGCAGCACCACCCGGCTGAACCGCTCCGGCGCCCGACTGACCGCCTGCAGTACGACGTTCCCGCCGTACGACGCCCCGACCACAGCCACCGGCTCGCCTTCTGCCTGGAGCGAGTCGAGCAGCTCCAGCAGATCCCCCGCGTCCGAGTACGCCGCCCCGGCGGCGAGCGGCGTCTCGCCGTACCCGCGCAGGTCGACCGTCACCACCCGATGATCCCGCCCCAGATCCTCGACCTGCGGCCCCCACATCCGCGAATCCGCCACCCCCGCATGCACCAGCAACACCGTGGGCCCGTCGCCCACCACCTCGAAATGATTCGTCATGCGAGGAGCCTCACGCCTCCAGCGCTCTGCTGCAAACGCTTAACCCCGCGCTGCGACCTAGGGCCGGGCGGCGGCCCTCTGGGCGCCTTCCGCACTAGAGGCGGATGACGGTGAAGAGTTCGGCGTAGTGGCCGTCGGGGAGGCCGGCGGTGGTGGCGTTGCGGGCGAGGTGGTCGCGGACTCGGGCGAACAGGTGGGTCGGGTCGCGGTGCTGGCTGTGGTGGGACTCCAGGGCGGCGAACTTCTGGTTCATCACGTCGGTGATGTCGACGTGGTGGTTGGTCTCGGGGTGTTCCATCAGCCACAGTTCGTCGACGTCCCAGGCCGGCTCGTCGAGGTCGGGGAACGCGTACGGGTTGCCGATCGCGGGGAAGAACGCGCGGACGGTCGCCTCGCCGGTCGCCAGGTGATCGGGGTGCGAGACCGGGAGCCTGGACCAGTTGCGCTCCGGTGAGGAGCTGACCAGGCGCTGCGGTCGGACCTTGCGGGTGATGCGGACGATGTCGCGGACCAAGGCGAGACTCGGCTCGACCTCGCCGTCGGCGTACCCGAGGAAGTGCAGCTGGTCGACCCCGACGTGCGCGGCCGCGGCGGTCTGCTCGGCCCGGCGTACGGCGGGCATCTCGGCGCGGTCGCGGTCCGGCTCGAAGCCACCGGCCTGGCCGTCGGTGACCAGGCAGTAGTGCACCTCGATCCCGGCCTTCGTCCAGGTCGCGACGGCACCGGCCGCGGCGAAGTCGATGTCGTCCGGGTGCGCGGCGATCACCAGTACGCGCTCGAGCTCGTGGTCCGGACGGGGGTTTGCCGCGGGTACGTTCACCCGACCACTTTAGGAGAACCTTCAAGCAACGGCCTGCTTGACGGCGGAGCCCAGTACGCCGGCCGCGCGGTCGGCCGGCGTACTGGGAGTTTCGGCAGGTCGCTCAGCTCGCGAAGGTCGCCAGCGCGCGCCGGTGCTGGATCACCGTGTCGACGATCCCGTAGTCGCGCGCCGCCTCGGCCCGGAGCACGTGGTCGCGGTCCGTGTCGTGCCGAAGCTGCTCGATCGACTGCCCAGTGTGCGTCGAAAGGATCGCCTCGACCTCCGCCCGCACGCGGACGACCTCGTCGGCCTGCAGGATCAGGTCGGGGATCGTGCCCTGACCGCGTGCGGCCGGCTGGTGCAGTACGACGCGCGCGTGCGGCACCACCGCGCGCTGACCCGGTTCGCCGGCCGCGAGCAGGACGGCGCCGGCGGCGATCGCCTGGCCGATGCAGAACGTCGAGACCGGCGAACTGATGTACTGCATCGTGTCGTAGATCGCGAGCATCGCGGTCATGTCGCCGCCCTCGCAGTTGATGTAGAGGTTGATCGGCTGCTCCGGCCGGTCCGCCTCCAGGTGCAGCAGCTGCGCGATCATCGCGTTGGCGACGCCGGCGTCGATGCCGGTGCCGAGATAGATGATGCGCTCGGACAGCAGGTGCGAGTAGACGTCCATGATCCGCTCGCCGCGCGCGCTCTGGGTGATCACGTTGGGAATCATGTAGCTGCTCATCGGGCCGTCTCCGTCCGCAGGGGGATGACCTGGTCGAACGAGTCGACCAGCTGGTCGATGAAGCCGAACTCCACCGCTTCGCGCGCCGTGTACCAGTGGTCGTGCAGGGAGTCCTCGTACACGGTCTCCACCGGCTGCCCGGTGTCTTCCGCGATCAGCCCGAGCACGGTGTCGCGGATGTGCCGCAGGTCGTTGGCCTGGATCTCGATCTCCACCGCCGACCCGCCGATCCCCGCCGACCCCTGGTGCATCAGCACCCGCGCGTTCGGCAGCGCGTACCGCTTTCCCTTGGCGCCCGCCGACAGCAGGAACTGCCCCGCGCTGCAGGCGAGTCCGAGGGCCACCGTCGCCACGTCGCACGGCACCAGCCGCATCACGTCCCGGATCGCCAGCATCGACGGCACCGACCCACCCGGCGAGTGGATCCACAACGCGATGTCGGTCTCCGGGTCCTCCGCCGCCAACGTCAGCAACTGCGTCGCGATCAAGGTCCCGTTGTCGTCGTCGAGCGGCCCGTCCATCACGACGACCCGCCGCCGCAACAGTTGCATCCGGGCCTGCTCCCCGAACATGGGTGGTTTGTTGTCATCAGCCATGCGTCCACCATGACCGGGCCGGTACGCCGTACCCCAGCTTTTCTGCTGCAAGCAACTCTGCTCTCAGCCAACACGCCGGCCGGAGTACCCCTTCTGGGCACCCGGCCAGGGCCGCATCGCCTGACAGCGATCTGAAAGTGGTCGTCGCGATCATCGATGACGTCAGATCAGCCGCGGGCCGTGCGGCCCGCCGTCCTTGGGGGACAGTGATGAGAACACCTTTCCGACTACTCGCCCAGTCGATGGCCGTCGTGACGGGCGTCTCGCTGCTGACCGGACCGGTGCCGGCCGGTGCGACGCAGACAGGCACCGAGGCGATCACCCAGTGCGGTGACTCCTGGCGTGGCTACACCTGCTTCTGGGCGCGGGAGAATTACACCCCGGAGCGTCACGTGAAGCACATTCCGCGGGTGGCCTCCGGTTCCTGCCGGGTGGTCGAGGTCGATCCGGCGTACCTCGGCAGCCGCTCGTTCTTCAACCGGACCACCGGCACGCAACGGGTCTGGAGCAACGCGAACTGCACCGGCCGGAACTACCTCGTCGGCGCCAACCAGGCGATCTGGGACGCGCCGTTCACCGTCAACAGCGTCGGAGGTCTGTGATGACGACCGTTCACCGGCAGGCGAAACCGCTCGCCCGCGCCCTGCTGTCCACCACCGTTCTCGCCGCCGGCCTGCTGGCGGCGACCACCGCCGGTGCGCCGGCCCACGCCGTACCGGCTCCGGAGCCGGCGAGCGCCGTACCGGCCGCGGCGCAGACGTTCAAGAACCTGCAGACCGCTCGCTGTCTGACCAACCCGGCCGGGACCGGCGGGATGGTGAACGCGTACGCCTGCACCGCCCGGACCGATCAGAAGTGGAACGTCAGCTCCATCGGCAGCTACCGGGTACTCCGCAACGTCGCGACCGGCCTGTGCCTGGACTACAGCAACACGTACGACGTCCGGGCGATCGGCTGCAACAACGGCAACTGGCAGCAGTGGCTGCCGAGCCGGCAGTCCGACGGCACCATCCAGCTGATCAACAAGGCCACCGGCGGCTGCCTGGGCGACGGCAAACAAACCTTCGTCCAGGCCTGCAACTCGACCCGCCGCGACCTGCGCTGGTACTGAACAACCGAGCAGCGTCCGGCTCCCCGCCGGGCCGGATCAGCCACACCACCTGACAGACTGCCGCGCAGTGGTCAGGTGGTGTGGCATTTTCGGAGTTCGCGGGGAAGGTGGGGGAGGCGGAGGCCTTCCTGGTGGTCGTTCAGCGGATCGACGACCTCGGGGATCCGAGGGGTAGGACGGACCGCCGTACGGAGACTGTCGGAGGGAGCGCCTACCCTGGTGGGCGATGACTACGCTGTTTTCTCCTGATGAGCTTCCGGTGCCGCTCGAGCAGCCCAGGAAGGGTAAGGCCGACCCTGAGGCGTTGCTGGAGGGGCTGAATCCTCAGCAGCGGGCCGCGGTGGTGCATGCGGGGAAACCGCTGCTGGTCGTGGCCGGTGCGGGGTCGGGCAAGACCCGCGTGCTGACGCGCCGGATCGCGTACCTGCTGGGGGCGCGGGACGCGCACCCGGGGGCGATCCTGGCGATCACGTTCACCAACAAGGCGGCCGCGGAGATGCGCGAGCGCGTGGTCGACCTCGTCGGCCCGCGGGCGAAGCTGATGTGGGTGTCGACCTTCCACAGCTCCTGCGTGCGGATTCTCAGAAGGGACATCAAGCGGTTCGGGATCTCGTCGACGTTCTCGATCTACGACGCGACCGACTCGCGCCGGCTGATGACGCTGGTCTGCCGCGAGCTCGATCTCGACGTCAAGCAGTACAACCCGCGCGCCGTCCTGAACTGGATCTCCACCCAGAAGAACGAGCTGGTCGACCACGAGTCGGCCGCCTCGAAGGCCGAGAACCACCTGGAGGAGAAATACGCCGAGTGCTACCGGATCTACCAGGAGCGGCTCGCGCAGGCCAACGCGCTGGACTTCGACGACCTGCTGATGACGACGGTCAACCTGCTGCAGGCCTTCCCGGAGGTCCGGGAGTACTACCGGCGAAGGTTCCGTCACGTGCTCGTCGACGAGTACCAGGACACCAACCACGCGCAGTACACGCTGATCCGCGAGCTCTGCGGCGAGGACGAGCCGGGGCCCAACGGCCCGACCGCGCCGCCGGCCGAGCTGATGGTGGTCGGTGACTCCGACCAGTCGATCTACGCGTTCCGCGGGGCCACGATCCGCAACATCCTCGCGTTCGAGGAGGACTTCACCGGCGCCGAGACGATCCTGCTGGAGCAGAACTACCGCTCCACCCAGACCATCCTGACCGCGGCCAACGCGGTGATCAGCCGCAACGAAGGCCGGATGGCGAAGAACCTGTGGTCCGACCAGGGCCAGGGCGAGCAGATCGCCGTGTACGTCGCCGACAACGAGCACGACGAGGCGCAGTTCGTCGCCGACGAGATCGACCGGCTGGCCGATGCCGACAAGGTGAAGCCGTCCGACGTCGCGGTGTTCTACCGGACCAACGCGCAGTCGCGGGTGTTCGAGGAAGTGTTCATCCGCACCGGCCATCCGTACAAGGTGGTCGGCGGCGTCCGGTTCTACGAGCGCAAGGAGGTCCGCGACGCGCTCGCGTACCTGCGCGTGCTGGTCAATCCCGAGGACACCGTCTCGCTGCGCCGGATCATGAACGTGCCCAAGCGTGGCATCGGCGACCGCGCCGAGGCGGCGATCGAGGCGCTGGCCGCGCGGGACCGGATCTCGTTCGCGCAGGCGATGCGGCGGGCGCAGGACGCGCCGGCGATGGCGTCGCGCAGCGTCAACGCCGTCCAGGCCTTCGTGGACATCCTCGACGAGCTGACCGCGATGGTCGACTCGGGGGCGCCGCCGGACGACATCCTGGACGTCGCGCTGCATCGCAGCGGGTACTACGAGGAGCTGCAGAAGTCGCCGGACCCGCAGGACGAGACCCGGGTGGAGAACCTGGACGAGTTCATCTCGGTCGCGCGGGAGTTCGTCGAGGAGAAGACCGCGGCGGCCGAGCCGTCGGACCTGCAGGCGTTCCTCGAACGGGTCGCGCTGGTCGCGGACGCCGACCAGATCCCGGATGCCGCCGACGACGGTGGAGTGGTCACGCTGATGACGCTGCACACGGCGAAGGGCCTGGAGTTCCCGGTCGTGTTCCTGACCGGGATGGAGGACGGCGTCTTCCCGCACTCGCGGTCGCTGAACGACCTGAAGGAGCTCGAGGAGGAACGGCGGCTCGCGTACGTCGGCATCACGCGCGCGCGGCAGCGGCTGTCGATCTCGCGCGCGGCGGTGCGTTCGGCGTTCGGGGCGCCGCAGCACAACCCGCCGTCGCGGTTCCTGGAGGAGATCCCGTCGGAGCTGCTCGACTGGCGCCGCGACGAGTCCGCGATCACCCGCTGGTCGGGGACGGGGACCCGCGCCGGCGGTGGGATCCCGAGCCGGTACGAGCCGGCCCGGCGTACGCCGTCGGCCTCGGACAAGCCGGTCATCAACCTGAACCCGGGCGATCGGGTGGTCCACGACAGCTTCGGGATGGGCACGGTCGTCGTGGTTCGCGGCGAGGGGCAGCAGGCGCAGGCGGACATCGACTTCGGCTCGGAGGGCGTGAAGCGGCTGCTGCTGCGGTATGCGCCGGTGGAGAAGATCTAGTACGCCGGTACTACAGGTCGGCGTGCATGCGGCCGGGCAGGTCGCTGGTGGTTGAGATCGCGGCGGCCGGAAGAGAGCTCGAGCGGCGGGTGGACGGGGAGCCCGGGTGGCTTGGGCGGCGGGTGGACGGGAGCCTGGGTGCCTTCGGCGGCGTAGCGGATCGTCAGGCCGCAGCGCCGGTCCGGCGAGGTTCCTCGTACGGTGCCGGCGTCGCGCAGGTAGATCCGGGCCAGCGTGGTCCGCTGCCATTGGGCGCCCGAGGCGGGGTGCGCGGCGGGTCGTCGTACTGGAGTCAGCGGTGGGTTTCCAGTTCGGTGGTGAGCCAGCGGGCGAAGGCTTTCGGGTCCTTCAGGGTGTTGCCGGTGATGCGGAGGTTGGCGTCGCCGTGGACGGTGACTGCTTGCTCGGTGGCTGAGATCGCGGTGATGGCAGGCCACGCGAGATGGCGGCGGCCGAGGGTGACGCCCTCGGCGTCGATGGTCAGGGTCCAGGCGCCGGTGAGCAGGTAGAACAGGAAGCCCGCGACTACGATCAAGGCGACCAGGGCGAAGACGGCCCGGAAGTACGCGAGGCCGCCCCAAGGTTCTGCGCCGGTGAGGCGGGCGACGGTGCTGGTGCCGTTGGTGATCAGGAGACCCGACCAGACGACGAGCATCAGGATGGGGAAGCGGCGGGCGCGGATGACCAGGCGGCCGGTGTCTCGGAGCGTGGTCGTCCATTCGGTGGGACCGTCGGGCGGCAAGGACCGGACCTCCTCGGAGAGGGTGCTCCGGGCTCGTCGACTGCGCGGGACGCCGAGCTGCGGCCGGGAGTTGGAGACGGCGATCGTCCCACGGCGAGGGGCCGTCGTACCGCGGGAGTGAGCGGCGGTTCGTCGTACGGGAGCTAGTGGCGGGTTTCGAGTTCGGTGGTCAGCCAGAGGGCGAGGGCCGAGGGGTCGCGGACGGTGTTGTTGGTGATGCGGAGGTCCTCGGTGCCTTGCACTGTGACCTGTTCCTTGGCCGACGTGACGCCGGTGATCTCGGACCAGACGAGGTGCTGCGGACCGAGGGTGACGCCGGTGCCGTCGACCACGAGGGTCCAGCGGCGGGTGCGCAGGTTGTTGAGGATCATCAGCAGTGCGATCGCCGCGCCGACTGCGAGAATCGTGCGGAGGTAGGCGAAGAAGTCCCAGTCGGCGCCGCTCGACAGGTGGCCAACGGTGCGGGTGCCGTTGACCAGGAGGATTCCGCCGGAGACGACGAGGCTGAGGGTGAGACGGGTGCGCTCAGGGCCGACGACCAGGCGGCCGTGTTCACGGAGTGTGGTCGTCCACTGGGTGGGACCGTCTGACGGCATCGGGGACCTTCCTCGGAGCGGGGAGACGGTGATCTTCCCACGAAGCCGGCAAGGATTCGGGCGTTCGCGTTGCGCGGTGAGCCTGCCGTGGGTCACTCTGGGTCTTCGGCCCTCCCCGGACGACAGGTCCTCCCATGCCCAAGGCAGCTGACAGCTCCAACCGCCGGATCATCCTGGCGGGAGCGAACCCGGGGCTGCGGCTGTTCGACGAGCACGGGAAGGTCACCGCGTACGCGTCGATCTGGATGGTCGACTGGTCGGTACGCGGATCCGGTACGGCGGTGGTGCTCTGGTTCGACGGGATCGTGCGCGTGGTCTCGGAGGACGTCGATCTCGCCGCCTGGCTGGAACGGTACTTCGTTCGCTCGTTCCTCGAGGTCCAGGGCCTGCCGTGGCACGAACCGGCGGTCGAACGCGACCTCGTCCAGGTCTCGATGAACCTCGCCGACGGCCTCAGCGCCAAGGCGGCCGACATCCAGATCGAGATGGGCGGCGTACTCGACCGGCGCCTGTTCGCGACCGACACCTTCCAGCTCGCCGAGGGCATGCACAGCCTGAGCCTGGTGATCGCCCCCGTCCGCTCCGCCACGGTCTCCATCGGCGGCGCCTCCGTCCCGGGCTTCGTCCAGGTCGACGGTTCGCACGACCGGCCGGGGTCGTCCGCTTTCCTCACCACCGCCGAGGTCTGGCGCCGCTAGCCGACATGCACCACTGATCAACCTCGTCGGCGACCGATGGCTCAGGCGTGAGCGACCCCGAACAGGCGGGTCTTGAGGGCGTTGATCAGTGGTGGGCGTCGGTGGGAGTGGCCCACCAGGTGTCCATCCGCGGCTGGGCCTCAGCCGCTGCACCCTGCTCGACCACGCGGGCCGTGTGCAGCAGGTACGCCGCGATTCCCGCGGCGCCCTGCATCCAGCCGACGGCTGGTGGGAGGAGCGGGTCCTCGTTGCGGTGCTCGGTGAAGCGCCAGTACGTGCCGCCCTCGTGGAGGGCGTGCTCGACGAGGGTGTCGGCAAGCAGCGTCGCGAAGGCCAGATCGTCGGCAGAACCCGTGCGGTGCCAGGAGTCCAGGAGGATGTCGCCGACGCCGGCGGTGCCGCAGCAGCGGCCGTCGTTGTCCCAGAAGCCTGGGTGGAGTCGCGCGGGCAGGCCCGACGTACGGACGCTGTACAGGCAGCGCTCACGCCACTCCGCGGGCGCTGCGCCGGCGACCGACTCGACTCCCGCGGTGTCCAGCGCGGCGAAGGCCAGCGACGTGCCTGATGCGCCGTGGCACCACGTGTAGGTGAACTCGTCCTCGTCGTTGATCTCCGTCGGGATGTACCGCTGGACGACGAAGCCGCGGCCGTCGGTCCCGCCCAGGGGGACCAGCTGCTCGGAAACTGTCGTGGCGGCGGCGACCAGGTCAGGCCGGCCCAGCGCGAGGCCGCCGGACGCGAGCGTGGCCGCGATCCCGGCCAGGCCGTGGGACAGGTTCGGCATCACGGCGCCGGGCTCGTCCCGAAAGCGCCGCGGCACGAACGGCCAGCCGAAGTCGGCTCCAGCTCCGGCCCCCGCACCAGCGCCGGCTCCGGCTCCGGCTCCGGCCAAGCCGATCTCGCTGAGCAGGATCCCGCCCGCCTGCTCGGCCAGCTCGCGCCCGGCGTCGACGCCGTGCCGTGCCGCCCACACGCCGCCGAGCAGCACTCCCGCCGTACCGAGCGTCATGTCGTGGATCCGCGCACCCGGCGCGAACCGCGGCGGCAGCATCAACGTCTGCGGCCAGCCGTCGTCCTCCGCGAGCTCCTGCAACCGCGCAACAGCAGCCCGTACGCCGTCCAGCCGCCCGATCGCGACCATCGCGCCGATCGTGCTGACCAGCCCGTCGAAGTACGTGATGTCGGAGCTGCTCGGGATCCCCCGGACCAGCCGGTGGGCGATGCCATCAGCGAGCTCGCTCTCGGCGGCCGTCCACGGCCGGCTCAGCCGGATCTCCGCCAACGTGTGAGCCAGCCCGGCGATCCCGCTGTGCATCCCGTCGCGGTCGTCCGGGACCTGCGGCTCCGCACCGCTCACACCACTGGTCGGAATCCACGGCCCGTCGTCCGCCCACCGCACCTGCCCGAGCGTCCACTGCCAGGCGGCCTCAGCCGTCTCCCGGTACGTTGCGCCCGCGCTGCTCACCGGCACATGGTGCCACCACCCCTTCCCGACCCGTACGCCGCCCGCCCCCGCCGATCGCCGTCCGCCCCCCGCCGATCGGCCTCCGGCATGCCGCGCCAGCCCACACGCCACGGTCGGCGCCATCCAGGCGGGGGTTGCTGGTGGGGGGTGCTGGTGCGGGGCTCAGCGGCCAACAGGCCGCGTGGGGTGAGGTTGCGGCGGCCGGGCGGCGGTCGCTGAGAGTGGGCCGCGGCGCGTTCACGGGGCTACGTCGGTGGGGCCGCCGGCCGCGGAAGCGCGTTGCGGAGGCGGATGCCGCTGTACTCGAGGGTGCTGGTGACGACCTCGTCCCAGAAGGCGTGCAGGTTGGGCAGGACCCGGAGCTGGATGCCGGCCTCGGCGTGCAGGGCGAAGAGGTCGCCGACGCGTTCCGGCGGACCCAGGGGGACGACCTCGGTGGTGGCGACCATCGCGGCGTCGTGCTCGACGAACGACGCCGAAGGCAGCCGGTACGCGTACAGCTCGACCGTGCGGATCGCCTCGAGCCAGCCGTACTCGATCGCGTGGACGCGGGGGACGGAACCCGGGCCGATGATGCGGGCGAGGTCGTCGGGGGTGGTGCCGGGGCCCGCCCACGCCATCGCGCGGGGGCACTGCCGGGGGAACCAGTAGTCGGGGGCACGGTCGTGCCCCACGGCCCAGACGTACGGCGCCTGCTGCAGAGCGGTGGCGGCGACGTGCGGGCGGAAGACCTCGATCGCCGGGTCTTCGGAGAAGTGCAGAACCTCACCAGCCGCCGGACGCATGCCGCACACCCTAGGAGGTACGACGGCCCGTCGGCGAACCGGTGCGCCCGCCGGTCACGAGCACCGGCGGCGAGCGGGGTGGATCAGGGGTTGAGGCCGCAGACCTCGCGCAGCCACGGCATCGGGTTGATCGCCGAGCCGCCGCCGGGGTGGACCTCGAAGTGCAGGTGCGGGCCGGTGGTGTTGCCGGTGACGCCGACCGCGCCGACCTGGTCGCCGGCGTACACGGTCTCGCCGACCTCGACGCTGAACTTCGACATGTGGTTGTACCAGGTGACGGTGCCGTCGGCGTGCTCGACCTGGACCTGACGGCCGTAGGCGCCGGCCCAGTCGGCGAAGACCACTTCGCCCTTCATCACCGAGCGGATCGGCGTGCCGATCGGGGCGGCGAAGTCGGTACCGGTGTGGTTCGCGGCCCAGCGGCTGCCGCCCTGACCGAAGGTGGCGGTGATGTGGTAGCCGGAGATCATCATCTCGCAGCGGGAGGCCGACTCGCGGAGCTTCTCGGCGGCGGCGGCCGCGGCGACCTTGGCGGCGGCCAGCGACGACGCGCGCTTGGCGGTCAGCGCCCGGGTGGCGTCCAGCTTGGCGGCGCGGGCCTTGGAGAGGCGGTCCGCGGCGGCCTGCTTCTTGGTGGTGTCGGTGCTGGTGAGCGCGACCCGGGAGGAGTCACGGGTCGCCAGCTGACGGCGCTCGATCCGGGCCGTGGTGACCTCGGAGAGGCTGTTGCCGCCCGACAGTGCGGCGATGTTGACCGCTGAGTTCGCCTGCGTCGGCGACGCCAGGGAGCTGTGGCTGAAGCCGACAGCGCCTGCCGCCGCAGCGAGCGCTGCGGTGAGACCAACGATCTGGGTACTGCTAGGGGTGTTACGCCGGGCAACACGGTGTTTGGCGTGACGTGATGCGCCGGTCTTGCGCGCAGCACTGTTGCCTGGCGTGACGCGGTTTCCCGCGGCACGGTGCTGGGACACAACGTGGCCTTTCGGTCACAGGGGAGGGGCACTGTCCGCTCGCCGGGAGATTTATTCCCCTGGCGGGCTCAAGCACCATAACGGACGGGTCACGAGGCGACAAACCCTGCCACCCCTGTTCGGCCCTCTCCTTCACGAAACTTTTGCATGAGCCGCTGCACGTGCATCCGCTCACCCGCCTGACAACCTGCTAGGTCAACCAGTTTCGGGCCGAGATCCTGACAAAGATCCGGCAAGTTCTGTTTTCCGTGATCAGGCGTGTCCGGACAGTGAGCAGCCGTGAACGCCGTACGGCGAACCGCTCAGGCGACCTGTTCGTCGTCAAGGTGAGCCAGAACACCAGAAATCTGGTGCACCACGTCGCCGTGAAACGGCAGCGACAGGTGCCCGACCCCACGGATCCGCACGTTCCGCGCGATCAGGTCCGGGTGCGCGATCCGCGCCCTCCGCTGCGGGACGATCAGCTGGTCCACGTCGCTGTAGAACGCCACGAACCTGGTCCGGCAGTCCGGAGCCGGCTCCGCGAGCTCGTCCATCAGGTCGCTCTCGGGCCGCAACTGCTTCACCAGCGGCCAGGGCAGCAGGCGGGCGGCGACCGTGCCCTGGTGCGGCGTGCCGAGCGTGACGCAGGTGTGCACCCGCTCGTCCCCACCGAGGCGCTGGACGTAGTACCGCGCGATCAGGCCGCCCAGGCTGTGGCCGACGATGTGGATCTGGTCGGACCCGTACTCCTCACACAGCGCCTCGACCTCGGCGGCCATCCGCTCGGCGGTGGAGCGCACGTCCAGCGTCAGGGGCGAGTAGGAGAAGGTGTGGATCCGGGTGAACCCGCGGCGCAGCAGTTGCCGCCGCATCAGCGTGAAGACGGTGTGGTTGTCGACGATCCCGTGCGCCAGCAGGATCGGCGTACCGGCGGCACGGACGTCACCGACGAGCAGGCTGCGCTGAGCCGGGGTGAGGCCGTCTAGGGAGAGCCGGTCCGCACGGCTGCCGGCGCGGCCGACCAGGCCGAGCGGGTACATGGCCAGATGAGTGGTCAGCCACCCGATCTCGACCGCCGCGCCCTGCAGTACGCGCGGCGACAGCGCCGAGCGCGCGCCGTACCGGAGTCCTTCGAGTGCTTCGCGCAGGCCGCTGCGCACGGCACCGGTCGAAAAGCCCTCGTCAACCGCCTCGGCACTCATCGGCGACTCCTCACTCCTGCACCAGACCCCCCGCGCAACTGGTCTGACTTCTCTTTCACGGTAACCGGTTCCCAGAACGCGTGGCGGGGAACACACGCCTTCGTGTCTTATCCGTGAGGTGCCGCTCGGATAACCTGCGAAACTGGACGCAACGCGGCGCTCCAGTACTGAAAGGCCCGATCCATGCCTGCCACCAGCACCCTGCGCATCGTCGTCGCCAAGCCGGGCCTGGACGGGCACGACCGCGGCGCGAAGATCGTCGCCCGGGCGCTGCGCGACGCCGGGATGGAGGTCATCTACACGGGCCTGCACCAGACCCCGGAGCAGATCGTCGAGACCGCGATCGCCGAGGACGCCGACGCGATCGGCCTGTCGGTGCTGTCCGGCGCGCACATGACGCTGTTCAAGAAGGTCCGGGAGCTGCTGGCCGCCCGGGACGCCGACGACATCGTCGTGTTCGGCGGCGGGATCATCCCCGAGGCCGACCTGGCCCCGCTGGCCGAGCTCGGCGTCCGCCGGATCTTCACCCCGGGCGCGCCGACCCACGAGATCGTCGACTGGGTCCGTAGCAACGTCGGCGACGCCTCCGCCACCACCGCCTGATCACAGTCTGTGATCGGCGTGAACTGCTGGTGCCCATCCGGTTAGTTACTAATCGGTAATACCGAATCGTTAAGAAACACCTGGTTGTGCGGGCTGTCGAATCGCGGTCGCATACAGCCATGCGTTTGTCCGTACAGACGATCGGTCAGGTGTGTGGCTCAGGACACATCGCCCCCGATCTCGGTTACTGTCCGGACAGGGCGGATCGCAGCGTGGTGGGGGACTGTGGACGACCTGCGCAGGACCAAGTGAGATCCCATCGGGAGAGGGCAGGTACACGATGAGGTTTGAACGATCACACGCACGCCGGGCGGTCGCTCTGGCCATGACCGGCAGCCTTGTGCTGCTGGCGTCCGCGTGCGGCGGTGACGACGGGGACAGCGGTGGCGGCGGATCGGCCGGGGGAGCGCTCGAAGGGCGCGGCCCGATCACGTTTGCCACCGGCAAGGACACCTCCGGAAACCTGGTGAACCAGGTCAACGCCTGGAACTCCCAGCACCCGGAGGAGAAGGTCGAGATCAAGGAGCTGCCGGAGTCGGCCGACACCCAGCGCCAGCAGATGGTGCAGAACGCGCAGGCGAAGTCCGACGCGTTCAGCGTGCTGAACCTGGACGTGGTGTGGACCGCCGAGTTCGCGGCCAACCGCTGGATCGCCGAGCTGCCCGAGGACCAGTTCCCGGACCTGGGCAAGCTGCTGCCGTCGACCGTTGACACCGGCAAGTACCGCGACAAGCTGTACGCCGTACCGGTGACGTCGGACGGCGGGCTGCTGTACTACCGCAACGACTGGCTGCAGAAGGCCGGCATCACGGCGCCGCCGAAGACCTGGGACGAGATGCAGGCCGCCTGCACCAAGGTGCTCGCGCTGCCGGACGCCAAGGGTGCCAGCTGCTACGCCGGTCAGTTCGAGAAGTACGAGGGCCTGACGGTGAACTTCTCCGAGGCGGTGAACTCCGCGGGTGGTGTGGTCGTCGGTGAGGACGGCAAGCCGAACGTGGACACCCCGGAGGCGCTGGCCGGTCTCGAGCAGCTCGTGAACGGCTTCAAGGACAAGGAGTTCCCGGCCGCCTCCATCACCTACAAGGAGGAGGAGAGCCGGCGCGCGTTCCAGGAGGGCAAGCTCGTCTTCCTGCGCAACTGGCCGTACGTGTACGCGCTGGCGGGCAAGACCGACGGCTCGTCGAAGGTGGCCGGCAAGTTCCAGGTCGCGCCGCTGCCGGGCAAGTCCGGACCGGGCGTCTCGACGCTGGGTGGCCACAACTACGGCATCTCCGAGTTCACCAAGAACAAGGCGACCGCGGCCGACTTCATCAAGTTCATGTCCAGTGAGGAGCGCCAGAAGGCCAACGTCGAGAAGACGTCGCAGGCCCCGACCTGGGCCTCGCTGTACGAGGACCCGGCGCTGAACAAGCAGTTCCCGTACCTGGCGCCGCTGAAGGCGTCGATCGAGTCCGCGAAGTCGCGGCCGAAGGTGATCAAGTACGGCGATGTCACGACCGCGATCCAGGAAGCGGCCTACGGCGCGATGACGAACAAGACTCCGCCCAAGGATGCGCTCACCGAGCTGCAGACCAAGCTGAGCTCGCTCATCACTCAGTGATCGAACTGGCGGGGCCGGTGCGTGGCGGGACTCCCCACGTACCGGCCCCGGCCTGTCCCTGCCTGCGAGATCAGGCAGCTTGAAGGAGGTTGAGATGAGTGCATCCGCCCTGCCGGCGAAGACCGGCAAGGTCAAACGGCAGACCACGTTCGACGAAGGCACCGGCAAACTGGCCGCGCTGCTGCTGTCACCCACCCTGCTCGTTCTCGCCCTGGTGGTGGTCTACCCGATCATCTCGGCGCTGCGGGAGTCGCTGTACACCAGCGGCACGCAGGTCGACGCCGACGGTTTCGTCGTCGAGGGCTCCCAGTTCGTCGGGCTGGACAATTTCACCGCGATCTTCTCCGGCGAGACCGGGGAGCGGTTCTGGAACGCCTTCTACAACACCACGTTCTTCACCGTCACCTGCGTGGCACTCGAGACGGTGCTCGGTGTGGCGATGGCCCTGGTGATGCACAAGGCGTTCAAGGGCCGCGGCATCGTCCGGGCCAGCATCCTGGTGCCGTGGGCGATCCCGACCGTGGTGTCGGCGCTGCTGTGGAAGTGGATCTTCCAGGCCGACGGCATCGCGAACGCCCTGCTGGGACAGCAGATCCTGTGGTCCACCGAGGGCTGGCAGTCGGTGCTGTCGGTGATCGTGGCCGACACCTGGAAGACCGCACCGTTCATCGGGCTGCTGGTGCTCGCGGGCCTGCAGACCATTCCCGAAGACGTGTACGAGGCGGCCAAGGTCGACGGCGCCAATCCGTGGCAGACGTTCGTGCGGATCACACTGCCGCTGGTGAAGCCGGCGCTGCTGGTCGCCGTCCTGTTCCGCATCCTCGACACGCTGCGGATCTTCGACCTGCCGTTCGTGCTGGTCGGCGCGAACAAGAACTCGGTCGAGACCTTGTCGATGCTTGCGTACGACGAAGCGTCCAGAACCCGGTACGGGCCGGCGTCGGCGTACGCGACGATCCTGTTCCTGTACGTCGCGGTGGTCGCCTACGCCTTCGTCAAGCTGCTCGGGGCGGACATTCTCGGTGACCGGGTGCAGAAGAAGAGCAAGAACGGCAAGAACGGCAAGAACGGCAAGAACGGTAGGAAGCAGGACCGTGACACGTCGCTCGACGGCGCCGTGACCACGTCGATGGCCGGATCGGCCAGCGGAGGAGGTGGGGTCGGATGAGCATCGACGTCAAGGCGGCCGAGGCGAGCCCGGTCCGCAAGTACCTGCCGCTGGTCGGTGTCGCGATCATCGTGCTGTACTGCCTGGCGCCGTTCTACTGGATGGTCGTGTCGGCGTTCCGCCGGCCGCTGGACCAGTTCGACAACTCGCTGATCCCGGCGCCGTTCTCGCTGGACAACCTGCAGGCCGTCTTCGGCGAGGGCGTCGGCTTCGGCCGGGCCCTGCTGAACAGCCTGATCGTGGCCGGAGTAACGACGGTCCTGACGCTGATCGTCGGGCTGGTCGCGGCCTACACGCTGGCCCGGCTGGAGTTCCGGTTCAAGAACGTGGTGCTGGCGATCATCATCACCACGTCGATGTTCCCGGGCATCTCGCTGGTCATCCCGCTGCTGAAGCTGTTCATCGACATCAAGTGGATCAACACCTACCAGGCGATGATCGTGCCCAGCCTGTCGTTCGCGCTGCCACTGGCGGTGTGGACACTGACCACGTTCTTCCGGCAGATGCCGCGAGAACTGGAGCAGGCGGCGATGGTCGACGGCTGTACGCCGGCGCAGGCCTTCTACAAGGTGATCCTGCCGCTGGCGGCACCGGGTGTGTTCACCACGGCGATCATCACCTTCATCGCGGCCTGGAACGAGTTCCTGATCGCGCTGAGCATGGTGAACAAGTCGTCGATCCAGACGGCGAACGTGGCGATCTCGAAGTTCCAGGGCAGTTCGGGCTTCGACCAGCCGTTCGGCACCCAGATGGCCGCCGGCGTCGTGGTCACGATCCCGCTGGTGATCGCGGTGCTGATTTTCCAGCGGCGTATCGTCGCTGGTCTGACAGCTGGAGGTGTGAAGTGAGCTACGGCGACGAGCAGAAACGGCGCGATCGGGAAGACCGGGACCGCCGGGACCGCGAAGAGGCCGACCGCCGCGATCGTGAGGACCGGGAACGGCGGGAGCAGGAAGACCGCGACCGGCGCGATCGCGACCGGCGCTGACCGCAGCAACACCGAACACAGGAACGGCGCCCCGGGACTCCCGGGGCGCCGTTCTCGTTCTCCGAAAGATCAGACCTTCAGCCAGACCGTCGCGTCGACCGGGAGCTCGCCCTCGAGCAGCGGCTCCGACGCGAGCAGGATCTCGCCGGCGGGTAGCTCGATCGGGGAGCTGCCGAGGTTCACCACGCACCGGAAGCCCGGGTCGCGCGTGAACGACAGGACTCCGGCGGGAGCGTCGTCGTCCCAGGTGAGGCGGCCTTCGCCGAGAGCCTCTTCAGCGCGCCGGATCTTCAGCGCGGCCCGGTACAGGTTCAGGTGGCTGGCGGGGTCGCTCTCCTGGGCCGCCGCCGTCAGCGGCGCCCAGTCGGCAGGCTGCGGCAGCCAGGGCTGGTCCGTACCGTCGCCGAACCCGTACGGCGGTTCGCTGCCGCTCCACGGGATCGGCACCCGGCATCCGTCACGACCGCGGACGGTGTGGCCGGAGCGTTCCCAGGTCGGGTCGTCCAGCACCTCCTCCGGCAGGTCCTCCACCTCGGGCAGGCCCAGCTCATCGCCCTGGTAGATGTACGCGCCACCTGGCAGCGCCAGTTCCAGCAGCGCCGCCGCCCGCGCCCGGCGCAGTCCGAGCGTCAGGTCGGTCGGGACGTCGCCCGCCTCCGCCAGCGCGTCCTGCAGCGCCCGGCCGTAGCGCGTGCGGTGCCGGATGGTGTCGTGGTTGCTCAGCACCCACGTCGCCGGGGCACCGACCGCCCACAGGCTCTCGGTGGTGTAGTCGATGACCTGCCGCAGCTCCTTCGCGTCCCACGCACAGCGCAGTACGTCGAAGTTGAAGGCCGAGTGCAGCTCGTTGGAACGCACGTACTGCGCCAGCCGCTCGGCCGGCGACAGCCAGGCCTCGGCGACGAAGACCCGCGGGCCCTGCGGCGTACCGGCGTACTCGTCGGCGATCGCGCGCCAGCGCTGGTGGATCGTGTGCACGCCCGGCTGGTCGTAGAACGGGTTGCCGACGTACTTGTCGTGGGTCGGCCGACCGTCCTTCAGCGGTACGTCGGGCAGCGAGGCGTCCTTGGCCATCGAGTCCGCGACGTCGATCCGGAAGCCGTCGATGCCCCGGTCGAACCAGAACCGCAGGATCGCGTCGAACTCCTCGACGACCTTCGGGTGGTCCCAGTTCCAGTCCGGCTGGCTGATGTCGAACATGTGCAGGTACCACTGGCCGTCCTCGATCTGCTGCCAGGCCCCGCCTCCGAACGCGGCCGGCCAGTTCGTCGGCGGCTGCCCGTCGACGCCGTCGCGGAACCAGAACAGGTCACGCTCGGGGGAGCCCTTGCCGGCGGCCAGTGCCGCCTTGAAGGCCGGGTGGTCCCAGGAGCAGTGGTTCGGGACCAGGTCGATCAGGATCCGGATCCCCAGCGCGTGCGCCTCCGCGATCAGCGCGTCGGCGTCGGCCAGCGTGCCGAACTCGGGGTTGATGTCGCGGTAGTCGGACACGTCGTACCCGCCGTCGAGCAGCGGGGACGGGTACCACGGGCTGATCCAGATCGCGTCGATCCCGAGCTGGGCCAGGTACGGCAGCCGGGCCCGGATCCCGTTCACGTCCCCGGTGCCGTCACCGTCGGCGTCGGCGAACGACCGGGGGTACACCTGGTAGACGACGGCACTACGCCACCAGTCGTCAGCTGGTCTGGTTGATCGTTCAGTCATGCCGACCAGCGTGTCACGAGTCGGCAAGCAGGCTGTGACAGTGGTCTCAGCGTGCACCCCGGCTGTTGCCACGCGCGCCGGGGTGGCTAGTCTCAGCCCGACGGAACGCGCCGGCGACCGTGCCTCTCCGCACCGCTGCCTGCCGCGGCCCAACTCGAACAGGCGAGAGAGGGACCACAGTCGTGGACTTGATGGAGTACCAGGCGAAGACTGTCTTCGCCAAGCACGGCGTACGGACGACGGTCGGTGAAGTCGTCCACACGCCCGAGGAAGCCCGCGCGGCGGCCGAGAAGCTCGGTGGCGGCACGGTGGTCGTGAAGGCCCAGGTGCTGACCGGCGGCCGCGGCAAGGCCGGCGGGGTCAAGATCGCCACCTCGCCCGACGAGGCGGAGGCCCGGGCCCGCGAGATCCTCGGTCTCGACATCAAGGGCCACATCGTCAAGACGCTGAACATCGTTCCGGCGGCCGCGATCGCGGAGGAGTACTACTTCTCCTTCCTGATCGACCGGGCCAACCGCAACTACCTGTGCATCGCGTCGGCCGCCGGCGGGATGGAGATCGAGGAGGTCGCGCACACCAACCCGGACGCGGTCGCCAAGATCTCGATCGACCCGGCGAGCGGTGTCGACGTGGCGTTGGCCCGCGAGATCGCGACGGCGGCCGGCTACCCGGCCGACATCATCGACGCGGTCGCGCCGGAGATCGTCAAGCTGTACGAGGTCTTCCTGGCCGAGGACGCGACGCTGGTCGAGGTCAACCCGCTGGTCAAGCTCAAGGACGGCAACGTCGAGGCGCTGGACGGCAAGGTCTCGCTCGACGAGAACGCCGAGTTCCGGCACCCGGAGTTCGCGGAGTTCGCCGACTCCTCGGCGGCCGACCCGCTGGAGGCCAAGGCGAAGGCCAAGGGCCTGAACTACGTGAAGCTCGACGGTTCCGTCGGCATCATCGGCAACGGCGCGGGCCTCGTGATGAGCACCCTGGATGTCGTCGCGTACGCCGGTGAGGAGTTCGGCGGCCAGAAGCCGGCGAACTTCCTGGACATCGGCGGTGGCGCGAGCGCCGAGGTGATGGCCAACGGTCTGGAGATCATCATCTCCGACCCGCAGGTGAAGAGCGTGTTCGTCAACGTCTTCGGTGGCATCACCGCCTGCGACGCGGTCGCCAACGGCATCGTCCAGGCCTTCGCGCTGCTCGAGGGCCGCGGCGAAGCGGTCAGCAAGCCGCTGGTCGTCCGCCTGGACGGCAACAACGCCGACGAGGGTCGCCGGATCCTCGACGAGGCCGGCCTGGCCGGTCTGGAGCGGGTCGACACCATGGACGGCGCCGCCAAGCGGGCCGCCGAGCTGGCTGCGAAGTAAGGGATCGCTGAACATGTCTATCTTCCTGACCAAGGACAGCAAGGTCATCGTCCAGGGCATGACCGGCTCCGAGGGCACCAAGCACACCACCCGGATGCTTGCCTCCGGCACCAACATCGTCGGCGGCGTGAACCCGCGCAAGGCCGGCGAGAGCGTCGACTTCGACGGCCGCGCCGTCCCGGTGTTCGGTGGCGTCGCGGACGCGATCAAGGAGACCGGCGCGAACGTGTCGGTCGTCTTCGTACCGCCGAAGTTCACCAAGGACGCGGTGCTCGAGGCGATCGAGGCCGAGATCCCGCTGGTCGTGGTGATCACCGAGGGCGTGCCGGTGCACGACACCGCCGCGTTCTTCGCCGCCGCGCAGGCCTCGGGCAAGACCCGGATCATCGGGCCGAACTGCCCGGGCATCATCACCCCGGGGGAGTCCAACGCGGGCATCATCCCGGCGACCATCGCCGGCGCCGGCCGGATCGGTCTGGTGTCGAAGTCGGGCACGCTGACCTACCAGATGATGTACGAGCTGAGCGACTTCGGCTTCTCCACCGCGATCGGCATCGGTGGCGACCCGATCGTCGGCACCACGCACATCGACGCGCTGCAGGCGTTCCAGGACGACCCGGACACCGACGCGATCGTGATGATCGGCGAGATCGGCGGCGACGCCGAGGAGCGGGCGGCGGCGTTCATCAAGGACAACGTCACCAAGCCGGTCGTCGGCTACGTCGCGGGCTTCACCGCGCCGGAGGGCAAGACGATGGGCCACGCGGGCGCGATCGTGTCCGGCTCGTCCGGTACGGCGGCCGCCAAGCAGGAAGCGCTCGAGGCGGTCGGCGTGAAGGTCGGCAAGACGCCGACCGAGACCGCCAACCTGATGCGCGAGATCATGCAGGGGCTCAGCAAGTAGTACGGCGTACGACGGAAGGCCGCGGTCCTCGGGACCGCGGCCTTTTCGTTGGCCTACTTGAAGGTGGCCGAGCGGTCCGCGGCGCGGCCGAGGACGTCGGTGAAGACGCTGTCGGAGATGTCCAGGTTCTTCAGCACCGGGTACAGCAGGTAGACCGCGCGGTCCCCGGAGCCGGCGATGCCGATCCGGAAGGTGAAGATCTTGCCGCCGCCGGTGTCGTAGCTGGCCTTCCAGGCCTCGCCCTTGAGCGCGCCCACGCTGATCGAGCCGGTCGACTTCACCGTCGCGGTCGAGGTGGACTTGGCGCAGCCGTCGACGTTCTTGCGGATCTGGGTGACGAACGCCGACGCCGCGGCCGGAGTGGCGAACTTGGCGACGGTGGTGTCCATCCCGAACTCGGTCGGCACCGGCGCGTCCGGTACGACGTACGTCTGCGTCTTGTGCTTGGTCGCCTTGGCCTTCTTCAGGTCGATCTTCTCGCACAGCGTGCCGGAGCGGACCTCGCCGTCGACGCTGACCCACGGCTTCTCGATGCTGGACAGCACCGGCAGGTCGATCGGCGCCATGAACCCGGCGGTCTCCTGGGTCGGCAGCAGCCCGGCCTTCGCGGCCAGCGTGCCGGCGCCGCAGTCCGCGCCGGTCTCGGCGCAGATCCGCTTCAGCCCGGCGCTGGCCGTCGCCAGGACCCCGTCGGGCTTGGGCGGCGTACCGCCGATGGTGTCGTGCTCGAAGACCATCGTGGCCTGGCCGGCCGTGGTCACGCTGACGGTCCGGTACTTGCTCTTGGAGCCGTTGGGCTGGCCGAAGACCGCGATCACGCCGCGTTCGCCGAGTCCCTCGGCGGTGTAGCTGGCGACCAGGCGGAACTGCGGGGTGTTGCACTGACTCAGCCAGCCGGTGATCGTCGTGTACGACTTGCCGGCCGCGGCGGTGTCGTTGGAGACCTCGACGTACTGGACCGCGGTGTCCTTGGTGGTGGCGTTCTTGAACGTCCGCACCCAGGTCCGGATCCCGGCCGGGTCGGCGAAGCGCTGGGCCTGGCAGACGAACGACTTGTCCGGCGCGCTGCTGCCGTCGGCGGTCGCGGCGATCGCCCAGCTGCCGGTCGCGGTCAGCGGCTTGGCCGCCGGCCCGTCGATCAGGACCTTGGCGTCGGCCAGCGCGTTCTCGCCGCCCTTGTCGGCGTCGGGGCTGCTGGACTTGGAGTCGCCCGGGGAGTCGTCACCGCCGAAGGCGTTCACCGCGGCGACGCCGCCACCGCCGAGCACGAGCACGACCGCCGCACCGGCGCCGATCAGCTGGTTCCGGCGGCGGGACTGCTGGCGCCGCGCTTCACGCGCCGCGGCGCGACCTCCGCCGCGGGGCGCACGGTGGGAACCGGACAATGACTCCAGACCTCCTGACTCAACCCCTGGTCCACGCCGAATGTACCTGGTAGCCCCTAGGACGAACGAGCCACGCCGAGGTCAGCTCGGGGAAGTCTTCCACATCCGGCGTGTCAGAACGAGCTGTGTCCGGAGGAGGGGGACGATGGGAGTTCGATGAGCGAGCGTAGCGAGCGACCAAAGAGTAGAGCCGACCAGTCGGTCGTGCCGAAGCCGAGCGCTAGCGAGGCGTAGGCATGACCGACATGCTGAGCCGTCCGGGCGCCCGTGACGGCGGATCCCACCAGGCGCCCGGGCCCGCCCAGCCCGCGCCGACTGTCCCGCCCAGGCCGGTGGTGGTCGCTGCTGTCGTCGGAGCGGGTGCCTGTCTGCTGGCCGGGCTGCTGGCCTGCGCCGCGGTCGCGGTGATCGGCTGGCTGGCGGCGACCTTCGGTGGAGCCTCCGGCGCGGTCCGCGCCGGTGCCTCGGTGTGGCTGCTCGCCCACAAGTCCGGGCTCAGCCTGAACGGCGCCGCGATCTCGGTCGCGCCGCTCGGCCTGACCGCCTTCGTCGGCTGGTGCCTGTACCGCGGTGGCCGGTTCACCGCACGGATCAGCGCCGCCGACCGGGGCAAGGACCTGCTGACCGCCGCCGGGGTGTTCGCCGCGACGTACGGGCTCGGAGCGCTGATCATCGCGCTGCTCACCTCCGAGGGCGCGCTGAAGATCTCGCCGCTGTCGGCGTTCCTCGGCGCCGCCTCGCTCGCGATCGTCGCGGGTTCGGCGGGGATTCTGGTCGAGTCCGGTGCTGCTCAAGATCTCGCGGACGCCACTCCGACGGGGCTGCGCGACGTCGTACCGGCTGCCGCGGCCGCCGTACTGACCGTGATCGCCTTCGCCTCCCTCCTGTACGGCGTCCTGCTGGCGATCCGGTTCTCCCGGGTGACCGCGATGCTGGACCTGCTCGACACGGGCGTCGTCGGGGCCGTCGTTCTGTTCGCGATCTGCCTCGGCCTGCTGCCGAACCTGGTCGTCTACTTCGTGTCGTTCCTGGCCGGGCCGGGGTTCCAGCTCGGCGTCGGGACGTCGATCGCGCCGACTGGCGTCGACGTCGGGAACCTGCCCGCCCTGCCGCTGCTGGCCGCCGTACCGAGTGACGGCGGGACGCCGACGTACTTCCTGGTGCTGACCGCGATCGTCCCGTTGCTCGCCGGAGCCGTCGCCGGGCTGGTCGTGGCGCGGCGTGGACTGGCCGCGCCGGAGTCCGACGCGCTGGGCTGGGACGCGTTCGCGCTGCGCGGCGCGATGTCGGCGCTGCTGGCGAGTGTCGGACTGCTGATCCTGATGCTGCTGGCCGGTGGGTCGGCCGGCCCGGGACGGATGGCCGACTTCGGCGTCTCCAGCGCGCTCCCGGCCGCCGGGCTGCTCGGGGCCGGGATGGCGATCGGCGCGGCGATCGCGGCCGGCGTACTGGCGGCTCGCCGGAAGGCCCCCGACCACCTCGAGTGAACGGGCGGCGGTCGGCGGGCTGAGCCCGGGCGATAAGGTTTGGCGCGTGACAGACCCGGTGGCGCCTACGCCTGAAGCCGCACGCCTCGTCGTGCTCGTCTCCGGCTCCGGCTCGAACCTGCAGGCCCTGCTCGACGCCTGCCAGGATCCCGCGTACGGCGCCCAGGTGGTCGCCGTCGGCGCGGACCGTGACGGCATCGCCGGTCTCGGCAAGGCCGCGGCGGCCGGCGTGCCGACGTTCGTGCACAAGGTCAAGGAGTACGCCGAGCGGGCCGACTGGGACCGCGCGCTGACCGCGTCGGTCGCGCAGTACCAGCCTGATCTGGTCGTCTCGGCCGGGTTCCTGAAGCTGGTCGGCGACGACTTCCTGGCCGCCTTCGGCGACCGCTACATCAACACCCACAACGCGCTGCTGCCGGCCTTTCCCGGCATCCACGGCCCCCGCGACGCGCTCGCGTACGGCGTGAAGGTGGCCGGCGCGACGCTGTTCTTCGTCGACGGCGGCGTCGACACCGGCCCGATCATCGGCCAGGTCGTCGTCGGCGTCGAGGACGACGACACCGAAGAAACCCTGACCGAGCGGATCAAGGAGGTCGAGCGCCACCAGCTGGTGGACTGGGTCGGCCGGCTGGTTCGCCAAGGCTGGACCATCACCGGACGAAAGGTTCGACTGAAGTGAGCACCGACCGCAGGCCGATCCGCCGGGCGCTGATCAGCGTCTACGACAAGACCGGTCTGGAGGAGCTCGCCAAGGCGCTGTCCGAGGCCGGCGTCCAGATCGTGTCCACCGGTTCCACGGCCGCGCGGATCGCCGCGACCGGCGTACCGGTGACCAAGGTGGAGGAGCTGACCGGCTTCCCCGAGTGCCTGGACGGGCGGGTCAAGACCCTGCACCCGAAGGTGCACGCCGGGCTGCTGGCCGACGTCCGCAAGCCCGACCACGTCGAGCAACTGGCCGAGATGCGGGTCGAGCCGTTCGATCTGCTGGTCAGCAACCTGTACCCGTTCACCGAGACGGTCGCCTCCGGTGCCTCCACCGAGGAGTGCATCGAGCAGATCGACATCGGCGGCCCGTCGATGGTCCGCGGTGCCGCGAAGAACCACGCGAACGTCGCCGTGGTGACCTCGCCGGCGCAGTACGACGCGATCTACACCGTGCTCGACGAGGGCGGTTTCTCGCTGGCCGAGCGGCAGAAGCTGGCCGCCGCGGCCTTCGTGCACACCGCCGAGTACGACGTCGCCGTCGCGTCCTGGATGGGCAGCGTGCTCACCGACACCGGCGACGGCTCGGTGTTCCCGGCCTGGGTCGGATCGGCGTGGGACAAGAAGGCCGTGCTGCGCTACGGCGAGAACCCGCACCAGCCGGCCGCGCTGTACCTGAACGGCCGCGGCGGCCTGGCCGGCGCCGAGCAGCTGCACGGCAAGGAGATGTCGTACAACAACTACGTCGACGCGGACGCCGCGCGGCGCACGGCGTACGACTTCGCCGAGCCGGCGGTGGCGATCATCAAGCACGCCAACCCGTGCGGTATCGCGGTCGGCGCCGACATCGCCGAGGCGCACCGGCGCGCGCACGAGTGCGACCCGGTCTCGGCGTACGGCGGTGTGATCGCGACCAACGCGCCGGTCTCGGTCGAGCTGGCCAAGCAGGTCGCGGAGATCTTCACCGAGGTACTCGTCGCCCCGGCGTACGAGGACGGCGCGGTCGAGATCCTCTCCGCGAAGAAGAACATCCGCCTGCTGGTCGCGCCGCCCCGGTCGAACGCCGAGCTGGTCGAGATGCGCGCGATCAGCGGCGGGCTGCTGCTGCAGCACAGCGACCGCTTCCAGGCCGAGGGCGACGACCCGAACGCGTGGACCCTGGCCGCCGGCGAAGCAGCCTCTCCGGAGGTGCTGGCCGACCTCGCCTTCGCCTGGAAGGCCTGCCGCGCCGTCAAGTCCAACGCCATCCTGCTCGCCGCGCAGGGCGCGTCGGTCGGCGTCGGCATGGGCCAGGTCAACCGCGTCGACTCCTGCCGCCTCGCCGTCACCCGCGCCGGCGAACGCGCCGCCGGCTCCGTCGCCGCCTCCGACGCCTTCTTCCCGTTCCCCGACGGCCTGGAGGTCCTCCTCGAAGCCGGCGTCACCGCGGTGGTCCAGCCCGGCGGCTCCATCCGCGACGAGGCCGCCATCGAGGCCGCCCAAAAGGCCGGCGTCACCATGTACTTCACGGGGACGCGGCACTTCTTCCACTGAGTTTCTCCATCCGAGAAGGCGACCGTACTCCTGCGGTCGCCTTCTCGGCGTTCGACGGAACGACCGAGACCGAGGCTGTTGCCACAGGCTGAGAAGTCGCAGGTTTGCCACGTGGCAAAGGGTGGAATCACAGGGGTATGGCGAAGACGGCGGCGGTGCTGGTTGGTGGTGGGCGGGTGGACTTCCGGGAGGTGGAGCCGCCGGAGCCGGGGGATGGGGAGTTGGTGGTGCGGTGCCGGGCGAATGCGATTTGTGGGAGTGACCGGGGAGCTTTCGCGGGTGGGGCCGAGGTGGTGCAGGGGCATGAGGCTGCGGGGGAGGTGATCGCGGCGGGAGCGGGGACGTCGACGGCGGTGGGGACGCGGGGAGTTGTTTACCTGATGGTGTTCTGTGGCGAGTGCCGGAGTTGCCGGGCGGGGGCGACCAACGTGTGTCTCGCCAAGCAGGGGGACATGGGGTTCAACCGGGCGGGCGGGTTGGGGCCTTACGAAGTGGTGGACGAGCGGGTGTTCTTCGCGGTGGACGAGCGGGTTCCGTTCGCGACCGCGACGGCGTTGCTGGACTTGATGGGGACTAGCGGGCACGCGCTGGATCGGGCGTTGCTGCTGCGGCCGGGGATCGAGGATCTGTACGTCGCGGGGGTCGGCCCGGTGGGGCTCGGGGTGCTGCTGATGGCGAAGTTGCGGTTCGGTGCGGATTTCCCTGTGTACGTGAGCGATCCGTCGCCGTGGCGGCTGGACTTCGCGGCAGGGCTGGGCGCGATGCCGGTGCAACCAGAGGATCTGCCGCTGGTGGACGCGGCGGTGGATGCGAGTGGGCGGTCGGAGGCGCGGCAGGCCGCCGTACGGAAACTAGGGCGGCGTGGCGTGCTGGTCTGTGTGGGCCATGGGCAAGGACTCGAGCTGGAGGTCTCGCCGGACCTGGTGGCCAACGAGGCGGGCGTGATCGGGAGCGAGTACTTCCCGTACGCCGATCTGGCGACCAATCACGAGATCCTGCTGGCCAACCTCGACGAGGTGAGCCGCGTGATCACCCACACCTTCGACCTGTCCGAGACGCAGGCGGCCTTCGAGGCCTTCCTCGGCGGGGAGACGGGCAAGGTCGTGGTGACGCAGGATGCATGAGCCCGTGCGCGTCGCCGTGGTCGGCGCCGGTGGATGGGGACGCCAGCACGCGCGGGCGTTCGCGCAGCACCCGGAGGCCGAGCTGGCCGGGATCTGGTCGCGCGATCTCGGCCGGGCGCAGGCTCGAGCGGCCGAATGGCACACCACCGGGTACGACGACGTCGACCGGATGATCGACGACGTACAGCCCGAGCTCGTCGCGGTCTGCCTGCCGAACACCGAGCACTTCGCCCTGACCCGGCACCTGCTCACCCGCGGAATCCCTTTGCTGGTGGAGAAGCCACTCGTCTTCGACCTCGCCGAAGGGCGCACGCTGCTCGAGGAGGCCGGTGACACGTTCTTCGCGATCAACTTCAACCACCGGTACGCCGTACCGGTCCAGCGCGCGTACGACGACGTGACGGCCGGGCGTCTGGGGGAGCTGGAGTTCCTGACCTGGCGGTTCGCCGGTGAGGGCAGCTCGGCGCACCACCCGTACGCGAACCTGATCGAGACGCAGTGCCACGGCATCGACATGCTCGAACAGCTCGGCGGCCCGATCGAAGCCGTGTCGGCGGAGCTGAAGGGCGGCACGATCGCCGCGGTGCTGCGGTTCGCGAGCGGCGCGGTGGGATCGCTGGTCGGCAGCTACGACTCGTCGTACGCGTATCCCGGCACGCATCAGCTGGAGGTCAACGGCCGCGCCGGCCGTCTGCTGGTCGAGGACACGGTCAAGCGCTACACATTCTCGAAGGCCGGCGACCCGACCCGCGAGGTGTGGGAGGCGGGCTACTTCGACGATCGGAGCCGGTCGTTCGAGCAGACCTTCGACCGGCATCTCGACGTCCTGCTCCCGGCGCTGCGTCGCGGCGAGCGGCCGCCGGTGCCCGCGACGGCGGGGCTGCGAGCGCTGGAGGTCGGTACTGCGATCATCGAAGCCTTCGAGAGTGGTCGGCGGACGCGGGTGTGAGGAGCGCGGGTGGTGGTGCGGCAGAGCGACGTGGCCCGGTACGCCGGGGTGTCGCCGCGGACCGTGTCGAACGTGGTCAACGGGTACGTGCACGTGTCGGCCGAGGTGCGGGCGAAGGTCCAGGCGGCGATCGACGAGCTCGGGTACCAGCGGAGCGCCGCGGCGCGCGGGCTGCGGCTGGGGCGGACCGGGCTGATCGCGCTCGGCGTACCGAGTCTGCGGGAGCGGTACTTCGCGGACCTGGCCGAGGCGGTCGTACAGGAGGCCGAGCGGCACGAGCTGACCGTGATGGTCGAGGTGACGGGTGGACGGCGGGAGCGTGAGCGGCTGGTGCTCGGGGGTGGGCGGAGCAGCCTGACGGACGGTGCGTTGCTGAGTGCGATCGAGCTGACGAAGGCGGATGCGCGGCTCGCGGCCGGCTCGGCGTACCCGCTGGTGCTGATCGGTGACCGGCAGCTCGACGGGCCTTTCGACCACGTCGCGATCCCGAACGTCGAGGGGGCCCACGCCGCGGTCGCGCATTTGGTTGCTGTGGGCAAGCGTCGGGTCGTGTTGCTCGGAGATGCGAAGGCGAACAAGTCGGGGCGGCTGCGGCGGCGGGGTTTCCTGGCGGCGCTGGCCGAAGCGGGCCTGGATCCAGCGGGCGAGCTGGCGATCCCGTGGACCCGGGAGGCCGGACGGGCGGGGATGATCGACCTCGTGCGCAGGCCGGGCGCGCGCGGCCGGGCGAAGGCCCCGGACGCGGTGTTCGCGTTGAACGACTCGCTGGCGCTCGGCGCGCTGGTGGGGTGCGCCGAGCTCGGGATCGACGTACCGGGTGAGCTGGCGGTGGTCGGGTTCGACGACGTCGAGGAAGCGCGGTACAGCAATCCGCCGTTGACCAGCGTCGCACCGTCGGTCGACGAGATCGCGCGGCGCGGCGTCGAGCTGCTGGTCCGGCGGCTGGCCGCGCCGGAGCGAGCGGCCGAGCACGTGACGAGCCGGTTCGAGCTCGTGGTCCGCCGGTCGAGCGACTAACCCAAGGACGTGGGGAAATCCTGGACGGCGAACTGACTTCGGTAGAGACATTGCCGAACTCCTCGGTGGCACTTAGGGTGAGCCGCACCTGTCCCGATGTGACCGCCCGGTGGGGAGATCGATGTCAGTGAAACGTCGTCGGAGTTTCGTGGTGCTCACGGCCTTGGCCGTGGTGGCACCGGTGGGGTTGACGGCCGTACCGGCCGAAGCGCACGGCAGCAGCAAGCGCGTGGTCGGGTACTACACGCAGTGGAGCGGTTACGACCGCAACTTCCTGGTCAGCGACCTGGTGAAGAACGGCACGGCTGCGAAGCTGACGCACCTGAACTACGCGTTCGGGTTCCTGGACGAGCAGGGCAAGTGCATCAGCAGCGACCCGTGGGCCGACTACCAGCGGCCGTTCACCGCTGAGCAGAGCGTCAACGGCAAGGCCGACGTCGCCGGTCAGCCGCTGTCGGGCAACCTGAACCAGCTCAAGCAGCTGAAGAAGAAGTACCCGAAGCTGCGGATCAGCATCTCGCTCGGCGGCTGGACCGGGTCGAAGTACTTCTCCGACGCCGCGCTCACCCCCGCCAGCCGGGCCGCGAGCGTGAAGTCCTGCCTGGACCTGTGGATCAAGGGCAACCTGCCGGGTGCGCCGGCCGGTGCCGCGAAGGGTGTCTTCGACGGCATCGACCTGGACTGGGAGTGGCCGGGCAGCGAAGGCAACCCGGGCAACGTGATCCGGCCCGAGGACAAGCAGAACTTCACCGCGCTGGTGCGCGAGTACCGCAAGCAGCTCGACCGGTCGTCGTGGCCGTTCAAGAACCGCCACACGCTGTCGGCGTTCCTGCCGGCCGCACCGGCCCAGGTGGACAACGGGTTCGAGGTCAAGAAGATCTTCAAGGACCTGACCTTCGGGACGACGCAGGGCTACGACTACCACGGCACCTGGGATCTGCAGACCAACCAGCAGTCCGCGATCGACGGCCCTGCCGGTGATCCCGCGCCGGCCGAGTTCAGCTCGCAGGTGAAGATCGACGCGTACCTGTCCCGCGGTGCGCCGCGGAACAAGCTGGTGATGGGCGTCCCGTTCTACAGCCGCGGCTGGACCGGCGTGACGAACCAGAACAACGGCCTCTTCCAGCCCGCGACCGCCGCTGCGCCCGCGACGTACGAGGCGGGCTACGAGGACTACAAGCTGCTCAAGGCCCAGCTGGCCAACTTCACCGTCCACCGCGACGAGAAGGCCGGCTTCGCCTGGCTGTTCGACGGGACGACGTTCTGGACCTGGGACGACCCGGTCGAGATGAAGCGCAAGGCCCGCTACATCAACCACCGCGGCCTCGGCGGCGCGATGATCTGGTCGCTGGACGGAGACACGTCCGACGGCGAGCTCATCACAGCCCTGCACCGGAATCTCCGGTGAGATCTCGCTGACGAAGGCCTAGGGTGTCGGGGTGGACCTCGACACCCTGGCCGACCGGTTCGGCGCACGGCATGCCGAACCGGTCAACGTCGGGTGTTCCGGTGCGACCGTTGTCCGCCTCGAGCGGGCGACGGAAACCCTGTACTACAAGGCCGGATCGGATGTCGCCGACGAAGCCGACCGCGTCGCCTGGCTCGGCGCAACCGGCTTCGGGTGCCCACCATTGCTTGATCGAGGCAACGACTGGATGCTGACCACGGCCCTGCCCGGGCGGGACGCCTCGCAGCCGTGGCCCGCCGCCGAGCGGCCCGCCGTACTGCGGGCTGTCGCTGAGTGCCTCCGGCAACTGCACTCGCTGACCGACTGCCCGTTCGACTCGCCGTTCCCAGGCTCGCGGGTGGTTGTCACGCATGGCGACTACTGCATGCCGAACATCCTGGTCGACCCGGAGACGATGCGGTTCACCGGCGTACTGGATCTGGGCCGGCTCGGCCTCGGCGACCCGTACGTCGACGTCGCGCTGATGACGATGAGCCTGTCGTCCAGCGAGTTGAACCCGCAGTACGGCGGCCCGCCGGCCGCGCGGTCGTTCGCACTGGACTACGGCGCGGATCCCGACGACGACCGGATCCCCTTGTACATCAGCCTCGACAACTTCTAGAGGCTGCGGAGCAGCGCGAGGACCTGCGGCCAGGAGCTGGCCTGGGCCGCGGCGTTGGTGGGGCGGTCACCGCCGAG
The DNA here is from genome assembly GCF_014205135.1 of Kribbella italica. Lineage (NCBI taxonomy): Bacteria > Bacillati > Actinomycetota > Actinomycetes > Propionibacteriales > Kribbellaceae > Kribbella > Kribbella italica. Next base: position 7,935,451 of record NZ_JACHMY010000001.1, read on the forward strand.
GTAGGCGGTGTGGTCGGCGAGGGCCTCGTAGAACTGGGTGCCTTGCGGCAGGTACGGGAACGTGCCGACGTTGTGGCCGGCGCCGGGGTAGATCAGAGCCTTGTGGGGATAGGGGTTGTGGGCGGTGGTGAGCTCAGTGTCGATCAGCTGGGCGGCCGGTGCCGACTGCCAGATGCCGTCCGCCGTACCGGCGATGGCGAGGACCGGGCCGCTGACGTGGTCGACCGGGATGAGGGTGTCGGTGGTCAGCGGCCGGCCGTGGAGGGTCCAGGAGTTCGCGAGGTAGTCGGGGAAGCCGGGGGCGACCTTCGAGGTCGGGGCGTAGAGGACCGCGCCGTGGATCAGGTCGGGGAAGGTCTGCGCGATCAGCAGTGAGGCCTCGGCGCCGCGGGACGCGCCGAGCGCGACGACGTGCGCGGGATCGACCGCCGGCTGGGCCGCGAGGATCTTGGCCGCGGTCGCGAAGTACTCTAGCGGGATCTCCTGCAAGGTCTTCGGGAGTCCCGGCGCGGCGAAGTACGCGACGGTCAGGGCCGGGAACCCGTGCGAGGCCAGGAGCGCGGCCCCGGCGGCCTGGCTCATCCCGCCCTCGGACCCGCCGAGCAGGAACACGCCCGGATGCCGCTTCCCGTCCGGCTTCGGCAGGAACAGCCGCCCGACCACCTTGTCCTTCGCCAACGTCAGCGTCCGGACGGTGACCTCGTCGGTCGCCCACCGCCGGGTCTGCGTCGCCGTGGCGAGCGTCTTCTCGCCGTCCCGCACGCTGATCCGCACCACTTCGCGCGGCCCGTCGCCGTTCACCTCGGGCAGGTAGAGCTGCCGCTGCGGGTCGCCGTCCGGCGGATTCATCGCCCAGAACAACCCCATCCCGTCCACCCCGGCGTAGCTCTCACTCACCGGCGCGGTCCGGTCGAGGTCGACGAACCCATGGTCATCAGCCTTGTACGACGCCGAGGCGCGCCAGTTCTTCCCCGCCTGATCGGTAGCCTCCGCCACCACCTCGACCCGGTCGCCACCACCCAGCCCGCTGACCTTCACGTGAGCCACCGCATCAGCCGGCACCACAGCCGGCCCCAAGTCGACCCGCACCTCACCCGGCCCGGAACACCCGGCGACCAGCAGCAGCACCAGAACCACCAGCACGCGACGCATCCACATCACCCCACCAACCGGTCTACACCTCCCACAGGTCACCCGCCGCCGCGGCGAGTCGCCGACGTGCACCACTGATCAAGCAGCGGCGGCCGCCCAAGCCCACGCTCAGAGACACCGCCCGGGACAGCGTTGGAGGGGGTTGACCAGTGATGGGCGTCGGCCGGAGCGCGTACGACGGTCGGGGCCTCAGTTCTTGAAGGCCCGGCGGTAGGCGCTGGGGGTGGTCTTGAGGGCCGACTGGAAGCGGCGGCGGAGGTTGACCGCGGTGGAGAGGCCGACCTGGTGGGCGATGGTCTCGACGGGGAGGTCGGTGGTCTCGAGGAGTTGGCGGGTGCGGGCGATGCGTTGGGCGAGCAGCCACTGGCCCGGGGTGGTCCCGAGTTGTTCGGTGAAGCGGCGGGTGAGGGTCCGGGGCGACATCGCGGAGCGGGCGGCGAGGTCGTCGACGGTCAACGGCTCGGACAACCGGTCGGCCGCCCAGTCGAGCAGTGGACCGAGGGAATCGACGGCGGGGCTGGGCGTTTCGACCCGGTACTGGATCTGCCCGCCCTCGCGCTGCGGCGGCATCACCATCCGCCGCGCCACGCGGGCGGCGTACGCGGCGCCGTGATCGGTGCGGACCAGGTGCAGGCACAGATCGAGCCCGGTGCCGGAGCCCGCGCTGGTGGCGAGGTCGCCGTGGTCGATGTAGAGCACATCAGGATCAACCCGTACGGCGGGGAACCGGCGCTGCAACTCGTCGCCGTACGCCCAGTGCGTGGTCGCAGCCCGCCCGTCCAGCAGACCGGTCGCGGCCAGCGCGAACGCACCGGAGCAGATGCTGACCAGGCGAGCCCCACGCCGATGGGCCCGCTGCAGCGCGCGAAGGACAGCCGTCGATGGCGGTTCGTCGATCGGCAACCAGCCCGGCAGGATCACCGTGTCGGCGCGATCGACTGCCCGCAGCCCCGCCGGCACGACCAGGTCGAAACCGTTCGTGGTCGGCACGGCGCCCGGCGTCTCTGTGCACACGCTGAAGCGGTAGTCGTCGCCGCGGAACACACCCGCCGCACAGCCCAGCTCGAACGTGCTCTGCGGCGCCTTGACCAGCGCGACGACCCGATGAACCGCCATGGCAAAAAAGTACCCGATGAAGACTTTCCTGACACTGTCTGCCAGTCATCCATCGCGGCAGGCTGGCAGTCATGGACTTCGAGTGGACCACCCCAGCGGACGACCGACCGACCCGAGAGATCTTCCCCGGAATCCGGCTGCGCTCGCTGTGGAAAAGCCCCGCCGGCGCCTCGGCCCACGTCCTGGAAATGGATCCGGGCTCAACCTGGCAAGGCGTCGACGTGCACGAGCCGGGTCCCGAAGAGGTGTACGTCGTCGACGGTGTCTTCAACGACGGCCTGCGCGACTACCCGGCCGGGAGCTTCATCCACTGCCCGGCCGGCAGCCGCCACATCCCTCAAACCACCGAGGGCTGCACGATCTTCGTCTTCTACCCCGAAGGCTAGTTCGACTCGCGCAGGTCGGTCGGAGCACCGTGTACGGCGGGGATCGTGCCGAGCCTCCCCGCCTGGAAGTCCTCGAAGGCCTGGACGACCTCGTCGCGCGTGTTCATCACGAACGGCCCGGCCATCGCGACGGGCTCGCGAATCGGCCGGCCGCCGAGCACCAGGACGTCGAGGTTCGGCTCCGCCACCGGCTGCGACGGCGACGCCGCCGTCCGGATCGTGTCGCCAGGACCGAAGACAGCGAGCTGCCCCTTGCGGAACGGCCGCCGCTCAGCACCCACCGTGCCCTGACCGGCCAAGACGTACACGAGCGCGTTGTAGTCCGCCTGCCAAGGCAGCACCATCTCCGCCCCCGGGCTCACCGAGGCGTGCACCAGCGTGATCGGCGTGTGCGTCGACCCCGGCCCGTCGTACCCGCCGACCGAACCGGCGATGACCCGGATCAGCGCACCACCGTCCGGCGTCGACAGCAGCGCCGAGTCGCCACCGCGAATGTCCTGGTACCGCGGCGCCGCCCACTTCTGCGCCTTCGGCAGGTTCACCCACAGCTGGATCCCGTGGAACAGTCCGCCGCTCACGACGAGGTGCTCAGGCGGGGTCTCGATGTGCAGCAAGCCCGAACCGGCCGTCATCCACTGGGTGTCGCCGTTGGTGATCACACCACCGTTGCCCTGGGAGTCCTGGTGCTCCATGATCCCGTCGAGCATGTAGGTGACGGTCTCGAAGCCGCGGTGCGGGTGCCACGGCGTGCCCTTCGGCTCGCCCGGCGCGTACTCGACCTCGCCCATCTGGTCCATGTGGATGAACGGGTCGAGGTCCCGCAGGTCCACGCCCGCGAAGGCCCGGCGGACGGGGAAGCCCTCGCCCTCGTACCCGCTCGGGGCCGACGTCACCGAGCGGACCGCGCGCTCACGGGACACGGCCGGGTCGGGCTGGTGGACGCGGGGCAGCACGGTGATGTCGCTGACGGTCACGGCAGGCATGAAGGTCTCCTCGCTGAGCAGGTAGTTAAAGAATAAACTAACCACCGCAACCTCAGCAAGAGCGCGGACATTCCGGACACGGCGAAGGGCCGGGCAGCCGCCCGGCCCTTCGCTCGCGCACGCCGTACGCCCGGCCCTGCCTCAGGCGCCGACGAGATCCTTCTCGGCCGGCTTCCCGGCCTCGTCCACGCGCAGGGACTCGCCCTCGATGTCGACCTTCGGGGTGATCCGGTCGAGCCACTTCGGGAACCACCAGGCGCGGTCGCCGAGCAGCGACAGCACCGCCGGGACGATCGTCATCCGGACCACGAACGCGTCGATCAGGACGCCGACGGTCAGCCCGAAGCCGATCGTCTTGATGATCGGGTCGTGCACCAGGATGAAGCCCGCGAACACCGCCGCCATGATCAGCGCGGCCGCGGTCACCACCCGGGCGCCGTGCCCGACGCCGGCGACGGTCGCCTCGGTGGCGTGCTTGCCGTGCACGAACTCCTCGCGGACCCGGGACACGATGAACACCTCGTAGTCCATCGCCAGGCCGAACAGGATGCCCATCATGATGATCGGCAGGAAGCTGACCAGCGGGCCGGGCGAGTCCACCCCGAACAGCGCCGCGCCCCAGCCGAGCTGGAAGACGCCGACGGTGATGCCGAACGTCGCGCCGATCGTCAGCAGGAAGCCCAGCGTCGCCTTCAGCGGGACGAGGATCGACCGGAACGCCAGCAGGAGCAGCAGGAACGACAACCCGATCACGACCAGCAGGTACGTCGGGAGCGCGTCGGTCAGCTTCTGCGAGACGTCGACACCGATCGCCGTGTTGCCGGTGATCGAGATGTCGGCGCCGTTGGCCGACAGCGGCTTGAGCGTGTCCCGCAGGTCACCGACCAGGTCGGCGGTCTGCTCGCTCGCCGGCCCGCTGGCCGGGATCACGCTGATCAGCCGGGTCGCGCCGTCCTCGCTCGCCGGGCCGGGCTGCGCCGCGACGATGTCCTTCAGGCCCTTCGTCGCGCCGAGCACCTGACCGACCAGCGCCTCGGACTGCTGGGCGTTCGGCGTCTTGACGACGACCACGAGCGGGCCGTTCGAGCCCGGACCGAAGGCGGCCGCGGACAGGTCGTACGCGATCCGCTGGTTCGAGCTCTCCGACGCGGTCGCTCCGTCCGGCATCGCCAGCCGCATGTCCTGCACCGGCAGCGCCAGCGCGCCGAGCCCGAGGATGCCCAGGGCAACGATCGGGACGCGGAAGCGGGTCACCAGCCGGGCCCAGCGGAAGCCGAAGCCCTCCTTGGCGGCGACCGGCTCGGCCGCGTGGGCGCCGTGGTTCCGGAGCTTGCGCGGCAGCACCCGGTTGCCGACGAAGCCGAGCATGGCCGGAAGCAGCGTCAGGGCTACCAGTACGGCGGTCAGCACGGTCGCGGCCGCGGCCAGACCCATCGCGGTCAGGAACGGTACGCCGACCAGGCTCAGCCCGGCCAGCGCGATCACGACCGTCGCACCGGCGAACAGGACGGCGGAGCCGGCGGTCGCCGTCGCCCGCGCGACCGACTCCTCCGGATCCATGCCCTCGGCGAGTTGCGAGCGGTGCCGCGAGCTGATGAACAACGCGTAGTCGATGCCGACGGCCAGGCCGAGCATCAGCGCGAGGATCGGCGCGGTCGACGAGACCTCGGTGAACGCGGTGACCAGGAACAGCCCGGCCATGCCGGCCAGTACGCCGATGAGTGCCGTCAGCAACGTCATGCCCGCGGCCACGAGTGAGCCGAAGGTGATCACCAGGATGACGGCCGCGATCGCGACGCCGATGATCTCGGTGCTGCCGATCTCCGGCGGCCCACCGACCACGGCGCCGCCCGGGACGACCTGGAGGTCGCCGGAGCTGAGCGCGTTCAGTCCGTCGTACGCCTTGGTGCTCTCCTCGGAGAGCTGGTCGGCGGACTTGGTGAACGAGACCTGGATGAGTCCGGTCGAACCGTCCTGGCTGATCGCCTTGGCGGTGTACGGGTCGACGGCGCCGGCGACCTCGGGGACCTTGGCCACCTTGGCGACGGTGACACCGACCGCGGCCTTGACCTGCGGGTCCATCAGCGTCTTGCCGGCCGGGGCCTTGACGACCACGCTCGCCGACGCGCCGCTGGCGGCCGGCATGTCCTTGGCCAGCGCGTCGAGCGCTCGCTGCGACTCGGTGCCCGGGATCGAGAACGTGTTCGCGGTCTGGCCGCCCAGGGTCAGCGCGCCGACCCCGAGCAGGACCAGCACGAAGGTCCAGATCGCGGCGACGAGCCGCCGGCGTTGGTAGGAGAACCGGCCGAGCCGGTACAGGAGATTGGCCATCAGTCGCTACATCCGTTTCGGGTGGGCCGGGCGGGCAAGGGATTCAGGCGGGGCGGCCGGGGAGCTGGCAAGTGATCGAGTCGGGGGTGGTGAGGGGCAAGGGAATGAGGCGGGGGCGTTGGCAAGGAGTGGCGAGGTGCCGGCGAGGGGTTCACGCGGGCCGGCCCGGTGGTCTGAGCAGGCGGCGGAGTGCCGTGTTACAGAGCTCCAGCAGTTCGGCGTCGGAGCGTTCGCCCGGGTGCCGGCACTCGCCGAGCAGGCCGTTGATGGCGAACTTGGCGACGTCCAGCTCGAGCTGGTCGTGGCTCTGGCCGGCCATGATCTCGGTCAGCCGGATGCCCTCGCCGATCAGCTCGGCGAACTCGGGCATCTCGTCGATCGTCGGCAGGATGTCGGACAGTACGGCGATCAGCCCGCGCGCGCCGACCGCCAGCTCGCTGAACCGCACGATCGCGAGCTCCTGCGCCTCCTCGGCGGGCAGCCGCTCGGCCTCGGCGATGACTTCCTTGAGCGCCTGCTTGGACGGCTCGAGCGCGGCGGCCAGGACGGCGGCCTTGCCGTTGAAGTGGTAGAGCACGGTCGCCTTCGAACAGCCGGCCGCGGTCGCGATGTCCTGCAGCGAGGTCGCGCTGTACCCCTTGCTCGCGAACAGGGCGACCGCCTGCTGCTCGATCTCCCGCCGGGTGCGCTCGCGGGCGGGGGTGTTCTCTGCCATGTCAACCAGCATGGCTGACCGATCGGCCAGTTTTCAACCGATCGGTCAGGAGTTGTGGTGCGGGTCACGGTGCTCGGGATGGGGCTGGGGGTGGTTTGGGTTGTTGGTTGGGCGCGGGAGGAGGTGGGCTGGGGGCGAGGCAAGCTCGCGGATGTGCGCTGGGGTGGGGATTCGTGAGCCTCTCGGCAGGTTGGTCCGAGAGCAGCTGTGCGGGGGTCGGGGGTCGGTACTTGCTGTGGCAGATGTGGTTCGGCGGTGGTGCTCGTGGTCGGGAGCCGTGGGCGGCGGTGGTGGACGTGAATCGGAAGGGCGGATGTGGGCTTGCCGCTCCTCTCAAGTAGTTGCTGGCGTGTGGTGCTGGGTAGGTCACGGGGTCGGTGGGAGGCGTGGCAGACTCCTGTGCTGTGACGGCTCAGGTTTTGGATGGCAAGGCGACGGCGGCGGCGATCAAGGACGAGCTCAAGGTGCGGGTGACCAAGCTCGCGGAGCAGGGGATCGTGCCGGGGCTCGGGACGATTCTGGTCGGGGACGATCCGGGGAGCCGGGCGTACGTCGCGGGCAAGCACCGGGACTGTGCGGCGGTGGGGATCTCCTCGATCGAGGTCGAGCTGCCGGCCGACACCACGCAGGACGAGATCGCCGCGAAGGTCCGTGAGCTGAACGAGAACCCGGCCTGCACCGGCTTCATCGTCCAGCTGCCGCTGCCCAAGCACGTCGACACCAACGAGATCCTCGGCCTGATCGACCCGCTCAAGGACGCCGACGGCCTGCACCCGGTCAGCCTCGGCAAGCTGGTCCTCGGCCAGGAAGGCCCGCTGCCCTGTACGCCGAAAGGCTGCGTCGAGATCCTCCGCCGGTACGACGTACCGATCGCCGGCGCCCACGTGGTCGTGGTCGGCCGCGGCGTCACCGCCGGGCGGCCGATGGGCCTGCTGTTCACCCGCAAGTCCGAGAACGCGACCGTCACCCAGTGCCACACCGGCACCAAGGACCTCGCCTCCGTGGTCCGCACCGGCGACATCGTGATCGCCGCCGCCGGATCGGCCGGGCTGATCACCGCCGACATGGTGAAGCCGGGCGCGGTCCTGCTCGACGTCGGCACCAGCCGCAGCGCCGAGGGCAAGATCGTCGGCGACATCGCCCCGGCCGCCCGCGAGGCCGCTGCCTGGATCGCCCCCATGCCCGGCGGCATCGGCCCGATGACCCGCGCCATGCTCCTCACCAACGTCATCGAAGCCGCCGAAGCAGCCACCGGCTCCGCCGCATGACCACCCCCACGCCGGACGCAGCCGCCTCCCGCCCCGGAACGGTCGGCTGATGGCCGCCGCGACCGAGCAGCAGCGGCGGAGTGAGTGGCCGTTGGCGATCTGTGTGCTGGCAGGGCTGACCGGGCTGGTCATCCTCACGTTCTACAACTGGCGGAACGGCATCCTCACCTTCTCCGGCAGTGTCCTGCTCGCGGGGCTGCTCCGTCTCGTGCTCAACGACGACCAGGCCGGTCTGCTGCACGTTCGTGGTCGCATGTTCGACGCAGCGCTGCTGCTCGGTGCCGGTGCCGCGATCCTCGTGCTCGGCCTGATCGTCCCGAACGGCTGACCGAACGGGCACGCTCCAGAATCCGCGGCATCTTTTCTCTCCGCACACGCGTCGTACCCGTGTCGTCACCGTCCGGTGACGGAGGGGAGAGCGGGAGATGGAGCGCAGGAAGAGATGGTTGACGGCGGCAACCGGCGTACTGGCCGGAGCGCTGGCGATCGGTGTGGTGGAAGGGCCCGGAGCACACGCGCAGCAGCAGCCTGACGCAGGAGCGTTGCCGTCGGCCACGAGTCGGTCAACGCAAGTCGTCACACTGGTCACCGGCGACCGAGTCGTCGTGAACGGCAAGAACGTGACGGTCGACCCCGGTCCCGGCCGGGACAAGGTGGTCTTCAAGCTGCAGCGGTCGCGCGGCCGGCTGTCGGTGCTTCCGCTCGACGTCAGCTCGGCGGTGACGTCGGGCAAGCTCGACCGGCGGTTGTTCGACGTGTCCGGCCTGCTGGAGATGGGGTACGACGACCAGCGGTCGACGACGATCCCGCTGATCGTCTCCACCCAGGGTCGTTCAGCGGCAAAGCCATTGCCAGGAGCAACGAAAACCAAGGACCTCCCCGCGATCGGCGCGACCGCCGTCACGGTCGACAAGTCGACGACCGGGCAGTTCCTCCGCCAGGTCACCGGACAGACCCGCGACGCCGCCGCGATCGATCACGTCTGGCTGGACGCCAAGCGCAAGGTCCTGCTGGACAAGTCCGTCCCGCAGATCGGCGCGCCGAAGGCCTGGCAGGCCGGGTTCACCGGCAAGGGCGTCAAGGTCGCGATCCTGGACACCGGCATCGACCCGAAGCACCCCGACTTCAAGGGCCGGATCGGCGCCACGAAGAACTTCACCACCGACCCCTCGGGCGACCAGTTCGGCCACGGCACGCACGTCGCGTCGACGGTGGCCGGCTCGGGTGCGGCGTCGGGCGGCAAGTACAAAGGGGTCGCGCCGGACGCGACGCTGCTCGACGGCAAGGTCTGCGACAACGGCGGCAGTTGCTCGGACTCGGCGATGCTCGCCGGGCTGCAGTGGGCCGCGGTCGAGCAGAAGGCGAAGGTCGTCAACTTCAGCATCGGCGGCCCGGACACCCCGGAGGTCGACCCGATCGAGGCCGCGATCAACCAGCTCACCGCGCGTACCGGCACGCTGTTCGTCGTTGCGGCAGGCAACGAAGGGCCGGGTGACGGGACCGTCTCGTCACCCGGCAGCGCGGACGCGGCGCTGACCGTCGGCGCGGTCGACAAGTCCGACCAGCTGGCGGAGTTCTCCAGCCGCGGTCCGCGGGTCGGCGACGGCGCGATCAAGCCCGACGTCACCGGCCCGGGCGTGGACATCGTCGCCGCGCGGGCCAAGGACGCCGACATCGGCGACCCGGTCGGTACGCAGTACCTGATGCTGTCCGGTACGTCGATGGCGACGCCGCACGTCGCGGGAACCGCCGCGCTGCTCGCGCAGCAGCACCCGGCCTGGAAGGCGAACGAGCTCAAGCCCGTCGTGATGGGATCGGCCAAGGTCATCGCCGGCCAGACCGTCTACCAGCAGGGCGCCGGCCGCGTCGACGCAGGCCAGGCGATCACCCAGTTGCTGACGGCAACGCCGGGCAGCCTCTCGTTCGGCAAAGCGCTGTGGCCGCACGCCGACGACAAGCCGGTCGCCAAGCAGGTTGCCTTCCGCAACCTTGGCACGGCTGCCGTCACGCTGAAGCTGCAGCTCACCGCGACCGGCCCGGACGGCAAGCCGGCCCCGGCGACCGCGTTCAAGCTCGCGGCGCAGAGCGTCACCGTGCCCGCGGGCGGCACGGCGTCCGTCACGGTCACCTCCGACACCCGGCACCAAGGCGCGGACGGCCAGTACGCCGGCCGCCTGGTCGCCACCGGTGGGAGCACCAGCCTGGGCGTCCCGCTCGCCGTCGAGAAGGAGATCGAGAGCTACGACGTCACCGTCAAGCACCTCGGCCCGGACGGCAAGGGCACCGCCGTCAACTACACGACCCTGCTCGGCCTGGACGGTGAGCAGTTCGTCGCGGTCCGGACCGACGCCCAGGGCACCGCGAAGCTGCGGCTGCCGAAGGGCGAGTACTTCGTCGACGGCAACCTGCTCGACGCCAAGGAGCGCATCTACCAGCTGGTCTGGCCGAAGCTCGTGGTCGACCGGGCGACGACCGTCGCGGTCGACGCGCGCAAGGCCGGGCCGGTCCGGATGACGCTGCCGAGGTCCGACGCGCGGCTGGCGCGGGCCGAGATCGGCTACGAACGCCCGATCGGCGGATTCGTGCAGAGCAACTCCACCTACGCGCAAGGGCTCGACCAGATGTTCGTCGGGTCGATGGGCCCGGCGGTTCCCGCCGACCAGATGAGGTCGTTCGTCGCGTCCCGCTGGGGTGTGCCCGGCAAGAACGGCGACTTCCGCAACACGCCGTACACGTACGACCTGCTGCAAGGCCGGACCGGGAGCTACTTCACCGGCTACCAACGGACCGTGCGGGACCACGAGCTGGCCGAGCTGTCGACGCTCTACACCGCGGACCACGCCGGTCAGCAGGTCTTCGACGAGCGGTTCGGAGCCCTGCCGGGCCTGCAGATGAGCGCCTCCGGCTGGCCGATCCCGTACAGCGTGCCGAGCCGGGTCACCCACCTGCTCGAGGCCAAGGGCGTCACCTGGGCGGCTCAGGTCAACACGTTCGTCGAGGACGGCGAGTACTACACCTTCCCGCTGGCGTACTCGTCCACCGACGCGTCCTTCCGCCCCGGTGCTTCGTACGGCGAACGCTGGGGCGCCGCGGCCGCGACGATGGACGTCGCCGGCGGCGGGGTCTACCGCGAGGGCAACGTGATGGACCTGTTCCTGTTCCCGAACGGCGACGGGGACGGCCACGACGGGATGTCGGACGAGGTCGTGGCGAGCAGCACCAAGCTGTTCCGCGACGGCAAGCTGTACGACGAGTCGCCGATCCCGGGGCAGCTCTACCTGGAGGACGTGCCGGCCGGCAAGGCGTCGTACCGGCTGGAGATCGTGCAGAACCGGCCGATGCTGCAGCTGGCGAACCGGATGGAAGGCGTCTGGACGTTCAGCTCGCAGGACACCGGTGAGACCAAGGAGCTGCTGCCGCTGAAGGCCGTGCGCTTCACGCCGCGGGTCGACGAGCGGAACGCCGTCAAACGGCAGCCGGTCAGCGTGCTGGACCTGGCCGTCACGAGTGCGCCCGGCGCGAAGGTGACGCCGGCCAAGTCGGTCGTCGTCCAGGTGTCGGGTGACGGCGGGAAGACCTGGCAGCGGGCGAGTGTGCTGCCGGCGGGGAAGGGCAAGTACAAGGCGGTCTTCAAGACGCCCACCGGTCAGCTCGTCTCGCTGAAGTCGGTGGTCGTCGACCGCGACGGCAACACGGCGACGCAGACCGTGCTCAACGCGTACCGGTTGCGCTAGAACGAGCGAAGGCCCCCGGGGATCCCGGGGGCCTTCGCCTGCAAGCGTTCTGGGTCAGCCGATCAGGCCGAGCGCCTTGACCGCGTCGCGCTCCTCGCCGAGCTCGGTCGTGCTCGCGTCGATCCGGCCGCGGGAGAAGTCGTTGACCTCCAGGTCCTGGACGATCTCCCAGTTGCCGTCCTTGGTGGTCACCGGGAACGACGAGATCAGGCCCTCCGGTACGCCGTACGAGCCGTCCGACACGACCGCCATCGACAGCCAGTCGCCGTCGGCCGAACCGCGCAGCCAGTCCCGGGTGTGGTCGATCGTCGCGGCCGCGGCCGACGCCGCCGAGGAGGCGCCGCGGGCCTCGATGATCGCCGCGCCGCGCTTCTGCACGGTCGGGATGAAGTCGTTCTCCAGCCAGGTCTGGTCGTTGACGACCTCGGCCGCGTTCTTGCCGCCGACCTCGGCGTGGAAGATGTCCGGGTACTGGGTCGCGCTGTGGTTGCCCCAGATCGTCAGCTTCTTCAGGTCCGTCACGTGCGTACCGGTCTTGCGGGCCAGCTGCGCCAGCGCGCGGTTGTGGTCCAGACGGGTCAGCGCGGAGAAGCGCTCGGCCGGGATGTCCGGCGCGTTGCTCTTGGCGATCAGCGCGTTGGTGTTGGCCGGGTTGCCGGTGACGGTGATCCGGATGTCGTCGGCGGCGTGGTCGTTCAGCGCCTTGCCCTGGCCGGTGAAGATCGCACCGTTGGCCTCGAGCAGGTCGCCGCGCTCCATCCCCTTGGTCCGCGGCCGGGCGCCGACCAGCAGGGCGACGTTCGCGCCGTCGAAGATGACGTTCGGGTCGTCGCCGATCTCGACGCCGGCCAGCGTCGGGAACGCGCTGTCGTCGAGCTCCATCACGACCCCCTCCAGCGTCTTCAGCGCCGGGGTGATCTCCAGCAGCCGCAGCTCGACCGGGGTGTCCGGGCCCAGCAGTGCACCGCTCGCGATCCGGAACAGCAGGCTGTAACCGATCTGACCGGCGGCGCCGGTGACGGCCACCTTCACGGGGGTAGTGCTCACGACACGCTCCTTGGGAACTCGACTGGCTGTAGTTCGGACGCTAGCAACCCGCACGCCCGCTGGCGACGGTGGGGCCGGTGATTCCTGCCACCTCCGGTACGGCGTACGGCGGTAGCGTTCACCCGGTGGACGCCAGGTGGACCATGGAGGGCTGCCCGGAGGTCTCCAGGTAGCCCGAGGGTGGCCCGAGGGCGTCACAGTCCCCTGACGTGTAAGGAGAACTCGGATGAAGCTTTCCCGGCAGTTCGTCGCGATCGGCGCCTCGGCGCTGACCGTCGGCGCGGCGCTGGTCGTCCCGCAGGTGTCCGGCGGCTCGGCGCCGGTGGGACAGCAGGACGTCTCGGCCGCGACCCAGCACGACGCCTCGTCCGCGCAGCGGCGCGACCGGTTCGTGGTGGTCGGCCACCGCGGCGCGTCCGGCTACCGCCCGGAGCACACGCTGGCGTCGTACGAGCTGGCGGCGCGGATGGGCGCCGACTTCGTCGAGCCGGACCTGGTCACCACCAAGGACCACGTGCTGGTCACCCGGCACGAGCCGGAGATCGGTGGGACGACGGACGTCGCGGCGCACCCGGAGTTCGCCGGGCGGAAGAAGACCAAGATCCTGGACGGTGTCGCGCTGACCGGGTGGTTCACCGAGGACTTCACGCTGAAGGAGCTGAAGACGCTCCGCGCGACCGAGCGGATCCCGGCGATCCGGCAGCACAACACCGTGTTCAACGGGCGGTACCAGATCCCGACGCTGCAGGAGGTCATCGACCTGACCAAGCGGCTGTCGCGCGAGCTGGACCGGCCGATCGGGATCTACCCGGAGACCAAGCACCCGACGTACTTCCAGCTGCAGGGCCTCGCGCTCGAGCCCGAGCTGGTCAAGGTCCTGAACCGCAACGGGCTGAACCGCTCCGACGCGAAGGTCTACGTGCAGTCCTTCGAGGTCGCGAACCTGAAGGCCCTCGACAAGCAGCTGCGCGTTCCGCTCGTCCAGCTGACGAGCTCGGTCGGTGCGCCGTACGACTTCGTCGTCGCGGGGGACAAGCGCACGTACGCCGACGTCGTGTCGGCGCGGGGTCTGCGTGACGTCGCCAGGTACGCCGACGGCGTCGGTCCGTCGAAGGACCAGGTCATCCCCGTCGACGCCACCGGCAAGCTCGGCACGCCCACGCCGCTGGTCCGCGACGCGCACAAGGCCGGCCTGGTCGTCCACCCGTACACGTTCCGCGTGGAGAACTCGTTCCTCCCGCCGAACCTGCGCAGCTCCACGGTCGCCAGCGACTCCGGCAACCTGTTCGCCGAGATCGCGGCGTACCGCAAGGCCGGCATCGACGGCCTCTTCTCCGACAACGCGGACATCGCGGTCGCCGCGACGTCCGAGTAGTCCCGGCGTGCGCTCCGTTCCAGAGTGAAAGGATGCTGGGATGGAGCGCACAGTCGGGTCGGGCACAGCGACCGTCGAGCCGGCCGCTGACGGGACGTTCGTCGTGCGGGTAGACGGCTCGCTGCAGTCCCAGGTGGATCTGGCCGACCCCACGCACCTCAGCTTCGAGTACATGCGCCGGATCGGCGACGTGGTGGACGCCGTCGCCGCGCGGAAGCAGCCGATCTCCGTCCTGCACGTCGGCGGGGCCGGGCTGTCGCTGGCCCGGTACGTCGCCGTGACGCGCCCGCGCTCGCGGCAGATCGTGCTCGAACCGGACGAGGACCTGACCGAGTTCGTCCGTGAGGCGCTGCCGCTGCCGAAGCGGTCCGGGATCAAGGTCCGCCCGGAGACCGGCCGGGCGGGGATCAGCGGTGTGTACGAGGACTCCGTCGACCTGCTGATCGTCGACGCGTTCGTCCGCGAAGCCGTCCCGGAGAACCTGGTCACCCGCGAGTTCGCCGCCGAGTGCGCGCGAGTCCTGCGGCCGGGCGGCGTACTGGTCCAGAACCTGATCGACGGATCGGCCGGCCTGGCCTTCGTCCGGCGAGTGGCAGCGACGGCCCGCGAAACCTTCGGCGACGGCGTCGTACTGGCCGAGCGGAAGGTCCTGCGCGGCAAGTCCTTCGGCAACGTCGTGCTGGTCGCATCGCGGCAGCCCGTGCCGGACCTGACCGCGGCCGGGCGGCGCGCGCAACCGCCGTACGAGGTGATGCCGCTGCCCGAGCTGGCCGGCAAGGCCGACCCGCTGACCGACGGCGAAACCTTCGTCTCGCCCGCGGCGCCCTCGGGCACCTTCGGCTAACTGAACAATTCGGCGTCAGCTTTGCCGTCCGGCGGCCCCGGCGGAGATTACTGTGGGCCGGTGGCCGACGTCCGAGTTTCCGCGCTGACCTACTACCCCGTGAAGGGCCTGGCCGGCGTCTCCGCCGACCGCGCCGAGATCGGCGTCACCGGGCTGAAGCACGATCGCAGCTTCATGCTGGTCGGCCCCGACGGCGCCTTCTACAGCCAGCGCAGCCTGCCCGCGATGGCGCCGCTGCGGGTCGAGGTGCTCGACGGCGACGGGCTGCGGCTGTCGGACGGCTCTTCGGATGCGCTGGAGATCGAGGTCGCGTACGACGGGAAGCGGCGCGACGTGAGCCTGTTCGCCAAGTGGTTCGGCGCCGGCGTGGTGCAGGACCCGGCGGCCGACGCGTGGTTCACCGAGCGGCTCGGGCGACCGGCGTCGCTGGTCCGCGTGACGCCGGAGCACGAGCGGCCGGGATGGGGCGTTCATGCCGGGCAGACCGGATTCGGCGACGCGCATGCGCTGCTGATCACGTCGCTGGCGTCGCTCGACGAGCTGAACGCGCGGATCGTCGAGTCCGGCGGCGAGGCGATCCCGATGAACCGCTTCCGGCCGAACCTCGTGGTCTCCGGCTGGACCACGCCGCACACCGAGGACCGGGTGCTGCGGGCTGTTGCTGGTTCGCTGGAGCTCGGGTACGCGGCGCGGGCGATCCGCTGCGCGGTGCCGACGGTGGACCAGTCGACCGGGCAGAAGAGCGGCCCGGAGCCGACGCGGACGCTGGCCAAGTACCGGCGCGAGCCGTCGTACGGGGGCGGGGTGAGCTTCGGGATGAAGGCCGCGGTGCTGACGCCCGGGGTGGTCGCGGTCGGGGACTCTTTCACTGTGGGTGAATGGCTGCCCGAGGGTCCTGATCCTGCGCCGTCGACTCGGTAGTCTCGTCGCACCTGCTGACCCTGGGGAGTCATCGTGCGACGAGTTGTGGTGCTGGGTGTGGTGCTCGCCGGTCTGGCCACGGGGCTGACGGCTCCGGGCGCGGTGGCTTCGGGTGCTGCGCCCTCTGCGGGTGCGTCGGTCGCTTCGGTTGCTGAAGGCAACGAGCAGGTGCTGGCCGCCGCGCGGACGCCCGGGCAGGCGGCGTACGACGTCCGGCTGGCCGCTGACGCGACCGGTGTGACCTGGACCGGGCGGGAGAAGATCTCCTTCACCAACACCGGCGACACGCCGTTGCGTGAGGTGTATCTGCGGCTCTGGGGCAACGCGTGGGACGGCTGCAAGTCGTCGCCGGTCAGGGTCAGCCGTTTCGACGGTGGGACCGCGGCGGCGCTGACGGTGAACTGCACCGCCGTGAAGGTCAGCCTGAAGAAGCCGCTGCGGCCGGGGCAACGCTCGAGCGTCGCCTTCGACGTCACGATGACGGCGCCGGCGCGGGCCGAGCAGTTCGGGCGCTCGGGGGCGTACAGCTTCTTCGGCAACGCCCTTCCGGTGCTGGCGGTTCGCGACCAGGCCGGCTGGCACCTCGAGCCTGACGTCGGCATCGGCGAGAGCTACTACACGCTCGCCGCCGACTTCACCGTCCGGCTCGACCACCCGGGCGGGCTGCTGGTTCCGGCGACCGGCACGGTCACGACCTCCCGTCGTACGACGACCATCTCGAAAGCCAAGCAGGTCAGGGATTTCGCCTGGGCCGTCGGACCGCTCCAGCAGGCCGTCACGAAGTCGCCGGGCGGTGTCACCATCCGCACGTCGTGGACTCAGGTGGTGCCGCCCGCCGCGATCAAGGACGCGCAGACCCGCGCGGCCGCCGCCCTCGACGACTTCGGCCGCCGCTTCGGCAAGTACCCGTATGGCGAGGTCGACCTGGTGCTGAACGACAACTGGGAATCGTTCTACGGCATGGAGTACCCCGGCTTCGTCCTGCTGATCGCCCCGCCGAACGAGGAAGGCCCGGTCGTCCACGAACTCGCCCACCAGTGGTTCTACGGCATCGTCGGCAACAACGAGTACGCCGACCCGTGGCTGGACGAGTCGTTCGCCGTCTACGCGTCGTACATCCACACCGGCGACAACCAGCCCGACTGCTGGCCCGGCCCGCTCGACCACCTGATCACGAACGACATGGGCTACTGGTCGAAGACACCGGGCTGGTCGGCGTACGTCTACTCGTACGGCGCCTGCATGCTCCACGACCTCGAACGAACCCTTGGCGGTGCGGCGATGGCCAAGATGCTCAAGTCCTACACGGCGGCCCACTGGTACGGCGTAGCCACTCCCCAAGCCTTCAAATCCGCCGCCCAAGCCGCAACGTCGAAAGACCTCACCCAATTCTGGAAAGACCACTCGATCGGCTAGTCCCAGCTGAGACGGCCGTCCTCGAGCTGCGGCCGGTACTCGGTCGAGTCGCCTGAACCGTAGGCCCACTGGACGGGCTGACCGAGCACGAACGCGTCGGCGACCTGGGACAGCATGGCCGCCGTACTCGGCCAGACAGGCCCGGTGCTGCCCTCGGTCGCGTCGAGTTCATCGACGCAGCCGTGCAGCTCGCCGTCCCTCAGGTCCACGAAGAGGTCGACGTCGGTCCCCGATGCGGCCAGCGGCAGGAACGTGTCCAGCCAGACGAACGAGTACGACCCTGCCGGACTGTCTGCGTCCTCGTGCGGCAGGTCCGCGTACACGCTGTGCATCATCCGATGGCGAGTGAGCATGCCCTCGCAGATCAGCGGGGTGTAGAACGGCGGCAGCAGGTTGCCGAAGGTCGCCGGCCCGCGGATGCCGTTGGTCAGGTCGAGCCATGCGAGCAGGTCGGCCGGGAGCGGGCGGCCGACCTCCTTGCTGATCGCATCGATGGCGGCTGGGGACGCGGGTGGCTCGAGGGCTTGATGCGCGGCGGGCAGGTTCTGCTCCAGCCAGCTGGTGATCAGGCCCCAGGACTCTTCCACCGAACGTGTCATGCGCGCATTCTCTCCGGCGCGAGGGGTTACTCCAGGGCCCGGCGTGACATGCGGCCCGCAGCGGGTTATCTTGATGTCAAGAGAGATGTCTTGATGTCAAGATAGTGGAGGATCGCGTGCGGCGGATCAAGGTGGAGCGGCCGGTGGTGGAGCTCGACGGGGACGAGATGACGCGGATCATCTGGCGGTTCGTGAAGGAGCGGTTGATTCGGCCGTCGCTGGATCTCGAGCTGGAGTACTACGACCTCGGGATCGAGCACCGGGACGCGACCGGCGACCAGGTGACGGTGGAGGCGGCGGAGGCGATCAAGCGGTACGGCGCGGGGGTGAAGTGCGCGACGATCACGGCGGACGCGGCGCGGGTGGAGGAGTTCGGGCTGCGGGAGATGTGGGCCTCGCCGAACGCGACGATTCGCAACATCCTCGGCGGCGTCGTGTTCCGGGAGCCGATCATCATCCGGAACGTGCCGCGGCTGGTGCCCGGCTGGACCAAGCCGATCGTGATCGGGCGGCACGCGCACGGCGACCAGTACAAGGCGACCAACTTCACGGTCCCCGGCGCCGGCGAGCTGACCATCACGTTCACGCCGGAGGACGGGTCGGAGCCGATCCAGCACGTCGTCGCGACGTACGGGCCGGACGGCGGGGTCGCGCTGGGGATGTACAACTTCACCAAGTCGATCGAGGACTTCGCCCGCGCGTCGTTCGCGTACGGGCTGCGGCGGGACTACCCGGTCTACCTGTCGACCAAGAACACGGTGCTCAAGGCGTACGACGGGCTGTTCAAGGACGTCTTCCAGGCAATCTACGAGGCCGAGTTCGAGGCTGAGTTCGTACGGCGTGGGCTGTCGTACGAGCACCGCCTGATCGACGACATGGTCGCGTCGGCGCTGAAGTGGGACGGCGGGTACGTCTGGGCCTGCAAGAACTACGACGGGGACGTGCAGTCGGACACGGTCGCGCAGGGGTTCGGGTCACTCGGGCTGATGACGTCGGTGCTGATGACGCCCGACGGGCAGACCGTCGAGGCCGAGGCGGCGCACGGCACGGTCACCCGCCACTACCGCCGGCACCAGCGCGGCGAACCGACGTCGACGAACCCGATCGCGTCGATCTTCGCCTGGACCGGCGGCCTCAAGCACCGCGGCAAGCTCGACGGTACGCCGGAGGTGATCGGCTTCGCCGAGACCCTCGAGCAGGTCTGCGTCCGAACCGTCGAACAGGGCCAGATGACCAAGGACCTCGCCCGCCTGATCGCCCCCGACCAGGAATGGCTCACCACCGAACAGTTCCTGGAAGCCCTCGACGAGAACCTCCAGAAACAACTCAGCCAGCAGTAGGGCGACCGGGTCAGGGAGTGAGGGCGGGGGGAAGCACGTCGCCCCGAGCCTTCGCTTCGCTCGGCTAGAGGAGGGTGATCAAGGTGTACAGCGCGGGGGCGCTGAACATGACGAGCAGGAGCCAGGCCACCATGCGGTGGCCTGGTTTGGCTCGGTCCAGGGAGGAGGCGAACGCCAGGACGGCGCCTTCCTCGGTGTGGCGGCTGAGGCCCATGCGTTTGGCTTCGCCGGGGCGGTTGTCGGGGCGTTCGTCGGCCAGCGCGTCGGGTGGGATCCCGAACAGCGCAGGCCGGGCCGGATCGAGATCGTCGCGCTCCCCGGACATCCGGCCTCCCACGGATCGGTGGAGGCTCAAGCTATCCCCGCACGGGGGAGCGGCTCAAGCACCTTTCCCCATGATCTCACCTAGTCGAAGTCGACGACCCAGGCGACACGGGTCCTCTCGGTACACCCAACGTCGAGAAGATCGCACAGGGCGCCGCCCTCCTCGCGGGTCGAGTCCCCGCGGCCGACCCCGAGCTCGTCCAGGCCGCAGTTGAAGATCGTGCCGCCACGCTCGGACTTCAGCTTGTCGAACGCCGACTTGGCGCTCATGCCATCGCCACCGGTCGCGGCGTAGCTGTTACCGCCGTCCGAGACCTGGCCGTTCCTCGCCCGGGTGTCGGCGTCGCTGCCGGCGCCGTTCGACAGGCTGCTGTTGCGCTGCAGTGGTGCGCAGCCGCGGTCCTGGCGGGCGTTGTCGACCAGGCTGAAGAGCTCGACCTCGGCGCCGCTCATGTTGCCGTCGTCGTTGTTCGGCGGCGGGGTCGACGGGGTCGGGTCGTCCGTCGGCGTCCGGGTCGGGGTCTTGGTCGGGCGCGGGTTCTGGGTCTCGCTGCTCGGAGGCGGCGCCGTCGTCGTCCCCGAGGTCGGCGGGTCGGTCGGCTCGCCGGTCGGTCCGTCGGTCGGGGTGGTCGTCGGGTCCGCCGTGCCCGGCGTACCAGGCGTCTGACCTGGCGTGAGCGGCGGCGTCACACCAGGCGTCGACGGGGTCTTCCCCGGCGTCGGCGGAGTCGACGGTACGGCGGTCGGCGGCGCGTCCGTCGTGTCGACCACCGGATCGGTCGACGCGGTGATGTACGTGTCGTCGTCGCGAGTGACGTACGGGACGGACGCGTCGGCCTGGTCGCTCTGCGGCTGGTGCAGCAGGATCCAGGAGATCGGGGTGATCACCAGGATGACGGATGCGATGGCGATCAGCGGACGGCGGACCCGCGACGGTTGCGGAGCGGCCCTTCGGCTGCGCCGGCGCCGAGCGGTGGCTCCGGGCTCTGACATGACCTGCGTGTTCCTTTCACGGTCGCCCCCAAGACGTGCCTCATGCGTCTCGCGGTGAGGTTGCCGGGCGCCAGTGAGGGGCGCCGAGCGAAGTGCAAGGACGGATCTACCCGTTGCGTGCGCCGACCAAGCCGCCGCCGGCTGTCGCGGTTCGACAAACCGCACCGGCCGGGCAGTGGTCCGGCGACAAAACATTGTCCTGACAAAAACCCAGCGCGTGTCGCGCTCGACAGGAGCCGGCGATCAGCTGCTGACCTTGCCGAAGTCCTGGACCCAGCTGCCCGGGCCCCACTCCGACTTGACCTGGCCCTCGTCGTACCCGATGCCGATCCGGTTGAACTTGCAGTTCAGGATGTTGGCCCGGTGCCCGTCGCTGTTCATCCAGGCGTTGAACACGCGCTGCGCGGTGCTGTAGCCGGCGGCGATGTTCTCGCCCCAGCCGTTGCCGCGGAATCCGGCCGCCGAGATCCGGTCGCCCGGGTCCTGGCCGTCAGGGTTGGTGTGGTCCATGTAGTGCCGGCGGACCATGTCCGACGCGTGCCGGCCGGCTGCCTCGACCAGGCTGTCGTCCAGCTGGAGCGGGCGGCAGCCCTGGTTGCGGCGGGCGGCATTGGTCAGGTCCAGTACGTCGCGCTCGATCGCGCTGGTGCCGCCACCACCCGACGGGGGCGGCGGCGGGTCGTCCGGCGTCGTCTGGGTCGTCGTCGGCGGCCGTGGGGTCTTGGTGGTCGACTTCGTGGTCGACGGCTTCGGCTTCGGCTTCGCGCTGTCGCCGGCGATCGTCGGCCGGCCGCTCGGCTTGACCGTCACCGTGACGACGCCGCCCGGCGCGGAGGTGACCACGGTGCTCGGCGCGGTGGTGGCCGTCGACGTGGTGGTCGACTCGGCCGATCCCAGCGCCGGCGTACCGGTCGGGGCGATCGTGGTGGTGACGCCGTTCGGCAGGGTCTTGGTGACGGTGACCAGCGGCTTGCCGGGCTTGCCCGGTGCGGAACTGTCGTCGACGGCCGCGGGGCCGGCGTTGTCCTCGGAGACGTTGAGGACCTTGGTCTGCCCGTCGGCGACGTCCGAGCCGTCGCGGTGCGACATCAGGTAGACCACGGGTCCGATGGCCAGCAACACCGACAGGGCACTCACGACCGGGCCGATCAGGCCTCGGCTGCGTTTGCGCGCTGCTCTTCTGCTCCGGTGTCGCCCAGGGGTTGGCGAGTCCGTCATGGGTGGGCGAAATCCTCTTCGTTCGTTCGTACCGAGTCGTTCGTCGATCCCCGCGCGTAGCTCCAGGCCCCCCTGGTTACCGAACAGAGACCTTAACCGATCAGCAAGGCCACTGTTACAAGCGTTCGATCGGTCTTAACGCACCCCGAAGATTCGCCCTCAGCCGCCGAAGTCCTGCACCCAGCTCCCGTTGCCCCAGTCGGGCTTGACCTGGCCGTTGTCGTAGCCGATCCCGATCATCGAGTAGCTGCAGTTGAGCATGTTCTTGCGGTGGCCCTCGCTGTTCATCCAGCCCTTCACCACGGCCGCCGCGGAGCTGTAGCCGACGGCGATGTTCTCGGCCATCGAACCGCCCTTGAACCCGGCGGTCTTCATCCGGTCGAACGGGCTGCGGCCGTCCTGGCTGTTGTGGTCGAAGTAGTGGTTGTCGACCATGTCGGCGGCGTGGTCCTCGGCCGCCCGGGCCAGCGCGCTGTTCGTCCGCAGCGGCCCGCAGCCGGCCTTCTGGCGCTCGTTGTTCGTGAGCTGCAGGACCTGGTTCTCCATCGTGCCGCCGACCGGAGCCGGCTTGGTCGTGGTCGGCTTCGGCGTACTGGAGTGGCTCGGCTTCGGCGACGACTTCGTCGGCTTGGGCGACGGCTTCGGCGTCCGCGTGGTGCCGCGGCTCGGCGCCGTGGTCGACCGGGTCGGCGTGGGCGTCGCGCTCGGCGTCTTCGACGGCGTCTTGCTCGGCGTGGCCGTCGGTGTCGGCGTCGGGGTCGCGCTCGGAGTCGGCGTGGGCGTCGCGTCGCCGGCGGGCGGGGTGCCGGAGGTGACGGCGGTCAGCGGCTCGTCCTGGCTGGTGGGCGCGGCGTCCTTGCCGTCCCGGGTGAAGTACCACCCGCCACCCGCGACCAGCCCGAGGACGACGAGAGCCGCGAGCACAGGTCCGGCGACACCACGTCGTTTCGCGCGCCGAGGACCTTGGTGGCCAGGGAATTCGTCGTACTGAGTGTTGGACACCCGAGGCAACGTAGCGGAGATCGCCAGTCCGGACGAGCCCTTGTGACGAAGGACGTTCCGGCCCTTACAGACCTTTGACGTACTAGCGTTCAGCCCTAGTCCACAATTCTGGGGAGACCAGTCATGCACGTGGTCGTCGGCGCAGGGCCAGTAGGTACGGCGGTCGCGCGGTTGCTCGTCGACCGCGGCGAAGAGGTCAAGCTCGTCACCCGCTCCGGCAGCGGACCCGATCACCCAGCACTCACCAAGGTGGCCGCGGACGCGTCCGACCCCGCGGCGCTGAGCGCGATCGTGGCCGGCGCGAGCACGTTGGTGAGTGCTGGCGGTCCGCCGTACCCGCAGTGGGTCTCGCAGTGGCCGGCGCTCGGCGCCTCACTGATCGCGGCGGCCGAGCAGACCGGCGCCGTACTGGTCACGACCGGAAACCTCTACCCGTACGGCGCTCCGGACGGGCCGATGCGCGAGCAGGACCCGGACCGGCCGAACTCGGCCAAGGGCGAGGTCCGCGCGAAGGTCTGGGCCGACGCTCTCGCGGCGCACCGCGCCGGCCGGATCCGTACGGCGGAAGTGCGCGGCTCGGACTACCTGGGCGCGGGTGCGCTGTCGTTCTTCACGGTCGCTGTGCTGCCCGGGGTGCTGAAGGGCAAGCAGGTCGCCGTACCGGCCGATCTGGACGCGCCGCACAGCTGGACGGCCGTCGACGATGTCGCGCGGACGCTGCTCGCCGTCGCCGACGACGAGAACGCGTGGGGCCGGACGTGGTTGGTGCCGACGGCGCCGCCGGTGTCGATCCGGGACCTGGCAGCACACGCGGCCCGGCTGGCGGGCCTGCCAGCAGCGCGCGTGACGGAGATGCCGGGCGCGGTGCTGTGGCTCGGTGGGTTGTTCAACCCGCAGGCCAAGGAGATCCGGGAACTGCAGTACCAGTTCCGGGCGCCGTTCGTCCTCGACTCGACCCAGGCCGAAGAAGCTTTCGGTATCCGGCCCGTGCCGACCGAGGACGCCCTCCGCGCGACCGTCGAGGCGGCCCGCGGCGGGAGCTAGCGAAGAGGCTGTGGATAAGTCCCACAGCTCGGATCGCAAACTTGTACCCTCAGTGCAGAAGGAAGGAGCGCGCAGGCCAGGCGCACTCAGCAGCGTGCGATGACGATGTCCGCGACGACCTTCCAGCCCAGGCTCCGGTAGAGCCGCAGGCCGTCGATCGACGCGATCAGGATGCCGCGCTTGGCGCCGTGCGCCGCGGCGGTCTCGACCAGCGACGCCATCACGGCGCTGCCGAGGCCGCGCCGCCGGTGCTGCGGATCGGTCTCGATCCGGTCCGCCACGGCGTCCTCGCCGACCACCGCCATCCGGCCGCTCGACACCACGCCGCCGTGCACGGTGGCCCGGCAGACGATCAGGTCGGACTCCAGCTCGGTGTGCAGGGCGTACCGGTCGTTCAGCTGCAGCGCCGGCTGCTCGGACAGCTGGATGGTCATCAACCAGTCCTGCTCGCGCTGCACCTCCAGCCCGAGCTCCTCGAACTGGTCGACCCGGGCCTCACGGTCGTCGGTGGCCAGCGTGATCCAGCCGGCGCCCCGGCCACCACCGGCAGCCATCGCCAGCTCGGCCGCACGCTCGACCCGTTCCGGTTTGTCGTCCGCGTCGAGCACGACGTACTCCATGGCACGGTTGTCCTCGCCCGCGCGCACGGTCAGGATCCCGTCGTTGTCGTCCTCGACCTTGGTCCAGCCCCTCGACACCGACCACCCCGCCTGCCAGCGGCGGACGAGCTCCTCACGATCTCTCACCTGTCGATTCAAGCAGCCCTGGCGCCGGACGGCGAGGGGAAGCGGTGTCGCCAGTCGAACAAATCCGCCTCACACTGTGGACGACTCGCTCAATCCACCACGTTTTCCAGCAGTTTCCGATAGTCAGGGTGCTCGGTCGCGAGCAGGTCGAAGCAGATCAGGTCCTCGTACCGGCCGTCGCGGCGCGGGCTCGCGGCGCGGGCCAGGCCGGTGCGGGTGAAACCGTTGACCTCGGCCACGTGCGCGGACGCCGAGTTCGGCGCGGCGGCGTACAGGACGAGCCGGCGCCGGCCGAGTCCGCCGTCGTCGAGCGGCGTGAACGCGTGCTTGATCGCCAGCCCGACCGCGGCCGACATCACACCGCGGCCGCGCGCGTCCGGGTGACCCCAGTAGCCGATCTCGGCGATCGTCGGGTCGATCCGGTTGCGCAGGTCGAAGGCGCTGACGTTGCCCAGCAGCTCGTCGGTCTCCGGGTCCGCGATCGCCCACGAGACGCCGTCGCCGCCGGCCGCCAGGGCGAGCCGGCCCTCGATGAACCCGTGCGCGTCGTCCAGCCCGTACGGCGAGGGCAGGCCGGCCAGCCACAGCTTGGTTCGCTCGTCGTTGCACGCGGCCATCACCCGTTCGGCGTCCTTCGCCTCGAGCGGGCGCAGGCGGACTCCGTTGCCCTCGACCACCGGGATGGCCCACCAGTTGCCCTGCGGCTCCGGCTCGTCGTCGCGGGTGATCGACGCGACCCACTCGTCACGTCGTACGCCGCGCTGCAGGCCCTCGTCGGGCATCGTCACCATCGACCGGAACCCGGCCTTCCACGCGACCCGCCGCGATCCCCAGTTGCCGACGTACGCGCGCCAGACGACGCGGTGCCAGCGGGCCGCCTCGAACGCGTACCGGACCGCGAGCTTCACCGCGCGCGTCATCACGCCGTTGCCGCGGGCCCACGGCGACACCGCGAACCCGATCTCGCCGACGCCGCCCTGGCGGTCGCGCAGGTCGACGGTCCCCGCGTAGCGGCCGTCGTACTCGATCGCCCAGGAGTACGAGCTGCCGTCGGCCCAGCCGGCCGGGATCTGCTCGGTCAGGAAGGCGACCGCGTGCTCCTGCAGGTACGGCACCGGGATGGTCGTCCAGCGCTGCATCTCCGGGTCCTGGCACGTCGCGTACGCCGGGCCGATGTCGGCCGTGGTGTGGGCGCGCAGGGTGACGGGGCCGTCGGTGAGCACGGGGACGTCGTCGGGGAATCGCATCTCCGCAGCGTGACGCCCGGGACGGTCGGGAGGCAACGCTATTTCGGGGTGGGCCGCACAGGAAACAACACTTTCCCACTGCGCCGACGCGTCGCAGACCGTAGTCTGTGCCTGTGAACGCTGCCGGAAACGCCGAACCGACCCGCGGCCGGGGCGGTCAGCTGGCTGCCCAGCGGCAGGCCACGATCGTTGCCGAGGTCAACAGCCGGGGCGCGGTCACGGTCGCCGAACTGGTCGATCGCTTCGGGGTCTCGGACATGACGATCCGCCGCGACCTGGACGCGCTGGACTCCAGCGGCCTGCTGCACAAGGTGCACGGCGGTGCGACGTCGGTCGGGCTGCGCAGCGCGCACGAGCCCGGGTTCGACGCGAAGCTCACGCAGGAGTCGGGCGCCAAGCAGGCGATCGCTGCGGAGGCCGCGCGGCGCGTTCGGCCGGACAGTGCGATCGGCATCGGAGCCGGTACGACGACGTACGCGCTGGCGCGTCAGCTGCTGCGCGTGGAGAACCTGACCGTCGTGACCAACTCGGCACGGATCGCCGACGTCTTCCACGGCAACGGCCGATCGGACCGGACGGTCGTGCTGATCGGCGGGATCCGTACGCCGTCGGACGCGCTGGTCGGGCCGATCGCGACGGCCGCGCTGCAGTCGCTGCACCTGGACATGCTGTTCCTCGGCGCGCACGGCGTCGATGCCGAGCACGGTCTCAGTACGCCGAACCTGATGGAGGCCGAGACGAACCGGTCGTTCATCGCCGCCAGCCGCGAGGTCGTGCTGGTCGCCGACCACACCAAGTGGGGCACGGTCGGTCTAAGCACGTTCGCCACCTGGAACGACCTGGACGTCATCGTCACCGACACCGGGCTCACCCAATCAGCCCGCAAGTCCATGCGAGACACGGGCTGCGAACTGGTGCTCGCTACTTCCTAAGAGAGCTTGGAAGCACCAGGCGACGGAGTTGCTGCCAGCGACGTCGGTGTCCGGAAGCCGTGGTCGGCGAAGGCCTTCTCGATCGCCTTGAAGGTTTCGTCCGCCTTGGTGGTCTCGACCAGCGCGATGATGCAGCCGCCGAAGCCGCCGCCCGTCATCCGCGCGCCGAGGGCGCCTGCGGCCAGGGCGGTGTCGACGGCTACGTCGAGTTCCGGCACGGTGATCTCGAAGTCGTCGCGGAGGGAGGCGTGCGACGCCGTGAACAGCGGGCCGACGTCGCGCAGGCGGCCGGCGTGCATCAGGGCGACGGCCTGCTCGACGCGGTCGATCTCGGTCACCACGTGCCGGACCCGCCGGCGGTCGACGTCGTCGGACAGCCGCGACAGGGCGTCGTCGAGGTCGGCCAGGGCGATCGACCGCAGAGCCGGTACGCCGAGCGCGGCGGCCGCGTTCTCGCAGCTCTTGCGTCGTGCGGCGTACTCGCCGTCGACGTGCCGGTGCGGTGCCTTCACATCGATCACCAGCAGCGTGAGCCCGTCGGCCTCGGGGTCGAACGGGATCTGCGTCGTCGACATCGCGCGGATGTCGAAGTACAGCGCGTGCCCGGCGGTGCAGCACATCGACGCCATCTGGTCCATCAGCCCGACCGGCGCACCGACGTACTGGTTCTCGGCCTTCTGCGCCAGCCGCGCGACCTCCGCCGGGTCGACCTCGATGCCGCGCAGGCCCAGCAGGGCGACACCGGTCGCGCAGAGCAGCGCGGCCGACGACGACAGGCCGGCGCCGGTCGGCAGGTCGGAGTCGACGAACAGGTTCGCGCCGCCGATCGCGTAGCCGGACTCGCGCAGGATCCACGCCATGCCCGCCGGGTACGTCGCCCAGTCGGTGACCGATCCGGGCGTCAGTGAGTCGAGGGCGAACTCGATGACCGCTTGCTGCCCGTTCGACGAGACCGCGACGATGCCGTCGTCCCGCGCCGACGCCGTGACCGAGATCTCGTTCGGCAACGCGATCGGCAGCACCAGGCCGTCGTTGTAGTCGGTGTGCTCGCCGATCAGGTTGACCCGGCCGGGAGCCCGCCAGGCGCCGTCCGGCGTCGTACCGAAGACCTCTTCGAAGCTACTCACGAGCCGACCTTACGAAGCGTCTCGGCGACGTCCTCGGGGCGGGTGTCGGAGATGAAGGCACCCATGCCCGACTCGGAGCCGGCCAGGTACTTCACCTTGTCCGCGGCCCGGCGGATCGACAGCAGCTCGAGGTGCAGGTAGCCGAGCTCGCGGTCGACGCGGACCGGCGCCGCGTGCCAGGCGGCGATGTAGGGCAGGCGGTCGTCGTACAGGCCGTCGAAGCGGCGCAGTACGTCGAGGTACAGCTGGACGAAGTCGTCGCGCTCGGTGTCGGTCAGCTCGCTGATGTCGGCGACCTGGCGGTGCGGGTACAGGTGGACCTCGACCGGCCAGCGCGCGGCCTCCGGCACGAACGCCGTCCACGTCTCGTTCTCGGCGACGACGCGGGTGCCGTCCTTGCGCTCGGCGGCCAGGATGTCGGCGAACAGGTTGCCGCCGGTCGCCTCGAAGTGCTCGCGGGCGCGGGCCATCAGCGTGCGGATCCGCGGCGGGAGGAACGGGTAGGCGTAGATCTGGCCGTGCGGGTGGCTCAGGGTGACGCCGATCTCGCGGCCGCGGTTCTCGAACGGGAACACGTACTCGACGTCCGGCCGGGCGCTCAGCTCGGCGACCCGGTCGGCCCACGCCTCGACGACCAGCCGGGCCTGGCCCTGGGACAGGTCGGTGAACGACTGGGTGTGGTCGCTGGTGAAGCAGACGACCTCGGTCCGGCCGGGGCCGGCGAACGAGGGGAACCGGTTCGCGAAGACGGCCACGTTGTAGTCGTGGTCGGGGATCTCGGTCGGGTTGTCCGGCGTACTGGCGTCCAGCGGGCACTGGTCGGCCGGCGGCAGGTAGGTCCGGGTGTTGCGGTGGGTGGCGAAGGTGATCATGTCGCCGGTGAGCGGATCGGTGCGCAGGTCGACCTGCGGTTTCGGGGCGGCCAGGCCGCGGGTGTCGGCCAGCGGCACCCGCACGGGAGCGTCCGCCGGGTCGTAGTAGATGAGGTCCCGGCCGTCGGACAGCTTGGTGTCTGTCCGTCGCGCGCCACGCGTCGTCATGCGAATGATCATAAACCAACAGAATTGAACATGCATCGTGAGACCCGGCGCCGCTACTCTTGATCGATGGACGTCGCCCTACTCCCGCGTCCTCTCCCGCTGGCCCGGAGAGGACGCTAGGAACTCCCAGCCCATGAACGAGACCCTGCTCAACATCGTTTTGATCTTCGTCTTCGTGCTGATCGGTGGTGTGTTCGCCGCCGCCGAGATGGCCCTGGTCTCCCTTCGGGAGAGCCAGATCAAGTCGATCGCCACCCGAGGCCGGCGCGGCGAGACCGTCGCCCGGGTCGCCGCGAATCCCAACCGTTTCCTGTCCGCCGTGCAGATCGGCGTCACCCTGATGGGCTTCCTGTCCGCCGCCTTCGGTGGCGCGACACTGGCCGACGGGCTGGCTCCGCACCTGCAGGACCTCGGCCTGCCCGAGTCCGTGGCGAGCACCGTCGCCCTGGTCCTGATCACGGTGGCCATCTCCTACGTGTCGATCGTGATCGGCGAGCTGGCGGCCAAACGGCTCGCGCTGCAGCGCGCCGAGACGTTCGCGCTCGGCCTGGCGCCGCTGGTCGACCGGATCGCCTCGGCCGTCCGGCCGGTGATCTGGCTGCTGTCCCGGTCGACGGACCTGGTGGTCCGCGCGCTCGGCGGCGACCCCAACGCCAACCGTGAGGTGATGACCGACGAGGAGCTGCGTGACCTCGTGTCGGGTCACGAGTCGCTCGGCGAGGAGGAACGCCGGATCGTCGACGACGTCTTCGAGGCCGGCAGCCGGCAGCTGCGCGAGCTGATGCTGCCGCGGACCGAGGTGGACTTCGTCGACGCCGAGATGCCGGCGTACAAGGCGGTCAAGTTCGCCGCCGAGCGGCCGCACTCGCGCTACCCGGTGATGAACGGCTCGGCCGACGACATCGTCGGGTTCGTGCACGTGCGGGACCTGTTCGACCCGGCGGTCGCGTCGCGGTCGGTCCGGGTCGGCGACCTCGCGCGCGACGTCCTGATGCTGCCGGACACCGCGAAGCTGCTGCCGACGCTGACCGAGATGCGCCGCCGCTCGACGCACCTGGCGATCGTGCTCGACGAGTACGGCGGCACCGCCGGCATCGTCACGCTCGAGGACCTGGTCGAGGAGCTGATCGGCGACATCAAGGACGAGTACGACGAGGAGGTGGGCGAGACCACCCGCCTGCGCAGCGGTGACGTCGAGGTCGACGGGCTGCTCAACCTCGACGACTTCGCCGACGAGACCGGCGTCGAGCTGCCCGACGGCCCGTACGAGACGGTCGCCGGCTTCCTCGCCGCCCAGCTCGGCCGTGTTCCCGCGGTCGGCGACGAAGGCGCCGTCGACGGCTACAACATCACCGTCACCGAGATGGACGGCCGCCGGGTGGCCCGGGTCCGGGTCCACCGGGTCGCGGCCACCGAAGAGGTCAGCTAGCGCCGACGAGGGCTGGTGCCTTCTCCTCGAGCAGACTGCTCCGGGCGAGGACCACCAGCCCTCCGACGGTGAAGCCGAGGCCCTGGAAGATCAGGACCGGGATGATGCCGACGACCTCGCCGAGCAGCCCGGACGCGGTGATCCCGACCAGTACGGCGAGCCCTTCGGCGGCGAACAGCGCGCCGAAGACGCGACCTCGTGAGGCGTCGTCGGTGAGTCGCTGCACCACGGTCATCGAGGCGGCGACGACGAACGCGCCGGGCAGTCCCACCGCGATCATCAGCACGTACGCCGGAGTCAAACCGTCGTAGAACAAGGGGTAACAGAACAGGGCCAGGTCGATCAGCCCGAACAGGATCGCCCCCACACCCCACAGCCTCGCCGCCGCGAACCGCGCGCCGACCGCCGCCGCGACCAGCCCGCCGGCGATCCCGCCGACCGCCTGGGCCGACACGATCAACCCGTACGCCGTACTGTCGCCGCCCAGCTCCGCGCTCACGAACGGCGCGAACAGCGTGCTCATCGCGCCCTCGCCGACGCCGGTCACCAGCCCGAAGACGAACACGATCCGCATCGCCCTGCTGCTCAGGCAGATCCGCAGCCCGTCGATCCACTCCGCCTTCAACCGCTGCACCGCGCCGGAGGTCCGCTCCCGCACCACGGCCACCGCCCGGTGCTTCACGCCGCACAGCAAGCCCATCGCCAGGAGATAGGTCGCCGCGTCGACCGCCGCCAGCAGCGGCATCCCGCCCGCGGTCGCCAGCACTCCACCGAGCGCGGCGCCGGTCAACCGGGCGATGTCGTTGCTTTGGCTGTTCAACGCATTCGCCGTCACCAACTGCTGCGGGTCGACCAGGTGCGGCACCAGCGACTGCTCGGCCGGCCGGAAGAACTGCTGCAGGCAACTCTGCGCGAGCACGATCGCGTAGACCACCCACAGCCCGCTCTCGTCGCGGACGAAGAGCAGCGGCAGCAGCACGATCGCGTGCAGCAGGTTGACCACGATCATCGTTCGCCGCCGGTCCCACCGGTCGACGAAAACACCCGCCAGCGAGCCCAGCACCACCAGCGGCACGAACGACGCGAGCAGCAGTCCGCCCGAGGCCAGGGTCGAGCCGGTCAGCTGGTAGACGTGAAAGGCGAGCCCGGTCCGCAGGATCCAGTCGCCGGTCAGTGAGATCAGCCCGGCGCTCAGCACCAGCCGGTAGTCGCGGCGCCGGACCAGTACCGCCCACAGGTCTTTCATGGGGTCTCCTCGGGGAGCACGCTCACGATCCTGGTGATGTCGATCAGCCGGCTGCCCGCGGGACGGGTGGACTTGTCGTCGATCGGCCGCTCGTCGACGTACCGCTGGAGCAACCCGCCGATCTGCTCCTCAAGCTCGGCCAGCTCCTCGCCGGTCAGGTAGATCCCGGTGTGGCTGATCCCCGAGTTCTCCACCAGTACGTCGGGCTCGCTCCGGCGCCGCTGCTGCCAGTCGGTCAGGTTGTTCAGCGCGCGCTCGGCGATCAGCTGCTCGAGGATGTCCGCGGCGGCCGCGCCCTCGCTGGTCAGCCGCGCGCTGCGCCACGTCTGGGACGTGGACACCAGTCGCCAGGGACGTTCGCGGTTGTCCTTGCCCGGCGCCGGCTCGACGAAGTCGTACTTCGCCAGCTGCCGCAGGTGGTGGGAGGCCAGCGCCTGGCTGATCCCCAGCCGCCGCGCCGCATCGGCCGCGGTCAGCGGCCCTTCCTTGCCCAGCAACGCCTGCAGGTCGAGCCGCACCGGGTGGGCCATCGCCCGGATCGCGAGCGGATCGTCCAGCAACCGCCGCCGACGGGGATCCTCAGATTCCAAAGACATGCTTGGAATATGCGGCAGCCTGGATCCGATGTCAAGCTTTTGCTTGGAATAGGGCTAGGGCCTGTTCGGGTTCTTGGTCTTCGACTTGCTCTGGCCGGGCTTGTCGGGCTTACCGGGCTTGCTCGGCTTGCCGTTTCCAGGCGGCTTGGACGGGTCGGCCACGGGCTTGCTGGTGGTACTCGCCCGCCGCTCGGTGGTGACGGTGGTGGTGCTGGGAGGACGGGTCGAGGTGGGCTTCGGGGTCGGCGGCACGACCGGCGTGCTCCGCTGGGTCGACGGCGGCGTCAGGTTGTTCGTCTCCGGCAGCCGCCGGTCGCGGTGGTCCAGTACGACGCCCGCCCCGGCTCCGGCGAGGACGGCGACCGCGGCGCCGGCGCCGATCAGCCTCCGCCGAGACCACCCGCCGGGGAAACGCCGGGGCCTGCCGGAGTCCGGCTCGCCGGAGACGGCAGAGCTGCGGTCCGCCGCGCCGCGACCGTCCCGCAGAACCGCCGTACCGGCGGGCCCGCGACCGTCCGGCAGGACCGCCGTACCGGCGGGCCCGCGACCGTCCGGCAGGACCGCCGTACCGGCGACCTGGGCCGCGGTCGGCCTGTCGTCCGGGTTCTTCGCGAGCATGCTCATCAGCAGGGCCTCGAACTCGCCGGCCAGCCGCGGCCGCAGGTCGCTCGGCGGGGTCGGCTCGGTCGACACCTGCTGGTACATGACCGCGGCCGGCTGGTCGCCCTGGAACGGCGGGTGGCCGGTGACGAGCTGGTAGAGCACACAACCGAGCGCGTACACGTCGGAGGCCTTGCCCGCGGGGAGCCCCTGGGCACGCTCGGGGGCCAGGTAGTGAATCGACCCGAGGATCTGCCCGGTCGCGGTCAGCGTCGTCGTGGTGTCGGTGAGGAACCGCGCGATGCCGAAGTCGGTGACCTTGACCGTGCCGTCGGCGGTGATCAGCAGGTTCTGCGGCTTCAGGTCGCGGTGCACGATGTCGTTGCGGTGCGCCGCGGCCAGCCCGGCCGCACTCTGCCGGATCACGTCGAGCGCGCGGTCGGGACCGAACGGGCCGGACAGCCGCAGCTCGACCGCGAGGGTCCGGCCCTCGACGAGCTCCATCGCCAGGAAGAAGCCGTCCTCGTACGGTCCGAAGTCGTACGCCGCGACCACGTGCGGGTCGGACAGCGACGCCGCCGCCCGTGCCTCACGGTGGAAGCGTTCGGCCATCTCCGGCTCCCGCCGTGCGGGCAGCAGCAGCTTGAGCGCGACCTCCCGGCCGAGCTGTTCGTCGGTCGCGCGGAACACCTCGCCCATGCCACCGCGCCCGAGGGGATCACCCACCCGGTACCGCTCCGCCACCAGTACGTCGCGCCTCATCAGGCTTAAGTACCCGCTCGCACACGCCTCAGCCGCCGCGCCCGCCCTTTCAGCCCAGCGGGTACGCCGTCGGCCCGTCGGCGTGGTCGCGCAGCCAGTCGAGGGCGGACTCGGCGTGGCCGAGGATCGAGATGTGGCTGTCGGCGTCGTACCGGTTCAGCTCGGCGCACGGGAGGTGCTCGGCCAGCCAGTCGCCGTGCGTGGGCGGGATGATCCGGTCGATGCCGCCGTGCAGCAGCAGCACCGGTGCGGTGATCCCGGCCGGGTCGCAGCCCCAGGGCAGCAGGTACGAGACGTCGTCGTCGATCGGCCCGTAGGGCCCGGCCGTGAGCGCGACAGGCCCGGCGATCTGCCCGAGCCAGCCCCACGGCCCGTCGAAGAGCGCCAGGTCGACCGGCGCGAACTCGGGGTCGTAGTCCTCGTCCGCCAACGCTGCCCGCGCCACGCGGCCGGTCCGCGCCGCCTGGAGATTGGTGACGCCGGACCGGATCATCCCGCCGAACCAGTCCAGCCCCGGTACGCCGTACGGCGCGATGCCGGCCAGGCTGACGACCGCCTGCACCCGGTCGCCGAGCGTCGCCGCGCAACCGAGCGCGTACGAGCCGCCGCCGGAGTAGCCCATCACGCTGAACCGGCCGAGTCCGAGCGCGTCCGCGACGTCCTCGGCGTCCCGGGCGACCGAGCCCATCGTCCGGCCGGGCGCGACCGTCGACCCGCCGTACCCGGGCCGGTCGAACGAGACCCAGCGCAGCCCGAGCCAGTCGGAGGCCTCCAGCAGTGGCGCGGGCGGTGTCCCGAGGTTGGGGGTGCCGTGGTGCCAGACGACCGGGACCCGGTGGTCGTCGCCCGGATGCGTGTCGTACACGTGCAGCGCGCGGCCGTCGGGCAGGCGCAGATCGGTCTCTCTCATCGGACAGTCCTTCGCATCGGTGCTGGTTCGGACGGTACGTCGCCACAGCCACCGACGGCTCGACATTTCGGCCGCGTGGCCGCGCGCAAGGCGCTCACGCAGCAGCTCGACGACCTGCTCGCCGAACTGTCCGCGAACGGCGAACTGATCTCCGCCGACCCGTTGGAGGCGCCGTCGCGGGCGAAGGTGGTCCGCGTCCGCGAGGGCGTCCGCGCCACCACCGACGGCCCGTACACGGAGGCGAAGGAGCAACTCGCCGGCGTGTTCATCATCGACGTCGCCTCCGAGGAGCGGGCCGAGGAGATCGCGGCCCGCATCCCGGAGGCGGCCTTCACTGCGGTCGAGCTACGGCCGATCGCTACCTGATCGGCTGGTTCACTGCCGAGATCTGGTCGGACAGCTCGAGCCGCAGCGGGTTGTCGACCGATTTCAGCGCCCCGGCGCGGCCGGCCCGATGAGTGCCCAGGTACTTGTCGACCGGTCCGCGCACCGGGTAGACCTTGCTCTCACCCGGCAGCGGCACCGACGGGCACAGGCTGTTGCCGCTCTTCGAGCCGTACAAGAAGTAGGTGTTCACCACGCCGTCGACGCACGGGTTGCCTTCCAGGCCGTACTGCCCGTGGAAGGCCGCGTCGTCCACCCGCAGTACGTCGACGCCCGGCGCCTTGCGGACCGCGTTCATCGCCTGCTCGTACGACGTCTGCGGGTCGAACTCGCCCTGCACCACCAGCACGTTGCCCCGGACGGACTTCGGCAGCTCCGGCAGGGTCTGCTGGGGCGCGTCGGACCACGGACCGCACACCTCGCTGAGCCCGTACTGCCAGCCGAACAAGGGGTACTTCGGCCCCTGGACGTCGCTCAGCGCCTTGTACCACTGGGTCGACTTGGTCACCTGATCGCCGCAGGCCACCGCGAACCGGGTGATCGGCACCTGCTGGTAGTCCGGGGTGTCCTGGCCGAGGTTGGCCCTCACGACCGCGGCGGTGGTGAGCTTCGCGACAGGCACGCCCAACCGCTGGCGGGACACCGTGTCGGCCAGGCTCCGCAGTCCGGCCGGCAACGCGGCCAGCTTCTTCTGTCCGGCCTGGTCGCCCTCGATGACCACCGAGAGCACGAGGGCGTTGAGGATCCAGCCGATCGCACTTCCGTTGCCGATCAGCAGACTGTCGTAGGTGTCGGGGTCCAGACCTTGCACGGCACCCTTGTCGCGGCCCTTCTCGATGGCGGCCGCGGCCTGGGCGGGCGTGGTGCCGAACACCTCCGGGAGGTTCCGGTTCAGCCACGGCAGGTAGAGCTTCTCGCTCTGCCGTTGACCCATCCGGGCGAAGTCCTCGAAGTCGGCCTGCAGCCGCCCCTGGAAGTCCACACTGGAGTCGAGCACCATCCGGCCGGTCGTGGCCGGGAACAGCGACGCGTACTTCGCGCCCAGCCAGGTCCCGTACGAGTACCCGAGGTAGTTCAACTTGGGTGCCTTGAGCAACTGACGCAGCAGGTCCATGTCGTGCGCGGTCTGCCAGGTGGTGATGTACGGCGCCTCGGCGACGCTCTGGCAGGCCTCGGCGATCGCCTTGGGGATCTGCTGGTGGTCGGCGATGCTCTTGGCCGACCGGTCGCGAGCGTCCTGTGGTCCTTCGGGCACCCGGCCGCTCGGTACCTGGCAGGTGATGCCGAGCCCGGCCTGTCCGGCAGCGCCCTCCTGCCCGGTGCCGCGCGGGTCCATCCCCAGTACGTCGTACTGCGCGTTCAGCGTCGGCTGCAGCTTGGCCAGCCCGGCGGCCAGTCCGGTGCCCTGACCACCGGGCCCGCCCGGGTTGGTCAGGACGACGCCCTGGTAGTCGTCCTTCGCGCCGGTCGCCGAGACCCGGCTGACCGACACCTTCAGGTCCTTGCCCGCGTCCGGTGCCGCCCAGTCCCGGGGCACGGTCAGCTGGGCGCACTGGACGGGTACCTCGGCCTCGAAGGTGCACTGACCCCAGGTCAGCTTCTGCCCGGTGTACTTCGACAGATCGGGGGCGGCGGCAGTGGTGCCGGCGGTCGATGTCAGCGGAAACACTACGGCGAGCAACGAGATCGACGTCGCGGCGGCGAGTCCTACTCGTAGGCGTCTCATAACCTGGCCTTCCTCACGGTGAACGAACCTTCTCGCCCCGAACGTAATGACGGCGCGCACCGCCGCGGCACGACCGAACGGCCGGATCCGCGGCGGCCCCTCGTCCTTTCGGCCAGGGTGGAGTCCAGCCGTCGAGCTGACGTGCGGAGACGGTCGCAGCAGGCATGCTGGGACCATGACGAGTCCTGGCCGCACCCGTGGATCCGGCTCGGGCACGGGCCGCGTCGTCGCCCACCGCCGGCGGGCACCGCTGGTCGCGGAGATCGTGGGCCTCGCGCTGCTCACCGCGGCCGACCTCGCGATCACGCTGGTCCACCCGGCACCGGACGGTGGGCTGCTCGCCGCGTCGTTCACGTCGATCACCCCGGCGATCGGGGTGGGCGCCGCCGTGGTCGCCGTCCTCCGGCGCCACTTCGGGCGGATCGCGCTGCTCACCCTCGTCGTCGCATCGGCCTCACTGCTGGTCAGCGTCGTGAGCGGACTCGCGGACTGGGCCGGAGCACCCGTCCAAGCACAGTCGCCGCTGACCGAGGCTCTTGCGCTGGCCCTGCTGTGCGGAGCCGTCTGCCACCAGCTCCCTTCGCGGTCCGTTGCCCCGCTCGTCGTACTGGTCGGCGTCGCCGCAACCATCGCGGCGCCGCTTCGCTTCGGACTCGACTCGTCCTGGGCCCTGCTCGCCGTACCGGCCGCACTGATGTGGGGTGGCAGCGTGGCGACCGGTCTCGTCCTGCGCGACGCCGACGGCCGGTACGACGCGGAGCTGGCCCGCGCGCGCGAGTCCGAACGGCTCACGTTGGCCCGCGAGCTGCACGACTTCGTCGCGCACCACGTGACCGGGATCGTGGTCCTCGCGCAGGGCGCACAGGTCGCCGCCGCCCGCCGCGACGAACGGCCCGGTTCCTACCCGGAGATCGAGCAGGCCGGCGGCGAGGCCCTGAGTGCGATGCGAAGGCTGGTCGGCATGCTGCGCACCGAGGAGCCGGGCGACACCAGGACCGGCGACGACCCGCCTCGCCCGGCGCTGCTGGCGGAGCTGAAAGAGGCCTGCGGCAACGACCCGCGCGTTCGGCTGACCACCACCCCCGAGGTCGACCGGTTGTCGTTGCCCCCGGCCCTGATCACCGCCGCGCACCGGATCGTGCTGGAGGCGGTCACCAACGCGCGGCGGTACGCCGTACCGGGGTCACCGATCGAGGTCTCGGCCGGACTGCGACGCAAGGGTCTGACCGCGGCGCTGGAGCTCACGGTCGTCAACGCCGTGCCGGCGCAGGCCGAACGCGGTGAGGGGTACGGCTTGGTGGGCATGGCCGAGCGGGCTCAGGCGCTGGGCGGTACGTTGTCGTCCGGCGCCGGCCCCACGGACGAGTGGCGGGTGCACGCCACGTTGCCGGTCGAGCAGCGGTTCCACTGAAGGAGAGGACGCCATGCCCGTACGGATCCTGCTGGCCGACGACCAGGCCATGGTCCGGACCGGCTTCCGCCTGATCCTCGAGTCCGAGCCCGACTTCGAGGTGGTCGCCGAGGCCGCCGACGGCGAGGAAGCGGTCCGGCGCGGCCGCGAGCTGCGGCCGGACGTCGTCCTGATGGACATCCGGATGCCGCTGATCGACGGGATCCAGGCGACCAAGCTCCTGGCCGGTCCCGGCGTCGCCGACCCGCTGCGCGTGGTCGTGGTCACGACGTACGACGTCGACGAGAACGTGTACGCCGCGCTGCGCGCCGGGGCCTGCGGGTTCCTGGTCAAGGACGCCGGCCCGCGGCTGCTGGTCGAGGCGGTCCGCGCGGCCGCCGACGGCGAGTCGATCGTCTCCCCGTCGGTCACCGCCCGGCTGCTCGAACGCTTCGCCCAGGCAGCCGCGCCGACGGCGCCCGTGGAGCACCCGCTGACCGAGCGCGAGGCCGACGTGGTCCGCGCGGTCGCGCGCGGGCGGATGAACAGCGAGATCACCGACGAACTGACACTGTCACTCTCGACCGTCAAGTCGCACCTGGCCGGCGCCCAGCGGAAGCTCGGGCTGCGCAACCGCACCGAGCTCGCCGTCTGGGCCTGGGAGAACCGCCTCGTCGGCTGAGACCGTCGACCGGACCACGACCGTCCGGGCGGCCAGGTCGCCGACCCGTTGCCGGTACGGCGTACAGCAGATCACCACGAACCCGACCAGCCCCCAGAACAGGCCGTCGACCACCCAGAGCAGGTACCGGACCAGGAACTGCTTCCAGCTCGGCAGCGTGCCTTCCAGCGTCAGTGTGCGGAGCCCGAACGCCAGCATGCCGACGGTCCGGCCGCCGTTGCGGCGGGGGAGCAGGATCTCGTTCACGATCTGCAGGACGAAGGCCGAGCCGAGGAAGAGGACACCCAGGACGGTCCCGAGGCCGCGGCCGTACGCGCCCGCCTTGACCAGGACGATCAGGCTCCCGACCGTGATCAGCGTCGACACGATCATCACGGCGAGCAGGTCGAGCAACCACTGCCCACCACGCCGCGGAGTCACCCGAGTCGCCTGAGTGGTCAGAGCAGTCACGCCGCCATCATCCCATCGGCGCCGATGACGCTCAGGCGGGTGGGGCCACCAAGCGGGTGTGGTTGTCGCGGGTCGCCAGCGCCGGGTCCAGGGCGCCGAGGGCGAGCCAGGTGGCCCCGCCGACGCCGTCGTGGGCGGTCAGGACCTCGCCGTGGAAGTGGTCGCGGATGCTCTGCCGCAGC
Organism: Kribbella italica; assembly: GCF_014205135.1. Classification (NCBI taxonomy): domain Bacteria; kingdom Bacillati; phylum Actinomycetota; class Actinomycetes; order Propionibacteriales; family Kribbellaceae; genus Kribbella; species Kribbella italica. The sequence goes on from NZ_JACHMY010000001.1 coordinate 7,974,708, forward strand.
AACCGGCCGACCGGGGACGACTCGCCCGCGACGCTGCCCGCGAGCACCAGAGGGCCGTTGTCCGACGTTGTCCGCAGCCGGCTGACCGTTTCTGTGAGCAGTTCGGCTGCGCGTTTCACCAGGGCGTGTGCCGTCTTGTCGTTCTGGTCGTACGCCGCCACCACCGTGCGGGCCAGCTCGGCCAGGAGGACCGGCGGGCGCGAGTTCACGGTCCTGATCAGGTCGTCACGCAGCAGATCGTAGCCTTCACGCTCCGCGACACCCCCCTCTTGGCGATCCGGCAGCACGGCCTGGACGACGGCCTCGCCCAGCCCGCCGATCGGCTCGCCCAGATCGAGCGCGCGCAGCAGACTGCGCAGCGCCTCCCGGCCGAGCCAGAAGCCGGACCCGTCGTCGCCGAGCAGCCAGCCGTGGCCGTCCGCCGTACGGACCAGGCGGTGGTCGCGGACCAGGCCGGCGGCGCTGCCCGTGCCCGCAATCAGGACGGCGCCGTCCGCCTCGGGCGTCCCGGAGGCGAACGCCACCTCGAGATCGCCGATGTAGCGGGGTGTGCAGACCAGCCCGGCGCCGGACCAGGCCGCGTCGAACTGCGCCGCGACCTCCGGCTTGGACAGGGCGGAACCGCCCGCCGCGCCGATCACCGCGGCCTTCACCGTGGTCGGGTCGAGCGCGAGGGCCGGATCGAGGCCGGTGAGCGCTTGGCGGATGGCCTGACCGAAGTTCGCCGCCGCGCTGGCGGGGTGGCTGGTCGGGTTTCCGCCCGCGGCAGCCCCGCGACCGACTACGTTGCCGTCATGATCAGCGATCACGATCCGGGTGGACGTGCCGCCGAGGTCACCGCCCAGGACCAGTGTGGTGGCAGGTCGCAGGACCACTGTGTCCTGTGGTTCCGGAAGGGCGTGGTCGACGGACATAGGCGGTGCTCCAAACTGCTCAATCAGAGCCGTTAATGGACAATAACGTGCAAGGTCACGCAACGGTCCCGATCTGGAGGGAAGAGTGAGATGAGCCTTGACTTTAGCTGCCAGGTGAGAAAAGTTCTGTCCAGCAAACCGCAAACTTGCGCACTTGTCGGCACGAAGTGTGTCGCGACGAACACATTAGTGGAGGGGCGGGGCCTCTGATGGCCAGCACGACAGATGGCAGTACGGGCGCACACGCGGGGACCGGAACCGAGACCGGTGGCGTCAGTGCGCAGTCGTATGTTCACACTCTGACACCGATCCTGGCCGCCGTCACCGAGCAGATCGACGGCCCGATCCAGGACGCGGCGGACCTGTTCGTCACGTCGCTGCGCAACGACGGCGTGATCCAGGCCTTCGGGTCCGGTCACTCCGAGGCGCTCGCGATGGAGATCGCCGGCCGTGCCGGTGGCCTGATCGCTACCAACCGGCTCGCGCTGCGCGACCTGGTCCTGCTCGGCGGTGAGCCGGTCGAGCTGCTGCGCGGCGGCGAGCTCGAGCGCGATCCGTCGATCTCGCGCCGGCTCTACGAGCTGAGCGCCGCGCAGAAGAACGACCTGTTCGTGATCGCCTCCAACTCCGGCGTCAACGGCTCGATCGTCGAGCTGGCGAGCGTCGTCAAGGAGAACGGTCACCCCCTGATCGCGATCACGTCGCTGCAGCACACCGCCGGCGTCGACTCGCGGCACCCGTCGGGCAAGAAGCTGATCGACTTCGCCGACGTGGTGCTCGACAACCACGCCCCGTACGGCGACTCCGTGCTCGACCTGCCGGGAATCGGCAAGGTCTGCGCCGTGTCGTCCATCACCGCCGCGCTGATTGCGCAGATGCTGGTCGCAGAGGTGCTGCGCCGCTTCGCCGAAGCCGGTGAGAACCCTCCGGTCTACCTGTCCGCGAACATTCCCGGCGGCGACGACCACAACCACGCCCTGGAAGCAAAGTACGCCGGCCGGATCCGTCGTACTGCCTGAAACACACTCGGAAGGCGGGACCATGAGTACTCCCAACAAACTGTCGCGGCGCCTGTTCCTGCAGCGCGCGGCGGTCGGCACCTTGCTGGCCACCGGCGGCAGCACGCTCCTGGCGGCCTGCGCCGGCAGCGGCAGCGACGACAGCGGTTCCACCGGCGGCGGCGCCGACAAGACCGCGGACAACCCGTTCGGCATGGCGGACAAGGCGACCGTCGAGGCGGTGATCTTCAACGGTGGGTACGGCTACGACTACGTGTCGTTCGCGGCCAACCTCGTCCAGCAGAAGTTCGCGGGCTCGACGGTCAAGGTCGCTCCGTCCACCGAGATCGCCCAGCAGCTGCAGCCGCGCTTCGTCGGTGGCAACCCGCCGGACCTGATCGACAACTCCGGCAAGGCCCAGATCGGCTTCGGCACGATCCTGGAGCAGCTGGAGACGCTGGACGACGTCTTCGAGGCCAACAACTACGAGGGCACCAAGATCGCCGACACCCTCTACCCCGGCGCGAAGATCCCCGGCACCTTCGACGGCAAGTTCGTCGCGATGAACTACGTGCTGACCCTGTACGGCCTGTGGTACTCCGAGAGCCTGTTCAAGGAGAACGGCTGGGAGCCGCCGAAGACCTACGACGCGCTGCTCGACCTCGGCGCCAAGGCCAAGGCCAAGGGCAAGTACCTGTTCGTCTTCGGCAAGGAGTCGGCGACCTACTACCACACCCTGGCCGTCGACTCGGCGATCAAGGAGGGTGGCGACGAGGTCCGGCTGTCGCTGGAGAACCTCGAGGGCGACTGCTGGTCGAAGCCGCAGATCCAGGGCGTGTTCAAGGCCATGGAGACTATGGTCAAGAGCGGGTACTTCGTTCCCGGTGGCTCCGGCACCCAGTTCACCGCCGCGCAGGCCAAGTGGAGCAACGACCAGCAGGCCGTGCTCTACCCCTCGGGCTCGTGGATCGAGAACGAGATGAAGAAGGCCACCAAGAGCGGCTTCCAGATGAAGGGCATCCCGGAGCCGACGCTGACCGCCAGCCCGAAGCTGCCGTACGAGTCGCTGCGCAGCGCGGCCGGCGAGCCGTTCATCGTCCCGTCGAAGGGCAAGAACGTTGCCGGCGGCAAGGAGCTCCTGCGGGCGATGCTGTCCAAGGAGGCGGCGACCAACTTCGCCAAGACGCGGCTGGCGCCGACGATCGTCAAGGGCCTGGTGCCCGCCGACGGCTTCGGGTCGACCGCGCTGCAGTCGCAGACCGCGATGCTGGACGCCGCCGGGACGAACATCTTCGACTACCAGTTCGTCGGCCTGTACGGCATGAACACCGACAACCTCGTGGTCTGGAACTCGTTCCTGTCCGGTCAGACCGACGCGGCGGGCCTGACCAAGGGCCTGCAGCAGATCACGGACAAGGTGCGTAACGACAGCTCCGTCAAGAAGATCCCGGTCACCAAGTGACCATGACGCCAGATGTCGTGCCGGACGGTGGACCCACGCGGTCCGCCGTCCGGCGGCGCCGCCGGCCGCTGACCTTCGACCGGGCCAGCTTCATGCTCGTGTTCCTCGGCCTGCCGGTGGCGGTCTTCGTGATCTTCGTGGTGTCGCCGTTCGTGCAGGCGCTGTGGTACTCGCTGACCGACTGGTCGGGGTTCAGCTCGGGGATGAACTTCGTCGGCTTCGACAACTACGTGAAGCTGTTCCACGACGACATCTTCCTCAAGGCCGTCCGCAACAACGTCCTGCTCGTCATCGTCGTACCGATCGTGACGATCGTGCTGGCGCTGACGCTGGCCACGCTGGTGACGATCGGCGGCTCCGGGACCGGGACCGTCCGGGGACTGCGGTACGCCGGCTTCTACCGGATCATCTCGTTCTTCCCGTACGTGATCCCCGCGATCGTGATCGGCCTGATCTGGGCCCAGGTGTTCACCCCCGGCTCGGGCGTCCTGGACGCGCTGCTGACGAAGGTCGGCCTGTCCGGGTTCGAGAACTACGCCTGGCTCGGTGACGCGCGGACCGCGATGCCGGCCTCGATGTTCGTGATGATCTGGGGCTTCGTCGGCTTCTACATGGTGCTGTTCATCGCCGCCATCCGGGGGATCGAGCCCGAGGTGTTCGAGGCGGCCCGGATCGACGGCGCCGGCCGGTTCCGCAGCGCGGTGTCCATCACGGTGCCGCTGATCCGCGACAACGTGCAGACGGCGTACATCTATCTCGGCATCGCGGCGCTCGACGGGTTCGTCTACATGCAGGCGCTGAACCCCGGCGGCGGGCCGCAGAACTCGACCCTGGTGATGCCGCAGCAGCTGTTCACCACTGCCTTCACCAAGGGGCAGTTCGGGTACTCGACGGCGATGGGCGTGATCCTCGCCGCGGTGACGATGCTGTTCGCGCTCCTGGTCTTCACAGTGAACGCCCTGACCGGCGGACGCGAGCGGAAGGTGAAACGCCGATGACGACAACCACCGCCGACCGGGCCGTCGTGGCCGACTCCCGGGCGCCTCGCGAGCGCGCCCCGGAGGGCCGGGGCGTGGCGACCGTCGCCCACCTCGCGCTGATCCTGTGGTCGCTGCTGGTCATCCTGCCGCTGGTGTGGACCGTGCTGTCCTCGTTCAAGTCGACGCAGGAGGTGCTGGGCAACCCGCTGTCGCTGCCGGGCCAGCTGCGCTTCGAGAACTACGTCAACGCCTGGACGACGGCCGGCATCGGCCGTTACTTCGCGAACACCGTGATCGTCGTGGGCACCGCGCTGGTGCTGGTGATGATCCTCGGCGCCATGTGCGCGTACGTGCTGGCGAGGTTCTCGTTCCCCGGCAACCGGCTGATCTACTACTCGATGCTGGCCGGCCTGACGTTCCCGGTCTTCCTGGCGATCGTGCCGCTGTTCTTCGTGCTGAAGAACTTCGCGCTGCTCAACACCCTGCCAGGGTTGATCATCACCTACGTCGCGTTCGCGCTGCCGTTCACCGTGTTCTTCCTGCACAGCTTCTTCAAGGCGCTGCCGCACGAGATCTACGAGGCGGCGCAGATCGACGGCGCGGGCGAGTGGCGCACGTTCTTCTCGGTGATGCTGCCGATGGCCCGGCCGGGCATGGCCTCGGTCGCCATCTTCAACTTCCTGGGGTTGTGGAACCAGTTCCTGCTGCCCGTCGCCCTGAACACCGACTCGAAGAACTACGTGCTCTCGCAGGGCATGGCGTCGTTCGCGTCGCAGGCCGGGTACGCGGTGGACTTCGGTGCGCTGTTCGCGGCCGTGGTGATCACGGTGGCACCGGTGCTGGTCGTCTACATCATCTTCCAGCGTCAGCTGCAGGTCTCCGTGACCGCCGGAGGCGTGAAGTAGCCTTCGGACGTGCTGAAGCGGCGTACGGTACTGCAGGGCGCTCTCGCGAGCGCCCTGCTTACTGGTTGCTCGACCGAGAAGCCCAGTGGGCCGGCCCGGACGAAGGACAACCCGTTCGGGGTGGTGGCCGATCGGCCGCTCGAGGTCGTCGTCTCCGAGGAGTACGGCGGCTTCGGCGCCCCGCAGTACCGGGCCAAGTACGGGCAGGCGGTCGTCACCGTCACGCCGACCAAACAGCTGCGGGACCTGCTGCAGTCGCGGTTCGCGGCGGGGAGCCCGCCTGACGTCGTACTGAACACCGGGGACAAGGCGCTGTCCGTGAGCCGCCTGGTCGCCGACGGGCACCTGTCCGACCTCGGGCCGCTGCTGGCGGCCCCGTCCTGGGACAACAAGGACGAGGCCGTCGAGGACGTCGTACTGCCCGGCATGCTCGACTCCGGCCGGTACGACGGGTCGCTGCGGTCGCTGAACTACCTGGTCGACGTCTACGGCCTCTGGTACTCCGCCCGGCTCTTCCAGCAGCGCGGCTGGGACGTACCGCGTACCTGGCCCGAGCTGCTCGCGCTGGGCGCCGAGATGAGGGCTGCCGGGCTCGGCGCCTTCACGTACGCCGGAGTACACCCGTACTACGTGTTCGAGGCGGTCCTGACGCTCGCGGTGAAGACCGGCGGGCACGACGTCGCCAAGCGGATCGACAACCTCGAGGACGGCGCCTGGAAGGACCAGAGCGTCACCCGGGCGATCACCGCGTTCGGTGAGCTGGCCCGGCGCGGCCTGATCGCCACGGGAAGCGCCCAGCTCGACCACACCGGCTCGCAGACCCGGCTGATGCAGTCCAAGGCCGGCCTGCTGCCGTGCGGGAACTGGCTGGAGAACGAGATGAAGCCGGTCATCCCGGCGGGCTTCGGGCTGACCATGTTCGCGCTGCCGCCGCTGGACGGCTCGCCGGCGCTGCCGCGCGGGGTGCACGTCGCGCCTGGTTCGCCGCTGCTGGTCCCGGCCCAGGGGCCGAACGAGCCCGGCGGCGTCGAGTACCTGCGGGCGATGCTGTCGCGGGAGGTCGCCGGGCAGGTGACCAAGGAGACCAACCGGCTGACCGTCGTACGGGGTGCTGCTGACGGTCAGGAGATCAGTACGGCGCTGCGCTCGGCGCGCGACCTGCTGACCGCGGCGGGGGACCAGGCGATCGGCTGGTACTTCGACGACTGGTACCCGACGCTCGGCAAGGCGGCCGGGGATCTGACCGGCCAGTTCTTGGCCGGCGCTTTCCGCGTGGACGAGTGGACCGCCCGCATCCAGGCCGTCGCCGACCAGGTGAAGCAGGACGAATCGGTCACCAAGTACCACCGGGACTGAACGACCACCTGACGCCTCAGGCCGTCGACCCCACGCCGCCTGGCGCTTCAGGTCGTCGACCCACGCCGCCTGACGCCTCAAGTGGTCGACCCACACCGCCTGACGCCTCAAATAGTCGCCCAGCTAAGGTTAGGGCAACCTAATACAGTGTCCCGCCCAGTCGGTGCATTCCTTCCCTTGTGTCTTTGTGAGGTTCCCATGCGCTCCCTGCTGCGACCGCTCGCGTTGCTGGCCGTCGTCCCGTTCGTTCTCACCGCCTGCGGGTCCGGCGCCGACGAGCCCGCCGCCGAGGGCGGGTCGACCGCCGGTTCCGAGACCGGCGCCTTCCCGGCGACGATCAAGCACAAGTTCGGCGCCACCGAGGTCAAGGCGGCGCCCCAGCGGGTCGTCTCGGTCGGCCTCGTCGACCAGGACGCGCTGCTCGCGCTCGACGTCGCGCCGGTCGGCACCACCGAGTGGTTCGGCGAGAAGCCCGGCGCGCTGTTCCCGTGGGCCAAGGAGAAGCTCGGCGACCGGCCCTTGCCGACCGTGCTCAGCGACAAGGACGGCATCCAGTTCGAGAAGATCGCCGCGCTGCGGCCGGACCTGATCATCGGGCTGTACTCCGGCGTCACCGCCGACGACTACAAGAAGCTCAGCGCGATCGCCCCGACGGTGGCGCAGCCGCCCGGCGTACCGGACTACGGCGTCGCCTGGCAGGACGTGACCCGCACGGTCGGCCAGGCCGTCGGCAAGCCGAAGCAGGCCGACGAATTGGTCAAGGGCATCGAGGCCCGCTTCGCGACCGTCCGCTCCGAGCACCCCGAGTTCCAGGGCAAGCCGGCGCTGATGGCGACGCCGTACGAGGGGTACTTCATCTACGGCAGCCAGGACCCACGCTCACGCCTGCTGACCGACCTCGGCTTCACGCTACCGGCCGACCTGGACAGCCTGATCGGCGACAAGTTCGGCGCCAACATCAGCAAGGAGCGCATCAAGTTGCTCGACCAGCAGGCGCTCGTCTGGTTCCCGACCAAGGGCGGCACGGCAAAGCTCCAGGCCGACCCGCTCTACAAGAACCTCCCGGTCCGCACCCAGGGCCGAGACGTCTTCGTCGAGGAAAACTACGACGACCAGCTCTACGGCGCCACCAGCTTCGTCTCGATCCTCAGCCTGCCAATCGTCCTCGACCAACTCGTCCCCAAACTAAAGGCCGCAGTCGACGGCAACCCAGCCACCACGGCCTAGAACAGAGAAGAAGAACAGAGAAGAAGAACAGAGAAGAAGAACAGAGAAGAAGAACAGAGAAGAAGAACAGAGAAGAAGAACAGAGAAGAAGAACAGAGAAGAAGAACAGAGAAGAAGAACAGAGAAGAAGAACAGAGAAGAAGAACAGAGAAGAAGAACAGAGAAGAAGAACAGAGAAGAAGAACAGAGAAGAAGAACAGAGAAGAAGAACAGAGAAGAAGAACAGAGAAGAAGAACAGAGAAGAAGAACAGTTTAGTGGTTGCTGTCGGCTGTTCGGGCTGAGGAAGTAGTGAAGAACATCTCGTCAAGCGCCGAGGCGCCCTGGTGCGCGCACGTCGCACAACAAAGCCCGAGGTCTTCGTCGAAAGGCGCCTGTGTGCCGTGCTCGAGTTGCTGACCCGCGAAGTGCCAGCCCGTCCCGGCCGGCCAGACCGGGCATCCTTGCGCAGTTCACGGAGCCGGGTTCCGAGAGCTTCCGCGGCCTTTCTGGGCAGCGCTACTCGGGCTTGTAGTCACGGTGGGGGATCGACAATGCCCAGACCTGTTCGAAGGCGCTGCGGCATCTGTCGAGATCGGCGCTGTCTGTTGACGTGGTCAGGGCGATGTTCAGGCCGGAGCCCGCGTAGTGGAGGAAGACGACCAACCTGTCATCGAGCACGTAGAAGTCGTTACCGGGAATGGCGATCGACGAGGTCGATCGTCGCGGAACCCGTCGGATGTCTTCACCGGCTTCGACCATCGGGCCGATCAGGGTGTACGCCCAGCGCTGATAGTCACTCAGCGGTTCGGAGACGATTTTTGCTCGCCGTACGGTTCTGCCGTTCTTCACATGGTTGCGAACCTTCGTGCACCAGCTTTGCAGCCAGTCGAGATCGTCCGGCTCGCCGGCCGCCCACTTGGCCATGTGCGGCAACTCGGTCTCGGTGCCGTACGCGTCACGCGTCTCCAGATGGACGGCGTTGTGCTGAATCGAGGCCGTCAGATCCTGGAACTCTGCGTAGGTGATGTCTGGCACGCGGCCTACTTGGAGTCGAAGAACTGGATCATGCGGTGAACGCCTAGAGCCAGACGACTTCGTCGAGGAAGTCTTCGATCTTTGTGGTCACCTCACCGAGCACCGCGGCGGACGCGGCGAGTCGGCCCGGGACGTACATTCCGTGGTCGGCCTCCGGGATCTCTAGTACGTGCGGCGTCAACCGGCGGGCCACGTCGCCGTCCCACAGGGGATCGTTGGTCCCACCCACCAGCAGGAACGGCGCCCGGGACCGTTCCAGCGCATCGACAACCTGCTTGTGGTGCAGCAAGGGCGTCAACCACACCGCAGGGTGCCCTCGCTCGGCCGCCAACGCCGCCGCGTGCGTCCCGAGCGACTTCCCGATCAGCAACAGCCCTGAACCGGCAACCCCGATCGGCAGGTGCGGCGACACCTGCCCGATCACCCACGCCAGCAACTGCTCCTCGGTCAGCGTCGTCGCAGCCTCCCGGTTCTGCCACTGCACCGGATGGATCGTCGCCCCCCGCCGCTCAGCAGCCTCGCCCGCAAACATCAGCAACGGCCCCTGCGGCCCGTACTCCCCACCGGGAACCACCACAGCCTGACGAGAACTCATCCCCCGACCCTACGACCACCCGGGCCCACCCACCCCGCGACGCCCCACCCACCACACCCGGCAACGCCGTCACCCACCCACGCACCCCGGCAGCGCCGCCACTCACCGCATCCGGGCGACGCCGCCACTCACCGCACCCGGCAGCGCCGCCACTCACCAGGCACGGCCATGCCCCCGCCCACCACAAACGGCAACGCCCAGCCCGCCGCACCCCGGCAAGGCCGCCGGGGTGCGGTACCCCGGGAAGGCCGCCGGCCGCCGGCCCCCTGGGAAGACCGCCGGCTGCCGTCTCCCTGGGAAGCCCACCGGCTGCCGTACCCCCGGGCAGCGCCGCCGCCCGCCGTACCCGGGCAACGCCCCCGCCCGCCGCACCCGGCAACGCCGCCCACCGCACCCGGCAACGTCCTCATCCGGGCAACGCCGCCCCACCGAACCCCGGCAACTCGCCCCCGGCCGCCGCTCGACGGCACCACCGTCTCTCGCATTCCCTCCCGCCCGCCGCGGCCTCAGCCACCAGCGACGGCCCGGCCGCATCCACGCCGGCCTCAACCCCCCTCAGAGCTGTTCGTATGAGTAACCCGACACCGTCCCCGGTACTGATGCGACCTCGGACGGTGTCAGAATCGGGGTATGCCAGCAGCCGTCCTCGATCTCACTCCTGCGCCGGCGGCGCATTCCACCAGCGCCCCGGGCTCGGGGCGGTAGGCGGATGGCAACGATCGGTGTCGCGATTCCGATCGCCGAACCCTTCGGCTCGGAGCTGCAGAAGTACCGGGCCGACTTCGGTGACCCGATGGCCTCCTCGATTCCGACCCACGTGACGCTGCTCCCGCCGACCGAGGTCCCGGACGAGGATCTGCCGCGGATCGACGAGCACCTGCTCGAGCTGGCGGCGCGGTTCCCGAGTTTCCGGATCCGTCTGCGCGGTACGGCGACCTTCCGGCCGATCTCTCCCGTGGTGTTCGTCACGCTGGCCGAAGGCATCTCGTCCTGCGAGGTCCTGCAGTCGCAGGTTCGCTCCGGCCCGCTCTCGGTCGACCTGCGGTTCCCGTACCACCCGCACGTGACCGTGGCCCACGACCTCGACAAGGAGGCGCTGGACCGCGCGTACGACCTGCTCGCGGACTACGACTGCGCCTTCGACGTCTCCGCGTTCAGCCGGTACGAGCACGGCGCCGACGGCGTCTGGCGCCCGCAGCGCGCCTTCCCGCTCAAGGGCTGAACCACCTGCCAGGCTGTACGGCGTACAGGCGGGCAGGACGGGTACAGGAGAGCAATGGGCGTGAAGGAACGGGGCAAGGCGGTCTGGGCGCGGTTCAGCCGCACCCAGCTGTGGCGGGCCTGGAAGCGGTACGGCGACCGGCGCGGCAACCGGTTGGCCGGGGCAACGAGCTTCTTCGGCTTCCTGTCGATGTTCCCGCTGATCGTGCTGGCCGCGGCCGTCGTCGGGAAGCTGCTGGAAGACGACGCGATCGACGTGATGAAGAAGGCCCTGGCCAAGAACCTGCCGGGCATCGGCGACCAGATCGACATCGACGCGCTGATCGCGAACGCCGGCACCATCGGGCTGATCTCCGGCGTCTCGCTGCTGCTCACCGGCCTCGGCTGGATCGACTCGTTGCGCGCCTCGATCCGGTCGATGCACGAGCTGGACGACCAGCCGGGCAACGCGATCAAGCTGAAGGTCACCGACCTCGGCGCCCTGGTCGGCCTCGGCCTGATCGGCGTTCTCGCCACGCTGGCTTCGTCGGTGCTGTCCGGGCTGTCGAAGAAGATCGTCGAGTGGATCGACCTGGACGGTACCTGGCTGGCGAACTGGGGCCTCGGGGCGATCAGCGTGGTGGTCGGCATCGCGGCCGGCGCGGTCCTGTTCCTGTATCTGCAGACGGCGATGCCGCGGATCATCCTGCCCCGCAAGGTGGCACTGATCGCTGCCCTTGCCGGTGGCATCGTCTTCTTCGCCGCCCAGAAGCTCGGCAACGCCTACGTCAACAACGTGATCGGCAGCAACGCGGCGTACGGCGCTCTGGCGCTGCCGCTCGCGCTGCTGGTGTGGATCTACCTGATGACGCGGGTCATCATGCTGATCGCCGCGTGGACCAAGGAAGCGACTCTCGACCACCGCTGGCACACCGGCGAAGCCGAGGAAGCCGCCCGCGCCGCCATGCCCTTCGAGACCGAGCAGGTGCTACCGCGCCGCCGGACGAACGGCTCCACCAACCCCGAACCGGACGAGAACGGCCTCCTCCCGGGCCCACCCGGCAAGAAGTTCAAGGTCGTCCCGATCCCGGCCCGCAAGGCCGACACCGTCGCAGTAGCCGCCGGAGCCCTCCTCGGCGCCACAGCCACAGCCATCACCGTCCAGTTGGCCAGAGCAGCGCGCTCGCTACGCCGCTGACGCGCCCGCCGGGTTCCCGCGCCGAAGGCAGCGGCCGGGGACGCGCGCCCCTCCCTCCCCACCACATGCTCGGCAGCTAGTGCCTTCTGCTCCTGCTTCGCTTGTTGTGAATCTTCAGCGATCTCGGCCTGCGCAGGAAGAGGGCCAGGAGCACGAACAGCGGCGCGGCGTACGCCCAGGACGGGATCCTCAACGCCAGGGACTGCACGGCCAGGGCCGGTATCAGAGCCGCTTGCGTGCGCTTCGGCAGCGGCGTACCAGCGGCGGACTTCTTCGACACGTTCGGGCCGGTCTTGGCCGCCGTCGCCGGTTTGACCAGTGTGCCGACCGAGCTGAGCGCCGTGTAGTGGCTGAAGGACCAGTCGAGCAGCTTCGTGGCGTCCTCGGTGATGCCGTGGGGTGAGTTCATCAGCGTGACGACCAGCGTGTGCCCGTCCCGCCGGGCGGCGCCGATGAACGTGTTGCGGGCCAGCGTCGTGTAGCCCGTCTTGATCCCCAGGGCCCCGTCGTAGTTGAACAGCAGCTTGTTCTGGTTCGCGACCTGGTACGTCCCCGCCTTGGCCAGCGGAAAGTTCGTGTACTTCGTCGACGCGTACTTCGCGAAGTCCGGCCGCCCCAGCCCCGCCTGCGCGAACAAGGCGAGGTCGTACGCCGACGACACCTGCCCGTCCGCATCCAGCCCCGTCGGGTCCGTCACATGCGTGTCGAGCGCACCGATCTCGGTTGCCTTCTTGTTCATCCGGTCGATCGTCGCCGGGGTCCCGCCCTGGTCGTGCTCGGCCAGCGCGTGCACGGCGTCGTTCCCGGACGCCAGGAACATCCCCTGGAACAGCAGGTCCACCGAGTACCGCAGCCCGGGGTACACCCCGACCTTGCTGCCCTCGATCCCCGCGTCACGGTCCGACCCGACCACGACGTCGCCCTTGTCGAGCCGCGGCAGCAGCACCAGCGCCGTCAGCGTCTTCAGCGTGCTGGCCGGCCGCAGCTTCGCGTGCGGCGCCTTGGCCGCCAGCACGGTCCCCGTGTCCAGGTCCGCCACGACGTACGAGCCGGCCTGCACCGCCGGCGGCGTCGCACCGGCGGCGACGACCTTCGACTGCGCGGTCAGTTGGACGCCACCGACCGGGCTCCGGGAGCCCTGGGCGGCGGCGGTCGCTGTGAGCGGGCCGGCCACCAGCATCACGGTGGTCGCGCACGCCGTCAGGAGCACACGCATCGGCGGCACTCTAGACAACCTCCAGGCCAACAGTCACGCGGCGGTTGGCATACCAACCGCCGTACGGTCCGTGACCGGTCCCTGCCAAGGTAAGGGGACCGGCCACGGAGAACGTGAGGGATCAGGCCCGGTACGCCGTCCACATGTTGCTGATCCGGGTGCTCTGACCCGGTGTGAACTGGTTGTAGCAGGAGTCGTAGGAGTAGTCCATGTAGTTGCGGATCGGGTCCAGGCCCGGCAGCGAGCACGAGTCCCGGCCGGTCGGGCAGCCGCTGCTCGCGCTGCCCTGGGCGGGCGTGTCGCTCACCGAGTCGTTCGTCGACGTACAGCCGCCTTGGAACGTGTGGTAGAGCCCGAACCAGTGACCGGCCTCGTGGGTCGCGGTCTTGCCGAGGTTGAAGTTCGTCGACGAACCGCCGGGCAGCGAGCTGTACTGCACCCGGATGCCGTCGATCGACGGGTTGCTCGCGTAGTCCCACGGGAAGGTCGCGATGCCGAGGTAGCTGAAGTTGACCAGCCAGATGTTGAGCGCGTTCTTGCCGCCCTTGCGGGTCTGCGCCCGGTACGTCGTGCTCTGGCCGTCGCGGTGCCAGGTAGAGTTGTTGTACCGGTAGGTCCCGGCCAGTGAGAACGTGAACCCGGTGTTCGCCGCCGCGCTGGACTCGCCGCCGGCGAAGTTCTGGTTCAGCTCCGCGATCTGCTGGGTGATCTGGCTCGCGGTGACGTCACCCGCGCCGGTGCTGCTGCGCATGACGTGGATGTAGACCGGCACGTTCGCCGCGGCCAGCTTGCCGGGCGCCGGCGCCAGCCCGCGGGCCCGCTTGGCCGCGACCAGCTCGGCGGTCCGGGCCTCGACGGCCTTCTGCTCGGCCGCGCTCAACTCCCGGTGGTCGGCCTCCTGACCACCACGCGCCGAGGTCGACTCGGCCGGGCTGTAGCACGGGTTCCCAGTCGCGTCGGCCGGCAACTTCGCCTCGGCCTGACCACCGAGTGGACTGAACGCGAGCGCCGTACCGACCAGCAGTACGGCGAACGCGCGGGGACGGGTGACGAAAGATCGCATGACGCGCTCCTCCAGATCGGGCCGCTTGGGCGGTGCGGCCGAATCACCCGATTTTCAGCACCATCCCGCCGTTTCCCAAGACCCACCAGTGCCACGGCAGTACTGCGCCGGACCGGACACAGTCACTCACTCGTCCCGCAGCGCGACCCGGCCGCTGGATACCATCGGCGCTTCGCGGAGCATCCCCGCGGACTGCCGGACGGAGGAGTGATTCGTGGTCCGTGGACGGGTGGTCGTGGTGCCGGCGGTGGCCGTTGCGATCCTGGTACCGGCGTGTGTGCTGTCCTGGTGGGACCCGTTCAACCTTCGGTACGCGGGGTTCTTCACCGCCGCCTCGACCGGCCTGTCCGCAGTGGCCGTCGCGACGGCGGCAGTCCTCGTCTGGCGACGCCGTGCCGTCACGATCGTCGCGGTCGTGCTCGGAGCTGTGGGACTGGTGTTCGCCGGGGGCGCTGCGTGGCTGACGGCCGAGCTCTTGCCGGGGCCGGAGCGAGACCGGGTGACGTCACCGGACGGCCGCTACGAGCTCGTCCGCGTGTGGGGCTTGGGCGGATCCGACGTGCGCCTGCGGCGGGACCGCGGTCTGCTGTCGCAGGAATCCGTGGTCTGGTACGACGACGGGAGCAGCGTGAACGGCCTCGACAGCGGAACCGTCGTCCCGACGTTCCGGTTCGTCGACGCACGGTCCGTCGAGGTCACGACGTACGACGGCTGCAGCCACCGATCAACCTTCGACCCCACGACACTGGTCCTGGAAGAGCAAGCGCAACCATCCCCCGCGACCACCTGCTGACGTGCGGCCGGATGACTCGCCGCGCCGATAACATCGCCGCCATGAGCCTCGCCGACCGCCTCCCGAAACGCTCTAAGCGCTAGCGGCCGTTCTCGCTACGACAGCTCCGACTCCGCCTGCTGGATGGCGGCGAACTCCTCTTCGGGGGCTGAGGCGACCAGGTGGTGGCGGCTGTAGAACCAGAAGTAGGCGATGGCGGCGAGGAAGATGGCGGCGGTGATGGCAGCCGCCAACTTGTCGACGAAGAAGGTGGCGACGACGGCGATGATCGCCAGCACCAGGGCGATGCCGGTGGTGACGGTGCCGCCGGGGGTGCGGTACGGGCGGGCGAGGTCGGGTTCGCGAACGCGGAGGACGATGTGGGACAGCGTCATCAGCACGTACGAGACGGTGGCGCCGAAGACCGCGATGTTGATCAGGAGCGCGCCGTCCTGGGTGATGGCGGCGAGCAGGAAGCCGATGGCGCCGGGGACGAGCAGGGCCAGGTACGGCGTCTTGCGCTTGCCGGTGACGGACAAGAAGCGCGGGAGGTAGCCGGCGCGGGACAGGGCGAAGAGCTGGCGGGAGTACGCGTAGACGATGGAGAAGAAGCTGGCGACCAGGCCCGCGAGGCCTACGTAGTTGACGAAGTCGGCGACCCAGGGGTCTCCACCCAACGCCGTACGAAGAGCCAGAGGCAAGGGATTGTCCGAGTCGGCGACAACCGATGACCCGGCGCCGCCGGCGGTGAAGACGAGCATCAGCGCGGCGAAGACGAGCAGGATGCCCATCGCGGTGATGATGCCGCGCGGCATGTCGCGCACGGGGTCGCGCGCTTCCTCGGCGGCCAGCGGCACGCCCTCGACGGCCAGGAAGAACCAGATCCCGTACACGAGCGCGGCCAGCACCCCGGCGTACCCGAACGGGATGAACTCGTTCGCCCCCGCGGCGTCGTTCGGCACGATGTCGAACAGCTTGTTGGCGTCGAACTGCGGGATCATCGCGATCACGAACACCACCAGCGCCACCACCGCGACCGCGGTGATCGCCATGGTGAGCCGCAGCGCCTCGCCCACGCCGTACAGGTGGATGCCGATGAAGATCACGTAGCACCCGAGGTAGACCGGCCAGCTCGACGTGAGCCCGAACAGCCCGAGCGCCTCGATGTACCCGCCGATGAACGTCGCGATCGCGGCCGGCGCGATCGCGTACTCGATCAGGATCGCCGTCCCCGTGGCGAAACCGCCCAGCGGACCCAGTGCTCGCCGGGCGAAGCCGTACCCGGCGCCCGCGACCGGGATCGCCGACGCGAGCTCGGCCAGCCCGAACACCATGCAGGTGTACATCGTGGCCATCAGCACGGTCGCGATCAGCAGCCCGCCCCAGCCGCCCTCGGCCAGGCCGAAGTTCCAGCCGGCGAAGTCGCCGGAGATGACGTAGGCGACACCGAGCCCGGCCAGCAGCACCCAGCCGGCCGCGCCCCGGCGCAGCTGGCGTTGCTCCAGGTACTCCTTGCCCACCTGCTGGTAGTCGACGCGCGAGGTCTTCCGGCTCATCGTGGCTCCAATGGTCTACGGGCATACCACTAGGAATGGCCATGAGGTTCCTCGCGCGGGACCCCTGTGTCAAGGGAACGGGCACATTGACATCGCGCCGGAGGCTTGCGTCAATGGACTGACCGCAGACCAATAGAACCCCGGGGGACCGACCGTGGCATCGAGCACCGGCAAGCTGACCGTGCAGCAACTGCGGGACCTGGTGGCGGAGGGCACGATCGACACCGTGCTGGTCGCGATCACCGACATGCAGGGCCGGCTGCAGGGCAAACGCTGCGGCGCGCGTTACTTCCTCGAGGAGGTGCTGCAGCACGGCACCGAGGGCTGCAACTACCTGCTCGCCGTCGACGTCGACATGAACACCGTCGACGGCTACGCGATGTCGTCGTGGGAACGCGGGTACGGCGACCTGCTGATGGCCCCCGACCTCGACACGCTCCGGCTGCTGCCCTGGCTCGACGGCACCGCGCTGGTGATCTGCGACGTCCAGTGGCTCGACGGCACACCGATGCCGGCCAGCCCGCGGCAGATCCTCAGGGCGCAGCTCGACCGGCTCGCCGAGCGCGGCCTGTCGGCGTACGTCGGCACCGAGCTCGAGTTCATCGTGTTCAACGACACCTTCGAGCAGGCGTGGTCCAAGACCTACAAGGACCTCGACCCGGCGAACCAGTACAACGTCGACTACTCGCTGCTCGGCACCGCGCGGATCGAGCCGCTGCTGCGCGACATCCGCAACTCGATGGAGGGCGCCGGCCTGTACGTCGAGTCGGCCAAGGGCGAGTGCAACCTCGGCCAGCAGGAGATCGCGTTCCGGTACGACGAAGCGCTGAAGACCTGCGACAACCACTCGATCTACAAGACCGGCGCGAAGGAGATCGCGGTCAAGCACGGCAAAAGCCTGACCTTCATGGCCAAGTACGACGAACGCGAGGGCAACTCCTGTCATATCCATCTGAGCTTCCGCGGAGCGGACGGCGACCCGGTGCTGGCCGGGGATCGCGAGCACGGGTTCAGCGTGCTGATGGAGCAGTTCATCGCCGGCCAGCTCGCCTGCCTGCCCGAGCTCACCTACCTGCTCGCGCCGAACATCAACTCCTACAAGCGTTTCCAGCCCGGCAGCTTCGCCCCGACCGCCGTCGCGTGGGGCCTCGACAACCGCACCTGCGCGCTCCGCGTCGTCGGCCACGGCCAGTCGCTCCGGGTCGAGAACCGCCTACCCGGCGGCGATGTGAACCCGTACCTCGCCGTCGCCGCGCTGATCGCGTCCGGCCTGTACGGCATCGAGAACGAGTTGGAGCTCGAGCCCCTGCTGGCCGGGAACGCCTACACCAGCGACAAACCGCACGTCCCGACGACGCTGCGCGAGGCGTCGGCGCTGTTCGGCGGCTCGAAGCTGGCCCGCGAGGCGTTCGGTGACGAGATGGTCGACCACTACCTCAACGCGGCCCGGGTGGAGTTGGACGCGTACGACGCCGCCGTCACCGACTGGGAGCGCGTCCGTGGCTTCGAACGGCTGTAAGCCCCGGATCGGCATCACCACCTATCTCGAACCAACCATCTGGGGCGTGTGGGAGCGAGACGCCGCACTTCTCCCCAGGGTCTATCTCGACTCCGTTGTCGCGGCCGGCGGTACACCGATCCTGCTCCCGCCGGTCGGCACCGACCCGTCGATCCTCGACCTCCTCGACGGTCTCGTGATCGCGGGCGGCTGCGACGTCGATCCCACCTCGTACGGCGCTGTGCCGCACTCCGAGACCGTCGACACCCGACCCGGCCGCGACGACCACGAAGCCGTCCTGATCCGGGCCGCCCTGGAGAAAGATCTCCCGCTGCTCGCGATCTGCCGCGGCCTGCAGATGCTCAACGTCACGCTCGGCGGCACCCTGCAGCAGCACCTGCCCGAAGCGGTCGGCCACGACGAGCACCGCCCGTCGCCCGCGATCTTCGGCCGCACCGACGTGAAGATCGACCCCGGCTCCCTGACCGCCGAGCTGTTCGGCGACCGCACCACCGTGCACTGCTACCACCACCAGGCCCTCGACGTCGTCGCCGACGACCTGCACGTGACGGCTCGCGCCGGCGACGGCACGGTCGAGGCCGCCGAGGTCAAGGACAAGGCCTTCGCGCTCGGCGTGCAGTGGCACCCCGAGGAGAACCCCGACGACCTGCGGCTGTTCACCGCCTTGGTCGCCGAAGCATCGAGGAGAGGAACCGCGTGACGTACGACGTGATCAACCCGGCCACCGAGAAGGTCGTCCGCACGGTCGAGCTCGCCTCCGAGGAGCAGACCGACGCGGCGATCGCCCGCGCTGCCGAGGCGTTCACCACCTGGCGTGCCGTCGTCCCGGCGGACCGCGGCCGCTTGCTGCGCCGGTTCGCCGACGCGGTCGACGCCGACCTGGAGAACCTGGCCGCGCTCGAGGTCGAGAACGCCGGCCACACGATCGGCAACGCCCGCTGGGAGGCGGGCAACGTCCGCGACGTCCTGCACTACTACGCGGCCGCGCCCGAGCGCCTGTTCGGCCGGCAGATTCCCGTTGCCGGAGGCATCGATCTGACCGTCGCCGAGCCGCTCGGCGTGGTCGGCGTGATCGTGCCGTGGAACTTCCCGATGCCGATCGCCGGCTGGGGCTTCGCGCCGGCCCTGGCGGCCGGCAACACCGTCGTACTGAAGCCGGCCGAGCTCACCCCGCTCACGGCGATCCGCCTCGGCGAGCTGGCGCTGGAGGCCGGGATCCCGCCGGGCGTGCTGGAAATCGTGCCGGGCGCCGGCAAGGTCGTCGGGCAGCGGTTCGTCACGCATCCGGCGGTGCGCAAGGTGGTGTTCACCGGGTCGACCGGCGTCGGCAAGCAGGTGATGGCCGGCTGTGCCGACCAGGTGAAGCGGGTGACGCTGGAGCTCGGCGGCAAGTCCGCGAACGTGGTCTTCGCCGACGCGGACCTGGAGAAGGCCGCGGCGCAGGCGCCGTACGGCGTGTTCGACAACGCCGGGCAGGACTGTTGCGCGCGCTCGCGGATCCTGGTCGAGCGGTCGGTGCACGACACCTTCCTGGAGCTGCTCGAGCCGGCGGTGAAGGACCTCCGCGTGGGCGATCCGGCCGATGCCACGACCGAGATGGGCCCGCTGATCTCCGCGCGGCAGCGCGAGCGCGTGGCGTCGTACGTCGACTCCGAGTCGGTCGCCTTTCGTGGTACGGCGCCCGACGGGCCGGGGTACTGGTTCCCGCCGACCGTGCTGACCGGCCTCGCGGACGACGCGCCGGCGCTGACCGAGGAGATCTTCGGCCCGGTCGTCGTGGTCGTCCCGTTCGACGACGAGGCCGACGCGGTCCGGCGCGCCAACGACTCGGCGTACGGGCTGTCCGGCTCGATCTGGACCCGGGACGTCGGGCGTGCGCTGCGGGTCAGCCGCGGGATCGAGGCCGGCAACCTGTCGGTCAACTCGCACTCGTCGGTGCGCTACTCGACGCCGTTCGGCGGCTTCAAGCAGTCCGGGCTCGGCCGCGAGCTCGGCCCGGACGCGCTGGCCGCGTTCACCGAGACCAAGAACATCTTCATCAGCACGGAGGACTGACATGACCGACGTCACAGCACACCGCCTCGAGGGCCGCGTCGCGGTCGTCACCGGCGGAGCCAGCGGCATCGGCCTGGCGAGCGTACGACGGCTCGCAGCCGAGGGCGCCCGGATCGTCATCGGCGACCTCGACCCGGTGGCCGGCAAGACCGCGGCCGACGAGGTGGGCGGGCTGTTCGTGCCGACCGACGTGACCGACGCAGCCGCGGTGGACAGCCTGTTCCGGCAGGCCTTCGACACGTACGGGTCGGTCGACATCGCGTTCAACAACGCGGGGATCTCGCCGCCCGAGGACGCCTCGATCCTGGACACCGGCCTGGAGGCGTGGCGCAAGGTACAGGAGGTCAACCTGACGTCGGTGTACCTGTGCTGCAAGGCGGCGATCCCGTACATGCAACGCCAGGGCAAGGGGTCCATCATCAACACCGCGTCGTTCGTGGCGGTGATGGGCGCGGCGACGTCGCAGATCTCGTACTCGGCGTCCAAGGGCGGGGTGCTCTCGATGAGCCGCGAGCTGGGCGTCGAGTTCGCCCGGCAGGGGATCCGTGTGAACGCGCTCTGCCCGGGGCCGGTGAACACGCCGCTGCTGCAGGAGCTGTTCGCCACCGACCCCGAGCGCGCCGAGCGCCGGCTCGTGCACGTCCCGATGGGCCGCTTCGGCGAGCCGGAGGAGATCGCCGCCGCGGTCGCGTTCCTCGCCTCCGACGACTCGTCGTTCATCACCGCCAACACGTTCCTCGTCGACGGCGGCATCTCAGGCTCGTACGTGACACCGCTCTAGGCCCGCCGGGATCTAGGGTGAGGGGGTCGGACGGGGAGAGGTGGTGCGGTGGTCGAGGAAGCGCGTGCTGGGGAGGCGTTGTTCCGGCCGGTGCGGTCCGGCAACCCGTTCGAGGAGACCGTCGAGCGGCTGCTGCAGTCGATCAAGCTCGGCGTGGTCGGGCCTGGGGAGCGACTGCCGTCCGAGCGTGACCTGGCCGCGCGGCTGAACGTCTCCCGCGTCACCCTGCGGGAGGCGATCCGCGCGCTCACCGAGGCCGGGTACGTCGAGTCCCGCCGCGGCCGGTACGGCGGGACGTTCGTCAACACCCGCCTGCCGCGGCCGCGCCGCGTCGGTCCGAAGAAGCTCGCCAAGGAGCTGGGCGACGAGTGGGGCGGCGGTCACCAGGACGCTCTGGAGGATGCGCTGGTCCTGCGGTCGGCGCTGGAGCTCGGGGCTGCCGAAGCCGCGGCGTCCCGTTCCCTCGGAGCCGACGAGCGCGACCACCTCACGCGCTGTCTGGCCGACACCGCGGCCGCCAGGCTGACCGACTACCGGCGGATGGACTCGCGGCTGCACCTCGCGATCGCGGAGGTGAGCGGCTCGCCGTCGCTCACCTCGGCGGTCGCCGACGTACGGATGCGGCTGAACGCCCTGCTCGACGCGATCCCGCTGCTGGAACGCAACATCGTGCACTCCGACGAGCAGCACCAGCAGGTCGTCGACGCGATCCTCGCCGGCGACGCGCCCGCGGCCCGCGAGGCGATGCGGCTGCACCTGGCCGGCACCGCCGCTCTTCTCCGGGCTTTTCTCAGTTGAGCCCCACCGGAGAATTCACCGTCGTTGCGGGCGACACGCCGGACGTTGTGCACGGCCGAACCGGACTCGCCGTGAACAGATGGGTAACGAAGGGGTGGCGTCCGGATATCCGTATGTGACACTCGCCGTGTCCAGTGGCACTCGACTGTGATGTCCGCGAATGTAATCCTTCGGGGAGAATGTTGATCGATGACTGACGACGAGCTGGTCGGGCGCGCCGGACTGGTCGAGCGTGCGCGGACGCAGCTCGAGACCAGTGGCTCCGTGCTGCTCTACGGCCCGACCGGTATCGGCAAGTCCGCCCTCGGCCGGGCGCTCGTCGCCGACCGTGCCCGCTCCGGCTGGCGGGTGCTGAGCGCCGCGCCGTCGCAGAGCGAGGCCGGCCTGCCGTACGTCACGCTCCTGGACCTCCTGTCCAACCAGCTCGAGCTGGCCTGGCAGGTGCTGCCCGACCACCTCCGCCAGCCGCTGGAGGTCGCGCTGCTCAAGGCCAGCGCGCCGGACACGGTCCGGGACGAGCTGGCCGTGCGCCTCGCCGTACTGCACGTACTGCGGCGCCTGGCGGCGTCCGGGCCGGTGCTGCTCGTCGTGGACGACATCCAGTGGGTCGACCCGTCCAGTCTCGAAGTGCTGACCTTCTGCGCCCGCCGGCTGACCGAGGGCGTGCACATGCTGGCCACCGAGCAGGTCGCCGACGGCGACCTGCCGGGGATGGCCGAGGCGTGCCCTGAGCCGGTGCTGCAGTTGGAGGTCCCGCCGCTCGCCGAGCCCGACGTACTGGCTCTCCTGCGCAACCGGCTCTCCAGCCCGCTCCCGGTGCGCACCGCCCGGCGCATCTACGCAGCCAGCGCGGGCAACCCGTTCATGGCGCTCGAGCTGGGCCGTGCGGTGCTGCGGCACCCGCAGGGCGTCTCGCCGAACGACCCGCTCCCGGTGTCTTCGCGGCTGAAGACTCTGCTCGGGGACCGCTTGGCCGACCTCAGCCCGGCGACACACGAGCTCCTGCTGCACGCCTCGGCCTCCCCGCGCCCCACGACCTCGCAGCTGGCCGCGTCACTCGGCCACTCGGTCGACCTCGAGCTGGCCGAGGCCGAGGGGCTCGGGCTGATCGACGTCTCGTCGGAGCGGCTGCGGTTCAACCACCCGCTGCTGCGCGAGTTCGTGTACGCCGAAGCGACGTCCGCCGCGCGACGGCAGGCACACGCCCGGCTGGCCGCGGTGGTCGAGGAGCCGGTCGAGAACGCCACTCACCGGGCCCTGGCGACCCAGGAGGCCGACGCGGACCTCGCAGCCGCACTGGAGGAGGCCGGGACGACCGCGGGCGCTCGTGGGGCGCTGGGCGCCGCCGCGACGCTCTGGAAGCTGGCGGCCGACAGGACCCCGGCCGACGCGCCGGACGACCGGGCCCGCCGACTGACGCAAGCCGCTGACGACGCCGCGGCCGCTGGGCACTTGGTGGAGTCGGCGGAGATGGCTCGGCTCGCCGTACAGGCCGCGACCGTTGCCGAGGTCAAGGTGCCGGCGCTGCTGCTGCTGGTCGACGCCGCCTGGCCGGAGCGCGACCAGCGGATCGAGCTGCTGGCCGAGGCCTTCGAGGCCGCCCAGGGCAACGACCGGCTCGAGGCGCAGGTGCGGATCATGCGCAGCCACAGCGCGTACTTCGACCGCCGGCTCGACGACGCCCGCGAGGACGCCCGGGTCGCGCAGGAGCTGGCCCGTCGCTGCGGCGACACCGAAGCGCTGGTCGACGCGTTGAGCGCGGCCCACCCGGTCGAGATCGCGGTCGGCGGCGGCCAGCTGTCCGACCGGCTGCTCGACCAGGCCGGTGCGCTGGCGATCGGGCTGCCGTTGACCAAGAGCGTCGTGCACGCGCGGCAGATGGCGGCGATGCGCGAGCTGTTCCGCGGCAACAACGCGGCGGCGATCGAGGGCATCAGCACGCTGGTCGAGGAGGTCCGGGTCGGCGGCGCGGTGCGCTGGCTGGCCGGGATCCTGATCTCGGCGACCGCGATCTACGAGCGCAGCGGCCGCGGGGCCGACGCGCTCGCCTCCGGGCACGAGTGCCTCCAGCTGATGCAGGACCTGGGCGACGAGCCCGAGGTCGGCATGGTGATCGCGGCGCGCGCCGAGTGGGCCGGCGGTACGGCGACGATGGCGCGCGAGATGGCCGAGGGGTCGCTCGAGGCGGTTCGCGTGATCGGCAACGACGAGTGGACCGGTCCGGCGCTGTCCGCGGTCGGGCTGGTCGGCGTACTGGTCGGTGATCCGCAGCGCGCGGTCGAGGCGTTCGACGCGATCGCGGAGTCGGGCGAGGCCGCGATGCCGTACGACCCGGCCGTGATCCCGTGGCACGCGGACTACGCCGAGGCGCTGGTCGCCTCCGGCCGGCTGGACGACGCGGCCGCGCTGATCGCGGAGATCCGCGAGCGGGCCGACACGCTCGACCGCGAGGTCGTCCGGGTCGGGCTGGCACGCTCCGAGGCGCTGCTGATCGCCAAGCAGGGCGACCCGGCGGCGGCGCTCGACCTGCTGGAGAAGACGATCGCGACCGCGGGGGACCACGTGTACCCCCTCGACCTCGCACGCTGCGAGCTGACCCGCGGGCGAGTCGCGCGGCAGGCGCGGCGGCGGTCGGTGGCCCGGACGGCGTTCCTGGACGCGATCGAGCAGTTCGAGCAGTACGGCGCACCCGCCTGGCGCGAGGTCGCGGAGACGGAGCTCGCGCGGCTCGACGTACCGAGTCGCAGCCGGCAGCCGTCCGAGCTGACCGACAACGAGCTGCAGATCGTCGCGATGGTCCGCGACGGCTCCACCAACCGCGAGATCGCGGCCGCGCTGTACCTGAGCGTGAAGGCGGTCGAGTCGCAGCTCACCCGCCTGTACCGGCGCTTCGGCGTCGCCAACCGGACCCAGCTGCTGCGCACCGTCGACCGGGGTGGAAGCGACGTCGCGCAGAGGTAAACCCTTGATGTGACCCGCCGGTAGCTTAATTCCCTTGCCGCTGTCGCGGCTCTGGACAAAGGTCGTTCCCACGTAGAGAGCTCGCCCCTCTGGTGGGGCGGCCGAGTGAGGCGCGGCCGCCCCCTACGTGCACACTGGCAGGGTGAAACTGGAACGTAAGCATGCCCTGGTGCTGATCGCGATCGCGGTCTGGAACGTCGTCACGTACGTGACCTTCATCAAGAACCTGGCCACCACGGAGGACCGCCCGACCGGGTACTACGTCGCGCACACCGTGCTGATCGTGGTCAACCTGCTGATCGCCGGGCTGCTCGGTACGTGGGGCGTGAAGGCGTACAAGGCGTCTCGGCGTACTGAGGACATCAAGGTCTGACGAAGCTGCTCGGAGTCACACCGAGCATGCGGCGGAAGTGCCTGGTCAGGTGGGACTGGTCGTAGAAGCCGGCCAGCGTCGCGACCTCGGCGGCCGGGCGGCCCTCCAGTAGGTAGCGTCGGGCCAGGTCGACGCGGCGGCCGGTCAGGTACCGGTGGGGCGGCATGCCGAACTCCCGGCTGAACGCGCGGACCAGGTGCGCCGGATGCGCGTGCACCAGCGTCGACGCCTCGTCCAGCGTGATCCCGCCCGGCAGGTGCGCGTCCAGCACCTCGCGTAGCCGGCTGGCGACTCCCGCGTCCCGGCGGTCAGGCGGTGCGATGACCTGGCGCCTGAGGTGCTGGCGCAGTCGCTCCTCGATCAGGGTGAGGCGGCTCTCGGCCTCCAGCGGCTCCTGGCCCAGAGCCAGTACGCCGTGCAGCTGCTCGATGCGCTGCCGGAGCAGGGGGTCGAGCAACTCCGGCTGGTCGACCGCAGCGCCGGTCAGCTCGGTGCCGAGCCGGTCGGGCTCCAGGTAGAGCACCCGCTTGCGAAATCCCTCCGGGCGGACCGAGCGGCCGTCGTGCGGCACGTTGGGCGGCAGGATCGACACCTGCGCGCGGCTCAGGTCGTGCTCGCGCTGGTCCAGGTCGTACCGGACGACGCCCTCGTCGACGAGCAGGATGGTCCACGCGTCGTGGGTGTGACTCGGGTACGCGTGCGACGGGAAGTAGGCGTGCAGGACCTCGACGACACCGTTCAGTCCCGGTCGCCAGGCCCTGACCTGCGCACTCGCGCTCACCCTTCGGAACACTACGCTTGCCTGCGGACGGCTGCGGAGAGGGCGGGGGACTCGGGTGAAGGTCTACATCAGCGCGGACATGGAAGGCATCACCGGCCTGGTCGACGCGGAGGACGTCCAGCCACCCGGCCGCGACTACGAACGCGGCCGCGGCCTGATGACCGAGGACGTCAACGCCGCCGTCCGCGGCGCGTACGCCGCCGGCGCGTCGTACGTGCTGGTCAACGACGCCCACGGCCCGATGCGCAACCTGCTGCCCGACCTGCTTGACCCGCGCGCCCTGCTGATCAAGGGCCGCCCGAAGCCGATGGGCATGATCGAAGGCCTCACTGTGGACTTCGACGCCGTGGTCTGCGTGGGCTTCCACGCCCGCGCCGGGACTCTCGGCGTCCTCAGCCACAGCTTCATGGGCCACGAGATCGAGGACATCTGGCTCGACGACAAGCTGACCGGCGAGATCGGCCTCCTGCACGCGGCGGCATCGACGTACGGCGTCCCCGTCGCCGCCCTCACCGGGGACAACACCGCCTGCACCGAAGCGACGGCCTGGGACTCCCAGATCCACACCTACCCCGTCAAACAGGCCAAAGACCGCTTCGCCGCCCAACTGGTCCCGGTCGCCGAGTCCCGCTCCGGCATCGAACAGACCGTCCAGAGAGCACTCACAACTCTCCCCACGAGGCCCGACCCCGCCAGGCCAGCCTCCGCCAGGCCCGCCGCCGCTCCCGCCCTCGCCGCCGAGGCTGATTCGCCGGCCCTCTCCAAGACCGTCCACCAGCTCACCGTCCGCTGGCAGTCCGCTTCAGTCGCCTCTCACCTCCTCGCCATCCCTGGCCTCGAAAAAACCGACGACCGCACCATCACAACCCAGGGCGACATGCTCCACCTCTACCGCCTCTTCAACCTCTACCTCCGCGTCGCCACCGCCGTCACCAGCAATCCGCCGTATTGCTAAGAACGTACAAGCCAGCGGGCCGTCCGACGCGGCAAGTTGGAGCCTGTGGATGAACAGATCAGATTCGACACCAAGCTCGCGGTGCTGCTGCGGGACGACTTGGCGACCTGGCAACGGCTGAACGTGACGGCGTTCCTCGTGTCCGGCCTGGCCGCGACGATGCCCGAGCTCACCGGGCTGCCGTACGAGGACGCCGACGGTACGCCGTACCTCCCGATGTTCCGCCAGCCTGTGCTCGTGTTCGAGGGGTCCAAGGAACAGATGACGGTCTCGCACGGGCGAGTGCTCGGGCGGGAGCTGAAGCACTCGGTCTTCACCGCCGATCTGTTTGCCACCGGCAACGATCGCGACAACCGCGCGGCCGTGAAAGCGGTCCGGCAGGGCGAGCTCGACCTGGTCGGGATCGCCCTGCACGGCCCGAAGAACGCCGTGGACAAGGTGCTCAAGGGTGCGCGGATGCACCCCTGACTACCGAGGCTCGAACGATCGCCAGGTCGCACCCCGGTCGGTGCTGGTCGCGACCGACCGGCCTTGGTCCAGATTCTGCGGACCGGTCGCAACCAGCCCGTAGAGGAGCCTGTCGTCGCCCTGCAGCGAGTTCAGGGCGGCGACCACGGAGCGGCCGGTGAACTCGCCGCTCGGGCTGATCCGGTAGCTGGAGGGCTTGGTCTCATCGCTGTCGCGACCAAGGAGCAGGGCCGTGCCGTCGCTGAACGCCAGCGGACCACCGTCCCGAAAGTCCGGAGGATCTTGCACCGTCCGCCAGGTCCGGCCGGCGTCGGTGGACAGGCGGACGGCTTCGATCTTCTCCAGCGTCGCCCCGTCACCCCATGAGGTCGCGACGGCGGTCTGCCCGTTCTGGCTGACGGCCAGGGTGCTGGCCGGGTTTTCGGGGTCCAGCGGCGCGTGCTTCCAGGTCCGGCCGCGGTCGTCGGTCCAGGCGATGTCGCTGCGTGATCCGCTGAGCCATTCGCCGGTGACCACCCACCAGCGGCCGGTTGCGTCCCGGACCGGCGCGCGGGGGTTGACCTGCCCCTCGACCTCGATGTCGTCCGCGAACTCCTGTACGAGTGGCGCGAGCCGTGCCCGCCCTCGGGTCAGCCGGGCTTTGACCGTGCCTTCCGGCACCCCGAGCTGGATCGCGACCTCCCGCACCGGCAGGTCGACGATGTGGTGCAGCGTGATCGCTTCCCGCTGCTCCAGCGGCAGCTGCCGCAGCGCGTCGACTAGGTGCACGTGGTCAGGCGACAGACCCGGTACGTCGATAGGCGGGGTCGAGGCGGCCTCCTTGGCCAGCAACCCGCGGTAGCGGTTCAGGCGGCGGAAGCGGCTGCGCACCACGTTCAGCGCGACCACGCGCAGCCAGGCCTCCGGGTTGTCCACGGCGGCGAACCGGCGCGGCTTCTCCACCGCTCGCACGAACGCCTCCTGGACAGCGTCTTCGGCCTCGCCGAGATTCCCGCAGATCGCGTACAGCTGCGCGACCAGGCGGCGGTAGCAGCCGTCGTACAGGTCACGCAGGCTCTCGTCCTGGGTCATTCACACCCACCCCTTGTTCGCTGTTCACGGTGGGACGACTCCCGGCGGTGGCCGGTTGGTTGCAGGTTGGCTCGGTTGTTTCGTGAACACAGCACAGCGCCCCGGAGACCAAGTGGTCTCCGGGGCGCCGTGAGCGACGTTCAGGTCAGCAGACGAACTGGAAGCTCTCCGCGTCGTTGTCGAAGCCGACCTGCTCCAGGTTGGAGTAGTTCGTGTTCGCGGCCAGGTCGACCGAGCGGCCGGCGAAGTTGTCGTCGGCGTACAGCCGGATCGTGCAGGCGGTCTCGTTGCGGACCGACGAGATCTCGTTGTCGCCGTCCCAGCCGTCGATGTCACAGCCGTCCGGGCAGTTGGCGGGCGTCGCGTCGACGTACTGGCTGCCGGTGAAGTCCGGGTCCTCCCACATCCGGACGTTCCCGGCGGCCGGTGCGGCCTCGGCCGCGTTCGCCGGGCTGATGGCGCCGAATCCCGCGACGGCGAGTCCACACGCCAGGGTGGCTGCTACACGCTTGCGGTACATGTCGCTCCTTCTGTCAGCGGATCTAACGGAACGCCTTCCAGCTAAGGCGGCCCCGGTGTCAGCCCGCTGTCACCTGACTGTCGACACACACCCGCGCGCTGTCCGAGACCTGTACGCCGAACGGTCGTTGCGCAGCCGACATGTTCACCTCGGTACGACGGTGTACCGCGTGCGCGCGGGGGCACATGCCGAACCCCCGGGGCCCATCAGGGCCTCGAGGGTTCAGCAGAGGAATTCGAGTGCTGTTGATGCCGGCCGAACGTCAGAGACGACCAGCGACAGCGAATGCGGTGAGCGCCAGGATCAGCGATGTGACGCCCGTCAGCGCCTCGGCGAGCCGGCGACGGTGCAGTCGGAACCAGCGCAACCGTAGACGGTCCACGAGGGCGTAGAACGACGCGCGCGGAGCAGCCGACTGGTCGGCGACCGCCGGCTGCGGAGATTCAAGCGTGGTGAGCACGGGAAATATCTTCCCCAGCAAGTTGCCACGGGCGACTGTCTGCACCCAAGAAGAGAGGGTCACCACGTGCCGCCTCGGGCAAACCTCACAAGTACGCAACGACCGGTTGGGTTGCATCGACGCCCATCACGTCGCCACTGCCGCCGATAAGCACTCGCTCAAGAAGATTGATGTATCAAACCATGCCCTGCGAGGCGACTGAAGGGTTCGATTTGATACGCGGTTCGACTCCCGTGACCCGCGCAAAGCACGCACAGCTCCCAGGCGGGATCACAACTTTACGGTGTACTGGTCCGGCGACCAGAAGGTCCACCGGGGGACCGGGAAGGGGATGGCGTGAGCAACACTTTGACGGGCTTCTACGAGCGCGAGACTGTCAAGGTCACCTCGGGTGGTGATCTGGTGGCTCTGCTGGACAAGGTCGGTGCGCTTGCTCGCCCGACGTGGCTCCAGCTTGAGTCGCCCGCTCATGAGGTCCTGACGATTGGTCTGGGGCAGGACTTCAGCTCACTGAGGTTCAGTGAGGGCCTGGACGCGGGCGACGAGCTGTACCGCTCCGTGGGCACGCTCGCGGAGCCCATGGACGCCGAGTTCGACATGGGGTCTGTGCCGACAAGGATGGATACCGATAGCGCGATTCCAACGGCCGAGGCTCGGGCTGCGGCGATCGAATTCCTGAGCACCGGCCAGCGGCCGAATGCCGTGGCGTGGACAGTTGTGCCGATGCCGGACGGGGAGCCCGATCCAGTCGATGGCTGGGACGCCTTCGCCACAATCAATGGCTTACTGAAAGGCCAGGGCTAGCGATCCTGCGTGCGGATGATTTCGCTAGGCTGACTACCTAGCGACCAAGGGAGAGACACGCGTGTCCGACGCCACTTACGTTGTAGGCATCACCACGACCGACAGCGAAGAGGCCGCGGAGACCCTCGCCGCAGGCCTGGTACGAGACGAGCTGGCCGCTTGCGTCCAGATCTCAAGCCCGATCAAGAGCTTCTATCGGTGGGAGGGCGCCGTCCAGACCGACACTGAGTGGCAGCTCTGGATCAAGACCACCGGCGAGCTGGCCGAAGTCGTTACCAGCTGGATTCGCGAGCATCACAGCTACGACGTCCCGGAGCTTGTCTTCCTGCCGGTCACGGCCGGCAATCCCGACTACTTGAAGTGGATTACGAACGAGACGCGCTCAAGCCAGCCGTGATCTGACGCCGCAGCCGCAGTGCCGGTGTTGTCCCGGCGGGCAAGCTCGATGCCAGATCTTCCAGCTTCTTGCGAGCGAAGTTGGCCTCGGTGCGCGTGACGATCCGGATTGCGCTTTGACTGAGGTCGCCAGCTTTCTCGAAGTCGCGGGCATGCGCCGCCGCTGTCGCCAGCTCG
This sequence comes from Kribbella italica, assembly GCF_014205135.1. NCBI lineage: Bacteria > Bacillati > Actinomycetota > Actinomycetes > Propionibacteriales > Kribbellaceae > Kribbella > Kribbella italica. The sequence goes on from NZ_JACHMY010000001.1 coordinate 8,005,285, forward strand.
GCCAGCACCAGTCCACGCACCTTGTTGTCGCCAAGTGAAAGCGATCCGAGGAGCGAGTTGGCCGCGGCGTCCGCCTCGCTGTGGTTCAGCCGGGTGTACGTCGCGACCGTTGAGCTACCGAGTCGGCTGGCAGTGAAGAAGCCGGTCCAGGGACGTTCGGTCCGCGGGCTGGCGAAGTCGAAGGCGGTCATCGCCCGGTCGAGGGCGCGGAGTGATGTGGTCGACTCGCCGGAGCGAGCAGTTTCCTCCGCGAGGCGGATGGCGATCCACGACCGAGTGGCCGGCGCGTTCATGCCACTGACTGCCGACTCGGCCCGCTCGAGCATGCCGACTGCGGATCGACTGTCGCCGCGACCGGCCGCCAGGTAGCTCCAGTAACCGAGGGCACAGGCGGCGAGCGCGCCGTCGCCGGTCTGGTTGGCCAGCTGCAAGGCGCGTCGCCAGGCATTCACGGCTGGCTCGGCCGAGCCGAGATCGAAGTGCATCCAGCCAAGCAGTGCGTCGCTTTCCCCCATCGCCACCAGCAGACGATCGCGCAGGTTGGATTGCTGGGTGTTGGCGAGGAGCGAGTCGAGCATCTGCCGGTGCTTCTGGAGGTCTCGCAAGATGTCGCGTGCCGGGCGCGTCTCCTCGGCCGTATAAAACTCTGCGGTCCGGTCTTCGACCAACTGCACGGTTGTGCGGTCGACGACGCGACCGCGCAGAACGCTGTCACTGAGGCGCTGCCATGGGGTGTCGGACAGCCAACTGCTGCTGGCGGCGACGACCGCCCCAGCGGTCTTGAACAAGTCTCTCCGGCGCACGTCGGGTCCTTCGTGGTCGGGCGGGTAACTTCTTTCCAGGTTAGAGACTTTTTCAATGTCGTTACATGCATCAGATGCTTTATGACTGAGCGTGAACCACAGCAAACGCGGCGGAATCTGCAACGCGTGCGCCCAGCGATCGAGCTTGTCCAGGTCGTGCACGGGCGTCTTGCTGCGCTCGATGCGGCTGACCTGGCCCTGGGTGAGTCCGAGCCACTGCCCGACAAGGGCCTGCGTCGGCTCCGGCCGTTGGAGTTTGCGGTAGCTGAGGAGCAGTTGGCCGAAGTGGCGCTCGGCGGCAGCGGCCAGTAACGCGGAATCCTGCCAGAAGTCATCAGGCAAGGTAGGAGCGACCAGGATCAGGTCCGGAGCGCGCCGAAGGCACGGCCCACACTGATCATCACGGTTGTCCGCTGCCAGATGCGCGCCGCATGACCGACAGGCTCGCCTCTCCGGACGCGTCACCCTTCCAACACTACCGGTCACCGACGCTCATATGTACGACACGCATATCCGCAGATAGGCGTATGCGCCGGTGTCGTTTCCCATCACCGAGCGTCATTGGATGGTTGTCCTCCGACAACCGACTTGCTCGACGGGGATGTGTGGACCATGTACCACCTGATGTGGCCCCTCTGGCTGCTGGCCAGTGTGCTCTACGCCTTCATACTCCGTGACATCGCGATGGAGGTAAGCGGCGAATGACGACCCTCGCGGAAGCTCCACTCCCCACCGACCGCTGTGTCCGAGTCTGGTTCGGTGAGCACGTCATCGCGGAGTACACCGATGAGCCAGTGGCTGCGCTGCGGCACCAGGCCGCAATGACTCGGCGCTTTGCCAGTTTGCGGGTCACCATCGAGCCGGCGGTGTCCGATGCAAAGCTCTCGTGACGGGGCAGTGTCGCCGACCATGGTGGGATCGGCTCTGGGAGCGCCTGGTCGCCAAGTTCAGGCAGTGGACGGACGAGGGGTGTTGAGCGGCGACACCGACTACACGCGTCCACTTCTGCTCGGGTACATCCTCAAGCATCTACTCATGACCGATGGCGAGCTGGCCGACCTCAAGGACCAGCTGGAAGAGTTCGCCAAGGCCGAGGGCTTCGCGATGGGCACGATCTATGTCGACGAGACCGACACGACGCCAGCGGCATTTCAAGCTCTGATCGAGGCAGTCAACCGGTACGAGGTGACGACCGTCGTCCTCCCGAGTCGTTTGCACTTCGACGCCCTCGCCGTGACCCACGACGTCAGGAACACCTTCGAGCGGGCGACTGGCACACGGGTCGTCATCGCGAGCGACACTCCATGAACTGGTGGAGCCGGTAGGGAGTCGTCCTCAGCCCTTCGGTGCAATGTGATCGCTGCACACTCACCGGTTCCGCCGCTCCAACCTCCCGCTAGAGGCGTTGACTCGCCTGGGAGTTGCCGCGCCGTCCTGTCCGGTCGTCGAGTCCCGGGCACGGCGCGGCCTGTCTATCCGCCCCAACTGCCCGAAGCGAGGTAGCACATGTCTCAGGTCCAGCAACTCCAGATGCAACTCCACCAAATCGCCAACGAAGCCAAACAGGCCGCCGGTGGGTTGGCCGGATTCAAGCAGCGCTTCGCTCAGAGCAGCACGCAGGTCGAAGCCCTGATCGCCGGCACCACCACCGGTGTTGACCGCGACATTGCCCAGATCCTCGATACCGCCGGCAAGGCCGTCGACCAAGCCGTCGAGTCGCTACACATCGCCTCGAACGGCTGTGCCAGCTACGCCAACCAACTCTAGGCCGCACTCGTGCCGTCCGAACTCCAACGAGTAGCCCAAGGACTCGTTGACAGCCTCAACGAGATCCCCCGCGTCATCGCCGCGCTCGACGCCCGGGTCCGCATCTGCCGCGACCACGCCGCGATAGTGATGCAGCTGTCCGGCGGCAGCGCGACTATGGTCGCCCAGCAGCTCGACGCCGCCGCCCGGGCCTGTGAAGCTGCCGCGAATTACCTCTCGCAGGCGCCGCCAAAGGCCCATGGCTGGGCACAGCAGATGGTCGACGGCATCCGCACCACCGGGCCGACCGGCGACGGCACCGCTCGTCGAGCGGATGCGCCGGGCAGCAGCACGCCGCCCACGGATCGTCGGCCGGACGACGACCAGCCGGAGCCGGAAGGGGGCAAATCGGGTAAGACGGCGGGGGCCGGCGACAAGTTAAGGCGGGAGGATGAAAGGTCGCCACGCCAAGGCGTCAGGAGCGGCCGAGAAGTAGTAGACAAGCTGCCGAGGCGCGTCGTCGTACAAGGCCAGCGAGTGAAGACCCGTGGCAGGTGGATCGATGGCGACGGCGGGGAACATGATCTCATCAGCGGCCAGCACGAAGAGGAGTACGGCGAAGCGCAGCGTCACGCCGAGCGTCTCGGACGCGTACGGCGCGGTGCGAAACTGAGCACGGCCGCTGACGTCGAGCTCAAGTTCGCGATGAAGATGCGACGCGAAGGCATCACCCGAGCAACCATTTACCTGAACAATCGGCCGTGCGTGAAAGATATGAGCTGCACGACCCTCCTGCCCGAGTTCTTGCCGCCGGGTAGCGAGTTGACGATCTACGGACCAGACGACTACGAGAAGACCTTCCGAGGAGTTCCGGAGACCCCATGACGAAGATCAGGAGCTATTTCACCTTCGCTCACGAAGACGACCCGGTGTGGATCACTACGCCGCAGGATGTCGATCGCCTCATCGATGCGCTCCTGCGCGAGCCATTCGAGAACTCGGTTGCCGCGCTGTACGTCGACGGTCGCACCAACGAAAAAGGGTCCACCGACCACGAGCTGCTAGTCGCCGTGAACGAGCGCGATCAGGTCGGGGGTCTGCGGTATCTCGCAGATACGGGCAGCTTCTACGCCGCCGGCGAGCGCAGTCGCTACGACGAGCTGACGTACTACTACATGGGAAGCGAGCGACCATTCCCCAAGGACTCTGAGCTTTCGCTCGACCTGATCCGTCAGGCGGTCAAGGAGTTCCTGACGACCGGCGGTGATCGGCCGAGCGACATCGAGTGGAACGAGGCAACCAGCTGATTGATCCCCTTGTTCCCCGGCCGTCTCGGCTATCTACAGATCGCTCAGCCACTCTTGTAGTCCGCTGTCTCCTTGGCGAAAGCTACAAGCAGCACGTCCGGCTGATCACCTCAGCGAACAGCCGTCTGTGGCCGTCCTGGGTTGGGGTGTCTCTGCCGGTCGTAGTGTGCCGTCGACCAGCCCCGCCGTGGGATGGAACGTCCGGGCGCAGTGGTTGCTGCGCGGCTGGGAGCGGTAGCTCCTTGTCCCCGGGCGCCGGGGCGCACCTGCCAGGTCACCGTGCGCCCGCCCACCCACTCCGCTGTCCGATGGAACGTCGGGCGCGGTGGTTGGTGCGCGGCTGGGAGCGGCAGCTCCTTGCCTTCCGGGGGTCGGGGTGTGGACTGCCGATCGCCGCCCAAACCACCCCGCCGCCGGATGGAACGGCGAGCGCGGTGGTTAGTGCGCGGCTGGGAGCGGCAGCTCCTTGCCTTCCCGGGGTCGGGGTGTGGACTGCCGATCGCCGCCCAAACCACCCCGCCGTCGGTTGGAACGACGAGCGCGGTGGTTGGTGCACGGCTGAGAGCGGAAGCTCCTTTCCCTCAGACCCGACGGAAGATCAAAGCTCGTTTGACCTCCTGGATGGCCTTGGTGACCTCGATGCCCCGCGGGCAGGCGTCGGTGCAGTTGAAGGTGGTGCGGCAGCGCCAGACACCCTCCTTGTCGTTCAGGATCTCCAGGCGCTGCTCGGTGCCCTCGTCGCGGCTGTCGAAGATGAAGCGGTGCGCGCCGACGATCGCCTGCGGGCCGAAGTACTGGCCGTCGGACCAGAACACCGGGCAGGACGTCGTACAGGCCGCGCAGAGGATGCACTTGGTGGTGTCGTCGAAGCGCTCCCGGTCGGACTGGGACTGGATCCGCTCGCGGCTCGGCTCGTGCCCGTCGGTGACCAGGAACGGCATCACCGCGCGGTAGGCGTCGAAGAACGGCTCCATGTCGACGACCAGGTCCTTGAGCACCGGCAGGCCCTTGATGGGCTCGACGGTGATCTCCTTGCCCGGGTTCAGGTCCTTGATCAGCGTCTTGCAGGCCAGCCGGTTGCGGCCGTTGATCCGCATCGCGTCCGAACCGCAGACGCCGTGCGCGCAGGAGCGGCGGAAGGTGAGGGTGCCGTCCTGCTCCCACTTGATCTTGTGCAGCGCGTCCAGCACACGGTCGCCCGGCTGCAGGGTGACCGAGTAGGTGATCCACTCGGACTCCTCGGTGACCTCCGGGTTGTACCGGAGGATCTTAACCTTGACGTCCATCAGTACTTGCGCTCCATCGGCTTGTAGCGAGTCTGGACGACCGGCTTGTAGTCCAGCCTGATGTTGATGTTGCCCTCGGCATCGACCTCGCGGTACGCCATCGTGTGCCGCATGAAGTTCACGTCGTCGCGCTTGTCGTAGTCCTCGCGGAAGTGCCCGCCGCGGGATTCCTTGCGCTCCAGCGCCGAGACCACGAGCACCTCGGCCAGGTCGATCAGGAAACCGAGCTCGACGGCCTCGAGCAGGTCGGTGTTGAACCGCTTGCCCTTGTCCTGTACGGCGACGTTCGCGAACCGGGTCTTCAGGCCCTCGATGTCGACCAGCGCCTGCTTCAGCGAACCCTCGGTCCGGTACACCTGCGCGTTGATGTCCATCGTGGCCTGCAGGTCGGTCCGGATCGCGGCCACCCGCTCGTCCCCGGTGGCGTTGCGCAGCCCCTCGACCAGGTCGACGACGAAGTCCTCGGGCCGCTCCGGAAGCTCCTCGAACTCCGCGGTCCCGGCGTACTCCGCGGCCGCGATCCCGGCCCGGCGGCCGAACACGTTGATGTCGAGCAGCGAGTTCGTGCCCAGCCGGTTGGCGCCGTGCACGGACACGCAGGCGACCTCGCCGGCGGCGTACAGGCCGGGGATCACGTCGTCGTTGTTGGCCAGCGCCTCGCCACGGATGTTGGTCGGGATGCCGCCCATCGCGTAGTGCGCGGTCGGGAAGACCGGGATCTGCTCGGTGTACGGCTCGACGCCGAGGTAGGTCCGGGCGAACTCGGTGATGTCGGGCAGCTTCGCGTCGATGTGCGCGGGCTCGAGGTGGGTCAGGTCGAGCATCACGTACGCCTTGTCGGGCCCGCAGCCGCGGCCTTCGCGGACCTCGTTCGCCATCGCGCGGGCCACCATGTCCCGCGGCGCGAGGTCCTTGACCGTCGGCGCGTACCGCTCCATGAAGCGCTCGTTGTCCGCGTTGCGCAGGATCCCGCCCTCACCACGGGCCGCCTCCGACAGCAGTACGCCGAGGCCGGCCAGACCGGTCGGGTGGAACTGGAAGAACTCCATGTCCTCCAGCGGCAGGCCCTTGCGCCACACGATGCCCATGCCGTCACCGGTCAGCGTGTGCGCGTTGGACGTCGTACGGAAGACCTTGCCGAAACCGCCCGAGGCGAACACGATCGACTTGGCGCTGAAGATGTGCAGCTCACCGGTGTCCAGCTCGTACGCGACCACGCCGGTCGCACGACCGGCGACCATCAGCAGGTCCAGCACGTAGAACTCGTTGAAGAACTCGACGTTCTGCTTGATGCACTGCTGGTACAGCGTCTGCAGGATCATGTGGCCGGTACGGTCCGCCGCGAAGCACGAGCGCCGTACGACGGCCTCGCCGTGGTTGCGGGTGTGGCCACCGAAGAAGCGCTGGTCGATCTTGCCCTCGGCCGTCCGGTTGAACGGCAGGCCCATCTTCTCCAGGTCGAGCACCGCGTCGACGGCCTCTCGGCACATCACCTCGGCGGCGTCCTGGTCGACCAGGAAGTCACCGCCCTTGACGGTGTCGAAGGTGTGCCACTCCCAGTTGTCCTCCTCGACGTTGGCCAGCGCGGCGCACATGCCGCCCTGGGCCGCGCCGGTGTGCGACCGGGTCGGGTAGAGCTTGGTGAGCACCGCGGTCCGGGTCCGCTTGCTGGACTCCAGGGCCGCGCGCATCCCCGCGCCGCCCGCGCCGACGATCACTACGTCGTACTGGTGCCGCTGCATATTCAGATGTCCTTACTTGCAGACCGTCAGTGTGCTGTTCGGGTCTAGGCAGGGGTCGAAGGTGAAGATGACCAAGGTTCCGAGCACGACGATCACGATCGAGGCGGTGATCAGCAGGGCCTTCAGCCAGAACCTGGTCTGGTCCTTCTCGGCGTAGTCGTTGATGATCGTGCGCATCCCGTTGGTGCCGTGCAGCATTGCCAGCCACAGCATCAGCAGGTCCCAGACCTGCCACAGCGGGTTGGCCCACTTGCCGGCCACGAACCCGAAGTCCAGCGCGGTGATCCCGCCGCCGAGCATCAGGTTGACGAACAGGTGGCCGAGCACCAGTACGACGAGCGCCAGGCCGGACAGCCGCATGAACAGCCAGCCGTACAGCTCGAAGTTGGTCTGGCCGGAGCGGTTGCGGCCGCCGCCCTTGAGCGAACGCGACCGGCTCGACGAGCGGGGCTGAGCGATGTCGGTCATGTCAGCCTCCGAAGACGTGCATCAGGTGCCGGATCACGAACGGCACGAACAGCACGACCCAGACGACACCGACCCCGATCATCAGCTGCCGCTGGTAGCGCGGGCCCTTGGCCCAGAAGTCCACCAGGATCAGCCGGATGCCGTTGAAGGCGTGGAACAGGATCGCGGCGACCAGACCGACCTCCATCAGGCCGACGATCGGGTTCTTGTAGGTGCCGATCACCTCGTTGTACGCCTCCGGGGAGACCCGGACCAGCGCGGTGTCGAGCACGTGCACCAGCAGGAAGAAGAAGATCCCCACGCCGGTGATCCGGTGCGCCACCCACGACCACATGCCCTCGCGGCCCCGGTAAAGCGTGCCTACTGGCTTGCCGGCCACTGCCGAACCTCCCACGATGCTGGTGTGCTTACATTTGATGCTATTCCCCTGCCTGGACTGTTCCGGACCGCTCAGGTGTGACATCGGTCGCGCGCAGGTGAGTTCCAGCGGGGTTCAGGATCATTGAACGGGCTGACGAGACCGAACAGTGAGGAGGCGGCAACGGTGGGTTTCTGGATCTGTGCGACCTGCGCGGTCGAGCACAGCGAGCAGGTCGAGGTCTGCGCGATCTGCGCCGACGAGCGGCAGTGGGTGCCGGCCGACGGCCAGCACTGGACCACGCTGGAGGAGCTGGCCGCGGCCGGCTACACGGTGAAGCTGAAGGAGGTCGAGCCCGGCCTGCACGGGATCACTTCCGAGCCGGGCGCCGGGATCGGGCAGCAGTCGATGCTCGTGCAGACGCCGGAAGGCAACCTGCTCTGGGACCCGATCGGCTACCTGGACGACGCGGCCGTCGAGGGGGTACGCGCGCTCGGTGAGGTGAAGGCGATCATCGCCAGCCACCCGCACATGTACGGCGTACAGGTGGAGTGGAGCAAGCGGCTCGGCGACGTACCGGTGTACGTGTCGGAGGCCGACGCCGAGTGGGTCGCCCGGCAGGACCCGGTGATCCGGACCTGGTCGGGCCAGCTCGACCTGCTGCCGGGGGTCACGCTGATTCAGCCGGGGGGACACTTCCCGGGCAGTGCGATCGTGCACTGGGCGGAAGGGGCCGACGGCAAGGGTGTGATCCTTGCCGGGGACACCCTTTTCGCGAATCCGGACCGGACGTCGGTGAGCTTCATGCGTTCGTACCCGAACCGGATCCCTTTGTCGGGTGCGGTCGTGGACCGGGTCGCGAAGGCGTTGGACGTGTTCGCCTACGACCGCCTGTACGGGAACTTCGGTGGCGCGATCCCGGTCGACGCCAAGCAGGTCGTCCGGTTCTCCGCGGACCGGCATGCCGCGTGGGCCCGCGGAGACTACGACCACCTGACCTAGGCGGCCATCCTGTTCTGAGTCAGTTGGGTGTGCAGCTTGAGCATGTGCTGCACGCACGTGTCCCAGTCGTAGAGTTCGGCCCGCTTCCGGGCCGCGGCTCTGCGGCCGGGCACGGTCGTCAGCTCCTGTACGGCGTCCGCGAGCGCGCGCGGGTTGGCCGGAGCCCAGCGCCCGCAGGTCGCATCGACCAGTTCACGCGCGCCGCCGGTGTTCGCGGTGACGACCGGAGTGCCGGCCGCCAGCGCTTCGAGGACGGCCAGGCCGAAGGTCTCGCCCGGGCAGACCGACAGGGCGATGTCGGCCTCGGCGAGGTGCCGGGCGAGCGTCGTCCGGCCGTCGACGTACCCGTGGAAGTGAACGGGCGCGCTGCCGGCGATCGCGATGAGCTCGTCGAGGTGCGGGCCGGATCCGTACACGTCCATCCGCAGCGGTACGCCGCGCTTGTGGAGCTCGGCGGCCGTCGCGACGGCCAGGTGCGGGCTCTTCTCCCGCGACAGACGGCCGGCGTGCACGAGCTTCAGCAGCCCGTCGTCGACCGGCTCGGCGCGCGACGGGTGGAAGGTCTCCAGGTCGACGCCGAGCGGGATCCGGATCAGCGGCGTGGTGACCTCGTCGAACTCGGCGGCCGCGTAGCGCGACGTCACCACCACCGCGTCGTACGTGCGGCTGAGGAGTTTGTAGAGCGCGCCGACTCCGGCGGCCACGCCGAACTGGCGGTACTGGCCCGGCTCGCCGCCCCACCATCCCGGCCTGAGGACCTCCCCGCTCCGGCGGGTCTGGCGAGCCGCTCGCAGCGACAGCATCGCGTCCAGGCGTTCATGGCTGAAAAGCACCGAGCCGATGTCGTTCTTCTTGGCCCAGCGCGCGACCGGGAGCAGCGTCGACTTGTCGGAGATCTCGACCGTGGTCGGCTCGAAGCGTTCGAGGGTCTCGATCACCCGCCACGGGTCGGTGATCAGGCGGTAGCCGCCGCCGACCTTCGGCGCCTTCATCCGGACGATCGTGCCGTGCTCGGTCTTGGTCACGCTGTCGCGTTCGCCGGGCGTGATCAGGATCCGTTCGGCGCCGGCCTCGACGTAGCCCTGGCCGAGGTGCTCGATCGCAGTCCGCATGCCGCCGGACGTGGGCCCGACGAAGTTCGCCAGCTGGGCGATCCGCAGGCCCGTGGCGTGCGGTCGTTCGCCGTACGGCGTGAGCTGGTGGGTCATGCGGCCCGCCGGACCCGCGCCGCGCGGGGGTTCGCCGGACGGCCTGCGGTGTGGGCCGCCATCACTTCCGCGTAGTGCCGGTCGACCAGGTCGTCGACCACCGCGGGCCAGGTCCGGGTCTGCACCCGGCGCAGCCCGTGCGCGGCCATCGAGGCCCGCGCGTCGGGGTTGTCGAGCAGGAACGACACCGCGTCCCGCAGCGATCCGGCCTGCCCGGGCTCGAACAGCAGCCCGTTCTCGCCCGGGTGGATCAGGTCGAGCGGACCACCCGCGGCCGGGCCGACCGTCGCGACTCCGGACGCCTGCGCCTCCTGGATGGTCTGGCAGAACGTCTCGTGCTCACCGGTGTGCACGAACACGTCCAGCCCGGCGAAGATCGACGCCAGCTCGGCGCCGCGCCGCATTCCCAGGAATGTTGCCTCAGGCAAATTGTGCTCCAGTGAGTGGCGGTCCGGGCCGTCGCCGACGATCACGACGTGGCAGCCGAGATCGGTGAGTTCGGCGAGCCGGCGGACCTTCTTCTCGGCGGCCAGCCGGCCGACGTACCCGACGATCGGCTTGCCGTCGGGGGAGATCTCCTGGCGCCACTGCTCGTCGCGGTGGGAGGGATCGAACAGGTCGAGGTTCACGCCGCGACCCCAGTGCTGCACCCGCGGTACGCCGGCCTCGACCAACTGCTGCATCGCCGCGGACGACGGCGCGAGCGTCCGGTCGACGCGTGAGTGCGTCCGCCGCAGCCAGGCCCACACGGCCCGGTCGGTCTTGGCGAACCACGGGTACTGCCGGGCGAACCCGGCGATGTCGGTCTGGAAGATCGCCACCGTCGGCAGCCCGAGCCGGCGCGCGGCCCGCAGCCCGTACGCGCCGAGGATGAACGGCGACGCGAGATGTACGAGCTCCGGCTTGAAGTCGGCCATCGCCCGCTCGATCCCCGGATCGGGCAGCCCGACCGGAAACTCCTTGTAGCCAGGGATCCCGAAGCTCCGGGCCCGAATCACCCGCACCCCGTGGTAACTGTCCGGCCCGGGGCCGGCGGCAATGATCAGCAGCTCGTGGTCCCGCGCGAGCAACCGGTCGGCGACATGACGAACCGTGTTCGCCACGCCATTGATCTGCGGCAGGAAGGACTCAGCGACCATCACGATGCGCACGCCTGAAAGGTTCCCCACCCCCGGTGAACCCTCGGCGACGCCTCCATGACCGAACGCCGATCCGTGGACGACACTGTCCGGGCCTGCCGATGACGCCCGGGTGACCACGAAGCGACCACGGGTAGCGCCCAGCCGAACACCGGGCGTCACTCCACCCTGGGTTGAGACCTCGCTCACGGTGCGTGCTCGATCTCACCAGGCCAGGCGTACCAGTACCGGCACTGGGCGGCTTACCGTGGGGGGATGAGCCATCAGACCGAGTCCGGGTCGGACTTCCAGCCCGTGTACGGGCCGCTCGACGGGTTCGATCCGGCGGAGAAGCTGGGGGAGCCGGGGCAGTACCCGTTCACGCGCGGTGTCTACCCGACCATGTACACGCAGCGGCCGTGGACGATGCGGCAGTACGCCGGGTTCGGGACGGCGAAGGAGTCGAATCAGCGGTACCACCAGCTGATCGACGCGGGGACGATGGGGTTGTCGGTCGCGTTCGACCTGCCGACGCAGATGGGGTACGACTCCGACGCGGAGCTGGCGCACGGGGAGGTCGGGAAGGTCGGCGTGGCGATCGACTCGATCGACGACATGCGGATCCTGTTCGACAAGATTCCGCTGGACCAGGTGTCGACCTCGATGACGATCAACGCGCCGGGGTCCGTGCTGTTGCTGCTGTACCAACTCGTCGCGGAGGAGCAGGGCGTCAGCGGCGACAAGCTGACCGGGACGATCCAGAACGACGTACTCAAGGAGTACATCGCCCGCGGCACCTACATCTACCCGCCGAAGGAGTCGCTGCGACTGATCAGCGACATCTTCGGGTACTGCCAGGCCGAGCTGCCGCGCTGGAACACGATCTCGATCTCCGGCTACCACATGGCCGAGGCGGGGGCGACGCCCGCGCAGGAGATCGCGTTCACGCTGGCCGACGGGATCGAGTACGTCCGCGCCGCGGTCGCCGCGGGGCTCGACGTCGACAAGTTCGCGCCGCGGTTGTCGTTCTTCTTCGTCGCCCGGACCACGCTGCTGGAGGAGGTCGCGAAGTTCCGCGCCGCCCGCCGGATCTGGGCGCAGGTGATGCGCGACGAGTTCGGCGCCGAGAACCCCAAGTCGCTGATGCTGCGCTTCCACACCCAGACGGCCGGCGTACAGCTCACCGCGCAGCAGCCCGAGGTCAACCTGGTCCGCGTCGCCGTGCAGGGCCTGGCCGCCGTACTGGGGGGCACGCAGTCCCTGCACACCAACTCGTACGACGAGGCGATCGCGCTGCCGACCGAGAAGGCGGCCCGGCTCGCGCTGCGCACGCAGCAGGTGCTGGCCTACGAGACCGACGTGACCGCGACGGTCGACCCGTTCGCCGGCTCGTACGTCGTCGAGGCGCTGACCGACGAGGTCGAGGCCGCGGCGCGGGAACTGATGGACCAGGTCGAGGAGTACGGCGGCGCGGTGGCCGCGATCGAGAAGGGCTTCCAGAAGCAGGAGATCGAGCGGTCGGCGTACAAGATCGCGCTGGAGATCGACAGCGGCGAACGGGTCGTTGTCGGGCTCAACAAGTTCCAGGCCGCCGAAGAGGAGCCGTACGAGCCGCTCCGCGTCGACCCGGCGATCGAGGCGCAGCAGGTCGCGCGGCTCGAGAAGCTGCGTGCAGAACGTGACCAGGCCGCCGTCGACAAGGCGCTGACCGATCTGCAGAACGCTGCCCGAGGCAACGACAACTGCCTCTATCCGATGAAGGAGGCCCTGCAGGCGCGCGCCACGGTCGGCGAGGTCTGCAACGCACTCCGCGAGGTCTGGGGCGTCTACGTCCCGACCGACGCCTTCTAGTCCAGCAACGCCGAGGACACCAGGACCTTCGTGCCGAGGGTGATGGCGTCCTCGGACGGGTCGAAGCCCGGCGTGTGCAGGTCGGCCGCCCGGTCCTCACCCAGCGGCCGTACGCCGAGCCGCGCCATCGCGCCCGGCACGTGCTCGAGGTACCACGCGAAGTCCTCGCCGCCGAGGCTCTGATCCGTCTGCGCGAGCGCGTCCGAGCCGAGCGTCTGCTCGACCGCGGTCCGGAACACCTCGATCGCGGCCGCGTCGTTCATCACCGGCGGGACGCCGTGCGTGACCTCGGTGTCCACCTGTACGCCGTACGGCGCGACCAGCTGCTCGGCGAGCCCCGGGATCAGCTCGGCGGCCAGCCGCCAGGCGCTCACGTCGAGGCAGCGCAACGTGCCCTCGGCCTCGCCGCGCGCCGGGATCGCGTTCGCGGCCGAGCCGGAGGTGATCCGGCCCCAGACCAGTGACATCCCCGCGCGCGGGTCGACGCGGCGCGACAGCGCTGCGGGAAGCTCGGTGACCAGCGTCGCGAGTGCGTAGACCAGGTCGCCGGTCAGGTGCGGGCGGGACGTGTGCCCGCCCGGACCGGTCAGCCGAACGAGGATCCGGTCGGCCGCGGCGGTCAGCGCGCCGACCCGCAGGCCGACCTGACCGACCTGCAGCCGGGGATCGCAGTGCAGCCCGAAGATCCGCCGTACGCCGTCCAGGCCGCCGGCGGCGATCACGCCCAGCGCGCCGCCGGGCATCACCTCCTCGGCGGGCTGGAAGATCAGCCGCACCCGCCGGTCGAGCAGCCCGTCGCGGGCCATCCCGGCCAGCACGAGCGCCGCGCCGACCAGCGCGGAGGTGTGGATGTCGTGGCCGCAGGCGTGCGCGACGCCGTCGATCGTCGAACGCCACGGGTTCCCGACCGCGTCCGGCACCGGCAGCGCGTCGATGTCGGCGCGCAGGGCCACGCAGGAGTCGCCCGACCCGATGTCGCAGATCAGCCCGGTCCCGGTCGGCAGCACCTGCGGCGACAGCCCGGCGTCGACGAGTTGTTGCCTGATCACCTCGGTCGTCCGCACCTCGTGCCACCCGAGCTCCGGGTGCGCGTGCAGATCCCGCCGTACGGCGATCGACTGCTCCCGCACCTCCTCGACGCGAGCCGCGACGTCGGACAGCAACAGGTGGTGCGAGTTTCCCATCGGCCGATCATCTCATCCGGCCGATGGGACACCCGGATCACCCAGCGGACGCGGACTTGCTCCGCGCGACCACGAAACTCCATCTCGTCCCGGTGACCGTGGTCAGCCGCAGGTTGACCACGCGGTCGTCAGTGAGAACAGTCAGCTGCGTCGGAATGCCGTCGCAGGTGGCCGTCCAGGGCTCGTCGCCGAGGCCAGTCACCGTCATCGCACCCTCGCCGCGGCACCGGGCGTATAGCGAGTACTCCGGCCCGAACCTCCCGCTGAACGGGGTGCTGCCCGCAGTGCTGCCGGACTTGGTGAGCAGGACCTGGTCACCCGGCTGCGCCGTCACCGTCACGTCGTCACCCGGTGCGGTCGTTGCGACGGTCGGGATCGCGGCCGGCGGAGAGGACTCCGCCGCCGGCCCGGATCCCGTTCGGCCGCACCCGGTGGCCAGGACGAGCACGGCACACGCCGTACCCACCCAGGCCGCTGCCGTCCTTGTCATCGTGGTGCCGATCAGTAGTGGATGCGCCACTCGGCGATGCTCGGGGCGCTCGCCGTCCACGACTGCCGGGTGGTGCCCGCGCCACCCCCGTACCACGAGTAGGTGCTGTTGCCCTTCACGTTCTCCTTGTAGATGCCCCGCTCGCAGTAGACCCGGCTCTTCGGCTTGACCGGGAACGTGAACCCGGCGCTGTAACCGGTCTGCATCGAGGTCGAGACGTCGGCGGTCAGCGAGGCCTCCATACTCGCGAAGATCGCTGCCTTGACCTCGGCCTTTACTCCCACACTCACCCCGAAGCTGACGGTCTTGCTGGTCGTCGACGAGCAGGAACCGGTCGCCGTCCGGTCGAGCTGGTTGAGGTACGAGTGCTTGTAGCCGACCACGAACGACACCGGGATGCGCTGGGTGATCGTGCTGCAGGCCTTCCAGTGCGTACCGGACCTGCAGCTGGTGGCGGCGCTCGCCCCGGGCGCCTGGACCACCGTGAGAGTGGTGGCGGCGACCATCAGCCCTGCCGCGGCGGTGCCGAGTCGTCTGCTGCGTACGTTCATCGTGGTTTCCCCTCGAACCGGCGACCGCCGATCGCGGTCGCACCCAGTAGGGCTCAGCCCACACCGGGTTACGGGCCTGAGGCAATGATTCTGCAGGTTGCTGCAGGCAAGCACTACGTAGAGTGACCAATTGTCACGAGATTGTCACCGGGGAATGGTCACGGACGGTGACAGGTGGCGACGGACCGGAGGAATTGCGGTCGTGTGACGCACCGGCCGGTCACTTTCCGGTATCGAGGCTCTCGTGACGTTCAAAGAAAGCAGGGGTGGCCCCTATAGTCTGCGGATGCGGCACGCTGGGGAAGGCGTGCGGCACACCTTGCAATCGGTTCGACGAAGGAGACGTCCGGTGAAGAAGTACGTGCGGGGACTGGCGATCGTGAGCGCGTTGACGCTCGCCGTCGCCGCGTGTGGCAGCAAGCCGACCGAGGACTCGGCCGGCGGAGGGAACGACGCCAACAAGGACTTCAAGGCGTGCATGGTCTCCGACTCGGGCGGTTTCGACGACAAGTCGTTCAACCAGACGTCGTACAAGGGCCTGGAGGACGCGGTCAAGTCGCTCGGTGTCACCGAGGCCAAGGCGGAGTCGAAGTCGGACAACGACTACCCGACCAACATGCAGGCGATGGTGACGCAGAAGTGCAACATCATCGTCGGGGTCGGCTTCAAGCTGAACGACTCCACCTTCGAGGCGGCCAAGGCGAACACCTCGGTCAAGTTCGCGCTGGTCGACCCGGGAGACCTGGCGACGCTGCCGAAGGCCGACAACGTCAAGCCGCTGGCCTTCAACACCGCGCAGTCGAGCTTCCTGGCGGGCTACCTGGCCGCCGGCATGAGCCAGACCGGCAAGGTCGGCACCTTCGGCGGGATCAAGATCCCGACCGTGACGATCTTCATGGACGGGTACGCCGAGGGCGTGCGCTACTACAACCAGGCCAAGGGCAAGAACGTCACCGTGCTCGGCTGGGACGACGCCAAGCAGACCGGGCTGTTCGCGGGTGACTTCGAGGACAAGGCGAAGGGCCAGAACACGGCGCAGAACCTGATCACCCAGGGCGCCGACATCATCTTCCCCGTCGCCGGTCCGGCCGGACTGGGCGGTCTGCAGGCCGCGAAGGCCAGCAACGGCAAGGTCAACGCGATCTGGGTCGACACCGACGGCTGCGAGAGCGCCGCGGAGTACTGCAGCGTGCTGCTGAGCAGTGTCTTCAAGGGCATGGACGTCTCGGTCCAGGACGCGATCAAGGCCGCCGTGGACGACAAGTTCGACACCACGCCCTACGTCGGCACGCTGGAGAACAACGGCACCGGGCTGTCGCCGTACCACGAGTTCGACAGCAAGATCCCGGCCGAGCTGAAGTCGGAGATCGACCAGCTGAAGAAGGACCTGATCAGTGGCAAGGTCCCGGTCGCGTCGAAGGCGCAGCCGAAGGCCTCCTGACCCAGGAGACATCTCCGTAGTACGGTGCGAGCCAGGAAGGCGGGACCCCACCGGGTTCGCCTTCCTGGCTCGCCGTCTGAAGAGAGGCCGCAGATGCATCTAGAGCTCTCGGGGCTGACCAAGAGCTTCGGCTCGCTGGTCGCCAACGACCACATCGACCTGGTGATCGAACCGGGCGAGATCCACTGCCTGCTCGGCGAGAACGGTGCCGGCAAGTCGACCCTGATGAACATGCTCTACGGGCTGCTGCAGCCCGACTCCGGCGAGATCGTGGTCGACGGCGAGAAGGTCGCGATCACCTCGCCCAGCGACGCGATCGGTCACGGCATCGGCATGGTGCACCAGCACTTCATGCTGGTCCCGGTGTTCACCGTCGCCGAGAACATCATGCTCGGCCGGGAGAACACCCACCCCGGCGGTGTGCTCGACCGCAAGAAGGCGCACGCCCTGGTCAGCGAGCTGTCCGACCGGTACGGGTTCGAGGTCGACCCCGAGGCCCTGGTCGAGGACATCCCGGTCGGGGTGCAGCAGCGGGTCGAGATCATCAAGGCGCTCACCAACGACGCCCGGGTGCTGATCCTGGACGAGCCGACCGCGGTGCTCACCCCGGCCGAGATCGACGAGCTGATCACGGTGATGCGGCAGCTGAAGGAGAACGGCACCTCGATCGTCTTCATCACCCACAAGCTCAAGGAGGTCAAGGCGATCGCGGACAAGATCACCGTGATCCGCCGGGGCAAGGTGGTCGGCCAGGCCGAGCCGTCGGCGTCGGAGGAAGAGCTGGCCGAGCTGATGGTCGGCCGCGCGGTCGACCTGGTGGTGGACAAGGAGCCGGCCCAGCCCGGCGCGCCGGTGCTCACGATCGAGGGCCTGACGGTGATCGACGAGCGCGGGTTCACCGCCGTCGACGCGGTCGACCTGGAGGTCCGGGCCGGCGAGATCCTCGCCGTGGCCGGTGTCCAGGGCAACGGTCAGACCGAGCTCGCCGAGGCGCTGCTCGGGCTCACCCCGATCGCGGCCGGCAAGATCTCGCTGGACGGCGCCGACCTGACCGGCCGCAGTACCCGGGACCGGCTCGACGCCGGGATCGGGTACGTCCCCGAGGACCGCGGCCACGACGGCTTCGTCGGCAGCTTCACCGTCGCCGAGAACCTGGTGCTCGACCTGTTCCGCAACGAGCCGTTCGGTCGCGGGCTGTCGCTGCGTACCGACGAGATCGACAAGAACGCGCACGCCCGGATCGAGGAGTTCGACATCCGTACGCAGGGCGCGGACCTGCCGGTCTCGTCGCTGTCCGGCGGCAACCAGCAGAAGGTCGTGCTGGCCCGGGAGCTGTCCCGGCCGCTGAAGCTGCTGGTCGCCTCGCAGCCGACCCGCGGTGTCGACGTCGGCTCGATCGAGTTCCTGCACACCCGGATCGTGAAAGAACGCGACCAGGGCACCGCGGTGCTGATCGTGTCCACCGAGCTGGACGAGATCGCCGCGCTGTCCGACCGGGTCGCGGTGATGTACCGCGGCAAGGTGGTCGGCGTCGTACCGTCCGACACCCCTCGCGACGAGCTCGGCCTGATGATGGCCGGGGCCTCCAAGCGCGAGGCGGAGGTCGTGGCGACCGAGAACCCGACCACGTTGGGAACCATCTAGATGAGCAACGACACGACCACCGAGCCGGCCCAGCCACCGGCGCCCGCGAGCCCGGTGAAGGAGCCGGCCGCGAGCGGGCTGCCGTCCTGGGCGGTGCAGGGACTGGTCTCGCTGAGCGCGATCGTGCTGGCGCTGGTCGTCGGCGCGATCCTGATCATCGTCGGCGACGACGAGGTGAAGGCCGCCGTCGCGTACTTCGGCGCCGCGCCGCAGGACACCCTGTCGGCCGCGCTGACCGCGGTCGGCGAGGCGTACAAGGCCCTGGCCGTCGGCGCGCTCGGCGGGCTGAACCCGATCGCGGAGTCGCTGACCCAGGCGACCCCGCTGATCTGCGGCGGCCTCGCGGTCTCGCTGGCCTTCCGGACCGGGCTGTTCAACATCGGGGCCCAGGGCCAGCTGATCATCGGCGCGATCCTGGCGGCGTACGTCGGGTTCGCGTGGCACCTGCCGCCGGTCCTGCACCTGGTGCTGGCGATCGTGGCCGGCCTGATCGGCGGTGCGATCTGGGGCGGTGTGGTCGGTCTGCTGAAGGCGCGGACCGGCGCGCACGAGGTGATCGTCACGATCATGCTCAACTACGTCGCGATCTACCTGCTGCAGTGGTTGCTCACCACAACGGCCTTCAAGCGCCCGGGCCGCGAGGACCCGATCAGCCCGATCGTCGACTCCAACGCGCAGTACCCGCAGTTCGGTGACACCCGGCTGCACGTCGGGTTCCTGCTCTCGCTGCTGGCCGCGGTCTTCGTCTGGTGGTTGCTGAACCGCTCGACGATCGGCTTCGAGCTGCGCGCGGTCGGTGCCAACGCGGACGCGTCCCGTACGGCGGGCATGTCGGTCGGTCGCGCCTACCTGGTCGCGATGGTCGTGGCCGGTGCGCTCGCCGGTCTGGCCGGCACTCAGCAGGTGCTCGGCACGGATCTCCCGCTGACCGATGGTGTCGCCGCGTCGATCGGGTTCGACGCGATCACGGTCGCGCTGCTCGGCCGCGGTACGCCGCTGGGCACGGTCCTGGCCGGGCTGCTCTTCGGCGCGCTGAACGCCGGCGGTCTGCAGATGCAGTTGCAGACCCAGACCCCGCTGACCCTGACCACCGTCCTGCAGGCCGTGATCGTGCTGTTCGTCGCGGCCCCGGCGCTGGTGCGCTCGGTCTTCCGGTTCCTGCCCAAGGAACGTGGCTCCGGCGCCGTCCTCGCGAAAGGCTGGAACGGATGAGCGACACGACTGTCCAGGACACGGTGCGGGAGCCCGCACCGGCGGCGATCGAGGCACCGGCCGACCGCGTACGGCGGTTGCGCGTCGGTGGCCTGATGCTGGTGTTCGCGCTGATCGGGCTCGGGCTGGCGATCGTCACCAACGGCGGCAAGGCGACCTTCCAGCTGGTCTCGGGCGACCTGCAGAACAACCTGCTCGGCGTACCGGCCCAGCCGGTGGCCATCTTCCTGGGGCTGCTCGGACTTGTTGCCGCGGGCGCCTACGTGGTGCGCCGGGTGCCGCAGAAGTACTCGGGCTGGCTGGCCGTCGTCCTGGGGATCTGCTTCATCGGAGCGTTCCTGTGCTGGGCGGCGGCGGGCAAGACGTTCCCGCTGGCGAACCAGTTCCAGGGCACGCTGAACTTCGCGACTCCGCTGATCCTCGGCGCGCTGGCCGGTGTGCTGTGCGAGCGGGCCGGTGTCATCAACATCGCGATCGAGGGGCAGTTCCTGGTCGGCGCGTTCACGGCGGCGGTCGTGTCCAGCATGACGGGCAGCGCGACGGCGGCGCTGATCGCCGCGGCGGTGAGCGGCGTGCTGATGGCGTCGCTGCTGGCGGTCTTCTCGATCAAGTACCTGGTGAACCAGGTCGTGCTCGGCGTCGTGCTCGTGGTGTTCGCGTCGGGGATCACCGGGTATCTCTTCGACCAGTTCCTGCAGGAGGACGCGGAGAACCTGAACACGCCGACCGTGCTGTCGGCGGTGAAGATCCCGGGGCTGGGTGACATCCCGTTCGTCGGGCCGATCCTGTTCAACCAGACGATCCTGGTCTACCTGACCTACCTCGCGGTCGCCGTCGTCACGTTCGTGCTCTTCCAGACCCGCTGGGGTCTGCGGGTCCGCGCGGTCGGCGAGCACCCGAAGGCGGCCGACACGGTCGGCATTCGCGTGAAGCGGGTGCGGTACTCCGCCGTCCTGTGGGCGGGGGTGCTCGCGGGGCTCGGCGGTGCGTTCTTCACCGTCGGGTACGCCGGGTCGTTCTCCAAGGAGATGACCGCGGGCAACGGGTTCATCGCGCTGGCCGCGCTGATCATGGGCCGCTGGCACCCGATCGGCGCGATGGTCGCCGCGCTGTTCTTCGGGTTCGCGACGCAGTTGCAGTCGCAGCTCCAGATCATCCAGACCCCGATCCCCGGCGAGTTGTTGCTGATGGCCCCGTACCTGGCCACTGTCATCGCCGTTGCGGGTCTGGTCGGCCGAGTGAGAGCGCCGAAGGCGGACGGTGAGCCCTACGTCACGGAATGAGGACGTCGACTGGCCTGCCCTCCGGCAGGCTGCCGTCCACGCCATGCGCCGCGCCTACGCGCCGTACTCCGGGTACGCCGTGGGGGCGGCGGCTCTGGTGGACGACGGGCGGGTGGTTGCCGGGTGCAACGTCGAGAACGCGTCGTACGGGCTGACCTTGTGCGCTGAGTGTGGAGTGGTCTCCGCGCTGCACGCGACGGGTGGGGGACGCCTGGTGGCGTTCACCTGTGTGGATCACAACGAAGAGCTGCTGACGCCGTGCGGACGGTGCCGGCAGCTGCTGCACGAGCACGGCGGGCCGAACCTGCTGCTGGAGTCCAAGACCGGCAGCCGGCCGCTGAGCGAGTTGCTGCCCGAGGCGTTCGGGCCCGAGAACCTGGAGGACCAGTGAGCTTCGACGCGGTGGACGTCATCCGGACCAAGCGTGATCGCGGCGAGCTGAGCGACGGGCAGATCGACTGGGTGATCGACGCCTACACCCGCGGCGCGGTCGCCGACGAGCAGATGTCGTCGCTGGCGATGGCGATCCTGCTGAACGGGATGACCCGGCGCGAGATCGCCCGCTGGACCGCGGCGATGATCGCGTCCGGCGAGCGGATGGACTTCGCGAAGCTGTCCCGGCCGACCGCGGACAAGCACTCGACCGGCGGAGTCGGGGACAAGATCACGTTGCCGCTGGCACCGTTGGTGGCGGCGTGCGGCGTCGCCGTACCGCAGCTGTCCGGGCGGGGACTCGGGCACACCGGCGGGACGCTCGACAAGCTGGAGTCGATCCCCGGCTGGCGGGCCGCGCTGTCCAACACCGAGCTGATGAACCAGCTCGAGGACGTCGGCGCGGTGATCTGCGCGGCCGGCGACGGGCTCGCGCCGGCCGACAAGAAGCTGTACGCGCTGCGCGACGTGACCGGGACGGTCGAGGCGATCCCGCTGATCGCGAGCTCGATCATGAGCAAGAAGATCGCCGAGGGGACCGGCGCGCTGGTGCTGGACGTCAAGGTCGGCACCGGCGCGTTCATGAAGGACCTCGGCGACGCGCGGGAGCTGGCCGAGACGATGGTTGCCCTGGGCACGGATGCCGGCGTCCGGACGGTCGCGCTGCTGACCGACATGTCGACACCGCTCGGGCTGACCGCTGGCAACGCGCTCGAGGTGCGGGAGTCGCTGGAGGTGCTCGCCGGTGGTGGTCCGGCGGACGTCGTCGAGCTGACGGTCGCGCTGGCGGCGGAGATGCTCGCGGCCGCTGGGGTTACCGGGGTGGATCCGGCGGAGAAGCTGCGCGACGGGTCGGCGATGGATGTGTGGCGCCGGATGATCGCCGCCCAGGACGGCGATCCGGACGCGGAGCTGCCGGTCGCGCCGGAGCAGCACGTGGTCAAGGCGGAGTCCACCGGCGTACTGAGCCGACTGGACGCGCTGGCCGTCGGTGTCGCTGCCTGGCGCCTGGGGGCTGGGCGGGCGCGCAAGGAGGATCCGGTCTCACCGGTCGCGGGTATCGAGCTGCATGCGAAGCCGGGCGACGAGGTGACGGCGGGTCAGCCGCTGCTCACGCTCCACGCCGACGACGCCTCGCGCTTCGAGCGGGCTTTGGAGTCCTTGGCGGATGCCGTGGACATCGGTACGCCGTACGAGGCCCAGCAGCTGATCATCGATCGGATCACTGCCTGACCCGCTTGTGGCTGGTCGCCGCTGTCTCGCCGGATCACGTGGCTGGAACGTCCCGCCGCGGCCGGCGGGAAAAGCGTGAGGTAGAGAGCCGGATCCCCCCCCCGGCGGAGTGTCGGTGGGGTGGGGCATGGTGGGTTCTATGACCTCTTCCGAGCATCAGCTGACCGCGGCGGCACCCTTCGACTTCGGGTTGTCGTTGCGGTTTGTCGGTGGGTTCTCGCCTACTGCTGGGGAGCAGCAGGTCGGTAGTGGTCGGCTGGTGAAGGCGCTGCGGGTGGGTGGGGAGACCGTGCTGGCCGAGGTGTCGGCGCAGGGGAGCGCGGTGGACGTTCGGCTGACCGGCGCGCGAGGGGATGCGGCCGTCGAGGCGGCGCTGGATCGGATTCGGTTCTTTCTGAGTTTGGACGACGAGCTGGAGGACTTCTACGCGCTGGCGGACGATGCGTTTCGGCCGGTCGTGGAGCGGCTGTACGGGTACCACCAGGTGAAGTTCAGCTCGCCGTGGGAGAACGTTGCCTGGGCCATCTTGTCGCAGCGGACGCCGAGAGCCGTTGCGGTGCAGGCGAAAGCGGCGCTGATCGAGCGCACCGGCAACTTGTTCGAGGCCGACGGCATCGTTTACCCGGCGTTCCCCGACGCCGAGCAGGTCGCGGCGCTCGACGACCTGGCCGAGGTGATCGGCAACGTGCGCAAGGCGGGGTACCTGCAGGGCGCCGCCCGCCGCTGGCTCGACCTGTCCGAGACGGAGCTGCGTGAGGCGCCGTACGAGGAAGCCAAGGAGCAGCTGCTGTCGCTGCCGGGGATCGGCCCGTGGTCGTCGATGTTCGTGCTGATCCGCGGTCTGGGCCGGATGGACGAGATGCCGACGGAGAAGGAGTTCCTGCGCGCCGCGGCCCGTGTCTACGGGCGGGCGCTCGACGAGAAAGAACTCATCCAGCTGTCCGAGCGGTACGGGCCCTGGCGCGGATACTGGGCGCACTACCTCCGGGCTGACGGCTGATCAGCTGGAAGGCTTGGTGGTGAGGCGTTTGTACTGCTGCTGAGCGAGCGCGGTCGCCAGCGTGGTGTCGGGCTGCAGGTTGCCGGCGATCGGGCCGGTCTGGCGGACGGTGATCTGGGCGAGCAGGTTGCCGGTGACGAACGCGGCCTGGGCGACGGCCTCGGCCTCGTCGGGGACGCCGTTGGGGCCGACCCGGCGGCCGGTGCGGACGTCGGGAACGCCCGGTACGCCGTACTTGCCGGTGAAGTTGTCCTGGCTCCGGAAGCCGGCGCGCAGGTCCTGCGCCTTGCGCTTCGAGCCGGTCCGGAACAGGCGGATCGTGTACTGCTTCTCGCGATCCGGGCTGACCCGCACCGCCTGGTAGCCCTCCTTGAAGCTCGCGTTCAGCAGCAGGGCACGGTCCTCGGCCGGTACGCCGGAGAGCGTGCCGAGGAACGACTGCAGCGTGAACGGCCCACTCAGCTCGCGCGCGTCCGCGGCGTACCCGTTCGGTACGACGACGAGCCCCGCCAGCGCGCTCTTCGCCGCCGCGGGGGTCGGTGGCGCGGTCGGGGCCGGGGGTGCGGCGGCTTTGTTCGCCGTACCGGTGGTGACGGCTCCCGCGTCACCACCC
Organism: Kribbella italica; assembly: GCF_014205135.1. Lineage (NCBI taxonomy): Bacteria > Bacillati > Actinomycetota > Actinomycetes > Propionibacteriales > Kribbellaceae > Kribbella > Kribbella italica. The sequence continues at coordinate 8,029,257 of NZ_JACHMY010000001.1, forward strand.
GCGCAGCCCGGCAACGCCAGCAGGGCGCACACGACCAGTACGGTCACGCCCGGCCCAGTCCGCCTCACAACTCCTCCGCCAGGTCAGGGAACTCCTCGCTCGGACCCCATCAGAAGAAGGTGAACGCCAGGCAACCACCGAACAACAAAACCCGCCGTGAGCGACGGGTCACCGGGTGCTCAGCCACTGGCGAGTGCGAAGCCCGCGTTGTTCACCGTACGGCGGAGGCGCCCGATGGCCGGATTCTGCCGGGTCGGGTGCACGCGGTTGGTCAGCAGCACCACGTAGCTGCCGCGCTCCGGGTCCACCCACAACGACGTCCCGGTGAACCCCAGATGCCCGTAGCCGCGAGCCCCGATCAGATCACCGGCCACGGAGTCGACCGGGTCCACGCCCTGCCAGCCCAGCGTCCGCCGCGACGCCAGCTGATCGGTCCGCGGCGCGATCATCGCGGCGTACCCGGCCTCCGTCAGCACCCGTCCGGCAGCGCCGCACCCCCGTGCGCACAGCGTTCGGCCGAGAGCTTCCAGATCGGCCAGCGTGCCGAACAGCCCGGCATGTCCGGCCGGTGCGCCGAGCACCACCGCGTTCTCGTCGTGAACCTCGCCCTGGACGACGCGGCCGCGCCACGGATCGTCCTCGGTGGCCACAGCAACCCCAGGATCAGGGACGCCGAACCCGGTCCCGCTCATCCCCGCAGGCCGCGTGACCCGCTCGGCCACCAGTACGTCGAGCGTCGCCTCGGCGGCGGCCTCGGCGATCAGTCCGAGCAGGATGAAGCCCTGCGAGCTGTAGGCAACCTGCGCGCCGGGCGGACCCAGCAGCGGCAGCGCACGGATGGCGGCCAGCAGTTCGTCCCGCGTCCGGGCCCACCGGTAGAGCGGTTGCTGCCCAGGGATGCCGGACGTGTGGGTGAGCAGTTCACGAATCCGGATCCCGGCCTTGTCGGTTCCCGCGTACGACGGCAGGTGGTCCGCGATCGTGTCGTCCAAGGTGAGGACGCCGTCCTCGACCAGCGACAGCACCGCCATCGCGACCACCGGTTTGGTGACGGACGCGAGGTCCCACCGGCTGTCCTCGGTCACGGCGACCTCCGAGCTCCAGGCCGTCGTACCGAGCAGTCCCCGGCTGTGCGTCTGGTCGGTGGTGCCCACCGACCATGCGGCCGCCGAGAACGCGCGGCGCCGGCGGGCCTCGGTCAGCAGCTCCTCGATCACCGGCATCACTTGACCAGATCGCCTTCGCGGGCGTTCAGCGCGGCGTAGTGGGCGAGCTTGTCCTCGTCGACCCGTACGCCGAGGCCGGGGCCGTCCGGGACCGTGAGCCGGCCGTCGTGCAGCGGGATCGGGTCGATGATGTCGTCGTCGTGCAGGTAGTACATGCTGTCGATCGCCCGGTTCAGCACCGGCGTGGAGGCGACGACGGCCAGGTGCGCCGCGGTCGCGATGCCGAGCTCGCCGCCGCTGTGCAGGTTCATCCCGAGCCCGAAGGTCTCGCAGTGCGCGGCCAGGTCCTTGGTCGCCTTGATCCCGCCCCACTTGTAGACGTCGCCGTGGATCACGTCGACCGCGCCGAGCCGCATCGCCGGCGCGAAGTCCTCGAACGCGACCACGCACATGTTCGTGCACAGCGGGATCCGGATCTTCTCCCGGACCTGGGCCATCCCGTCGATGCCCCAGCAGGGGTCCTCGAGGTACTCCAGGTCGAGCTCCTCGAGCCGGAGTCCGGCCCGGATCGACTCCGGCACGCTCCAGGCGGCGTTCGGGTCGACCCGCAGCTCGGCCTCGGGCAGCCGGTCGCGCAGCGCCCGCATGATCCGTACGTCGCCGTCGACGTCCTTGGTGCCCTTGAGCTTGACCGCGGTGAAGCCGCCCTCGGCGACCACCTTCGCGGCATGGTCGGCGAGCGCGGCCGGAAGGTCCGCGTCGTTCGCGTCCGGGGCGTCCGCGCGGGTGATCAGCGCGGTGATCGGGACGGTGTCGCGAACCCGGCCGCCGATCAGGTCGGTCAGCGGACGGCCGGTGATCTTGCCCATCAGGTCCCAGCAGGCGACGTCGAGGCCGGCCAGCGCGGCGTACCCGACGTACCCGTAGAAGAACGGGACCATCGTGTGGGTCGCGTGGAACTCCTCCAGCGCGAACGGGCTCTTGCCGATCAGCGACGCGGCCAGCTGCTCGGTCAGCCGGGCGACCGGTGCGCCCCACATCGTCTCGCCCCAGCCGACCTGACCGTCGTCGGTGCGGATCCGGACGACGGTCCGGGTCTCGCCGGTCTTGGTCTCGAACGAGCTGCGGAACGGACTGGTCAGCGGCAGGTTGACGACCTGGACGTCGATGCCGGTGATGATCATGCGTGCGGACCTCTTTCGCGGTCGGTGGATGGGAGTCGGTCGCCGGGTGCGGATGTGGTCGCCTGGTCGAGGCCGCGGAGCGCGGCGACCAGCCCGGCGACCCGGCGGCCGAGCAGCAACCGTCCGGTCGCGGCGGTCGCCTCCGCGGGGTCGTCGGTGAGGCCGCCGACGCGCGGCCACTCGCCGTACCGCTCGACCGTGAGGCCGGGCGCCGGGCTGCGGTCGAAGAGCGGCGGCGGGTCGGACGGCTGGAACGGCCGGTCGTCGGCGACGAGTTCCGGGTGGGCGGCCAGCATCAGCGACGTCTCGAACCAGCCCGCGTGGCCCGGCGTCCGCTCGGGTCGCTCGGCGGCCGCGGCGTCGGCGGTGGTCTCCGCGCTGAGCGTCCAGTACGAGCAGGCAGCGGCGGTCCCCTCGGTGTGCAGGGCATGCGCCTTCACTGCCAGCCGAACGAGTTCGTCGTTGCCGCCGTGCCCGTTGACGATCACGATCCGCCGGAAGCCGGTCTGGCTCAACGAGGACAGGACGTCGGCCAGTACGTCGGACAACGTCGACGGCCGCAGACTCACCGCGGCCGTGAACAGGTGGTGGGGGCTGTGCCCGAACGTCATCGTCGGCAGCCGGACCCAGGTGGTGTCGTCGTCGTCCAGCTGCTCCAGCGCCCGGTCGAGAACCGCCTCCACCACCAGGAAGTCCGTCCCGAGCGGCAGGTGGTCGCCGTGCTGCTCGACCGCGCCGATCGGTACGACAGCCACGGCGTCCTCCGCGGCCAGCGCCCTGACGGTTCCGCGGGGCAGCAGGGCGAGGTGTCGTACAGTCATCGCAACGATCTCCGATCGGACGGGCCGGAGCTCGGGTGCGCGGCCGGGAGCCGACGCGGACCCGAGTGCTCAGGCAGGATGGAACGATGGCCGACGTGCCCCGCAGCAATCGGCACCTGCAGCCGGTCGGCGCCGAGACCGCGGAGGCCGACCGCGGCGACGGTGTAACGCCGGGCGAGTCTCTGATCGGCAGCGTCGAGCTGCTCGCCGGCTCGGTCCGGGTGGCCCTGGTGAGCCCGGCGGGCCGGATCGTCCAGCGCGCCGAGCAGGAGTTCCCGGCGACCGACGACCCCGGCGTCCTGCGTGCGGCGCTGCAGGACACCGTGGAAGGCTGCCTGGCGGGCAGCGATCCGTGTGGCGTCGGAGTGGCCAGCGCCGGTCTGGTCGACCACACGACCGGCGTACTGCGCAGGATCGACGACCGGCCGGGCTTCACCGGGTATCCCATCGCGGCCTCGCTGACCAAGCTGCTCGGCTGCCCGGTCTTCGTCGACCACCGGGCCCGGCTGCAGGTGCTCGGCGATCGCTGGTTCGGTCAGGGCGCGGGCCGCGCGTCGTTCGCCTCGGTCGCGACCGGTGACACGCTCGGCGTCGGCCTGCTGCACGAGGGCAAGGTGATCGCGCCGCTCGGCGGGCGCAGCGGTGCGCACATCACGGTCGCGGTCGGCGGCCGGCGTTGTTCCTGCGGGAACCTCGGCTGCTGGAAGACGATCGCGACCTCGACCTGGCTGCGGCAGGAGGCGACGGTTCGCGGCCTCGGCGAGATCACCGGCGTGGGCGACCTGATCGCCGCCGCCCGCCAGAACACCGGCGCGCGCCGCCTGATGGCCGAGTACGCCGACAACCTCGCCGTCGGGCTCTCGTCCGTTCAGCACCTGCTGGCTCCCGGCCTCTACATCGTGCACGGCGACGCGGCCGTGGGCGGCGGCGAGTTCCTCGGCCGGATCGAGGAACGGCTGCGTGCGGTCAGCGACTGGGCCGAGTTCGCCGAGCGGCCGCGCGTCGTGGCGGCGGACACGGCCGCCGACGACGTCGCGCTGCTCGGCGGCGCGGGCCTGGTGCTGTCCCGCCTGTCCGGCCAGTGAGCCGTCCCTTCGCCGTCGCCGCTCGAGCTGCGCCGCCGGTCCTTCGCCGGACCTGGCCGCCGGTCCTTCGCCGGACCTGGCCGCCGGTCCTTCGCCGGGCCTAGCCGCCTGTCCTTCGCCGGGCCTCACGCCACGTCCAGCGTCCGCCGGCGCCGGGCGCGTCGCGGATCCGGTTCCAGTACGGCGTCCAGCAGCGCCCGCGTGTACGGGTCGGACGGGCTGTCGAACACCGTGGCGACCGGCCCGGTCTCGACCACGGCTCCGGCCCGCATCACCGCGACCCGGTCGGCGAGCTTCCGCACCACGGCCAGGTTGTGGGACACGAACACGTAGCTCAGGTGGAACTCGCGCTGCAGCGACGACAGCAGGTCGAGCACCTGCGCCTGGACCGAGACGTCGAGCGCGCTGGTCGGTTCGTCCAGGACGATCACCTCGGGCCGGAGCGCCAGCGCCCGCGCGATCGAGATTCGTTGCCGTTGGCCACCGGAGAACTCGTGCGGGTACCGGGAGGCGACGTTCGCCTCCAGCCCGACGGCGGTCAGCAGTTCGGCGACCTGCGCCTCCCGCTCGGCCCGGCCGCGCCGGCCGCGCAGCTGCGGCTCGTGGGTGACGAGCGGTTCGGCGACGATGTCGACCACGCGCAGCCGCGGATTCATGCTGGAGAAGGGATCCTGCAGCACCACCTGCAGATCGCGGCGCAGCGCGCGCAGCTCAGCGGCCGGCAACCGGAACACATCCCGGCCACCGACCTCGACGCGGCCCGACGTCGGCGGCAGCAGGCCGAGCATCATCCGGGCCAGCGTGGTCTTGCCCGAGCCGGACTCGCCGACCACCGCGAGCGTCTCACCGGACCGGAGCTCGAGCGAAACGTTGTCTACAGCAACGACTGGGGCGCGGCCGCGGACGTCGTACTCCTTGCACAGCTGGGAAGTGCTGAGCAGCACCCGTTGGTCGGTCATGCCGGGGTCTCCTCGCGCAGTCGGGGTGTCGCGGCCAGCAGCTGCTGGGTGTAGGGATGCTGCGGGTCGGTCAGGATCGACAGCACGTCGCCGCTCTCGACGACCTCGCCGGCTCGCATCACCAGCACGTCGTCGGCCATGGTGGCGACCACGCCGAGGTCGTGAGTGATCAGCAGCAGGGCCATCTGCCGTTCCTGCTGCAGATCGGCCAGTACGTCGAGGATCTGCGCCTGGACGGTGACGTCCAGCGCGGTGGTCGGTTCGTCGGCGATCAGCAGCCGCGGGCCGGCCACCAGGGCCATCGCGATCATCGCGCGCTGCCGCAGACCGCCGGACAGCTGGTGCGGGTACTGCGCGGCGCGGCGTTCGGGGTCGTCGATGCCTGCGGAGGTCAGGGCCGCGAGGACCTCGTCGCGGTACCGCGACGCGCGTCCGCCACGGTGGCGGCACAGGACCTCGGCGACCTGCGCGCCGATGCGGCGTACGGGGTTGAGGCTGGACATCGGGTCCTGGAAGACCATCGCGATCTGGTCGCCGCGGATCGTGCGCAGGTCCGGTTCGGGCAGGCGGAGCAGATCGTGGCCGTCGTACAGGATCTTGCCGGTCGGGTACGTCGCGGGCGGCTCGGGGTTGAGCCGCAGTACGCCGCAGGCCGTGGCCGACTTGCCGCTGCCGGACTCGCCGACGATCGCCAGCGTCCGGCCGGCCCGCAGCTCGAAGGAGATGCCGCGGACGGCGTGGACGGTCTGGCCGGGCAGCGTGAAGTCGACGCGCAGGTCGTCGACGGTCAGGATCGGTGCGCTCATCGGCGGTACGCCCTCGGGTCGACGGCGTCGCGGATCGCGTCGCCGGTGATGTTGATGGACAGTGCGGTCAGCATCAGCGCCAGGCCGGGGAACACCGCGATCCACCAGGAGGTCCCGAGGTACAGCTGGCCGTCGGCCAGCATCGATCCCCAGGTCGGGATCTCGGCCGGTACGCCGAGGCCGAGGAAGCTCAGCGCCGACTCGACCACGATCGCCGAGGCGACGTTCAGCGCGGCGATCGTGATCAGCGGCGCGAACACGTTGGGCAGCAGGTGACGCCGCATGATCGTGGCCGGCCCGACGCCGATCGCGCGGGCCTCCAGGACGAAGTCGCGTTCGCGCAGCGACAGCACGCTCGATCGGGTCACCCGGGCGTACGAGACCCAGTTGGTGACCCCGAGCACGATGATCACCACCCACAGGCCGTTGCCCAGGAACGCGACCACGGCCAGGGCCAGCAGGATCGAGGGGAACGCGAGCTGGACGTCGGCCAGCCGCATCAGCACCCGGTCGGCCCAGCCGCCGCGGTAACCGGCCACGATCCCGATCACCGCGCCGATCGTGCCGGAGATCAGCGCGACCGCCAGCCCCACGAACAGCGAGATGCGGGCGCCGTAGATCAGCCGGCTGAGCACGTCGCGCCCGAGGTTGTCGGTGCCCAGCAGGTGGCCGCCGGTCCAGCCGGGTGGTCTCAGTCTGGTCAGCAGGTCCTGGGCGTTGGGATCGTCGGGTGCGACCACCGGCGCCAGGATCGCGCACAGCACGACCAGGGCCAGCAGGATCAACGCGGGCACGGCCATCCGGGCCCGGAGAACGCGAACGATCATCGGCCGAGCCTCACTCTCGGGTCGAGCAGCGTGTACGACAGGTCGACGAGCAGGTTGACCACGACGAAGACCAGCGCGAAGAACAGCACCGCGCCCTGGACCAGCGGGAAGTCGCGGTTGGCGATCGCCTCGACCGTGAGCCGGCCGATCCCCGGCCAGGAGAAGACCTGTTCGGTCAGGATCGCGCCGCCCAGCAGGGATCCGAGCTCCAGCCCGACCACCGTGACGACGGGAAGCGACGCGTTGCGCAGCCCGTGGCCGATCACGACCTGGCTGCGGGTGAGCCCCTTCGCGGTCGCCGTACGGATGTAGTCGGCCGACAGTTCCTCGGCCAAGGAGGTTCGCAGCACCCGGGCCACCACCGCGATCGAGTAGATCGCGAGCGTGAAGGTCGGGAGCACGAGGTGCGCCACACTCCCGTACCCGGCGGCCGGCAGCGCGTGCAGCCGGACGGCGAACAGCAGGATGAACACGATGCCGACCCAGAACGCCGGGGTCGACTGCCCGATCAGGACGATCCCGCTGATGATCGTGTCGGTGATCCGGCCGCGGTGGACGCTGGCCAGGATGCCGGCGGGCAACGAGATCAGCAGCGACAGGACGAGGGACGAGACCGCGAGCAGGGCAGTGGCCGGCAGACGTTCGCCGATCAGCGACACCACGGGCTGGTCGAAGAAGATCGACCGGCCGAGGTCGCCCTGGACCAGGCCGCCGAGGTAGTCGACGTACTGCGCGAACAGCGACTGGTTCAGGCCGAGCTCGGCGGCGAGCTGATCGGCCTGCTCCTTGGTGGCGTCCGGCGGCAGCAGCAGCGCCAGCGGGTCGCCGGAGATCCGGACCAGCAGGAACGCCACGGTCGCGACCACGAGCAGCACGATCAGCGACGAGACGATCTTGCCGAGCACCGTCCGGCCCAGGCTCAGGGTCCGGTTCCGGCCGGTCCGCCGTACGGCGGGAGCTGGAGACGCGATCAGGTCAGTCATCGCGCACCGCGCTCTGCAGGGCGAGGTGGCCGATCACGTTCGGCGTCCAGCGCACCCGGTCGTTGGAGATCACGATGGTGTCGGCTTGGTAGAGGAACACGAAAGGGGCCTCCTGGGAGAGCAGGCGCTGCAGGGAGCTGAAGGCTTTCTGCCGGTCCGCGGGGCGGATCGAGTTCTCCTCGCGGTCGATCAGCTGGTCGGCCAGCGGGTTCGTCCAGCGGCTCTGCCGGCGGCCGGTCCGGACGTTGGACTGCACCGGGCTGGAGCCGTCGAGGGTCCAGCCGGTGGTGGACGCCAGGTACATCGGGCCGAGCGCCTTGCGGTTGTCGCTGGTCAGGCGCTGGGAGTACGTCGACGGGTCCAGCAGCGAGACCTTCGCCTGGACGCCGACCTTGGTGAGCAGGCCGGAGATCGCCTGCGCCGTGGTCGCGTCCGTGCTGGACGCGGTGAGCGTGGTGGACAGTCCGTCGGGGTGGCCGGCCTGGGCGAGCAGCCGCCGGGCCTGGTCGAGATCGCGGCTGTACGGCGCGATCGCCGGATCGAACCCGAACGACTCCCGCGGGATCATCGTCGGCACCTCGCGGCCGTGACCGTTCAGCGTCGCCTTCACCAGCAGCGGTACGTCCATCGCGTGGTTCAGGGCCCGGCGCACCCGTACGTCGGAGAAGGCCGGATCGGTGGTGTCCAGCGACAGGTACGACATCCGCAGCCCGGGGAACGAGCTGACCCGGACCCCCTTGTAGCCCTCGAGTTGCAGCGCCGCGTCCGGGACCAGCCCGGTCACCAGGTCGACCTCGTCGCTCTGCAACGCGGCCAGCGCCGACGCCGGGTTCTGGATCGTCTGGATCTCCAGCTCGTCGTACCCGGGTCTGCTCTCCCAGTGCTGCTCGTAGGCGCGCATCCGGATGCTGACACCGCGTTTCCAGCTCTCGAACCGGAACGGGCCGGTGCCGACCGGCGCGGCGGCGAACTTCTCGTCGCCGGCGTCGGCCAGGTACTTCGGCGGGACCATCACGCCGCCGAACAGCGACAGCTTGGCCGGGAGCACCGGATCGGGCTGGTCGAGCACGAAGTCGACCGTGTACCGGTCGACGACCCGGACGCCGGTGACGTAGCGCAGCTCGACGATCGGTGACTGCGTCTTGGGGTCGAGCAGGCGCTCGATGCTGAACTTCACGGTCTGGGCGTCGAACCGCTCACCGTTGTGGAAGGTCACTCCGCGCCGCAGCACGAACCGCCAGTGGTGGTCGTCGACCGCCGTCCAGCTGGTGGCCAGCCGGGGGACCAGTTCGTTGTGCACGTCCCGCGCGGTGAGGGTGTCGAACAGGTTGATCAGGACGTTCATCGTCGTCATCCCGCCCTGCTTCTGCGGGTCGAGCGTGGTCGGGTCGACCGACTGCGAGACCCGGATCCGGCGTCCGGTGCCGGCCTGCGAGTCCGCTCCGCAACCGGCCAGGAGGGTCGGCAGACCGAGCAGTGGGACGCCGACGGCGGCCGCTTGGAGCAGTCGCCGGCGCGACAGGGGTGGTTGGAGGTTCCTCAACGGCGCAGTCCTCCTCGGGGTTCGACGAGCGGGGACTCGTCGCCCATTGCGGCTGGAAAATGAAACTTTGGTTTCATCTGACGAAACGCTGGTTGCTTACAATAACCTGTGATCATGACGAGCGACAGTGGTTCGGAAAACTCGCCGCGGGCGTCGGCGGTCAAGGTGCTGGACGTGCTCGTGGCGCTGTCCGAGCGCGGCGGGAGTCACCGGATCGTCGATCTCGCGGCCCGGACCGAGTTGCCCAAGGCCACGGTCTACCGGCTGCTGCAGCATCTGGTGGCGCAGGGATTCGTCGTCGCCGAGCCGGACAGTACGTACCGGATCGGTCCGCGCTTCCTCGGGATCGCGGCGGCTGCGCTGTCCGACGCGCCGTGGCGGAAGGTCGTGCGGGCCGCGCTGGAGTCGCTGCGGACTTCGACCGGGCTCAGTGCGCATTTCGCTCAGCCGTACGGCGGTCAGCTGGTGGTGGTCGACGCGGCCGAGTCGGTGGACCCGTTCGGGATTCCCGTACGGCCCGGGGTGACGAGCGCGATCGAGCAGACGGCCTTCGGTCAGGTGATCTTCTCAGGCACGCCGGATGCGGTGGTGCGGCTGGACGACGTTACTCACCTGCGGTCGGTCGCGGCGCCGGTTTATCACCGCAACGGCGAGGTGCTGGGGGCGATCGGCGTGCTGGGGACGGAGTTCACCCTTGCGGACCAGGCTTCCGAGCGGATCCGGGCGTTGGTCCAGTCGGCTGCCGCCGATGCGTCGGCGGTCCTGACGACACCGTCCTTCGGGCACCGCACCGGTACTGCTTGAGTCTTCTTCAGTGCGTCGAGGCCGCGGCGAGCAGGTCGGCGATGCGGCGGCGGGCGGCCTTGGGGTTCAGGGGTTCGCAGCCGGCGTCGAGGCAGCGGCGGACTACGCGTGGGTCGTCCTTCAGGAGCAGCAATCCACGCCGTAGCAGGGTGAACGGCGGCTTGCGGTGTTCGCGGAGGTCGCGCTGGAAGCGGCGGAGGAAGGTGACGATCCGGTGGTGGCGTACGCAGATGGCCGCCGCCAGGAGGCCGCGGCTCTTCAGGTCGGCGACGACCTGGTCGGCGAAGATGCCCTCGGCAATCACCAGCGGGTGGCCGGCGGTGCTCACGCGGTGGTGCCCGACGGTCGCGTTCGCTCTGATGTCGTACGTCGGCAGCTCCGCGGTGCCGGTCGTGCACAGGGTCTCCAGCGCGTCGACCGCGCGCCCGGCGTCCCAGGACGCGGGGTCGTCCCAGTCGACGATCCCGAGCGGCGACCGCGGCATCGCGTCGTCGTCGCCGTCACGGTAGAAGTCGTCGAGGCGGACCACCGGCAGCCCGACCAGTTCGGCCAGATGGGACTTCCCGGTCCCGGACGGCCCGGCCAGCAGCACAACACGCGCACTCACCGGGCCATTCTCCGTCATCCCGAACGCCCGGGTAACACCAGGCATCCGAACACCGATGTCACCGGCGAGCCATCCCCCACGAGCGGAGCCCACCCCATGCCGAACCGGCTGACCCGCCCCGGCACGCTCGCGTACGCCTTCATTGCGGTGACCCTCGGCGTCCAGGCGATCCACGTGGTCCGGCTCGACGGCGTCTGGGGCACCGGCCAGACCTGGGTGGCCGTGACGCTGCTGGCGATCGGACTGGCGTCCTGCGCGCTCTTCACCGCCTCGGCGCTCACCCGGATCCCGCTGGTGGAGAGCGCTGCACCGGAGCCCGGCGACGGCCGCCTGCTCAGCCAGTTCGGGGTCTGGGTGGTGATCGGCCTGACGGCCGTCGGCGTGCTGGTTGTGGCGGTGAGCGAGCTGGATGCCTTCGGCCTCTGGCCCAACCTCCCGGCGGTATTCACCCCGTTCTGGGTCCGGCGGCTCGAGACGTCCTACTTCGAGGGTGTCGAGGAGACCCGGCGTGCGGCGGCTGCCGCGCGCGCCGAAGACCGCTAGCCGGCACCACCTGCTCGCCCGCCTTCAGCTTCACCCTCAACCTCCTTCGCTCAAGTGAGCATCGAGGCGCTCTCATGCGGCGCGACCTCTTGACACCACCCCCGCGCAAACGCTTCACTCTACTTTGAGCAACGCCCTGCTCAGATGAGCGAGTCCGACGGAACGAAGGAGCAGCTCGTGCTGGAACAGCGGAAGCGGGTGGGGGCGGTCGTGCTGGCCCTCACCTTGGTGACAACGGCCGGTGGTTGTGCCGGCTGGGGTGGTGGGGCCGGCGGTGGGGGCGCCGACAGCATCAACGTGCTGATGGTGAACAACCCGCAGATGATCGACCTGCAGAAGCTCACCGCCGACAACTTCACCCAAGAGACCGGGATCAAGGTCAACTACACCGTCCTGCCGGAGAACGACGTCCGGGACAAGATCAGCCAGGAGTTCTCCAGCCAGGCCGGCCAGTACGACGTCGCCTCGCTGAGCAACTTCGAGATCCCGATCTACGCCACCAGCAAGTGGATCGCGCCGCTGTCGGACTACATCGCCAAGGACCCGAACTTCAACCAGGAAGACGTCCTGAAGCCGATGACGGAGTCGCTCAGCGGCGCCGACGGCCAGGTGTACGGCGAGCCGTTCTACGGCGAGTCCAGTTTCCTCATGTACCGCAAGGACATCCTGCAGTCCAAGGGCGTCACGATGCCCGCGAAGCCGACCTGGCAGCAGGTCGCCGACATCGCGGCCAAGGTCGACAACGCCCAGCCCGGTATGCGCGGCATCTGCCTGCGCGGCCAGCCCGGCTGGGGCCAGCTGTTCGCGCCGCTGACCACCGTGGTGAACACCTTCGGCGGCACCTGGTTCACCGAGGACTGGCAGGCCAAGGTCAACGCCCCGGAGTTCACCGAGGCGACCAGGTTCTACGTCGACCTGGTCCGTAACCACGGCGAGCTCGGCGCACCGCAGGCCGGCTTCACCGAGTGCCTGAACAACCTCGTCCAGGGCAACGTCGCGATGTGGTACGACGCGACGTCGGCCGCCGGTTCGCTGGAGGCACCGAACTCACCGGTCAAGGGCAAGATGGGCTACGCCCCGGCGCCGGTCGTGAAGACCGACAGCTCCGGCTGGCTGTACGCCTGGTCCTGGAGCATCCAGGAGGCCAGCAAGAAGAAGGACAACGCCTGGAAGTTCATCTCCTGGGCCTCCAGCAAGCAGTACGAGGAACTGGTCGGCAAGGAGCTCGGCTGGTCCCGCGTCCCGGCCGGCAAGCGCGCGTCGACGTACACCAACCCGGAGTACGTGAAGGAGGCGAGCGCGTTCGCCGAACCGACCCGGCAGGCGATCGAGGCCGCCGACCCGCGCAACCCCGGCGTCCAGCCGCGGCCCGCGATCGGGATCCAGTTCGTCGACATCCCCGAGTTCCCCGACCTCGGGACGCAGGTCAGCCAGGACGTCAGCTCGGCGATCGCCGGCCGGATGAGCGTCGACGAGGCGCTGAAACGCGGGCAGGTGCTCGCCGACGACGTGGCGGAGCGCTATCGCTCCCGAGAAGCGAAGTGAGGAAGCCGTCATGAGTGTCGACACCGAGGCACGCCCCAGCGGCCGGCACGCCGCCGGTCCGCCTGGATCGCAGTCCACGATGCTGCGCAAGACCGGCGACTGGGCCCGGCGGGCGCCGTTGCTGCCGGCCCTGATCTTCATGATCGTCGTGACCCAGCTGCCGTTCGTGGTCACGATCATCACCTCGTTCATGGACTGGAACGCCTACTACCCCGACGAGCGCGGCTTCGCCGGGATCGACAACTTCCGGCGGGTGCTGACGGACGCGAACACGCGGCAGGCGATCCTGGTGACGATCCTGCTGACCGCGGCCGTCGTCCTGATCAGCCTGCTGCTCGGGCTCGGCATCGCGTTGCTGCTGGACCGCAGGTTCCGCGGCCGCGGGATCGTCCGGACGATGATGATCACGCCGTTCCTCGTCGTACCGGTCGCGGCCGCGCTGCTGTGGAAGCACGCGCTCTACAACCCGGAGTACGGGCTCTTCAACGGCTTGCTGACCTGGATCTTCGGGGACAACGCGCCACAACCGGACTGGATCAGCAACCAGCCGTTGTGGTCGGTGATCTTCGCGCTGGTCTGGCAGTGGACGCCGTTCATGATGCTGATCCTGCTGGCCGGGCTGCAGAGCCGGCCGCTGGACGTGATCGAGGCCGCGGGCATCGACGGCGCCAGCCAGTGGGACATCTTCCGCTACATGACGCTGCCGCACCTGCGCCAGTACCTCGAGCTCAGCGCGCTGCTCGGCTCGATCTACGTGGTGCAGAACTTCGACGCCGTCTTCACCATCACGTCCGGTGGACTCGGTACGGCGAACCTGCCGTACACGATCTACCAGACCTTCTACACCGCCCACGACTACGGCCGGGCCTCGGCGGCCGGCGTGATCGTCGTGATCGGCACGATCATCATCGCGACGTTCGCGCTGCGCTCGGTCTCGTCGCTGTTCAAGGAGGAGGGCCGATGAGCAACACGGTGACGATCGTGACGGGGAAGAAGCGGCGCGGTGGCGGGGTCGCGCTGAGCGGGCTGGCCTGGATCGTCGGCACGTTGTTCGTGCTGCCGGTGCTGTGGATGGCGCTGACCTCGTTCCACGCCGAGGAGGACGCGGCCAAGAACCCGCCGGCCGTCGCGGCGCCGCTGACGCTGGACGGCTACCGGTCGTTCTTCGACAGCGGTCCGTGGCCGTCGATCGCGAACTCGCTGACCGCGAGCATCCTGTCCACGGTCCTGGTCATCCTGCTGGCGTTCCCGGCGGCGTACGCGCTGTCGATCAAGCCGGTGAAGAAGTGGACCGACGTGATGTTCTTCTTCCTGTCCACGAAGATGCTGCCGGTGGTCGCCGGGCTGCTGCCGATCTACCTGTTCGCGCAGTTCACCGGGCTGCTGGACAACATCTGGCTGCTGATCGTGCTCTACACCTCGATGAACCTGCCGATCGCGGTCTGGATGCTGCGCAGCTTCCTGGCCGAGGTGCCGGTGGAGATCCTGGAGGCGGCCTCGGTGGACGGCGCCGGGCTGATCCGGACGTTGCGTTCCGTGGTCGCTCCGGTGGTCACGCCGGGCATCGCGTCGGCGGCGCTGATCTGCTTCATCTTCAGCTGGAACGAGCTGCTCTTCGCGCGGGTGCTGACAGGTACCGTGGCCCAGACCGCACCGGTGTTCCTGACCGGCTTCGTCACCAGCCAGGGGCTGTTCCTGGCCAAGGTCTGCGCGGCCTCGCTGGTGGTGTCGCTGCCCGTCCTGATCGCCGGCTTCGCCGCCCAGGACAAGCTGGTCCAGGGCCTGTCGCTGGGAGCCGTCAAGTGACCTTGCAGAAGCTCAGTTCCGCCACGCTGTCCTCGCTCGACCCGCAGGTGGGCGTTCCGGCCTACGACCGTACGACGGTCAGCCCGGGCATCGTCCACTTCGGGGTCGGCGGGTTCCACCGGGCCCACCAGGCGATGTACCTGGACCGCCTGATGGCCGACGGCAAGGCGCTCGACTGGGGGATCTGCGGCGTCGGCGTCCTGCCGCAGGACCGGCGGATGGCCGACGTGATGGCGGCGCAGGACTGCCTCTACACGCTGGTGGTGAAGTCCCCGGACGGCACGCTCGAGCCGCGGGTGATCGGCTCGATCGTCGAGTACCTGTTCGCCCCGGACGACCCGGAGGCGGTGCTGGCCCGGATGACCGACCCGGCCACGCGGATCGTCTCGCTGACGATCACCGAGGGCGGGTACCACGTCAACCAGGTGACCGGGGAGCTCGACGCGAACGACCCGGGTCTGGCCGCCGACCTGGAACCGGGTGCCACGCCCGGTACGGCGTTCGGGCTCGTCGTCGAGGCGCTGGCCCGGCACCGCGCGGCGGGCACCAAGCCGTTCACGGTGATGTCGTGCGACAACATCCCCGGCAACGGGCACGTCGCGAAGAAGATGCTGACCGCCTTCGCCCGGCTCCGCGATACCGAGCTGGCGGACTGGATCGATGCCGAGGTGCGGTTCCCGAACTGCATGGTCGACCGGATCACGCCGGTCACCGCCGACTCCGACCGCGAGGCGCTGGCCGAGCGGTTCGGGGTGGAGGACGGCTGGCCGGTGGTGTGCGAGCCGTTCACGCAGTGGGTGCTGGAGGACGACTTCGGCGGCGTGCGACCGGCGTACGAGGACGTTGGGGTGCAGGTGGTCGAGGACGTCGAGCCGTACGAGCTGATGAAGCTGCGACTGCTCAACGCGAGCCACCAGGCGCTGTGCTACCTCGGATACCTGGCCGGCTACAGGTACGCGCACGAGGTGTGCCAGGACAAGCTGTTCGTCGACTTCCTGCTCGGCTACATGACCGAGGAGGGCCAGCCGACGCTGCCCGCCGTACCGGGGGTGGACCTGGAGCAGTACAAGCACCAGCTGATCGAGCGGTTCGCCAACCCGGAGGTGCGGGACACACTGGCCCGCCTGTGCGCCGAGAGCTCGGACCGGATCCCCAAGTGGCTGGTGCCCGTCATCCGCGAGCAGCTGGCCGCCGACCGTGGTGTCGAGCGGTCTGCCCTGGTGGTGGCCTCCTGGGCCCGGTACGCCGAGGGCGTGGACGAGCAGGGCGAGCCGATCGAGGTGGTCGACCGGCTGCGCGACAAGCTGGTCGAGCGCGCCCAGCACAACCGGGAGGACCCGCTGGTGTTCGTCTCCGACCGGGACCTGTTCGGCGACCTGGTCGACGACGAGCGGTTCGTGACGGCGTACAAGGCGTCGCTGGCGTCCCTGCACGAGCGTGGCGCCCGGGCGACGCTGGAGGACCTGGCCGGATGAGCGGGGAGGGGGTCGAGAGCTGGCGGGGGGAGGACGACGAGCTGCTGGCGGACGTCGCCCGGCGGTACTACCTGGACAACGCCTCCAAGGTGGACATCGCCAAGCAGCTCGGCCTCAGCCGCTTCAAGATCGCCCGGCTGCTGGAGGGCGCCCGGGAGCGGGGGATCGTCCAGATCCAGATCAAGAGTCCCAGCCCAGTCGACCGGGGGCTGTCCGAGGAGCTGGCCGCTGTGCTCGGCATCCCGCGCTGCGTCGCGACCACCGCGACAGGGTCGGCTGAGCAGGTCCGGGCGCAGGTCGCGGAGGCTGCTGCCCGGACGGTAATGCCACTGGTCCGTGCGGGCGACCTGCTGGGCCTGACGTGGAGCCGGGCGGTCGACGCGATGGTCGACCACTTCGACGCGCTGCCCTCCTGCACGGTGATCCAGATGGCCGGTTCGCTGCACTCTCCGGCCGGCGGCGGTACGACGGTCGACCTGGCCCGCCGCGCGGCCGAGCTGGCCGGCGGTACGGCGTACGCCGTGCACGCGCCGCTCGTCGTGGACGACGTCGCCGCGGTGACCGCGCTGCGCCGGCAGCCCGGGATCGCCGACACCCTGGCGATGGCCGACGGGCTGGACATCTCCGTCGTCGCGATCGGTGCCTGGCGGGCCGGCTGCTCCACGGTGTGGGACGCGGTGTCGGAGGCGGTCCGCGACGAAGGGGTCGTGGGAGGCGCCGTGGCCGAGGTGAGTGGGCATCTGCTGGACGTGGGCGGCAAACTGGTCGAGTCACCGCTGGAGCAGATGATCATCGCGGTGTCGGTCGACCAGTTGCGCCGCCCAGCCGAGCGGGTCGCGCTGGCGGCCGGCGCGCACCGGGCTCCCGCGGTGATCGCGGCCGTCCGGTCGGGACTGGTGACCACGCTGGTGACCACGACCGACCTGGCCCGCGAGGTCCTTCGCCTGCTCGCCGCTTCCGAGAGGAACTCCGTCTGATGACACAGCCGAAACTGGTTGCCGGTGTCGACTGCTCCACCCAGGCCACCAAGGTCGTGGTCTGCGACGCCGAGACCGGGGAGGTGCTGCGCGAGGGACGTGCGCCGCACCCCGACGCCACCCAGGTCGACCCCGCCGAGTGGCTGAAGGCCTGGCAGATCGCGTCGGAGGGGTTGCTGGACGACGTACAGGCGCTGTCGGTCGGTGGGCAGCAGCACGGGATGGTGCTGCTCGACGGCGACGGCTCGACCGTGCACCCGGCGGTCCTGTGGAACGACACGAGCTCGGCCGACGCGACCGCGGAGCTGGTCGCCGAGCTGGGTGGTGCCGAGGCGTGGGCCGAGGCGATCGGGTCGCTGCCGGTGCCGAGCTTCACGGTGACCAAGCTGCGCTGGGTGCAGACGGCCGCACCGGAGGCTGCGGCCCGGGCTGCGGCTGTGGCGTTGCCGCACGACTGGCTGACTCACCAGCTCGCTGCTGGGCGCGCTGGGATCGGGGACCTCACCACTGACCGCGGCGACGCGTCCGGGACCGGCTGGTGGTCGCCGGCGACCAACTCGTACCGGCCTGACCTGGTTGAGCGTGCCTTCGGCAGACCGCTGGCGCTGCCGCGGGTCGCTGGGCCTCGGGAGATCGTCGGGGAGACCGTCGGCGGTGCGGTGATCGCGGCCGGGACCGGTGACAACATGGCGGCTGCCCTGGGGCTCGACCTGCAGCCGGGTGACGTTGCTGTGTCGCTGGGGACCAGCGGCACAGCTTTCGCGACCAGTACGACGCCAACCGCTGATCCCAGCGGGCTGGTCGCCGGCTTTGCCGACGCCACCGGGGGCTACCTGCCGCTGGTCTGCACGCTGAACGCGGCGCGGGTCATGTCGGCCACGGCGACCCTGCTGGGCATGGAGCTGGCCGAGCTGGACGAGGCGGCTCTGAACTCGTCCGGGAGCGACGGGCTGGTCCTGCTGCCCTACCTGGACGGCGAGCGGACCCCTGACCTGCCGCACTCGACCGGCCTGGTCTACGGGCTGACCCGCGCGACCATGCAGCCCGCGACGATGGCCCGCGCGGCTGTCGAGGGCATGCTGTGCGGCCTGGCCGATGCTGTCGACGCCCTGCGGGCGCAGGGCCTTCCGGTCGAGCGGGTGCTGCTGCTGGGCGGCGCGGCGCGCTCCCGCGCCGTACAGGCTCTTGCTCCTGCGTTGCTGGGAGCACCGGTCGTGCTGCCCGAGCCCGGCGAGTACGTCGCCCTCGGCGCGGCTCGCCAGGCGGCGTGGGCGTTGTCGGATGCTGACACCCCACCCACCTGGTCTGTTGCCGTCGGCAAGCCCGAGTCGTCGATCCTCACCGACACCGAGGCCGCCGAGGTCCGCTCCCGCTACGCTGCCGTCCTCAACGGAACCCGCCCGCTCCTCACCCAGCCCTAGGGAACGCCTCCACCGGCCGGGACGTCCCACCCCGGACCTACCGGGGAGGATCGATGACCAGCAGGAAGACACCAGAAGCCCGCCGGGCCGAAGCGGCCCGGCGCCGGGCCAAGCGCGTCGCCGCCCGGCAGCGTCGCGAGGGGCGCAGCGGGCGGCAGTGGGACTTCGACGGGGTGCTCTACCTCGTGGTCGGCTGCGTCGCGCTGGCCTTCGGGTGCTGGCTGGCGCGCGACGTCTACTACCTCCAGCACCGCGGCGAGGTCGTTCCGGCCACGGTGCTGCACAAGACGAACGGCAAGAACGAACGCATCGACGTCCGGTACACCACAAAGGCCGGCGAGACGATCGAGGACAGCACCACGAACTTCGTGGACGCCACTGTCGGCGGCACGATCGACGTCGTCTACGACCCCCAGGAGCCGACCCGGATGCAGGCCACCGACTGGGGCTACGACTACGTCCTGCCGGGCCTCGTCGGCGCCTTCGGCATCGGCTTCCTGGCCTACGGTCCCAGCCGCTTCCGCACCCGGGGCTGGTACTCGTGAGCGAGCCGGAGTCGCCGCTCCGCGCGGTGTAACGAACGGGCCTTGGGCAACGATAGGCCGGTGAGGCGCGCGTGCGCCGTTCGTTCTGGGGGTTCTCATGCGTTCGTTGTTCCGCCGCGCCTTGCCCGCGGTGCTCTCGCTCTGGCTGGTCGTGTTCGCGCTGCCGGCCGCCACCGCGGCCGCTTCGGCGGCGGCCGAGCCGTCGGTGACGGTGCTGAGCCCGGCCGCCAACAGCACGGTTCCGCTCGGTGACCTGACGGTGCGGCTGGCCGTCGACCTCGGTGGTGAGTCCAGCGGGCGGGTCGACGTCACCCTCGGGTACGACGTGTCCGGTGCGGTCGACATCCCGGCCGGGTCGTGTGCCGACGGGTGCGAGGTGACCGTCGCGCTGCGCTTCGGCGAGTGGAACACCCCGCGACCTGGGTTCGGGTCGGCGCTGCTCTCCGCGAAGCTGACAACCGTCGGCGGCTTGGTCGCCTACGGCGGCGGGACGCTCTACATCAGCGGTCCGACGGCGATCTCGGACGTCAAGTACGTCCGCGCCGGTGAGCTGTTCGACGGTGGCGTCGCCGACGCCACCGGCACCTTCCGGGTCAGCGTGGACTACGCGCCCGCCGACGCGGTCGCCGAGCTCCGGCTGATCGACAGCGCCGGCGTGACCCGGATGACCTCCTCGGCGCCGTTCAGCGTCAGCCGTGGACTGAGCAAGGACGCGCTGTTCGACCTGGACCTGTCGGACCTTGCCGACGGGCTGTACCGGGTCGAGACCAAGGCCCGCGGTACCGACGGCTTCTACGGCCAGGGCCGCGCTTCATCGGTCTTCGTCACGCACGCCAACCAGGCGGGCTTCACCCCAGGCGACGCGCCGCTGGTGCTCGGGTGGTCCGGCTTCGGCAGCGGGCTGACTGTCCAGGGACCGCTGCTGAGCGGGAGCCGGCCGGCCACCGTGAAGTTGACGGTGAACGGCGTCGAGCGCGTGATCGCCGTGACACCGGGATGGTCGTCGAACAACTGGCAGCAGCCAACCGCGAAGCAAACCGTGAGCGTCAGCATGCAGGGCGCCGACCTGCCGGTCGGAACGCATCAGGTCGAACTGACTCTGTTCGACCAGGCCGGTCGCCTGATCGGCAAGCAGACCAAGCGGTCGGTGGTCGTGTCGGACTTCCAGGCCAAGGCCGTCGCGCCGACGCTGGTGGTCGGGCGGAAGTCGACGGTCACGCTGTCGGCCGATGGCCCGGTGGGTTACCCGCTGCAGACCTGCGACATCGAGCTGTCCGCGCCGAAGCCTGCCGACTCGGTCGGCATGGGTCGGTTCTGCACGACCGCACCTGGGCCTCTGCGGACGTCGGCGCCGGTCACTCCGAAGGTCTCAGGTGCGAGCTGGATCAGCTTCTCCCTGGACACGGGCGCCTACCGGAAGCTCATCAGCCAGCCGGTTCAGGTGTACGCCGCTCGCCGGGCTGTCGTTTCCGCGCCGGCCGTCGCGTACGGCGCGCGCGGCACCGCGAAGGTGACCGTTCAGGACAACCACACCACCGGAGCGTGGAGCGCGGCGCCGGCCGGGATCACCGTCACTCTGCAGCGGCAGGCGGTCGGCAGCACCGCGTGGGGGACCGTCGGCTCAGTCAAGACTGTTGCCGGAGGCATCGCCTCGATCCCGTTCACCAGCGGCGCCAACGGCAGCTTCCGGGCCGTCCTGGCGTCCTCGGTGCCGAGTGAGACGGTCGTTTCGCCCGTGATCGCCGCGGTCTCCTACGCGACGGTGGTCTGGCGGAGCGTGCCGACCTCGGCAACGCGCGGCAAGGCCGTCACCTACCAGGTCGCCGCGTCGCCGTACGACGCCGGAGCCGTCGCGCACCTGCAGGTTCGTAAGCCCGGGGCGACGACGTGGACGATCGTCCGAAGCGTCGCCGTACCAACCAGCACGGTGACGTCGCTCGGCTACGCGTTCCCGACGGCCGGGAGCTGGGGTGTGCGCGTCCTGCGGGCCGCGACCACCCAGCACGCCGCCGGCCTGTCTGGCGCGGCGACGGTCAAGGTCAACTAGCAGACGGGCTGGCTGTACGGCGTACCTGAGGCTGACGGGGGTCGGCACTCGAGGCGAGGGGCCTGGGTGCGTGCCGAACGCTGGCGGGCGTGGGCGAGCCGGGAGCGGGTGGGTCAGCTGTTGGCTGTAGCGCGGATGTGGTCGGCCAGGGCGTCTGTTGCTCGGCGGGAGGCTGGGCGGCGGGTGCCGTGGGCCAGTAGGTGGCGGCGTAGTGACCAGGGGTCGGTCAATGGGCAGATGTCGAGGTCGGGGCTCGCTGTGACCGCTCGGCGGGGAGTGATGGCGAGGCCTGCGCCGGAGGTCGCCAGGGCGATCAGTGTGTGCAGGTCGGGGACGAGCGTGCGGTAGCGGGGGACCGGTGCGTTGGCCGGGAGGTGGCGGTCGATCCACTGGCGTAGGGACGAGTCGAGGGAGACGCCGACCATCGGGTGCTCGGCGGCCTCGCGGTACGTCATGCCGGTACGGCCGGTGAGTACGCCGCCCGCTTGGCCGATGACCACGAGGTGGTCTTCGCTGAGGGGTTCCAGGGTCAGGTCGGTGTCCTCGGCTTCGTCGTGCAGGACGATGCCCAGATCGGCCTCGCCCTCGGCGAGCATGCGGAGGCTCTCCGGGGTCCGGTGTTCGGAGACGGAGACGTCGTACTCGGGGTAGGCCCGCAGGTACGTCGTCAGCGCGAGCGGGACGATCCGGTGCATCCCGGAGGCGCCCGCGACGAGTACGACGGGTCGGCGCGGGGCAGCGGTGTAGCCGGCGATCGCGCTGTCGAGACGGATGGTCTCGGCGAGCACGGCCTCGGCGTGCCGGGCCAGCGTGCTGCCGGCCGGGGTCGGGCGGATGCCTCTGCGTTCGCGGATCAACAGAGGCAGACCGGCCTGCGCTTCGAGCGCGCGGACCCGGGCGCTGGCCGACGGGAGGCTCAGGTGCATCCGTCGCGCGCCTGCGGTGATGGACCCTTCGGTCACGACGTGGACGAAGAGCCTGAGGTCCTCGAGGTCGTAGCGCATGGAGTCAGCCTATGCCCTGGACAGAGGCTGACTGCGGGAATCCCGCATTGTGCCGCTCGCCGTCGGCCTCGATGCTCGAACCATGGAAGAGGCCGTCGCACGCGTCGCACTGTCGTACGAGGCGTGTCAGCTCGCGGAAACCGCCGGAGCTGCGGTCCCGGCTGCGGCCGAGGAACTCGGCGCGGCCCGCGCGGTCCTGGAGGCGGCCGACCGGTACGTCGAGTCGGTGGTCGCGCTCGCCAGGCTCCGGGGGAGCAGCTGGCAGGAGATCGCTGCTGCCCTCGGACGATCCGAGCAGGCCGTCCGCGCGCAGCACCCGCCCCGCGCGGGGCGCGGCGCCGCGGTGGGAGGCGGGAGCGCGGCGGGAGGCGGGAGCGCGGGGCGCGGGGACGCGGCGGGAGGCGGGGACGCGGCGGGGCGCGGGAGCGCGGCGGGAGGCGGGGACGCGGCGGGGCGCGGGAGCGCGGCGGGAGGCGGTGGGGACTGGTGGCGGGAGCACCTGCTGTGCGATCCGGCGGAGGCGGCCTTCGATCTGGACGACTGGGTGCGGCGGCACCTCGACGGCGATCCAGGCCCGGCGCCGGTTTCCGGCGTACTGCGCAGGCAAGCGACCGTTTGACCAGCGCGGCTTCCGGCTACCGGAGGGCCGGAAGGGAGAACGACGATGACTGAGCAGCCGCAGGTATCGCTGGTGAAGCTGGGGTCCACCGATCTGGTGCTGGCCGACCCGGGCGACGACATCCGGGGCCGGACCGTGGTGGACGCCGCGGGCGACAAGGTCGGCAAGGTGGACGGCTTGTTCCTCGACCAGGACGAGGAGAAGATCCGGCTGCTCGAGGTCGTCGACGGCGGCTTCCTCGGCCTGGGCAAGGAGTCGCGCCTGGTGCCGGTCGAGCTGGTCCGCTCGGTCGACGACGACCAGGTGGTGATCGAGCGCGACCAGTCGACGCTGGTCGGCTCACCGGCGTACGACCCGGAGCTGACCGACGCCCCGGACTACTTCAGCGGGGTGTACGAGTACTACGAGATCGGCCCGTTCTGGGCGCCCGGCGCGATCTACCACCGGCCGCCGTTCCACCCGTAGACGAGCCTCGACCCGCCGCGTGGCATGGAATCCGCGGCGGGCCGAGGTGCTTGGGCCTGATCAGACCAGCCGGCGAGGCCGGTCGTCCAGCCGATTAGTCGATCAGCCCCCGCACGATCGTGGTCATCCGGTCGACCGGAATCGCGAAGCCGATGCCGATGTTGCCGGAGCGGCTGGAGCTGCCGAGGGTGGCGATCGCGGTGTTGACGCCGACCACCTGACCGGCGGCGTTGACCAGCGGGCCGCCCGAGTTCCCCGGGTTGATCGCCGCGTCGGTCTGGATCGCCGTCTGCCGCGCACCGCTGTCGCCGAACCGCGCCTGCCGGTTGACCGCGCTGACGATCCCCGCCGTCACGGTCCCTTCGAGCCCGAGCGGGGACCCGACGGCGAGCACCGGGTCGCCCACCTTCAGCTCCGCGGACCGGCCGAGCGGGAGCGACCGCAGTCCCGAGCTCGACGCGTTCCCGGAGACCTGCAGCACCGCCAGGTCGTTGTCCGCGTCGACGCCGATGATCTCGGTGTCCAGCGTCCGCCCGTTCGACAGCACGATCGAGACCTCGCGGGCTCCTTCCACCACGTGCGCGTTCGTGACCACGTGGCCTTCGGAGTCGATCGCGAAGCCCGAGCCGGTCGCCCGGCCGGCCCGCACCGACACCACGCCGGGCAGCACGCTCTCGGCCGCCGACGCGATCGACGGACCACCGCCGCCGGCCGCCGACGGAGCCGATGCCTGCGGCAACTGTGCGGTCGCGGCGGGTGGGGTGTCGTCGCCCCAGTTGCCGGTCACCGCACCGGCCAGCCCGCCGGCCAGGATCGACAGCGCGATCCCGGCGGCGAGCGTGCGGCCGGTACGGCGTACCGGCTTGGCCGTCACCCCGGCCTGAGGTGCCACGGCCGGAGAGGGGGGAGCCGGCGGGGCGGAGGCCGGGGTGACGGGGAACGGGAAGGCTGCCTGCTGCTCCGGAGGAGGCGGGGCGGCCGGTGGCGGACCGGGCTGGTAGTGCGGCCCGCGGAAGGGGTGACCCAGATGTGGACTCACTAGTGCTCCTTGACGATCAGGGGGTGCTCACGGGAGCCGCGAGAACCACAGCAGCGACGCCAGTCCGGCCAGCAGCGCCGCGGCCAGGGCGACTCCCGCCACCAGGTTGGTGATCTCGCGCTCCTCGGTGGTCCAGCCGATCGACGACTGGAGGTCGGAGTAGACGTCGCGCAGTTCCTCGTTGCTCTCGGCGGCGTAGAAGGAACCGCTGGTGGTCTCGGCCAGCCCCTGCAGGGACTCGGCGTCGACGGGGACCGGGATCGACCGGCCTTCGAGATCGATCGTGCCGTCCGGGGTGCCGTACGCGATCGTCGAGACCGGTACGCCGGCCGTGGTGGCCTCCTGCGCCGCCTCGTCGATCGACCGCCCCGAGGTGTTGGAGCCGTCGGACAGCAGCACGATGCGCGCCGGCGGCAGGTCCTCGGCGGCCTGGCTGTCCAGCGACCGGACCGCTTGCAGGCTGGTCAGGACGGCCTCGCCGATCGCCGTGCTGTCGGACAGCGTGAGCTGCTCGATCGCGTCGACGGCGGCCTGGTGGTTGGTGCTCGGCGGTGCGACCACGGTCGCCGTCCGGGCGAACGAGACCAGGCCGACGTTGAACTGCTCGGGCAGGTCGCGGACGAACTGCGTCGCGGCCTCCTTGGCGACGCTGAACCGGTCCGGCGAGACGTCGGTCGCGGCCATCGAGTTGCTGATGTCCATCGCCACCACGACTGTCGCGCGTTCGCGGGGGACGCGGACGTCGGTGACCGGGCGGGCGATCGCGATGGTCAGGACGACAATCGCGGCCAGGAACGCGAACGCCGGCGCGTGCCGCCGCCAGCCGGGCCGCTTGGGGGCGACCTTCTCCAGCATCGGCAGGGTCGCGAAGCGTACGGCGTACTGGCTGCGGCGGCGCTGGGCGATCACGTACGCGACGACCAGGGCGGCCGCGACCAGCAGCAGCCACAGCCACAGGGGTTGCTCGAATCTCATCGGATACCGGTCCTCCCTCGAGGGGTTCGGCGGGCGGCGGCCCGCTTGCGGGCGGAGGCGAACGCCGCGACGTCCCGCACCCAGTCGGTGTCGGTCCGCAGTACGAGATGCGCCGCTCCCGAGGCCCGGATCGCCTGCGCGGTGCGCTCCCGGTGCGCCTCCATCGCGTCGGCGTACCGCCGCCGCAGTCTCTTGCTGGACGTCTGCACTTCCCGCCGCCGGCCCGTCTCGGGGTCGACCACCGTCAGCAGCCCGACCTCAGGAAGCTCGAGCTCCCGAGGATCGAGCACCTCGACTGCAATCACTTCGTGCCGAGCGCCGAGGCGACGCAGGGCATCTCCCCAATCGGAAGTATGAAAGTCGGAGACGACCACACGCAGACCTGGTCTGGGATGTTCTCGGTTGAATCTGGTGATGGCGGTGGCGAGGTCTGTTTCCGGGTGCTCGCCTGGTGTTGCTCTGGGCAACGACAGCAGTGTGCGGAAGGTCCGGCGGAGTGCGGCTGATCCGCCCACCGCAGGGATCCTTCGGACTTGGTTGCCCAGGGCTACTCGGACTCCCAGGGTGTTGCCGGGGCGGTCGGCCAGCAGACCGACCGCGCCGACCACAGCGATCGCGAGGTCGCGCTTCTCGCTCAGCGCCGTACCGAAGTCCATGCTGGCCGACGCGTCGATCAGCGCCCAGGTCTCCAGCTCGCGTTCGGCGAGCGGCGCCCGGACGTGCGGTTCGAGCGAGCGGGCGGTCACGTTCCAGTCCATCCGCCGGACGTCGTCCTGCCCGGCCTGGTACGGCCGCGCCTCGTTCGGCTCGCTGCCCGGACCGCTGAGCAGGCCCGTGATCTCGCCGTGCAGGAAGCCTTCCAGCTTCCGCTTCACGGAGAGCTCGAGCGAGCGCAGCGCCCGCTCGCGCCCCGCCAAAAGATCTGGGCCGGTCATGCCGCGGTTCCACCCGTGGCGTCGAATCCCTGCACGGCGTTGATCCCGGGCCCGTCATCAGCCGGTACGACGTGCGGCTGCTCGACCGCGTGCAGCACCCGCGACACCACCACCCGGGGATCGACCCCGTCGGCGAGCGCGTCGAAGGTCAGCACCAGCCGGTGCGCCATCACGTCGTGCGCGACGTCGTACACGTCGGCCGGCAACACGTAGTCCCGCCCGCGCAGCAACGCGAGCGCGCGGCCGGCGGCGACCAGTCCGAGCGTCGCCCGCGGGCTCACCCCGAACTCCAGCACACCACCGAGATCGTTGATCCCGTACTGGTGCGGCTCGCGCGTCGCATGCACCAGCCGTACGACGTACTCGGCGACCGCGTTGTGCACGAAGACGTCTTCCGTTGCCTCCTGCAACTCACGGACCATGTCGGGCGTCAGTACGGCGTTCGCGTGCGGCCGGTGCGAGCTCATCCGCTGCAGGATCGTGAGCTCCTCCATCGGGCTCGGGTAGTCGACGGTGATCTTCAGCAGGAACCGGTCCCGCTGCGCCTCGGGCAGCGCGTAGACGCCCTCGGACTCGATCGGGTTCTGCGTCGCCAGCACCAGGAACGGCTCCGGCAACGGGTAGCTCACCCCGCCGATGCTGACCTGCTGCTCGGCCATTGCCTCCAGCAACGCCGACTGCACCTTGGCCGGGGCCCGGTTGATCTCGTCGGCGAGCACGAGGTGGGCGAAGATCGGACCGAGCTCGGTGTCGAACCCCTCCGCCGACGGCCGCCAGATCCGGGTCCCGACGATGTCACCGGGGACCAGGTCGGGGGTGAACTGCAGGCGGGCGAACCGGCCGCCGATCACCTCCGCGAGGGTCCGGACGGCGAGCGTCTTGGCGACGCCGGGGACCCCTTCGAGCAGGCAGTGACCGCGGGCCAGCAGGCCCACCATCATCCGCTCGACCAGCTGGTCCTGGCCGACCACGACCCGCTTCACCTCGAAGAGGGCGCGTTCGAGTACTGCGGTCATGCGTTGCCCTGGGGATCAGTCTGGCTCTGCTCGGGCTGCGACGGCTGGCCCTGGCTCTGCTCCGGCTGGGCCTGGCCGCCGCTCTTCTCGGGGCAGTCGCGGCCGTCGCGGGTCTGGCCCTCGGTGCCCTGACCAGTGCCCGGCGACGGAGTGGTCGCGCCGTCCTCGACGGTCACGTAGCCCTGCGACGGCACGGGGTCGTTGCCGGCGGCGTACGCGAAACCACCGACGCCGAGGGCCGCGACGGCGACCGCGCTGCCGAGCAGGACACGCTTTCCGGGGAAGTTCATCTGTGACTCCTTCTGATCGGATCGTGCGACCAATTCATCACCTGGCCGCGAAAACGACCGGAAAGCCGAACGAAAGGCGAACGAAAGCGCATCCCGGAGCACGCCGCGATCGCCGTTACCTTTGGCTTGTGCGACTACTGGTGGTGGAGGACGAGGAAGGCCTGGTCAGCGCTCTGCGTTCGGGACTCGGCCGGGCCGGCTATGCCGTCGACACGGCGCTGACCGGCGCCGAGGCGGTCGAGAAGCTGGCCACGACGGCGTACGACCTGGCGATCCTGGACATCACGCTGCCCGACACCAACGGCCTCGACCTGTGCCGGGCGGTACGGCGGGGCGAGATCGAGGTCGCGTCGGGGCGCGAGCTGCGAGTGCTGATGCTGACCGCGCGGGCCTCGCTGGCCGACCGGGTCCGCGGGCTGGACGAGGGCGCCGACGACTACCTGACGAAGCCGTTCGCGCTGGTCGAGCTGCTCGCCCGGATCCGCGCGCTGCTGCGGCGCGACGTGACGAACGGGTCGACGCAGCTGCACGTGGGCGATCTCGTCCTCGACTCGGCGCGCCACCTGGCGACCCGGGCCGGACGGGAGCTGCCGTTGACGCTGAAGGAGTTCGGCGTACTGCGGTATCTGATGTCCCGGCCGGGGCACGTCGTGTCGGCCGAGGAACTGCTCGAGCACGTGTGGGACGAGAACGCCGACCCCTTCACGCAGAGCGTGCGCGTGACGGTCGGGACGCTGCGGCGCAAGCTCACCCAGGAGGGCGAGGACCCCTTGCTGGAAACGGTGATCGGCCGGGGCTACCGGCTACGAGGTGAGACATGAAGATCTTCCGGACCGGGGTGACATCGAGGCTGCCCCGTTGGGCGCAGACCATTCGTTTCCGGCTCACGCTGACGTACTCCGCGGTGCTGATCGCCTTGTCCGCGTTGCTGCTCGGTGGGCTGTACTTCGCGCTGTCGGCGTACCTGGATCCGAAGCCGCTCGACCCGATCACGGTCAAGAAGGTCACCTACGCGAACAACGGCGAGATCAAGCTCAAGCCCGGGTACATCATCCAGGCGGCGGAGATCTCGAGCATCCAGTCGGCGGTCAACTACCAGACCCTGCAGACCATGCGGAACTACTCCGCGGCGGGCATGGGCGTGCTGTTCCTGGTCAGCCTCGGGACCGGCTGGTGGTTGTCCGGTCGCGCGCTGCGGCCGGTGCGCGCGATCACCGCGACCGCGCAGGACATCTCCGCGACCGACCTGTCCCGGCGGATCGCGCTGACCGGTCCGCGCGACGAGCTGCGCAACCTCGCCGACACGGTCGACGACATGCTGGTCCGGCTGGAGTCGGCGTTCGTCGCCCAGCGCCAGCTCGTCGACGACGCGTCGCACGAGCTACGGAATCCGCTGGCGGTGATCCAGGCGAACGTCGACGCTGTCCTGGCTCACGATGACACGCCGGTCGAGGACCGGGCGCAGGCGACCGCGATCGTCTCCCGCGCGATCCAGCGGATGACCCGCTTGGTCGAGGACCTGCTCGCCTCCGCCCGCCGTTCGTCGCCGGCCTTCGTCGACGCCGACATCGACCTGGCCGGGATCGCCGGCGAGGCCGCCGAGGAGTACGCGCTCCTGGCCGCGGACCGCGAGATCCACCTCGTACGCCGGCTGGCGCCCGGCCCGATCGCCGCCGGCGACGCGTCGGCGCTGCGCCGGGCCGTCGACAATCTGTTGTCGAACGCCGTCCGCCTGGCCCGGGGTGGCAGCGAACTCGTCCTCGCCGTCGGTAGCCGCAACGGCTGGGCCTGGATCGCCGTCCGCGACGAAGGCCCCGGCATCGCCGAGGAGGACGCCGACCGCGTCTTCGACCGCTTCTTCCGCTCGGGCCAGCGCCAGTCGCCCGCCACCGTCCCGTCAACCGGCCAACGCCGAGCCGGCCTGGGCCTGGCCATCGTCCGCCAGATCGTCGAGTCCCACGGCGGCTCGGTCTCCCTGTACTCCGAGGTCGGCGTCGGCAGCACGTTCGTCCTGTGGCTCCCCGAGCGCTCGCTCACCAGCGACACCCGCCGTACGCCGACCCCACCAGCCGACGAGGACCCCCTGGGCCCGAGAGCGTAGGTCGCTGTCACCAGCCCACGCCCTGCCCGCGACCCACCGCGTGCTTCACCGGTTACTGCGGGGTGCGTTAGCAGCTTGGGCCGGCCGCAGCCGGCAGCCTGCGGCTGCCGGACTGGGCTGCGCAGCCTGGCGCGGCGCGGCCCGCAGCCCTGGCGCGGCCGGCACGGCCTGCAGCCCCGGCCGATCGTCCGGCCCGACACCGATCGGCACGGTGGGCGCGCGGCCTGCAGCCCCGGCGTGGTGTGAAGCCTGGCAGCTGCGGGCTGCCGGGCTGGGGTTCCGCGACCTCTTGGTTGCTAGGTTCGGGGGATGCCTGCTCTGACTGTGGACGATGCGCGTGCCCGGGCGACTGTGGTCGAGGTCCGGGGGTATCACCTGGACTTCGACTTCACCGGTGGGGACGAGACGTTCCGGGCGGTGTCGACCGTGTGGTTCGCGGCGACGGCCGGTGAGACGTGGGTGGACGTGAAGGCCCGCGAGCTGCGGTCCGTGACGCTCAACGGCGTACCGGTCGACGTCGGGCTGGTGGACGACGGGCGGTTGCCGTTGAGCGGGCTGGCGGGGGAGAACGAGCTGGTCGTCGACGCGGTGATGGAGTACGCGCACGACGGCGAGGGGATGCAGCGGTCGGTGGACGCGGCCGACGGGCGGGTCTACCTGTACGGGATGTCGTCGCTGGAGTCGGCGCCGCGGTACTTCGCGTGCTTCGACCAGCCCGACCTCAAAGCGCCGTACCGGATCACCGCGACCGTTCCCCAGGACTGGATCGTGCTCGGCAACGGACCGGCCAAGGAGATCGCCCCAGGCCGCTGGGAGATCGCCGAGACCAAGCCCCTGTCGACGTACTTCGTCACGCTGGTCGCCGGGCCCTACCACCTGATCCGTTCCGAGTACGACGGGATCCCGCTCGGTCTCGGCTGCCGCCAGTCGCTCGCGCCGGCGCTGGAGCGCGACGCCGAGGACCTGTTCACGGTGACCGGGCAGGCCTTCGACGAGTACCACCGGCTGTTCGGCTACCGCTACCCGTTCGGCGAGTACCACCAGGTCTTCGTGCCCGACTTCAACCTCGGTGCCATGGAGAACCCGGGCTGCGTCACCGTCGCCGACACCCTGGTCTTCCGGTCGCAGGTGACCGACGCCGAGCGCAGCACCCGGGCGCGGATCCTCGTGCACGAGCTGGCGCACATGTGGTTCGGCGATCTGGTCACGATGAAGTGGTGGAACGACCTCTGGCTCAACGAGTCGTTCGCGGAGTACATGGCGCACCGCGTCTCGCACGACGTCACCGACCACCGCGGGCACTGGGAGGACTTCGGCTACGTTCGCAAGTGGTGGGGCCTGCAGGCCGACCAGCGCTCGTCGACGCACCCGGTCGCGTCCGATCCGGTCAAGGACGCGCGCGAGACCCTGGAGGACTTCGACGGGATCTCGTACGCCAAGGGCGCGGCGGTGCTGAAGCAACTGGCGGCGTACCTGGGTGACGAGGTGTTCCTGCGCGGCGTGACCGCGCACCTGGCCGCGCACGAGTTCGGCAACGCGGACCTGCCGGAGTTCGTCGCGAAGCTGACCGAGGCGGGCGCCGTCGGGCTCGCGGAGTGGTCGGCGCAGTGGCTCCGCACCTCCGGGCTCGACACGATCAGCGTCACCCGTACGGCGAACGGCGTCGTACTGCATCGCACCAGGCCGGACGACGCCGAGCGCCCTCACCGACTGACAGTCGGCGCGTACGACGAAGCCGGCCGGCCGGCCTCGGTCGACGTACTGCTGGACGCCGACGAGGTCCCTGTCGCGCTGGACCCGTCGGCCGTGCTCGTCGTACCGGACGCCGGCGACGACACCTGGGCGAAGGTCCGGCTCGATGCCGCGAGCCTGGCGGCGCTGCCGAAGGTGCTCCCGTTGATCGCCGACGGCGCCACCCGCGCGGTGATCTGGAACAGCATCCGCGACTCCGTCGCCGACGGCGACCTGGATCCCCAGCAGGCGTTGGAGATCCTGCTCGCGGCGCTGCCCACGGAGGGCAGCGACATCGCGGTCGGATCGCTGCTGCGCTGGGCCGAGGAGAGCCTGCTCGGCCGCGCTCTTCCGTACGAGCCGTTCCGCGGACAACTCGCCAACGCACTGACCGAGCGCCTCGCGACCTGCCCGCCCGGCAGCAGTCTGCAGCTCGCGATCGCCCGCGGTGTCATCGCCACGACGACCGACGCCGATCTTCTCCAGGCCTGGCTCAGCCAATCCTCAAGCAGCCCGGCCACCTCCTCAAGTAGTCCGGCCGGTCTGGTGGTCGATGCAGATCTCCGCTGGGCCCTGACACTGCAGTTGGTCCGCCTTGGCGCCTTCGGCGCAGAAGAGATCGACGCCGAACTTGCGCGCGACCACTCGAGCGAAGGCACGATCCAGGCCGCCAAATGCCGCGCCGCGTTGCCGGACGGCAAGGAGGCCGCCTGGAACCGGGTGATGACCGACCCGGCGGTCGGCGTCAACGAGCTGTACGCGCTCTGCGCCGGCTTCTGGCACCCGGCGCAGGCCGAGCTCACCGCGCCGTACGTCGACCGCTACTTCGCCGAGATCGCCGGGACCGCGAAGATTCGCGCGGGCATCGCGGTCGGGCTCACCGCCGGCCGGTTCTTCCCCCGGTTCGCGGTGGACGAGCGCACGGTTGGACAGGCCGCATCACTCGTTGCCGACGACACCGTCCCGCCGGGCATCCGGCGCGCGGTCGCCGATGCGGCCGACGACCTCCACCGTACGGTCGAGGCCCGGAGCCTGTGGACGAACATCTCGCGGTGACAGGCGATCCGGCCTAGTCTGTGAAGCTGTCGCCCCCAGCAGAGGAGCCGTCATGCGCCGGTTCGTTGTCAGTGTTGTCGCCGTACTTGTTGCCGCCCTGATCGGTTCGTCGCTCACGCCGGTGGTGGCCTCGGCCGCCACCGTGGACGACGTCGCCGCGAAACTCGCGACGATCCCGGGGCTGCGGATCGAAAGCAGTGCCGTGATCAGCGGCAAACCGTTCTTCGTGCTCTGGTACACGCAGCCGGCCGACCACCGGAAACCACGGGGCGAGAAGTTCGAGCAACGCGTCACGCTGTGGCACCGCGACTTCGCCCGCCCGACGGTCCTGCACACGACCGGGTACGGCGGGGTCGGCGGCGCGTTCACGTCCGAGCCGACGCGGCTGGTCGACGGCAACCAGCTGAACGTCGAGCAGCGCTTCTTCAACGACTCGACGCCGGCCAGCCAGGACTGGTCGAAGCTGAACATCTGGCAGGCCGCGACCGACCACCACCGCATCGTCCAGGCCTTCAAGAAGGCCCTGTACGGCGGCAAGTGGGTGTCGACCGGCGCCTCGAAGGGCGGGATGACTTCTGTCTACCACCGCCGGTTCTACCCGAACGACGTCGACGCCACGGTCGCGTACGTCGCGCCGCAGGACGTGATCAACAAGCGCGACTCGTACGTCTCCTTCATCCAGGAGGCCGGGACCGACCCGCAGTGCAACCTCGCGCTGCGCAACCTGCAGCGCAACACGTTGCTCCGGCGGCCCGCGATGCTGGCCAAGCTGAAGGAGTACGCCGCCGCGAACGGACTGACCTACGAGAGCACCTTCGGCTCGGCGGACCGCGCGCTGGAGGCCGCCGTACTGGACACGCCGTTCGCCTTCTGGCAGTACGACACGCAGGCGAGCTGCCCGTCGGTGCCGGGCACCGCGGCGGCGACGGACCAGCAGCTGTTCGACTTCATCGACCGGGTCTCGGGCTGGGCGTTCTACTCCGACGAGGGCACGGCCGGCTTCCTGCCGTACTACTTCCAGGCGACGCAGCAGCTCAACTGGCCGGACGTCGCGAGCAAGACGACGTGGCTGAAGGGCCTGCTGCGGTACCGCGAGGCCGGTGACGCGCCGGCCGCCGTACCGGACAGCATCGAGCCGCGGCACGAGCCGTTCGCGATGCTCGACGTCGACCTCTGGGTGAAGACGCAGGCGCGGCGGATGCTGTTCGTGTACGGCGAGAACGACCCGTGGAGCGCGGAGAAGTTCGCGCCCGGGCCGGGGACGCGGGATTCGCACTGGTACACGCAGCCGGCCGGCAACCACGGGTCGAGCATCGGCGGACTGCCGACCGCGCAACGGGTGGAGGCGACGACGATCCTGCAGAAGTGGATGGGCGTCGCGCCCCAGCCGGCGATCCGGCAGACCACGGTCGACCCGGGCGCGCGGCAGTTCAAGGCCCGCTAGAGGACAGCACCTGACAGGCCTCACCCCAAACCTTCCAAGTACCGGCCCCCGATTGGTGGTCGGTACTTGGAAGATGTGTCGGCTGCAGCGTGGTCCTCGACGTGCGCGCCGGGTCCACCCCTCACTCCGGCGCCCGGACTCTGCGGCTCCGGGCCGGGTGTCCGCCGGTCAGCGGACGGTGAGGCGCTGGGCGACTTCCTTGCGGGCCTGGTGGATACGGGCCTTCACGGTGCCGAGCGGGACCTGGAGCTCTTCGGCGATCTCGGCGTACGTGAGTGCGCCGAGATCCCGCAGGACGAGCGGCTGGACGAGCTGCGGGTGGTGGGACTCGAGCTGCTCCAGCGCCTCCAGCAGGTCGAGGCGCGAACCGGCGATCACCGACGTCGTCCGCGGGTCGATCGCCTCCGGCAGCACCTCGGCCGACTGCTCGACCGAACGCCGCTTGAGCGTGCGGTAGGTCTGCCGGGCCTGGTTGGTCGCGACGATCGTCAGCCAGCCGGCGAACGTGCCGGTGCCCTTGAAGGTGTGGATCTTGGTGGCGACCGTCATCAGCGTGTCCTGCGCGGCCTCCTCGGCGTCCTCCCGGAACGGCAGGAACTTGGCCACCCGGCGCTGAACCTGCGGCCGGATCGCCTGCAGCAGCTCCGGCAGGGCGGCCTGATCCCCACCCGCCGCCCGCGCGGCCAACTCCTCGAGCTCGTCGTTCATGCTCCCCCAGGTGTTCGCCATGATCCTCTCCGTCACCGAGAATAGTCCCGATGGACGCCATCGGACGGTATCGCCTGCGGTCGAAGGTCGGCGCGGGTGCTTTCGCGACGGTCTGGCGCGGGTACGACGACGACCTGGACGTGGACGTCGCGGTGAAGGTGCTCGCCGACAACTGGGCCTCGCGGGCGGACGTGCGCGAGCGGTTCCTGTCCGAGGCGCGGCTGATGCGGCGGATCGCCAGCGACCGGGTGGTCCGGGTCTTCGATCTGGGCGCGCTGGAGGATGGGCGGCCGTACTTCGTCATGGACTACGTCGACGGCGGCACGCTGGCCGACGTACTGGCTTCTGGGCCGGTCGACCCGGCCGACGCGCTCTGGTGGGGCGCCGACCTCGCGCGGGCCGTTGCCGCGCTGCACGCCGAGGGCGTCGTGCACCGCGACATCACGCCGGCGAACCTGCTGCTGCGGCCGTCGGGCGGCAAGGAGTCCGGTGGTGGGACGCATCGGATCGTCCTGGCCGATCTCGGGTTGGCCAAGCGGGCCGCGGAGGCCTCCGGTCTGACCGAAGCTGTCGGTACGCCGTCGTACATGGCGCCTGAACAGGGGCGCGGCGATGGCGGCTTCGACGAGCGTGCGGACGTGTACGCCGTGGGCGCTGTCACTTATGCCTTGCTGACCGGGCGCGCGCCGTTCGTGGCGTCGTCGATCACCGACGTGGTCGGCCGTGACCCGGACCAGGATCCACCGAGCCTCCGCCCGTTGCTGCACGACGCCATCGGGCAGGTCGACGAACTCCTCGCGCGGGCCCTGGCTTACCGGGTGGGCGACCGCTGGGGTCAGGCTCATACGCTCGCCGAGCGGTTGGAAGCGGAGGCCTACCGGTTGGAGCAGGAGGCGCCGCTACTGGCCTCTCTGCGTACGACGACCGGCGATCAGGACGAGATCGGTACGACGGTCGGCGCGGGTGGGTCGGTAGCGGGGTTGTCCACGGGATCGGGGGGTGGGCCGGTCGCCGCTGTCTCGCCGGAGACCGTTGTCGGAACGTCCCGCCGCGGCCGGCGAAGGAAGTACTTGAGGGGCTTCTTGCTGGTTGTGCTGGTGCCGGTGGTGTTTGCGGCGGCGGCTGTGGGGGCCTGGTACTTGGCTGGGCGCTGACGGCTCACTGGCTGAGACGGTAGGCCTCAAACTGAGGGTTGACTGCTTAGAGTGATCGTATGACTACTCTGCGGAAGTTAATTGCTCCCGTGATGGTTGTCGGGCTGATCCTCGTCCCACTGCCCGCGCAGGCGGCCGGCTCGGCGGTCAGCTACGCGTGCCGGGCGGACACCAAGTTCGGACAGCACCAGCTCTCCCTGCGCCAGGGCGCCGAGGCGAAAGCTCCCGCGACCGTCCGCCCGGGGGCTCACTTCTACGTCGTGGTCGACCTCAAGCCGGGGTCGCTGCCGGGCGAGGTCAAAGGGTTCAAGCTGAAGGAGGTCCGCGACCTGTCGTTGCGGATCCCGATTCCGGCCAACGCGCAGTACGTGTCCGCCTGGCTCTCCGGCGGTTCCGGCCTCAACTCCACCCCGAGCATCCAGGCCGCGAACGGCGTCGCCACGCTGCGTGTCCCCGGGCCGATCGCCGGCGGATCGTCGTACAAGCTGCCGCAGCTCACCGTGCACCTCAAGGCCGGACGCTCCGGGGTCGTCGAGACCAGGCTCCAGGGCTCCAGCTTCGACAATCCCGGCCTCGACCTGCAGGCGACGATCAAGTGGAAGTTCGTCACCATCAAGTCCCCGGTCAAGTGCTACCCGGACCCCAACCCGGCCCTCACCCGCACCGAGATCCGCTGAGTCAGTAGGTGACGGTGATCCGGCCGGCGGCCGGGTCAAGGTCGGCCTGGCCGCCGTACGGGAGGATCAGCTGGGGATCCGTGTGCCCGATGTCGAGCCCGCTGACGAACACCGCATCCGGGTTGTACTCGGCGACCGTCGCACGGGCGGTGGCGTACTGGTCCTGCGTGTACGCCGTGGCGACCTCGTCGGCGACCGGCTGATCGAGCGACCAGCCCTTCGGGCGGGCCCAGAGGACGGCCTGGAAGCGCTGGAGCAGACCGCGTTCGCCGAAGTTGCGCAGGATGCGGTGGACCTGGGCCGCGGTTGGGAGTTCTTCGCTGGTCTCCAGGAAGAGGACGCCGGAGTACTCGTCGACGGGCAGCATCCAGCGCCCGACCGCCAACTGCCAGTCGAGGATCTCCAGGCACCCGCCCCAGAGCCGTCCGCTGACCGGTGTCAACGGGCCCGACCACTGCCAGTCCGTCGCCGGGAACAGGGCCGGCGACGACTCGAACGTGCGCGGGTCGGTCCAGTCGCTGTCGCGGTCCGTCCAGCCGGACGCCGGCGTCAGCTCGAACGGCCCCGAGGAGAAAAGGGCCGCGAGCAACGACTTCTCGGTGTCCGGGTGCAGCGCGCCGCCGCGGCCGAGCTGTGCCATCACGCTGCCGCCGTGGAAGGCCGGAATTCCCAACGAATACAGGAAGTTGAGCAGGTTCGTGTTGTCGGAGTACCCGAAGAACGGCTTCGGGTCGGCGCGGAAGACCTCCGGGTCGAGGTGCTTCAGCACGGTGATCTGGTCGTCGCCGCCGATGCTCGCGAACACCGCCCGGATCGACGGGTCCGCCCACGCCGCGTGCAGATCGGCGGCGCGCTCGGCGGGTGTCGTCGCGAGCCGACGGGTGGTCGGGTACTCGACCGGCTCGATGCCGAGGGCCCGGAGCCGCTGCAGCCCGAGCTCGTACGGCGCCGGAAACAGTTCGGGCAGTCCACCGGACGGCGAGACCACGGCAACCTTGTCACCCGGCTTCGGCTTGGCAGCGAAGATCATGGCCCGACCCTAGTGCCGCGCACCCGCTGCCGCACCGAGGTTTCGGTCCAGTACGGCGAGCGCTCCGAAGCGGTCTGGTGCGGCGAGCGCTCCGAAGCGGTCTGGTGCGGCGAGCGCTCCGAAGCGGTCTGGTGCGGCGAGCGCTCCGAAGCGATCTGGTGCGGCGAGCGCTCCGAAGCGATCTGGTGCGGCGAGTGCTCCGAAGCGACCACCGCGGACCCCTTGGCGCGTCGTACCGGCGCGGCATAGGTTGCAGCATGGTGGACGCAGGCACGGGCGGCGGGTACGACCCGGCGAACTTCGAGAAACTGTTCGCGCTGGAGGCGAACAGCTTCTGGTACCGGGCGCGCAGCGACCTGATCAACTGGGCGCTCGACAAGTACTTCCCCGGCGCGGGCTCGTTCCTCGAGCTCGGCTGCGGCAACGGCTACGTGCTCGACCGCGTCCGGCAGCTCCACCCGGACTGGCGGCTGGCCGGCACCGAGCTGTTCGAGGAAGGCCTGGTCAACGCGCGGGTCAGGATGCCGGACGTCGAGCTGAGCCAGATGGACGCGACGCGGAACCCGTACGACGCGGAGTTCGACGTCGCCGGTGCGTTCGACGTGATCGAGCACATCGAGGACGCACCGCTGGTGCTCAAGGGCATGTTCCAGACGGTGAGGCCCGGCGGCGGGATTCTCGTCACCGTGCCGCAGCACCAGTGGCTCTGGAGCGCCGCCGACGTCGCGGCCCACCACGTCAAGCGCTACAGCCGCCGCATGCTGATCGACGAACTCCAAACTGCCGGCTTCGAGC
This sequence comes from Kribbella italica, assembly GCF_014205135.1. Lineage (NCBI taxonomy): Bacteria > Bacillati > Actinomycetota > Actinomycetes > Propionibacteriales > Kribbellaceae > Kribbella > Kribbella italica. The sequence goes on from NZ_JACHMY010000001.1 coordinate 8,067,440, forward strand.
CGGTCAAGGTGACGTCGTTCGTCTCGCTGCTGCTGCCCGCCATGATGGCCGCCCGTCTGCGCAGCAAGGAAAACGCCGACGTCGAAGGCGAACTCGGCATGGCCGCCCCGCTGAACCGCGCGTGCTACACGGCGATGCGGCTGGAGAGCGTGCTCATCCGGGCCGGTCTGCCGCTGCCCGCCGGCGGTTCGTTGCTGGCGGTTGCCCGTCGGCCCCGCTGACGCCGCCGCCCGCCTTGCTGGCGGTTGCACGTGGCCCCCGCTGACGCCGCCGCCCGCCTTCTGCCCTTCCTTGCTTATGGTACAAGCGAGCGGCAGGATTTGGCCGGGGTTATCCACAACCCCGGCCAAGGCTGACCTCACACCCCGATGGGGTGCCAGACCGTCTTCAGTTCCAGGTACTGCGTCAACCGCGACAGCCCCGGCGACTCCAGCCAGTCCTCGTCGGCCGGGCGGCGGACGCGCTTGAGGTTCTCCGCGGCGGCGGCCTCCAGGTCGCGGGCCTCGTCCGCCGACTCGATGCCGCACAGGTCGATGGCGTTGACGTCCATGTGGGACGCCAGCCACGGGCCGATCTCGGTGGCTGAGCCGGTGAGGATGTTGGCGACCCCACCGGGAACGTCCGAGGTGGCCATCACCTCGCCGAGCGTGATCGCGGGGATCGGGCGCTCGAACGACGTCACGACGACCGCGGTGTTGCCGGAGACGATCGCCGGCGCGAGGACGCTGGTGAGGCCGAGCAGGCTGGAGTCCTGGGGAGCCAGCAGCGCGACGACACCTGTTGCCTCGGGCACCGAGAAGTCGAAGTACGGGCCGGCCACCGGGTTGCTCGAGCCGACGACCTGGGCCAGTTTGTCGGCCCAGCCGGCGTACCAGACCCAGCGGTCGATGGCGGCGTCCACCAGCGGACGCGCCTTCGCGAGCGACAGGCCTTCGGCCGCGGCGACCTCGGCGCTGAACTGGTCGTGCCGGCCCTCCATCACCTCGGCGATCCGGTAGAGCACCTGACCGCGGTTGTACGCCGTCCGGGCCGACCAGCCGCCGAACGCCTTGCGGGCCGCGACGACCGCGTCCCGGGCGTCCTTGCGGGAGGCCTGCGACGCGTTCGCGAGGAACTTGCCCTTGGCATCGTTCACGACGTACGACCGGCCCGACTCGCTGCGCGGGAAGGCGCCGCCGACGTACAGCTTGTAGGTCTTGCGCACGTCCAGCCGCGCATCCGACTTAGTGGGCAAGGTAGGCCTCCAGACCGTGGCGGCCGCCCTCGCGGCCGTAGCCCGACTCCTTGTACCCGCCGAACGGCGAGGACGGGTCGAAGCGGTTGAACGTGTTCGCCCAGACCACGCCGGCGCGTAGCTGGTCGGCCATCCACAGGATCCGCGATCCCTTGTCGGTCCAGACGCCCGCGGACAGCCCGAACGGCGTGTTGTTGGCCTTCTCGACGGCCTCGGCCGGGGTGCGGAAGGTGAGCACCGACAGGACCGGCCCGAAGATCTCCTCGCGGGCGATCCGGTGCGCCTGCGAGACGCCGGTGAAGACCGTCGGCGGGAACCAGAACCCCTGCGTGGGCAGCTCGCACTCGGGCGACCAGCGCTCGGCGCCTTCGTCCTCGCCGACCTGCGACAGCTCGCGGATCCGGGCCAGCTGCTCGGCGGAGTTGATCGCGCCGATGTCGGTGTTCTTGTCCAGCGGGTCGCCGACCCGCAGCGTGCCCATCCGACGCTTCAGCCGGGCCAGGACCTCGTCGTACACGCTCTCCTGGACCAGCAGCCGCGAACCGGCGCAGCAGACGTGGCCCTGGTTGAAGAAGATGCCGTTGACGATGCCCTCGACGGTCTGGTCGATCGGCGCGTCCTCGAAGACGATGTTCGCGGCCTTGCCGCCGAGCTCGAGCGTCACCTTCTTGTCCGTGCCCGCGACCGAGCGGGCGATGGAGCGGCCGACCGCGGTCGACCCGGTGAACGCGACCTTGTCGACGCCGTCGTGCTCGACCAGCGCCTGCCCGGTCCGTCCGGCGCCGGTGACGATGTTCACGACACCCGGCGGCAGATCGGCCTGCTGGCAGATCTCGGCGAACGCCAGCGCCGTCAGCGGCGTCGTCTCGGCCGGCTTCAGTACGACGGTGTTGCCCGCCGCGAGCGCCGGCGCGATCTTCCACGCCAGCATCATCAGCGGGAAGTTCCACGGGATCACCTGCGCGGCGACACCCAGCGGCTGCGGGTCCTCGCCGGCACCGGCGTACTCGAGCTTGTCGGCCCAGCCGGCGTAGTAGAAGAAGTGCGCGGCCACCAGCGGCAGGTCGACGTCGCGGGACTCGCGGATCGGCTTGCCGTTGTCCAGCGACTCCAGCACGGCCAGCTCGCGCGACCGCTCCTGGATCAGCCGGGCGATCCGGTACAGGTACTTGGCGCGGTCGCGGCCGGCCATCGGGCCCCAGACCTTGTCGTACGCGCGCCGCGCGGCACGGACGGCCTTGTCCACGTCAGCCGGTCCGGCCTCGCTGACCTCGGCCAGCACCTCCTCGGACGCGGGGCTGACGGTCTTGAACGGCTTGCCGTCGGTCGCCTCGGTGAAGCTCCCGTTGATGAACAACCCGTACGACGACTTGATGTCGACGATGGCGCGCGACTCCGGCGCGGGGGCGTACTCGAATCTGCTCATGCCTCAGTCCAGCGTGAAGTAGTCGGGGCCGGGGTAGTGCCCGGTGGCCAGCTTGGTGCGTTGCATCAGCAGGTCGTTCAGCAGACTGGACGCCCCGAAGCGGAACAGCTCGGGGTCCAGCCAGTCCGGTCCGGCCGTCTCGTTGACGGTGACCAGGTACTTGATCGCGTCCTTCGCCGTACGGATGCCGCCGGCGGGCTTGACGCCGATGTGCAGGCCGGTCGCCTCGTGGTAGTCGCGGACCGCCTCGAGCATCACCAGAGTGACCGGGAGGGTCGCGGCAGGGGAGACCTTGCCGGTGGACGTCTTGATGAAGTCGGCGCCGGCCAGCATCGCCAGCCAGGACGCGCGGCGTACGTTGTCGTAGGTGACCAGCTCGCCGGTCTCCAGGATCACCTTCAGGTGCGCGTCACCGGCGGCGTCGCGGATCGCGGCGATCTCGTCGAAGACCAGGCCGTACCGGCCGGACAGGAACGCGCCACGGTCGATCACCATGTCGACCTCGTCGGCGCCGGAGGCGACCGCGTCCTTGGTGTCCTGGATCTTGATCGCCAGGCTGGACCGGCCGCTCGGGAACGCCGTCGCGACGCTCGCCACGTTGATCCCGGAGCCGCGCAGCTCGTACTTCGCGGTCGCCACCAGGTCCGGGTAGACACACACGGCGGCGACCTGCGGCGCGGTCGGATCGGCCGGGTCCGGCCGCTTCGCCTTCGCGCACAGGGCCCGGACCTTGCCCGGGGTGTCCTGGCCCTCCAGCGTGGTCAGGTCGATCATCTGGATCGCCAGGTCCAGCGCGTACGCCTTCGCGGTGGTCTTGATCGACCGGGTGCTCAGCGTCGCCGCCCGCGCCTCGGCGCCGACCTGGTCGACACCCGGCAGACCGAGCAGGAACCTGCGCAACCGGTCCTCGGACGAGGTCACGTCGGCGAGGCTGTCCACCCCTGCGCCGGGGGAGCTGTCGGTAGTCGTCACCTTTCGCAGTCTAGGGTGTGTCGCACGAACCTGTTGGGTCGCAGGTACTACTCGACGGCGTAAGTCCCCGAGACCGGACGCCAGCCTGCCGGCGGGTCTTCCCCGACCCGGCCGTCGACCGCTTCACGCAGCAGGTCGGCGTGGCCGGTGTGGCGGCCGTACTCCTCCAACCGGTCGAACAGCAGCCGTCGCAGGCTGGCGTGGTTGCCCTCCGGCCAGGCGACGTCGGCGTCCTGGTCCAGACCACCGTTCGCCAGCGCCTCCGCGACCACCTGACGCGACCGCGCCACGGCGTCGTCGAAGTACGCGTAGAGCTGCTCGGGGGAGTCGTGGGCCGCGGTGTCGAACTCCCAGGTCTCGCTCCCGTCCGCGCCGAGCTCCTCCCACGGCGAACCGAGCTTGCCGCCCAGGAACTTCACCCGGAGCAGGTAGTCCTCGTTCATCGCCAGGTGCTTCAGCAGCCCGCCGAGAGTCAGCGAGGAGGCCCCGATCCGCAGGTTCAGCCCCTCGGCGTCCAGTCCGTCGACCTTCCAGCGGAACGTGGCCTGCATCCGGTTCAGCGATCCCAGCAGGTGCTCGACCTCCGTCCCGGCCATCGGCGGCTCCCACGGGTACTCGGTCGCGTTCCGGTCATCACTCATGCACAGCACGCTAAACCGCTACCCGGACGATCCTCGTCCGCGAAGCCTCCCCTCGTCCGACTGGGCCCGAACGGCTACCTTGTCCGGGTGAAACCGAAGGTGACCGAGAACGAGCAGTACCTGTCGGCGTCGAACCGCATCACCGGCGTCGTCGTGATGGTGATCGGCCTGGCCGGTCTGGTCGACATCGTGGTGGAGTGGCGGACGGCGGGTGGCCTGCTGGTCGGTGCGCTGATCGGCATCCTGATCCTCGTCGCGTACGTCGGCCTGGTGCGCCCTTCGGTGACGCTGCGCCCCGACGGCCTGCTGATCCGCAACCACGTCCGCGACCACCACGTCCCGTGGCACCGGATCGAGGACGCCGACGTGACCGACATCCTGCGCGTGCACACCAGCGCCGGCAAGATCCGCTGCCCCGGCGTCCAGCTGGTCATGAAGGACCTGCGCAAGAGCCGGGTCGGCGGCCGCAAGCTCGGCGCCGAGAACTCGATCAGCCGCGCCGAGTTCGTCGTCGACCGGATCGACAACCACCGCGAACGCCACGCCGCCACCGCCGAGGGCGAGGTCGTCACCACCTGGGCCGTTCCCGAACTGGCCGCGATCGCGGTTCTGGCGGTCGTCGCCGTGGTGGCCCAGATCCTCCGCTGACCACCGGCGCGGTGAGGGGAACTTCACGCCCGGATGCTGCGTCGGAACCCGTGTTCGGGCCGGAGTGAACCTCTCAGTGATCCAGGATGGCTTCGGTATGTCCCCCCAGTACTCGAGAGTGGAGCGCATGAACTATCTCTCCCGCAAGAAGCTGCGCGTCCTGGCCGGCGCCGTCGCCGTCGCCAGCTGCGCGGTCCTCGCGATGCCGAACGCGCAGGCGGCGCAGTCCTCGCCGGCTGCCGTCCAGGCAGAACGGCCGGTCCCGGGTGTCATCGACACCCCGGCGAACGTGCCGAACGCCGGCCGCGACGCCGGCTGGAACGCGGCCAGCGCGCTGAAGGCCGTCAAGAACAACAAGCTCTACGGCACCGGCAACATCGCGGCGTCGAAGTGCAAGCGGCCGAACGTCGCCCTGAACACCGAGGCCCGGGTCCGGTACTTCGAGTCCGAGCTCGTCCGCTGCCTGTACGCCGCGTGGAAGCCCAACCTGTGGCGGATGGGCGCCCGCTGGGACGTCAAGCCGGCGCTGGTCGTGCACGGCTACAACACCGTGAAGAGCGCCTGCGGCCCGGTCACCGGCTGGGTCTCGTTCTACTGCTCCTACCGCGGTGGAACGATCTACATCCCGTGGCGTCAGCTGGTCACCTGGTACGCGCAGAACCCGACGTACACCGTCGCCTACGCGACCAACACCATCGCGCACGAGTACGGGCACCACGTCCAGAGCATGACCGGCATCCTGACCGCGTCGCACTGGCGGGGCAGCAACATGTCGTACGACGCGTCGCTGGCCGAGAGCCGTCGTCGTGAGCTGCAGGCGTCCTGCCTCGGCTCGGCCTACATCGGCGCCAACAAGGCGTACTACCCGATGAGCGGCGGTCTGCTCACCGAGTGGAAGTACGTCGTCTCGCACTCCGGCGACATGCCGGGCTACCCGCGTGACCACGGGTCGTGGACCAACCACAACTTCTGGTCGCTGGCCGGCTTCACCGGCAACGGGCGCAACACCCACCCGGGCAGCTGCCAGACCTGGTCGGTCCCGGCCACCCGGATCGCCTGATTCGCGGTGAGTTCGGTTCGGTGAAGGCTTAGGCCTCAGCCGTAACGAAGGCGCCCGGAGAGCGTTGGCTCTCCGGGCGCCTTCGCGTTTTGCCGACACGTGCACGATCTGCGATCGTGTGGTTACCGTGTTTCGGGTCCGCACGCCTTAGAGTCTGGGTCGAACGTCGAACGGCAGGAGTCAAGGACAGTGAACTACGACGAGTTCAACACCGAGTACACCAAGGTGCTGGACAAGATCAAGAGCGGTAAGTGCAGCTGGTCGGAGCTGTCCGGGCATGTCACCCGGCTCCGTCAGTCGACCGCGGGCATCACGGCACCGGTCGAGCGGAGCCAGATCGACAGCGATCTCGCCGCGCTCAGCCAGATGGTCGACCTGTCGCGCCGCACCAACGACAAGGAGGACGTCTGGACGGTCACGTCCGAGGCGATCCGCCGCGCGAGCAGCCAGGAAGGGACGGTCGCCGACCGCATCGCCCGGATCGAGGCGAGCATCAACGACATCACCGCACTGGCCAACCGCAACCCCGACGAGCGTGACGCGCTGATGCAGTCGACCAGCACGCTGCGCATCCTGCACTCGTCCCTGCAGAGCTCGCTGCGTTCCGAGCAGGCCGACCAGGAAGCCGCCGCGGTCCGCTAGGACCTCAACCGCAGGGAGTTTCCCGCCAGGTACTCCCTCACTTCGTACAAAAAGTTGAAGGGCCCCTCAGCTGAGGGGCCCTTCAACTTTCTATTCTTAGATTCCAGCTGCTGCTGCGAGGTCTTGCTTGATGGCGGTCAGTTCTTCGGCTGCTTTCGCGCGAGCTGCCGGTACGTCGTCGCCGTCGACCGGGACGACGACTTCCAAGTAGCACTTGAGTTTCGGCTCGGTGCCGGACGGACGGACGACGACACGGGCGCCTTCGGAGAGCGTGTAGCGCAGGCCGTCCGTGGGGGGCAGGTGTTCGCTGCCTTCGCTCAGGTCGTCGATGCGGTCGACACTGTGGCCGCCGAGCGTCGTCGGCGGGGTCGCGCGCAGGCGGTCCATCGCGGCGGCGATCAGGCTGAGGTCCTCGACCCGCGCGGACAGCTGGTCGGTCGCGTGCAGCCCGTACTTCTTCGCCAGGTCGTCCAGCAGGTCGAGCAGCGTGCGCCCCTCGGCCTTCGCCCGGGCGCCGAGCTCGAGCACGCGGACGAGCGTCGAGATCCCGTCCTTGTCCTTCACCGCCGCCGGATCGACGCAGTAGCCGAGCGCCTCCTCGTACCCGAAGACCAGCTCCGGCACCCGGCCGATCCACTTGAAGCCGGTCAGCGTGTCCGCGTAGCGCACGTCGTACGCCGCGGCGATCTTCCCCAGCAACGACGACGACACGATCGAGCAGGCCGCGACCCCGTCGGGCCGTGACGACAGCAGGAACTCGCCGAGCAGCGCCCCGAGCTCGTCACCGCGCAGCATTCGCCAGCCACCGTCGGCCGAAGGATCCGGTACGGCGACCGCGCACCGGTCCGCGTCGGGATCGTTCGCGACCGCGAGATCGGCGCCCTCGGCGCGCGCCAGCTCCAGGGCCGCGTCGATCGCGCCGGGCTCCTCGGGGTTCGGGAACGCGACGGTCGGGAAGTCCGGGTCCGGGTCGGCCTGCGTCGCGACGACCGCGGGAGCGGCGAAGCCGGCCCGGCGTACGGCGTCCTCGACGAGCAGCCGGCCGACACCGTGCAGCGGGGTGTAGGCGACCTTGAGGTCGCGCGGCGCGTCCTGGGGGACCAGCGTGGCGATCCGGTCCAGGTAGGCGTCGAGCAGGTCGTCGCCGGCGGTCTGCCAGTCCTCGCCGCGCGGGACCTCGGCCAACGCGCCGACCGCGTCGATGGCGGCGGCGATCTCGTGGTCGGCCGGCGGGACGATCTGCGAGCCGTCGCCGAGGTAGACCTTGTACCCGTTGTCCTGCGGCGGGTTGTGCGACGCCGTCACCACGACGCCCGCGACGGCCTTCAGGTGCGGGATCCCGAACGCGACCACCGGCGTCGGCGTCGGCCGATCCAGCAGCACGGCGTCGAGCCCGGCTCCGCGGATCACCGCGGCGGTGTCCCGCGCGAACACGTCGGACTTGTGGCGCGCGTCGTACCCGATCAGCACGGGACCGTCGGTGAGCCCGTTGGCCTTCAGGTACGCCGCCAGCCCCGCGGCGGCCCGGATCACCACGACCCGGTTCATCCGATTCGGCCCGGCCCCGACAGCCCCCCGCAGCCCCGCCGTCCCGAACTCGAGCTTCCCCCCGAACCGATCGGCCAGCCCGGCCTCGTCCCCGGCCTCCAACAGCCCTTGCAGCTCGGCCCGAGTGTCCCCATCGGGATCCTCAGCCAGCCACGCCTCAGCAGCACTACGAATCAGAACGGCATCGTTGACGGTCACCACCGCACGATACCGCCCGGTACGTCAGTGACCTGAAGACTGGCAAGGGCGGGCTCGGATGTCGGCCACGTAGTCGTCCGGGGCGCCTGCTGCCTCGGCTGCTTCGGCGAGGATGCCGAGGTAGCGGGCCGACGGGAGGCCGCCCTCGTAGGCGTTCAGGACGTACATCCACGCCAGCTGGGTGCCGTCCAGGGTTTGTACGCGGACCTGGATCTTGCGGTAGACGCCCTGGTCGATCCACTCCCACTCGTCCAGGCGCTCGACGTCCTTGGGGTGGACGTCGTACAGGGCGACGAAGACCTGGTTGGTCGGGTCGGCGGGGTCCTCGACGACCGTGGCCATCGAGCCCTCCCAGCCGAGCTCCTCCCCACCGAAGGTGAGGCGCCAGCCGACGATCCACCCGGTCCCGCGCAGGGGCGAGTACGGGCACCGGTCGGACATCAGATTCGGGTCCAGATTCGACGCAAACGCGGCGTACAGGGTCACGAGATCACAGGATACGGAACAATGGCCTCTCGTGGCGCGAGTTGTGATCATCGGTGGCGGTCCTGGCGGGTACGAAGCGGCGAGTGCGGCCGCCCAGCTGGGAGCGGAGGTGACGGTTGTCGATTCCGACGGGATCGGCGGTTCGGCCGTGCTCACCGACTGCGTCCCCAGCAAGACTCTGATCGCCACCGCGGAGGTGATGACCGAGGTGGTGGAGGCCGGCGAGCTGGGCCTGCGGGTGGACGACGGCGACGACGACCCGGCGAACTCGGTCAGCGTCGAGTTCACCGTCGTCAACAGCCGCGTCAAGGCGCTGGCCGCCGCCCAGTCCGACGGGATCGCCCGCCGCCTGGCCGACGAGAAGATCCGCCTGATCCACGGCCGCGGCAGCCTCGACGGGCCGGAGACGGTCGTGGTCGGCGACGAGCGCCTGGAGGCGGACGTCGTCCTGATCGCCACCGGAGCACGGCCGCGGATCCTGCCCGGCTCGGAGCCGGACGGCGAGCGGATCCTGACCTGGGAGCAGGTCTACGAGCTGCAGGAGCTGCCCGAGAAGCTGATCGTGGTCGGGTCCGGCGTGACCGGCGCCGAGTTCGCCAGCGCGTACGACGCGCTCGGCAGCGAGGTCGTCCTGGTGTCGTCGCGCGACCGGGTCCTGCCGGGCGAGGACGCCGACGCGGCCGCCGTACTGGAAGACGTTTTCCGCCGCCGTGGGCTGACCGTACTCGGACGCTCCCGCGCGGAGTCGGTGAAGCGGCAGGGCGACGGGGTCGTGGTGACGCTCACCGACGGCCGGACGGTGCACGGTTCGCACGCGCTGCTGGCGGTCGGTTCGCTGCCGAACACGGAAAACATGGGACTTGTCGAGTCGGGCGTGTCGCTCGACGACGGCGGCTTCGTCAGCGTCGACCGGGTCTCGCGGACGTCGAGCCGCGGGGTGTACGCCGCGGGCGACTGCACCGGCGTCCTGATGCTCGCGTCGGTGGCCGCGATGCAGGGCCGGATCGCGATGTCGCACGCGCTCGGCGACGCGGTCGCGCCGCTGGACCAGTCGACGGTCTCGTCGAACGTCTTCACCGCGCCGGAGATCGCGACGGTCGGGCTGACCCAGGCGACGCTGGACGCCGGCGGCAGTACGGCGATGGTCGCGAAGGTCCCGCTGGCCGACAACGCGCGGGCCAAGATGCAGGGCGTCCGCGACGGTTTCGTGAAGCTGTTCTGCCTGCCCAACACCGGCATCGTGGTCGGCGGCGTGGTCGTCGCCCCGCGCGCGTCCGAGCTGATCCACCCGATCTCGCTCGCGGTCGCCGGGCGCCTGACGGTCGACCAGGTGGCGCAGGCCTTCACCGTCTACCCGTCGGTGACCGGCTCGATCGCCGAAGCGGCGCGACGGTTGCATCTGCGGTCATGAAGTTCCTCGTGCTCTGGCAGATGGAGCTGAGCCTGCTGTCGCCGGAGATGGCGCGGGCGGTCGGCGCCATGCCGGAGTACGGCGAACGTTTGCAGCGCGAGGGCAAGGTGCTCGCGCGCTACCACGTGGTCGGATCGCACGGCGGGGCGTGGATCTACGACGTCGATTCGCACGAGGAGTTCGAGCGGCTGCTCGGCCGGGCGCCGGTGTTCAACTTCGCCCGGTACACCGTGCACGCGCTCGCGGAGATGGAAGCGCCCTCGTAGTGCTTCGTGGCCGGTCGGTGATTGACGGACCTCCTGACCCGGAGGATCGTGGAACCGACGGGAGGTCCCGCATGTTCGACGAGGTGGGTGGCCCGACCCTGAACCGGCACCTGATCGTCACGCACCGGCTCCGGGCCCGGCGGATGCAGCTGGGGCTGACCCAGAAACAGGTCGTCACCCGGCTGGCCCGGCGCGGGATCCGGACCACGAACAAGACCCTCAGCTCCTTCGAGCACGGCGCCGGCGTCGACGTCGTCCGCCTGCCCGAGCTCGCGGCGGCCCTCGAATGCACGGTCACCTACTTGCTCGGCCTGACCGAGCACCCGGCCCACTGGGAACCCGACCACCACCCAGCAGTACGCCGTACGCCGGACAGCAGCGGCGCCCCCAGCTGGATCCTCGGCCCCGACATCCCGAACCGCCCCCACCGGCACCTGTAGACGGTCCAGCCCATTCACCAGTTGGGAGATGGGCTGTGCCCGGGCCGGAGAGGGGGCCGGTCCGGGCACAGGTTGTGCTGTCAGCTGGGGGAGTTGGCCGAGTTGGCGTTGTTCGGGGAGTTGGCCGAGTCGGCGGTGCCGGGGTTGCCGGACGCCTTGGGCGTGTTCGGGGAGTTCGCCGAGTCGGCGGTGCCCGGCGTGTTGGCGGAGTTGACGGTGCCGGGAGTGTTGGCGGAGTTGGTGTCGTTGGGGGTGTTCACCGAGTTGGTGTCGCCCGGGGTGTTGGCGGACGTGGCGCCGGCCGGGGTGTTGGCCGAGGCGGTGTCGCCGGGAGTGTTCGCCGAGGTGGGCTCGCCCGGGGTGTTGGTGCTGGCGGTCTCACCAGGGGTGTCGGCGGACTGCACCGAGCCAGCGGCCGGCTGGGCCGCGCCGCCCTGGTTCAGGGTGGTCGTCTGAGCCGGCTGGGTCGTGGCCGGGTCGTTCAGATCGGTGGGAGCGGCGTACGCCGCGGTACCGATTCCGATGCCGGAGATCGCGGCGACGGTTCCGACTACGGCCCACTTACGCGTTGCTCTCATGGTGGTTCCTTTCTTCGAGGGGGAGCACGGAGCTCCGGTGAACCCGGTGAGCGGCGTCGTACCAGCGTTCGGCCAGTGCGACCCGCTCCCGGGTGGCTTGCTGCCAGCCGGCGTCCTGCACACGGTGCGGCCCGGTGGCGAGTGAGAGGACGACCGAGGCGATCCGCAGCCGCAGCTGATCGGGATCGACCTGCCGGTCGAAGGTGGACAGGCAGTGCTCGGCCAGCCCGTCGATGGCGTCGGCGTTCGCGGGCAGGACCTGCGCGAGCACACTCAGATGCCCGACCAGGCAGGCCAGATCATCGAGCCGATCACCCGGCCCGGCCGTGTCGACGTCGAGCAGTCCGACGATCGCGCCGGACTGGTCGACGTGCACCTGCGCCTCGTAGAAGTCGCCGTGCACAGGAACCGTCGGTCCAATGATGCCCTCAGCAACAATCGCCGACGACAGGCCGGCCGACCAACTGGCCAGCTCCGGTACGACCTGCGCGATCGAGTGTGCGTAGTACGACGTGCGCTCGAGCCAGGAAGTCCGCCGAGGAGCCTCGAGCAACTCGGACGGCAACCGATCGAGCATCCGGGTCAACTCGGCCGGATCGGTGCCGACATGTCCGGACCGCAACGCCGACCGCAGCGTCCGCCCACCCAGCGCCTCCAGGACGACGAGCCCGTCGTCGGTCCACCCAAGACTCCGAGGAGCCGGTACGCCGGCGCCCGTCAGCAGTCGATGCCGGTCGTGCAGCGCTTGCCCGTCGCCGCTCGGCACAACCTTCAGAAACAGCCGCCCGAGCGGCCCAATCGCTTCGACCACAGCCCGCCGTAACGGCCGATAAGCCCGCAACCGAACAGACACCGGCCCGCTACCAAGCCCACACCGGCTGAAGAGCGACGAGACGGCGACAGGATCCATCGCACCCCGCAGCCCAGGAAGCCGAGGATCGTTGGCAGCGCTCCAGACACCGATCTGTGTCTCAGCGTCTCCGACCACCGTGACGCCGGCCGGTATCTGCCCGCCGGCAGTTGCCCCGAACACCTCATCGGTGACAACCCCTGCTGACGAGACAGTCGCCCGGTAGGCGACGGTAGCGGTCTCGGCGTGGTGAGCAACCTCCGTCGAACGCCAATCGATCAGCTCTCCACCGGCGGCCTCGACCGCGGCACCGAGGATCTCGCCGGCCGCCGGGCCGGTGAGCAACTCCAGGGCCTCGCTGTGTTCTGCCATACCCAGAACAGTGCCGGGCCACCATGAGCGACCCGTGAGCCGAATCTGAGAGACCTCTCATCCAAGGGTGAGTCCGGTGTTGGCGATCGTCAGGTGGTACGCCGACCAACCGCGCAGCGCGGTCAGCTGCTCGGCCGTGAGCCGGTCGCACACCCACTGCCAGTGCAGCGAGACCCACTCACCGGGCGCGAGCGGGTCGAGCAGGTCGTGCCGCCGGACGGTCTCCCGGCGAAGGGGGCCAAGGGCAAGGACCTGTCCGCTCCAGGTCAGCGGCCGCGACTCGACCACCACCTCCGAACCGGTGTCGGCGACCACCCGGCCCCACCGGATCCGGCACTGGTCGAGCACGTGCAGCGCCTGTCCACTCGCGCGCCCGTCGCCGAGCAACGCGACCCACGGATACACGCAGAACACCTGGTAGCTGTGGTGCGGCCGCCCACCCGCTGCGAACATCGCGCCCAGATCGTCGAGCAGCGGACTGCCGATCCAGTACGCCTCCACCACCCGCTGGTCGAGCGGATCGTCGAGCCCGGCCGCACGGGCGATGAGCTGCAAGCACGGCCACGCACTCTCGAACTGCCGGGCCAGATCGCGCACCTCGTCCACAGCGCCCCGAACGGACGAGGTGATCAGCGCCCCCGCGTCGTCCGGTCCGCAGTACCCGAGCAGGTTCGGCGCCATCGCGTACCGGACGAACAGCAGCGGCCCGGCGGCGGTCGTCGCGGTGATCATCACTCGCCGCCGAAGAACGCCAAGGCATCGGCGGCCCGCTCGGCCGTCATCCGCTCCAGCGCGAACCCGCTGTGGATCAAGATGTACTCACCCGGTACGAACGGCCCGTCCAGCAGCGCCAGATTGATCTCCCGCAGCACGCCGGCCACCTCGACCTGCCCGAGGTCGAAACCCTCGACGGTGCTGACGATCCGGCCCGGGATTCCGAGGCACATTACGGCGACACCCGCTCGGCAACGACCAGGTCGGTCACCAGGCGGGCCGCGGTCTCCACCGCGCCCTGTACCGCCGGCGTCAGCCCGATCCCCGCCCCCAGCTCGGCGGGCTCGCACCCGACCACGACGACCCGTCCCAACGTCCCACCCAACCGCGGCACCAGGGCCAGCACCGCGTCCGGCCCGAGATCGTGCGCGTCCATCGCGACCTCGTCCTCCGGTACGGCGCCCGGCTCGGCCTCCATCACGTACACCGTGCCCGGCACCTCACCCCGCTGGACGACGTCCACCAGCACGACCAGCTGGTACGGCTCCAGCAGCTGGTACGCCAAGTGGATCCCGCGGATCCCGAAGTCCCGCACCTCGACCCCATCCGGCCACGACCGCCGCGCCAGCACCTCGATCACCGACACCCCGAACGCGTCGTCGGTGCAGAACACGTTCCCCAACCCCGCGATCAGCACCTTCATCCCGCACCCACCAAAGGCTCCAGCTCGTCCGGCGCGAAGTACAAGTACCGCCCGTGCGACCGCTGCACCTCACCCTCCTCACCGTCCAGCGCCACCGCGACATGCGTCTGCCCGTCGACATCGGCCAGTACGGCGACCACCGTCCCCACCCGGTCCGCGAGGAACATGTCCTGCGCGTCCGCCCGCCGGATCCCCGGCCGCAGCCGCACCCGTACGCCGTTGCCCACGGCAACCCCGCCGACCTGCACCGTGTCGGTCTCCGGCGACACCGTGGCGTCGTTGCCCGGATCCCACCACGGAACCTCCGCCGGCTCCGGCGTTGTGACCTCCCGGACGTACCGCAACGTCCCGTGCAGCCGGTCGAGCAGCTCCTGCGGCATCGCGTCCACCCGGTGGAGCATCGCCGCGGCCCGCGGGTCGGTCCCGCGCACCTCACGTTTCTCCTCGTCGGTCAGCGTCATCGTCCGCAGACTGAGGATCTCGTCGATCTCGGTCGCGTCGAACAGGTCGCCCTGGCTCTCCGGCGCGATCCGCGGGTGGTCGTACAGGATGATCGGCGACGACAGCACGAGGTCACCGGCGAGCACCGGGAAGATCCCGACGTTCTCGCACGCCGCGACATACCCGGTCGCCCACTCCGGCGGCTCCAGCAACGACAGGAACCGCGCTCCCTCCGCGGCGATCAGCACGTGATGAGCGATCAGCGCCCGCTGCAGGGCACCAGCTCTTTCGCGATCGCCGTCAGCACTGGTGTTCTCGACGCGCAGCCTGAGCCGGCAGACGCCGTACGGTCCGGGCAGCTCAGAAACACTCAGGTCGACGACCCCGGCCAACGGCTCGCGGGTCCGGCGAAGCTGCCCGACGCCCAGATCCTCGGAGATGCTCCCACCCGGGATCGAGAACCCCTTCCGCAGCGGAAGGTCCGGCAGCCGCACCACGAAGTCCACGCTCTGCTCGACCGCCTCGTCCCACGGCACGTACGTCGCGTCCGCAGTCTCCAGCGCCTCGACTTCACCTCCCGCGGCGTCCAGGACCGTCCGACGCTGCGCCTGCAGGAACCGCAGCCGGACCGTCACCACAGCCTCCGACCCGTCCAGCAGGCAGTCGGTCTGCGACCACGACCGTTCCGACGGATCCGCGTACCCAGGCGGCATCAGGACGCCGAACTGCCAGCGCACCCGGTTCTTCCCGTCCGACGCCCGGTACGGGTACAGCACGTACCCCTCGAACAGCACCGCGTCTGCGACCTGCTGCACCCCGTCGAAGCGGTTCATCCCAGCTTCTCCTTCAGCAGCCGCTCGATCGCGTCGTCCCAGCCCGGCAGCGCCTCCCGCGCCCGGTAGTCGTACAGCTTGTCGAAGGTCTCGCGCCGCAGCCGCAACCACGCGGCCCCCGGGAAGTGCTGGTCCATCGCCGCCCGCCACACCGGCACCGGCAGCGCGTACGACGTCTCCTTCTGCCATGCGACCGGGGTCACCGACAACGTCCCCGGCCGCCCGGTGAAGATCGTCCCGTTGAAGAGCAGCAGCAGCGGTACGCCGCCCTCGCGCAGCGCGTACAGGTACTTGTGCGCGGCGACGTCGAAGTCGTAGCTGCACGGCAGCGCCAGGTCGACGTCGGCCGACCCGGTGAACCCGGCCACCATCTGCGTCACGAACGCCAGCTGCAACGGCTTCAGCGTCTCGCCCCACCGCGCCCGTTCCCCGAACAGGTCCGCGAGCGCCTCGCCCTCCGTGTCGTCGTACCGGCGTCGGATCGGCTCGATCCGGATCTGGCAGCGCAGCGCGAGCGCGTGCACCGGCGTCCCGGTCGTCTCGGTGATGCGCAGGTGCAACTGGATCGTCGGCGTCGCGGCGTACCGGTCGGCATCGGCCCCCAGGCAGGTGAACTCGAGATCAACCACGGCACTTCTCCGCGACTCCGGCGAAGAACGCGTCGATCTGCTGCCAGACCTCCTCGCCGCCGGCGAACCCTTCCCAGTACTGCCGGACCAGCCCGACGAGCTCGTAGCAGGCGTCGATCGGCACCAGGTAGCAGACGAACCCGTCGTCCAACCGCCGCAGCAGCACAGCCTCGACATCCGGTACGAGCCCGGCCAGCAGCGGATCTCCCGCCACGACCTCCGCCCAGCTCGCCAGATCGAGCAGCGACTCGGTGGCCCCGCCGGGACTCGGGTAGAACGCGACGTGCCGCCCTTGATCGGTCTGCTGGAACAGGAACGCCAGGTCGACCGGGATGCCCAGCGCCTCCCACTGCGCCGGGGTCATCGCGAAGTCCACGTCGTGCCGGTAGTTCTCCGGTACGGCGCGGTAGTGCCCGCGCGACGCCGCCTCGACGTCGAACAGCAGGTAGCACGGGCGGCACGTGCACAGCAGCCGATGATCCGGTACGTCGGCCACATGCGGGTGCACGGGCCCGATCGGGACCGTGCACATCTCGCACTGCTCACCCGGCGCGAGCTGCGCCCGGACCCCGCCGGTGAACCCTCGAAGAACCGCCACGGGATCCACCCCCGCCCCGGCGCTCAACCCTGCCCCGGCTGGGGCGTCCACGCCGGCCCCGGTCCGGGCCCCCGCCCCGACCCCGGCGTCCATCCCCGCCCCGGCCCCGGCGTCCGCCCCGAGAGCCGGCCGGGCGGGACGTGGCTTCGGTCGGGCGAGGGCTCTCAGGGTCGAGGACGGTCTCACGCGGGTTGCCTCCCCGGGATGGCGACCTTCCACTCGACCCCGTCCGGCAGCAGCGGCATCGCCTCGAGCGGTGGGGCGCCGACCGGTGCCAGCGCACGACCGGCCAGGCGTACGTCGTACTGGGCGGTGCAGCGCGGGCAGGTGAGCAGGTCACCCTCGAGCCGGCCGTGCTGCAGGACCGACGAGCAGACCGGGCAACTGTTGCGGTAGGCAAAGAACGTGCCGGCCAGGTTGGCGACCAGCAGCTCGAGCTCGGCGACCACGAGCTTCTGCACCTGCCCGGGCGCCGTGACGAGCGTGACCGGGTGCCAGCCCTCGGACTGCGGCCGGAACGGCTCGATCGTCAGCAGCGTCTGCCGCGGTTTGGTCTCGACCATTCCCTCCACCGCGACGGCGACGGCCTCGGGCGCGGCGTCGAGCACCGCGTTCTCCACGGTCAGCCGGACCGTCGCGGTGGAACCGGGACATCCGTCGCAGCTGCCCTGCAGGCGCAGCTGCACCACGCCGTCGTCGTCGATGCCGAGGTAGTCGATGCCGCCGGCATGCGAACCGAGGTACGGGCGGACGCTGTCCAGCGCGTGCTGGATCCGCGTCGCCACGTCGTCGGGGTGGAGGTCGTGCAGCAGCAGCAGGCCCGCGACCAGGTCGTCCTCGAGCACGCTCCGGACCTGCGGTTCGTCCAGCCGCGCCAGTAGTTGCTGGAGGCCCGCGCCGTGCAGCGCCAGCACCGCTCGGACCAGCTCCTCGACCTTGGCCGTGATCTCGGGTTCGGCGCGCCGCTGGACCTCGTCCAGCAGCACGTCGATCCGCTCGCTCAGTTCCTGGACGTCGCGACCGTTGGACGTTGCCATGTCAGTACGGCTTCACCGCGAGGGTGGGCGAGTGCAGATGAGTCTTCTCCCGCCCGTTGCCGACGAACATGTGTACGCCGCACGGCAGGCACGGGTCGAAGCTGCGGACCGCCCGCATGATGTCGATCCCCTTGAACCGCTCCGGCGGGTTCTCCTCGAAGATCGGCGTGTTCTGGACCGCGTCCTCGTACGGGCCCGGGGTGCCGTAGCTGTCCCGGACGCTGCCGTTCCACGGGGTCGGTGGGTACGGGTGGTAGTTCGCGATCTTGCCGTCGCGGATCACCATGTGGTGCGACAGCACGCCGCGGACCGCCTCGGTGAAGCCGCACGAGATCGCGTCGCTCGGAACCTTGAACGGCGTCCAGGTCTCGGTCCGGCCGGCCCGCACCTCGGCCATCGCCTTCTCGCAGAAGTGCAGCGCGAGCGCGGCGGCGTACGCCTGGAAGTAGGTCCGCGCGCGGTTGCGCTCCAGCGCGTTGCTCCAGCGCGGGATCTTCCACTCGTACTCCGTGGCCGGCTTCAGCGCGGTCCGGGGCAGCTGGATCTTCACGCTTTGCCCGGTGGCCTGCACGTAGTCGGTGTTCACCAGGCCGGACAGCGCGGTCGACCAGAGCCGGGCGAGCGGTCCGCCCCCGGTGTCGAGCGCGAGGTGGTCGGTGCCGTCGAACCAGCGGGGCGACATCGTCCAGCTGTAGGCGCCGGCGAAGTCGCGCTTCTGCGGCTTGGGGATCGTGTGCTGGTTCCACGGGTGCCGGACGTCGATCGGGTTGCCCAGCGGGTCCTTGTCGACGAACTTCTCGTGACCGCCGCCGGCCCAGTCGTCGTAGAACGAGCTGCCGAGCAGGATCCGCAGGCCGAGGTTGATGTCGACCAGGTTGTTGGTGACCAGCTTGCCGTCCACCACGATCCCGGGGGTGACGAACATCCGTTTGCCCCAGGCGTCCATCGTCTTGTAGTCGAAGTCGCAGATCGCCGGGTCCTGCAGACTGCCCCAGCAGCCGAGCAGGACCCGCCGCTCGCCGACGTGCTCGTAGCCGGGCAGCGCCTCGTAGAAGAAGTCGAACAGGTCGTCGTGCAACGGCACGACCTTCTTCATGAACTCGATGTAGCGCATCAGCCGGGTCAGGTAGTCGGTGAACAGCTGGATCGTCGCCACCGTGCCCACCCCGCCGGGGTACAGCGTGGAGGGGTGCACGTGCCGGCCCTCCATCAGGCAGAACATCTCGCGGGTGTAGCGGCTGACGTGCAGCGCCTCGCGGTAGAAGTCGCCCTCCAGCGGGTTCAGCGACCGCATGATGTCGCCGATCGTCTTGTAGCCGTGGTCGCCGGCGTGCGGCGCCTCGGTCCGGTTCGCCAGTTCCAGGACGCCGGGGTTGGTCTCCTTGACCATCCGCTCGCAGTAGTCCACCCCGACCAGGTTCTCCTGGAAGATGTTGTGGTCGAACATGTACTCCGCGGCCTCGCCCAGGTTGACGATCCACTCGCCCAAATGCGGCGGCGCGACGCCGTACGCCATGTTCTGCGCGTAGACCGAGCAGGTGGCGTGGTTGTCGCCGCAGATGCCGCAGATCCGGCTGGTGATGAAGTGCGCGTCGCGCGGGTCCTTGCCCTTCATGAAGATGCTGTAGCCGCGGAAGATCGACGACGTGCTGTGGCACTGCTCGACGGTCTTGGACTTGAAGTTGACGTTCGCGTAGATGCCGAGGCTGCCGACGATCCGGGTGATCGGGTCCCAGGCCATCTCGACGACATCGGAGCTCTTGCCGGCATCGGGTTCCAGGTGCTGGCCGATCTTCGGTTCGGTGGTGGTCATGGCTGCCGCACCTTCTCGTAGCCGGTGGTCAGGTTCGGGCCCGTGTGCCGCCACTTGGGCTCTTTGTTCTTCTGGTGCTGGGAGATCTTGCGCAGCCGCCGGATGACGGTGCCGTAGACCGTGCTGGCCGCGGTCGAGATCCGGGCGCCGGTCGGCTCGTCCATGAACGGCATGAACTTGTCCGGGAAGCCGGGCATCGTGCAGGCGATACAGATCCCGCCCACGTTCGGGCAGCCGCCGACGCCGTTGATCCAGCCGCGCTTCGGGACGTTGCAGTTGACCACCGGTCCCCAGCAGCCCAGCTTCACCAGGCACTTGGGGGAGCCGTACTCCTTGGCGAAGTCGCCCTGCTCGTAGTACCCGGCGCGGTCGCAGCCCTCGTGCACGGTCGCGCCGAACAGCCACTGCGGCCGCAGCTCGGCGTCCAGCGGGATCATCGGTGCCTGACCGGCCACCTGGTAGAGCAGGTAGACCAACGTCTCCGACAGGTTGTCAGGATGGATCGGACAGCCGGGCACACAGACGATCGGCAGGCCCGCCTTCGACTTCCAGCTCCAGCCCAGGTAGTCCGGCACCCCCATCGCGCCGGTCGGGTTGCCCGCCATCGCGTGGATCCCGCCGTACGCCGCACAGGTGCCGACGGCAACGACCGCCGTGGCCTTCGGCGCCAGCCGGTCCAGCCACTCCGACGTCTTCATCGGCTGACCGGTGGCCGGGTTGTTGCCGAAGCCGGCCCAGTACCCGTCGGTCTTGATCGCCTCGTTCGGGATCGAGCCCTCGACGACCAGGACGAACGGCTCCAGTTCACCGCGGTCGGCCTTGTGCCACCACTCGATGAAGTTGTCCGCGCCGGTCTCCGGGCCGCACTCGAAGTCGATCAGCGGCCAGTGCACCGCGATCTTCGGCAGTCCCGGCAACGCCCCGAGCACGATCTCCTCGATGCTGGGCTGGGTCGCCGCGGTGAGCGCGACGGAGTCGCCGTCGCAGCTCAGGCCACCGTTCATCCAGAGGATGTGCACGACACCCTCGTCGGCCTCCTGCTGCGCCTGCTCGGGTTCCAGGGTCGTCGACATCGTCCGGGCCTCCTCGTCACAGGGAGTTCCCTTCGGAGGCTACGTCGCGACCGGGCACCGGGACAGACACTTGTGTCGGATATTAATGGCATTGTCGGGAAATCCCGGATTCCACGATTCCGCGACATTCCTCGAGTATTAGGTAAGCCTAAGCTAGGTGATTTCCCGGAGCGCGTCGACCAGGGGTGGCGCGAGGGCTACGGTTGAGCATCGGATCACCCCTGAGAGCCGTGCACAAATGTCTGACCTCCCGCCGGGCGACACCGACCACGGCCTGTTCGTCGCGCCGGTGGTGGTCGTCTCCCACACCTTCCCGGCCCGGCCGGGTGCGCTGCCGGACGCGGAGCTGTTCGTCCGCGAGGCGCTGCAACCGGTCGTCCTGGAGCAGGTCGAGAGCGCAGCGCTGTACGACGCGATCACCACGGCGTTGCTGGCCGCCGCGGGCCCGGACAACGGCGCTTTCGACGTCACCGTGCGGATCTTCCCCGACGGCGTGGAGGTCGAGGTGCTGCACGGCGCGACCCGGCCGTGGCTCGGGGCGTCGCCGCGGGTGGGGGACAAGCCGTTCGCCAGCTGGCTGGAGTCCGTGCTGGCCCGGCAGGGCCTCTCGCAGGAGGCCGCCGCGCAGCGGGCCGGGGTCTCGGTCCGCACGATCAGCCGGTGGCTGCGCGGTGACACCGAGCCCAGGCTGCGCGACCTGCGCCGGGTGCACGCGGTGTTCGGGCCGCCGCCGGCCGGATAACGGACCCCGGCCTTTCCGAATTGTCCCTCTGGTGCCCACGCCGGGTCCGGGTCTAGGCTTCGGAAAGAGTCCGTCGATGACCGATTTCGCCATCTGCGATCGGCCTGCACCAGACATTCCTGACAATTCCATCGGCAGGTGGTGGGTGCCACGGCTGCTCAGGGTTCCCGTTTCCGGGTCCGGATCACCGTGTCCGGCGTGGTTCAGGGCGTCGGCTTCCGGCCGTTCGTGTACGCCTTGGCCCGCGAGCTCGGGCTGTCCGGACAGGTGGCGAACACGGCGGCCGGTGTGGTCGCCGAGGTCGAGGGCGCGCCGGAGGCGGTGCGAACCTTCAGGCGCCGGATCGGGACGGACGCGCCGCCGTTGGCCGTGGTGGAGTCGGTGGCGTGGGAGGAGGTGCCGGCCCGCGGTGGCACTGTCTTCGTCATCCGGGACTCGACCCGCGGGGCGGGCCGTACGCTGGTTTCGCCGGATGTTGCTCAGTGCAACGACTGTGCGGCCGAGCAGGACGATCCGGCGGACCGCCGGTACCGGCACCCGTTCGTCACCTGCACGAACTGCGGGCCGCGCTTCACGATCGTCACCGGCCTGCCGTACGACCGCACCGCCACCACGATGGCCGGGTTTCCGCTCTGCCCGGACTGCGCGCGCGAGTACGCCGACCCGGCCGATCGCAGGTTCCACGCGCAACCGATCGCCTGCCCGGCCTGCGGGCCGCGGCTCAGCTTCTCGCGTCCGGGCGCCGGGCCGTCGTACGACGAGAACGCGCTGGCCGCGGCCCATCGGGTGCTGACCGGCGGCGGGATCCTCGCGGTCAAAGGGATCGGGGGATTCCACCTCGTCTGCGACGCGGGTGACTCGGCGGCTGTGGGGATGCTGCGCAAACGCAAGGACCGTGGCGACAAGCCGTTCGCGGTGATGGCCGCGGACCTGGAGACCGCGCGGCAGATCGCGGTGATCGGGCCGGCCGAGGAGGCGTCGCTCACCGGGCACCAGCGCCCGATCGTGCTGCTGCGCCGTACCGTGTGCTCCGCGGTCGTCGCGGAGGTCGCGCCGGGCAACCCGGACCTGGGTGTGATGCTGCCGTACACGCCGCTGCACCGGCTGCTCTTCGACCAGCCCGGGCCGACCGTGCTCGTGATGACCAGCGGGAACGTCTCCGGCGAACCGATCGTGATCGACGACGCCGAGGCGCTGGACCGCCTGGCACCGCTGGCGGACGCGTGGCTCGGGCACGACCGGCCGATCCACGTGCCGTGCGACGACTCCGTCGTCCGCGTGGTGGACGAGCTGGAGCTGCCCGTACGGCGCTCGCGCGGCTATGCGCCGTTCCCGGTCGCGCTGCCGTTCCCGGTGCGGCAAGTGCTGGCCGTTGGTGGAGACCTGAAGAACACCTTCGCCGTGGCCGGTGGGCGGTACGCGTGGTTGTCGGGACACGTCGGGGACATGGACGACCTCGCGACGCTGGCCGCCTTCGAGCGGGCCGAACGGCATCTCGAGGAGCTGACCGGCGTACGGCCGGAGGTGCTGGTGGCGGACAAGCATCCGGCGTACCGGTCGCGGCAGTGGGCACAGTTGCACGCCGACGGGCGGCCGGTGGTCGGCGTACAGCATCATCACGCGCACCTGGCGTCGGTGCTGGCCGAGCACGGGTACGACGGTGGGCCGGTGATCGGCTTCGCCTTCGACGGGACCGGGTACGGCGACGACGGCGCGGTCTGGGGCGGTGAGGTGCTGCTGGCCGACTACGACGGGTTCGAGCGGTACGCGCACCTGGCGTACGTTCCCTTGCCCGGTGGCGATGCGGGGGTCCGGAACCCGTGCCGGATGGCCTTGGCGCATTTGCACGCGGCCGGCATCGAGTGGGATCGGCGGCTGCCGGCGGTGCAAGCCTGTACGGGAGACGAACTGGATCGCCTCGAGCGGCAGCTCGACCGGAACCTGGCGTGCGCGCCGACGTCGAGCATGGGCCGGCTGTTCGACGCGGTGTCGTCGCTGGCCGGGGTGTGCCACCGCGCCGGGTACGAGGCGCAGGCGGCGATCGAGCTGGAAGGCGTTTCCGCGGTAGCGCCGTTCGGCAAGGCCTACGGTTTCCGTTGGGCAGAAGGGCTGATCGACCCGGCGCCGGTGCTCGCGGCCGTCGTGCGGGATGTTGTCGACGGAGTGCCGCCGACGGTGATCGGGGCACGGTTCCACCAAGGCTTGGTCGAGGTGATGGTGGAGGTCGCCGAGCAGGCCCGGGCCGCGCGCGGGCTGTCGACGGTCGCGCTGTCCGGCGGGGTGTTCGTCAACCAATTGTTGCTTTCAGCAAGTAGCCGGGCGCTGCGCGCGGCCGGCTTCGCCGTACTGCGGCACCGGCGGGTCCCGCCGACCGATGCCGGGATCGCACTCGGTCAGCTGGCCGTCGCGGCCCGCGTCCCCGTACCGAAGGAGGAAACAGCATGTGTCTAGCGGTTCCGGGACGGGTCGTGGAGATCCGGGAAGAGGACGGCACGCGGATGGGGATGGTGGACTTCGGCGGTGTGCTGAAGGACGTCTGCCTGGCCTACCTGCCCGACCTGGAGGTCGGCGAGTACACGATCGTGCACGTCGGGTTCGCGTTGCAGCGCCTCGACGAGGAGTCGGCGCGGCAGTCGCTGGCGCTGTACCGGCAGCTGGGCGCGCTGGAGGAGGAGTTCGGGGACCACTGGGGACTCGCGGCGCAGCAGGCCGGCGAACGGCGGCCGCCGGGGACAGAGGAGACGATGACATGAAGTACTTGGCCGAGTTCAGCGATCCGGTGCTGGCGAAGAAGCTGGTCGACCAGATCCATGCGACCGTCACGAAGCCGTGGGCGATGATGGAGGTCTGCGGCGGGCAGACCCACACGATCGTCCGGCACGGGATCGACCAGCTGCTGCCGGACGGCGTCGAGATGATCCACGGGCCGGGCTGCCCGGTCTGCGTGACGCCGCTGGAGATCATCGACAAGGCGCTGGAGATCGCGTCCCAGCCCGGCGTCGTCTTCTGCTCGTTCGGGGACATGCTGCGGGTGCCGGGCAGCGGCCGCGACCTGTTCCGGATCAAGAGCGAGGGCGGTGACGTCCGGGTGGTCTACTCGCCGCTGGACGCGCTGCGGATCGCGAAGGAGAACCCGGATCGTGAGGTGGTGTTCTTCGGGATCGGCTTCGAGACGACGGCGCCGCCGAACGCGATGACGGTGTACCAGGCCAGGAAGCAGGACATCGCGAACTTCAGCCTGCTGGTCTCGCACGTCCGGGTGCCGCCGGCGATCTCCGCGATCATGGAGTCGCCGAACTGCCGGGTCCAGGCGTTCCTCGCGGCCGGGCACGTGTGCAGCGTGATGGGAGTCTCGGAGTACCCGCCGCTGGCCGCGAAGTACCAGGTGCCGATCGTCGTCACCGGGTTCGAGCCGCTGGACATCCTGGCCGGGATCCTGCGCACGGTGACGCAGCTGGAGCGCGGTGAGCACGTGGTCGAGAACGCGTACCGGCGGGCGGTCACCGACG
Organism: Kribbella italica; assembly: GCF_014205135.1. NCBI lineage: Bacteria > Bacillati > Actinomycetota > Actinomycetes > Propionibacteriales > Kribbellaceae > Kribbella > Kribbella italica. Next base: position 8,092,304 of record NZ_JACHMY010000001.1, read on the forward strand.
AGGGCAACACGGCCGCCCAGGCGATGCTCTCCGACGTGTTCGAGACGACGGACCGCGCCTGGCGGGGGATCGGGATGATCCCGCGGAGCGGCTGGCGGCTGTCCGAGCGGTACCGCGCGTACGACGCCGAGTACCGGTTCCAGGTCCGGGACATCGACACCGAGGAGTCGAAGGTCTGCCGCAGCGGCGAGGTGCTGCAGGGACACATCAAACCGCACGAGTGCGAGGCGTTCGGAACGCTCTGTACGCCGAGGAACCCGCTGGGAGCGACGATGGTCTCGAGCGAGGGCGCCTGTGCGGCGTACTACCTCTACCGGCGGCTGCAGACGCCCGAGGTGGTGAGTTCCGTTGGCTGAGCAGGTGATGCTTCCCGATCCCGCCCGGCCGAACTTCGACGGGTGGACCTGCCCGCTGCCGTTGCGCGACCACCCGGCCGTGGTGATGGGACACGGTGGCGGTGGGCAACTGTCGGCCGAGCTGATCGAGCACCTCTTCGTCCCGGCCTTCGCGAACCCGTTGCTCGAGGGCATGGCGGACTCCGCCGTGGTCACGCTCGGCGGCGCGCGGCTCGCGTTCTCGACCGACTCGTTCGTCGTGCAGCCGCTGTTCTTCCCCGGCGGCAGCATCGGCGACCTCGCGGTCAACGGCACGGTCAACGATCTGGCCATGTCGGGCGCGCAGGCGGCGTACCTGTCCTGCGGGTTCATCCTGGAGGAAGGCGTCGAGCTGTCCGTGGTCGGCCGGATCGCGGCCGACCTCGGGACGGCGGCGCGCCGGGCCGGCGTCATCGTCGCGACCGGTGACACCAAGGTGGTCGACTCCGGCCACGGCGACGGCGTCTACGTGAACACCGCCGGGATCGGTCTGGTCCCCGACGGCGTCGACATCCGCCCGCAGCGCGCCGTACCGGGTGACGTGGTGATCGTCAGCGGCATGATCGGCGTGCACGGCATCGCGATCATGAGCGTGCGCGAGGGCGTCTCGTTCGGCACCGAGGTGGTCAGCGACTGTGCTCCGCTGAACGGCCTGGTCGCCGCGATGCTCGACGTCACGCTCGACCTGCACGTCCTGCGCGACCCGACCCGCGGTGGAGTCGCCACCTCGCTCAACGAGATCGCCAAGGCCGCCGGCGTCGGCATCGAGCTGACCGAGAGCCTGCTCCCGATCCCCGAGACCGTTGCCAACGCCTGCGCCTTCCTCGGCCTCGACCCCCTGTACGTCGCCAACGAGGGCAAGCTGCTGGCCGTCGTCGCCCCGGAGGACGCCGACGCCGTCCTGGCCGCGCTCCAGGCCCACCCGCTGGGCGTCGACGCGGCCGTCATCGGCGAGTGCGTGCCGGACCACCCCGGCATGGTCGTCACCCGCACCACCTTCGGCGCCACCCGCGTCGTCGACACCCCGATCGGAGAACAGCTGCCCCGCATCTGCTGAGTCCGAGGCGTCACCCGGTCCGGCGGTATCGTTCCCACCGTGCGGGGGAACTGGCGGTGGGTCGCGGCGATGGTCGTGTGTGTTGCCGCGTGCATCGTTCTGCCGTTGCTGTGGCGGCACGCGATGGTGGACCTGAAGGTCTACCGGCTCGGTGGCTCGACCCTGCTGGACAATGCCAAAGCCCTGTACGACGTACGCCTGGCCGGTACTCCGCTGCCGTTCACCTACCCGCCGTTCGCGGCGGTGGTGATGGTGCCGTTCGCGCTGGTGCCGTGGCCTGCTGCCGCGGTGGGATGGACCGCGATCACACTGGTTGCGCTCGTCGCGGTCTGGCGGCTCTGCGTTTCGTTGCCGTCGGCAGCGATGCTCGGAGTGGTTGCCGCGTCCCTGTTGTTGGAGCCGGTCCGGGAAACGCTCGGTTTCGGGCAGATCAACCTGATGCTCTGCGCCCTGATCCTGTACGACGTGCTGAACACCAAGCACTCCCGGCGCGGGATCTGGATCGGCATCGCCGCCGGCATCAAGCTCACGCCGCTGGTGTTCTTCGGCCTGCTCGTCGTCACCCGGCAGTGGAAGGCCCTGGCCTACGCGACCGCCGGGTTCGCCGCGACCGTGCTGATCGGCTTCGCCGTCACGCCGCGCGCGGCTGCGACGTACTGGACCTCGCTGGTCTCCGACGCCACGCGGGTCGGCGGACTCGCCTTCTCCAGTAACCAGTCCTGGAACGGCTTCCTCGTCAGGGTCCAGGGCGACCTCGACGGCGGCGGCCCGGTCTGGCTCGTCCTCGTGGCGCTGACCGCCCTCGCCGGCCTCTACTTCTGCCGGATCCTCTGGGACCAAGGCGACCGGCTCGCCGCCGTCTCCGTCTGCGGTCTCCTCGGCCTGCTCTGCTCGCCGGTCTCCTGGAGCCACCACTGGGTCTGGTGCATCCCGCTCGGTGTCGCTGTCCTGCAGCGACTGCCCGGCCGGCTGAAGGTTGCCTTCGGCATCTTGTGGTGCACGGTCTTCGCGGCCGCGCCGATCTGGTGGCCGCCGAACCACGAGAATCGCGAACTGGAGTGGACTTTCTCGGAACAACTGGCCGGCAACGCCTATCTGATAGCGGCGACTCTGGCTGTTGTTGCTCTTGTCACCTATTCGGTGAAAAGTTCCCGACACGCCGTGACATCAAGCTGCCAGTCGGTCTAGGCCGGTCTGACCCCTTCGTCCTGTCACGCTCGGCGGGTGATTCAGGGGATCCTGGGGGACCCGGTCAAGCGCCGCTGGTGGCTGACCGTGGGAGTTTGTGTTGCCGTCGGCATCCTTTTGCCGTTCGTCTGGGACCACACCGGCGCGGACCTGAAGGTCTACCGGCTCGGCGGTTCGATGGTGCTCGACGACCCGGCCTCGCTGTACGCGGCCCGGATGCGCGACATCACGATGCCGTTCACCTACCCGCTGTTCGGTGCGATGGTGATGGTCCCGGTCGCGGTGATGCCCTGGCCGGTCGCGTACGGCGTGTCGATCACGGTCTCGCTGTTCGCGATCGTGGTGATCTGGCGGCTGTGCCTGCGCCGCCTCCCGCCGGCGAGCTCGTGGGGCCCGGCCGGGCTGATCGCCGTCAGCGCCGCGTCGCTGCTGATCGAACCGGTCCGCGAGACCCTGTCGTACGGACAGATCAACCTGATCCTCTGTGCGCTGATCCTGTACGACGTACTGGAGGTCCGCCGGCCGCGCCGGGGGATCTGGATCGGGATCGCGGCCGGCATCAAGCTCACGCCGCTGGTGTTCTTCGGGATGCTCGTCGTCACCCGGCAGTGGCGCGCGCTCGCGCACGCGTCGGCGGCGTTCGCCGTGACCGTGCTGGCCGGGTTCCTGATCGCGCCGTCGGCAGCGTGGGAGTACTGGACCAAGCTGCTGTCCGACACCGCCCGGATCGGCGGGCTGGCCTACTCGGGCAACCAGTCCTGGAACGGATTCCTGATCCGCGTCACCGGCGACATGGACGGCGGCGGCCTGGCCTGGAAGGCTGTCGTCCTGCTGACGGTCGTCGCCGGACTGTGGCTGACCCGCGCGCTGTGGCTGCGCGGTGAGCGGCTCGGCGCCACCGCGATCGCGGGCATGATCAGCCTGCTCTGCTCGCCCGTCTCGTGGAGCCACCACTGGGTCTGGATGATCCCGCTCGGCGTCGCGCTGCTCACCGGCACGCGGGTCGGCCGGCGGTTCCCGGTGCAGACCGCGGCGGCCTGGTTCGGCCTGCTGATGCTCGCGCCGATCTGGTGGGTCCCACGCCGCGGCAACCGCGAACTCGACTGGAACATGCTGGAACAGGTCGCGGGCAACGCCTACCTGTGGCTCGCCCTCACCGCGGGTCTCCTGCTGGCCGCCGGCGGCCGCACACGAACGATGCCTGCAGCGACCACCATCCGCGAGGACGCGCCCACCCACCCCCGACTTTGAGCACTCACCAGTCATGGTGAGCGTCGAATCGTGGCCGGTGGGTGCACAAAGTGGCGTTAGAGGGCGTCCAGCCAGTCGTACCAGGTTGGCATGCCGGTGCCCTTCGTGGCCGAGACCTGCAGGACCCGCGCGCCAGGGCGGACCTCGTCGATCAGGCGCAGGCACAGGTCGACGTCGAAGTCGACGTACGGGAGCAGATCGACCTTGTTCAGCAGGACGAGGTCGGCGGTGCGGAACATGTACGGGTACTTGGCCGGTTTGTCGGCGCCCTCGGTGACCGAGATGATCACCACCCGCGCGGCCTCGCCGAGATCGAACAGCGCCGGGCAGACCAGGTTGCCGACGTTCTCGACGAACACCAGCGCGCCGTCCGGCGGCTCCAGCCGGGTCAGTCCGGAGGCGAGCATCCGCGCGTCCAGGTGACAGCCGGCGCCGGTGTTGATCTGGACGACCTTGCTGCCGGTCGCACGGATCCGCTCGGCGTCGTACAGGGTCTCCTGGTCGCCCTCGACGACCAGCGCCGGGCGGCGGCCGCCGATCGCACGGATGGTGTGCTCCAGCACGGTGGTCTTGCCGGAGCCGGGTGAGCTCATCAGGTTCACCGCGGCGATGCCGTGCTCCTGCAGGCGGTGCCGGTTGGCGGCCGCGAGCGCGTCGTTCCTGGCGAGGATCTCCTGCTCGAGCACGACGGTCCTGGTCTCCGGGGCGGTCAGCTCCTCGGTGTGCCCGTGCCCGTGCCCGTGCCCATGTCCATGTCCATGGCCGTGATCGTGGCCGTGCCCGTGCTCGTCGTCGTGCTGGTGGTCGTGCACGACGGTCAGCCGGGTCCCGGCACCGTCCGGCTGACCGCAACCGCAGGTGCTGCACATGTCAGGGCACCTCCACCGAGATGATTCTCAGCTGCTCGCCACTGAGGATGTCGAGGTCCGCGCTGCCGCACGGGCACAGGAGGATCGGCTCGTCGAGGCCGAACTCGTCACCACAGTTTCGACAGTACGCCCGCCCCGGCGGCTCGTCGATGTCCAGCCGGGCGTCCTGCAGGCCGGTGCCCTGAGCGACCACCTCGAAGCAGAACCGGACCGAGTCGGCCACCACGCCGGACAGCTTGCCGATCTCCAGCCGTACGGCGGCGACCGGTCCGTCGCCGATCTTCTCGACGATCGCATCGACAACGCTCTCCGTGATGGCGAGCTCGTGCATCTCTCGACGCTAGGCGCGTCCGCCGCCCACGGCAAGACAACGGCCCCCGGGAGCAGGGCAGGTTCTAACGATCCCCGCAACACCCTGGATTTTCAGGGAGTTGTGGGGATCGTGGTTTCTGGGGAGTTGAGGGCGAGGTTCTTCGAGGTGCTGGATCGTGAGGGCGGCAGTATTTCGGGTGCTGCTCGGGTGGTTGGGGTGAGTCGTGCGACGGCGTACGGGTGGGCTCGGCGGGCTGGTGTGCGTGGTCGTGGGAAGACGGGCACGGCCGGGCATCCGGGGCGGTCGGAGTACGACCGGTTGCGTGCGGGCGGGGTGCGGCGCCGCGATGCGGCACGGCAGGTCGGGGTGCATGAGCGTACTGCGCAGGACTGGGACCGGGGGGTCCGCAAGATCGGTGACGCGCGCCTGCACACTGATGGTCGCCGGATCGACTACAAGACCGGTGTGACCACCATTGCTGTTGCGGCAGGGCCGTGTCTTGCGGCCGTCGAGGCCGAGCTGCATGCTCGGTTCCTCACGGTGACCGAGCGGGAGTTGATCGCTGATCTGCGTCGCCGGGGCGATTCGCTGCGGGCGATCGGGCGGGCGCTGGGCCGGTCGGCGTCCACGGTCAAACGCGAGATCGACGCCCGTTCGGTCGAGGGCGTCTACCGGCCGCACCGGGCGCAGCGGGCCTGGGCAGCCAGTCGTGCACGGCCCAAGGAATCGATGCTGGCCCAGGAGGGCCGGCTGCGCGGCTACGTCGCGGGCAAGCTGCGGGAGCAGTGGTCACCTGAGCAGATCTGTCAGGCTCTGGTCATGGAGTTCCCCGACGACGAGGGCATGCGGGTGAGCCCGGAGACGATCTACCAGGCGATCTATGTCCAGGCCCGTGGTGGGCTGCGCCGCGAGGTCACGGTCGCGCTGCGCACCGGGCGCACCCGCCGCAAACCCCGCCGCAGGCCCGAGCAGCGCACGCCCCGGTTCGTCGACGAGATGGTGATGATCTCCGAACGCCCTGCAGACGTCGAGGACCGGGCGGTTCCTGGCCACTGGGAAGGCGATCTGATCGTCGGCACCCGCAACGAGTCCGCGATCGTGACCCTGGTCGAACGCTCGACCCGCTACGTCATGCTCGGGCACCTGCCCGGCGGGCACACCGCCGAAGAGGTCCGCGACGTGCTGGTGGTCTTGATCCAGACCCTGCCCGCACATTTACGTGGCTCGCTGACCTGGGACCAGGGTTGCGAGATGGCCGCCCACAAGCAGTTCACCGTGGCAACCGGCGTTCCGGTCTACTTCTGCGACCCGCACTCGCCCTGGCAAAGGGGATCGAACGAAAACACCAACGGCCTGCTACGCCAGTACTTCCCCAAGGGCACCGACCTGTCCGCCCACAGTCCCGAAGACCTCGAACACGTCGCCCAGAAACTCAACGGCCGACCACGCAAAACGCTCGACTGGAAAACCCCAGCCGAGCGCCTGCGTGATCTACTGACAACCACATAAAACCATCAGGTGTTGCGAGGACCCCGAGAATCTGCCCAGTGCTCCCAGGGGCCGTCGGTGGTGCTTGGCTCAGAAGTCGAAGCCGCCGAAGTCGCCGAAGTCGCCGCCGCCCATGTCGCCGCCGCCCGGGTCCTCGCTGAAGTCGAAGCCGCCGCCGTCGCCACCGTCGCCGCCCATGTCGCCGCCGCCGTCACCGCCCTCGAAGCCGCCGCCGGCCATGTCGCCGTAGCCGCCGCCGGCGAACATGCCGCCGAGCATGGTGCCGATGAACATGCCGGTCATCACGCCACCCAGCGCGCCGAACATGCCCTGCGCGTACGGCGCGTACGCCGGTCCGGCCTGCCAGTACGGAACGCGCTGCGGGCCGACCATCACCTTGCGGATGTCCGGGTCGGCGCCGGCGCGGACCCGCTCGGCGTCCGCGGCGCAGGCCGGGACCTCGCGCGGCGCTCCGCCGGCCGGGGCCCACGTGACGTCCTCGACGGACGGGCCGTGCTGGGGGTTGAAGAAGCAGGACGGGCGGCGCTGCGGGAGCGGCTCGTTGTTGACCCGGGCGCGCACGCAGGCCATCGCGTACCGGCCGTCCTCGAGGATCTCGATCACGTGCTTGATCTGGTCCGCCGCCGTGACCTGGGCGACCGCCGACTTGGCCGACTCGTAGGAGTCCAGTGCGCGCTGGTAGTCCTGCCGGGCGCCGTCGCCGAGGTCCTTGCCGACCATGTCCAGGTCGAGGTCCTGCAGCTCCTCGCCGAACTTGGTGATGTCCTCGTCCGCGGTGCGCTTGACCGACTCGAGCTCCGCCGACGTCACTTCGTCCCGCTGCTTGGTCTGCAGCTGGGTCCGGCGGTAGGAGCGGTAAGCCAGCACTGCGATCACGACCACCGCGATCAGCAGAATCAGTTCCATGACGTGCCTTCCTCGACGTGCCCTTGAAGGGTGCGGTAGGACGAGCGTACCGAGTCGGTCCAATTTCCCCTGCGTGAACAGGTGTTCACCGTTCTTCGTAGCGTTCCCGCATCGCGCGGCTCGCCGCCGGGCCGGAGGTGAACACGTAGCGTGGCCCGTCCACCGGCTGCCCGGTGGCACGATCGACCAGCACCGGCTCGACCTCTTCGCCGGTCTCGGAGTCGACCAGGATCATCGTCCGCTCGGCCGGCGCGAGCCGCTCGTTGCCCCACGCCGCCAGCGCGACGATCACCGGCCGGAGCGACCGGCCCAGCTCGGTGAGCACGTACTCGTACCGGGCCGGACGCTCCTGGTACTGACGGCGTTCCAGCAGCCCGTCGTCCACGAGCGTTTTGAGTCGCGTGGTCAGCATGCTCGAGGAGATCTTCAGATTCCGCTCGAACTCGTCGAACCGGGTGAACCCGTCGAAGGCGTCGTGGAGGATCAGCAACGTCCACCACTCGCCGACATGCCGCACGGTCGTCGACAACGGGCAGGAGAGATCCTCGAGCCGGAACTGGTTCCGCATCCACACCCCTCACTTCGATTTCCGAAGCCAGTCTAGGCGGGGAGGAGGACCGGCCGGGCGGCGCCGCGTGTAGGTCGGGGTACGAGGGCGGCGCCGCGGGAGTCGGGCTGGCGGGGCGGCGCCGCGGCGAGGACGGTACGGCGGGGCGGCGGCGGGGGTCAGTCGGTACGGCGGGGCGGCGGCGCGGATCAGTCGGGGTGCAGGGCGGTGCCGTGGGGAGTTGGGGCCGGCGGCCCGGCGGCCCGGCGTCGCGGGTGAGTCGGGGTACGAGGGGCGGCGCCGCGGGCAAGCCGGGTTGGCGGGGCGGTGCCGCGGCGAGGACGGTACGGCGGAGCGTCGCCGCAGATCAGTCGGGGTACAGGGCGGTGCCGCGGGCAGTTGGGCCGGCGGCGGCGTGGATCGGTCGGGGTGCAGGGCGGTGCCGCGGGGAGTTTGGCCCGGCGGCCCAGCGGCCCAGCGGCCCGGCGTCGCGGCGTCGCGGGTAAGTCGGGTACGAGGGCGGTGCCGCAGGATCTCGTGCCGGCGGCCCGGCGTCGCGGGTCAGTCGGGCTCGAGGCGCGGCGCCGTCGGGGAGTCGGGCTGGCGGGGCGGCATCGCGGGTCAGCCGGGATACAGGGGCGGGCGCCGCGGGAGAGTCGGGCTGGCGGGGCGGCGCCGCGGATCAGTCGGGGTACGGGGCGGCGCCGCGGGGAGCTAGGCCGGGCGGGGCGGGTCGGCCGGGCTACGGGCGCGGTGCCGTGGGGGATGCGGGTCTGTGGATGCCGGCGGCCGTCAGTAGGGCGGCGACCGGGCCGTTCTGCTCCTCCAGCAGAGCCGCGGCCAGGTGCGCGGTGCCGATCTCGGGTGCGTTCTCGTCGGAGGCGATCAGGCGGGCGCGGGTGCGGGCCTGACGGGCCGAGCTGTGGACCGGGAACGGGCGCTCGAACGGTTGCGGAGGGTCGACCGCCGCGGCGGCGAGCAACCTGCTGAGGACGATCCCCTCAGCGGCCAGCGTCGCGGCGCCGGTGTCTGCGGGGGTTCCTTCGTCGCGACCGGCCTGGAGCAGGAGTCGGTCGAGGGACAGGACGCCGAGCAGGAGGTCGGCGGAGTCGATCTCGCCGCGGCCGCGGCGTAGGGCCTGACGCCTAGCTTCTGCTGCCGCGCCGAACAGCATCGGTGTCTCGCTGCCTCGCATCCACTTCGCCAGCCGGCCGGTGAGGCCGCCGGGGAAGCTGCCGGTTCTACGCAGTACGTCGTGCGCTGCTGCCGCAGGTGAGGTGCCGGCCGAGAGATCGAGAGCCGCGGCGACGGCCGCCCGGTCGACGCGTCGCAGGCGGAGCGCCTCGACCGCACGGCAACCGGGGAGATCGAGCAACGCGGCGAGGAAGTGCGAGGAGGTGACGACTTGCCCGCCAGCGTGAACAACCGCACCACTCAGACACGCCCGCAACGCAGGCGTAGCAGCCGCCGCCGCGATCGCCCGCTTCTTCCGCCCCCAATCCGCCTCCCGCAGCACGGCGGCCACCAGGTGCTCCACATCCGCACTCGCACCCGTATCCGCATCGGCGGCCATGCCCGCGGTCGTCCGAGGCTTGCCGGCCGGCGCAGCCGGGTCCGCGTTGTCGGTGCTGATCCAGTCGGGTGGGTCTTGGGCCGCGAGGGTGCCCATCAGGGCGCCGGCGTCGTTCAGGCGGGGGGCCAGGGCCTTGGCGGTCGGGGTTTCGGCGTCCAGGAGGGCGAACAGCAGGTGTTCGGTCCCGGTTGTGGGGTGGCCGAGCCGGGCCGCGCGGGCCAGTGCTCGGGACAACATGCGGACTGCCTCGGTCGTGTGGTCGATCTCCATGTCTCGAAGCTAGTCAGCTCGCCGCCTCCGTCGCGCCTGCCGATCGGCTCGTATCATGGCCGATCGGACAGCAGCGCGAGCCGATCGGCACTGTCGTCCGCCGCGACCGGCCCGAAGAATCGTCCAGGCCAGCCGACCGACGATGGAGAACTTGATGCCGACGGCCCCCAAACTCTCCGCGCTCCGGACCGAACTGCGCACGGCGGTCTCCGAGCTCCGGCACGCCGCTCCCCGCGTTGTCTCCGAGTTCAGGAGAGCCGCTCCCCGTGCTGTTGCCGAGCTCAGGAGCACCGTCCCCAACGCTGTCGCCGAGGTCCGGCGCGCCGGACCCAACGCTGTCGCCGAGGTCCGGCGCGCCGGACCCAACGCTGTCGCCGAGCTCCGGCGCGCCGGCCCCCGTGCTCTCGCCGAGCTGAAGGGCACGCCCCGTGCCGTCGTGGTGCGCGAGACCTTGCTAGTATTGCTCGTCGCCGGGACCGGGCTGGTTCCGATCGCGCTCGGTGGTCCCGACCCGATCCGGACCGTCGTCGCCGCTCTGGCCGCCGGTGTGTTGTTGCTGCTGCGGTTCCGCTGGCCCTTGTGGGCATTGCTCGGTACGGCGCTGCTCTGCCTTCTCCCCGCTCTCTCGCCCGTGCTGAGCGCGTCGATCATCGCGTTCACCGCCGGCCGACGCTCCCGCCCGCTGTGGCGACTGTGGACTGTCGTCACAGCGGCGACGGTTGTCACCTTCGGCACCAGCCTCTGGTCAGAAGGGGAGGACCCCACCCCGGGCCTGCTCGCCCTCGGCGCGGTGATGTCGGCGCTCCTGATCGGCGTACCGGCACTGGCCGGTGTCCTGCTCGGCTACCGGCGCCCCGAGACCCGACTGCTCCGCGACCGCAACGACTACCTCGAACGCTCGCGCACCCTGGTCGGAGCCCAGGCCCGGGCCGTCGAGCGGACCCGTATCGCGGGGGAGATGCACGACCTGCTCGGTCACCGGCTCAGCCTGATCTCCTTGCACGCGGGCGCGCTGGAACTTGCCGTGGGCAAGGACGCGCCCCAGCTGACGGCCCAGGCGGAGCTGCTGCGGACCACCGCGAGTACGGCGCTCGACGAGCTGCGGCAGATCCTCGGCCTGCTCCGGGTCTCGGCCGGACCGGCCGGCGACCTGCCCGATGGGCTCGGCACGCACACCGGCACCCGCGCCGACCTCGCCGCCCTGGTGGAGGAGTCGCGGCGCGCGGGGGTCCACGTCGAGCTGGTCTGGAACGGCGCCGATCTCGCGGAGGCCGATCCCCGCACCCGGTACGCCGTGCACCGGGCGGTCCGCGAGGGCCTGACGAACGTCCACCGGCACGCCCCCGGCGCGCACGCCGTGGTCGACGTACTCCGGATCGACGAGCGGATCCGGGTCACCATCTCCAACGGACCGGGCGCCGCGGCGCAACGCGCCGTACCGGGCACCCGTCGCGGCCTGGCCGGGCTGGACGAACGCATCTGTCTGCTGGGCGGCTCGATCGCGGCGGGCCCGACCCGGACCGGTGGATTCGCGCTGACCGTCGATCTGCCCGTGCACCCCGCCGGTCTGCTGCCCGAACCCGACCTCCCCGCTCCTGGTCCCGAGCCCACGGTGATCGACGACGCGGAGGTTCTCACGCTGCCCAGGCTGCTCGGGACGGGCTGCCTGGCGCTGGTCCTCGCGGTCCCGGTCGTCCTCGCGCTGGTGATTCTGGTGGTCGCCTTCGTCGTAAGGTAGGCCGGTGATCCGGGTCCTGCTGGCCGACGACGAGGCGTTGCTGCGCGCGGGCGTCCGGATGATCCTCGAGCACGCGCCCGACGTCGAGGTGGTGGCCGAGGTCCCCGACGGTGTCGCGGCCGTCCGCGCCTGCCGCGAGCAGGCCGTCGACGTCGCGCTGCTGGACCTGCGGATGCCGGGCGGCGACGGACTGACCGCGGCGGCCGAGATCGCCCGTCGGTTCCCGGACACCAACGTCGTGGTGCTGACGACGTTCGGCGAGGACCGGTACGTCGCGGAGGCGCTCGCCGCCGGCGCGGTCGGCTTCCTGCTGAAGGACATCGGGCCGGCCGACCTGATCCACGCGGTCCAGGTCGCCGCCCGCGGTGAGTCGATCCTGGCGCCCTCGATCGTCCGCAGACTGGTCGAACGCCACCTGGTCTCGGCCGAGCACGGCAACGCGGCCGCGCGGCTGGCGCCCCTCACCCCGACCGAGCGCGACGTACTGCGGCAGGTCGGCACCGGCGCGTCGAACGCCGACATCGCCGCCGCGCTCTATCTCGGGGTCGGCACGGTGAAGGCGCACATCAGCCGGATCCTCACCAAGCTCGGCTGCGAGAACCGCGTCCAGGCCGCGATCCTCGCCCACGAAGCCGGCTTGCTCGCCGACTGAGCCCGGCGCGCGCGGACACGCCACGCAGGGTGACGGCAATCCCGGAGATCCGATCACTCCTTGCGCATAATCTGTCACAGCTGCTCATCAGCGAACAGAACGGCCGGAGGCTCTCCGATGCGTGTCACACCATCCCTGCGACTGACCTTGACCGCGGTGACCGGGCTCGCCCTGTTCGTCCCGGTGATCCACGTCCCCTGGAACGATCCGGCGCCGGCCGATGCCGCGCCCCTTTCGGCGCAAGACATCGAGTCGGCGCACGACGTCGAGTCGGCGTACGACGTCGAACCGTCGTACCGGGAGCTGCCCCTGCGGCAGGTCTCCGGGACGAGGCTGTCGAGCGCGTCGGCGCAGACGCAGCCGTTCGGGATGGTCGGGGTGACCTGGCCGGTCCGCGCGAGCTCGGCCGCCGTCGAGGTGAAGGTCCGCGTCCAGCGCAACGGCACCTGGGCGGCCTGGGAGCGGCTGACGGTCGAGGACGACCATGGTCCGGACGGTGCCGAGGGCAAGCAACGATCCGGGACCGAGCCGATCTGGGTCGGGACGGCCGACGGTGTCGAGGCGTCCGTGACCACCACCGACGGTACGACGATGCCGGACGCGAAGGTGATCCTGATCCAGCCGGGGTTCCGGGCCGCCGACAACGATCCGCCGGCCACGCCGGCCACGCCGGAGCAGCCGATCCAGCCCGAGGCCAGCCGCGCGCCGTACGGCATGCCGCGGATCGTCGGGCGGCCCGGCTGGGGTGCCGACGAGAAGCTGCGGTCGCACAACGGTGCCGCCTGCGCGAAGCCGAAGTACACGAGCACCGTGCAGGCCGCGTTCGTGCACCACACCGCGGACACCAACAACTACACCAGCGCGCAGGTCCCGGCGATGATCCGCGGCATGTACGCGTACCACGTGAAGAGCCGCGGCTGGTGCGATCTCGGCTACAACTTCCTGGTCGACAAGTTCGGCCGCGCGTGGGAGGGCCGGTACGGCGGCATGCAGCTGCCGGTGCTCGGCGCGCACACCGGGTCGTTCAACGCGAACTCCTTCGGGGTCTCGCTGATCGGCAACTTCGACAAGGTCGCGCCGAGCGCCCAGATGATGGAGATGACGGCCCGGATCGTCGCCTGGAAGCTGGACGCGAACTACCGCTCCCCGCTGGCCACGGTGATCCTCGACGGCAGCAAGCTCGGCACGGTCTCCGGTCACCGCGACACCAAGGCGACCGCGTGCCCGGGCAAGAACCTGTACTCCAAGATCGGGTGGCTGAAGCAACGAGTCAACGCGCTGATGGGCAAGAGCGTGTCGACCGAGATCTACCGGCGCGCGCAGCAGCACGGCGGGTACCGGGCGATCGGGCAGCCGTTCTGGGGCGAGCATCCGACGAGGTCTGGGCGGGCGACGTACTTCGGTGCCCTGGACATCTACTGGTCGGCGCGCACCGGCGCGTGGTCCGTCCGCGGTGGCTTCAAGGCGCAGTTCCGCAAGATCGGGCCGGACGGTTTCCTCGGGATGCCGACCGGTGAGCAGCGCAACGGCCGGGTCAGTGGCAGCCGGAAGCAGCCGTTCCGCAACGGCGCGCTCTACTGGTCGCCGAAGACTGGCATGTTCCCGGTCGCCGGGCTGATCTCCCGCAAGTACGGCGCGCTCGGCGCGGAGGGTTCGCGTCTCGGCCTGCCGACGTCGGGGATGTACAAGGTCAACGGTGGCCAGCAGCAACGGTTCCAGCACGGCAAGCTCACCGCGAGCACCCGGACGCAGAAGGTCTACATCTCGTGAAACGCATGATTGTCGTCGCGCTGGTGGCGTCGACTCTGCCGAGCGGATTCGCGGTCGCCCACCAGGGCGCCGTACCGCCCGAGGCCGAGGCGACCCAGACGATCACCGGTCGCGGCTTCGGCCACGGCCGCGGCATGTCGCAGTACGGCGCGCAGGGCGCGGCCCTGGCCGGCAAGAACGTGAAGCAGATCCTCGACTTCTACTACCCCGGGACGGCGGTCGGCAAGGCCACCGGCGCGGTCCGGATCCGGATCACCGCGGACAGCACCGACGGCGTCCGGGTCCACTCGGTCAGCGGCCTGAAGCTGCGCGACCTGAAGACCAACAAGGTCTACACGTTGCCTGTAGCAACCAATCGGAACCAGTGGTCGATCGACCCGCACGGTGAGCACGGCACGCGGGTCCGTTCGTTCGATGCGAAGAAGCGGATCTGGTCCTTGTGGCGCACGTTGAGCGGTACGGCGCAGTTCGAGGGGCCGGCCGTGATTGGGCTGGTGCTGCCGAGCGGCGCCCAGGTCAAGTACCGCGGGGCACTGAGAGCCGCCGACGTCGGCGGCGCGCACCTGGACACGGTCAACGTCCTGCCACTGGAGACCTACCTGCGCGGCGTCGTCCCGCGCGAGGCGATCACCAGTTGGCGACCGGCCGCGCTGCAGGCGCAGTCCGTTGCCGCGCGCACCTATGCGGCGTACCACCGCAAGCGCGCCGGGAGCAGGGTGTACGACCTGTGCGACACGATCTCCTGCCAGGTGTACGGCGGCTACTCGTCGGAGAAGGCGTCGACCAACGCGGCGATCGCGGCCACTGCCGGGCAGATCCGGCTGTACCGGAACACGCCGATCATCGCGGAGTTCTCCTCCTCGAACGGCGGCGCGACGACGGCCGGCACGGTCGGGTACCAACTGGCCAAGGTCGACAGCTGGGACGCGTACCCGGGCAACAAGAACCCGAACGTCACCTGGTCGACGACGCGGACGGCGGCGCAGATGCAGGCCGCCTTCGGCGTCGGCAAGCTGAAGGGCGTCTCGATCAGCCGTCGGACCGGGCTCGGACCGGGCGGCGGTCGGGTGACCCGCGTGGTCGCGACCGGTGCCGCCGGGACGCGCGCGTTCACGGGTGATCAGGTCAGGGCGAACCTGCGTCTGAAGTCCGCCTGGTTCGTCTTCGGTAGTGGATATACCAAGAACGAACTCTTGACGCTGCGCTGCTCGGCCGGTTAGAACGTGACATCGATGTCAGTCGCAGCCGCCCCTGAAGGAGTGCTCGATGCGCAGAAGAATTGGTATATCAACTAAGGCCTTCGCCGGACTGGTGGCGGTGGCGGTGGTCGGCGCCCTGCACGCGCCCGGCGCCGAGGCCGCCCCGGCCGGCGAGCAGACGGGCGGACA
This sequence comes from Kribbella italica, assembly GCF_014205135.1. Lineage (NCBI taxonomy): Bacteria > Bacillati > Actinomycetota > Actinomycetes > Propionibacteriales > Kribbellaceae > Kribbella > Kribbella italica. The sequence goes on from NZ_JACHMY010000001.1 coordinate 8,107,709, forward strand.
TCCCGGCAGCGCCGCGGCGCGCGCCAACACGTCGTACCAGGCGTTGAACAAGTACTTCGGCGCCGGGCCGGTTCTGCTGCTGGAGGAGTATCCGAACGAGCAGCAGAACCCGTACTCCTACATCTGGCCGTACTCGCAGGGTGCGGTCGCGGCCGAGAACCTCGCCGGCATCCCGGGCTCGGGCCGGAAGGCGGCTGCGGAGGCGGAGCGCCGGCTCGAAGGCTACAAGCCGTACTGGAACGCCGGTACGACGCCGAAGGGCTACGACTCCTACCTGCGGCCGCCGCTCGGCCAAGGGGGTGACAAGTTCTACGACGACAACGAGTGGATCGGGCTGCACCTGATCCAGCACTACCAGCGGACTGGTGACCGCTCGTCGCTGAACCGGGCCAAGGAGATCTTCGGGCTCGTCGTGCACGGCTGGGACAACGACCCGACGCACCCGTGCGCGGGCGGCGTCTACTGGACCCAGGCGCCTTGGAGCCAGGACCGGAACACGATCTCGAACGGGCCGGGCGCCGAGCTCGGCGCGCACCTCTACCTGCTCACCAAGGACAGGTCGTACCTGACCTGGGCCCAGAAGATGTACGAGTGGGCACGGACCTGCATGCTCGCGCCGAACGGCCTGTACTGGGACCACATCGACCTGGCCGGAACGGTCGAGAAGACCCAGTGGAGTTACAACCAGGGCGTGATGCTGGGCGCCGGAACCCTGCTGTACAAGGCGACCGGGCAGAAGCGGTACCTGACCGAGGCGAAGGCGCTCGCGAACGCGTCGCTGGCCTTCTACGGCAGCGAGGACCGGCTGTGGAAGCAGCCGACCCGCTTCAACGCGATCTGGTTCAAGAACCTGCTGATCCTGGACTCGGTCGCGCACGACGCGCGCTACACCAAGGTGATGAAGGCCTACTCGGCCCGCGCCTGGTCCGAGGTCCGCGACCCGGCCACCGGCCTGTTCCACTTCGCCGAAGGCCCGGTCCAGCTCCTCGAGCAGGCCGGCATGGTCCAGATCGACTCGCTCCTGGCCTGGCCCCGCAGCCGCTACAAGAAGCTGGCCTGACGGTCGAAGCCCCTGGGTCCGTCGCTCGACGGGCCCAGGGGCTTCGTTCTGTCCGCGCTAGTTCTTGGACGCCGTGGTGGCCGCGGTGATCTTGACCTCGGTTGCCGGCTTGCCATCGCCGGGGCCGCCGTTCTCGCTCGGGACGACGCCGGCGTTGGCGACCTTGTCGACGGCCTTCAGGCCGTTGGCGTCGAGGGTGCCGAAGGCGGTGTACGCCGGGTCCAGGCCGGAGCCGTCGCCGTACACGATGAAGAACTGGCTGCCGTTGGTGTTCGGGCCGGAGTTGGCCATCGCGAGCGTGCCGCGGCCGTACTTCAGCTCGGGGAAGACCTCGTCCTTGAAGCTGTAGCCGGGGCCGCCGCGACCGTCGCCGCCCGGGTCGCCGCACTGCAGGACCTGCAGGCCCTCGCCGACGGTGAGCCGGTGGCAGACGGTGTTGTCGAAGTATTTCTGGTTGACCAGGCTGACGAAGCTGTTCACCGTGCAGGGCGCGAGCGCGCTGTCCAGGGTGAGCCCGAGGTCGCCGACGCTGGTCTTCAGCGTGACGTCCGTCGTACCGCCGGCCTTGACCTTGCCGTTGGCGGGCGCGTTCACCTTCTTGGCCGCCGGACCGCCCTTGGTGTAGCTGCAGTCGACCTCGGCCGGCAGCGCGGCCGGCCGCTTCAGCGGTGCCGCGAGCGCGGTCGGGATCGACACCGGCTTGTTGCCCGGCGCGGCCTCGGAGGGCGTCGAGGTGTCACCCGCGACCGGGGTCTCCTGATCGCTGGTGTTCGCCGCGATCAGGACGACGCCGACGATCACCACCACCACGGACACGATCGCCGCGATGGTGATCCCGACCATCCGCCGCTGCTTGGCCCGCTCGGCTGCCCGCTCCGCCTGCCGCTGCGCCTTCCGCGCGGCGAGCTGCTGCTCATGGGTCTTCTTGGACATCGCACTCCTCACCTGGAACGGGCCAACGCTGCAGGGAACCTACAACCAAACCCTGAGAATCACCTGTTAACCGCGCGGGTCGTAGGCCTCGGGGCCGCCGTTGGTGTTGACGTAGAGGGAGTAGAGCGACGTCGTCGCGGTCAGGAACAGGCGGTTGCGCTTGGCGCCGCCGAAGCAGAGGTTGGAGACGATCTCGGGGACGAGCAGCTTGCCGAGCAGGGTGCCGTCGGAGTCGGAGACGTGGACGCCGTCGGCGGCCGCGCCCCAGACGCGGCCGGCGGTGTCGAGGCGGATGCCGTCGAAGGCGCCGTTGCCGCACTCGGCGAACACCTCGCCGCCGGACAGCGCCGTACCGTCGCCGGTGACGTCGAAGACCCGGATGGTGGCTTCCTCGGTGTCGGAGATGTACAGCTTCGAGCCGTCGGCCGAGAAGACCAGGCCGTTCGGCCGGTTGAAGTCGTCGGCGACCTTGGTGATCGCGCCGTCCGGAGCGATCCGGTAGACGTGGCAGCCCTCGGTCTCGATCTCGGCCCGGTGGCCTTCGTAGTCACTGTCGATCCCGTACGCCGGGTCGGTGAACCACACCGAGCCGTCCGGCCGGACCACCACGTCGTTCGGGCTGTTCAACCGGTGCCCTTCGTAGCCGTCGGCAAGGACCCGGACGGACCCGTCGTGCTCGGTCCGGGTGACGCGCCGGTTGCCGTGCTCGCAGCTGACCAGGCGGCCTTCCTGATCGCGGGTGTGGCCGTTCGTGTTGCCGGCCGGCTCGCGGTACGCCGACACCTGGTACGACGTCTCGTCCCAGCGCAGGATCCGGTTGTTCGGGATGTCGCTGAACAGCACGTACCGGCCCTGCGGGGAGTAGACCGGTCCCTCCAGCCAGCGCCCACCGGTCCACAGCCGCTCGAGGTGTTTGTCCCCCAGCGGACCGTTCCACCGATCGTCGAGCTTCTCCCAGACAGCGGGAACAGTTCCGGCCAGCGGCTCGAGCAGGGACATCCGCACTCCTCACGATCGATCAGGTGACAGCGTGGTCACCCGTGATCGTACGGCGGACGCGCGCCGTCCGTCGTGATCAGCCAGGACCAGACCGACGTCGTCGCCGTGACGAACAGCCGGTTGCGCTTCGGGCCGCCGAAGCACAGGTTGGACACGACGTCGGGCAGCAGCAGCTTGCCGAGCAGTGTGCCGTCCGCGTCGAACACGTGCACGCCCTCGTGGGTGGCGGCCCAGACCCGGCCCTCGGCGTCGAGCCGGATCCCGTCGAACCTTCCGGCCGTGCAGGGCGCGAACACCTCGCCGCCGGTCAGCCCGTCGTCCTTCACGTCGAACCGGCGGATGTGCTTCTCCGGGGTGTCCACGACGTACAGCTGGGTCTCGTCCCGGGAGAACGCCAGCCCGTTCGGCCGGACGAAGTCGTCGGCGACGACGGTCAGCTCGCCGTCGGGCGAGATCCGGTAGACGTGGCAGCCGCCGACCTCCTGCTCGGCGCGGTGGCCCTCGTAGTTCGAGGTGATGCCGTACGGCGGGTCGGTGAACCAGATCGACCCGTCGCGCTTCACCACGACGTCGTTCGGGCTGTTCAGCCTGCTGCCGCCGAGATGGGAAGCGAGGACCGTCAGCGAGCCGTCGTACTCGGTGCGGACGACCTGGCGGTTGCCCTGCGAGCAGCTGATCAGCCGGCCGTGGGTGTCGAGGGTGTTGCCGTTGACGTTGCCGGACGGCGCCCGGAAGACGCTGACCTGGCCCGACTCCTCGTCCCAGCGCAGCAGCCGGTCGTTGGGGATGTCGCTGAACACCAGCGACCGCCAGGCCGGGATGTAGACGGGCCCCTCGAGCCAGCGGCCGGCGTCGTACAGGCGTTCCAGGTACTCGTCGCCGGCGATCGCGGAGAACCGGTCGTCCAGGGTGACTAGTTCGGCTTTCATTGAATGACCTCCTGCTAAAGTTCTAATCGACCAGATCAGATTCGGCAAGGGGCTTCGATGGCTGTAGATGATGTCGACCGGCGATTGCTCGGGTTGCTGCAGGAGGACGCGACGCAGCCGTACGCCGTACTGGGCGAAGCGGTCGGCCTGTCCGCGGGCGCCGCGCACGAGCGGGTGCGGAAGCTGAAGGCTTCCGGCGTGATCCGGCGGACGACGATCGAGGTGGACCCGGCGGCCCTCGGACGCGGCGTCCTGGCCTATGTCCTGCTGGACGCCGACGCGTGGATGGGCGACAAACGGGCCGCGCTGGAAGCGATCGGGGCAGTCGAGGAGGCACACGTCATCGCGGGCCCGGCATCGGTGCTGGTGAAGGTACGCGCAGGGACCACCGAGGAGCTCCAGCAGACCCTGCGGGCCCTCCACCAAGTGGACGGCGTGACCAGCACTCAGACAGTCGTCGTGCTGGAGTCCTTCTTCGAGCGGCCTCCTGCCGTGGTGTGACCCACAAACCGCCCTCCCGGTGAGTAACTTCGTCCTACACTCAGGCGACGCCGAGAGGAGCTGCGCTGTGCCGAACAGCAACAAGATCACGAAGGTTCTGGTCGCCAACCGGGGCGAGATCGCCGTCCGGGTCGTGCGTGCTGCCGCCGACGCCGGGCTGGGCAGCGTCGCCGTGTACGCCGAACCGGACCGCGACGCGCTGTTCGTCCGGCTGGCCGACGAGGCGTACTCACTGGACGGCGCCACGCCGGCCGACTCGTACCTGAACATCGCCAAGATCCTGGACGTCGCGGCCCGCTCCGGCGCGGACGCGGTGCACCCCGGGTACGGCTTCCTGGCCGAGAACGCCGAGTTCGCGCAGGCCGTGATCGACGCCGGGCTGATCTGGATCGGCCCGCCGCCGTCGGCGATCGACTCGCTCGGCGACAAGGTCAAGGCGCGGCACATCGCCGAGAAGGTCGGCGCCCCGCAGGTTCCCGGGACGCCGAACCCGGTCGCCGGCGCCGACGAGGTGGTCGCCTTCGCGCAGGAGTTCGGGCTGCCGATCGCGATCAAGGCGGCGTACGGCGGTGGCGGCCGCGGGATGAAGGTGGCCCGGTCGCTGGAGGAGGTCCCGGAGCTGTTCGAGTCCGCGACCCGTGAGGCGATCAGCGCGTTCGGCCGCGGCGAGTGCTTCGTCGAGCGGTACCTGGACAAGCCGCGGCACGTCGAGACCCAGTGCCTGGCCGATGCCCACGGCAACGTTGTCGTGGTGTCGACCCGGGATTGCTCGCTGCAGCGCCGGTACCAGAAGCTGGTCGAGGAGGCGCCCGCGCCGTTCCTCACCGACGCGCAACTGGAGACGCTCTACACGTCGTCCAAGGCGATCCTGCGCGAGGCCGGGTACGTCGGCGCCGGCACGTGCGAGTTCCTGGTCGGGCAGGACGGGCTGATCTCGTTCCTCGAGGTGAACACCCGGCTGCAGGTCGAGCACCCGGTCTCCGAGGAGGTCACCGGGCTGGACCTGGTTCGCGAGATGTTCCGGATCGCCGACGGCGAGGAGCTCGGGTACGACGACCCGGCGGTGTCCGGGCACTCGATCGAGTTCCGGATCAACGCCGAGGACGGTGGCCGGGGCTTCCTGCCGGCGCCGGGCACGCTGACCCGCTGGCACCCGCCGTCCGGTCCGGGCGTCCGGCTCGACGGTGGGTACGACGAGGGCGAGACCGTCCCGGGGTCGTTCGACTCGCTGGTGGCCAAGCTGATCGTCACCGGGCGGGACCGCACACAGGCGCTGGAGCGGTCGCGACGCGCGCTGAAGGAGTTCGTCGTCGAGGGCATGCCGACGGTGATCCCGTTCCACGCGGCCGTCGTGAGCGACCCGGCGTTCGTCGGCGACGACGGGTTCGCGGTGCACACGCGCTGGATCGAGACCGAGTACGACAACCAGCTCACGCCGTACGACGGCCCTGCGGGGACCGCCGACGAGGGTGAGCGGGAGAAGGTCACGGTCGAGGTCGGCGGCAAGCGGCTCGAGGTCGTGCTGCCCGCCGGGCTCGGTGCTTCGGCGGTCGCAGGGAGCGGCGCCGGGGCGAAGAAGAAGCCGGCCAAGCGGGCCGGTGGCAGCGGGAAGTCGGCGGCCTCCGGGGACTCGCTGACGTCGCCGATGCAGGGCACGATCGTCAAGCTCGCCGTCGAGGAAGGCGCGACGGTGGCCGAGGGCGACCTGGTCGTCGTCCTGGAGGCGATGAAGATGGAGCAGCCGCTGAACGCCCACAAGGCGGGGACGATCACCGGCTTGTCGGCCGAGGTCGGCGCCACGGTCGCCGCGGGCGCGGCGATCTGCGAGATCAAGGACTGAGCAACCCGCTCAGGTGCCGGCCTCGACGCGCTGACTCCTTCAAGTACCGGCACCCGATCGGGGGCCGGTACTTGTTTGGTGTTGGGGGGTGACTGAGGTGGTGACGGCCGGTGGGCGGGGAGCACCTTATTTCTGGTCTTCTCCGACCTTGATGGTGTAGTCCGTCGTCGGCGGATCGCACCGGTGGGTCTGCCACTCGCCGGCCATCGGGTCCCAGCGGACCAGGAGCCAACCGTCGCGGGTCGCTGGAACGCGAACGGTGCCAAGGCGGGCGGCCATGGACTCGGTCGTCGTCGACGGAAGCTGCAGGACCAGGCGGGTCTCGTCGTCGGCGATGATCACCGAGCCCTTCGTCTCCAGCGCCGCCTTCGCCTGCTTGCGGTGCCGCCGGGAGAGCCTGTCGCGGATCTTGCCGTACACGTCCTCCCCGGCCTTGGTCGCCATCGCCTGGACGAACGGCAGCAGCGCCGATCCCGCGAGCGCGCCGAGCAGCAGCTCGACGGCTCCGCGCGGATCGCCGGGCCCCGAGTCGCTGGCACCTGAGTCGCTGAATTCTGGGCTGGCGCGGGCGGGGTCCTCGGGTTCGGTCACGGGGTTCATCTTCCCCTGTCAGGCGCCGGCGTGGACGAACGGCGCCCACACCGCCGGTCGCGTGGGGTACGCCGTACGGACAGCCTGTACGGCGGTGTGCAGCGCGACGGCCGGGTCCTCGGTCCGCACGGCCGCGTAGAACTGGTCGGCGACCGTCCGGGCCGTTGCGTCGCCGACGGCCCAGAGCGTGCCGATCACGTGCCGGAAGCCGGCCATCTGGAACGCCCCGGTGATGTGCAGCGCCTCGTCGGTCAGATCGCCGCGGGACACGCTGGTGTCGCAGGCGGAGAGGTAGGCGGTCTCCGCGTCGCCGAGCCTGAGCCGGGCGAGGTCCGCGACGGTGAGTGGATCGCTCTGGTGGTCGTGCAGCAGCAGTTGACCGGTCGCGGCGCCGTCGGCCGCGCTGACCGCGTGGCAGGCGAAGTGGACCGATCGGTGCTGCGGCAATGCGTCCAGAACGCGCTGCCTGGTCGCTTGGCCGTCGGTGAGGACGCGTGCGGCAGGGAATCGCGTGCTCAGCTCGGCCGTCTCGTCACGCACCCGCGGTAGCGGCGGCGTACCGGGTGCCGCGGGGACGCTCACGATCAGCGGTGCCTGGTCAGCACCTCGGCCCGTACGACGGGCGTCGGCGAGGCTGCACACGGTCGGCGCGTATGACGAGACGACGAGGTCGAGCACGCTCGGTCCGCCGGGTGAACCTGCGGCGTGCAAGGGAAGGGTGGTCAACGGGCCGGTCGGAATCCACCACAGGCGCGTTGGACGATCCAGAGTGTCGAGGACTGGTCGGGTGACGGAGTTCTCCAGCCAGGCAAGGGTTTTCTGGACCTCCTCGTCGTCTTTGCGGAGGATGGCCGTGCGGAAGGCCTCGGCGCGGTCGGTGAGGTCGGCGTAGTGCAAGGCGGGGAGCTCGACGAGTTGGACCGTGCCGTTGGTGAGGATCAGGGCGTCGCAGCGGAGGACGCTGGTGTTGACGATCACGACCGGGCCTTGGGTGCCGGCGATCGCCAGGAGTTCGTCGATCTTCGGAGGTCGGAGGAAGTCCTCGAAGCCGGCCTGCTCCCGGATCGTGTCGATCAGTTGGTCCCACTCGTCGGCCAGGGCGTGGCGGTCCTCGCCGGACAGTGTGGGCTCGTCGGTTTGGGTGGTGAGGAACCCGGTGCCTTCCGGCCGGTCGAGCGCCGTCCGCAGGTGCTCGAACCGGGCAGCGAGCTCGGGATGTTGTTCGTGGAGATCGGTGACCTCGGTGCGGGCGTCGAGTGCTTGGCCGAGCAGTACGCCGCGGCCGGTCTCCAGCAGTTCGACCGCGCGGTCGGGGCGGCCGAGGGCGATCTCACAGGCGGCGGCGTGGCCGGCCAGGCCGGAGAAACCCGCCAGCTGGTGCTCGCGGTCGGCGTACGGGAGTCGGCGTGGGGCGGTCTGGGGGAGCAGCTCGACCGCGAGGCGGAGCGACTCGGCCGCGCCGGCGAGGTCGGTATTGTTGCTTTGGGCAAGCAAGCTGAAGGCGGCGCGGGTGGCTGCTTCGATCCGGCTGCGGACCGTCGCGGTCTGGTCGGCGGCGAGCTGCCTCAGGACGGTGAGAGCTGCGGCGCCGGCCCTGCGGTCGTTGGTCTGCTCGCTCTGGAAGGCGAGCGCGGCGCCGTGCGTCAGGAGAGCTTCCGAGCGCCGGTAGCCGCTCGGACCTGCCGCTACGGCCTCGGCTGTTGCCGCGACGAATTCGTCGAGCTGGCGACGTTGTCTGGCCCTTCCGAACCGTCGGGCCAAGAGTCCACGTGTGGTGGGTGTACGGCGGAGGTCCGCGTGGAGCAGGCCCGACGTGCGGATGACCTGGGCTTGTTTGATGCCGATCAGGACCGAGAGGCGTTCTACGCGGTTCGGGTGGGCTGGTGGGGTTGCGGCGACCGCCTGTTCGGCGCGGTTGGTGGCTTCGGTGAGGTCGGCGGGACTGTGGGTCGCGTGGTAGCGGGTGATCAGCAGGACCGCGAGGTTGGACTGGAAGCGTGGGTGCAGCAGGCGGTCCGGTGGGGTTGCGGCGAGGGTGGCGCGGGCCAGCTCGATCGCGCGGTCGACGACGGCTGGGTCGCGGGAGCGGCTCGACAGGTACTGGCGGCGCAGGGCTTCGGCGAGGTTCGCGCCGGCGAAGGCGCGGGCGTCGCTGCGGGGGCGGGCGGTGTCGAGTGCTTGCTGGAAGACCTCGATCGCCTCGGTCAGGGCGGACGAGTCGCCGAGCTGGTGGTGCCGCGAGAGCAGACCTTCGCCGAGGTTCGACAGCCGGTTCGGGCGCCGTTCGTCGTTCGGATGCGTTGCGGCCAGAGCGGTGCGGACCGCGGCGATCGATTCGGTCAAGTCCTGCTCGGCACCGGTCAAACGCCAGCGGAAGCGCAGCGCACCCGCGAGGTTGGACTGGAACGCGGGGATCAACTGGACGGCGGACGACAGCCCGGCGCCGTGCTCCAGCGCGGCCGACGCCTGCCGGAACGCGTCGATCGCCTGATCCAGTACGTCGACCCGCGCGGTCCGCTCCGCACGCGACCACAGCGAAGTCCCCAGCCCGTTCAGCGCCGCGCTGCGAGTGTCCGCCTCTCCCGCCAGTCCGACCGCCTTCTCGAAGCCGTCGATCGCAGCGTCGAGGTCGGCGACGTTCCCACCGGTCTCGTACGACGCGTGCAGCGTCTCGGCTTCGGAGAGCGCCGCTGTCAGCCTCATCCGCCGGATGTAGTCCTCGACGGAAAGCTCACCGGCCGGGCGGTTGATCTCGAGATCCACCCACTCCTCGAGAGCCGCCCAGCCCTCGGGCTTCGGCCCGGACCATGCGCGATGGTCGGCGCAGTCGGCCGCCGTGTGTGGATCGCCGTGGCCGTAGTGGACCTCGGCCATCCACTCCGGGAAGCCGGGAACCAGCGCCATCCAGCCGGATCCTGTGTCCAGCTCGGGCGAGCGCCCGAACGCCGGGCACGGCAGCGTCCCGTCCCGGACGGTCGACTCGTACTCAGCGTGGATCCGCCGCACCCGCCCGTCGTCCAAGGGCAACGCCACGGCCAGCCGATCGACAGCGATCAGCACCGCGCAGTGCGGACAGGCGTCGCCGTCCTCACCGACGATGCGGAACTGCTCCTTCCGGTCCCCGCTCGGTGCCTCCCACTTGATCGACACCGTCCCACCTGCCTCGTACATCAGGTACAGGTAAGTCAGGTCCGGACGGGCGGAGATCCCCGCGGCCATCGCGTCCGCGAACTCCCACTTGTTCAGTGTCCTCGGTCCGGACACACCTCACCCTCCTGTCGCCGTTCACCAGAACCGCGTTCCGGGTTCGCCCTTGAAGGGGCCGACGACGCGGGACGTGATCCAGCCGCCGTAGAAGTCGCCGGGTTGGGCGAGGACCTGCTCGCCGTCGACCGTGCAGGAGTCCAGTGCGGCTGGGTAGAGCGCGACGTGGTCCAGGAGCACCGCGTACCGCGGGCTCGGATCGGGGTAGAACCAGGCCTTCCGGCGTGCGGTGACGCCGCCCGCGGTGAGATCCAGGTAGGAGGCGACGCCTTTCCACTCGCAGTACGACGTGCCGTCGGCGTCCTGGAGCACGCCGGGGGCGAAGGCGTCCCGCGGGAGGTAGTAGGTCGGCGGATGGCTCGTCTCGAGCACCCGGTACGACGTACGGGCGTCCGCCACGATCTGTCCGCCGAGGGTGAGGACCACGTGCTCGGTGGACAGGTCGAGGGCCGGTGGGCGCGGGTAGTCCCAGACCGACTCCTGGCCGGGGCCTGGCGGAATCCGGTGCGTCGGCATACTCAGAAGTTCTTCTTCACCTGGTCGATGATCGTGAACACGGCCAGCGCGCCGAAGGCCAGGAAGGCGAAGGCCAGGACCGCCGTCCGGATCGCGCTGATCCGGATCGGGGCGGGCAGGGCCCGGGAGTTCATCCACCACAGCAGGCCGGAGTAGACGAACATCATCGTGCCGGCGGTGCAGGCGGAGATCACCAGCAGCACCAGCGGCTGGTCGAGCCCGGCCAGCAGCACGAGGATGCCGAAGGCAACCAGGCCCCAGACCAGCCAGAAGTACAGCTTGGACTCGGTCACCGCGGACTCGCGCAGGTAGCGGGCCTTGATCATGTCCGAGGCCAGCCGCGAGGTGTAGTCGACGATGCCGGCCGCCGCCGCGAACAGGCTGAACGCGCCGATCGCCCAGAACAGGTAGCCGAACCAGCCGCCGACCAGGGCCTGCAGGTTGACGCCCTCGATCTTCAGGAAGCTGATGTTGTTCTTGACCGACGCGTCGCCGAACAGGGTCGCGTGCGCCAGCATCGAGGTGAACAGGATCGTCAGCACGGTGATCAGCACGAAGGTCAGCGCCTGCTCGAGGTTGGCGAACTTCCACCAGCGCTTCCAGCGGGCCAGGTTCTCGTCGTTCGGCGGGAAGGTGTAGCCGTTGGCGTGCGGATCGGCGGCCTTCTCACCGGTCACCGGTGAGGTCAGCCGGGGGACGTGCAGGCCCATCCCGAAGCCCTTGTCCCGGATCCAGTTGCTCTGGCACAGGTTCTGCCCGCCGCCGGCCCCGGCGTACGCGATCGCGCCCATCATCAGCGCGAAGCCGAGCTGGTCGACCGGGAACTGCGGCGCGGTGACGGCGTCGCCGAGCGCGCTGTAGGTCTTGCCGCGGATCGCGAAGATCAGCGCCAGGACGACGAGCAGCGCGACCGCCGCGATCTTGACGAAGATCAGCCGTTCCAGCATCACGTAGACCACCGGCGCCAGCGTCAGGATCAGGCCGATCACGACCAGGATCCCGATCGCGATCCAGCGTGGGTCGCCCGCGCCGAACAGGTAGGTCAGCATCGACGCGGAGCTGGTGGCCCAGCCGGGCCAGAGGTTCGCGAAGTACGTCATGATCGCGAAGAACAGGCCCCAGTGCTTGCCGTACCGGTTGAAGCCGGTCAACGCTGTCTCACCAGTGGCCAGCGTGTACCGCTCGATCTCCATGTTCAGGAACCACTGGATCGCGACGCCGACGACGGCGCCCCAGAGGAAGACCAGGCCGACCTGCGACGAGATGTACGGCCAGAGGATGAACTCTCCGGAGGCCAGTCCGACGCCGGCGCCGACCATGCCCGGGCCGACGATCCGCCAGGTGTTCGTCGGTGGTTCGGGCAGGTCCCGCACCTGTGGCGCGGGCAGGTTCTTGGTGGGCAGGTTGAAGCGGTGCGGTGTTGACGTGGTGTCTGCCATGGGCTCCTCGCTCCCGGTCGACCCCCGTTCACCCGGACAGTAGCGAAGGTTGAGCCCACGAGCGACCCGACACCGCCCAGCGGTCTGATCCGGGCGCCGGACGGTTGTCAGGGGCGCCCGGCACCCGGTACGTCGACCTGCAGCGTGAGCACCTCTCCGGTGCGCGGGCCGTTGGTGAGCCGGTCGAGGTTGTCGGTGATCGGCTCGTCGGCGTGCCACTCGGCGGTGAGCACGAACAGCGTGGTGCCACCGAGCGCGATCGCGAACGGCGCCCGCTCCTCGGGCAGGTCGACCCGCTGCAGGATCTCTCCACCCTTGGCCACCCGTAAGACGCCGGAACCGCCGGTGGAGACCCAGATCGCGCCTTCGGCGTCCAGGCAGATCCCGTCCGGACCGAGGCCGTCGGCAAACACCCGCCGGTTGCTCAGCCCACCGTCCGCCTCGACGTCGAATGCGGTCAGCCGCCCCGCGAACGACTCCGAGATCACCAGCGTCCTCCCGTCCGGCGTGATCACCATCCCGTTCGGGAACTGGATGTCACCGGCAACCTCCCGGATCTCACCGCCCGGCGTCACCAGCTTGATGTACCCCGGCTTCGGGGCCTCCCCGCCGGCGAAGTCGAAGTCGGCACCGTTCAGGTAGATGTTGCCCTGGCCGTCCACCACGATCTCGTTCCCGCCCTGCTCGGACAGCACGGTGAACGTCCCGTCGGCTTCCCGCCGCCGCAGCTTGTCACCCGTCGTCACCAGCCGGCCGTCGGGCAGCCAGTCGATCGACCATCCCATCAGCCGCTCGACGGGCGCGTCGATCGTCTCCACCGTGCCGTCCAGGTCGACGGCAACGATCTGGTTCTCGATCCAGTGCGCGAACCACAACCGCCCGTCGTGCCACCGCGGCGACTCCGGAATCCCCAGCCCGCTCAGCAAGACCTCCATGACCATCACCTCGTTCTCGTAGGTTTACCCCTACACGAACGGCCACGGGCCAGATCGACAGTCAGTCGCGCAGCAGGTCCAGGGTCTTCGCGATCCGGCGTCCGCGGGTCTCCGGCTTCTTGGCGTCCTGTACGGCGGTCACGTGCTCGCGGCGGTGGGAGTAGCTCAGGCGGTCGAAGGGTTCCCGCAGACCGGCCTCCGCGAGTGCGGCGGCGAGGTCGGACGGGACCTCGACGGTGCGTTCGGCCGTGTCGCGGGTGAGCGTGACGGTCACCGTGTCGCCGGGGGACTTGGACAGCGTCGTACGGATGCCCTTGAGGACGCCGAGCGCCTGGCAGCCGCCCATGGAGACGATCGAGCCCTGGTACGGGACAGCGTCGAAGGTCGCCTGGACGGGGATCCGGGCGCCGCCGCCGAGGGCGGTGAGCACGTCAGTGGGGATCTCGACGTACGCGCCGCCGCCTCCGGCGTCCTGGATCACGGCTTCGAAGGTCTCCATGGGGTCAAGCTTGCTCCGGCTGCTCGGCCTTGGCCAGCTTGCTGGGCCACCAGATGCGGCGGCCGATGTCGTGGGACAGCGCCGGGACGAGCAGCGAGCGGACCACGGTCGTGTCGAGCAGGACGCCGAACGCGACCATGAACGCGATCTGGACCAGGAACAGGATCGGCAGGACCGCGAGCGCCGAGAAGGTGGCCGCCAGGACGACGCCGGCCGACGTGATCACGCCACCGGTGACGGCCAGGGCGACCAGGATTCCCGGTCTGGTGCCTTGCTCGATCGACTCCTCCCGGACCCGGGTCATCAAGAAGATCGAGTAGTCGATGCCCAGGGCCACCAGGAAGACGAACGCGTAGAGCGGGATCGACGGGTCGGCGCCGGGGAAGTCGAACACGTGGTTGAAGAACAGCGCGCTGACTCCGACGGTCGCGCCGAACGACAGCACGTTGCAGATCACCAGCAGCAGCGCGGCGGCGACCGACCGGAGCAGCAGCATCAGGACGACAAAGATCACCGCCAGGATGGTCGGGATGATCACCTTCAGGTCGCGTTCGCTGGAGTCGAGGACGTCGAGGTTGATCGCGGTGGTGCCGCCGACCAGGATGTCCGGGCTGACGGTGTCCAGCTCGGTGCGCAGGTGCTCGACCACCTTGGTCGCCTCGGGGGAGTCGGCGGCGACCTTCAGCGTCGCCTGGACGAGAACCTTGCCCTCGACAACCTTCGGCGGCATGCCAGGTGCGACCGACGCCGAGGCGGTCCCGACGCCGTCGACCTTCATCGCGGTCTCGACGACCTTGGCCGCCTGGTCCTCCGGTGTGAGGATCTGCACCGGCGTACCGGCGCCGGCGTCGAAGTGCTTGGCCAGTTCCTCCTGGCCGGTGACCGACTCGACCTTGTCCAGGAACAGCTCCTCCTGGGAGATGCCGGAGGCCTTGAACGTCGGCAGGAACGCGCCGCAGATCAGCAGCGCGAGCGCGCTCAGTGCCCACACCTTGCGCGGGCTGCGGCCGACCAGCCCGGACACGCGGCCCCACAGCTTGCGGCCGCCGACCTGGTCGCGGGCGTGCACGTGGTCGACCCGCGGGATCGACGGCCAGAAGATCCGCCGGCCGAAGGCCAGCAGCAGCGCGGGCAGGAAGGTCATCGCCGAGATCAGCGCGCCGGCGATGCCGATGGCACCGACCGGGCCGAGGCCCTTGGTGCTGCCGAGCTCGGACAGCAGCAGGCAGAGCAGACCGAGGATGACGGTCGCGGCACTGGCGGCGATCGGCTCGATCGAGGCCCGCCACGCGACCTTCATCGCGTCGTACTTGTTCTCGAAGTCGTGCAGCTCCTCCTTGTACCGGGAGACCAGCAGCAGCGAGTAGTCGGTCGCGGCACCGACGACGAGGATGAACAGGATGCCCTGGCTCTGGCCGTTCAGCTCGATCACGTCGGCCTCGGCCAGCGGGTAGACGACCAGCGCGGCCAGCGCGAGCCCGAAGACGGCGGTCAGCAGGACGGCGATCGGCAGCACCGGACTGCGGTAGACGATCAGCAGGATGACGAAGACGACCACCAGCGCGACACCGAGCAGGATCCCGTCGATCCCGCCGAAGGCCACCACGAAGTCGGCGAACACCCCGCCCGGCCCGGTCACGTAGACCTGCAGCCCGGTCGGCGTCAGCGACTCCTTGATCTCACCCCGCAGCTTGTCGGCAACCGCGAACAGCACGGTCTCGCCTTCCTTGACGACCTCGTCGGCACGGTCGCCGTCCAGCTCGACGGTGACCAGCAGCGCCTGCTTGTCCTCGGACGGGATCACCGTCTTCACCGGCGCGGCCAGGTACTCGCCGATCGTCTTGCCGTTGCCGAGGTCAACCTTCGGGATCTCGGCCAGGAAAGCGTTGGTCCTGGCCAGGTCCTCCGGTGTGATCCCGCTGTCGCGCTCGATCAGCACGAAGTACGGCAGCGCGGTGGAGTCGACGAACTTGGCGGACTGGTCGGCGACCAGCGTCGACTCGGCCTGCTTGGGCAGGAAGTTCGCGTTGTCGTTCTCCTGCACCTCGCTGAGCCGGCCGACCGTGGGTCCACCGAGCGACCCGACCAGCAGCCAGGCCACCAGGACGGCGGCGATCGCCGCCCGCCAGATCCACCGCCCGCTCTTGCGCGGCGCCGCGTGCTCGGCGTGGTGGTCGGTGCTGTCCTGCTGGTTCACCGTGGTTCCCCTCATCGGTCTGCCGCCAGCTGTCTGACCGGCACAGTACCCAGCGGTGGGGCTGACATCTCTCACCACCCGCCGGGCAGTGTGCGGAGGCCGTTTCGGCGGCGTAACAACGAGATGACCGCTCGGAAACACCCCGGTCATAGCGTCCTGGCCTAATCAGTGAGGTCGGATGATCGGAGACGAACGATGACGCTCGAGGCACGACCGGACACGGTCACCCTGCGCGAACGCGCCGGCGCGGTCGGTACCGTCGAGGCGCCGCGGCGCGGGCGCTGGATCGACGTCTGGGACCCCGAGGACGCCGCGTTCTGGGCCGGGAAGGGACGCCGGGTGGCCCGGCGCAACCTGTGGCCGTCGATCTTCGCCGAGTTCCTGGGCTTCTCGGTCTGGCAGCTGTGGAGCATCGTCGTGGTGTCGCTGCCGGCCGCCGGGTTCGGCTACAGCACCGACCAGATGTTCTGGCTGGTCGCGCTGCCGAGCCTGGTCGGAGCGACGCTGCGCCTGCCGTACACGTTCGCCGTCCCGAAGTTCGGCGGCCGGAACTGGACGATCGTGTCCGCGCTCCTGCTGCTGATCCCGACCTGCGGCCTGGCGTACTTCGTGAGCCGGCCGGACACGCCGTTCTGGGTGCTGGCGCTGGTCGCGGCGACCGCGGGTGCCGGTGGCGGCAACTTCGCCAGCTCGATGACCAACATCTCCTTCTTCTTCCCCGAGCGGGACAAGGGGTTCGCGCTCGGTCTGAACGCCGCCGGCGGCAACCTCGGAGTCGCGGTCGTGCAGCTCGTCGTACCGGCGGTGATCGTGATCGGCGCCGGGCTCTCGCTGGAGCGGGCCGGGCTGATCTGGCTGCCGCTGATCGGGCTGGCCGCGGTGCTGGCCTGGAAGACGATGGACAACCTGTCCGCCGCGACCTCGTCGTTCCGGGCCTCGATCACCGCGGCGAAGCGGCCGCACACCTGGGTGATCTCGTTCCTCTACATCGGGACGTTCGGCTCGTTCATCGGGTTCTCGGCGGCCTTCCCGCTGCTGATCAAGACCACCTTCCCGGACATCGCCGGGGTGCAGCTCGCGTTCCTCGGCGCGCTGGTCGGCTCGGTGTCACGGCCGTTCGGCGGCAAGCTCGCCGACCTGGTCGGCGGTGCCTGGGTGACGGTCTGCGCGTTCGTGGTGATGGGCGTCGGCATCCTGTCCGCGATCGTCTCGCTGAACGCGGGCAGCTTCGCCGGGTTCCTGATCAGCTTCCTGGTGCTGTTCGTGGCCAGCGGCGCGGGCAACGGTTCGACGTACCGGATGATTCCGGCGGTGTTCCGCTCGACGACCCGCGACCTGGACGGCGGCGTCGACCTGGTCCGGGCCCGGCGCGAGGCGGCGGCGTGCATCGGGATCGCCTCGGCGATCGGCGCGTACGGCGGGTTCCTGGTACCGCGAGGCTTCGCGATGTCGAGCGGCGCGTACGGATCGCTGGTGCCGGCGCTGTACTGCTTCTGCGGGTTCTACGTCGTCTGCCTGGTCGTCACGTACTTCTGCTACCTGCGCAGGAGTGGCCCACTCAGCGGGGTGCGCGTGTGACGGCCACCCACTGCCCGTACTGCGCGCTGCAGTGCGCGATGACTTTGACACCGACGCTGACGCCGACGCCGGTGACGGTGACGGTGACGCCGCGGGAGTTCCCGACCAACCGCGGCGGGCTGTGCCGGAAGGGCTGGACGTCGGCGGCGGTGCTGACTGCGCCGGACCGGTTGACGGCTCCGCTGGTGCGGGACGCGGACGGCGTGCTGGTGGAGACGACCTGGGACCACGCACTCGACGTGGTCGCCGAGCGGATCAAGGCGTTGCAGGCGTCGTACGGCGACGACTCCGTGGCCGTGTTCGGCGGTGGTGGGCTGACCAACGAGAAGGCCTACGCGCTGGGCAAGTTCGCCCGGGTGGCCTTGCGGACGGCGAACGTGGACTACAACGGGCGGTTCTGCATGTCGTCGGCGGCCGCGGCGGTCAACCGCTCGCTCGGGGTCGATCGGGGGCTGCCGTTTCCGTTGACGGACCTCGGGGGTGCCGGGGCGATCCTGCTGGTGGGGAGCAATCTGGCCGACACGATGCCGCCGGCCGTCGCGCATCTGGCGGCAGCGCGCGACGCGGGTGGGCTTCTGGTCGTCGACCCGCGTCGTTCGGCCACTGCGCAGCTCGGGCTCCACCTGCAGGCGACGCCGGGGAGCGACTTGGCGCTGGTGCTGGCGCTGACTCATGTGGTGTTGCAGGAGGGGCTGGCGGACACGTCTTACCTGGCTGCTCGGACCTCAGGGGCGGAGGCGCTGTACCGGTCGACGGCGGCGTGGTGGCCCGAGCGGGCTGAGCGGGTGACCGGCGTACCGGCTGGACTGATCCGGCAGGCTGCGCGGGTGCTGGCGGCTGCTGCGCCGGTGCATGGGGGTGCTGGGGCTTTCGTGCTGACTGGGCGCGGGGCCGAGCAGCACAGCAAGGGGACGGACACGGTCACGGCCTGCATCAACCTGGCACTGGCGCTAGGGCTGCCTGGACGGGTTGGTAGTGGCTACGGGTCCATCACCGGGCAGGGCAACGGGCAGGGTGGGCGGGAGCACGGGCAGAAGGCGGACCAGCTGCCGGGGTACCGGAGCATTGCTGATCCTGCTGCTCGGGCCCACGTGGCTGGAGTGTGGGGTGTTGACCCCTCGTCGTTGCCGGGGCCTGGCAAGAGTGCTGTTGAGCTGGTCAACGCACTGGGGACGGATGGTGGGCCGCGGGCGCTGCTGGTGCATGGGAGCAACCTGCTGGTGTCCGCTCCACGGCTGGCGTCGGTGCGGGAGCGGCTGGCTTCGCTGGATCTGCTGGTGGTTGCGGACGTCGTACCGTCCGAGACGGCGCTGCTGGCGGACGTGGTGTTCCCGGTGACGCAGTGGGCCGAGGAGGACGGCACGATGACGTCGCTGGAGGGCCGGGTACTGCGGCGGCGTGCTGCGGTGGCGCCGCCTGGTACTGCGCGGAGTGATCTGGCGGTGTTCGCTGGGCTGGCTGCGCGGTTGGGGTGCTCGGCTTCGTTCCCTGTGTCGCCTGAGGAGGTGTTCGAGGAGCTGCGGCGGGCGAGTGCTGGTGGGGTGGCGGACTACTCGGGGATCTCGTGGGAGCGGCTGGATGCCGGGGAGGTGTTGTACTGGCCGGTGCCGGCTTCCGGTCATCCGGGGACGCCGCGGTTGTTCGCCGATTCTTTCGGTACGCCTTCTGGTCTGGCTCGGATCGTTGCCGTCGAGCATCAGGCGGTTGCTGATGATCTGCGGGCGGACGCGCCGCTGTACCTGGTGACCGGGCGGTTGCTCGAGCACTACCAGAGTGGTGCGCAGACGCGGCGGGTGCCGGAGTTGCTCGAGGCGGAGCCGGAGGTGTTCGCGGAGATCCATCCGCGGGTGGCGGCTTCGCTCGGGGTTGCCGACGGTGGGCTGATCCGGCTCCGCACTGCGCGTGGCTCTCTGGTGTGCCCGGCGCGGGTGACGCTCGACGTGCGGCCGGACACGATCTTCGTTCCGTTCCACTTCCTTGGTGTCAACGAGCTGACGAACGACGCGCTCGACCCGGTCTCGAAGATGCCGGAGTTCAAGGCGTGCGCGGTCGAGGCGACGGCTGTCGGACGGGCCGAGGTGCCGGCATGAAGGTCGTGATCGTCGGCGCGGGGATGGCCGCGACCCGGCTGGCGGAGCTGCTGGGGTCACACGAGGTCACGGTGCTGGGCGACGAGCCGTACTACCAGCGGCATCGGTTGACGGAGTACGTCGCTGGGCGGGCTTCGGAACCTCTGGTGGAGGGAGAGTTTCGGGCTGCCGTGAGCGTCGACCGTGGTCGTCGGGTTGTCGTGGACAGCGTTGGGGTCGAGCACGCCTACGACCACCTGGTGTTCGCGACCGGGGCCGCGCCCGTCGGTGGGAACACGTTGCGGACGGTGGGTGATGCTCGGCGGTTGGTCGAGGCCGCGGTGGGGGCTCGGCGGGTCGTCGTGCTGGGTGGTGGAGTGCTGGGCGTCGAGACGGCGTGTGCCCTGCGGGAGCGGGGGCTGGCGGTGACGCTGGTGCACGACGGAGAGACGTTGCTCGACAAGCGGGTGCGGGCGACGGCCGGGCGGCAGATCACGCGGATGGTTCGGCGGCTGGGGATCGAGGCGATCCTGCAGGCCCGAGTGCAGGTGACTGAGACGCAAGACGGGCGGTTCCGGGCTCTGGAGCTCGCGAGCGGGCAGACGGTTTTCGGTGACCTGTTGGTGAGTGCCTGTGGGGTTCGGCCGCGGGTCGAGTTGGCCGAGGCGGCTGGGCTTGCGGTGGCGGGCGGGATCGTTGTCGACGCGTCGCTGACGACGGCGGATCCCCGGGTGCATGCGATCGGGGACTGCGCCGAGGTCGACGGTGTGGTGAGCGGGACGGTCGGTGCGGCGTGGGATCAGGCCGAGGTGCTGGCTGACGTGCTGAACGAGCGGCCGGTGCGCGAGTTGGCGCCGGAGGTGCTGCGGCTGACGGCCGGTGGGCTGGATGTGATGGTCCTCGGCGATCGCGAGGCCGACGGGCACGTCGTACGGCTGGCTGATGGTGAGCGGTATGTGCGAGCCGTGCTGGTCGACGGCGTCGTACGGGCTGCCGTGGCGGTGAACGCGCCGGAGGTCGCGGCCGAGTTGGTCCTGCTGGCGGACCGGCGTACGGCGGTCGTGCCGGAGATGTTGCTGGAGGCAACAGAGGCGCCGCGGCAGGCGAAGCCCGTCTGCCGGTGCAACGGGGTGACGCGGGCCGTGATCGAGGCGGCGTGGAAGGCCGGTGCCGACAGTGTCGACGGCATCGCGGCACGGACCAGAGCGACCACCGGGTGCGGCAGTTGCACCGGTTCGGTGGGTGAGCTTCTCGAGCGGCTTCGGCGTGGTGAGGCCGATCCCGTCCCGACCAGGAGGGCAACGATGACAGAGCTCGGCAAGGCGAAACACCTGGTGGTCGTCGGCGGCGGCATGGTCGCGCACCGGCTGGTCGAGGCGCTGCGCTCGCGCGACACGAGCGTCGAGTGGCGGGTCACGGTGCTCGCCGAGGAGCCGCGGCTGCCGTACGACCGGGTCGCGCTGACCAGCTACTTCTCCGGCCGCGACCCGCACGACCTCAGTCTCGGCGAGCCCGAGCTCTGGGACGATCCGGCGGTCACCCTGCGCAAGGGCGTGGTGGTTGCGTCGCTGGATGTCGGGGGAAAGACGGTCCGGACGACGCGGGACGAGGTGATCGCGTACGACGAGCTGGTGCTGGCGACGGGGTCGAGCGCGTTTGTGCCGCCGGTGAAGAACAGTGATGCGCAAGGGTGCTTCGTGTATCGGACGATCGACGATGTCGCCGCGCTGCGGACGTACGTGGAGCGCCTGCGGACGGAGCGTGAACCGCGGGGAGAGACGCCGCTCCGGCTGGGACTTGGTGGCCAGGCGGCCCGCGAGACTCGGCCGGTCCACGGGGTCGTGGTCGGCGGTGGTTTGCTCGGGCTCGAAGCAGCGGGCGCCTTGCGAGCGCTTGGTGCTGTCACCGAAGTGGTGGAGTTTGCGCCGCGGTTGATGCCTTTGCAGGTGGACGAGGGTGGCGGTAGTGCGCTGGCTCGGCTGATTCGCGGGCTTGATGTCGGGGTCCGTACGTCGACGCAGACGACGCGGGTCAAGCTCACCTCGCAGGGGTCGGCGCGGGCGATGGCTGTTGCCGAGGGCCCTGATCTGCCGGCTGATGTGGTGGTGTTTGCGACCGGCGTACGGCCGCGGGACGAGCTGGCTCGGGCAGCGGGGCTGGCTGTTGGTGAGCGTGGTGGTGTGGTGGTCGACGACTCGTGCCGTACGTCGGTGCCGGGGGTCTGGGCGATCGGCGAGGTGGCCTGCATCGAGGGGCGCGTCTGGGGTCTGGTCGCGCCGGGCTACGCGATGGCCGAGATCGTCGCCGACCGGTTGCTCGGTGGTGCGGCGACCTTCCCAGGTGCGGACTCGTCGACCAAGTTGAAGCTGCTCGGCGTCGACGTGGCGAGCTTCGGAGACGCGTTCGGGGCGACCGAGGGCGCGCTCGACATCGTGTACGCCGACCCGGTCGCGGGCGTGTACAAGAAGCTCGTGCTGTCCGACGACGCGCGGACGCTGCTCGGCGGGATCCTGGTCGGCGACGCGTCGGCGTACGCGGCACTGCGTCCGATGGTCGGCCGCGAACTCGGGGGCGACCCGGCGTCGTACCTG
Source organism: Kribbella italica (assembly GCF_014205135.1). Lineage (NCBI taxonomy): Bacteria > Bacillati > Actinomycetota > Actinomycetes > Propionibacteriales > Kribbellaceae > Kribbella > Kribbella italica. The sequence continues at coordinate 8,129,650 of NZ_JACHMY010000001.1, forward strand.
CTGCCCGAGGGCGCGCAGCCGGTCAAGCTGGAGCTGCCGGACGACGCGCCGGTCTGCTCGTGCAACAACGTTGCTGCAGGCACCATTCGGTGCGCCGTCCGGGACGAGGGGTGCGGTGATCTGAAGTCGCTGTGCTCTCGCACTCGCGCGGGGACCAGCTGTGGCTCGTGCCTGCCGATCGTGAAGAACCTGCTGAACACCGAGCTGGCCGCGGCCGGTGTCGAGGTCAGCAAGGCGCTCTGCGAGCACTTCGCGCTGTCGCGGGCCGAGCTGTTCGACGTCGTCCGGGTGACCGGGCTGCGGACGTTCAGCGAGATCGTCGAACGGCACGGAACCGGGCGCGGCTGCGACATCTGCAAGCCGGTGGTCGCGTCGATCCTGGCCAGCCTCGATCCGGGCGGGCACGTGCTCGAGGGCGAACGCGCGACGCTGCAGGACACCAACGACCACGTGATGGCCAACATCCAGAAGGACGGCACGTACTCGGTCGTCCCGCGGATCCCCGGCGGCGAGGTGACGCCGGAGGGACTGATCGCGATCGGCGAGGTCGCACGCGACTTCGGGCTGTACACGAAGATCACCGGCGGGCAGCGGGTCGACCTGTTCGGCGCGCGGATCGAGCAGCTGCCGGCGATCTGGGCGCGGCTCGTGGACGCCGGGTTCGAGTCCGGGCACGCGTACGGCAAGGCGTTGCGGACCGTGAAGTCGTGCGTGGGCTCGACGTGGTGCCGGTACGGCGTACAGGACTCGGTCGGGATGGCGATCGCGCTGGAGCTGCGGTACCGCGGGCTGCGGTCGCCGCACAAGCTCAAGCTCGGCGTCTCCGGGTGCGCGCGCGAGTGCGCGGAGGCCCGCGGCAAGGACGTCGGGGTGATCGCGACCGAGTCCGGCTGGAACCTGTACGTCGGCGGCAACGGCGGGATGACGCCGCGGCACGCGCAGCTGCTCGCGTCCGACCTGACCGACGACCAGTTGCTGCGGGCCATCGACCGGTTCCTGATGTACTACATCCGCACCGGCGACCGGTTGCAGCGCACGGCCGTCTGGATCAACGAGATCGACGGCGGGCTGGAGCACGTGTGCGACGTCGTACTGAACGACAGCCTGGGGATCGGTGCCGATCTCGACGCGGCGATGGACGCGCACGTGGACTCGTACGTCGACGAGTGGCGGGCGACGCTGGACGACCCGGCGAAGCTGGCGCGGTTCGTGTCGTTCGTGAACGCGCCGGACCAGCCGGACGCCGATCTGCGGTACGTGGTGGAACGCAGTCAGCCCCGGCCGGCGACGCCGTCCGAACGGGGAGAACTCGAGCCGGTGCTGCTGGCCGGCCCGCGATTGGAGGTACGCCGATGACCGTTCCGACGACCACCGCCGCCGTGGCGGTGTGCGCCTACGAGGACCTGCTGCCCGAGCGCGGCGTCGCCGCCCTGGTCGGCGACCGGCAGGTCGCGCTGTTCCGGACCTACGCCGGCGACGTGTACGCGCTGGCCAACACCGACCCGTTCAGCGGGGCGAACGTGCTGTCGCGGGGGATCGTCGGGAGCCGGGGCGAGGTGCCGACGGTCGCGTCGCCGATGTTCAAGCAGGTCTTCGATCTGCGGACCGGGGTGTGTCTGGACGATCCGGCGGTCGCTGTTGCGGCGTACGCGGTGGAGGTCGTGGACGGGCAGGTGCTGGTGGGCTTGGGGGCGGCTGGGGTGGGAGTGCCCGGTGAGCCTCAGCCGGCTTTGCTGGGGGATGCTGTCCGTGGTGGTCTCGGTGAAGGCTAAGCCGGGGCCGCTCAGTGGCTGCACGATCGCGGTCACGGCGCACCGGCGGGCCGACGACCTGATCGCGTCGTTCGAGCGGCGCGGTGCGAAGGTCCTGCACGCGCCGACGCTGCAGATCGTGCCCGCGCCGGACGACCACGCCCTGATCGAGGCGACCCGGCGGGTGATCGCGAACCCGCCCGACGACGTGGTGGTGACCACCGCGGTCGGCTTCCGAGGGTGGGTCGAGGCGGCCGACACCGCCGGGCTGGCGGCGGACCTGCTCGGCACGCTGGAACAGTCGCGGCTGCTGGCGCGCGGGCCGAAGGCGCGTGGGGCGATCCGGGCCGCTGGGTTGGTCGAACACTGGTCGGCCCGCTCGGAGACCACCGCCGAGGTCGTCGAGTGGCTGCGCGACCAGGGGGTCGTCGGCCGCAAGATCGTCGTACAGCTGCACGGTCTGTCGGACCCCGGCCTGCAGGACACCTTGCGGCAGGCCGGCGCGTCGGTGCGCGGGCTGGAGGTGTACCGCTGGGGCCCGGCGCCGGACCCGGCGGTCGTCGAGCGAGTCCTCGGCCAGATCATCGGCGGAGCGGTCGACGCCGTGGTCCACACCTCGGCGCCGGCCGCTCAGGCCTTGCTGGATGCGGCCGCGCTGCATGCCCAGTACGACGCTCTGGTTGCCGTACTCCGTACCGGTCGAGTCCTCAACGCCTGCGTCGGCCCGGTCACCGCGGGGCCGTTCGTTGCCCTGGGCCTCGATCCGCTGGTCCCCGACCGGTACCGCCTGGGCGCGCTGATCCGCAGCGTCACCGACCGCCTCACCGACGACAACGCCCGCTCCATCGAAACCACCTTCGGCCAACTCGTCATCCGAGGCGGGGCCGCCGTACTGGACGGCGTGGTCCTCCCGCTCGGCCCTGGTCCCCGGGCGGTCCTCTCCGCCTTGGTCGACGCGGGCGGAGATGTCGTCTCCCGCCCGGAGCTGCTCGCCGTCCTCCCCGGCGCCGAGGACGTCCATGCGGTGGAGGTCACCGTCAACCGTTTGCGCACGGCTGTGGGCCGGCCTGAGCTCGTCCGGACTGTTGTACGACGTGGTTATCGGTTGGCAGTGGAACCTGCGGCGGTCCCGACGTGATCGGGCCGCATGGCACTGGCCAGTCGGTTCGTGGCTGCTCGTTGTCGCCTGCTCTGAACCGCTTCGGCGCCGACCCTAGGCCCCAAGTACCGACCCTCGGAGGCTGCCGATGACCGACCTCATCGCCGCCGCACACGGCACCGCGGACCCGCGCGGCATCCGGGTGATCCATGCGCTGACCCGCGAGATCGCGCGCCAGCGCCCGGGGCTTCCGGTCTCCCTCGGCTTCGTCGACGTCGACAGGCCGGCGCTCCCGTCGCTGGTCGACCGGGTGGTTGCCGACAGCAACCAGACGGTGATCGTCCCGCTGCTTCTCAGCTCCGGCTACCACGTCAGCACCGACGTGCAGGCCGAAGCCCACCGCCGTCCGCACCAGGTCAGCGCGGCGGGTCCGCTGGGACCGCACCCAGTCCTCGCCCAAATCCTCGCCGACCGGCTGATCGAGGGTCTGGCTGGTGGCGGCGACCGTACGACCGGCAGCGTCGCCGACGCACTGGGCGACGGGCGACGCCGCTTCGCCGATCGGCTTCGTGGGGTCGACAGCGTCGTGTTGGCGGCGGCGGGATCCTCCGACCATCGGGCTCTGCTTGCCTGCTCCAGGGTTGCTGCGGAGTTGGCGGCGGTGGTCGATCGACCGGTTGAGGTCGGCTGTGTCTCGGGCGCCGGGGAGCGGTTGGGCGCCGTACTGGCTCGGACGTCCGGGCGGGTTGCTGTTGCCACTTACCTGCTCGCGCCTGGCTTCTTTGCTGACCGGGTCGCCGGTCTTGCCGCACAGGCGGGTGCCGTCGCCACCCAGCCGCTCGGCGCCGACCCGCGCCTGGCCGCTTTGGCTCTTCACCGGTACGACGAGGCGCTCCGGACTGCAGCGCTGACTGTCTGACCGAGGGCCTACTGTTTGCCCGTGGGGATCTTCGACAAGTTCAAGCGCCGCCCGAACGCCACGGACGACCAGCGAGCAGCCGCCGCTGCGGAACCGGAACCGGCGCCGGTCGCCGTACCGCCGCCGGCTGAGGCACCTTCTGATGCTGCTCAGCAGGTTGCTGATCTGCGGGAGCAGGTCGAGCTTTGGGTTCGGCCGGGGTTCTTGAGTCGGGCCGACGTGCTGGAGTATGCGCGCGACTTTCGGGATGACGACGAGGTGCCGCTGGACGACGAGCAGTTGACGCTGCTGGTGGAGGACGTGTGGCAGGCTCGGCTTGCTGAGCAGGGTTCGTGGCCGGCGTACACGGATGCCGATCGGGTGGCGGCGGCGTTTGCTGAGCTGGAGGCGAACGGTGTGGTGGCCCGGATGAACTTCACATGTTGCCAGAACTGCGGTGTGTCGGAGATCGACGACGAGCGGCCGGCGGATCGGCCGTCGAGTGGGTACGTGTTCTTTCACCAGCAGGATGCGGAGCGGTTGGCTGAGGAGCCGGCGCAGCTCTATCTGGCGTACGGGACGCTCGACCCGGAGCAGGGGCGGGTCGCTGAGCAGGACCAGGCGGTGGGTGAGCGGATCCGGGCTGCGTTGCTCGCGCAGGATCTGCCGGTGGAGTGGGACGGTTCTTCGGCTCAGCGGATCTCAGTGGGTCCCATCAGCTGGCGTCGTCGGTTGACCTGAGGTCGCGCGGCCGTGGTCTACGCGCTGGACGAGACCGGCATCGGCGCGTCCGGGCGATAGGCGAGTTCGATCTCCTCGCGGAGGTAGTGGGACTCGAGGGCCTCGGTCAGGGTGTGGAGCTGGGCGCGGAGGGTTTCGGTGGGGGCCGCGCCGAGGTTCTGGGCGGTGGCGATCAAGGCGGTGTTGAGGGCCGCGACGGCCTCGTGGTCCGCGCGGAGCTGGTCGATCGCGGGCTCGAGGTGCGGGAAGTCGGCGGCGAGGGTGGGGAAGACGCCGTTCTCGTGGGTGTGGTGGGCGTGCAGGGCGCTGCAGAAGGTGAGGCAGTTGCGCTGGAGGTCGTCGAGGTTCTCCGGTAGTTCGAGGCCGCCGTCGACGGCGGCGCGGAGGGTCGCGAGTTGCCGGCGGAGGCCGTTGTGGATCTCGCGGAGTTGGAGGGCCGCGGCGTCCAGGCGGGTCGGGACGAGGGCGACGACCTGGATGCGGCGCGACGTGCCGTCCTGATAGGCCTGGAACGCGGGGTTGCGGCGCGCCTGCTCGGCGTACAGGCGGTCGCGTTCGGAGCCGGTGAGTTCGGTGGCGGTGGCTTCGCAGCGGGCGGTGCCGAGTTCGACGGTGACGGTCGGGTGGGCGCGCAGGTTGTGCAGCCAGGCGGGCGCGGACGGGCTGCCGGCGTTGGTGGCGAACACGATCAGGCGGCCGGCGTCAGCGGCGTACACGGCAGGAGTGGTGTGCGGCCGCCCCGAGCGGGCGCCGGTGGTGGTCAGCAGGATCAGCGGCGCGCCCTCGAACGGGCCGCCCACTCGCCCTCGGTTGGCGCGGAACTCATCGATGACCGGGCGGTTGAAGTCGCTCACGGAGATACCCTCACGGTGGCAGGAGTGTTAGCTTTGCAAGCAAAATAGTTTTGAGGACAAAGGTATGTCAAGCGTCGACGAGAGTATTCGGACGTTGTTGCTGCTGATGCCGCGGCTGGTCGGCCGGGCGAAGCGGATGAAGATCCCCGACGAGCTCGCGGGGATGAATCTGGCGCCACGGCACCTGTCGCTGTTCGCGTACCTGCTGTTCGACGGCCCGCTGGGCGTCAACGACCTGGCCGAACGCCTGGAGGTCACACCGGCGACGGTCAGCCTGATGGTCGGCGACCTGACCCGCCAGGGCATCCTCGAACGCCGCGAACACCCCGACGACCGCCGCCGCGCGATCGTCACCCTCGCCGACACCCACCGCGCCGCCATCGACAACTGGCTCGCCCGCAGCGCCCACGCCTGGCGCCAGGCCCTCGAGCCCCTCACCGACGACCAGCGCCGGCTCTTCGTCCAGACCTTGAGGACCTATGAGGATGCGATCTGAGCCCGAGATCCGCCACGTGCTGCTGGACGCCGACGGCGTCCTGCAGGACCTGCCCGGAGGGTGGTACGCGGCGATGGAGCCGTACGTCGGGGAGCGCGCCCGCGAGTTCCTGCACCGGACGTGGATCGACGAGCTGCCGATGCTCGCCGGGCGCGGCGACTACGGCGTTCACCTGGCGACGAATCAGGAGTGCTACCGGGGTGCTCACATGCGGACGGTGCTCGGGTACGACGACCTGTTCGACGTGAGCTGCTACTCCTACGACCTCGGCGTCGCCAAGCCCGACCCGGAGTTCTTCGCCAAGCACGGCGTCGAAGTCGCCATCTGAGTGCCCCGTTGCCTGGATAGCGTCGGGGTGTGAAGTACTGCTGCGACTACGCGTATTCGTGTCCGGAGCGTGATGCGGTCGCGTGCTACGCCCACGGTGGGAGCGACCCGTGCTGCGGGGACGAACTGGCGCATGAGTGCTTGGAGGACATGTACGGCGGTGAAGACGGGCTGATGTTCGGCGACGGGTTCGCCTGCCGTCGGTGCGGAAACTACGAGCTGACCGGTCTGGAGCACGAGCCCGCGAAGGAGCCTGGGTTCCCGCGAAAGTATCCGCCGGGTTGGTCGCCCGAGGACGCGAAGGACGGCCCGGTGGTGTTCCTGGTCGAGGCTGTGTTCGACATCGCGGCCCGGGATGGCGTGCTGGTGTCGGGGCGGCTGTTCGGTGGGGTCCTCACTCCGCAGGCGACCCTGCTCACCTACAACGACAGGCCGGTACGAGTGCTCGCGGTTGAGTTCGTCAGCGAGTACGCCGGCGATCGGGTGACTCTGCTGGTCGAGCGTGCGGCGGAGTCACGCATCGTGCCGGGGATGTATCTGCAGACCTGATCAGGCGCTGCGGAGCTTGTCGAGGTCGGCCTGGCAGCGGCGGGCTACCTCGGAGAGGTCGTCCAGGGTCTGGTCGAGGTCGCGGCGGCGTTGCTCGAGGTCGGCCCGGCGGATGGCGATCTGCTGCAGGAGGTAGACGAGCTGGCCCTCCTCGCCAGGCTCGGCGTCGTACATGTCGACGATGGTGGCGATCTCGTCGAGCGAGAAGCCGAGGCGCTTGCCGCGCAGGATGAGGGCCAGCCGGACGCGGTCGCGGGGGTGGTAGACGCGGGCCGTGCCGCGGCGTTCGGGGGTGAGTAGCCCACGGTCCTCGTAGAAACGGATCGTGCGCAGCGTGACGTCGTACTCCGACGCCAGCTCGGTGATCGTCCAGGACCCTGACTCGGCACTCACCGGAATATTGTGCACCTACGGCATCGTGCTTTACGTTTACGTAAGCGTCAACCAGCAGTCGGGAGCAGAGATGTCGTTCGAGTTGTCCGAGGAGCACCGCGAGTTCCGCGCCAGCGTGCGCGACTTCGCGCAGGCCGAGATCACGCCGTACGCCGCCGAGTGGGACCGCAAGCACCACTTCCCGGTCGAGACCGTGCAGAAGATGGGCCAGCTCGGCCTGTTCGGGCTGACCGCGCCGGAGCAGTACGGCGGCGCCGGCGGCGATTTCACCAGCCTGTGCGTGGCGATCGAGGAGATCTCCCGCGCCGACCAGTCGATGGGCATCACGCTCGAGGCCGCGGTCGGGCTCGGGATCAACCCGATCCTGACCTACGGCACCGACGAGCAGAAGCAGACCTGGCTGCCGGACCTGGTCGCCGGGCGCACGCTGGCCGGGTTCGGGCTGACCGAGCCGGAGTCGGGCTCGGACGCCGGCGCGACCAAGACCCGCGCGGTGCTGGACGGCGACGAGTGGGTGATCGACGGGTCGAAGCAGTTCATCACCAACTCCGGCTCGGCGATCACGTCGCTGGTCACGGTCACCGCGCGGACCGGCGACCGTCCCGACGGGCGGCCGGAGATCTCCACGCTCATCGTCCCGACCGGTACGCCGGGGTTCGTCGCCGAGGCGCAGTACGACAAGCTCGGCTGGCACGCCTCCGACACCCACCCGCTGTCGTTCGCGGGCTGCCGGGTGCCGCGGGAGAACCTGCTCGGCGAGCGCGGGCGCGGGTTCGCGCAGTTCCTGGCGACGCTGGACGACGGCCGGGTCGCGATCGGCGCGGTCGCGCTGGGCTGCATCAAGGCCTGCCTGGAGATGTCGGTCCAGTACGCCGGGGAGCGCAAGACGTTCGGCGTACCGATCGGGCAGAAGCAGGGCGTGGCGTTCCAGATCTCCGACCTGAAGGTGATGGCGGACGCGGCGGAGCTGCTCGTTTATCGCGCGGCTGCGCTCAAGGACGCCGGAGCGCCGTACCAGGAGTTCAAGCAGGCGGCGGCGGTCGCGAAGCTGTACTCGAGCGAGGCGGCGGTGACCGCGACGCGGATCGCGACGCAGGTGTTCGGTGGGTACGGCTTCATGGAGGAGTACCCGGTGACGCGGTTCTACCGCGACGCCAAGATCCTGGAGATCGGCGAGGGCACGTCGGAGGTGCAGCGGATGCTGATCGCCCGCGGCCTTGGTCTCCCGGTCGAGTGACAGGATGACCGCATGAGCAGGGATCACTGGACCGAGGTCAAGGTCGCGCGTGAGGCGACGCTGGCTCCGCCCGAGAAGGCTGCCGCCAAGCTGGCGAGTCAGAACAAGCTGTACGTGCGCGACCGGATCGCGCTGCTCGTCGACGAGGGCAGCTTCGTCGAGGACGCGCAGCTGGCGAACGCGCTCAACCCGGGCCTGCCCGCGGACGGCGTGGTCACCGGGCGGGCGCTCGTCGACGGCCGGCCGGCGCTGCTGGTCGCGAACGACCCGACTGTGAAGGCCGGGTCGTGGGGTGCGCGCACGGTCGAGAAGATCGTCCGGATCACCGAGGTCGCGCTGCGCGACGAGCTGCCGATCTTCTGGCTGATCGACTCCGCGGGGGCCCGGATCACCGACCAGGTCGACCTGTTCCCGGGCCGGCGCGGCGCGGGCCGGATCTTCCACAACCAGGTCGCGCTGTCCGGCAAGGTGCCGCAGATCTGCTGCCTGTTCGGGCCGTCGGCGGCCGGTGGCGCGTACATCCCGGCGTTCTGCGACCTGGTGATCATGGTCGACGGCAACGCCTCGATGTACCTCGGCTCACCGCGGATGGCCGAGATGGTCGTCGGCGAGAAGGTGACGCTCGAGGAGATGGGCGGCGCCCGGATGCACACGTCGGTCTCCGGCTGCGGCGATCTGCTCGCGAGCGACGACGCCGAGGCGATCGAGCTGGCCAAGCAGTACTTTTCCTACCTGCCCGGTTCGTGGCAGGTCCGGCCGCCGTCGTACGACGCCTCGGCGCCGGGCCGCGACTTCACCCGCGACCTGGTGCCGGCCGAGGAGTCGGTCGGGTTCGACATTCACGACGTGATCGACGCGCTGCTCGACGCCGACACGTTCTTCGAGCTCAAGCCGGCGTACGCGCCGGAGCTCGTGACCGGGTTCGGGCTGCTCGCCGGGCAGGTGGTCGGGATCGTCGCGAACCAGCCGGCGGTCAAGGGTGGCGTGCTGTTCGTCGACTCCGCCGACAAGGCGGCCCGGTTCATCTGGCTGTGCGACGCGTTCAACGTGCCGCTGGTGTACCTGTGCGACGTGCCGGGGTTCATGATCGGGTCCGAGGTCGAGCGGGCCGGGATCATCCGGCACGGCGCGAAGATGATCACCGCGGTGTCCGAGGCGACCGTGCCGACGGTGTCGGTGATCGTCCGGAAGGCCTACGGGGCAGGGCTGTACGCGATGTGCGGGCCGGGGTTCTCGCCGGACGCGTGCATCGCGCTGCCGACGGCGAAGATCGCGGTGATGGGGCCGGAGGCGGCGATCAACGCCGTGTACTACAACAAGATCCAGGAGATCGCCGAGGAGACCGAGCGGGTCGAGTACGTCGCGAAGCTGCGCGAGGAGTACGAGACCGACATCGACATCCTGCGGCTGGCCGCGGACCTGGTGATCGACGCGATCGTCGAGCCGGAGAACCTGCGCGAGGAACTGATCGCGCGGCTGGCGGCGGCGCAGACCAAGGACCGGCACTTCAGCACGAAGCGGCACGGGGTGCCGCCGGTCTAGAGCGTGGGCAGTTGCTCCGTGAGGTAGGCCTGCAGGCCGTCGCGCCAGCTCCTGGCCTTGGAGCTGCGGTTGGGGTCGTCGCCGGCGATCCAGTCGTCGAGCCAGCCTTCGGCCAGCCAGCCGATCGCGCCGGTGAGGCGGTGCAGCGCGGTGGTCGCCGGGCGAGGTCCGTACGCCGAGTAGAAGGCCGGCGGGACTTCGGCGCCGAGCAGATAGACGTGCTCCTCGAGGGCGGCGATCTCGATGCCGGGGTCGCCGACCTGGGGTGAGTCCCAGTCGATCAGCAGTGTGCGGTCGGGGCCGACGATCACGTTGGCGGGGTAGACGTCGCGGTGGAGCAGGGCTGTCGGGGTTGCGCGGAGCTGGTCGGCGTACTGGTCGATGGTTGCGTGGAGCCGCGGCAGGTGGTCGGAGACGAGGTCGAGAGCGGCTTCGTCGAGGAGCTTGTGCTGGGTGCGGACCGGGTCGGTGAAGTGCAGGTCGAAGGTGCCGTTGCCGAAGGCGCCGGTCAGGGCTTTGGGGAAGCGGACGGCGTGGAGTTGGCGGAACGTCGTACCGACTGAGTGCCAGGTGGTGTCGGTCATCCGGTTGTGGTCGATAAGGGTGAGGAGCATCTCGCCGGGGGCGAACGCGTGGAGGGTCGCGTCGTTGGTTGCGGCCAGCAGGGCGGGGGTTGGGATGTTGTGGGCTCTGAGGAACTCGGTGAGTTGGTCGAGCGGTGGGGTTCCTGCGCGGTGGCGGAGGACCACCTCTTGGCCGTCGTCCAGTACGGCGTGCAGGATCTCGTGGTCGAAGCCGTGGCCGGTGAGGGGAGTGGCGGTGGTGACCGGCGGCAGGCCGGCGTCGGCGACGAGTTGGTGGAGGAGGGCCTCGGTACCGGGCATGGCCGGAATTGTGCCGGAGGTTGGTTTGGGGGTGTAGCGGTTTTACGCTCGGAGGTATGAGGGCTCCTGAGCGTGGGGCGTTGCCGTTGTGGCCGGCTACGACGTTGGGGCGGGCGTACGGCCGGGTGACCGAGGTCGTCCAAGGGCTGACCGACGAGGACTTCGCGCGGCCGACGCGGTGCCCGGGGATGGCGGTCGGGCCGCTGCTCGTGCATCTGCTGTACGACGCGGAGCGGGCGCTCGCGGCGTTCGCGACGCCGTCGGTGGACGAGCCGGACCGGGACTTCGTGTCGTACTGGAAGGACTTTCCGCCGGGCGCCGACGGGGAGACGACGTTCGTACGGGTGGTTGCCTCGGCGTACGAACGGCCCTCGGTCGGACTGGTCGGGCACTGGCGGGAGCTGTCCGAGGCGGCGGTGCGGGCGGCGGCGTTCGGGCTGGTGGAGAAGGGGAAGCGGGTCGCGACGCAGGGGCATGTGCTGGCGGCCAAGGATTTCGTGGCGACGCTGATTCTCGAGGCGACGGTGCATCATCTGGACCTGATCGCCGACCTGCCGGATGCGCCGGAGCCGGATCCGGAGGCGCTGCAGGTGACCGCGCGGACGCTGGACGGGCTGTTCGGGCCGGACGCGTGGGACGTGATCGGGTGGGACACCACGACGTACGTGCTGAAGGCAACGGGCCGGGAGCCGCTGGATGCGGCTGATCGGGAGATGCTGGGCGCGCACGTGGAGCGGTTGCCGCTGATCGGGTAGGGGCTGGGTTGTTTCGGGTAGAACAGTCGGGTGACCAACTTTGCTGCTCGTCTTCGTGCCCGGGAACAACTGGTCGGCTACTGGGTGGTGCTCGACGCGCCGCCGTCCACCGAACGGATTGCGCGGGTGGGGTACGACTACGTGGTGCTGGACGGTCAGCACGGGCTGCTGAGCACGCGGGGGATTCTCGACGGGTTGATGGCGATCGACGCGGCCGGCGGCGCGACGGTTGGGCTGGTGCGGGTGGAGGCGAACAACGCGACGCCGATCGGGCGGGCGCTCGACGCGGGGGCGGCCGGGGTGATCGTTCCGCTGGTGGACAGCGGTGAGGACGCGGCGTACGCCGTACGGGCGGCCAAGTACCCGCCGAGTGGGATCCGTTCCTACGGGCCGACGCGCGCCGGGCTGCGGATCGGGCCGGTGCCGGCCGAGTCGGACGCGGCGACCGTCGTACTGGCGATGATCGAGACCGCGTCCGGGCTGGCGAACGTCGAGGCGATCTGCGCGACTCCGGGGCTGGACGGGATCTATGTCGGGCCGTCGGATCTGTGCTTGGCGATCGGCGGCAAGTTCCCCGGTGATCCGGACGTGGCCGACGAGTTCGAGGCCGCGATCCGGCACATCGCCGAGGTCGCCGCCGCGGCGGGCGTTGCCGCCGGCATCCACAACCCGGACGGGGCGTCGGCGAAGGCTCGGCTTGCGCAGGGGTATACGTATGCGACGGTGTCTTCGGACATCGACCACCTGCAGGGCGTCGCTGCCGAGCATCTCGCCACGGTGAAGGGCTAGGGGAGGACCCCGGCGAAGGGGTCTTCCAGGGACTGCCAGTCGAGGGTGGCCAGTTCGGACTCGGTGAGGAGGCAGGCGTCGAGGACTGACTGGAGGCGGGCGGGGTCGAGGCCTACGCCGGTGGCTACGACTGTGCATTCGGCCAGGTGGTTGGTGTCGGACCACTCGCCGAGGGTGCCCAGGGAGGCGCTGTAGCCGGCGGATTCCCAGCGGACTCGTTGGGTGGGGCGGTTGGCGAGCCAGACGACGCCTCGGCTGCGCACCACGCCGTTGACGATGTCTTCGAGGGCGTCGTTGAGGCGGGCCGGGTGGAGTGGGCGGGTGGAGCGCCACAGCACGGTGGTGACGCCGTCGCCGCTGGGTTGGAGGCGATCGCTCTCGGCGAGGTCGCCGGCCCAGGCCTCGGCGGCGGCGAAATCGAACCAGCCCGTCCGAGCCACCGGCGCGGCCGGTACGCCGGCGGGGTCGGCGGCTACGACTGTCGTCCGCGGGTTGAGGTGGAGCAGGAGGTTCTGCAGGCGTTCGGGCGCCTGGCTGCGATGCGCGTTCGCGAGGACGCAGATGTCGGCGTACTCGATCTGCCGTGCGGTCAGCTCGGCCACGTTCCGCCGGTCGGGCGGGCCGAGGGCGAGGCCGCGTTCGTCGAGGAGCTCGTCGCCGGAGAGTTGTTCGACGAGCAGTACGGCGTCGACGACGCACGTCACGGTGTCGACCTCGATCTCCGGCATCGTCGCGACGAGCGCACTGGCGAGCGGCCGCGCCTCCATCGCGGGCGGGGTCGCGAGCACCAGGTGTTGCCAGTGGCCGCGCGCGACGAGCGTCTCCAGGAGCGGGAGCAGTGACTCGATCAGCTGGCAGGCGCCGCAGTCGTCGTCGACGGTGAACTCACCCGCGTCGAGCCGGCCGCCGGCGTCGACGACCTGCCAGGTCAGGACGCCGCGGCTGCGCAGCTCGTCCTGGTCGACCACGATCGCGACGGTGGTCGCGTCGATCACGGCATCGAGGACTGGCCCGCGGAGGGTCGTCGAGAGCCCTACGAGCAAGGACAACGGGGTCTTCCGGTGGGCGGCCATGGATCGAGTATATGAAAACGGTTTTCATCAGTCCAGAGGTTGACGGGTCAGACTTTCCCGGAAGGGCGGGAAATTTCCGCGGTACGGCGCGGAATCGTGGTGCCGCCGCCTGTTAACTGTTAATCCGGTCACCCTCCGGTCGAGGTCGGGCCGACGCTTCCCTGCAGCGGTGGCCGCGGGCTAGCCTCCGATGGAGACCTAGGAGGCGCTGTGCCGGATCGGTCGGAGGTGGCGTCGGACGAGTTCGCGACCGTGCTGCGGGCCGCGATTCGCGCACGGGGGCTCGGGCTGGAGCGGATTCGCGATCGGCTCCGCGCGCAGGGCGTGACGGTCAGCCTCGCAACGCTGAGCTACTGGCAGTCCGGCCGCTCGCGGCCCGAGCGACGGGACTCGCTGGTCGCCGTCGCGCTGCTGGAGTCCGTGCTGGAGGTCCCGGCCGGCACGCTGTCGTCCTCACTCGGCCCGCCGCGTCGCCGTGGTCGCTGGCTGAGCACGGTGCCGTCGTCGGAGGTGGCGGCGTACTGGGCCGAGCCCGACCCGGTCGAGGACGCGGTCAGCGAGGTCGACATCCGCTGGGACGAGCGGCTGACCCGCATCAGCCAGCACGACCGCGTGTACGTCGGGGCGGAAGGTGGTGAGCTGGCGTACCACTCACGCCAGGTACTCCGCGCCGAGGCGGACGGCCCGGACCGCTGGGTCGTGATCATGCACCTCGACGAGCACGACCGGCCGCTGCCGGCGATCCGCCCGCTCAGGCACTGCCACCTCGGCCGCGTCGTCTCGCGCCCGGCCGACGGCCTGCTGGTCGCCGAGCTGCTGTTCGACCGCCCGCTTCGCAAGGGCGAAACCGTGATCACCGAGCACGAGCTGGTGAACTCCCCGCCGTACCCGCCGGCCGACAACTACGAGCGCAAGTTCCGGCTGCCGGTGCGTGAGTACGTCCTGGAGATCTCCTTCGAGCACCCGCCGGCTTGGTGCGAGCAGTACTCGCAGCTCGACGACGACGCCGAGCAGGTCCGTGCGGTCGATCCCGGTCCCGCGGTGCACGGCGTAGCCCTCAACTTCGGCCCCGGCCGCTACGGCTTCCGCTGGGGCCCTCAGCTGTGAAGCGTTGAGCCGCAGTTTGTTAAGTGTGAAAGGGATCTGGGCGATGTTCGTCGTTGCCGTTCGCTCCTAGGGTCGGGCCACCCCTCCCGGATGAACAAGGAGCAAACCCCATGAAACGACGCAGGACAGCGGTGATCGGCTCGGCGGCGGTGGTGGGCCTGGTGGCCGGCCTCATCGCGATCGGTGGGCCGGCGAAGGCGGCTCAGCCGTCGCCGGTGGGTCCGCAGGGCGTCAGCCCGCAGCAGGTGTCGGAGCGGTTGCCCAAGGCATCTGATCTGGCGGGACGGTGGATCGCGGACGACGGGAAGCTGCATGTTGCGGTGACCGGCGCGGCTGCCGCTGATCGGGTTCGGCAGGCAGGTGGTTCGCCGGAGCTGGTGGCGCGTAGTCAGCGGCAGCTGGATGATCTGCTCGCCACAGTCGACAAGATCGTGCGGGCCGACCGGCCCGCGGGGTTGCAGAGCTGGGGCATCGATCCGGTGTCCAACAAGGTGGTCGTCAAGGTGCGTGGCGCGTACGGCGCGCTGAACGGGCTCGGCGACGGCGTACAGGTCGTGCAGACCAAGTCCGACTTCCGGCAGCAGGCCGGGGACGTGCACCCGGGTGATCCGTGGTGGCCGGGGTCCGAGACCTACTGCTCGGTGGGCTTTCCGGCGACCGATGCCCAGGGCAACAAGCACTTCCTGACCGCCGGGCACTGCACCAACGACGCCAACCAGGCGGCGTACGGCGCGATCAGCCAGCAGAACAAGCTCGGGACGTCGAACGTCGGTGGGAGCCGCAGCGTCAACGCCCGCGAGGGTGACATGGGTGTCGTCGCGGTGACCGATCCCGGGTGGAACATCTCGCCGGAGGTGAACACGTGGGGCCAGCCCGCGGTCACCGTCACCGGTTCGGCCGAGGCGATCGTCGGGGACACGGTCTGCCACTCGGGCAACACCGCGCCGAAGTTCGAGTGCGGGAAGGTACGTGCGGTCAACCAGTCGATCGACTACGGCAACGTGGTGATCGACGGGCTGACCACCACCGACGGCTGCTCGCAGGGCGGCGACTCCGGCGGTGCCTGGCTGCGCGGCGACAAGGCCGTCGGGCTGCACTCCGGTGGCAACTCCAGCTGCGTGTCGAACGACGACAACTCGATCTTCCAGCCCGTCAACGAGGCGCTGGCCAAGGGGAACCTGACGCTGCTCATCGGCGACGGCGGACCGGGCGACCCGGACGACACCGAGGCGCCGACCGCGCCGGGCAATGTCCGGTCGACCGGTACGACGAGCAACTCGGTGTCACTCGCCTGGGATGCTGCCGGCGACAACGTCGGGGTCACTGGGTACGACGTCTACAACGGCAGCACACTGGCCACCTCTGTCGCCGGCACCTCGGCCACGGTCAGCGGGCTGAGCGCTGACACGGCGTACTCGTTCACCGTTCAGGCGAAGGACGCTGCGGGCAACAAGTCGCCGGCGAGTGCAGCTGTGTCGGCGCGGACGCAGCCCGGGAGCAGTGGGGGCCGGACGTTCAGCAACGGCACCGACTACCCGATCCGCGACTACCAGACCGTCGTAAGCGCAGTCCGCTCGACGGCGACCGGCCGGGCGGCCAGCCCGGTCAAGGTGACCGTCGAGGGCAGCCACACCTGCCTGGAGGACCTCAACATCAGCCTGGTCTCGCCGACCGGCCGCTGGTACTACCTGCAGCGGTACGGCGGCAACACCTGCCACCCGCTGCCTGCGAGCAAGACCTACTCGGTCCCCACCACGGAGAACGCGGTCGGCACCTGGACCCTCCGCATCGGAGACAACGGCCCAGGCGACACCGGCACTCTCACGAACTGGACCATCACCCTCTGACCACCAGCAGGGCTGGGACGTAGTGGGGACACGTCCCGGCCCCCCGTCCACCGCCCCTGAAACCCGGGGGCGGTGGACGGATGGTTCTGGTAGGCAGGGGGCCATGACCAACGTGATCGGGCGGTACGACGGTGAGTGGGGCGAGCTGGTTCGGCTGTTGAACTTGGGGTTTGCTGAGCCTTGGAGTGATGCGCAGCTGGCGGCCGAGCAGAAGATGTGGGACCCGGCGCGGAGCTTCGTGGCTCGGGAGGGCGACGAGTTGACGGGGCACACGGCATCGTTCGGGATGGTGATGACCGTGCCGGGTGGGCAGGTGCCGGTGGCGGGGGTCAGCATGGTGTGTGTCAGTCCGACCCACACTCGCCGCGGGATCTTGAGGGATCTGATGCGGGCCCAGTTGACCGAGCTGCACGAGACCGGCGTCGAGCCGGTCGCCGTGCTGACTGCCAGCGAGCCGGTGATCTACGGGCGCTTCGGCTACGGCCTAGGGTCGGACCATCAGAGCATCACCGTGCCGAAGGCTTCCCGCGCGCTGCGGCCCGTGAAGGGCGTCGAGAACGTCCGGATCCGGTACGCCGATCCGGTCGAGGCTCGGCCGGTCACGACCAAGATCCACAACGACGAGGCGCTCGGCCGGCCCGGGATGTTCCAGTTCGACGAGCGGTGGGAGGACTACGTCGGCGGCGAGAACGTCGTGACCAGTACGAGCGGCGCCTCCCCGCTGCGCTGTGTGCTCGCGTCGGTGGACGGCGACGTGACCGGGTACGCGTCCTTCCGCACCCGCCGTACGACGAAGGGCTTCGTCGACGTGTCCCGGGTCCATGCGCGCGACCTGCCCTCGCATGCGGCGCTCTGGCAGTTCCTGCTGAACCAGGACCTGCTCAGCGAGACGACGTACGAGCAGTTGCCGTCCGACGACCCGCTGCTGGCGCTGCTGGTCGACCCGCGGGCGCCGAAGCCGGTCACCGCGGACGGTCTGTGGGTGCGGCTGGCTGACGTCGGCAAGGCGCTCGCAAGCCGCACGTACGCCGAGGAGATCGACATGGTGCTCGGTGTCACCGACGAGTTCCTGCCGTGGAACGCCGGGCAGTGGCACCTGGCCGGTGGGCCCGGTGGGGCGACCTGTGAGCCGACGGACCGGCCGGCCGACGTACTGGTCGACGTACGGGAGCTGGGCGCGGTGTACCTCGGCAGGCCCTCGCTGGAGCTGCTGGGCGCGGCCGGACTGGTCGAGGAGCGGACCGAAGGGGCACTTGCTGCAACTTCGCGCGCATTCCTCGGAAAGCGCCTCCCCTGGCTCGACACGGGGTTCTGATTCAGAGCTACTCTTCCCGGATGCAGCCGACGCGACGCAGTGTGGTGGCAGTGGCTGCTGCCCTCGTCCTGGGGGTTGCGGCCGTCGTGCTGGTGGTGTTCGCGTCGGCCGGCGGGAGCGTGCAGCCGCTGAGTGAGAGCACGCGGACGGCGGCTCCGCGGACTCCGCCGACGATCAGCGTGACCCAGTCGGTGCCGGAGCAGACTGCTGCTCCGACGCCGTCGCCCAAGGAAGTGAAGCCGATCGAGTTCCCGGACTGGCTCAAGGCGCTGTGGATGGCCTTGGTGTACGCCGCTGGGGTGCTGCTCGTGCTGTTCCTGCTGCGGCTGGTCTACCGGATCTTGCGGAAGGTGGAGCTGCCGCAGGCCGAGGACGGCGACACGGACTGGGAGCGGGTGAAGGTGGACCGGCTTGCCGAGGCGGTGGAGTCCGGTCTGTCGGCGATGGACTCCGGTACGGCGACCGACGCGGTGATCGCGTGCTGGGTCGCCCTGGAGGAGGCCGCTGCTTCGGCGGGGGTCGCGCGGGAGCCGTCGGAGACGCCGGCCGAGTTCACCGTACGGGTGCTCGGCGTGGGCGGGATCTCCGAGCCGGAGCTGCTCCGGCTGGCCCAGCTGTACCGGGAGGCGCGCTACTCGACCCACGGCTCGACCGAAGAGGCCCGTACCCAAGCAAGAGCAGCACTGGTCAACCTGCGGGAAGAGCTGGCTGCTGCGGTGGCGGCGCGATGAGCACGTGGCCCACCGAGGAGACGACTCCCACCAGCCCACCGCCCGCCAAGCGCCGCCCGGTTGATCGGGCCCGGGCGCTGAACAGGGTCCTCCTGGGGCACCTGCTGATCTGTGTCGTTGCCGTGCTGCTGCTGATCGCGGCCTTCGGGATCGCCGGCATGGCGCCCCGGCCGATGTGGTTCGTCGGGCTGGCGCTGGCCGTCGGGTTCGTGTCGGTGGCGGTGCGGCTGGTGTTCCCGCAGATCGTCGAGACCACCTGGCCGTCGCGGTTCGACGAGAAGTGGGCCGAGCTGCGGAGCCGCAGCAACGACAACCGGACGCAGTTCCTGGCCACCTGGGTGCAGGAGTCCTCGCGGCAGCGGCGGGTCGGTGAGGGGTCGATGACCTTCACCCGGCGGATCCGGCCGATGCTGCTGGAGCTGACCACCGACCGGCTGGTGAACCGGCACGGCATCGACCCGCACCTGGAGCCGGACCGCGCCCGCGCGCTGGTCGGCGACCAGGTGTGGACCCTGATCACCGGGACCGAGGCGGCGACGGCGTCGTTCGCCGAGCTCGAGCAGGCTGTCCAGACCATCGAGAAGTTGTGAGGAACTGTGACTGACTCCGTAGAAGCTCCAGGTACGGGCCCCGGAGCCGGGCTGACCCCCGACGACGTGTCGGCGCTGAGCCGGCGGGTGCTGGAGCGGGTCGGCGAGGCCGTGGTCGGCAAGGGCGAGGCGCTGGAGCTGGTGCTGGCCGGGATCCTGGCCGGTGGGCACGTCCTGCTGGAGGACTACCCGGGCCTGGCCAAGACGCTGGCCGCGCGGTCGTTCGCGCAGGCGCTCGGGCTGGAGTTCCGGCGGGTCCAGTTCACGCCGGACCTGCTGCCGTCCGACGTCACCGGCGCGTTCGTGTACGACCAGAAGAACGGCGAGTTCGTCTTCCGGCCCGGGCCGATCTTCACCGGCCTGCTGCTCGCCGACGAGATCAACCGGACGCCCCCGAAGACCCAGGCCGCGCTGCTGGAGTCGATGCAGGAGCACCAGGTCACCGTCGAGGGCCAGACCTTCCCGCTGCCGGTGCCGTTCCACGTGCTGGCCACGGCGAACCCGGTCGAGTACGAGGGCACCTACCCGTTGCCGGAGGCCCAGCTCGACCGCTTCATGCTGCGGATCGGCTTCGGCTATCCCAGCGCCGACGAGGAGTGGCAGGTCCTCCAGCGCCGGATGGCACGCCGCCAGGAGGACCAGTACGTCGAGCCGGTCACCGACGCGGCCGGTCTGCTCGCCGCACAGCGTGCTGTCGAGACAGTGACCGTCGACGACACCGTCGGCCGGTACTGCGTGGAGCTGGCCGCCGCTACCCGGCGGGACTCGCAGGTGCTCGTCGGTGCGTCGCCGCGTGGCTCGCTGGCGCTGCTGCTGACCGCCAGGTCGTACGCCGTCATCCAGGGCCGCGACTACGTCGTACCGGAGGACGTGAAGGCTGTCGCCGTGGCTGCACTGGCCCACCGGATCACCGTGCGGCCGGAGCTGTGGCTGCACGACGTGACCGGTGCGAGCGTCGTACGGGCTGTGCTCGCGCAGGTGCCGGCGCCGCCGACTGTCGTGGGCGCCCGGCAGTGACCTGGCGGCCGACCCACGCGCAGGTCCGGGTGGTCTGCGTGGCCGCCGGACTGCTGGTGGTCGCGGTCGTCGCCCGGCGGCCGGACCTGGCCGTGCTCGGGTTGCCGCTGGCCTTCGTCGCGGTCTGGGGACGCTTCTTCCGGCCGCGGACGGTTCCGCAGGTGGTGACCGAGCTGGACGCGGAGGTGCTGTTCGAGGGGCAGGCGACGACGTACCGGGTGCTGGTGCCGGGCGCTGTCGACCCGGACATCGACCTGGTCGTTGCCGCGGTGCCACGGACGCAGTGGTTCCGGTACGACCCGCCGCAGGCGGCTGTGGCCGAGTCGGCGGCTGACGGGACTGTGTCGGTGGAGGTCGGCGTACGGTCCGAGCGGTGGGGACTGCGGCGACTGGAGCGGCCTCAGGTGATCGCCACGTCGGACCTGGGGGCGTACCGCGTGCAGCTGCCGGATGCGGCGGCGCAGAGTGTCACTACGCTGCCGCTGCGGGAGGGCTTCGAGGCTGTTGACGCCGTACCGCGTCCTGCTGGGCTGGTCGGCCTGCACAGGTCTCGGCGGCCGGGTGAGGGGACCGAGCTGTCGGGTGTGCGGCCGTTCCGGACCGGTGACCGGCTGCGGCGGATCAACTGGTCGGTGTCGGCGCGCACGCGCGAGCTGCACGTGACGTCGACCTGGTCGGACCGGGACACCGAGGTCGTCATCCTGCTGGACACCGGTGGTGAGGTCGGCATCAGTGAGGGGATCGACGGGCGTTCCAGCAGCCTGGACACGGCTGTGCGGGCTGCTGCGTCGATTGCTGAGCACTACCTGCGGCACGGGGACCGGGTGCGGTTGGTCGACACCGGTACGACGGTTGGTGGTGTGCGGGCCGGTAGTGGGCGGGCGCACCTGCGGCGCATCCTTGACGTGCTGGTGCACGCCGGCCAGAAGGGGCGTCAGCAGGACGAGCATGCGTTGGCTCGGCGGCACCGGATTCGGGCGGACAGCCTGGTGCTGGTGCTCAGCCCGCTGCTGCGGCCGGCTGTGCTCGGGTACGTCGTGACGCTGGTGCACTCGGGGTGCACGGTGATCGCTGTCGACACGCTGCCGGAGGACGTGGCGGATGTGATCGACCTGGATCAGCACGACTCGCAGACGTGGCCGCTGGCGTGGCGCCTGCGACTACTTGAGAGACGTCGCGAGTTGGACCGTCTTGGGGACCTGGGTGTGCCGACTGTTCGCTGGCGAGGTGCGGGCACGTTGGACGAGGTACTGCGGGATGCAGCCCGAGTAGCCGCGGCGCCGAGGATGCGCTCATGAGCATCGCGGATCGGTTGACTCGGTGGCTGGGGGAGCTGCGCGCCTTCGGCCGGGGGCCGTTGATTGCTCGGCTGCTGATTGCGGTGGGCGGAGTGGTCGCTCTCGTGGTGCCGGCATTGCAGCCGTGGGACCAGATGGACGCGATCTGGGTCGCGGGAATCCCTTTGCTGCTGGCCTGTTTGGTGTTGCCGGACTCTGCGGCCGGATTGCTGTTCCTGGTCGTCGTACTGGCCGGGTGGTTGCTCAGGGCGCCGGGGGACGTCGGCTGGTCGACCGTGGTCACCGCGCTCGGGCTGCTCCTGCTGCACCTGGCGTCGGCGTACGCGGCGCAGCTGCCGTCGTACGCGACGGTCGGGCCGCGGTCCCTCCGCAGGTGGTTGCTCCCGGCAAGCATCGCCGTACTGCTCGCGCCGCTGGTCGCGGTCGGGGCATCGGTCGTGCGTGGTGCTGACGTGCCTGGCTCGCTGGTCGTCACCGTCGCCGCGCTCGCGGCTGCGACAGCGGCGGTCTGGTTCGCCTCGGGGCAGTCGGTGAACGACTAGAGGTTCTCCAGCAGGTCGGTCGCCCACGTGCAGGCGACCGGGTTCGGGCCGACGACCTGCATGGCGGCCATCACCGTCAGCAGCATGCCGGTCGCCATGAACTCGCGGGTCTCCTCCGGCGTCGCGCCGGTGAGGTCGCGAACCGTCCGGTAGATCTGGCCGAAGCGCGTCCGGGAGGCCTCGCCGATCGCCGGCTCGGCGCTCGCGGCGAACCCGTGCAGCAGCACGACCAGCAGCTCCCGCTTCTCGAGCAGCTTGTTGAACGCGTCCCCGAGCGACTCCAGGTCGGCCCGCTCGGCCGCGGCCGTCCGGAACGCCTGCTCGATCTGGTCGCAGACCCGCTCCAGCGTGGCCAGGAACAGCTGCTGCTTGGTGCCGAACAGGCGGATCACGTAGGGCTGGGAGACGCCCGCGAGCCGGGCGATCTCGTCGGTCTTCGTCCCGGCGTACCCGGACTCGCCGAACGCGATGATCGCCGCCTGCAGCACCTCTTCGCCGCGCTCGGCCGCGGTCAGCCTGGTTCTGGTCATGGTTGCAATGTTATCAGTCAATGCATACAGTGCTTGTTATCAGTCGATAACAACTAAGGATGCGCTATGACATCGACCGTCCTCGAGCCCGAGGTCCGAGCGAGCCGCTCGCTCGGCACCGTGCTGGCTGTGGTGGGCATTCCCGTCTTCATGGTCACGCTGGACAACCTGGTGGTCACCACGGCGCTGCCGGTGATCAAGAACGACCTGGGCGCCTCGCTGACCGACCTGCAGTGGTTCGTGAACGCCTACACGCTGTCCTTCGCCGCGCTCCTGCTGACCGCCTCGGCGATCGGGGACCGGCTCGGCCGCCGGCGGATCTTCCTGGCCGGGCTGGCCCTGTTCACCGTCGCCTCGGCGGCTTGTGCGCTCGCGACCGAGCCGTGGATGCTGATCGGCGCCCGCGCGATCCAGGGGGTCGGTGCGGCGGCTGTGATGCCCCTGTCGCTCACGCTGCTGTCGGCCGCCGTACCGGCGGACAAGCGGAGCGCCGCGATCGGCATCTGGGGTGGCATCTCCGGTCTCGGCGTCGCCGTCGGACCGGTGGTCGGCGGCGCGGTCGTCGACGGGCTCAACTGGCAGTGGATCTTCTGGCTGAACGTGCCGATCGGCGTCCTCGTGCTGCCCTTCGTGGCGCGCGTGCTGACGGAGTCGTACGGCGGTAGCCGCCGGTTCGACCCGGTCGGGCTGGTGCTGTCGGCGGCCGGTCTGCTGGGCGTCGTCTGGGGTGTTGTGCACGGCGCCGACGACGGATGGACGTCCGGACCGGTGCTCGGCGGGCTCGTCGGTGGCGCTGCCCTGCTGATCGCCTTCCTGGTCTGGGAAGGGCGGACGCCGGCGCCGATGCTGCCGCTGCGGCTGTTCCGGATCCGGGCGATCAGCGTGGTCAACGCGACGTCGTTCACCTTCTCGCTCGGGGTGTTCGGGGCGGTCTTCCTGCTGGCGCAGTTCTTCCAGGTCGTCCAGGGCTACTCACCGCTGGACTCGGGGCTGCGGACGCTGCCGTGGACCGCGGCGCCGATGGTGGTCGCGCCGATCGCCGGGCTGATCGTGGACCGGGTCGGTGCGCGGGTCCTGATCGCCAGCGGGCAGGCGCTGCTGGCTGTGGCGCTCGGGTGGATGGCTGTGGTGACGACGGTGGACGTGGTGTACGGCTCGTACGTCGTACCGTTCGTGCTGGCCGGGGTCGGGATGGGATTGACCTTCGCGCCGACGGCGAGCGTGGTGATGGGTGCCGCGGCCGAGAACGACCGGGGAGTGGCCTCGGGCACCAACAACACCGTCCGCGAGGTCGGCGTGGCGATGGGCGTCGCGGTGCTGGCGTCGGTGTTCGCCTCGGCCGGTGGGTACGAGTCGCCAGCCCAGTTCGTCGACGGGCTGGTCCCGGCGGTCTGGGTCGGCGCCGCGGTGGTTGCCGTGGGCGCTGTGGTCGCCCTGCTCATCCCGGGCCCGAGCAAGACCCGCTGAGTGTCCCCTCCGTACGGCAGGATGGTCCCCTCGCGGTGTGAGGGGACTGTTCTGCTTGGGAGGGCTTGCAAGGTGCTGGATGCGGAGGACGTACGACGGATCGCTCTGTCGTTGCCGGGGACGGTGGAGAAGCAGCGGTGGAACCACCCGACCTTCGACGTCGGTGGGCGGATGTTCCTGACCGTGCCGGACGACCAGACGTCGTTCGCGGTCCGCTGTCCCCGGCTGGAGCGCGACGAGCTGATCGCGGCCGAGCCGGAGAAGTTCTGGGTCCCGCCGCACGAGGCCGGCTCGGCGTGGGTCCGGGCCCGGCTGTCGGCGCTGGAGGGCACCGACGAACTGTACGACATCGTGCTCGACTCCTGGAAGCAGACCGCGCCGGACGGGCTGGAGGCCTGACCCGTCCAGCGCCCTGGAGCCCTAGTCCTCCTCGGCCTTGAAGCGGGACTCCTTGAACCACAGGGACCGGTCGACCCGGCGTTCCAGCTCGGCGACGGCCTTCTTGCCGCCGCGGTAGAGATCCCCGGACACCGGGAGCACGCACCCGTTCGCCCCGAACACCACCGACGTCCCGTCGCCCGCCCGCATCACGCCGACGACCTCGTCCCACGGCACGTGGTGCACGCCGTCCTCATCGCGCACCGCCAGCTCGTCCGGAGTCAGCACGAGCTTCTGCTCCCGCGCCTCCCGCACGAAGAGCCGCGCCACTCGCGGCGGCCGGAACTCCTCCCCAGCAGGCAGTTCTCCGCCGACCGGGCAGAGCGACACCTCGGTGAACCCGTGCTTGGTCCACTGCTCGACCGCATCCTCCTCGGCGTACCCGATGGCCGTCGGCAGCGCAGCACGCAGTACGGCGGCCAGGTCCTCCGGCCGCACCGCCCGCACCCGCTCAGGGTCGAGCGGCTCGCCCACCGGCTCGTCGAACAGCTCCCGGCGCAGTACTGCGAACTCGGCGGCCAGGTCGGCGTCGCTGGTCGCCGTCTGCTCCTCGAACCGGTCCAGCGCGAGCCGGAGCTCGTCCTCCGACGGGCCGTTGGCTGCCAGGTCGGTCAGCGCCTCGACGACTGCCAGGGCGACCGCCTCCTCGGTGCCCTCGCGGGCCTCGGCGTACAGGACCCAGTCGGTCGTGCCGTCGGGCTGGTGCACGGAGTCGCAGTCGACCACGTAGCTGTGGCCGCCGCCGTGTCGGGCGCTCTCCTCGATGCGCTGCTGCAGGACGTCGGTCGCCAGCGAGGCGATGCGGGCCGGGTCACCGTCGGGCAGCGAGAGCAGTACGGCGGCACCGGGGATGCCGTAGCCGACTACTGACGGGCCGGGGAACTGCCGGGCGGGGTAGTGCCCGTGCCGCGGCCGAGTGCCGGCCTGCGGCCTGGCGGCCTCGGCGCTCGCCGACTCAGCCCTGGCGGGCAGTGGGAGCTTCAAGTCGGCCGGGACCGGTCCGGTCACCTGCAGTACTGCGTTGTCGGCGGTGAACCACTTCTGGGCGAACGCGTTCACCTGCTCGGCCGTGATCCCGTCCGGCCCAGGCCCGTCGAGCCAGTCGAGCCCCGCGCCGCGGGCGCCGTACCGGACGTAGTAGAGCAGCGCGGCCATCGGATGGGTGACCCACCCGTCCTCAGCAGCGAGTACGCCGGCCTCCACCTCCAGCCGCTCGACCGGCGGGGCGGACAGCGCCGCGCAGATGCCGGTGAGGAACTCGCCGACGCGCTCCGGCGTACCGGAGGCTTCGAAGGTGGTGGTGGTCGTCGAGACCGTCGCGTCGATCCGGATCGGCAGCCGGCGGATCGTGTTCATCACCAGGTGCTCCAGCGCGTGCGCGACGCCCACCGTGGGCAGCGTCTCGTCGCGGGCGCCGACGGCGAAGGTCAAGGTGGCGTCGGTAGTGGACTGCGGCTCCTGGTGGTGCAGCAGCCGAACACCGTCGAGGTACTGAGGCATCGGACGTCCTGTCGAGAGTGGAAGTGCTTGAGGCTACCCACACAGCGCCGGGAAATGGGCGGGATCGGTGGTGCGGCGGCAGGTAGGGTCGTGGCGTGACGGACGCGACCACACCGAACAGCCCGATCGACCAGGTTTCCGAACGGTTCCTCGAGCAGTATCTCGAGCTGATGCCGACCGCGGCGACCTTCATGGGAGTCGAGGGCCACGACCACGAACTGCCGGACTTCTCGCCGAACGGGTTCGAGGGCCTGCTCGAGCTGCACCGGCGGGCGCTGGCCGAGGCGCGCGCGATCGCGCCGGGCAGCCCGCGCGAAGAGGTCGCCCAGGACGCGTTCGTGGAACGGCTCGGGCTCGAGGTGGAGAACCTCGAGGCCGGCGTACCGCAGTCGCAGCTGAACGCGCTGACCTCGATCCCGGCCGAGATCCGGCAGGTGTTCGACCTGATGCCGACCGCGTCGGAGTCGGACTGGGAGCGGATCGCGATCCGGCTCAACCAGGTCGGTACGACGCTCGACGGGTATCGCGACACCGTGCTCGACCAGGCCGGCCAGGGCCGCGTGTCCGCCGTACGGCAGCTGAACGACCTGGCCACCCGGATCGCCAGCTGGACCGGTGCCGAGGGCGACGACTTCTTCGCCGGGCTGGCCGCGCGGGCGCCGGAAGGACCGGTGAAGGCTTCGGTCGAGGCGGCGGCCGGGTCGGCGCGCAAGGCGTACGACCAGTTCGGGCAGTGGGTGACCGCCGAGGTGGCGCCGCGGGGACGGGCTCGGGACGCGGTTGGCCGGGAGATCTACGAGCTTGCCTCACGCAACTTCCTCGGTGCTGCCGTCGATCTCGACGAGACCTACGCCTGGGGCTGGCAGGAGCTGGCCCGGATCGACGCCGAGATGCAGACCATCGCGGCCTCGCTGAACGGCGGCGACCGGAGCATCAACGCGGCCGCCGAGCTGCTCGACAACGACCCGGCCCGCAAGATCCACGGCAAGGAGGCGTTCCGGGACTGGATGCAGCAGCTCGCCGACGCCGCCGTCAACGAGCTCGCCGGCGAGCACTTCGACATCCCGGACGCGATCAGGACGATCGAGTGCATGATCGCGCCGACCTCCGACGGGTCGATCTACTACACCGGGCCGAGCGAGGACCTGACCACGCGACCGGGCCGGATGTGGTGGGCGGTGCCGAACGGCATCGAGGACTTCGCCACGTGGCGCGAGGTCACCACGGTCTACCACGAGGGCGTGCCCGGGCATCACCTGCAGGTCGCGCAGACGATGCTGCGCGGCGAGACGCTGAACCGCTGGCAGCGGATCGGCTGCTGGGTCTCCGGGCACGGCGAGGGCTGGGCGCTGTACGCCGAGCGGCTGATGGAAGAGCTCGGGTACCTGGAGGAGCCGGGCGCCCGGCTCGGGATGCTCGACGCGCAGGGGTTCCGCGCGGCGCGGGTGATCGTCGACATCGGCATGCACCTGGAGCTGGAGATCCCGCGCGACAACCCGCTCGGGTTCCGGCCGGGGGAGCGGTGGAACGCGGAGCTCGGGTTCGAGTTCCTGCGCGCGTACTCGCGGATGGAGACCGAGTTCCTGCGCGCGGAGCTGAACCGGTACCTGGGCTGGCCGGGGCAGGCGCCGTCGTACAAGGTGGGTGAGCGGATCTGGCTGCAGGCCCGCGAGGAGGTCCGCGCGCGGCGTGGGGCTTCGTTCGACCTGCGCGGCTTCCACCGCGAGGCCCTCGACCTCGGCTCGATCGGGCTCGACCCGCTGCGTCGCGCCCTCGCCCGCCTGTGAGCGCGCCGATGGATGCGCGTCGCGGTGCTGAGGATGATGCGAGGGAACCGGTGGCTCCGCGGCCGCGGTTCGTTCTCGCCTCGCAGTCGCCGGCGCGGCTGAAGACGCTGCGCAACGCCGGGGTCGAGCCGGAGGTCATCGTCTCGGGCGTCGACGAGGACAACGTCACCGCCGAGAACCCTGGCGAGCTCGCCCGCCTGCTGGCCTGCTTGAAGGCCCGCGCGGTCGTCGCGACGCTGGACGACCACGCGACGGTCCTCGGCTGCGACTCGGTGCTGGAGATCGACGGTGTTGCCTACGGCAAGCCCGGTACGCCGGAGATCGCGCGCGAACGCCTGCGGTCGATGCGCGGGCGGAGCGGCGTACTGCACACCGGGCACTGCCTGTTCGACACCAACAGCAAGCAGGAACTCCGCGAGCTCGCCTCCACCAAGGTGTACTTCGCCGACCTCACCGACGACGAGATCGACGCGTACGTCGCCACCGGCGAGCCCTTGGTCGTCGCCGGCTCCTTCACCGTCGACGGCATCGGTGGCCCGTTCGTCACGGGCATCGAGGGCGACTACCACAACGTCGTAGGCCTCTCCCTCCCACTGCTCCGCCGCATGCTGGCGGACGTGGGCATCCCGTGGCCGTCCCTGTGGCAGCCGCCCCACTTCGCGTACGACGAAGCGGAAGCGGCGATCTACGACGAGACCCGCGGCGGGGAAGCGCGAGCCCAAGCCGCCGCCGAAGCGGTCCACCGGTTGCTCCGACCGACCGGCCTCGTCGCCTCCGGCGACCTCGGCCCGGAGGGGGAGGAAAGGGGCGGCGCCCCCGGGGAGTTCGGCTCCGCCTCCTCCGCGCCGAGCGAGTTGGGCTCCGCCTCCTCCGCGCCGGGCGAGTTCGGCTCCGCCTCCTCCGCGCCGGGCGAGTTCGGCTCCGCCTCCTCCGCGCCGGGCGAGTTCGGCTCCGCCTCCTCCGCGCCGGGCGAGTTCGGCTCCGCCTCCTCCGCGCCGGGCGAGTTCGGCTCCGCCTCCTCCGCGCCGGGCGAGTTCGGCTCCGCCTCCTCGCTGCGCGTACTGGAACTTGCTGTGGGCACTGGGCTGGTCGGGGCCGAGCTTGTTGCTCTGGGCAATCTTGTGCACGGGGTCGACCTGTCGACCGCAATGCTGAAGCATGCGCGGTACCGGTTGCCGGGGCATGTGGCGGCGGCTGATGCCGGGCGGTTGCCGGTGGCGGATCGGCGGTGTGATGCGGTGGTGGCGATCTGGTTGCTGCATCTGCTCGACGACACCGAAGGGGTGATTGCCGAGGCGGCGCGGGTGTTGCGGCCGGGTGGAGTGTTCATCACCACGACGGAGAAGTCCGATGCGAGCCGGTACGCCGATGGGCGGTCGCCGAAGGAGGCTCGCTCGGGGGACGCGCTCTCGCACCTGGTCGCGCGCGGTGCCGAGCACGGGCTGGTGCTCGACGGCGCGACGACCTTCGAGGGACCGGTTCGCGGTGGTCCGGGTGTTCCGGTCTATCCGTTGGTGCGCTTCCGCCGGATCTAGCGGCAGACGTCGGCGACAGCGCCCCGGAAAGCCTGTGTGTGCAGGTGATCCAGGCGGTGCTCGGCGACGGTAAGGATGCTGCTGGTGGTGAGGTCGACCGCGCAGCGCAGGCCCGCGTGGCGGACGTACGTCGTACTGCGGAGCGCCTGCAGCAGGTCGGTGGTCAGCCGGTCGAGGGTCGCCCGGATCTCGTTGAGGTCCGGGCGGGTCGTCGGCGCCTCGTCGGGGTGGGCGGTCCAGCGCGCGAACAGCCCACGCTGCACGACCTTGCTCGCCTCGACCTGGTCGCGGAAGAACACGACCGTCTCCTCCGGGTCGATCCCGAGCTGGATCGCCGACGCGCGGGCCTGGTCGAGCACGACCTGCTCGCGCGCCGGGTCGTCGATCGGCTTGTCCGTCCCGAACTTCGACGCCGCGACCAGGTCCCCGACCTCGATCCGGTCCGCCACCAGTCCGGTCAGTTGCCCAAGGCCCGCTCGTCCGAGAGTTGCTTGCCCGGAGCCCCCAAGCTCGGTCGCCGACGCCGGTGAGCCCATCAGCCCTGCCAGCACGACTCCTGCCACCAAACACCCGACCAGCCGCTTCACTTGATCCCAGCCTTCGCGTCAAGAAGCTGCAGCAGTTCGTGTGCCGCGAGCTCCACGTCCTTGTGCCGCCATTCTGCCGCCCGGTACACGCACGCGATCAGCCCGGTCCGGTGCACCCGCCGGAAGTCCCCGTAGACAAAGGCATGCCGGGCCTTGGTCTCGTCGTTGGCGCCGTCGGTCAAGCCGAGGTGCCACGCGCCGTACTCGTCCCACCCGTGCCCGCTCAGGTAGTCGTTCTGCGCCTCGGCATCAGGCTGCGACGCACCCCAGTCGCTGTCCAGCACGTACTGCCGACCCTCGATCAACTTCCGCGCGTACTCGACCGCCGCCGGATTCACCTCGTACTTGGCCATACCCCCAGTGTTGACGGATGAGCGTTCACGCGCCACCTGGTGGCCGTTGACCGCGCGGAGTGGAATCCTGCTCGCATGCGATTCGAGGAGTTCTACGCCGAGCGGGCCGAGGTCGTCGGCGCGGCTGACGACGTACCTGCCTTCAAAGCCGGTGTGGAGCGGTTGCGTGGGCTGGTGGCGACGGTGGACGACGACCCGGCCAAGGCCCAGCGGTACCTGGAGGCCACCGAACGCATGCTGCTGGAGGCGACCGCGCCGGACAGCGAGACGGTCGGCCGGGCGTTCGAGGCGATGCTGCGGGCCAGGCGGCTTCCCGCCGGTCCGGCTGACGGGCAGCGCGCCCACGTCGAGGCCGGGATCGCCGAGGTCGCCGGGATCGCGGCCGCTGCGCCGACCGACGGCGAACGGGACGCCGCGCTGGAGATGAACGCGGTGCTGCTGAGGGTGCTGGAGCGGATCGAGCGGCAGTGATGCGCCGCGATCCGGCCAGTGAGGTCCCCGACTTCGACGGCCTGTGGGATCGGATCGCGGCCGACGTGGTCAGCAACCACCGGGCCGAGGCGACCCTGTGGAACGGCCGGATCGACTACCTGCCGGCCGATCGCGAGCAGAGCGTCAGAGGTCAGGCGACCGCGGACGGGCGGTTGCTGCTCAGCCGTCCGCTGGTCGTGGAACCACTGCGACGCCTGTACGCCGAAGGCCCGCGGGCGCTGTCCGACCCGAAGTTCGCGCAGGTGTGCTGGCGTGGGATCAAGACCGCCGCCCACGAGTTCGGGCACCTGACCGCACCGGCGGACTGGACCTTGGCGGACCGGATCCGAGACCTCGACCGCGAGGAGCAGGACCCGGCGGAGGAGGGCTTCATCGAGGCGCTCACGCAGGTGGAGATGCCCGGCCTGGTCGACCGGGTCCTGCCGGCCGAGCTTGCTGGGCCGCTGGCCCGGGGTGTGGCGGCGGGACCGGAGCCGCTGCTGCCGTCCTATCCGGGGTGGACGAGTGCGGTCGGCATGTTCTCCGCTGAGCTCGCGGCCGAGTTCGAGGAGCTGCGGGCGATCGACGTACTGCGGGCCGGTGCTCGCGAATCGGCGTCGCGCCGGCCGGAGGCGTTGGCGCGGCTGATCATCGACCAGACCCGGCTGCCCGAGCTGGTGCAGGATCCTCGGCGGAAGGCCGCCCTCCGGACGGACCTCGGCCGGGCCCTCGCCGATGGGTTTGCGAGCCTTGGAGACTTACCGACCGCTCGCACGGCCGGTCGGCAGCGGGGGCAGGAGATCGCCGCGGGGGCGATCGAGAAGGTTCGTACGGGGGAGCAGTTCTTCGCGCAGATGGCGGACTTCGGTGGTCTGGTGTTCGACCGTGGGATCGCGCCTGTGGCCGGCCCCACGCAGGGTGCCTCCGGCAACGATCAGACGAAGCCCGGCGGGCGCCCGGCTGATCGCTTGCCCAGAGGCAAGGACGAGCCCGGCGGTCGGGGCTGAGGCCGGCGGCCGGAGCCGACCAAGTAGTTGCAGTTACGGGTGGGCGGACGCCCGCCACTGGCCCGGGCCGGGGTGGAGGGGGCGTTTGGCGTGGCGCCAGTACGTCGCCCAGTCGCTGGCTCGTTCGGTGTCGGCGGCGGCCGGCGCGGCGGCGCGGGCGGCGACCACGGCGACGAGGGCGGCCAGTTCCTCGGGGGTAGGGTCGCCCTTCACCACGTGGAGGACTGGGGCGGCAGCGGTGTTGTCGGTCATCTCGAGGCTCCCGTCACAGGGGGATGTTGCCGTGCTTCTTCGGGGGCAGGGTGTCGCGTTTGGTGCGGAGCAGGCGGAGCGCGCGGACGATCTCGGCGCGGGTCTCGCTCGGCTTGATCACCGCGTCGATATAGCCGCGTTCGGCCGCGATGTACGGGTTGGCGAGGTGGTCCTCGTACTCGGTGATCAGTTGCTGGCGGCGCGACTCGAGGTCCTCGGCGGCGGCCAGTTCGCGGCGGTGCAGGATGTTGACGGCGCCCTGCGCGCCCATCACCGCGATCTGGGCGGTCGGCCAGGCGATGTTCATGTCGGCGCCGAGGTGCTTGGAGCCCATCACGTCGTACGCGCCGCCGTACGCCTTGCGGGTGATCACGGTGATCATCGGCACGGTCGCCTCGGCGTACGCGTAGATCAGCTTCGCGCCGCGGCGGATGATGCCGTTCCACTCCTGGTCGGTGCCGGGCAGGAAGCCGGGTACGTCGACGAAGGTCAGGATCGGCACGTTGAACGCGTCGCAGGTGCGGACGAACCGGGCCGCCTTCTCCGACGCGTCGATGTCGAGCGTGCCGGCGAACTGCATCGGCTGGTTCGCGACCACGCCGACCGGGCGGCCCTCGACCCGGCCGAACCCGACGATCAGGTTCGGCGCGAACAGCGCCTGTACCTCGAGGAAGTCGCCGTCGTCGACCACGGTCTCGATCACCGTGTGCATGTCGTACGGCTGGTTCGGCGAGTCCGGGATCAGCGTGTCGAGCGCCGCGTCCAGGTCGGTCACCGCGAGGTCGGCCGGGGCGTCGTACACCGGCGGGTCCTCGAGGTTGTTCTGCGGCAGGTGCGCGACCAGGGCCTTCACCCAGTCGATCGCGTCCTCCTCGTCGCTGCCGAGGTAGTGCGCGTTGCCGGACTTGGTGTTGTGCGTCCGGGCGCCGCCGAGCTCCTCCTGGGTGACGTCCTCACCAGTGACGGTCTTGATCACGTCCGGGCCGGTGATGAACATGTACGACGACTCGTCCACCATCACGGTGAAGTCGGTGACGGCCGGCGAGTACACCGCGCCGCCGGCGCACGGGCCCATGATGAGGGAGATCTGCGGGATCACCCCGGACGCGCGGACGTTGCGGCGGAAGATCTCGCCGTACAGGCCGAGGCTCACGACGCCTTCCTGGATCCGGGCGCCGCCGGAGTCGTTGATGCCGATCAGCGGGCAGCCGATCTTCATCGCCAGGTCCATCACCTTGACGATCTTCTCGCCGAACACCTCGCCGAGCGAGCCACCGAAGACGGTGAAGTCCTGGGCGAACACGCACACCTGGCGGCCGTCGATGGTGCCGAAGCCGGTCACCACGCCGTCGCCGTACGGGCGGTTCGCGTCGAGCCCGAACGAGGTGGACCGGTGGCGGGCGAACTCGTCCAGCTCGGAGAAGGATCCCTCGTCCAGCAGCAGGGCGATCCGCTCGCGCGCGGTCTTCTTGCCGCGGGCGTGCTGCTTCTCCACCGCGCGCTCGGACCCGGCGTGCACGGCCTCGTCCAGCCGCTGCTCCAGGTCCGCGAGCTTCCCGGCGGTGGTGTGGATGTTCACGGTCTCTCCCATAGTCGGGCAGCCTAACTGGCCGGTAGGCGGTTGGCGGCTGTGACTTGGGACGCAGTGGGTTGGGGGTGGGTGGGGACGGGCTGGGGGTTGGGGGTGATGTGAAGAGGGTTGGTGGTGAGCGGGAGGTGAGGCCTGGCGGGGGTGGGGGTTTTCGGGCCAGGGAAGGAAAGGTCGAGTGGGGTGGGGCTTGGGGATTGGTGATGTGCGCCTGGTGGGGGGACTATTTGGTGGCTTGACGGGGGTTGGGCGTGCCTTCTTGCGGGTTAGTGGGGGCCTGCGGCGAAGATCTTGGTCAGGCGGGCTGCTAGGGCCAGGTCGCCTCGGACGGAGAGGCGTTGTTTGAGGACGGCGGTGATGGGGTCCTCGTTGCCGGTGACGATCTTCAGGAGGGTGGCGGGATCGGTGCGGACCGAGATCTGGGCCGGGCCGGGGTGGGTGGGCAGCAGTTCGCAGCGGCCGTCGGTGATCTGGAGGTAGTACTCGTCGACGCCCTCGCCGTGTACGCCGCCGGCCGCGCCCGTGATCTGCCAGGTGACGACCGCGTCGAACCCGCCGGCCCGGGCCGGCCGGAGGTACTCCGGCATCCGGCGAAAGATCTCGCGCAACGCGATCTCTCGCACACCCCCGATGAGTCGATGCCGAAGCTCCCGTTCCGACGTCCGGTCCACCAGCCGGGCCAGTTCGCCCAGTTCGAGCCCTGACCAGTCGCCGGACTCCAACCAGTGCGCACCGCCACGCTCGGTCAAGCAGACCTCCCCGTGGCGACTTCCTGACGAAACCGTTCCGGACACCCGTACGGCGTGCCCGTGGCGACTTCCTACCAGACCGTAGGAATTTCCTACGACCTGGTAGGTTTGTCAAGTGGTCAGCCCCGACGAGCCGGTTGCGGAACCTCGCCGCCGGGCCGCGCACCTCGGCCCGGAACGCCGGCGGCCGATGATCCTCGAGGCCGCCCTGGAGGTCTTCTCCGAGCGCGGCTACGCCGGTACGACGATGCAGTCGGTCGCCGACGCCGCCGGAGTCACCAAGCCGGTCGTCTACGCCTCGTTCGCCAACCGCGACGAGCTGCTGCTGGCGCTGCTGGCCCGCGAGGAGCAGCACCTGGTGCTCTCGATCATGGCCGCGCTGCCGGCCGACCCGACCGTCGGGACGCCGCAGGAGCACGTCCTCGAAGGGCTGTCGGCGTTCCTCGAGACCGCGGCGAAGAATCCCCAGTCCTGGCGGATCGTCTTCGGAGCCCAGTACGGCGCGGCCCCGGTCGTCGCCGACCGCGTCCGCGCCGCCCGCGCGTTCCTGGTCGAAGGCCTGCGGCTGACGCTCGTGCAATCGTTGCCGGGCGTCACCGCCCCGGACGCGAACCTCCCGGTCCTGGCCGAGATGCTCGCCTCGATGACCGAGGCCTGCGCCCGCATGCTCGTTGTCGACGGGACCGACCGCACCCCGGCCGAGCTGGCCCAAGTCGTCTCCCAAGTAGTCGGCGGCGGCTTCAGCTCGGTCTGACCACCCGACCGCCTGCCCCCGCTCCCGCCTCGCGCCTCGCGCTCCCGCGCCTCGCGCTCCCACGCCCCGCGCCCCGCGCTCCCGCGCCCCGCGCTCCCGCGCTCCCGGCGTACCGTTAGCTCGTCGCCACGCTCGGTCACGATCTGCGTTCACTGGCCGGACCATGAGGCGAGAGAGCGCGGCCACAGATATCGTGGGCGAACGTGACCGAGACCGGCAGTCAGGCGAACGCCCGCACCCGTACCCGCGCACGTTTCGAAGTCCCCGAGGAGCTGCGGGCTGATGTCCGCCTGCTCGGCGAGATCCTGGGCCGCATCCTGGTCGAGTACGCCGGGCAGCCGCTGCTGGACGACGTGGAGAAGCTGCGCGAGCTGACCATCGCCGGTGACGGGGAGGCGGCCGAGCGGCTGGTCGCGACCTGGCCGCACGAGCGTGCCGAGGACGTCGCCCGCGCGTTCACCTGCTACTTCCACCTCACCAACCTGAGCGAGGAGCTGCACCGCGCCCGCGTCCTGCGCGAGCGCGACCGCTCCGGCGACGCCCCGGCGGTGTCCGAGCTGGCCCAGGCGGTCGAGCAGATCTCCACCGACGCCGGTGAGCAGCAGGCCCGCGCGCTGCTCAACGGGCTGGAGTTCCGCCCGGTCCTGACCGCGCACCCGACCGAGGCGCGGCGCCGCGCCGTCCTGGCGACGATCCGGCGGATCTCCTCGCTGCTGGAGGAGCGTAACGACCCGCGCGCCGGTGACGCCGAGCTGGCCGAGAACCGGCGCGGCCTGGTCGAGCAGGTCGACATCCTCTGGCGCACGGGGCAGCTGCGGACCAGCCGGCCGACGCCGCTGGACGAGGTGCGGTCGGCGATGGCGGTGTTCGAGGAGACCCTGTTCGATGTCGTCGGCAACGTCTACCGCCGGCTCGACGACGCCCTGGCCGGGGACGCGGCCGGGACGCGCCCGCCGGTGGTCGCGCCGTTCGTCCGGCTCGGGTCCTGGATCGGCGGCGACCGCGACGGCAACCCGAACGTCACCGCCGCGATCACCCGCGAGGCGATGCAGATCCAGGCCGACCACGTGCTGCGCGCGCTGGAGCAGGCCACCGACCAGCTCGGCCGGTCGCTCACGCTGGACGCGGCGACCACCCCGCCGTCCGCGCCGGTCCGCCGGATCCTGGAGGACGCCCGCGCGGTCAACCCGGAGCTGATCGCCGACATCGAGACCCGCTCGCCCGCCGAGCCGCACCGGCAGCTCCTGCTGCTGGCCGCGCGCCGGCTGGCCGCGACCCGCGGCCGGGACGCCGACTTCGGCTACCCGCGGGCCGCCGACTTCGCGCACGAGCTGAAGGTCCTGCAGGACTCGCTGGTCTCGGCCGGCGCACCCCGCCAGGCGTTCGGGCAACTGCAGCAGCTCATTTGGCAGGTCAGCTCGTTCGGCTTCCACCTGGCCGAGCTGGAGGTCCGCCAGCACTCCTCGGTGCACGCCAAGGCGCTGGAGGAGGTCCTGGGCGGTGGTGAGCTGTCCGACCAGACCGAGGAGGTGCTGGCCACCCTTCGGGTGATCGGCCAGATCCAGCAGCGCTTCGGCCCCGAGGCCTGCCGCCGGTACGTCGTGTCGTTCACCCGGAACGCCGGTGACCTGGCCGCGGTCTACGAGCTGGCCGACGCGGCGCTGGACGGCCGGCCGATCGAGCTGGACGTCGTACCGCTGTTCGAGACCGGCGAGGACCTGCAGAACTCGGTCGAGGTGCTGGACAACGCGATCCAGCTGACCCGCGTCCGGCACCGCCTGACCGCGAACGACCGCCGCTTCGAGGTCATGCTCGGCTACTCCGACTCCGCCAAGGACGTCGGCCCGGTCTCGGCCACCCTCGCCCTGTACGACGCGCAGGCGCGGATCACCGCCTGGTCCCAGCGCAACGCGATCCGGCTGACCCTGTTCCACGGCCGCGGCGGTGCGCTCGGCCGGGGCGGCGGCCCCGCCAACCGCGCCGTGCTCGCGCAGGCGCCCGGCTCGGTCGCGGGCCGGTTCAAGCTGACCGAGCAGGGCGAGGCGATCCCGGCCCGGTACGGCAACGCCCCGATCGCGCAGCGGCACATCGAGCAGGTCACCGCCGCCACGCTGCTGGCGTCCACCCCAGCGATCGAGGAGCGGGCCACGGCGGCCGCCGACCGGTTCGGCGAGATCGAGAAGGTCCTCGACGAGGCCGCCCGTACGGCGTACCACCAGCTGGTGAAGGCCGACGGGTTCGCCGAGTGGTTCGGCCGGGTCACCCCGCTGGAGGAGCTCGGCCAGCTGCCGCTCGGGTCGCGCCCGGCGCGTCGTGGCGTGGCGGTGTCCTCGCTGGAGGACCTGCGAGCGATCCCCTGGGTGTTCGCCTGGTCGCAGGCCCGCGTGAACGCACCGGGCTGGTACGGCCTGGGCTCCGCGCTCGCGGCCGTCGGTGACGTCGCCGCGCTGCAGGACGCGAACAAGAACTGGCCGCTGTTCCAGGTGATGCTGGAGAACGCGGAGATGTCGCTGGCCAAGACCGACCGGCGCATCCTCGGCCGCTACCTGGAGCTGGGCGACCGCGACGACCTGACCCAGCTGATGCTGGACGAGCACGAGCTGACCACCGAGTGGGTGCTCAAGGTGCTCGGCGGCGACCGGCTGCTGGCCGGACGGCGGGTGCTGGGCCGTGCGGTCGAGCTGCGCAACCCGTACGTCGACGCGCTCAGCTACCTGCAGCTGCGAGCCCTGCGGACCCTGCGGACGGATGACTCACTCGACGAGGAGCAGATCGTGCGCACGCGCAGACTGCTGCTGCTGACCGTGTCGGGCGTTGCCGCCGGCCTGCAGAACACCGGCTGATGGAGCACCCGAGGTTCGGCGACCTGGAGCGCCCGCCGCTGGACGAGAAGTTCCTGCGGGCGCGCCTGCTGGGTCCTGGTGGGCTGTGGACGCAGATCGACGTACTGACCGAGACGCCGTCCACCAACGCCGTCCTGGCCGCCGCTGCACGCACCGGAGCCCCTGAGGGTCTGGTGGCGACAGCGGAGTACCAGTCGTCCGGACGTGGACGGCTGGGCCGCACGTGGACCACTCCGCCGCGCTCTGCGCTGCTGACGTCGGTCCTGCTGCGCCCGACTGCGGTCCCGGCTGCTCGCTGGCCGTGGCTGGGCCTGCTGGTCTCGCTGGCCGTCGCATCCGCCGTACGGCGAGTTGCTGAGGTCCCGGCGCAGGTGAAGTGGCCGAACGACGTACTGATCGAGGACCGGAAGCTCGCGGGCATCCTGCTCGAGCGGGTCGAGGGGCCGGCGGCGATCGTCGGGATGGGCCTCAACGTCACGCTGCGCGCCGACGAGCGGCCGCATCCGGCGGCGACGTCACTGGCGCTGGAAGGCGCGGCGACGACGGACCGGGTGACGGTGCTGTCCGCCGTACTGCGAGAGCTGGCTGCCCGGTACGAGGAGTGGGTCGCCGCGGCGGGCGATCCGGCGGTGATCCTGCCGGACTATCAGGAGCTGTCGGCAACGATCGGCCGGCCGGTCCGGGTCGAGCTGCCGGACGGGAAGTTCCTGGAGGGCAAGGCGACCGGGCTGGACACCGACGGCCGGCTGCTGGTCGACGCCGCCGACGGCCAACGAGCGCTGGCCGCCGGCGACGTGACACACCTACGCCCTAGCTAGTGAACAGCTTGGCTGCGGTGATCAGGGTCTGGATGACGCCGTAGCCGAGCAAGACGGCGACGAGCGCCCAGGAAACGACCAGGCGAGGTGTCTGGTTCATGACGCGGCCTCCGTTGCTGCGGTGCTGGACTTCTCGTGGAACCTCTCGGCGACCGGGCGGATCAGCAGGTTGGCGACGAAACCGATCGCCAGGACGCCGACCATGGTGAACAGCGCCGGCCGGTAGGCCTCCTCGGTCAGCGTGCCCGGCTTGCCCTCACGGTCCAGGAAGCCGTTGATGATGAGCGGCCCGGCGACCCCCGCCACCGACCACGCGGTCAGCAGCCGGCCGTGGATCGCGCCGACCTGGTACGTGCCGAACAGGTCCCGCAGGTACGCCGGTACGGTCGCGAAACCGCCGCCGTAGAAGGACAGGATGACCGCGGCCAGCAGGACGAACAGGGCCGTGCTGTTGTGGCCGACGGTGGCCAGCAGGAAGTACGCGATGATCCCGACGCCGAGGTACAGCGCGTAGATCGGCTTGCGGCCGATCACGTCGGACGTCGTCGACCAGCCGAACCGGCCGGCCATGTTGAAGATCGACAGCACACCGACGAACCCGGCCGCCGCGGCGACCGCGACCGACGACTTGCCGTCCGCGCCGCGGAAGAAGTCCTGGATCATCGGGCTGGCCTGCTCGAGGATGCCGATCCCGGCGGTGACGTTGCAGAGCAGCACCACCCACAGCAGCCAGAACTGCGGGGTCTTGATCGCGTTCGCGGCCGAGACGTTCGAGGTGGTGACGAGCGCCTTCTGCTTGACCGTCGACGGGTCGAAACCGTCCGGCTTCCAGCCCTCGGCGGGAACCCGGATGTTGAAGACGCCGAACATCATGATCACGAAGTAGGCGAGGCCGAGCGTGACGAACAGCGCGACCAGCGCGCCGCCGCCGGCCACCGACGCCGAGTTGTTCGGGTCGTAGCCGTCGTCGTACAGGCTGAGCAGCTGGCGCGACAGCGGGCTGGCGACCAGCGCGCCACCGCCGAAGCCCATGATCGCCAGGCCGGTGGCCAGGCCCGGGCGGTCCGGGAACCACTTGATCAGCGTCGAGACCGGCGAGATGTAGCCGATGCCCAGGCCGATGCCGCCGATCACGCCGTACCCGAGGTAGACCAGCCAGAGCTGACCGGTCCCGATGCCCAGGGCGCCGACCAGGAAGCCGGCGGCCCAGAAGCAGGCCGAGACGAACATCGCCTTGCGCGGCCCGTTGCGCTCGACCCACGTCCCGCCGACCGCGGCGGACAGTCCCAGCATCACGATCGCGATGCTGAAGATCACGCCGATCGAGGTCTGGCTGGCGTCGAAGTGCTTGACCAGCGAGGTCTTGTAGACCGAGGTCGCGTAGGCCTGACCGATGCACAGGTGTACCGCCAGCGCGGCCGGTGGGATCAGCCAGCGGCTGTACCCCGGGGGTGCGACGCTGTGCTCCCGGTCGAGGACCGACAAGATGCCCATCAGAACTGACTCCTTAGCAGGTAGCCCCCTGGCGCATACTGTCTTGCTGTATGCATTCTGTAAAGCATTGAATCACTTTCTCCGCCTGCTGCGTCTCGTCTCGTGATTGACTGATCTCATGGCGATCTCGGCGAAGTTGTTGGGTGAGGACGAGTACGTCGTCGTCAGCACCCGGACGCACTGGAAAGCGCTGATCTTCCCGGTGTTCCTGCTGCTGCTCGTGGTGGCGGGCGGCGGTGGGTTCCTGACCGCGGTGGTGCCGTCGGGCAACCTGCAGACCCCGGCCCGGATCGCGATCGGCGTGGCCGGGCTGCTGGTCCTGGTGGTGTTCGGGGCCAAGCCGTTCCTGAACTGGTTCTTCTCGACGTACACGCTGACCAACCGGCGGCTGATCACCCGGCACGGCATCCTGACCCGGACCGGCCGCGACATCCCGCTGATGCGGATCAACGACGTGTCGTACGAGCACGGCCTGATCGACCGGATGCTCGGCTGCGGCACGCTGCAGATCCAGTCGGCCAGCGAGGGCGGGCATGTCGTCCTGCCCGACGTACCGCACGTCGAGCAGATGCACCTGAAGATGTCCGACCTGCTGTTCGGCGGGCCCGACGGCAAGCCCGGCGACGGCTACCTCGACGACGAGGCACCGCCGCAGCACCAGCGGATCCGGTCGCAGCAGCCGCCGGCCGAGGAGCCCGAGGCCGAGACGCTGTTCAGCTCCGACGACAACGACCGGCGCTGAGCTGCCCGTGATCTGCCCCGCGATCTGCCCCGGGGTGCCCTGCTGCCCGGCCCCGGTGCGCGATAGCCTCGGGTGACGGGTCGAGCACCTGTCCCGCAGGCCAGTAGATGAAGGGGTTTCGGCAATGATCGATCCAGCCGGTGACGACCGGAACGAGCCGCCACCGAGCATCGACGTGACCAAGCCCAGCGTCGCGCGGGTCTACGACATGCTGCTCGGCGGCAAGGACAACTACGAGTCCGACCGGGTGATCTACCGCCAGATCATGGAGGTCGCGCCCGACCTGCCGGTCTGGGCCCGGGAGAACCGGCGCTGGCTGCAGCGCGCGGTCAGCTGGCTGACCCGCGAGCACCGGATCAGCCAGTTCCTCGACCTCGGTGCCGGCCTGCCGACCGCGCAGAACACCCACCAGATCGCCCAGGGCATCAACCCGGTGACCAAGGTCGTGTACGTCGACAACGACCCGTCGGTGATCGCGCACGGCCGCGCCCTGCTGCTCGACAACGAGTACACCGACTTCGCCGCGGCCGACTTCACCCGGCCGCACCAGGTGCTGTCCGACGAGGCCGTCGTGGTCGGCCTGGACGCGGACCGCCCGTTCGGCCTGATCGAGGCGCTGGTGCTGCACCACGTGCCCGACCTCGACCACGCCCGCGAGATCCAGGCGGCGTACCTGGACAAGCTGCCGTCGGGATCGTTCGTCGCGATCAGCCACGCCTGCAACCCGCGCGACGGCAGCGAGACCGCCCGGGTCGCCGAGGCCTTCGAGCAGCGGCTCGCGCCGAGTTTCCCCGACCTGCGCTTCCGGACGCCGGAGGAGATCCTGTCCCTGTTCGGCGACCTGAAGGTGCTCTCACCGGGCCTGGTCCGCCTGTCCGACTGGAACCCGTACGGCGAGGTCGACCTCGAGGCACCGGACATCGACGACGCCAGCAACTTCCTGTACTGCGCGGTCGCCCGCAAGCCCTGAGCGACGGGCAACGGCCCCCGCGGTGCCGGAGGAACAGGCGCCACGAGGGCCGTGCTTCGTCGTTCAGGCCGCAGGGAACGGCCGGCTAGCTCAGTTCGCGCGGCTGGTGTTGATCTCGCCGTTGACTCCGGCCGGGAAGAAGCCGCCCTTGGTGGCCTTCTTCGGGGTCAGGTAGACGACGTTGAGGACCTGGTCGGCGCCGCGGCTGAAGGCGATGCCGTTGGCGTCGGTCGGGACGATGTTGGTCTTGCCCTTGTAGGTGACGCCCTGGTCGAGGTCGGTCTTGCCGTCGAGGCTGTCGCGGGCGTTGGAGATCGCCACCGAGGGGACCTCGAGGCCGGCCGCGACGAGGCTCGTGCGGATGTTGGCGGCGTGGTAGGCCTCGACCGCGAGGATGCCGGCCGCTGCCTCCAGGTAGGTCTTGTTGGTGATCAGCGGAGCGGCGCCCTTGTACGCCGTGACGCCGACGTCCTCGAAGACGTACGCGGCGAGCAGGAAGTTGTTCTCGTTCGCGTAGGCGTCGAACTTCTGGCCGGGCTTGATCAGGCCGGCCGCGGTCGCTGCGGCGGTGAAGGCCGCGTCGATGTCGATCGCCGGACGAGCGACCTTGGCGCCGCCGAGCGCGCTGCGGAGGAACTTCACGTGGGCCAGCTCGTCGGCCGCGATCTCCTCGGCGTACGCCTTGACCGCCTTGGTCTGGAACTTCACCTTGCGGCCACCGCGCACGGCCCCCAGCTTGCCCTTGCCCACCACGTCGGTGGCGGACAGGCCGTAGCCGCGGACGGCGCGCAGGTAGAACTCGGCCTCCAGGTACTCGAGGTTGAGCGCGAAGTTCAGCACCGCGCCGTCGCTCGGCTGGCCGCTCGGGTGGTGCTTGTCGCCGAGCCCCAGGTCCAGCCCGAGCGGACCCGAGTCGGCAGCCGCGGGGTTGAGCACGCCGCTGGCCAGCAGCCCGCCGCCGGCCAGACCCGCACCGACGGTGGTGACACCGGCGGCCCGCAGGAACTTGCGCCGGTCGACACCGTTCTCGGCGCTGCGGTCGATCGCGTTACGGATGAAGAGTTTGTCGAACATACGTGGAGAACTCCGATGTTCCGGGGTACCCGGGCTGTCCGCCGGGCTGTGGATTGACGATCCGATGGGATAACGAGTCACTCGGCCCGAAGCAACGAACTTTTGCGAAATTGTGCAAATGACGAAATGTTCGGACCGGACTGATGCCGGTCGCGGGGATCGTCAGGCCGCGGCAGCATCAGCCCGGACACCGGCGGTGAGGCCGGCAGAAGTCGTTCGCACCCGGCGCCGCCGCGGATGGGTCATCGGGGCCAGAAGTTCAGCCGCGGACGGTGAGGACGATCAGTACGACGTTGAGCACGGACACCGCCGCGGCGACCAGACAGGCCAGCAAAGTAGTCCGCAGGCGGTTGAC
Source organism: Kribbella italica (assembly GCF_014205135.1). Taxonomy (NCBI): domain Bacteria; kingdom Bacillati; phylum Actinomycetota; class Actinomycetes; order Propionibacteriales; family Kribbellaceae; genus Kribbella; species Kribbella italica. Next base: position 8,172,799 of record NZ_JACHMY010000001.1, read on the forward strand.
CAGGGCGCCCATCACCCGCCGGGACGCGGTGAGCCGGACCAGCGGCCAGAGCGCACAGGGAATCCCGAAGCTCAGCACGACCTGGGAGACGACCAGTGCCCGGCTCGGATCGATGCCGATGGCAAGGACAATCAGCGCGGGCAGCAGCGTGATCAGCCGCCGCACGGCGAGCGGCACGTGGCGTTGCCAGAACCCTTCCAGGATGACCGATCCGGCGTACGTGCCGACCGAGGACGACGCGAATCCGCTGGCCAGCAAGGCCAACGCAAACAGCAGAGCCGGTAGCTGGCCGAGCCGGTCGCCGATCGCCACGTGGGCGGCGTCGAGTGAGTCGGCGCCGGATCCGCTCAGTGCGGCGGCGGCGAGGACGACCATCGCCAGGTTCACCGCACCCGCCAGGGCCATCGCGACCCCGACATCGATCCGCGTTGCCCGCAGTACGCGCTGCTTGCCGGCGGCGGAGCGGATGGATTTCCAGTGCCGGTCGGTGACCAGGGCGCCGTGCAGCCAGATCGCGTGCGGCATCACGGTCGCGCCGAGCATCCCGGCCGCGAGGACCAGCGACTGGGTGCCGTCCAGTCGCGGGATCATCCCGTTCACGACCGCTCCGGCCGAGGGCTCGGCCCTGACGGTCGACACGACGAACCCGATCAGCACCACCGCGAGCAGTCCGATGATCGCGGCCTCGAACGGGCGCTGGCCGCGTTTCGACTGATAGATCAGCAATCCGAACGAGACCGCGCCGGTGATCACGCCACCCAGCAGCAGCGGTACGCCGAACAGCAGGTTCAGCGCGATCGCTCCACCCACGACCTCGGCCAGGTCGGTCGCGATGGCCACCAGCTCGGCCTGCGCCCACAACCCGCGCGAAGTCGTCGCCCGGAACTGCTCCCGGCACAACTGCGGCAGCGTCTTCCCCGTCGCGATACTCGCCTTCGCCGCCAAGTACTGCACGAGCACAGCCATCAGGTTCGCCCCGACGACCACCCAGCACAGCAGATACCCGTACGTCGCGCCCGCCGCGATGTTCGTCGCGAAGTTGCCCGGGTCCACGTAGGCCACCGCCGCCACGAACGCGGGCCCGAGCAGCAACAGGCTCGAACGGTTCAGCTGACGACGTAGCGGCGCCGGTGCGTACATGAACTCTCCCTGCGCTGGACTCGAAGCGTCCCCGGGCATTCGAAGCTACCCCGGCTCCGGATGGGAGGGACCCATCCGCCGGACCGCCGCTCCGAACGCGCTGCGTAAGGCACCGAACACCTACGGCAAGGAGCGACCGTGCCCGACCGGACGGCGCCTGTCGCTTGCCCAGAGATCGACGCGATCGAGCAGACGGTCCGGCGCGCCCAGTCCGGCGACGCCGCTGCTTTCGGGGAGCTGTACGACGCCTACGTCACGACCGTCTACCGCTATGTCCTGGCCAAGGTCTCGGCCGTGCCGGTCGCCGAGGACCTCACCAGCGAGACCTTCGTCCGCGCCCTCCGCAAACTCGACTCGTACTCCGCTCCCGGCGGCAACTTCGTCGCCTGGCTGCTGACCATCGCGCGGAACCTGATCTTCGACCACTACCGCTCCGGCTGGGTCCGACTGGCGGTCGTCACCGAAGAGATCGAGCCGGAGCGCGAGCCGTCGGCAGGGCCCGAGCAGGCCGCCCTCGCGGCCTTGAGCGCCGAGCTGGTCCGCCGCGCCGTCGGCGGGCTCGCCGACGACCAGCGCGAGTGCATCGTCCTGCGCTACTTCACCGGCCTGTCCATCGCCGAGACGGCCCAGACGATGGGCCGGACCGAGGGCGCGATCAAGCAGCTGCAGTGGCGGGCCACACGCCGGTTGCAGGCACTTCTCACCGAGTGAAACAGAAAGGCCCGGAACAGGTGTCCTGTTCCGGGCCTTCGGGAGTCTGTGGAGGTCAGCGCACCACGGGGAGGTCGCCGGTGTTCTCGGCGTCCAGGGCGGCGGGGGAGTCCGGGGCCTTGGCCTTGTGCTCGGCCTCGTCCAGCTCGATCTCCTCGCGGAAGACCCACTTGCGGTAGGACCAGAAGCGGAACAGCGTGCCCAGCCCGAGGCCGATCACGTTCGCCGAGATGTTGTCGGCCAGCGCGTTGTGCAGGTCCAGCACGTACCGGGAGAAGCCGAGGCAGCCGGCCGAGATCAGCAGGCCGATGCCGTTCAGCACGAAGAACAGCACGTACTCGCGGTGCAGCCCGGTGCGCTCGCGGTGCCGCCAGGTCCAGTGCCGGTTGCCCAGGTACGTCGCGACGGTGGCGACCGTGACCGAGATGAACTTCGCCGTCACCGGCCGGTCGTGCAGCATGCCGTCGCCGTGCGTCCCGAACACGACCAGCGGGTTGTCGAACACCAGCCAGTTGTAGATCGGCAGGTCGACGACCATGCCGAGCAGACCGACCAGCCCGAACTTGGCCACTTCGTGCACCAAGTGCTCGACCTGGCGGTACAGCGTGGAGAAGATCTTCAACGGACCAGTGGACTCTCTGTGAACGGACAACTGGCTGTGCACAGTCAGTGGGGCAGTCTTCACGGTACCCGTCGTGGGGGCCGACACGAAAATCGCCCGCGCGCCGGGGTGGCCGCCCGCTCCCGGGTGATGTAAGCGGCGCGATCGGAAACCACTAGGCTCGGGCCGTGAAGTTCGAGCGTAAGGATCTCCCGGTCGGGACCCCCGTGGTGGGCATGGTCGGCGGCGGTCAGCTGGCCAGGATGACGCAGGAGTCGGCGGTCGCGCTGGGGATCCAGCTGCGGGTGCTGGCCGAGGGCCCGGCCGTGTCGGCGGCGCAGGCGGTGGCCGACGCGCCGGTCGGCGACTACCGCGACCCGGCGACGGTCACGGCGTTCGCCGCGGAGGCGGACGTCGTCACTTTCGACCACGAGCACGTGCCGACCGAGCTGCTCCGCGCACTGGAGGCCGCCGGCGTCGCCGTACGGCCCGGTCCGGACGCGCTCGTGCACGCACAGGACAAGGCGGTGATGCGGCAGCGCCTGGACACCATCGACGCGCCCTCGCCGGCCCACCAGGTGGTCGCGACGCCGGCCGAGGTCGCCGACTTCGCCAAGCGCGTCGGCGGGTTCCCGATCATCCTCAAGACCACCCGCGGCGGGTACGACGGCAAGGGCGTGTGGGTCGTCGACGGTCCCGAGGACGCCGCGGTCGCGCAGGCGTTCGGGTCCGGCGTACCGATCCTGGCCGAGGAGAAGGTCGACTTCGTCCGCGAGCTGTCCGCGATCGTCGCCCGCAGCCCGCACGGCCAGGCCGTCGCCTACCCGGTCGTCGAGTCGGTCCAGAAGGACGGCATCTGCGTCGAGGTGACCGCGCCGGCTCCCGGACTCGACCCGGACCAGGCCGCGCAGGCGCAGCAGACCGCGCTGCGGATCGCCGGTGAGCTGGGCGTGGTCGGCATCCTCGCGGTCGAGATGTTCGAGGCGCGCGACGGCCGGCTGCTGGTCAACGAGCTCGCGATGCGCCCGCACAACACCGGCCACTGGTCGATCGAGGGCGCGGTCACGAGCCAGTTCGAGAACCACCTGCGCGCCGTCCTGGACCTGCCGCTGGGGTCGCCGGCCGCGCGGGCGCCGTACACGGTGATGGTGAACGTGCTCGGCGGGGACGTCGAGGACATGCACCTGGGACTGCTGCACTGCATGGCGCGCGATCCGGGGCTGAAGGTGCACTTCTACGGCAAGTCCGTGAAGCCGGGCCGCAAGGTCGGGCACGTCACGGCGTACGGCGACGACCTGGACGCGGTGCGCGAACGCGCGCGGCACGCCGCGGCGTACCTGACCGGCACGATCGACGAGTGAGGAACCGGCCATGACCGTGGGCATCGTGATGGGGTCGGACTCCGACTGGCCGGTGATGAAGGCCGCGGCGGAGGTGTGCGCGGAGTTCGGCGTGACCTTCGAGGCGGACGTGATCTCCGCGCACCGGATGCCGGTGGAGATGATCGAGTACGGACGGCAGGCGCACGGCCGCGGGCTCAAGGTGCTGATCGCCGGCGCCGGTGGCGCGGCGCACCTGCCCGGCATGCTCGCGGCGGTCACGCCGCTGCCGGTGATCGGCGTACCAGTGCCGCTGAAGTACCTGGACGGGATGGACTCGCTGCTGTCGATCGTGCAGATGCCGGCCGGTGTCCCGGTGGCGACGGTCTCGATCGGCAACGCCCGCAACGCGGGACTGCTGGCGGTCCGGATCCTGGCCGCGCACGACCCCGGGCTCCTGCAGAAGATGACCGACTTCCAGGACTCGCTGGCGGAGCTGGCCAAGGCCAAGGGCAGCGCGGTGCGTGAGGGCGCGGAAGAGCTGCGTTAAGGCCGCCCTCAGACGGTTTTCCACACCGTCGGGGCGGGTAGCCGTGAGTTCCCAACCATTGTCGTCTAAGGTCGTCGATCGTGACTCCGCCCGCAGAACCGGATACTGAGCGCATCCCGATCCGCTACTGGATCTGGCTGCTCGGCGCGGCTGTGTCCTTGCTCGGGGACATCGCGATGAGTTTCGCCATCGGATGGTCGGCCAGTCACTACGGTGGGCAGGTCGCCGGCCTGGTGCTCCTGTTCGCCGCGGCGCCCCGCGCGGCGCTGCTGCTGATCGGCGGCGCGATCGGTGATCGCTTCGGTGCCCCGCGCGTCCTGCTGGTGAGTTGTACGGCGATGTTCGCGCTCACGGCGGCGCTGGTCCCGGTGACGATCGCCATCGACGAGCCGGTCACCTTGCTGCTCGTCACCGCCTTGCTGGTCGGCGTGATCGACGCGTTCTTCCTTCCGTCGTCGCGTTCCATGCCGCGGCTGCTGGTCCCCGCGGCTCAGATTCCGCGGGCGATGGCCAGCTTCCAGGTCACCGGCATGGTCTTCGCCGTACTCGGTGCGGCCGTCGGTGGCGCCTTGGTCGGCTGGGCGGGACTGACCGCGGCGGCCGGTTTCGACGCCCTGACCTTCGCGGTGATGATCGTGGTGCTCCTGGTCATGGGCCGGGCGATCGCGCCGCCCCCCGCGCCGACCACGGGCATGTTCCGCTCCATCGCCGAAGGCGTGAAGGTGGCCTTCGGACGTCCGTTGACGCGGACCCTGCTGATCACCATGACCCTGGCCGCGGGCTTGCTGATGCCCATGGACGCGTTGCTGCTGCCGCTGCTGGCCCGGGACCACGGCTGGGACGCGGGCCGTGCCTCGCTGCTGATCGCGGTCCGGAGCCTCGGCGTCGGCGCGATCGCCCTGCGCATCCTGATGCGCGGCTCGTTCCAGCGACCTGGCCTGGTGGCCGGGCTGGGGCTGCTGCTGGCGTCGATCGGGTTCGTCGGCCTCGCCGTCTTCGATCCGCTGCCCCTGGCGATGGCCGCGGCGATCATCAGCGGTATCGGGGTCGGTACCTTCACCGGCCACCTGCTGCCGCTGCTGATGACCTCGGTCGAGAAGGCGTACCAATCCCGGCTGCAGTCGGTCGTGGTGCTGTGCCAGAGCCTGGCGCTGGTGGTGATGAACCCGGTGCTCGGCTTCTTCGCCGACCTGGACGCGGTCGGCATCACGGGAGTCTGTCTGGGTATCGGTGTCCTGACCGCCCTGATCGGCTTCTTCGCTCTCTCCCGCCCGGTCATGCGTAACGCGACCGTCGCCTGACCCCGGACGCCCCGGGGTCTTCGGGATGGTGAGTCAGGGCTTGCCCGGGGCCCGGTAGGTCCAGCCCGCCGCGCGCCACTGGGCCGAGTCGAGCAGCAGCCTCGCGTCGAGGATCACGGGCGTGTCCACGACGTCCTTCAGCGTGACCGGGTCGAGCGCGCGGAACTCCGGCCACTCGGTCAGGTGCAGCACCAGGTGCGCGTTCTCGCACGCCTCGAGGGCCGAGCCGGCGTACCGCAGGGTCGGGCGGACGCGGCGTGCGTTCTCCATCGCCTCCGGGTCGTACACGGTGACGGTCGCGCCGTGCAGCTGGATCCGGCCGGCGATGTCGAGTGCGGGCGAGTCCCGGACGTCGTCGGTGCCGGCCTTGAAGGCGGCGCCGAGCACGGTCACGTTGCGGCCGACCCAGGCGGCGCCGAGCAGTTCGTGGGTGACGTCGACGATCCGCGCCCGGCGCCGGTAGTTGATGTCGTCGACCTCGCGGAGGAACGTGATGACCTCCTCGACCCCGAGCTCACCGGCCCGGGCCATGAAGGCGCGCAGGTCCTTGGGCAGGCAGCCGCCGCCGTACCCGGGGCCGGCGTTCAGCATGCCGCGGCCGATCCGCTTGTCGAAGCCGAGTGCGTCGGCCAGTTGCGTCACGTCGGCGCCGGTCGCGTCGGCCATCTCCGACAGCGCGTTGATGAACGAGATCTTCGTGGCCAGGAAGGCGTTCGCGCCGCCCTTGACCAGCTCGGCGGTCGGCAGGTTGCAGACCACGACCGGCGTTCCCTCGGCGAGCGGCGTCGCGAACACCTGCCGCAGCGTCGCCTCGGCCTCAGGAGTCTGTACGCCGAACACCAGGCGGTCCGGGTGCAGCGTGTCGTCGACGCCGTGCGCCTCCCGCAGGAACTCCGGCTGCCAGGCGATCTCGACGCCGGCCCCGGCCGGGGACTCGGCGTGGAACCGCTGCTCGACCAGCTTCGACGTACCGACCGGGACGGTCGAGCGCCCGACGACGAGCGTCGGCCGGGTCAGCAGCGGCGCGAGCATGTCGACGACCGAGTTGACCTGCGCGAGGTCGGCGGCGTCGCTGCCCTCGGTCTGCGGGGTCCCGACGCAGATGAAGTGGACGTCGGCCCAGTCGGCGATCTCGCGGTAGTCCTTGGTGAACCGCAGCCGCCCGGAGTCGACGTGCTTCTTCAGCAGCGGGTCCAGCCCCGGCTCGTACAGCGGGGCCTTGCCGTCGTTGAGCAGCTTCAGCCGGTGCTCGTCGATCTCGACGCCGATCACGTCGAAGCCGAACTCGGCCATACCCGCGGCGGTGTTCGCGCCGAGGTAGTTGGTCCCGATCACCGCGATCCGCAGCGAGCCGGTGGGCGTGCCTTCAGTCATGCGGGCGACTCTACCGACGCGACTTTCCGGTCGGTGAACGGCGCTGGTCGGCCCGGTGCCGGTGGGTGCGCCGTACGTCACGTTCCGGTGCCGGCGGCTCCCGGTCCGCGGCGATCCGTCGTAGATTGAAACTCGTGAGTAACTCATTCGACCTGTACGCGCTGTCCGAGGAGCACGACGCGATCCGGGCGGCGGTCCGCGACGTCTGCGACGCCAAGGTGGCCCCGCACGCCGGGGACGTCGACGAGCTCGCCGAGTTCCCGAAGGCGTCGTACGACGCGCTCAAGGCCTCGGACTTCCACGCCCCGCACATCCCGGAGGCCTACGGCGGCGCCGGCGCGGACGCGCTGGCCACGGTGATCGTGATCGAGGAGGTGGCCCGCGCCTGCGCGTCCACCTCGCTGATCCCCGCGGTGAACAAGCTCGGCACGCTGCCGCTGCTGCTGTCGGCGTCCGAAGAGGTCAAGCAGCGCTACCTGCCGCCGGTCGCGTCCGGCGACGCGATGTTCTCGTACTGCCTGTCCGAGCCGGAAGCCGGTTCGGACGCGGTGTCGATGAAGACCCGCGCGGTCGCCGACGGCGACGACTTCGTGCTGAACGGCGTGAAGCGCTGGATCACCAACGCCGGCGTCAGCGACTACTACACGGTCTTCGCGGTGACCGATCCCGACGCCCGCTCGAAGGGCATCTCCGCCTTCGTGGTCGAGAAGGCCGACGAGGGCGTGTCCTTCGGCGCCCCGGAGAAGAAGCTCGGCATCAAGGGGTCGCCGACCCGCGAGGTGTACTTCGACAACGTCCGGATCCCGGCGTCGCGGATGATCGGCGACCCGGGCACCGGCTTCGGCACGGCGATGGCGACGCTCGACCACACCCGCGTCACGATCGCCGCCCAGGCGCTCGGCATCGCGCAGGGTGCGCTCGACTACGCGCTCGGGTACGTCAAGGAGCGCAAGCAGTTCGGCAAGGCGATCGCGGAGTTCCAGGGCCTGCAGTTCATGCTCGCCGACATGGGCATGAAGCTCGAGGCCGCCCGCCAGCTCACGTACGCCGCGGCCGCCCGCTCCGAACGGGGAGACGCGGATCTCACCTACTTCGGCGCCGCCGCCAAGTGCTTCGCCTCCGACGTCGCGATGGCCGTCACCACCGACGCCGTCCAGCTCCTCGGCGGCTACGGCTACACCCACGACTACCCGGTCGAACGCATGATGCGCGACGCCAAGATCACCCAGATCTACGAAGGCACCAACCAGGTCCAGCGCATCGTGATGGCCCGGCAGCTGCTGAAGGGCCTGGGCTGAGTCGACCCGCTCGGTGCGCGATCACGCAGTACGGGAGGGCAGAGAAGCCGCCTGACGGTCGATGACCGCCATCCGTCGACCGGCCGCGTTTGTAAGGTGCGGGCCACGGGGGTGGTGGCTGGATGGGGCGTCAGCGGGTTCAGATCGCGTTACTCGGTCCGGTGGACGTTGTCGTCGACGGGCAGTCTGTCGGTGTGCCCCGTGGGCGGGTCGCGGCTCTGCTCGCCGTGCTGTCCTTGTCGCCGGGCCGGCGGATCGCCGCCACGACGCTGGCCGAGCGGGTCTGGGGAGAGCAACTGCCGGCGGATGTCGCGGCCAGCGTGCACACCGGGGTGTCACGGCTGCGTGGAGTCCTGGGCCACGAGGCGATCAGTACGTCGACGGGCGGCTACATGCTCGACGTGGAGGCCTGCGCCGTCGATGTGATGCGTTTCGTCCAGTTGCTCGACCTGGCCGGGCGGTGTCAGCAGCCGGAGAAGGAGCGGGAGTTGCTTCTCGAAGCGCTGGCCCTGTGGCGCGGTACGCCGTTCGAGCTGACGCCGTCCGAGTGGCTGATCCAGTCGCAGCAGGTCTCGCTGATCGAACGCCGGCTGGTGGCGGTCGAGCGGCTGGCCGACCTGGAAGTGGCCGCCGGCCGGGCGGCCGCCGTCGTCCCGCAGCTCCGTGATCTCGTGGGTGACCATCCGCTGCGCGAGTCGTCGTGGACGCGGCTGCTCGTCGCACTGGACGGAGCCGGGCGCCCGGTCGAGGCGCTGTCGGCGTACGAGTCGATGCGGGCGGGGATCGCGCGGGAGCTGGGGGTTGATCCTGGCCCGGAGTCGCAGCGCATGTACGCCGATCTGCTGGCCGGTGTCCGGTTGTGCGGCTCGGTGCCGGCGGGTGCTCAGGTGCCGACCGCACAGCAACTGCCGGCCGAGGTCGAGGACTTCGCCGGCCGGCGTACCGTGTGCCGCCGGCTCCACGAGCTGCTCGAACAGTTCGAGCAACGGCCGGACGGTGTCACACTGATCGCGATTCACGGTCCGGGTGGGGTCGGCAAGACCGCGCTGGCCGTGCACTGGGCCTGGCGGGTCCGGGACCGGTTCCCGGGCGGCCAGCTGTACATCGACCTCCGCGGTCACAGCCCCGGCGACCCGATGGACCCGGCGGCGGCGCTGGAGCTGATGTTGCGCGGGCTCGGCGTACCCGGTGAGCAGGTGCCCGAGGGAGTCGACGCGCGCGGCGCCTTGCTGCGTACGACGCTCGCCGCGCGACGGGTGCTCATCGTCCTGGACAACGCCCGCGACTCGGACCACGTTCGGCCGTTGCTGCCCGGCGCGGGCTGCGTCGTGATCGTGACCAGCCGCAGCCAGTTGCGCGGGCTCGCGGCCCGCGAGCATGCCCACCGGATCGGACTCGACGTACTGCCCGCCAAGGTCGCGCAACTGTTCCTCGCCGGGCGGCTGAAGCGACAGGAAGTTGCCGTGGACAACGAGTTGCTGGCGAGGCTGGCCGAGCTGTGCGGACACCTGCCGTTGGCGCTCACGGTCGCGGCCGAGTGCGCTGGACGGCACCCGGACAGCCCGCTCGCCGAACTGGTCGCGCAACTCCAGGACGAGCAGCAGCGCCTCGACGTACTGGACAGTGGTGAGGACCTGCCGACCAGTCTCCGCGCCGTCATGTCGTGGTCGTACCATGCGCTGGATGCCGACGCCGCCCGGCTGTTCCGGCTGCTCGCCCTCCATCCTGGTGCGGACATCGCGCCGCCAGTGGCCGCGGCGCTGGCCGGGCTGAGCCAACGGGAGACCACCCGGCTGCTCGACCGGCTGGCCGAGACGCATCTGATCGGATCGCCGCGGTTCCGCTCCTACACGATGCATGACCTGGTCCGTCTGTACGCCGCGGAACAGGGTGCCGTCGACGATCCGGCTGACCAGCGTGACGCCGCCGTACGACGCCTGTACCGGTGGTACGCCCGGTCGGCGATCCGTGCCGGCGTTGCGGTGTGGGGGAGCCAGGCCGGGGGCGACCTGGAGCCGGGCTCCGGCACCGAGGCGCTGAGCTTCGCCGACGACCAGGCGGCCATGGCGTGGTTCTGCGCCGAGCAGCACACGTTGCTTGCCCTGATCAACGGTGCAGGCCGGCTCGGTCTCGACGAAGACCTGGTCCGGCTGAGCCGTGCGCTGTCGGTCTATGTCGACCTCAGCCGTGCTCCCGTCGACGTCAGATCGCTGCAACAGTCCGCGCTGGCGGCCGCTCGGACTCTCGGTGACTCGCGCTCCGCCGCGCATCTACTGATCCTGCTCGGCCGCACCCATCATCGGCTCGCGGAGCCCGGCCCTGCCCTGCGCTGCTTCGAGTCGGCCCGCACCCTCCACAACGCGCTGGCCGACGGTTCGGGTGAGTCTGCCGCGCTCGGCAACCTGGGCATCGTCCGGTGGCAGCTCGGCAAGCACGACCGCGCGATCGGCGACCTCGAGTGCTCGATCGAGGTCGCCCGCCGGCACGGCTCGAACGATCGTGCCGCCGCGGCCCTGCACACACTCTCCTCGGTGTACGTCGATGTCGGCCGGCTCGCGGACGCGGAGTCGGCCGCCACCGAAGCGGTGCGGCTGTGGCGGGGGACCGGCCTGACCTTGCGGGAGCACATCGTGCTGGACAGCCTCGGGTCGATCCGCTTCGCCCGGGGCGATCGGGGCAGCGCGATCGACTGCTACGAGCGGGCGCTGCGCGTCTTCCGGGAGACGGGCAGCCACTGGTGGATCGCGCAGACGCTGCGCAATCTCGGCCGGGTCCAGCGGATCGAGGATCAGCCGAGTGCTCGCGCCGTCGTCGAGGAGGCGCTCAGAGTCCTTGACGAGACCGGATCGGCGGACTGTCCACAACTGTCGAGGGCTGAGCTGCACGGCCTGCTCGACGAGTTGGCGGACGACGCACCCTGACCATGGGCGGGCCGTCGCCCGGTGCTGCCCAGCTCCCCCGTAGAGCCGGGCAGCAACGACAGGCGGTCTAGTTCCAGTGCTGCGACGTCGTCGCGGCGCAGGGCTTCAGCTGCAGGTCGTTCGCGTAGGTGTCGTGCAGGCAGTAGCCGTAGGCCTCGTTCCTGAACTTGATGTAGCCGCTGCCGGCCTGGATGACTTCCCAGCTCTGCGCTTCTGAGCTGTTGCAGGTCTGCGGCACGGCGCGTCCTCGGCCACCGTCGGCGACGCACTTGCCGGTGTGGACGTTCTGCAACCGCACCGTCTTGTCCCTCCAGGTTCGGACCCGCCACTTCTGCTGGTTCGCGTCGAGGGTCGGCATGGTGCGGACGTTGCCGGTGGCAAGGTTGTCGTCGAGGCGCTGGCCGGTGTGCCGGTTCTTGTAGGTTTCGATGGGATCCGCGGTGACCTGCGCTCCGGCCTCACGGTGACCGTCGGCCGGGGACATGGCCTGGGCGCTCGCGATCGGCACCGTCAGGGCGGACGCCATGACGATGGACCCTACGAGGGCGCGTAGCTTCGACATCACGTGCTCCTTTCTGCTGGCGACCGTCGAGGATCCTCCCCCGAGTGGCGGGCGCCGCTGAGCAGCCTCGCCCACGCCCCTAACACCCACCTGACAGAAGCCTGACAAGGCTCATCGCCCCCTACGGCGTCATCGGGGTGGTGCTCCGTAGGATGGCGGCAACCGAAAACGAGGGTTGGGAACGAATGCGCTTGCAGCGGGCCTCCGAGCAGCACCGGGTCGCGTGGCGCAACGGCGCCGGCCTGACGACCGAACTGGCCGGCGATCCACCGGGTGGCGGTTCCGCGGCGGAGTTCGCCTGGCGCGTGAGCCTGGCCGAGGTCACCGAGGACTGCGACTTCTCACTCTTCCCGGACGTCGACCGGACGATCGTCCTGGTCGAAGGTGAGGCGTTGTCCCTTGAGCTGCAAGGGATTGAGCACATCCTCACGCCGTACGAACCCTTCCGCTTCGACGGCGCCATCGAGGTTCGGTGCCGCGTGGCGGGCCCGACGCGCGATCTCAATGTGATGACCAGGCGCGGCCAGGCACATGCCACCGTGGCGGTCGAGCATCTGGTACCCGGCCAAGCCCCACTCGCGCTCCCCAAGGCAGACCCTCTGGTGCTCGTCTGCCTGGCCGGATCCGTCACCCTCCGGGCCACGAACGCCTCCGTGGCGTTGACCGTTGGCGACGTCGCCGAGCTCGACGAGCCAGTGCATGCCATGGGCAACGGTCGCGTCGCCGTCGTTCGGATCGGAACCGGGGGCTCGAGCGAGATCGGTCCGGGGGCCGAGGGGGCCTAGCGCGCCGGTGGTCAGATCGATCGGCGTGCGGCCTTCGACCGTTGGTCGGGGAGATCGTCGGACGGGAACGGCTCAGTGGGAGCGCTGGTTCTCGACGACGGCGCGGAAGTCGGCGAGGAAGCGGTCGTACGCCTTCGGGCCCAGGGACTGGCGGTGGCGGTCGCCGATCTCGGCCATGATCGCGTCGGCGGTGTCCATCTCGGCGCGGCCGCGGGGGGTGGGGACCAGGAGCTTGGCGCGGCGGTCGGCCGGGTCGGGACGGCGTTCGACGTAGCCGAGGGCTTCGAGCTCGTCGACGTTCTTGCCGACGACCTGTTTGTGCTGGCCGGACAGGCGGGCGAGCTCGGTCGCGCGGATGCCGTCGACGCGCAGGTAGGCCAGTACGGCGCCGTGCCGGGGCGCGAGGTCGTCGTAGCCTTCCTGGTGGAGCCGCCGGAAGAGCTCGCCCTGGACCGAGAACAGCAACCGGCCGGCGAGAACGCCCAGGTCGGTTGCCTCGTCGCGGCGTTCGCCGTCCTTCGGCGCACCGCTGTCGGTCACGCTGCCTCCTCGAGTCCCAGGTTGGTAGCACCTTACAAGACCCGCTCGGCCCCGCCCGGGTGCTCGGGCGGAGCGGAGACCCGTCGGTACTGTCGCACCATGTCTCCCGCGCTCCAGACAACCTTGGCCGCTGTGGGTCGCTTCTGTGACGCCCATCCTTGGTCCCACAACGACGCCTATGCCGCGCTCGTCCTCCACCATGCGCGTCGGGTCCGCGCGGCCGGTGGGACGGAGGCCCTGGACGTCGGCTGCGGGACAGGGAACCTCGTACGCCGGCTCGCGGGCGTCTTTCCCGCGGTCACCGGGATCGAGCGCGATGTCCCGACCGCGGAGCTGGCTCGGCGTACGACGGCGAACTTCGCCAACGTCCGCATCCTGACCCAGCCGTTCGACGAGACGCACCAGGACCGCTACGACCTCATCACCTTCGTGGCGGTGCTGCATCATCTGCCGTTGCAGGCCACGCTCGAGAAGGCGCGCGACCTGCTGCGCCCCGGTGGTCGACTCGTCGTGGTCGGCGTCAGCCGGGAATCGCCCGCGGACCTTCCCTGGTCGATCGCCTCGCTGATCCTGAACCCGATCGTCGGTGCTGTCGTCCACCCACGACGATCGACCACCACCCCACCGCAGATGACCGCGCCGACCGCCACGCCCGAGGAATCGTTCGAGGAGATCGCCCGCACCGCGGAAGGCATCCTGCCCGGCGTACGGCTGAGACGAGCCCTGTTCTGGCGCTACACCTTGACCTGGACCGCCCCGCCGACCTGACCCTGCGAGGATGCGGTCATGGAACAGGTCTTGAGTCGGCAGGAAGCGTCGGACGCGGTCCAGGACGCCGGGTGGCGCTTCTTGCTGGGCGCCTTGCGGACGTCGGTCCCGGTCGGGTCGCTGGCTCGGGCGATCGGCCTGGCAGCGGACGCTGTCGCGGTGTGCGGCGACGACGCCGACCAGCACCTTCGGGCCGACGCCCGCCCCGATCGGGTCGTGCTCACGCTGCAGTCGGTGGAGCACGCGGCGGTGACCACGCTGGATGTCGAGCTCGCGCTGCGGATCTCGGCCGTCGCGGACCGGGCCGGGCTGGCGACGGACCCCGAGATCGGAACTGAGGCACCCCACTCCGTTCAGATCCTGGAGATCGCGATCGATGCGCTGGACATCGCCGGGATCCGGGAGTTCTGGAAGGCGGTGCTGGGCTACGCCGGCGAGGCGGGTGCCGAGGGACCGAAGGATCCACTCGTCGACCCGGTCGGGCAGGGTCCGGCCCTCTGGTTCCAGCAGATGGACCAGGCCCGCCCGCAACGCAATCGGATCCACTTCGACATCTGTGTTCCGCACGACGAAGCACCCCGGCGCGTCGAGGCCGCACTGGCGGCCGGCGGCCACCTGGTGTCCGCGACGCGCGCCCCCGCGTTCTGGGTGCTGGCCGACCAGGAGGGGAACGAAGCCTGCGTCACCACCTGGCAGGGACGCGACGGCTGATCAGTCGGCCGGGTCAGGGCTGGAGGTTCTCCAGGTCCTCGAGCAGGCTGGGGTGGGTGGGGTGCCAGTCGAGGGCCTGCTGGGTGTGGGCGCTGGAGGACGGCTGGTCCATCGCGAAGATCGGGCCGATCGGGCCGAAGGTCTCCTCGGGGACCGGCTTGACCGGCAGGCCCAGTCGCCGGCCGATCACCGTGGCGATGTCGCGGACGGCGTCGCCTTCGTCGGCGACGGCGTGCCAGGAGGTCCCGGCCGGTGCGTTCTCCAGTGCCAGGCGCAGGAGGGTGGCGGCGTCGAGTGCGTGCACGGCCGGCCAGCGCTGCGTGCCGTCGCCCGGGTAGCCCGAAACGCCTGTCTGGCGGGCGATCTGGGTCATCAGGCCCGCGAAGCCGCCGTCGCCTTGGTTGTGGACGGTTCGCGGCATGCGGACCGCCGAGCTTCGGACGCCTCGCGCGGCCAGGTCGAGGGCCGCGACGACCGCGCGACCGCGACCGCCGACCGGGCCGTCGGTCACCGCCCCGTCGGTCTCGACGGAGGCGCGATCCGGTACGGCGGGAGTGCCCGAGACGACGACCAGCGGACGATCGCTGCCGACCAGCTCCTCGCCCAGTGCCGCGATGGCGGCGCTCTCATCCTCGACCGCACGGGTGAGAGCCTCGGGGCTGCTGAAGTCGTTGCTGAACGCGAGGTGGATCACTCCGTCGGTCCGCGCGGCGCCGGCGCGGAGGACGTCGAGGTCGCCGAGGCCGCCACGCAGCGGCTCGGCGCCGGCCTTCTCGGCGGCCAGCGCGGAGGCGTCGGAGCGGACGAGCGCGAGCACGGTGTGGCCGTTGCCGAGCAGCTCGGCGACGGCGGCGGAACCGATCAGGCCGGTGCCGCCGGTGACGAAGACGTGCATGGAACCCTCCTGAGGTGATGGGACTCTTGTCTCATCAACGTAGCAGACTGATGGGACAAAACTCCCATCGCCTAGGATGGGTCCATGGCGAGATGGGAACCAGGGGCACGCGAGCGGCTTGTCGTCGCGGCTCTCGACCTGTTCACCGAGCAGGGGTACGACACCACGACCGTCGCCCAGATCGCCGAGCGCGCCGGGGTCACCAAGAGCACCTTCTTCCGGTACTTCCCCGACAAGCGCGACCTGCTGGTGGCCGGGCAGGAGGCCCTGAGCCGGCTGCTGACCGAAGGCATCGCCGACGCGCCCGAAGGCGCCACCCCGCTGGCCGCCGTCGCGGCCGGGCTCGAGCGCGCGTCGGGCGCGATGGGCCCGCTGAACCGCGACCTCGGCCCGCGCTTGAAGGCGGCCATCGCCGCGAGCACCGAGCTCCAGGAACGCGACGCGCTCAAGAGCGTCGGGCTCGCTGCCGCGATGACCACCGCCCTGATCGCCCGCGGCGTGCCTGACCCGATCGCGCACCTGGCCGGCGAGTTCGGGGTACTCGCCTTCAAGCAGGGGTACGCCGAGTGGTCCGAGGCCGATCACGAGACCGGCGACGACCTGGCGCCGTACACGCTGGCCGCCCTCGAATCACTCCGGGCGGCGACGGGTTCACTGGGCTGAGGCCGTTTGCAGGGCGGCGGTGTGCAGGGCAGCGGCGACCGCTTCGATGGCGGGAGTCCTGGTGGCTCGGGTGAGCAGGAAGACCTCGCGGTCGATCGGGCCTTCGGCGGTCGGCCGGACGGCGACACCCGGTACGCCGTACCCGAGGACCAGGTCGGGCAGTAGTGCGCAGGCGCCGGCGGTGCGGACCATCTCGACGAGGATGAGAAAGTCGTCGGAGGCGTAGCGCAGGTCGGGCTCGAAATGGCCGAGGTCGCGGCAGGCGCGGATCTGCATGTCGCGGTGACCGGTGCCGGGTTGGCAGGCGCCCCAGCGGGCGCCGGACAGGTCGGCCATGTGGACTTTCGCCTTGCCTGCTTGGGGATGCGACTCGGGGAGGACGAGACGGACCTGCTCGCGGACCAGCGGCTCGCGGGTCAGGTCGAGGTGGACCGGGCGCGGCTGGCCGGAGTACTCGTCGCCGACGACGGCATCCAGCTGGCGCAGGCGCAGGGCCGGGATCGACTCCTCGACCTCGGCTTCGGTCACCTCGACGCGGACGCCGGGATGGCTCTCCGCGAGCGCGGCGACAGCGGGGGCGACGATGCGGAGGAAGGCCGACTGGAACGCCGACACCCGGACGACGCCGGCCGGGTGGCCCGCGGCGATGGCGGCGACCTCGGCCTCGGCGGCTTCCAGGCCGTCGAGCAGGACGGCCGCGTGGCGGACCAGCGCCTGGCCGGCGTCGGTGAGGCGGACGTTGCGGCCGGTCCGTTCGAGCAGCTTGGCGCCGGCTTCGCGTTCGAGTACGGCGAGCTGCTGGGAGATCGCGCTGGGCGTGTAGCCGAGTGCTTTCGCGGCGCCGTGCATCGTCCCGCGGGCGTGCAGCTCACGGAGCAGGCGGAGTCTTCGCAGATCGAGCATCGTTCATCAAATCTACTGGGTGTCATGCAGAAACGTGAGATGGACGTGAACAGTTGAGCGCTGCGAGCATCGGCGGGTGGGTGCTTTCCTCTGTCTCCTGTCCGCCGTCTGCTTCGGTGCCATGGCGATCTTCGGCAAGCTCGCGTACGACGCGGGCGTCGACGTCGGCGATCTGTTGCTCGTGCGCTTCGGCGTCGCCGCCGTCCTGCTGCTCGTCGTCGCCGGTACGACGGGCGCGCTGCGCGGCGTACCGCGCCGTTCGCTGGTCGCCGGTCTCGCGATGGGCGGGATCGGCTACGCGACGCAGTCCGGGCTGTTCTTCGGCGCGCTGGAGAAGATCGACGCCTCGCTGCTGGCGCTGATCCTGTACGCGTACCCGGCGCTGGTGACGGTCGGCGCGATCGCCTTCGGACGCGAGCGCGCGTCGGCGCGGAGGGTCGCCGCGCTGCTGATCGCCTCGGCCGGTACGGCGCTGGTCCTGGGCGGTGCGGCGTCCGGGAGCCTCGACCCGGTGGGCGCCGCGATGGGCTTCGGCGCCGCTCTCGCCTACACGGTCTACATCCTGGCGGGCGACCGCGTCGGCGGCGGAGGTCAGGGCGGGGCCGGGATTCCGCCGATCGCGCTGTCGTCTCTGGTGTGCACCGGCGCCGCCTGCACGTTCGCCGCTTTCTCCGCCGTACAGGGCGGTCCGCGCCTCGACTTCGCCCCCAGCGGCTGGCTCTGGCTGACCGCGATCGCCGTGGTCAGCACCGTCGCCGCGGTCCTGACCTTCTTCGCCGGACTGGCCCGCGTCGGCCCGTCCGCGGCGTCGATCCTGTCCACGCTCGAACCGGTCGTCACAGTGTTGCTGGCGGCAACGATCTTCGGCGAGTCCCTGGGTCCCGTCCAGCTCCTCGGCGGAGCGGTCGTGCTCACGGCCGTCCTGGTGGTCCAGTGGCCGGTCAGTCGCGCGCGGGAACCCGGGCTGCTCGTCCACGGCTGACGAAGTACGCGGCGATGAAGGCGACCGAGGCCGCGACGATCACGCCGGCGAGGGCCGGGTGCATGTCCTTGGACAGGCTCGGCGCGCGGTCGGGTCCGATCGCCCACGCGGCGAGCGGGATCGCGTACGCCGTCGCCAGCGCGATCGCCCACCAGCGGAGCGCGCGGAGGCGGGCGTTGCGGAAGGTGCCGGCGACGAGGACGGCGACCGGGACGACGGCCAGCATCGCGAACTGGCCGACGACCATCACCGGGACGGCGAAGGCGGAGATGATCACGGCGCGCGAGCGGCGCCGGGCGGGTTCCGTGGTGGGCTGAGTGGTCGGGCGGGCGGTGGCGAACATGGCTGCTCCTCAGTGGTTACGGATCTAAAGTTACAGCCGTAACCTTACGTCCTGAGTTAACAGCTGTAAAGTAGTCGGCATGGAACAGCGCACACGGAGCCGGCGGGGCGAAGGCGGGCGGCTGCGGGACGAGATCGTGGTCGCCGCGGCCCGGCTGCTCGATCAGGAGGCGGGGGAGCAGGCGGTGACGCTGCGCGCGGTCGCCCGCGAGGCCGGGATCACCGCGCCGTCGATCTACCCGCACTTCGCCGACCGGGACTCGATCCTGCTCGCCGTCGCGGAGCAGGCCTTCGCCGAGCTGGAGGCGCACCTGCGCGTCGTGCCGCCGGACCTCGGGCCGGCCGAGCGGCTGCGGGCGATCTGTACGGCGTACCTGGCGTACGCGCAGGAGAAGCCGAACCGCTACCGGATCATGTTCGGCGCGGTGTGGAGTGCGCCGAAGTCGCTCGAACGGGTCCCGGACCTGGCGATTCAGGACCTGGGGATGAACGCGTTCGACGTGCTGCGGGGGGCGATGGTCGCGTGCGTCGACGCCGGTACGTCGCGGAGTGTCGATCCAGCGGCGGACGCAGCCGCCGTCTGGGCCGGGCTGCACGGTCTGGCCCAGCTGCGTGTCGCGGCGTCGCTGTTCCCTTGGCCGCGGGACCTCGAAGCCGTGCTCGTCCAGCGCCTGGCGCTCCTGAACTGACTCACACCGGGTGACAACCCGCACACTCCGCGGGGCCGAAATCGAAAAGTTTCGGGTTATCCCCATTGCGCTGAGTGGTCGATTGGATACATGCTGCGGAAGGTTGTAAGCAGCAACTGTCGTGCGGCTCGTGAGGGAGCTCTGCTCCAGCCGCTGACCGGACCGAGGAGATCCGATGACCTTCCGCCCCCGCCCCCTCGTGCTCGCCACCCTGAGCTCGTTCGCCCTGGTCGCCGCCGCCGCAGGCGGTGCCGTCGCCGCGGCCGCGCCGGACGACGCGGCCGCCGTACCCCAGCTCGCAGCGACCGACACCGACGGCGACTCGCTCCCCGACGCCTGGGAGACCAACGGCTACGACGCCAACGGTGACGGCGTGATCGACGTCGACCTGCCCGGGATGGGCGCGACGCCGGACAAGAAGGACCTGTTCGTCGAGATGGACTACATGGACGGCCGCCTGGCCAGTACGGCGGCGCTCGACCGGATCGTGCAGAGCTTCGCGAACGCGCCGATCAGCAACCCCGACGGCAGCACCGGGATCCGGATCCACCTCGACGCCGGCTCCGCGCGCGGTACGGCGTACGACCTCGGCGGCGGCAACCAGGTGCCGTACGACAGCAACCTGCAGCCGGCCGAGCAGCAGACCGACGCGATCAAGTCGACGAACTTCGCCTCGGCCCGTAAGGCGGTCTTCCACTACATGCTCTGGGCCGACGACTACGACAACAGCTGCAGCAGCGGCAACGCGTTCGCGATCCCGAACGACACGTTCATCGTGACGATGGGCCCGAAGTGCAGCTGGACCGTCACCGAGAACATGAACGTCGGCACCTTCATCCACGAGCTCGGTCACGACCTCGGCCTGACCCACGGCGGGTCGGACTCGGTGAACTACAAGCCGAACTACCTCAGCGTGATGAACTACCACTTCCAGTTCGACGGCGTCCCGCGGACCAGCGGCGCGAACTGGTTCAGCTACTCGAACTTCGCCCCGCCGGCGCTGACCGAGACCAGCCTGAACGAGTCGAGCGGCCTGGGCAGCGCCGCCTCGACCTGGAAGACCAAGTGGAAGTGCCCCGACAACAGCACCCGGACGTCGGGCGCGGCCAACCTCGGCATCGACTGGAACTGTGACGGCGACGCCGTCGACACCGCGTCCGCCGACATCAACCGCGACGGCAGCCGGACGACGCTCACCACGCAGAACAACTGGGCCAACATCCGCTTCGGCGGTGGCGACGTCGGCGGCGGCGCCTCGCAGAACAAGGTGAAGACCCCGGCGCACGAGCTGAAGGAAATGACCCAGCAGGAGTACGAGCACGAGCACTAGGTCCCGGTACGACGAAGGAGCGCCGACCGGTCAGGTCGGCGCTCCTTCGTCGTACGCCCGAGAGGTCCGGCGAAGACCTTCCAGCACCGCGAGCACGGCCGGCCGTGGTGGAGCGCCGCGGCGTACGACAGCCGTGATCGCCCGGGTCACCGGTACGACGAGGGGCCGGGTCGCGACGCGGTAGCGAGGATCGACCGCGAGACTCGGCAGCATCGCGATCGACAGACCGGCCTCGACGTGCCGCAACAGGGTCGAGTAGTTGCTGAACCGGCCGACCACCCGGGGCTCGAAGCCGGCCTGCCGGCACAGCCGGGTGGTCAGGTTCGCCATGTACGACTGGGGACGGTCGAAGGCCCACTGCTCACCGGCGTACGCCGCGAGGTCGACCGGTCCGCGACCCGCCGCCGGGTGGTCCGGCGGGACGACGAGCACGATCAGGTCGGTGGTCAGCGGGAGCAGGTCGAGGTCGGACCCGAGCGGCTCCTCGACGAAGTCGGTGGTCGTGACGATCAGGTCGGCGTCGCCGCCGCGCAGCGCGGCCAGGCTCTCGTGCGGCTCCAGCTCCAGCACCTCGATCTCCAGTTGCGGGTGCGACCGGGCCAGCCGGGTGACCGCGGGGACGGCCAAGGTGTGGATGGCGCTCTGGAACACCCCGAGCCGCACCAACCCGGCCGGCTCGGTGCCGAAGCTGCGCAGTTCCGCCTCGACCGCGTCCATGTGGTCGAGGATCGCCTGCGCCCGGCGGGCCAGGATCAGCCCCGCCGGAGTGAGCCGGACCCGGCGACCGGCCCGCTCCAGCAGTTGCGTCCCGGTCTCCACCTCGAGCAGCGCGAGCTGCTGCGACACGCTCGACGCGCTCAGGTCCAGCGCCGCGGCGACGGCCCGGATCGTCCCGTGGGTCTCCAGCCGGTTCAGCAGCCTCAGCCGCCAGGGGTTGAGCGTCATACCGGTCATTGTTGTACGGAATTTCCGAACACCACGTGCGGAAACGTGTGCTGGACGTGTTGCTCGGGCGGACCCTAGCGTCGGGACATGGCGACCTCGACGGACCTCACCGCGCACCTGATCCGCTACGCGGGCCCGAACACCTTCGGCCCCGACGTCATCGACCATGCCGCCGGCAGCTTCCTGTTCACCGAGGACGGCCGGCGCATCCTCGACTTCACCTCCGGCCAGATGAGCGCGATCCTCGGCCACTCCCATCCCGCCATCGTCGAGACCGTACGGCGCCAGATCGGCTCCCTCGACCACCTGTTCAGCGGGATGCTGAGCCGGCCGGTGATCGACCTGGCCCGCCGGCTGGCCGAGTCCCTGCCCGATCCGCTGGACAAGGTGCAGTTGCTGACCACCGGCGCCGAGTCGAACGAGGCCGCGCTCCGGATGGCCAAGCTGGTCACCGGCAAGCACGAGGTCGTCTCGTTCGCCCGGTCCTGGCACGGCATGACCCAGGCGGCCGCCAACGCGACGTACAGCGCGGGCCGCAAGGGGTACGGGCCGGCCGCGCCGGGCAACTTCGCCATCCCGGCGCCGAACACCTACCGGCCGGACTTCACCACCGCAGACGGCGAGCTCGACTGGCAGCGGCAGCTGGACTTCAGTTTCGAGCTGATCGACGCCCAGTCCGTCGGCAGCCTGGCGGCGTGCATCGTGGAGCCGATCCTGAGCTCGGGCGGCATTCTCGAGCCGCCGGTCGGCTACCTCGCCGCGCTGCAGCACAAGTGCCACGAGCGCGGAATGCTGCTGATCCTCGACGAGGCGCAGACCGGGCTGTGCCGGACCGGGACCTGGTACGCGTTCGAGCGCGACGGCGTCGTACCGGACATCCTCACGCTGTCCAAGACGCTGGGCGCGGGCCTGCCGCTCGCCGCCGTGATCACGAGTGCCGAGATCGAGGCCGCCGCTCACGACCGCGGTTTCCTCTTCCTCACCACGCACGTCTCGGACCCGCTGGTCGCGGCCGTCGGCAACACCGTGCTCGACGTACTGACCCAGGACAAGCTCGACGAGCGCGCGGCCAAGCTCGGTCTCGTACTCCGGCAGGGACTCGACGCCCTCGCCGACCGGCACCGGGTCGTCGGCGACGTCCGCGGCCGCGGTCTGCTGGCCGGCCTCGAACTCGTGGCCGAAGGCGCCGACCGGCTCGGTACCCAGGTGACGGCGCGCTGCCTCGAGCTCGGGCTGCACATGAACATCGTCCAGCTGCCCGGTATGGGCGGGGTGTTCCGGATCGCGCCGCCGTTGACCGCTACTGAGGAGGAGCTCGCCCTCGGCCTGCAGATCCTGGACCAGGCGCTGACCGACGTCGCCTAGCCCGGTGGTGACGGGTACGGCGAAGGGCGCCCACCGCGGGGATGGGCGCCCTTCGCCGATCAGGTCAGGACAGCGTCGCGAGCGCGTCGTTCCAGGTCTTCGACGGGCGCATCGCGGCGGCCGCCAGCTCCGGGTTCGGCTGGTAGTAGCCGCCCAGCTCGACCGGGCTGCCCTGGACCGCGAGCAGCTCCTCGACGATGGTCTGCTCGTTGCTCGCCAGGGTCTCGGCGACGGCGGTGAAGAGCTTGGCCAGCTCCGCGTCGTCGGTCTGCTGGGCCAGCTCCTGCGCCCAGTACAGCGACAGGTAGAAGTGGCTGCCGCGGTTGTCGATGCCGCCGATGCGGCGGGTCGGCGACTTGTCCTCGTTCAGGAACGTCGCGGTCGCCCGGTCCAGGGTGTCGGCGAGGATCTGGGCCTTGGCGTTGCCCGTGGTCTGGGCCAGGTGCTCGAAGCTCGCGGCCAGCGCGAAGAACTCGCCCAGGCTGTCCCAGCGCAGGTAGTTCTCCTTCGCGAACTGCTGCACGTGCTTCGGTGCCGAGCCGCCCGCACCGGTCTCGAACAGCCCGCCACCGGCCATCAGCGGTACGACGGACAGCATCTTCGCGCTGGTGCCCAGCTCGAGGATCGGGAACAGGTCGGTCAGGTAGTCGCGCAGCACGTTCCCGGTCACCGAGATGGTGTTCTCACCGCGGCGGATCCGCTCCAGCGACAGCTTGATCGCGTCCACCGGGGCGAGGATCTTCAGCTCCAGGCCGTCGGTGTCGTGCTCGCCGAGGTACTCGTTGACCTTGGCAATGATCTGCGCGTCGTGCGCGCGGGTCTCGTCCAGCCAGAACACCGCCGGGTCGCCGGTCGCGCGGGCCCGGGTGACGGCCAGCTTGACCCAGTCGCGGATCGGCGCGTCCTTGGTCTGGCAGGCGCGGAAGATGTCACCGGCCGACACGGCCTGCTCCAGGACGGCGTTGCCGTCGGCATCGACCAGCCGGACGGTCCCGGTGGTGGCGACCTCGAAGGTCTTGTCGTGGCTGCCGTACTCCTCGGCCTTCTGCGCCATCAGGCCGACGTTCGGGACCGAGCCCATCGTCGCCGGGTCGAAGGCGCCGTTGGCGCGGCAGTCGTCGAGCACGACCTGGTAGATCCCCGCGTAGCTGCTGTCCGGGAGGACCGCGAGGGTGTCGTGCTCCTGGCCGTCCGGGCCCCACATGTGGCCGGACGTCCGGATCATCGCCGGCATCGAGGCGTCGACGATCACGTCGGACGGCACGTGCAGGTTGGTGATGCCCTTGTCGGAGTCGACCATCGCGAGCGCCGGGCCGTCGGCCAGCTCGGCGTCGAAGGACGCCTTGATCTCGGCACCCTCCGGCAGCGCGGCCAGGCCGGCCAGGATGCCGCCGAGACCGTCGTTCGGGGTCAGGCCGGCCGCGGCCAGCACGTCGCCGTACGCCGCGAAGGTCTTCGGGAAGAAGGCGCGCACGACGTGACCGAAGACGATCGGGTCGGAGACCTTCATCATGGTGGCCTTCAGGTGCACCGAGAACAGCACGTCCTCGGCCTTGGCCTTGGCGACCTGCGCGGTGAGGAACTCGCGCAGCGGCGCGACGTGCATCACCGACGCGTCGACGACCTCGCCGGCCAGCACCGGCACCGACTCACGCAGTACGGTCGTCGTGCCGTCGTCACCGACGAGCTCGATCCGCAGTACGCCGTCCTGGGCGACCACGACCGACTTCTCGGTCGAGCGGAAGTCCTCGGCGCCCATCGTGGCCACGTTCGTCTTGGAGTCCGGGGTCCAGGCACCCATCCGGTGCGGGTGGGTCTTGGCGTAGTTCTTCACCGAGGCGGGCGCGCGGCGGTCGGAGTTGCCCTCGCGCAGTACCGGGTTCACGGCCGAGCCCTTGACCTTGTCGTAGCGGGCCTGGATCTCCCGCTCCTCGTCGGTCTTCGGCTCGTCGGGGTAGTTCGGCAGCGCGTAGCCCTGGCCCTGCAGCTCGGCGATCGCGGCCTTCAGCTGCGGGATCGAGGCCGACACGTTCGGCAGCTTGATGATGTTCGCCCCGGGCGTCTTGGCCAGCTCGCCCAGCTCGCCCAGCGCGTCGGCGATCCGCTGGTCCTCGGTCAGGTGCTCGGGGAACAGCGCGACGATCCGCCCGGCCAGCGAGATGTCCCGGGTCTCGACGGCGACCCCGGCCTGCCCGGCGTACGCCTGGATCACCGGCAGGAACGAGTACGTCGCCAAAGCCGGCGCCTCGTCAGTGTGGGTGTAGATGATGGTCGGGTCAGTCACCGTGTACTCCGCTCCCAGTGTGCCTAAGTGCTGTGCCTACGTGCCGTGTGCCTGTGTGCTGGCGCCTCCACCTTAGTGGCGGCCGATACCTGACCCGGCCACGGGTTTCGGTGACCTCGACCACCTGTACCGAGGGTGACGGGACCGTCGGCCCTCACACGCCCGGCCTCGTGCCCGTTCCACAGGGGACACCACGAGACGAGGAGAAACGCATGAGCATCCGGCACGCGGTCGTCGGTACGACGCTGGGCGACCTGACCCTGGTCGCGTCCGGCGACGCGCTGGCGGGCGTCTACTTCCCGCACCACTGGACCAGGCCCGACCGTACGGCCCTCGGCGACGAGGTCCCGGCCGAGGGCGATCCCGTCCTGACCCAAGCGGCGCACGAGCTGCAGGAGTACCTGGCGGGCACGCGGCGGACATTCGACGTACCGCTCGCGCTGGAGGGCGACGAGTTCCAGCAGCGGGTCTGGGCCCTGCTGAACCAGATCCCGTACGGCACCACCACGACGTACGGCGAACTGGCGGAGCAGCTCGGCGACAAGGCCCTGGCCCAGAGGGTCGGCCAGGCGGTCGGGCACAACCCGGTTTCCGTCGTCGTCCCGTGCCACCGGGTGGTCGGCAAGGGCGGCAAGCTCACCGGGTACGCCGGGGGTCTGCGCCGCAAGCAGGTGCTGCTGGACCTGGAGGAGCCGAGCGAGGTGCGGCTGTTCTAGAGGTCCTTCGAGTAGGCCTCGTACGGCCAGGCTGCGAGGACCTTCGTCTTCAGGCTCGCGCCGAGGCGGGCGTAGAAGCGCTGGGCGCCTTCGTTGCTCTCCCGCATGCCCCAGGTGATGGTGAGCTTGTGGGGTGCTGCGACCTGGCGGGCCAGCTCGAGCATCAGGAGCTCGCCGACGCGTTGGCCGCGGAAGGCTTCGCGGACGTAGAGGTCGTCCAGGCCGAGTACGTCGCCGCCGGTCCACAGGTGCAGGCGGCGTACGGCGGAGACGTAGCCGGCCGGCTCCCCGTCGTACTCGGCGATGAGGACGGTCACGGTGTCGCCGGCGAGCAGCTCGCGCCAGCGGTCGGCGGTGACGGTGACGTACTGGCCTTCGTCCTGGTGGTCGGCGATCTCGCCGATCATCGTGCGGACCAGCTCGGCGTCGTCGGGAACGGCGCGGCGGACAGTGGTGGGCATGCCAGCACTGTACGGATCCGCGCCGTTCGGCGGCGAGCGTTTGCCTCCTGGGTTAAAGCCTGCCGTTGGTCCGCAGGGTGGCGACCGCATTGACGGTCGCGATGCCACGCCAGTCGAGGGCCTGACCGGGGGACCAGTGCAGGTAGTCGACGTCCCAGCCGCCGTCGTCGTGCTGGTCCGCGGCGAGCCGGTCGAGATCGGCGTCGAGCTGCGCGGAGGTGAACAGCGCACGGCTCGGCGTCCCGGGGTGCGGGGACAGTGTGATCGGGGTGATCTTCTCGTCCTCGGTCCCGCCCTCGACCGGAAGGTTGCCGTCGGCATCGAGCGCGGACCGGAACCGGTCGACCGCCGCGGCCGCGCGCGCCGGGTCGGGCACGGCGTCGAGGAAGTCGAGCGCGAACTTCACCGTGTACCCACCGACGCCGTCGGCCTGCTCGATCGTCGTCCAGCACCACTCGGTCGCCGCGGGCAACCAAGCGTGCTTCGACCCGGCCTGCCAGAGCCTGCCCGCGATCGCGTAGGTGAGGAACCCGCTCTCCGGCGCCGGAACCATCCACGGCGCCCGCGGATAGCCGTCCGCACTCGGCAGGACGGTCGGCACGCCGCCGTCGGAGTTGGTGATCGTGGTCAGCCAGTCGCCGATCTCGTCGACGAGCGGGTCGTCGAGCGCGTTCGCACCGGCGAGCACGTCCAGCGCGTGCAGTACGGCGGAGGGCTGGCTGCCCGGGCAGCGCACGTCGGGCTCGAGCGCGTGCCCGAAGCCACCGTCGTCGGTGCGGTAGGCACGCAGGGTCTCGACAAGTTGGCCGGCGGGGGCGCCGTACAGGAGCACGGCGAGCCGGTGCCGGTCGATCAGGCGAGCGTTGGCGTAGACGAACTGTTCGGCTGCGGTGAGGTCGATCATGGGCACGACGGTAGGCCTGCTTCGGGCGGTCGGTCTTTCAGGAATCGGTCAGGGGGCGGTGTTCCTGAGAAGGACGGGGTCAGGCAGCGGTGAGGGTGGCGTCCTTCAGGAACTGGACCGGCGTCAGGCCGGTCAGCCGGCGGACCTCGTCGTTCATGTGTGCCTGACTCGCGTACCCCGCGGCGAACGCTCGCGTGGCGAGCGGCTCCTCGTCCGGCTGCACGATCAGTCTCCTGAGCCTGGCCACGCGCGCTAGCATCTTCGGCCCGTACCCCACGGCGTTCTGCATGCGCCGGTTGAGCTGCCGCTCGCTGATCCCGAGATCCGCCGCCGCCGTCGACACCTTCGCCGCCGGCTCCGCCAGCCTCCGCGCCGCGGCCACCGCGAGCGGATCAGGAGCCGCCCGCCGCTGCAGCACGGTCTCGGTCAGAATCCTCAACCGCTGCCTCGGATCCGCCGCCCCCAGCGCATCCCCGATCTCCCGCCCGGCAACACCCCACACCAACTCGATCCCGACCCGAAGATCCCGCAACTCCGAAGCCGGCAACCCAAGCACCGCCCCCGCCGCCCCCGGCCGCAACCGAATCGCACAACTGCTCTCACCAGCAGCCCCGGTCACCCAAGGCCCGGTATCCGGCCCCGCCACCACCAACTCACTCCCGAGCCACACCAGATCAACACACCCATCGGGAATCACCCGCGTGGTCCTCCCCGCGACCGGCTCGCTCTCCCACAAGCAAGCAACCAGCGGCTCAAGACCCACTGGCGACCGATACTCGCGGTAGCTCATGCTTCGAGCCTAAACCCGCCCACCGACAAGACCACCCGAATGCCGGTACGTCGAGCAGCTGACCCACCTCGCACCCATGAGCAGGGCCGCGACCTCCCCGCCTGCGTCAGCTCGAAAGCCTGGAGCGGACGCCGAGCATCAGCAGGTCCAGCCCCGCGCCGAACAGCTCGTCCGGGCCGTCGGCCGCGACCGCGGCGAGGGTCCAGTGCGCGATCGTCTCGAAGGTCTCGCGCGCTGTGTTCTCGGGGACGCCCAGCGCGACCAACGCCTCGATCTGCGCGCGCACCAGCGCGGCACGCGAGCCGTCGCCGACGTCGCGGTACGGCGTCGCCTTCGCCTGGATCAGCGCGGCCAGCCCGGGATGCTCGGCGTAGAACTCCCGCAACCTATGCGACCCGGACGTCGTCACCGCGATCCAGTCGTCCAGCGTCCGCACTTCCGCGTACGCCGTACGGTCGGCCGCGAACGCGTCGAAGGCGTTCCGCGCCACCAGCTCGAGCAGCTCGTCCTTGTTCCGGACGTGGTGGTAGAGCGAGGGCGCCCGAACAGCCAGCCGCTCGGCCAGCGACCGCATGGTCAGCCCGCTGACCCCGGCGCCCCGGATCACCGCCAGCGCCGCCTCGACGATCGCGGCAACAGTCAGCCCGGCCGCAGCATGCGATGAGGAGTCCCGCGACGGCGCGTCCCCCGACGAGGCGCCCGCGGCCGTGCCTTCGCGCCGTGCCGGCATCGCGGAATCTCCCTTGTCGGGCCTTGTCGACCATCAGTAGCCTAGCTGTCTAACGACGTTAGACGAGAGGACCATCATGCCCCGCGGACTGCGCCCCGACTACCCCGTACGGACCGAGCGGCTCGATCTCCGGCCGCACCGCCGCGAGGACCTCGACGACCTGCTCGCCTTCCACTCCGACCCCGACGTCGTCCGCTACACGCCCTGGCCCGTGCGCGATCGCGAGCAGACCAAGGCGACGCTGGAGACGAAGCTCGGTCAGGGCGAGGTGACCGAGCCCGGCCAGTGGCTCGTTCTGGCGGTCGTACTGCGGGAGACCGGCACGGTGATCGGCGAGGTCCTGCTCAAGTGGGCCAGTGACACCGACCGCCAGGGGGAACTCGGCTACGCGCTCAACGCCGCCTACCACGGCCGCGGCCTGGCCGCCGAGGCCGCCGGCGCGATGCTCGAACTCGGCTTCGAGGACCTCGGTCTGCACCGGATCGTCGCGGTCATCGTCGACGGCAACGACGCCTCCGTCCAGCTCGCGACCCGCCTCGGCATGCGCCAGGAGGCCCACTTCGTGCACGCCGCCTTCTTCAAGGGCGAGTGGATCGACGACCTGGTCTTCGCCCTCCGCGAGGACGACTGGCGAACCCACCGAGCCACCGAGTCAGCCCCCGCCCGCGCCTGAATCTGCTCATGGCGGCCTCGGCTCCCTGCCCCGCCCGCCCTCGGCCCCCTCTGAGCTGCGGCGCACCCTGGACCGCCGGCAAACACCAGATGACCGCCCGGTGAAACATTCAGGGCCCGTTCTCCGATACACCGGAGAGAGGGGGCCGGGGGCAATGAAAATGACGGGGGAACCGGCGTGGCGGCTGATTGCGCTGTTGCGGCTGGTGGAGCGCGAGCCGGCTGAGCCGGTCGAGGCGAGTGGTGAGGACGTCGTGCTGGACGCCTGGTTCGGGCCGAACTCGCCCGGATCCAGCGCGCCCAGGCCGTGGACCTGCCTGCACTCGTCGCGGCGGTCCGAGCCCCCGATTTCCTGAGCCTGTCCTTCGACACCCGGCGTCATGGATTGACCACACCTGGTGTGGGCACTTGACTGGGGAGAAGGAGGTAGTGATGGCGGCTACGGGGTTCTTCGGTGGGCAGCGCTATCGGATCGTCTGGACGGCCGTGGTCGGGTTCCTGCTGCTGGCCGGTGCCGGCGCCGCCGTCCTGCTGATCAGCCCGGCCACCTGCCTGATGACGTTCGTGATGGGCGCGGGCACGGTCGGCTCGGTCTACCTCAGTGCGGGCCTGGCCGACGGGAGACCCGCTCGGCACGTCGCCCGCCAGGTCGCGAAGTGGTCGCTGCGGTCCGGTGCGCTGGCGCTGGCCGTCTGCGGGTACGTCGTCACCGCCGGCTGGACGACGATCGCGCTCGTCGCCGCCGTCGCCGCGACCTCGCCGTACGTCGTGAAGCACTTCTGGACGCAGGCCTCGACGATCGAGCAGTACTCCGACGAGGAGCTCTGCCTGGCCTGGTGCCTGAGCAGCACCGCGCTGGAGTCGGCGGCGACTGCGGACGAGCGGCTGGCGATCACCGCGACCCGGCTCAGCTACCTCGACGAGCTGGAACGCCGGCAGCCGGAGACCTTCGCGGCCTGGCTGGAAACAACTCCCCGCCCGACGGCCGATCCGAGTGACTTTTTCACCCGGACCGACCACCACACGTCGCCGGAGTAAGAATGGGTTAAGCCGCCGTTCACCTGGTTCCTGGCGCCGGGCGCGGTCCGTAGGATCGTTCGGATGCCGGGGCCGACGAGTGGGGGCGTGATCCGGGCTCGCGACCAGGTGGTCATCGAGCGGGATCCCCAGGACACGTACTTCTTCCTGACCATGCCGCGCAACGTGCTGCGCACCCATCCGCTGGTGGTGCACACGACCGGTGTCACCGACCGCTGTGCCGTCGCCGGCGACCAGGTCACCCAGGTGCTGGCCAGCGGCGACGAGATGTTCTCGGCGACGTGGACGGTCGATCGCGCCGAGTGGGGCCGGCAGTGGACCGTCACCACCGACCAGTACGGCTGGCGCGGGGTCGACGCCCAGGTCGACTACCTCTTCGAACCAGTTGCCGAAGGCACCCGTCTGACCCGGGTGATGACCGTCCGCCTGGCACCGGGTCACCAGGAGTGCGAGGCCCTTCCGCACTTCACCGACCGGTCGATCCCGCAACGCTTTCTGCACAACGTCAAACAGCGCGTCGAAACGGTCCGCGCGGCCTTCTCCTTCTGAGCAAGGAATCACTCAGTGGTCTTGATGATCTCCTTCAGCAGCTCCTCGGTCTCGCGCGGCGTGCCGGCCGCGATCGACAGCGCGTCCATGGTGATGACGTACTTGTCGAGGTCCTCGCGCTTGTCCAGGTAGACGGCGCTGGTGAGGTGCTCGATGTAGACGACGTCGGGCAGGTCGGTCTCGGCGAAACGCAGGATGCTGAAGGCGCCGCCGGTCGCGGCGTACAGGCCCTTGTCGAACGGGATCACCTGCAGCGTCACGTTCGGGCGCCGCGAGACCTCCAGCAGGTGCTCGAGCTGCTCACGCAGTACGCCGGGTACGCCGACGCCGCGGCGCAGAACCGACTCGTCGAGAACGGCCCACAGCCGCAGGGGGCGCAGCTTGCTGGTCAGGACGGCCTGCCGCTCGACCCGCAGCGTGACGAGCCGCTCGACCTCGGCCTGCGGCAGCGGCGCCTCGCTGTGGCCGAGCTGCATGACGGCGCGGGCGTACCCGGCGGTCTGCAGCAGGCCCGGGACGAACTGCGACTCGAAGGTCCGGATCATGTCCGCGGCGACCTCGAGGCCGAGGTAGGCGTGGAACCAGTTCGGCGTGAGGTCGTCGTAGCGCTGCCACCAGCCGGGGTTGTTCGCCTGCTGCGCAAGGTCGAGCAGCCGTTCGCGCTCGCCGGCGTCGTCCATCCGGTACAGCGTCAGCAGGTCGTCGACGTCGCGCGGCTTGAAGCCGACCTTGCCGAGCTCGAGCCGGCTGATCTTCGACTCCGACCCGCGGATCGCCCAGCCCGCGTCACCGCGGCTGATCCCGGCCTCCTCGCGCATCCGGCGCAGGTGGGCCCCGAGCATGATCCGCAGGGCGGTCGGCCCGCCCGGCGCGCCCTGCTCCTCGGTCACCAGGACCCTCCCCATCGACTCTCCAGCGACGTGCCCGCCGATCTTTGCACGTTCGGCCGGAGATTGGGGAGTCCGGACTCGCTACGGGGTGTGATATTTCCGCTCCGATGTGGATAGGCTCGGGTCTTCCGCCGAACCGTCCCCCGAGTGAGGTCGCCGCATGTCCGACGCCACCAAGGCTCCCAGCTCCGTCCCGGTCGGGGTGGACACCACCCGGGCCAGCATCGCGCGCGTGTACGACGCGGCGCTGAACGGCAAGGACAACTTCGAGATCGACCGCGAAGTGCTGCGGCAGGTCGCGACGGTGGCCCCGCAGGTGAACGACCTGGCCTGGTCGAACCGCAACTTCCTGATCCGCGCCTGCCGCTTCCTGGCCGGCCAGGTCGGCATCACGCAGTACCTGGACTGCGGCTCCGGCCTGCCGACCGCGGAGAACACGCACCAGGTCGTGCAGCGGCTGCAGCCGGCCGCGAAGGTGCTCTACATCGACAACGACCCGGTGGTGCTCGCGCACGGCCGCGCGCTGCTGGAGGAGAACGACCGGACCCTGTTCATCAGCGCGGACATCTTCGAGCCCGAGAAGGTGCTGGCCGAGCCGCAGGTGCAGGAGTTCCTCGACTTCGACCAGCCGATCGCCCTGATCCACAACGGCACCCTGCACCACTACCTGGGCGACGACGGCCCGGACCTGATGAAGACGTACATGGACGCGCTCGTCCCGGGCTCGTACTCGGTCGTCGCGCACTTCTACGACCCGCAGACCCCCGAGCACTCGGCGATCGCGCGGGCGATGGAGGACAAGTTCACCCACAGCCCGATGGGTAGCGGCGTGTTCCGGACCTACGACCAGATCCGCGCGATGTTCCCCGGCCAGGAGCTGGTCGAGCCCGGCCTGGTCCTGTGCGACGACTGGTGGCCGGACGGCCCCCGGGTCAAGCCGCTGAACCAGGTCGAGGAGTGCATCGCGAGCGGCGTCGGCCGAAAGGTCTGACCGCCGGTACGCCGTACCGACTGTTGCTTGGGGCAACCATCAGGAGGTCTCGGACACCAGGACCAGAGTCGTGTCCGGCTCCAGCGCGCGGAACACGTGCGGGAGGTCGCCGGGGTAGGCGATGTAGTCGCCCGGCGTGAGCTCGACCGGTTCGGAGCTGAGGCCGACCAGAGCACGGCCCGTTCCCAGTACGACGTGCTCGATCGTGCCCGGCATGTGCGGCTCGGAGTCGCGGCCCGGGCCGGGTGCGATCGTCAGCCGGTAGATGTCGCGCCGCGCGTTCGGCGGGCAGGACGCGACCAGGGTCGCGCTGTAGTCGGCCTTCTCGGACCGGATTGCCGGCCCCTCGTCCGCCCGGATCACCTGCACCTTCGGCCGCGGCGGGTCGATCAGGTCGCCGAACTGGATCTCCAGTGCGACACACAACGCCCACAGCGTCTCGACGCTGGGGTTGCCGGTCCCCGACTCCAGCTGGGACAGCGTGGACTTCGCGACGCCGGCCCGTTTGGCGACCTCGCTCAGCGACAGCCCGGTCCGGGCACGTTCCCGGCGCAGCGAGCCCGCGATCACGTCGAGTGGTGCCTTGCTGTCCATCAGTGTTCGCTCCATCGGTCCATGCGTTCGACTTGACGAACGCTGCCAGTCTGTTCATCATAAAACCCATGCGTTCGATCTGGCGAACACTCGACCCGGCCCTGGCCCGCGACATCGCTCTGGTCTGCCTGGCCGACAGCGTCGTCGGGCTCTCGTACGGCGCGATCAGCGTCGGCGGGGGACTGAGCCTGTGGGTGCCGGTCGCGATGTCGTTGCTGGTGTTCGCGGGCGCGTCGCAGTTCCTGTTCGTCGGCATCGTCGCGGCCGGGGGCTCGCCGATCGCGGCGACCATCGCGGGGCTGCTGGTGAACAGCCGGCACGTCGCGTTCGGGCTGGCGGTCAGCGACGTGATCGGCGGCGGCTGGCGGCGGGTGGCCGGCAGTCACCTGATGACCGACGAGAACGTCGCGTTCGCGCTCGGCCAGGAGGAGCTGCGGCACAAGCGCGCGGCGTACTGGCTGTGCGGGATCGGGATCTTCGTCAGCTGGAACGTCGGGGTGGTGGTCGGCGCGCTCGCCGGGTCGGTGATCACGGACACCGCCGCGTTCGGGCTGGACGCCGCGTTCCCCGCCGTACTGCTCGCGCTGGTGCTGCCCGCGCTGAAGGACAAGGCGACCCGTACGGCGGCGCTGATCGGCTCGGTCGTCGCGCTCGCGGCGACGCCGTTCCTGCCCGCCGGTGTGCCGGTGCTGCTGGCACTCGTCGGTCTGCTCTTCTACCGCCCGATCAAGGCCGACCGAACCCTGGAACCCGCCTGATGAACAACCCGCTCCTGGTCCTCGTCGCGATCCTGATCCTTGCCGTAGGCACCTTTTCGCTGCGGATCGCCGGCCCGCTGATGCGTGCCCGCTTCGAGCTCTCCGACCGCACGCAGCAGCTGCTCTCCACCGCCGCGGTCGTCCTGCTCGCCGCGCTGGTCGCCACCGCGACGCTCACCGCGGGCCACACGTACGCCGGGATCGCGCGGCCCGTCGGCGTACTGGTCGGTGGAGTCCTCGCCTGGCGCCGAGCGCCCTTCGTCCTGGTCGTGGTCGCCGCCGCGGCCACCGCCGCGGGGCTTCGCCTGCTCGGCGTTCCCTGACTCTCTCGGGATACGTCGTCGCGCGGTCGGTCGAGAAGGTGCCACCGCAGGCGGTCATCGTCAGCTGCCCGGGTGGCTACGACCTCGACCTGAACTACGGCGTCGGACCGCGGTCGGGCGTACTCGCGTTCACGCTGGCGCTGATCGGCGCGATCTTCTCGTTCGTCGGGTTCGCCCTCCTCGGCACGTTCCTCCTGGTCCGGAGCCACCGGCGTACACCCATCGGCTCTCACCGGCCGGGCCGCAGGACACTCGCCCCCAGGACACCTGACAGATCCCAGGGGCTCCGCCTGCTCGGCGTTCCCTAGAGCACCTGCAGCAGGTACCTCTCCAGCCGGTCCCGCAGTACGCCGGGCGTCAGGTCGGTGCGGCCGAGCTCGCGCCACGGACCGGCCACCTTCTCGGCGTCCGGCGCGAAGCCGAGCGCGTCGAGGACGCGCCAGTGCCGGAGATCCGTGGAGACTCGTCCGCCCGCGGCGACGTACAGGTCGGCGAAGCGCGCACCGACCTCCGGGCCGTGCAGCAACGCCAGCGCCGTCGAGCAGTGCGCGACATCCAGATCCGCCGGCCCCCAGGAGGTCTCGACCCAGTCGACGACGCCGGTGACACGCTCACCGTCGAACAGCACGTTGCCCGGATGGAAGTCCCGGTGCAGCAGCACACCGTCGTACGGCGGAAGCTCGCGCCCGATGAGCTCGACCGCCCGCGTCCACACCTCCGGCCGGTTGGTTGCCTCGGGCACCCGGACCGTGCTGGGCGAGACCCAGACCTGGAACTCGCGCGGCCTCGGGTCGATGCGGACACGGTGGATCGCGACCAGTTGCTCGGCGAGCTGCGGGGAGCGGTCGGCCTGGACGTCGACAGAGCCCGGCAGCAACGACATCACCAGCGACGGTGCTTCGCCGGACTGGGCTGTCGCGTCGACGGCCAGTAGGCGTGGTGCCGGGACGCCTTCGACGTCGGTGAGCGCGCGGAGCATCCCGGCCTCCCGTTCGAGCAGTCCTTCCGCGTGCCGGCGGAAGAACTCGGTCACGAACGAGCGGACCACGACCTCCCGCCCGTCGGCGAGCCGGACGCGGCGCATCTCGGACGTCCAGCCGCCGCGCAACGACGTCACCGCGACGACGTCGCTGCCGGTCTGTTCGCTCACCCAGCGCAGCAGCTTCTCCACGGACCGCACCCTACGTCGCCCTTTCGGGCAGATCGGCCGGGGAGGATCCTCCGGCGGGTTAGCGTGCGGGGTATGACGAGCTACTCCGGGGGACCTGTGGCGCCGAAGCGGACACTGACGTGGATCGCGGTCGGTTGCTTCGTCCTCGGGCTGGTGCTGAGCGGGATCTTCGTGGTCCGCCTGGTGCAGAACCTGCCGAAGGCCCCGACCCGGGTCGACGGTGGAACCGTCCAGCTGACCGCGGACGGGCTGACCGTGTACTCGACGGTCCCCGCACTGATCCCGCCCTGTACGGCGAAGGACGCCTCCGGCGCCGACATCCCGATGGAACGGGTGAAGGGTTCGCAGCAGATCACCGTGAACGACGACACCTGGTACGTCGTCGCCCAGTCGGTCGGCAAGGTCCCGCCCCAGGAGGTCGTGGTCGACTGCGACTCCGCCGGCGCCGGCGGAACGTTCTACGCCGGCCCCAAGCTCGCCATCGCCTCGCTGGTGGTGTCGGTGCTGCTGGCGATCGGCTCGTTCCTGTTCTTCTTCCTGATCGGCATCGTGCTGATCATCGTCGACAACGTCCGCAGACGCCGCGTGAGAAAGGCAACCATGGCTAACCCCGGCCCGAACAACCCGCCCACCCAGGCCAGCACGTTCCCGACCATCGGCCAGAACGGTGTGGACCCGGACTACCCGGTCCCGCCCGCCGACCAGCCCCGCGGCTACACCCAGCACGGCGGCCCCGGCACCGGCAACGACGGCGTGGACCCCGACTACCCGGCCCCGCAGCCGGCCCCGCCCGGCCCGGGCAACGACGGCGTCGACCCGGACTACCCGGCCCCGCCCGCCGAAACCGACGGCGTAGACCCGGACTACCCGGCCCCGCCCGCCGAAACCGACGGAGTAGACCCCGACTACCCGGCCCCGCCGCGGAGCTAGTCAGCTGACGGCGACGGTCGCCAGCCAGTAGTACTCGAACGACTCGAAGCGGATCTCCGAGCCCACCGCCCGGAGGTCCGCTTCGACGTTCCCCGCGGCGGGGAAGTTCTTGAGGATCTCGTACGACGACCCGTCGGCCAGCCGCCGAGTCTGATACGTGTCACCACCCGGCCCTGTCGAGGTCACCGGCGAACTGCTGCCCTCGACGTACAGGTTGTCGACGAGCACCACCCGCCGCCCGCGTCGCCCGAGCCGACGGACGAACTCCGCGGCGTCGGCCCGCGGCACGTGCGACCAGAAGAACCCGGCGAACACCACGTCGTACTCCCCGCCGACCGTGTCCAGCTCCGCGACATCCACCGCCTGGAAGGACACGTCGCCCGAGTACGACCGCTCTCGCGCGACCGCCAGTGTCTCCTCGGCGAGGTCCGTCGCGAGGACGGACCGGGCCGCGGGTGCCATCACCGCTGTCCAGTAGCCGGTGCCGGCGGCGACCTCGAGCACGCGAAGCCCGTCCACCAGTTCGACCACCGCCGACCGGAGCCGGCGGAGATCGTCCTGGCGTTCGGGCTTCGCGTACACCGCGTCGTACTCGCCGGCGCGGCGCCGGTAGTACTCGGTCAGGTCGTTCATCGGGATCCTCCGTCGTCGTCCGCGGAGGCCCGGTGGGACCCGGACATCAGAACCTAGACGTCAGGATCCCACTCCCGCAAGGGCTTTCGGCCGGAGCAGGAAGGCCCCGATGTACAGCAGCGCGGCGATCAGGATCAGGCCGTCGAAGCCGATCAGCAGGGCGGCGTACTCGAGGCAGCCGCCGAGCAGGGCGCCGAGGAGGTTGGCGCCGAAGCTGGCGGTGCCGTCGGCGGTGTCGGTGAAGCGCTTGGCGAAGATCACGTTCGCGGCGAAGATCGGCAGGAACGCGATCACGACCGCGACCACAGCCCGCAGGCCGAGCGGCATGCCCAGGAGCCAGCTGTCGGGGAAGACCCAACTCAGCAGCAGACCGCCGAACAGCACGACGTACATGGTCTTCAGGGGTGGGGTCTTGAAGCGTCTGGTGACTTCGACCGCGGCCAGCACGGCGACCAGGACCCCAGCGAAGACGATCGCGTTGACCACCCACGTCGTACCGAACAGCAGCGCGAAGCCGGTGATGGACTTGGTCTCCAGCAGCATGAAGCCCGCGCCGAGCAGGAACAGGTCGGCGTACGGCCGCATCCGCCGGTACGACGAACCGCCGCCCGCGATCCCCACGCCGATCAGCCCGGCGATCAGGATGAGCGCGATCGTGATCAGGTACAGCGACGGGATCCGGTCGGTGAACAGGTACAGGAACGGCCGGTTGTCGGTCGCCGGCGGCGGCGTGGTCGTCGACGCACCCGCCCACTCCGCATCACAGGCCTGGTCGGCCGGCGTGAGACCGACCGTGACGACCGCCTGCTGCAGGTCGTCGCCGACCTTGTCGACGCACGGCTTGTGCCCGAACGCCTGCTGCGCCGTCGACGCGAGCCGGTCGATCAGCCAGGTCTCGCGGTAGTAGTTGTACATCGCGAACGCGCCGCCCGGCGCCAGGTGCTCCTGCGCGCTCTTGAACGCCTGCTCGGTGAACAGGTAGCTCTCCAGCCGCAGCGAGCTCGCGCCGTTCACCAGCGTCAGCGAGTCCGGCAGCGCCAGCAGGATCAGGTCGTACTTCTTGTCGGTCCGGGACAGGAAGGCCCGGCCGTCGTCGATGTGCGAGGTGACCCGCGGGTCCTGGTACGGGTGGTCCGGATGCTGCTCACGGCCGATGTCGCGCAGCCGCGGGTCGATCTCGACCGCGTCGACGTGCTTCGCACCGTTGCGCAGGGCAACGGCCACGTCGGTGCCGGACCCGGCACCGATGATCAGGACGTTCTCCGGGTTCTTCTTCGCCGCGCGCTCGTACGGCAGCCCGTACTGCGGCTCCCACTGCAGCCGCTGCGCGGCCGGGATCGCCTGCTGGTGCGGGACCCCGTTCACGTTGATCGTCAGCAGCGGAGTGCCCTCGTACGTCGACGAGGAGGTCTGCACCTTGTAGTACGGCGACCAGCTGTTCTCCGGCCGGGTCGACTCGTGCAGCAGCACGCCGAGCATCACCAGCAGCGGAGTCGCGACGAGCGCGCCGCTCAGCGCGGCGGCGGTCGCCTTCTTGCCCGGGATCATCAGCGCCAGGAACCCGATGGTGACCAGCAGCCCCCACCAGATCGGCGGCGCGCCGAGGAACGACAGCAGCGTGAACGCCACGATGCCGCTCAGGCTCCCGATCAGGTCGTACCGGTACGCCGTCAGCCGCGGCAGCTCGGTGAAGCACCGCCCGACCAGCTCGGCCGGCCCGGCCAGGACGACGGCCGCGGCGACGAAGATGATCGGCAGGATCACCCAGACCGGCGGGCCGGTGGTGTCCAGGCTGGTGAAGTAGATGACGCTGTCGCCGGACCGGTTGACGGTCACCGGCTTCCACGCGATCACCAGCACCAGCAGGCCGAGCATGATCGGGGAGTAGTACGGCAGCCGCTTGGCCTTGCCGGCCCGCAGGATGCCGATCCCGATCCCGAGGAACGAGCCGAGCAGCACGAAGTTGGAGAAGTAGCTGAGGTGGACCACGTTCGAACCGGTCCAGCGGATCAGCGCGAGCTCCAGGAAGAGCATCAGGGCGCTGGCGGCAACCAACCGGGGTCTGACCCCGATCGGACTCTGCCACTGGGGAGGTTCGGCCGTACGAGGGGTTGACGAGTCGACTGCCATGGGCTGGGACCTTACCCACGCCAGTGGCCTACGTCACCCCTCGTCCAGCTTTGGGAACTAGCGGCGTGCCGGTTTCGCCAGCTGGCACCCCGACTTGTTCAGGTCGATCGTGCGGGTGGCGGTCAGGCAGGTGTAGAGCCACCAGGTCTGCTGGCCGTACGCCGCGCCCTGGTCGACGGTCACGTTGCCCGCCGCATCGACCTCGCAGGGGTTGTTCACCGTGCAGCGGGCGCCGTCCTCGTTGCCGGTGTTGTTGACGCCGATCACCTCACCGGTGCTGGTGCTGACCACCGGCGAACCCGACGTACCGCCGATCGTCTCGCAGCCCGGCTGCAGGTACTTGATCGAGCTCTTCCAGGTCCAGTCGCCCTCGCGGAGCTCGGGAATCGTGGACTGCACCGAGCAGGTGTAGATGCGCTTCCAGTAGCCGGACACGACGGCCATGCCGGCGCCGTCGGCCGGGCCCTGCTTGGCCAGCGTCAGCGGCGTGACGTTGAGACGGGTCCTGATCGCGTCGTAGGTCTCGTTCACCTCGTACACGATCATGTCGGTCTTGGTCATCGTGCCGTAGAGGATCCGGCTCGCGCGAACGGTCCCGGCGTTGCTGGCGTCCGGGCGCAGCAGCGTGATCGAGCGGGTCGAGGAGCGGTTGACCAGAACCACGCCGGGATTGAGGAATCCACCTTCGTAGCAGTGCCCGTTGGTGAGCACCATCGCCTTGTCGGTCCCGGCCGACTCGGCGTACCGGACGAGCGAGGCGGAGCAGTTGCTGAGCGCGGCGATGCCGGTGTAGTCGGCACCCGGCGCGGCGGCCTTCGCGGGGGCCGCCGGCGCTTCGGCGGCCTCCAGCGCGTGGGCCTGACTGCCGCTGAGCAGCACGGCGCTGCAGGCGAGAGCGGACACGAGAACTGAACGGACGAGTTTCATGGGCGGTGATCCTTTGTCCTCACGGGTCTGCCAACGGGGCGGTGTGCAGACGGGGCGTAGTTGCCTTGGAACTCTTCGTATCCGAAGACCGGCCGCCGAAACCATCACAAACACGTGAAACCTGTCGATCCAGGGGCGGTTGCAGGGGTTTCCCTCCGCACCCGCAACCATCCGTCGCCCCGCCGGACACCTCCAGGTATGCGTTCAAGAAAACGACTGATCGTCCTTCTCGCCCTGGCACTCCTCCCACTCAGCGGTACGACGGCCACCGCCGAACCACCACCCGGTCCGGCGTACGCCGAACCCCGGCAAGCGTTCCGGACCGAGGTCCCCGGACGGCTCGCCGGGCAACGGATCGACCCGACCGCGAGCCCTGGCGCACTCACCAAGCGCTTCAAGGAAGCGACGGTCCCGTTGACCCTCAGGCACCTCGATCGCGCCGGGGCGCTGGCTCCCGGCGCACGGACGACTGTCGCCAGCCTCGACAGGACCGTCAACGGCGCCGTCGACGTCGGCACCGGCGAGACCACGGTCGACCTTCCGCCGGGCAAGTACGTCGTGGTCAGCTTCGTCCCCACCGGCACGACGACGAGCGTCCTGGTCCAGCCGCTGCTCGACCTGACCGCCGCCTCGACCGTCGTGCTCGACGCCCGCGAGGCCAAGCCGTTCAAGGTCCGGGTCGAGGACGGCACCGTCGCGTCGTCGATGGTCGCGCTGTACTTCTCCCGTCGCGCCGACGACGGATCGGCGCTGTGGTTCGACACCTGGGCCGACACGCTCACCCCGCTGTACGCCGCTCAGCTCGGGCCGGCGCTTCCGGCCGGCGAGGTGATCTCGAGCGTGATGACCCAGTGGGCGGTGCCCGGCAGCACCGGGGACTTCGCGGAGACGCCGGTCACCTACACCACGATGGACACCGTCCGCGGCGCGTTCTTCACCGGGTTCGACCGCGTGGTGCAGCCGAAGAGTCTGGTCCCGTTCAAGTCCCGGCTGTTCACCACCGGCCCCGGACACACCACCGACAAGGCGGTGACC
Organism: Kribbella italica; assembly: GCF_014205135.1. NCBI lineage: Bacteria > Bacillati > Actinomycetota > Actinomycetes > Propionibacteriales > Kribbellaceae > Kribbella > Kribbella italica. The sequence goes on from NZ_JACHMY010000001.1 coordinate 8,214,020, forward strand.
GTGACGGCGCCGGAGATGCGCTTCCACTGGAGCAGGGGGTACTCGGGAACGGGAGCCCGCACGGTCACCGAGTACGTCGAGCCCGGCACCGAGGTGCTCGAGGAGTTCCAGGAGCGGGACGGCGCGGGCATGGGCAGCACTCTGGTCACCGCGCAGAGCGGGAGGATCAGCCGCACGGCGCAGCCCGGCCGGACCTACACGACGGCGTGGAACAAGGCGGTTCTCGCGCCGTCGGTGAAGGAAGACCTGGCCGTCCGGAGCGGCGACGTGTTCGAGGCCGACTTCGGCCTGTACGACGACGCGGCCGGCCACTCGGGATGGGGAATGGACGTCAAGGCTGCGACCAGGCTCTACCGCGACGGCGTCCTGGTGGCCGAGAACGCCACCGCCGGGAAACTCGGGCGCGGCGTGGAGGTCAAGACAGGCAAGGCGTCGTACCGGCTGGAGAGCGAGGTCGTCCGCCATGCCGCCGCGCGTCGATCGACGCAGGTGAAGGCGGTCTGGACCTTCGCTTCGGACACGGCGAGCGCGGAGGGTGAGAACCTGCCGCTGTGGTCGGTCGGCTTCCAGCCGGCGGTCGACCTGACCAACGACGTCCGGCGGACGGCCGTCACGCGACTGCCGTTCACCGTGACGCCACAGCCGGGAGCGGCCGTCGGCACGCTCGGGAAGCCGTCGGTGGAGATCTCCGGTGACCAGGGCCGGACGTGGCGGAGCGCGACCGTTGTCACGCAGGGCAACGGGTACGTCGCGATCGCCGCGACCCCGCCGGGGGCGACGATCTCTGTGCGGGCCAAGGCGAGCGACTCGGCCGGCAACGCGACCGAGCAGACCGTGCTGGACGCGTACGGGCTGCGCTGAGACCTACGTTACGAAGGCGTCGACCCCCGCAGGTCGGCGCCTTCGGCGTGCGTTCCGGCTGTTACTGTCCGACTCGGAATCCGCCCAGCTCGAACCATCCCCCTGCCGCGTACGTCGTACGAAGTGACCCTGGGGGAACAGGAGGTGGATGTGATGCGGCCGGAGAAGCCGGAGCTGGAGAATCTCAGAGAGCCGGTCCGGTTCAAGCGGGCGCTGGCGCTGTTGCTGATGACGCTGGTGCTGCCGGGCTCCGCGCAGATCGTGGCGGGCAGCAAGAAGGCCGGCCGGGCCGCCTGGCGGGTGATCGCCGGCATCGTGGCGATCGTCGTGTTCCTGGTGCTGCTGTCGCTGGTCTGGCGGTCGGGGACGATCAACCTCATCGTGTCGCCGACCACGCTGCGGATCGTGCAGGTGCTGCTGATCCTGCTGGCGGTCGGGTGGGCCGCGTTGTTCGTCGACGCCTACCGGCTCGGCCGGCCGCTCACGCTGGAACGCAACCACCGGCTGACCGCGAGCATCGTGGACGGCGTGCTCGTCGTGCTGGTGATGACCGTACTGATCTGGACCAGCACGATCGTGTCGGCGCAGCGCGACTTCGTGGCCAGCGTGTTCGGCAACGGCGAGAAGTCCAAGGCGGACAAGGGCCGGTACAACGTACTCCTGCTCGGCGGGGACTCCGGCGCCAACCGGATCGGCGTCCGGCCGGACAGCCTGACGCTGGCCAGCATCGACGCCGACACCGGCCGGACCGTGCTGATCGGCCTGCCGCGGAACATGGCGAAGGTGCCGTTCCCGGCCGGGACCGAGATGGCCAAGCAGTTCCCGAACGGCTTCGAGTGGGACGGCTGCGGCCACGACTGCTACCTGAACGGCGTCTACACCTGGGCGATGGGGCACAAGCAGCACTTCCCGGGGGTGAAGGAACCGGGACTGCTCGCGACCCAGCAGGCGGTCGAGGGCCTGACCGGGCTGAAGGTCAACTACTACGTCCTGATCGACATCGCCGGCTTCCAGCACCTGCTCGACGCGGTCGGTGGGATCACCGTCGACGTCGGCAAGAAGGTCCCGATCGGTGGCATCGGCGGGCCGATCAAGGGCTACATCAAGCCGGGCAAGGCCCAGCACCTGGACGGGTACCATGCGATGTGGTTCGCCCGGTCCCGGGCCGGGGCCAGCGACTACGAACGGATGACCCGGCAGAAGTGCGTGATGACCGCGATGCTCAACCAGCTCTCGCCGCAGAAGGTGCTGACCAAGTTCCAGGGCATCGCCTCGGCCAGCAAACAGGTGGTCCAGACCAACATCCCGTCCGGTGAGCTGGGCACCTTCACCGACCTGGCGCTGGACTCCAAGAAGCTTCCGGTGTCATCCTTCTCGCCGGTCCCACCGCTGATCAAGACCGGTGACCCCGACTTCGGCCTGATCCGGACGAAGGTCGCCGAGGCGGTGGGCAAGTCCGAGGCACTGGACAAGGGATCCGACGACGGGGACGGTAAGAAGTCGGACACACCGAGTAGCGTGTCTCCTAGCAAGAAGGCGTCCACGCCGAGCAAGACCCCGTCCAAGCCATCCACCGACGTCGACGACGTCGCACAAGTCTGTAAGGCCTGACCTGAAGATGCTGTCCAACTGGCCCCCGGTCTCCGTCGTGATGCCCGTGCTGAACGAGGAACGCCACCTCGAGGAGGCGGTCGGCCGCGTGCTCGACCAGGAGTACCCCGGCGAGCTGGAGGTCGTGCTCGCGATCGGTCCGGGCAAGGACCGGACCGAGGAGATCGCCGCCCGGCTGGCCGCCGGCGACGACCGGATCACGATCGTGCCGAACCCGACCGGCAAGACGCCGGCCGGGCTGAACGTCGGCATCGCGCACGCCCGGCACGACATCGTCGTCCGGGTCGACGGCCACGGCGTCCTCACCCAGGGCTACATCACCCGCGCGGTCGAGGTGCTGGACGAGAGCGGCGCCGACAACGTCGGCGGCGTGATGGCGGCCGAGGGCCGGACGCCGTTCGAGATGGCGGTCGCCTGTGCGTACCGGTCGCGCCTCGGGCTCGGCGCCTCGACGTTCCACCAGGGCGGCAAGGCCGGACCGGCCGACACCGTCTACCTGGGGGTCTTCAAGCGGACGGCGCTGGAGCGGGTCGGCGGTTTCGACGAGTCGATGCACCGCGCCCAGGACTGGGAGCTGAACTACCGGATCCGCAAGACCGGCGGGCTGATCTGGTTCAGCCCGGACCTCTCGGTGACGTACCGGCCGCGCTCGTCGCTGTCGGCCGTCGCCAAGCAGTTCTTCCACACCGGCCAGTGGCGCCGCGAGGTGATCCGCCGGCACCCCGAGACCGCCTCGAAGCGGTACCTGGCGCCGCCGGTCGCCGTCGGCCTGCTCGCCGTCGGCCTGATCCTCGGCATCGTCGGCCTGATCGTCGGCAGCGCGATTCTCGACCTGGGCTTCATCATCCCGCTCGGCTACGCGCTCGCCGTGATCGCCGGCTCCGCGATGGAGGGCCGCTACCTGCCGTGGAAGGCGATCTTCTGGCTCCCGGCCGTGATCGCCACCATGCACATCTCCTGGGGCCTTGGCTTCATCGTCGGCCTGCAGGAGAAGCCGGCCGGCCCGGCGCTCACCACCCCGGGCCCCGCCTGACGGTACGACGGCACAGGTGATCGGGCCGCTCGGACATGGAGCGGCCCGCCCTGGTCGCGTTGAATGGGCGGCATGACTGAATCGCTGACGCCCGAAGACCTCGAGTTCCTCGCCCGTCCGCTGCACGGTTTCCTCACCGTCGCCGAGAGCCCGGTCCCGGCGCAGCCCCGGCCGGTGTGGTTCGAGGCGACCGGCGACGGCACGATCCAGCTCTTCACCGAGCCCGAGGCGTTGAAGGTCCGGCGCCTGCGCCGCGACCCGCGCGCCTCGATCGTGGTCGCCGCGCCGGTCGGCGAACCCGAGCGCTGGGTGTCCGTGGCCGGCCGGACGACGATCGAGGACGACGGCGCGCACGACCTGTGCTCCCGCCTCGCCGCCCGGTACTGGGACCTCGGCGACGAAGCGCTGGCCGGCGCCCTGCGCGAGATGCTGGGCGCCGACCTGCTGCGGATCGTCCTCCACCCGGCGTCCGTCCGCCGCTACGCGCTCTGACGACGTACGCCGTACGGCGTCAGCGGCGCGTCATCGTCGACTCGTAGCCGCCACCGCCGGGGTAGACCCAGTCCCCGGCCATCACCCGGTCGCCGTCGGTGAACGTGCCCTCGAAGTACGCCGGGCTGCCCTTCGGCCCACCCCAGATGGTCAGCTTGTCGCCGTCCAGCTCGTAGGTGTAGTCGAGCGTGTTCCCGGTCGAGTCGTAGAACCGCGAGTGCACGTCCGCACTCGCCGGTTCGCCGAACGGCCGCAGGTTCCCGATGATCTCGACGCCGCTCACCCGCTGCCCGTACTGCTCGAGCTCGACGGTCTGCAGCAGGAAGTAGCCGCCCTCCATCCACTCGTACTTCACGACGCCCTCGGCGCCTCCGGTCACGGTCCACTCACCGACCAGCCGGTCGAGGGCCTTCAGCCCGGCGGTCGGGGCAGGGGTCTCGTGGTTCTCGGTCATCGCCGTCTCCTCGGTTTCCGGTGCGCAGCTCCTGCGCACTCACCGCCACCTCGGATCCGCCAGGCCGGCTTCAACATCGGCTGTCCTGTGAGGTGGATCACAGGACGGGCGATGTTGAAGCAGGTCGCTCGGCAGCGAGGTAGCGGTGACAGACCGACCCGAGGAGCACCCGATGACCACACTCACGACGAACAGACCGTCCACCACCCACCGACTCCTGACCGCCGCCGCGATCGCCGGACCGTCCTTCTACGCCGTCGCGATCGCCCAGATGCTGACCCGCGACGGCTTCGACCTGCGGGTCCACCCGATCAGTCAGCTGGCCACTGGATCACTCGGCTGGATCCAGATGATCAGTTTCGTACTCACCGGCCTCGGCGTGATCGCGCTCGCGGTCGCCCGTCGCCGGCTGATCACCGAGGGCACCGGCCGCCGTACGGTCCCGCTGTTCCTCGGCCTGTTCGGCGCCGGTCTGGTGATCGCCGGGCTGTTCCCGATGGACCCGCAGAACGGCTTCCCGGCCGGCGCGCCCGACGGCACGGTCGCGATGTCGTGGCACAGCGTCGTCCACTCCGCAGGCGCGGCGGTCGCCTTCACCGCGCTCGCCGTCGCGTGCATCGTGCTGGTCGTCGACGCGGTCCGCCGCCGTGCCACCAGGGCGGCGGTCGGGCACGGAGTGGTCGCGTTGGTGATGCTGATTCCCGTGTCGCCGACCGGGGCGAGCGTGCAGATCGCTTTGACTGGAGCGGTGGCCTTCACCTGGACCACCGTGTACGCCGTACAGCTGACCGACCGGAGGACGAGATGAAGTTCCTGTTGCTGAGCTACACCCCGGCGGACAGCTGGGACGGGGAGACGGCCGATGTGCCGTCGGAGGAGGCGCTGGCGGCGTTCGCGGCGTACCAGGAGTTCGAGAAGGAGCTCCGGGAGACGGGCGAGTTCGTCACCAGTGAGGGGCTCGGGCATCCGGTGGTGACGACGACCGTCCGGAAGACGGCGGCCGGGGTCGTGGCGACCGACGGGCCGTTCGCGGAGTTGAAGGAGGTACTGGCCAGCTTCGCCGTGATCGACTGCGTGAGCCTGGAGCGGGCGACCGACATCGTGACGCGGATGGTCGGCGTCCTGGGGGAGCCGATGGAGATCCGGCCGATCATGGGCGACGACTTCGCCTCCTGAGATGCCTCCGCCCGACGAGATCGAGCACCTGCTGCGCACCGAGGCGCCGCAGGTGCTCGGTGCGCTCGTACGACGGTTCAGCCGCTTCGACACGGCCGAGGACGCGACGCAGGAGGCCCTGCTGGTCGCGAGCCGCCGGTGGCCCGAGGAGGGGATCCCCGACGAGCCGCGGAGCTGGCTGATCCGGGTCGGCTACCGCCGGATGGTCGACCTGCTGCGCTCCGAGCAGGCGGCGCGCCGGCGCGAGCAGGAGGTCGCCCAGGCCGATCCGGCGATCGTCGACCCCGCCGGTCCCGCGCCGCAGGTCGCCGACCAGGACGACAGCCTGCTGCTGCTCTTCCTGTGCTGCCACTCCGCGCTCTCCCCGCCGTCCCAGGTCGCCCTGACGCTGCGTGCCGTCGGCGGCCTGACGACCGCGGAGATCGCCCGCGCGTACGGCGCGGCCGAGCGCTCGATGTCGACCCGGATCAGCCGGGCCAAGCAGACACTCAAGGACAGCGGCGCCCGGTTCACCGCGCCGACCGACGACCAGGACGAGCGGATCGCGGCCGTCATGCACGTGCTGTACCTGATCTTCAACGAGGGCTACACCGCCACCGGTGGCGATCGGTTGTCCCGGACGGACCTGTCCGCCGAAGCCATCCGGCTGACGCGCACGCTGCACCGCCTGCTCCCCAACGACCGCGAGGTCGCGGGCTTGCTGGCGTTGATGCTGCTGATCGTCTCCCGCGACGCGACCCGCACCGACGAGCAGAACCACCTGGTCCAGCTGGAGGACCAGGACCGCTCGCGGTGGGACCAGGCATTGATCGCCGAGGGCGTCGCGCTGATCGAGGGCGCCTGGGTGCATCGCCAGGTCGGCGCGTACCAGCTGCAGGCGGCCGTCGCCGCGATCCACGCGCGGGCCAAGTCGGCCGACGAGACCGACTGGCCGCAGATCGCCGCGCTCTACCTCTGGCTGGAACGCCTCGCGCCGACCGCCCCAATTCGCCTGAGCCGCGTCGTCGCGGTCTCCAAGGCCTTCGGCCCGCAGCGTGCCCTGGCCCTGCTGGACGATCTCGACCTCGCCGAGGATCCGCTGGTCCGGCACCGGGCGGCCGCCGTACGGGCTCATCTGCTGGAGGCCACCGGCCGCCGAGAAGAAGCCCGGGCGGCCTACCTCGCCGCGGCCGAACTCGCCACGAACGAGGTCGAACGCCGCTACCTGCTCGACAGAGCTAGTGCCAGTTGCTGATCTGTACGTCGTCCGGCGACGGCGAACCCTTGCCGGTCTCCACGTAGTCCTTGAGGCTCAGCAGGTACGACGCCCACTTGGTGCTGCAGTGGTTCATGAACTCGACCGGCTCCTTCCAGCCCTCGTGGGAGAACAGTACGACGGTGTGCTCGCCGTCCTGCTTGAGGTCGAAGGTGATCGTCGTGCCCATCCACTCCTCCGGGCCCTCGGCGACCTCCCAGCGAACACGGTCGGGCTTGATCTCGAGCACCCTCATGTCGAACCCGCCCGGGATGAACCGGAACTTGATCACCCCGTCGACCGACGCGTCGCCCTCGGTGTCGGTGGTCCACCACGAGGCCAGGCCGTCGATGGTGGTGAGGGCCGGCAGGACGTCGTCCGCGGTGGTGGTCTTGGTGGCGATGCGGTGCAGGATGTCGGGCATGGTCAGTTCTCCTTCTTCTTCGGTGCTGCGGATTCGGACTTCTTCTGAATGGTTTCGGCGAGGCGCTTGATGCGCTGCAGCCGGCGGTCCCAGGTCGCGCCGACGTCGGCCAGCTGGGCCGCTGCCCGAGCCAGTTGCGCGTCGTCGACCTGGTAGCGCATCTCGCGGCCCGCGGGGGCAACGTGCACGAGTCCGACCCGATCCAGTACGCCGAGATGCTTGGCGACGGCCTGCCGGGTCACGGGGAGCTGCTCGCTGAGGCTGGTCGCCGTACCGGGACCGTCGCTGAGCAGCAGGTCGAGGAGCCGGCGCCTGGTCGGGTCGCCGATCGCGGACCAGAGGTCGTCGTCGATCATCGCGCGACCAGCTTGTCGACGTACCGGCCGAGCCGGGGGAGGAAGTGGTCCCAGCCGTTCTCGTGGTCGCGGTAGGTCTCCTCCAGTACGGCGACCTCCCAGCCCTGCTCGCGGAAGCCGGTCTCGGTCAGCTTGAGCGTCGTCCCGGTACCGGTCGGGACGAGCTCGAGGGTGACCAGCAGTGAGTTGGCCGTGGCCGCCGGTTCGCCGACCGGGTGGGTCCAGCGGAACGAGAACAGCCGGGGCCTGTCGATCTCGACCACGGTGATCGCGACGGCCTTCGGGTCGTCCGTGCCCTGGTCGAAGACGATCCGGCCGCTGCCACCGGGCGTGAGCGGGTAGTCGGCCTCGTCGGGCCACCACTCGCGCAGGTGCTCGGGACTGCTGACCACGTCGAACACCACGTCCGGCTCGGCGTCGATGTGGATCTCGCGTTCGAGGGTGCCGTACTCCATCGGGGACTCCTTGCATGATCTGCAACGTTTGGTTGCACATCACTGTAGTCACGCAACCATCGGTTGCACAAGCCCTCAAAGAAGAACCCCCGGGACCTAGCGCGGGTCCCGGGGGCTGAGGGCAGGCTCAGCGCTTGCCGGTGGCTTCCTTGTTGTACGCGTCGACGACTTCCTTGACGTCGCCGTCCATCTTCAGGATGCCCTTGTCGAGCCAGATCGCCCGGTTGCAGGTGTCCAGCACGACGTCGAGCGAGTGGCTGACCAGGAAGACCGTGCCGGCCTGGTCGCGCAGGTCCTTGATCTTCTGCTCCGAGCGGACCCGGAACTCCGCGTCGCCGGTGGCCAGCGCCTCGTCGACGAGCAGGATGTCGTGCGTCTTGGCCGAGGCGATCGCGAACTTCAGCCGCGCCGACATGCCCGAGGAGTACGTCGACATCGGCAGGTCGATGAAGTCGCCGATCCCGGAGAACTCGACGATCTCGTCGTACCGCTCGTCGATCTCGGCCGGGCTCATGCCCATCGCGAGACAGCCGAGTACGACGTTCCGGTCGCCGGTCAGGTCGTTCATCATCGCGGCGTTGACGCCCAGCAGCGACGGCTGGCCGCCGGTGTAGATCGCGCCCGAGGCCGGCGGCAGCAGCCCGGCGATCGCGCGCAGCAGCGTCGACTTGCCGGAGCCATTGCGGCCGATCAGGCCGATCGCGTCGCCCTTGTTGGCGGTGAAGGTGACGTTCTTGACCGCGTGCACCTCGCGGATGGTCGGCCGGTCCTGGCGCTTGAGAATGCGCCGGAACGCGGTCGCCGCGGTGCCTTTGCCGCCGGAGCCCGCCGCCACCTTGTAGATGATGTTGACGTGGTCGGCGATCACGGTGGGGGCGAGCTCGGACGCCGGCGCGGGTGCCGCCGGGGTCGGAGCTGCCGTCTCAGCCACGGCCATACCTGTCCTCCGCTCGCCAGAAGTAGATGAAGCCGCCGACGAAGGCGATGACCGCCCAGCCGATGGCGATCGGCCACGCGTTCGGCAGCGAGTGCTTCTCGTGCGACTCCAGCAGCGCGCTGCGCATGATGTCGATGTAGGCCGAGATCGGGTTCAGCGCCAGCAGGTGGATCACCCAGCCCGGGGCGTCGGCGTCGCGCAGCTTGTCCGGGATCGAGAAGAAGATGCCGGAGGCGTACAGCCAGGTCCGGGTGATGAACGGCAGCAGCTGGCTGATGTCGGTCAGGAAGGTCCCGAGCCGCGCGAAGATCAGCGTGACGCCGATGTTGAACATGGTCTGCAGCAGCAGCGCCGGCACCACCAGGAACCAGCTCAGCGACGGTCCGTCGGTGAAGCCGACCAGCAGCAGCAGGATGCCCATCGAGATGAACAGCTGGTTCAGCTCGTTGACCACGTAGGCCAGCGGCAGTGTCGCGCGCGGGAAGTGCAGCGTGCGGATCAGCGACATGTTGGTCGCGATCGCCCGTGAACCCTCGGTCATCGAGCGCTGCGTGTAGGTGAAGATGAACATGCCGCAGATCAGGAAGGCCGGGTAGTTGTCGATCCCGCCCTTGGTCCCCAGCAGGACGCCGAAGGCCAGGTAGTAGACCCCGGCGTTCAGTAGCGGCGTGAGGATCTGCCAGACCGATCCCAGCCGGGCCCCCGCGTACAGCGCGTACGTGCGCGCGCGGGCGTAGCTGTAGATGAACTGGCGACGGCCCCACAGTTCACGGAGGTAGCCCCAGAACGGCGGCCGCGCCGCGCTCTTGGACAACCCGTAGCGTTCGGCCAGTGCCGCGGCGTCCGCGGTGGTGGCCGACTCGGCGGCGGTTGACATGCGGGCCAATCTACTGGGCCCCGGGCCGGGTCCTCACATCGGCGCGCTCTGAACCGTTTCAGACGGTGACGGATGGTCGCGGCTCGACAACGATTCGCCACCGTCCGGGGCGATCGGCCGGGGACCGCATACGTTCTGCGGGTGAAGGATTCCCGCCCGCACGACCTGTCCGAGGAACAGCTCGGATTCCGCCGCCGGGGAGCTGTCCGCTGGCTCCTCCCGACCGTCCTGGCCAGCGCCGGCCTGAAGGCCGTTCTGGCCGGTATCTTCGGCGCGTACGCCGACAAGCGCGAGCTGCAGAGCGGCCTCCAGGCCGAGATCTACCACCACGGCGACGACGAGCTGTGGTTCGACTTCGTGGCCGATCTCGGCGACGGCTTCGACGCGACGTACTCGATTGCGTCGGTGCTCGCGGCGCCGGAGCTGTCGCCCGCCGAGAACCTGCATCTGCCGCGTGGCCAGGTGCTCGTGATGGGCGGCGACCAGGCCTACCCGGCCGCGTCCGCGACGGCGTACGAGGACCGTACGAAAGGCCCTTACCGCGCAGCCTTTCCGCGCGAAGACACTGTGCTCGAACAAGAGGCGAAGGACCGGCCGACCTTGTTCGCCCTGCCCGGCAACCACGACTGGTACGACGGCCTGACGGCTTTCCTGCGGGTGTTCGCGCAGAGCCGGCCGGTCGGCGGGTGGGACACCGAGCAGGCCCGTAGCTACTTCGCGATCCAGCTGCCGCAGCGCTGGTGGCTGCTGGCGATCGACACCCAGTTCGACGAGTACATCGACGCGCCGCAGCTGGCGTACTTCCGGCGCGCGACGACGCAGATGCGCGAAGGCGACGGCGTGATCCTCTGTACGCCGAAACCCGCGTGGATCAAGGCCGGATCGGGCGGCGACGCCCGCGGGTACGACGCGATCCGGTTCTTCGAGCGCGAGATCGTCCGCCCGGCGGGAGCGACCGTGCACGTGATGCTGTCGGGCGACTCGCACCACTACGCCCGGTACGCCGAGCAGGACGGGACCGGGCAGCGGATCACCAGTGGAGGTGGTGGTGCCTACCTGACCGCCACGCATCTGCTGCCGAAGAGCCTGGAGCTGCCGCCGAAGACGTCGCGGGTGACCGAGACCGACGAGCACACGACGTTCGACCGCGCGCGGACGTATCCGTCGCGGGAGCAGTCGTCGCGGCTGGCGAACGGGATCTTCCGGCTGCCCTGGCGCAATCCCGGGTTCTGGGGGCTGACCGCGTTCCTGCAGACGGTGATCGCGTTGCTGGTGCAGTTCGGGCTGGCGTCGGAACCGCACGGGGTGTTCGGAACGCTGGCGGTGTGGACGCCCGCGGCCTTCGCCGCGCTGGGGACGGTGGTCGGTGGGGTGCTGTTCGCCCGGTTGGGGCTGGAGCGAAGTTCGTTCGCCGCTGGGATCGCGGGGATTCTGCACTCGGCGGCGCATCTGGCGCTGGCCGGGTTCTGGGCGGTGGTGCTGTACCGGTTGGAGGCTGAGGCCGCGCAGTGGATCACCGTGGTGGTCGCGCTGGTCGGTACGCCGGTGGTGGTGGGGTTCGTGGACTCGTTGGTGGTCGGGCTGTACCTGCTGATCGCCTGCCGGTTCGGGTTCAACACCAACGAGGTGTTCGCGGGGCAGAGTCTCGAGGACTACAAGGGGTTCCTGCGGTTGCACATCGACCGCGAGGGGTCGCTGACGATCTACCCGATCAAGGTGCCGAAGGTCTGCCGCGAGTGGAAGGCCAATCCTGAGGGCGCGCCGGGGACCCCTTGGCTGATTCCGTCCGAGGGATCGATCGGGACCGAGCTGATCGAGCAGCCGGTCGAGGTCACCCGCGCGAGCGCCGCCACGACCGCGCGGGTGTGAACAAGCGGGCCGCCCTCAAGCGCCTGCGCCGGCTGGCTCGCGCCGGAGCGCCTGCGCCGGCCGGGGTCGCGCCGGAGCGCCTGCGCCGGCCGGGGTCGCGCCCAAGTAGTCGGCCCGGCTCAGTTCTTGACCTCGCGCAGCCGGCCCGTCTCGACCTCGTAGACGAAGCCGCGGACCGAGTCCTTGACCGGGATGAACGGGTCCGCGGCGATCCTCGCCAGGGACTGGCGAACGTCCTCCTCCAGATCGGGGAACGCCTCCGCCGACCAGTCCGGCTTGAGCCCGGTGTCGTCCTGGATCGACTTCTTGAACTCGTCGTCGGTGAAGGTCAGCATCCCGCAGTCGGTGTGGTGGATCAGGATGATCTCCTGCGTGCCCAGCAGCCGCTGGCTGATCGCGAGGCTGCGCCGCTCGTCGGCGGTGATCACCCCACCGGCGTTGCGGATCACGTGCGCGTCGCCCTCGGACAGCCCGAGCAGCCCGTACGGGTTCAGCCGCGCGTCCATGCACGCGACCACCGCGACCCGCTTGGCGGGCGGCAGCGGCAGGTCGCCCTTGTCGAAACTCGCTGCGTACTGCTCGGCGTTCGCCAGCAGTTCGTCGGTCACGCTCATCGTCGCTCCCAAAAGTCGAGTAATCAGATAGACAAACCTAACTTTTCCTCGTCGTTCCGGGGTGTCGTCCCACTAGACGGACAGACGCGCCGTCAGAGCGTCCAGATCCTGGTCGGTCAGCCCGGCCTGCCGCAGGTAGGCGACCGGACCGCCGTACGCCGTGCCGAGGTGCCGCAGGATCGCCGTCATCGACTCGGCGCGGGTGTCGCGGAACTCGAGCAGCTCGGCGTGCAACGACTCGTCCGGCTCGGCCGCGAGCTGCTCGGCCATCAGGAACGCCAGGTTGTCGCGGGTCAGGAAGTAGTCCGCGACGATCTCGTCCTCCGGTACGCCGGCCACCGCGAGCGCCAGCGCGACGATCACCCCGGTCCGGTCCTTGCCGCCGAAGCAGTGCACGACGACGGCGCCCTCGGGTGCGTCGATGATCGCCCGGAAGACCGCGGCGACCAGGTCGGGGTGCCGGTCGAGCATCTCGTTGCAGGAGTCGACGATCGTGGTCGCCGTACTGGGTGGGTCGGCCGGGTCCTGCAACGGCAGGTGCCGCCCGATCGGGTCCTCGGTGAACGGCGTGGGGAACGCGCTCACCTCGCCGTACGAGCGCAGGTCGATGACCCGGCTCACCCCGGACGCGCGGATCGTCTCGACGGCCGCGGGCGTCAAGTGCTGCAGGCTGTCCGCGCGGATCAGCGCGTTCTCGCGGATCTGCCCACCGTCCCCGGTCGGCAGCCCGCCGAGGTCGCGCACGTTGTGGCACTCCGGCCAGTCGAGATCCATCAGTTGATCCTCAGACGATCTCGCGGGCCCGGAGCAGGTCCGCGTGGTTGTCGATCTCGACCCAGTCGACCTTGCCGATCGGCGCGACGTCGATCCGGAACCCCGCGTCGGCGAGCACCTGGTACCCGTCCTCGTAGTACAGGTCAGGGTTGTTCTCCCAGGTCTTGCGCAGCGCCGCGGCCAGATCGCCGGCCGCTGCGGGCTCGATCAGCGTGACGCCGATGTACTCGCCGGTGGCGCTCGCCGGGTCCATCAGCTTGGTGATGCTGCGGACGCCGTGGTCGTCGTGCCAGACCACCTTCATCTCCTCGTCCGCCAGCGCTTTCTCGGTGTCGAGCGCGAGGATGATGCGGCGATCGCCGCCGCGGGCGGCGAGCAGCGTGTGTTCCACCGAGACCGGATGCACGGTGTCGCCGTTGACGAGCACGACCCCCTCGGCGAACAGGTCGCGGGCGCACCAGAGCGAGTAGGCGTTGTTCCAGATCTCGGCCTTGTCGTTGTGGACGAGCTGCAGGCGGACGCCGTACCGGTCCTGCAGGTCGGGGACGCGGGCCTCGATCGCGGCCGCGGCGTACCCGACGACGATCGTGACGTCGGTCAGACCGACCTCGGCGAAGTTGGCCAGGGTCAGGTCGAGCGGGGTGGTCCGCGCGTCGATCGGAACCAGCGCCTTGGGCACAGTGTCCGTGTACGGACGCAGACGGCGGCCGGCTCCGGCGGCGAGAACCAGTCCGATCATTGGCCGATGGTACCGATCCGGGCCTGTTCGGACAGGGCCTCGGCGAACTGGCAGGATGGGCCTCATGACTTGGCTGGTGACTGGTGGGGCGGGGTACATCGGAGCGCACGTGGTGCGGGCCTTCGCGGCGGACGGCATCGACGTCGTGGTGATCGACGACCTGTCCAGCGGGAAGCCGGAGTTCCTGGTCGAGGGAGTGCCGTTCGTCGAGGCGAACCTGCTCGACGCGGACGTCGTACGGTCCACCCTGGCCGGCGTCAGTGGTGTGGTGCACCTGGCCGGCTACAAGTACGCCGGGGTGTCGGTCGAGAAGCCGATGCACACCTACACGCAGAACGTCACCGCGATGGTCTCGCTGCTGAACGCGATGGCCGAGACCGGCGTCCGCAACATCGTCTTCTCCTCCAGTGCGGGCGTCTACGGCACGCCCGAGGACGAGGTCGTCACCGAGCAGACGACGCCCGACCCGCAGAGCCCGTACGGCGAGACGAAGCTCATCGGCGAGTGGCTGCTCGCGGACCAGGCGAACGCCGTCGAGCTGAACCACACGTCGCTGCGCTACTTCAACGTGGTCGGCTCGGGCGACCCGAAGGTGTACGACGCGAGCCCGTACAACCTGTTCCCGATCGTCTGCAACCTGCTCACCCAAGGCAAGGTCCCGAAGATCTACGGCACCGACCACCCGACCCCCGACGGCACGTCGGTCAAGGACTACGTCCACGTCGCCGACCTGGCCCGCGCCCACGTCGCCGCCGCCCGCGCCCTGGACTCGGGCAAGACCCTCGAGCCCGTCTACAACCTGGGCTCCGGCACCGGCACCAGCGTCCGCCAGATCATGGACGCCGCCCGCCGCGTCACCGGCATCGACTTCACCCCCGGCGAAACTCCCCGCCGCCCGGGCGACCCCTCCCAAATCGTCGCCTCCGGCGAACTCGCCGCCCGCGACCTGGAGTGGAAGAACACCCACACAGTCGACGAAATGTTCGCCTCGGCCTGGGCCGCCTGGCCCAAGAACTGAGAACAGAAGAACACTCAGGCTCCTTGTAGAACAGGAGCTTCGGGGATCAGCCGACGGTGCGCAGGAAGTCTTTCCGGTCGCGGTTCAGGTCGGCTCAGCCGTCGCGTTTTTGGATGCCGTGGGCCATGACGATGCCGGCCTGGTGGGTGCTGGTGACGCAGAACACGACCGACTCTCCGGTTCGGCTTGGTGCTTTCCAGGCGCCGTACAGGGTTGAGGCGCTCCAGTTGCAGCGGGCCCAGACTCGGTAGGTCCCGTAGCCGGACGTGCACTTTGCGATCGCCTTCACGCGGCGGTCGACGCTGGTGCTGCAACCGGTTGGCGGCGACGGCTCACGAGCCTCTGCTGGGGACGTGGTGCCGACCGTCAGGGACAAACTGGTGGCGGCGAGCAGCAGGACCATTGCCGCCGCTCGGTTCGGGATCGACGCACTTCGTACGGGCAACTTCACGAACGCTCCTTCGTTGGGTCTCGGGCGACGCCAGGCTAGGAACCGGGGCTGTCGTCGTACTGCCCGTACTGCGCCCATACCGCAGGCGTCGTCAGGTGCGGTCGTGGAGGGTGATCTGGTAGCCGTTGGGGTCGGCGAAGGTGAACGTGCGGCCGAAGGGGCCGTCGGTCGGGGTGGAGACGATGGGGTGGCCGTCGGCGGCGAGGGTGTCGTGGATGGCTTGGACGTCGGTGGCGTGGAGCCAGATGGCGGCGCCGATGCCGGGCTGGGGGACTGACGTCAGATCGGTGCCGGGGACGATCTCGCGGAGGGCGAAGGCGATCGGCTTGGTGTCGAAGACGACGGCGTGGGGTGGGCCGGCGGGGTTGCGGACCAGGCCCAGGTACTGCTCGTAGAAGGCCTGTGAGGCGGCGAGGTCGTGGGCTTGCAGGGAGATGAAGTCGGGGCCGGTGACGGGCATCAGGGTGCTCCTTCGATGGGTTTTGTGTCAGTTTTCTGACATGGCTCAAGCTATGTCAGAATACTGACATGAGTCAAGACGGGGTCGACCTGCAGACGTCGCTGGGCTATCTGCTGAAGGAGGCGTCGAGCGCCTTGCGGACGGCGATGGAGGAGGTGTTGCGGCCACTCGGGATGAGCATCACGCACTACTCCTGCCTCGAGCTGCTGGCGCAGCGGCCGGGGTTGTCGAACTCCGAGCTCGCGCGGGGTGCGTTCGTGACCCGGCAGTCGATGAACGTGCTGCTCCAGGCCCTGGAACGCGACGGCTCCGTGACCAGGCCCGCGCAGGCGCCGGTCGGGAAGGTGCTTCCTACGGAACTCACGCCGAGCGGTCGAGCGAGTCTCGAGAAGGCGAGCGCAGCAGTGCGGTCTGTGGAGATGAGGATGCTGTCGGGGCTCAGCGAGAGCGAGCGGGCGGGCGCGTTCCGGATTCTGCAGAGCATGATCTACTCCCTGCGCGAGGGGGAGGACCATGACTGACGGACAGCTGAGCGGCCATCAGCCCGACGGCCCGGCTGGGCCGTGGCGGGCGATCGGCTCGCCAGAGGCGAGCCCGCGGTGCCCGTGCGGAGTTCCGGTCGAGCAGCCTTGGCGAACGCGCGACCGGGCCTACAGTCCGGCGTCCTTCATCGGCGGGCTGTTCTGGTACGCCGTACTGGCGGTCGCCCTGATCGCCGGTTTCAGTCCGTTCAGCTGGATTCTTGCGAGTGTGCTGGGTGGAGTGTTGCTTGGATCGCTTGTGCTGCAAGCGATTCGGCGTCACCGGGGCTTCTGCTGGTTGGTCCGAAGCTTGTGGTTCGGCGTCGCCACTCCGGGTTTGCCGGTGCGAGTGGTGTCTGCGTTCAGCGCTTGACGGCGTCGAAGCAGGCGGCGGGGATCGTCAGCGTCAGCTCGCCGCGGCGGTTGAGGTCTTGTTCGACCGCCGACAGGTCGTCGGCGAGGTCCAGCCAGCCGTCGAGGAAGCCGAGGCGGATGAAGTAGTGGTTCAGCAGGGCGGTGCCGTCGGCGAAGCGCCAGGTGAACTCGGTCTGGTCGACGCTCGCCTCGAAACCCGCCGACCGCAGTAGCTCCAGCGTCCCGTCGATCGTCGCGCGGTGGGCGAGGTGTTCGTCCAGCGCCTGCTGGTCGACGTGGTCGCGCAGTACGTCGTAGAACTCCTGCATGTGCCCGGCCAGGTTGGTGCTGATCAGCAGGTGCCCACCCGGTCGCAGGACACGGCGGCACTCGGCCAGTACGACGGAGGCGTTGGCGAAGTTGTTGATGCCCAGGTTGGAGACCACGACGTCGACCGACTCGTCGGGCAGGTCCAGGGACGCCGCGTCCGAGACGACCAGTTCGACGTCGGTCAGGCCGAGGTACTCGACCTTGCGGCGCAGTACGTCCATCGCGTCGGCCCAGGGGTCGACGGCGATCACCCGCGCGGCCGAGCGCTGGGCGAGCTCGATGGTGAGGAAGCCGGTGCCGGCGCCGATGTCCAGGATCGTCTGACCGCGCCGCAGCGGGACGCGGTCGAGGATCAACTGGCCGAACGGCGCCGACCACAGCGGCAGTTCGTCGTACTGGTCGGCGACTTCGCGCGTGAGCTCCACCCGAACACGTTAACCACCGGCGGGGTGCAGCTTGACCTCGGCGATGGACAGCGGGGCGGACCGGGACTCGAGTTGGATGCGGACGTAGCGGGCGGTGGTGTCGAGATCCAGGAGGGAAGGCGAGCCGGCCGCTGCGGTTTGGCGGACGGCGGTGACGCCGGGGGTGTTGCGGGCTTCTTCCAAGCCCGACGCCGTGATGGGGGACTCCGACGTGAGGATCCAGTAGTTGCTGAGGCGGTCGGAGCAGCAGTCGGTGCGGTTGTAGAGGGCCAACTGGGAAAGGGCCTCGGGCCGGCCGAGGTCTACCTGCCACCAGGCTTCGGTGGACGGCTCGGCGGTGTGGGTGACGGAGTTGTCGCCCCAGCTACCGCTGGTGTTGCCGTCGACTGCTCGGGAGGCCTCGGCGCTGTGGGCCGTGGTGCTTTGGGTGGCGGGTTTGCCTCGGGCGAGGTTGACGCGCCACAAGCCGGTGCCGGCGCGGCCGGTGACAGTGCCGTCTCGGCTGGTGTGGGAGGCGGTGAGGGTGAAGTCTCCTTCGCCGGAGGCCATCGTGGGGGTGACGGTGAAGGTCGTGGTGAAGGGCTTGCCTGGTTTCACGGCGGGGGTCTGCACAGGAGGCGAGACCGCCCAGCCGTCCGGGGCGGTGAGCTTCAGGTTGCCTGGGGCAAGGGTGCCGGTGACCGAGGCTGTGACCTCGACGGGTTGGAGCGAAACAGCGGCAGGGGCTGTGAGCTGGAGCTGGGACTTGGAGTGGACGGTGTAGGTGCGTCCGCCAAGCGCGTCGAAGGTGATGGTGTCGGCGCCCGTGCGCTGGTACTTGACCGCCCGGCCGTGCGGGTCGGTCACCGTGAACGGCCCGGCAAAGATCTTGTTGCGCAGGGCAACCTTGCCCGGCCGGTCCGGGCGGATCCGGATCTCGGACGCCGTACCGGACTGCCAGGTCGCGCCGACCGTGATCGCGCCGCGCGCCCGCAGGCCGTCGTACGAGCCCTTGCCGGCCCAGGAATCCGGGAGTGCCGGCAGGACGTCGGCCACCCCGGTGTGGCTCTGCAGCAGCATCTCGGCGACGCCGGCGGTGGCGCCGAAGTTGCCGTCGATCTGGAACGGCGGGTGGGTGTCCCACAGGTTCTTCAGCGTGCTGGTCTTCAGCTGTTCGGACAGCATCTTGTGCGAGTGGTTGCCGTCCAGCAGCCGGGCCCAGAAGTTGATCTTCCAGGCCTTGCTCCACCCGGTGCCGCCGTCGCCGCGACCCTCCAGGGTCTTCACGGCCGCCGCGGCCAGATCAGGGCGTTCAGAAGGGATGATCTGTCGCCCGGGGTGCAGCCCGAAGAGCTGCGACGTGTGCCGGTGCTGGTCGGTCGGGTCGTCCCAGTCCTCCTTCCACTCCTGCAGCTGCCCCCAGGATCCGACCTTCGTTCCCGGGTCGAGCCGCTGCAGCACCGAGGCAAGCTGCGCCCGGTACGCCGAAGACTCCCCGACGAGCGGCGCCGCCTCGGACAGGTTGGTGAACAGGTCCCACACGATCTGCTGCGGCATCGCGGCGCCGGCCGAGTAGTCGCCGTGCTCGGGGGAGAAGCTCGGGCTGACCACCAGCTTCCCGTCGCGCGGATCGACCTGCAGCTCGTCGATCCAGAACGCGGCCAGCTCCTTCATCAGCGGGTACGCCCGCTCCTTCAGGAACCGCTTGTCCTGCGTGAACCGATAGTGCTCCCAGTAGTGCTGCGCGAGCCAGCCGCCCGCGTCCGGCATCCAGAACGCGAGCGGGTACCCGATCACGCCGGTGAAGCCGAACGGATTCGTCTGGCTGTGCACCACCCAGCCGTCGGCCCCGAACATCTCGCGAGCCGTCACCCGTCCGGGCGGGACGAGCGCGTCGACGAAGTCGAACAGCGGCGCCGTCGTCTCGCTCAGGTTCGTGGTCTCGGCCGGCCAGTAGTTCATCTGCAGGTTGATGTTGACGTGGTAGTCCGAGCGCCACGGCGGGGTCGTCGACTGGTTCCAGACACCCTGCAGGTTCGCGGGCAGCGGCGAGTTTCCGCGCGACGACGCGATCAGCAGGTACCGCCCGTACTGGAAGAACAGCGTCTCCAGCGCCTTCCGCGCCTCGGGCGTCGCCGTCCCCTGCTGGTACTGCGCGAGCAGTTCGTCGGTCGGCACGTCGGGCATCACCTGGCCGAGGTCCAGGTCGACCCGGTCGAAGAGCTTACGGTGATCGGCGAAGTGCCGAGCCTTCAGTACGCCGTACGGAAGCTTGCTCGCGGCATCGACCCGGCTCGTCACGCCGGCGTGCGGATCCTTGCCCCGGTACGTCGGGTAGACGTCGGAGTAGTCGGTCCCCGAGCTCATCACCAGGACTGCGGAGTCGGCACCCGCGACGGTCACGCTCCCGTCGGCGTTGTCGGTCCGCGTCCCGCCGGTGGTGAGCACCTGCGCCTGCAGCTCGTACCGAAGGCCGTTGTCGAGCAGCGCGCCCTTGACGGTGATCCGGCCGCGTTGCGCGGTCCCCGTCAGGGTGCGATTCGCCTCGCCGGTGAGGCGCGCGGTGAAGCCGACCTGGCCGCGCCGGTCGGCGCCGATCCGCGCGACGATCACGTTGCCGGGCGCGCTGGCGAAGTACTCGCGGCTGTGGCGGACGCCGTCGACGGCGTACTGGACGCCGGCCAGCGAGTTCTCGATGTCGAGGTGCCTGCGGTACGCCGTCGCAGAGCCGCTGTGCTGCATGGCGAGCTTCAGGTCGAGCAGCGGTTGGTAGTCACCGAAGCCGATCTCGTTCTGGGCCAGCATGTTCGTGGCGACGTCGGGCGCGACCCTGAGGTCGCGGTTGATCATCGTGCGGAGGTCGGTCAGCGCGTTCGGCCGCGGCGTCCGCCAGTTGCCGAAGTCGTAGCCCTGCTGGGCGCCGGGCCCGCCGGTCCACAGCGTCTTCTCGTTCAGCTGCAGGTGCTCGGTCGCGGTGTCACCGAACACCATCGCGCCACTCGCGCCGTTGCCGATCGGCAGCGCCTCGGACTCCCAGTCGGTCGCGGGCGCGGTGTACCAGAGCGCCAGCTCGCCCGGGCTTCGCGGCGGTGGCACCGCATCGGATCGCTCGGGCGGCACGGTCAGACCCGCCATCAGAGTGGCCGCAGCGAGTAGGGCGAAACCAGCTGTGCGCATCCGAGCCCCCACAGAGATCCGATGAATTCCGCACAGCGTAGGCGGGCAGTCACAGGCTGTCTACAGGTCGACTCCATGGTTCATAGGATCTCTTACCGGATCAGGGCCTCCGCGATCAGGTGGCCGACCTGGTCCAGCTCGAGCAGGAAGCCGTCGTGGCCGTAAGGGGACTTGACCAGGTGCAGGGGGACGTCGGCGGCCTCGGCGAGTTCGGTGGAGAGGCGGGCCGGGTAGAGGCGGTCGGAGTCGACGGCGGCGACGACGAGTTTGGCGTGGAGGTTGCTGAGGGGGCTGGCGCGGTCGCGGGTGATGTCGTGGGAGTTCATCGCGCCCGTCAGTACGACGTACGAGCCGGCATCGAAGCGGCCGGCCAGTTTGGTGGCGTGGTGGTCGAGGTAGGACTCGACCGCGAATCGCCCGTCGCCTTGGGGATTGCGGCCGAAGCGCGTGGCCAGCTCGTACTCGGACCGGTAGGTCACGTGCGCGATCCGGCGGGCGATGCCGAGTCCTGCGACCGGTGCCTCGCCGGTGGCGTAGTAGTCGCCGCCGTGCCAGTGCGGGTCGGACTCGATCGCGGCGAGCTGCGGCGCGCACCAGGCGATCTGCTCGGCCGTGGCATAGCCGGTCGATGCCAGGACGACGGCCGTCGCGACCCTCGACGGATAGAGCAGAGGCCATTCCAGTGCACGCATCCCGCCCATCGAGCCGCCGATCACCGCGGCCCAACGGTCGATGCCGAGCTGGTCGGCGAGCGCGGCCTCGGCGGCGACCTGGTCGCGAATCGTGATCGCCGGGAAGCGGCTGCCCCAGGCCCGGCCGTCGGGCGCTTCCGACGAAGGCCCGGTCGTGCCCTGACACCCGCCGAGCACGTTGGCCGCGACGACGTACCAGTCCTCAGGATTCAGGTACGCCGGGATCAACCCGTCCCACCAGCCCGGCGTCGGCTGCCCCGGACCGGCCGGGCCGACCACATGCGCATCCCCGGTCAGCGCGTGGCAGATCAGCACGGCGTTGTCGCCGGCCGCGTTCAGCCGGCCCCAGGTCTCGTATGCGATCGTCACGCCGGGCAGCGTTCCGCCGTACTCCAGCGGCAGCTCGCCGACGCTCACGAACTGCCGCGCGCCGACAGGATCGCCCACCCGCCATCCACCGGCCACCTGACCTGATGGATGCACGGCACCTCGCACCGCGGTGCCGCCGTCCCGGGCACCGGTGAGTCCGCCTTCGCCGGCATCCCGCCCCCGGGTGCCGCCGGCCTGCTCTCCGGTGATCCGCTCCCTGACGGGCGCGGGTGGACGATCCTGGTTCATGGACGCCGTCAGGCCGATTTGGCCGCGGCGAAGCCGACCTCGAGGTCGGCCAGGATGTCGTCGATGTGCTCCAGACCGACGGCGAGCCGGACCAGGCCCGGGGTGACGCCGGAGGCGAGCTGGTCGTCGCCGGACAGCTGGCTGTGCGTGGTCGAGGCCGGGTGGATCACCAGCGACCGGACGTCACCGATGTTGGCGACGTGGCTGTGCAGCTGCAGCGCGTTCACGAACCGCTTACCCGCGTCGACCCCGCCCTTGATCTCGAACGCGACCACGGCGCCGGCGCCGCGCGGCGTGTACTTCTGCGCCAGCTCGTAGTACTTGCTGGACGGCAGGCTCGCGTACGCGACGCTGTCGACCTCGTCCCGCGCTTCGAGCCACTGGGCGACCTTGAGCGCGTTGTCCAGGTGCCGCTCGATCCGCAGCGACAGGGTCTCCAGGCCCTGGGCGATCAGGAACGCGTTGAACGGTGACACCGCCGTCCCGAGGTCGCGCAGCCACTGGACGCGGGCCTTCAGGATGTACGCCAGGTTGCCGAGGTCGGAGCCGACACCGAGCGCGGTGCCGTAGGTGAGGCCGTGGTAGCTCTCGTCCGGCTGGTTGAAGCCGGGGAAGCGGTCGGGGTTGGCGGCGTAGTCGAACTTGCCCGAGTCGACGATCACGCCGGCGATCGCCGTACCGTGACCGCCCAGGTACTTGGTGGCCGAGTGCACGACGACGTCGGCACCGTGCTCCAGCGGGCGCAGCACGTACGGCGTGGCGACGGTGTTGTCGACGATCAGCGGGACGCCGAACTCGTGCGCGACGCCGGCGATGCCCTCGATGTCGAAGATCTCGCTCTTCGGGTTCGCGATCGTCTCGCCGAAGAACGCCTTGGTGTTCGGCTTGATCGCGGCCTTCCAGGACTCCAGGTCGCTCGGGTCCTCGACGAAGCTCACCTCGATCCCGAGCTTCGGGAAGGTGTAGTGGAAGAGGTTGTACGTGCCGCCGTACAGGCTCGGGCTGCTGACCACGTGGTCGCCGGCCTCGGCGATGTTCAGCAGCGCGAGCGAGGTCGCGGCCTGGCCGGACGAGACCAGCAGCGCGGCCGTTCCGCCTTCCAGGCTGGCGATCCGCTGCTCGACGGCGTCCTGGGTCGGGTTCTGGATCCGGGTGTAGATGTTCCCGAACTCCTGCAGGCCGAACAGGCTGGCGGCGTGGTCGGTGCTGTCGAAGGTGTACGACGTCGTCTGGTAGATCGGCAGCGCCCGCGCCTTGGTGACCGCGTCGGAGGTCTGACCGGCGTGAATCTGCCGCGTCTCGAAGGACCAGCTCGGGGTAGTAGTCATATAAAGAAGATAGAGTTACTAGACTTTCACGACGGGTGATCGTCACATGCTGAACACTGGGACCGATGGAGCCCTTGGAGACCACCACGCCGGACGACCGGTCGATCCTCGTCCGGACGTCGCTCGCCGCGCCGCGAACGGCGGTGTGGCAGGCCTGGACGACGCCCGATCTGATCCGCCGCTGGTGGAGTGGCGGCTTCGGCGAGCAGACCGTCGCCGACGTCGATCTCCGGCCGGGCGGCGCGTGGCGCTACGTGCTTCGGATGCCGGACGGTGGTGGTGAACTCGGCTTCCACGGCGAGTACGTCGAGGTGGTGCCGGGGGAGCGGCTGGTCTGGAGCGAGGTGTACGAGGGGGCGCCCGAGGAGGAGGGCACGGTCGTCACCGCCGAGTTCGCGGACGCGGCTGAGGGGACGGCGTTGAGTGTCCTCATCCGCTCGCAGGACAAGGCGAACCGGGATGCCGTCCTCGCCTCTGGTTTCGAGGCCGGGTTGGAGAGCGGGTACGCCGTACTGGAGCAGCTCGCTCGCGAAAGCTAGCTCCGGCCGGCGTACGCGCTAGTCCTTCGCGGCGAGGCTGAGGGCGGCGGGGCCGAGGAGTACTCCGCCTTCGACTGGGAGGGTGAGGCCGGTGATCCAGGCGGCGTCGTCGGAGGCGAGGAAGGCGACGGCGGCGGCGATGTCTTCGGGCTCGCCGGCCCGGCCCAGCGGGTACAGCTTGGCCAGCCGTTCCAGGGTGCCGGGCTGGCTGTCCCAGTTGGGGGTGCGAATGGTGCCGGGGGCAACGACATTGAAGCGGACGCCGCTGGGTCCGAAGCGGGCGGCGAAGTTCTGGGTCATCGCGGCCTGACCGGCCTTCGCTGCCGAGTACTCGATGTTGCCGAACGCGGCGAGGCCGTTGACCGAGCTGATCGTCACCACGTTGCCGCGCGACTCGAGCAGGTGCGGGAGCGCGGACTGGATGCACTGCGCGGCGCTGACCAGGGTGAGGTCGAGCTGGCGGTGCCACTCGTCGGCCGGGGTGTCCTCCGGCTTCGTGCTCACGATGCAGCCGCCGGCGTTGTTCACCAGTACGTCGAGCCGCCCGAACCGCTCGACCGCCGCCGCGACGGCCGCGTCGATCTCCCCGCGGCTGGTGACGTCGACCTTCACCGCGAGGGCCTTGTCGCTGCCGAGCTCGCCGACCAGTTCGTCGAGCTTGTCCTGCTGCAGATCGGTGGCGACGACCACGCCGCCCTCGGCCGCGATCCGCCGCGCCACCGCGGCGCCGATCCCCTGCGCCGCCGCCGTGACCAGCGCGACCTTGCCCTCGAACCGCTGCACCATCAGTCCTCCACCACTCGGTCGACCTTCTCGTCCGCGAGCCGTCGTTCCAGCTTGGCCGGATCGAGGTTGCGGCACAGCACGATCGAACCACCTCCGGAGATCACGCCGACCAGCAGACCGAGCCCGGCCGGGTCGACCAGGTCGCGGGTGACCAGGATCCGCTCCGCGATCGGTGCCGCGGCCGCGATCACCCCCGCGTGCGTGCGTCCGTCGTACGCCGGGCTGTCGGCCGTCGGCGGGTTGAACGGGACGAACAGGTCGGGGTGGTTGTAGACCTCGGCGCCGTAGTCGTGCACGCCGTCGGGCACCGGGTCGCGGAAGCGCCCGCCGAGCGGGAGCAGCGCGGACGCGATCGACTCGCGGTTGCCGCGGACCCGGAAGTCCGGGCCGGTGATCGCCAGGTCGCCCTCGCCGGTGGTCACCGACGCACCGGCCGACCAGGTCGCCAGCGCCCAGACGACCCCTAGCCAGTGCGGCGGCAGCCCGATCGCGACGGTCTCCTCCGGCTCCAGCTCGTACTCGTCGACGAGCAGGTTGGCGGTCTTGGCGACCCAGTTCGCGGTGGTCACCGCGCTGAGCTCGATCCGCTCTCCGGTGACGTCGTCGTAGTGGGTGAGGAACGGACTGGCGCCGTCGCGGCGTACGGCAGCGGCGAAGAGTTCGGGCAGGGTTCCGGCCATGCCCGAAGCCTACGTTTCGCATTCGGGGCTAATGTGGTCGGGGAGAAAGAAGGCATCGATGGAGACACTGCTGGCGCTGCCCGAAGGCGGCGAGTGGATCGTGCTGCTGGTCGTCGTGGTCCTGCTCTTCGGCGCCAACCGCCTGCCCGAGCTGACCCGCAACACCGCCCGCGCACTGGTCGAGCTGAAGAAGATCACCCGCGAGGCGAAGCTGGACCCGAGCCCGGTCGAGCCGACGGCCGAGGAACGCGCCAGACCCGCGGTGTCAGACGTGGAAGAGGTACGACCGGGGGCGCGGGTGGAAGGCGAGCAGCCGCAGCAGAAACCGGTCAGCGACGGATAGCCGCGCCGCGCTACCCGCCGAGGAACGCGCCGAGGTTCCGCGCAGCCGCCCGCCGAGCGGCCGGCTCCCACGGCCCCGGCGGCTGTCGTGGGACGAGTGGCCGACCCCATCAACCGCCCACGGATGCCTCGCGGGCTGGGATTCTGAGCGTGACCACCGGCGGTCGAGGTTGCTTGATCAGTGCTGGGCGGTGCACGCCGGCGTCCTGTGGGAGTGGTGGACGCCCACCACTCAGTAAGTGGTGGCTCGGGTGGGTAGTCGGGCGGGGGTGAGCCCGTGCGGGCCTCGGGTGGGGAGGTTGGTGAGTGGTGCAGGTTCGTGCCGGCGGCTGAGATGGTCCACCGGCGGAGCGGCACGTCCTGCGGAACGCTCAGACGCTGAACAGGTTCATCCGGTACGACGCCGCCCGCGGATGGAACGCCAGCAGGCGGAGGAGCAGCCGGTAGGCCGGCGGGAGCCGGGCGGCCACCGACGGCTGCGGTCGGGCGAGTGGACGCGAATCGACCAGCCGCAGACCCCACGGCTCCAGCTCGATCGCGTCGTCGCAGGCCCAGGCGAACTCGGCCCGGGTGTGCTTCAGTGCGTCGTGCTGCGCCTGGCTGTCGACCATCGCGTCGCCCGCGGTGTCGAAGGCCAACCGGCTGCCCGGGAAATGGTCGTGGACGAGCGCGACGGCGTACTGGGCGTCGTCGCGCGGCAGGTAGAAGAGGACGGCCTCCGCGACGAAGAAGTACGGCGCGGGACGAGCGCGGACGGCCTCGATCCACGCGGGATCCGTGATCGAGCCGGCGAGCATGCCGCGGCGGTCGCTCGGCCGGAAGAAGCGTTGCCGCAGCTCCATCGAGTCCGGCAGGTCCAGCTCGAACCAGTGGCAGGTCCCGTTGTCGAGCCGCTCGAACCGGGTGTTCAGGCCCGCGCCGATCTCGACGACGGTGCCGTAGGGGTTGGCGCGGAGGAAGTCGGTGACCCAGCTGTCGAAGATCAGCCCGCGGAGGACCGAACCGCCGAGGCTGCGGCCGCCGTCGTACTTGGTGAAGTCGTAGTCGATCGACGCGACCATCTCGACGGCCTTCGGGTCGCGCATCAGTGGGCGCTTCTTGTGGGTCTCGACCGCGCGGCCGTAGAGCGGAATCAGCAGCGTCTCCTGGACGGCGCCGAGCTGGATCTTCATGCTTCCGTGCGGCGCCAGTAGCCGCAGAAGTAGACCTGGTGCTTGTCCAGGCCGCGGTCGTTGACGAGGTGGCGGCGGACTGAGGTGACGAGGGAGGACTCGCCGGCCAGCCAGGCGTAGGCGCGGCCGATGGGGAGGGCGGTTGCGCGGAGGCGGCGGAGCAGGAGGTCGCTGTTGTGGGCGTCGCCGCGGTGCAGCCAGTGAATCCGTACGCCGGGGTGCCGCGGGATCCGCAGTTCGTCGTCGCGGTCGCCGACCTCGATGAACGCCAGCGCGCGGTCGTCCGGCCCGAGCTGCTCGATGATCGCCGCGATCGCGGGCAGCGCGGTCTCGTCGCCGACCAGCAGCTGCCAGTCGGTGTCCTGCGGGGGCGCGTAGTCGGCGCCGTCGCTGAGGATGCCGAGCCGGTCGCCGGGAGCGGCGGCCTGCGCGAACGTCGAGCCCGGGCCGGTGCCGTGCACGACGAAGTCGATGCCCATCCGGCGGGCGGCCGGTTCGAACGCGCGCACGGTGTAGTTGCGCACGACCGGCCGGGTCGCCTCCGGCATCTCCTGCAGCTCGGGCCACCAGCGCTCGGTTCGCGGCAGGATCAGTTCCGCGCCGGGGCGCGGCGGCAGGAAGATCCGGACCAGGTGATCGGGGCCGGCGTACTCGAACCGGTCCAGTTCAGGAGCGCCGACGGTGATCCTGATCAACTGGCGGTTCAGCACGGTCCGCGCCAGCACGGTGGCCGCGATCGGTCGCCGTACCAACTCCAGGCCGGTCTCCAGACCGGGATCCACGCCGAGGCTCATGTCGGTTAGGTTAGCCTTGGCTAAGCCGAATGGTCCATGTCTGGTGAGGAGATCGTCATGGTGCTGCTGCTGGACCGGCCCGAGTTCGACAACGCCCTGACCCGGCGAGGGTTCCTGTCCGTCGGTGCCGGAGTATCGGCCGGACTGCTGACCGCCTGCTCGAACGACGACGCTCCGGAGGTGGCCGCCGATCGCGAGGTCGCGACCGACAAGGGCCCGGTCCGGGTCCCGGTCGCGGCGACGCGGGTGGTGTGCGCGGACTTCTACGGTGCCTTCGCGACCGTCGACGTCGGTCTGGTCCCGGTCGGGATCAGCGGGGACGGGTACCAGGACTCCGGACCGTCATACGCCGGCAAGCTGGCCGGCCTCCCGAGCGTCGGCGACTTCACCGAGCCCGCGGTCGAGAAGATCGCGAACGTGCGGCCCGATCTGATCCTGCGGACGATCGACACCGACGACGCGCTCTACCGGCAGCTCAGTGCGATCGCGCCGACGGTGGTGGTCTCGTTCCAGCGGCTCAGCCTGGTCGAGGTGGCGAGTCGGGTCGGTGAGGTGCTCGGGCGCAAGGCTGAGGCCGAGGCGCTGCTTGCCGAGTATCAGAAGCGGACGCAGGCGTTGAAGGCGCAGTACGCCGAACTGCTGGCGGCGAAGACCTTCACGCTGGCCGGGGCGGCGTCGGAGAGCCCGTGGTGGACGTACGGGCCGAAGTGGACCGACACCAAGGTGCTGCTCGACTGTGGGGTGAAGCTGGCGGCGCCGTCCGCGGCGCAGGACAAGCCGGTGGTGGAGTACTCGTTCGAGCGGCTCGATCTGCTTGCTCAGAGCAACGTTTTGCTGGTGCCGGCGGCGCCGGACGGGACGACGCCCGGCCCGGACGCGCAGACCCTGACGAAGCAGGCGCTGTGGCGGCGGTTGCCCGCGGTACGGGCGAAGCAGGTGTATCCGGTGGTGACGGGGGCATCATCGCTGGGGAACGGGCTGGAGCTGGTGTAGAGACTGGAGAGGGTGCTGGCGGAGATCGCGCAGTCGTGAACTCCGGATCTCGGTGGTACTCGAAGGAACAAGTGGCGAAGCCTGGGTGCGCTGTTCGGTGGCCGGACGTGAGGGGACGGGTGGAGCAGGGATGAGTCCGGTGACGATCAGGTCCGAGATCCGTCGACTGACCCGGTCGGGGGACTCCCGGGTGATCTGTCCGGTGACTGTGGAGTCCGTCGAGGAACTGACGCCGCAGTTCAGCCGGGTGGTGGTGCGCGGGGACGGGCTGGCGGCGTACCGGACGATCCGGCCGGCTGATGCGTTCAAGCTGATGATCCCGCCGGACGGGATCGGCAGTGTGCGGATGCCGAAGCTCGGACCGAACGGTGCTCCGGTGTGGGCGGCCGACCGGCCGCTGCCGTTGACGCGGGCGTTCACCGTGCGGTCGTTCGACCCGGTGACGCTGCGGCTGACGTTCGACGTGGCCGTGCACGGCGAGGGCCCGGCGATGACCTGGCTGGCCAACACGCGGCCCGGTGACACCCCGATCCTGTTCGGCACCCGGCGCGAGTTCTCCGCGGGCGACGGCGTCGCCAACCACCTGCTGATCGGCGACCCCACCTCGTTGCCGGCGATCGCGAGCATCGTCGAGTCGCTCGACGCGCCCGCGACCGTGTTCCTGCAGGTGGAGAGCGAAGCCGACCAGCGGTTGGTCCCCGGTGACGTCCAGTGGATCGTCGGCCCGCCCGGGATCGGCCCGGATTCCCCGCTGGAGAAGGCGGTTCGTTCCTACCCGCGGCTCAGCGGCCGGACCCAGGCCTGGCTCGCGGCCGAGGCGGGCGTCGTACGGTCGTTGCGTCAGTACCTGCTGAAGGACCTCGCCATCCAGCGCGACGACCTGCACACGGTGGCCTACTGGATCGCCGGCCAGACCGCCGAGGGCCGCGACGCCGAGCAGATGCGCTGGTACGCGAAGGCGAACGAAGAGGGCCTCGACACCACCGATCCCGCCGTGCTGCAGGGCCTCGAGTTCAGCTGAGTCGGTCGCCGGTAGGGTCGGTGCATGCTGATCCTGATCGGCCTCGCGCTGATCCTGGCCCTGACCGTTGCCACGGGCTACTTCGTCGCGCAGGAGTTCTCCTACGTGGCCGTGGACCGGAATCGTCTGCAGAGCCTGGCCGACGACGGGAACGCGGCCGCGGCCCGGGCCCTGAAGGTGACCGCGCGGCTGTCGTTCGTGCTGTCCGGCGCGCAGGTCGGGATCACCGTGACCGCCCTGCTGGCCGGGTACGTCGCCGAGCCGTACCTGGGTGAGGGTCTGCAGAAGATCTTCGGTTCGGCCGGGATGCCCGAGGGCGTCAGCCTGACCGTCTCGGTGATCCTCGCGCTGCTGCTGGCCACGGTGATCCAGATGGTGTTCGGCGAGCTGGCCCCGAAGAACCTGGCGATCGCCCGGGCCGAGGCGATCGCGCTGCGGCTGTCCCGGTCGACGCTGATGTACCTGACCGTCGCCGGGCCGGTCATCCACCTGTTCGACGCCACGTCGAACCGGATCCTCCGCCGGGTCGGCATCGAGCCGGTCGAGGAGCTGCCGCAGGGCGCGACCGCGCAGGACCTCGACCGGATCATCGCCACGTCGTACGAGCAGGGCCTGCTGGACCGGGACACCACCCGGCTGCTCGATCGTGGGCTCGACTTCCGCGGCCGGCTCGCGGGCGAGGTGATGGTGCCGCGGGTGGACGTGATCACCGTGCACGAGGACGATCCGCTGACCCGCGTGGTCGAGCTGCTGGACACCGGGCACAGCCGGTTCCCGGTGGTCGCGTCGTCGGTCGACGAGGTGGTCGGGGTGATCGCGATCGGTGACGTGGTCGAGGTGGAGCCAGGCGACCGGCATCACGTGACGACCGGGTCGCTCGCCGCGCCTCCCATCCTCGTACCGGACACGCTCGCGCTGCCCGCCGTACTGGAGCAGCTCCGGACGACGCACCGGCAGTTGGCGATCGTGGTGGACGAGTTCGGCGGGTTCGCCGGGGTGGTGACGCTGGAGGACATCGCCGAGGAGCTGGTCGGATCGA
The DNA here is from genome assembly GCF_014205135.1 of Kribbella italica. Lineage (NCBI taxonomy): Bacteria > Bacillati > Actinomycetota > Actinomycetes > Propionibacteriales > Kribbellaceae > Kribbella > Kribbella italica. The sequence continues at coordinate 8,244,645 of NZ_JACHMY010000001.1, forward strand.
TCCGGGACGAGGACGACCTGCCGGAGGGCGACCTGATCGACAACGGCGACGGGAGCTGGACGTTGCCGGCCCGCTGGCGGCTCGACGAGGTCGAGGAAGCGACCGGGATCTCACTGCCCGAGGACGAGGACTACGACACGGTGTCCGGACTGGTGATGGCGCGGCTCGGGCGGGTCCCGGTGGTCGGTGACGAGGTGGTGATCGCGTTGCCGCCGCGGTTCGACCACGACGGGCGGCAGGTGCCGTTGGAGCGCGCCCGAGTGACGGTGCAGACGGTACTGCGGCACGTCCCCGGCCGGATCGTCCTGGAGCGGCTGTCATGAGTACGACGGTGGCGCTGCTGATCTCACTGGTCCTGCTGGTCTGCAACGGGTTCTTCGTGGCGGCCGAGTTCGCGCTGGTCGCCTCGAAACGGCACCGGCTCGAACAGGCCGCGGCCGAAGGCAGCCGGTCCGCCCGCGCGGCGATCGCCGGGGTCAGCGAGTTGTCGCTGATGCTCGCGGGCGCGCAGCTCGGGATCACCCTGTGCACGCTGGGACTCGGCTCGCTGTCCGAGCCGGCCGTGGCGCACCTGCTGCATCCGCTCTTCGAGCTGGTCGGCCTGCCCGAGAACGTCGGGCACGTGATCGCGCTGATCATCGCCGTCGGCGGGATCGGCCTGCTGCACGTGCTGCTCGGCGAGATGGCGCCGAAGTCGTGGGCGATCAGCGATCCGGAGCGGTCGGCGCTGCTCCTGGCGCTGCCGTTCCGCGGGTTCACCTACGTGGTCCGGCCGCTGCTCGTGGTGCTCAACTGGATCGCGAACGTGTGCGTCCGGGCGGTCGGCGTGACGCCGCAGAACGAGATCGCCAACGCGCACGGACCCGACGAGCTGCGGCTGCTGATCGAGTCGTCCGGCGAGCACGGCACGCTGGAGGCCGCCGAGCACGATCTGCTGACGGCGATGCTCGCGCTGCAGAACACGACCGTCGCGCAGGTGATGACGCCGACGGCTCAGCTGGCGACGGTCCGGGCCGAGGCGTCGGCGCGTGAGGTCGAGCTGGCCAGCCGGGAGCAGGGCCGGTCGCGGCTCGCGGTGGTGTCGGTCGAGACCCGGACGCTGTGCGGGATCGTGCACGTCCGCGACGCGGCCCGGGCGACGACGAGTGGGGGCAGGACGCTGCACGCCTTCGACCTGATGACCGAGCCGTTGCAGCTGCCGGCGGTCACGCCCGTCGCGGCGGCGATCCGGGTGATGCGGGAGCGGCGGTCGCAGTTGGCCGTCGTACGGGAGGATGGGAAGCCGGTCGGTGTGGTCGCGCTCGAGGACCTGCTGGAGGAGGTGATCGGGGAGTTCGACGACGAGACCGACCCGATCATCACGGCCGCGCGGAACGTTCCGGAAGAATGATCGGGGCGCCGGTCGTCGGGTGCGGCCAGACCTCGACCTGGTGCTGGTAGACGTCGGTGACCAGTTCCGCGGTGAGGACCTCCGTGGGCTGCCCGTACGCCGCCAACCGGCCCTGGGACAGGACGGCGATGCGGTCGGCGTAACCGGCCGCGAGGTTGAGGTCGTGCAGGACGATCACGACGGCGTCCCCTTCCGCCGCGCGCCGGCGGGCGAGCTGGAGCACGTCTTCCTGGTGGTGCAGGTCGAGAGCGGCGGTCGGCTCGTCGAGCAGCAGCAGTTGCGTCTCCTGGGCGAGGGCCCGGGCCAGGGAGACGCGGGCGCGTTCGCCGCCGGACAGGGAGTTGAACACGCGGTCGGTGAAGGCCTGCGCGTCGGCGCGGTCGAGCGCCGTACGGATGGCTTCGTCGTCATGGTCGGCACGTTCGGTGCCGTCCCACGGTGAGCGGCCCATCGCGACGATCTGGCCGACCGGGAACGGGAACGAGATCGTTGCCTGCTGCAACATTACGGCGCGGCGCATGGCGGCCTCGACCGGCGACCAGTGCTTCAGCGGCTCGCCGTGCAGCTCGACGGTGCCGTGGTCGGGAGCGAGGTCGCCGCTCAGTACGCCGAGCAGCGTGGACTTGCCGGCGCCGTTCGGGCCGACCAGGGCGAGGACCTCGCCGGTGCGGACGGCCAGGGTGACGTCGTCGAGGACCTGGGTGCCGCCGAGCTGGACGGAGATGTCGTGGGCGGCGGCGATCGTCGTACTGGTGGGGATGCGGTCGGGCAGTCGGCGTTTCATCCCCAGCCTCCTTGCCGGGCGCGGGTGCGGCGGAGCAGCCAGAAGAAGAACGGCGCGCCGACCAGCGAGGTGATCATGCCGATCGGGAGGTCGGCGTTGCGGATCAGGGTGCGGGCCAGCAGGTCGGCGCAGATCACCAGGACGCCGCCGGCCAAAGCGCTTGCCGGGAGCAACAACCGGTGGCCGGGGCCGGCGACCATCCGGATCAGGTGCGGGACGACCAGGCCGACGAAGCCGATGATGCCGCTGAAGGCGACGCTCGCGCCGACCAGCAGCGCGACCACGACGATCGCGACGAGGCGGAGCTTCTCGACATCGACGCCGAGGTGGGCCGCGGAGCGGTCGCCCAGGGACAGCAGGTCGAGCCGCTTGGCGAGGACGAAGGCGGCGGCCAGGCCTGTGAACGTAAACGGCGCGACGGCTGAGACGGCCTGCCAGGTGGCGCCGTTCAGGCTGCCGAGCTGCCAGAAGACGAGCTGCTCGCGGGCGCTGGTGTCGGCGATGAAGGTGGCGAACGAGATCATCGTGAAGGCGAGGGAGTTGACCGCGATCCCGGTCAGGACGAGCGTGACGATCTCGGTACGACGGCCGGCGCGGGACAGGCTGTGGACGAGCAACGTCGTCGCCAGCCCGGTGGTGAAGGCCGCGGCCGCGATCGTCCAGTTGCCGAGCCAGGTCACGCCGGTGACGATCACCAGGCTCGCGCCGACCGCGGCGCCGGACGAGACGCCGACGAGCGAGGGCTCGGCGAGTGGGTTGCCGAAGACGCCTTGCATCAGGGCGCCCGCGGTCGCCAGGGACGCGCCGACGAGGACGGCCAGGGCGACCCGCGGGAAACGCACCTTCCACAAGGCGTTGTCGCCTTGCGGGTGGTGAGGCAGCGGGCCGAGGTCGAGCGGGAGCTTGAGGTGCAGCAGGCTCTCCAGGCCGCTGTCGATGCGGTGCATGACCGACCCGATGATTTCTGTTGGTGGGATCGGCAGCTGACCGACACCGGCAGCGACAACGGAGATGACGAGCAGAGCAATGGTCAGGCTGGTCAGCAGACCTGCGGACCGCAGACGTCTCACGGGGTGTAGACGGCCTTGGCCAGCGCCTCGACAGTGCGGCCGGTGCGGGGGCCGAAGCTGAGCAGCTCGGTGTCGTTCATGTCGACGATCCGGCGGTGCTGACCGGCCGGGGTCTGCGCGATACCGGGCAGTTTCAGCAGGCCGTCGACGCCCTTGAGCGACTTGAGGCCCTCGGTCATCACGATGATCAGGTCAGGCTGCGACCGGATCAGCGCCTCGCTGGTGAGCGGGACGAACGGTTTCGTCAGCCCGATGTCGGTGCCGGTGTCGACGCCGCCGATCGACTTGATCATCGCGTCGGCGCCCGAGCCCGGGCCACTCATCAGGTAGACGCCCGCGGAGCCCCGGACGTATAGGAACGTCATCCGCAGCGGCTTGGCGGCGGCAGGCGCGAGGCCGAGGGACTTCACGATCTCGTCCTGCGTACGCCGTACCAGCTGCTCGCCGCGCTCGGGCACGCCGAGGGCGCCGGCGACCGCGCGGATCTGGCTCGGGATGTTGTCCATCGTGCGCGCGTCGTCGAAGAAGACCACCGCGACGCCGGACGCGCGGAGCTGCTCGAGCACCTCGGGCGGCCCGATGCTCTTGTCGGTCAGGACGACGGTCGGGTCGAGCGCGAGGATCGCCTCGGCGTTCAGGTCGTGGGCCGACGGTGTGACCTTCGGCAGGCTCGCCGCCTCGGGGAAGCCGGTGGAGGTGTCGCGGCCGACGACCTTGTCGCCGAGGCCGAGGCTGAAGACGATCTCGGCGAGCGTGCCGTACAGGTCGACCGCGATGATTCGGCTCGCGTCCTTGACCTGGATTTGCTTGCCGTCGCAGGACTTCACGTCGACCGGGAGCTTCGGCGCTGCGCCTTCGACCGCGTGGATCGAGTGGTCGGCCATGGTGGCGGTGGAGGGGCCGGTCAGGGTGTGCGGGTCCTGCCCGCCGGAGGCGTTGGTTCCTTTAGGCAAGGGCTTGCCGTCGGCGTCGGTGCTGATCGCGAAGCCCTTGACCGCGGGGAGGCAGGCGTCGACCACACCCGGCGCCGCGACCTCTTGGGATGCCGCAGGGCCGGCGCACCCTGCGGTGATCAACAGAGCACAGGCCAGGAGGAGCTTCACGAGGCGACCGGCGGCTGGACGAGTTCGGCCAGGGACGCCAGGACCTCGACGTTGAAGCGGTAGGCGAGCAGCACTTCGTCCAGCACCTGGTCCTGCTCGCGAACGTCGAACGGAGTCTCGTCGAGCAGCGTCCGGTACCGGTCCTTGAAGGGCTTCACCGCCGGGATCTGCTCGAACGTGTAGAACCGCACGCCGTACTTGTCCAGCCCGTACGCCGACGCGACCAGCCGGCCGATCGCCTGACCGCCGGACAGGTCGCCGAGGTAGCGGACGTAGTGGTGCGCGATGAACCCGCCCGGCCAGGTCGCCAGTTCCTCCAGGCGCCCGGCGTACCGAAGGGTCGCCTCGGTCGGCTCGGGAATCGGTACGCCGGTCGACCGCAGGTAGGCGAGGTCGGCCTCGAGCGCCAGGCAGCGGTTGAGCTGCGGAAAGTGGAACGGGCCCGCGACCAGGTCGTCGGCCAGACCGGCGCCGACGCGTTCGAGGGCCTGGTAGATGACCGCGTGCTGCGCGACCAGGGCGGCGTACGCGCCGAGGTCGAGGCGGCCGGTGGTGAGTGCGTTCAGGTAGGTGCTCCCTTCGGCGTCTCGGTGCAGGCTGAGACTCCGTTCCCGGAGTCGCTGCGAGAACGGCGGCTGAGCGGTGGCCGTCGGGCCCGATGGTGAGGTCACGAGACTTAGGTTAACCTAAGTTAGGTGAGGCTTACCTATAAAAGTGTCGTTGGGTTTGTGGTCCTAGGGGTCGGGGGTCTGGTCTGGGGGAGCTCTGTCGCGTCCGCCGCGCCGGCCGCGACCGGGCCGCAGGGGCAGGTGGTCACCGTGTCGCGGAGCGTTGGGCTGGATCCGGCCGGGACCTCCGTCACCGTGCGTGGCCGGGGATTCGACCTGAACAAAGGGATCTACGTCGCGTTCTGTGTGAACAAGGGCCCAGGGCAACTGCCGTCGCCCTGCCTCGGTGGGGTGGACATGCAGGGCGCCTCCGGGACCTCGGCGTGGATCTCGTCCAACCCGCCGTCGTACGGCGAAGGGCTGGCGACGCCGTTCACGCAGAGTGGGGGCAAGGGGTCGTTCGAGGTCCGGCTGACCGTGAAGGCGAAGGACCAGTTCACCAACTGCCTGGACCGGAAGGTCGCGCCGAACGGGTGTGTGATCGGCACCCGCGCTGATCACACCCGGACCGCCGACCGTACGGCGGACGTGCTGATCCCGGTCACGTTCGCCGGTGCTTCGTCGTCGAAGCCGACGTCGACACCGACGCCGACCTCGTCTAAGTCCTCCACCGTCGTGAAGCCGTCCGGCGACGACCCGACCACGCCGGTCAAGCAGCAGCAGGGTGGCCCGCTGGCGAACACCGGCGGCACCACGATGACGCTGCTCGTCGCCGCCGCCGTACTGGCTGCTGTTGGTACCTCCACCATCGTCGCCACCCGCCGCCGCAAGGAGCCCACCGCATGACCGCCCGCCTGAGTCGACTACGAGGGTTGCTGGTTGCCCTTGCCTCGTTGGCAGTTGTTTCTGCTTCTGCACTTCCTGGTGTGGCTGCGCCTACTCCAACAGTCTTCGAGCCGAAGCTCGAGGTTTCCAAGACCACCGGGGTGACCGATGGCGAAGAACTCACTGTGCGCGGCTCCGGCTTCGACCCGGCGGCCAACCTCTCGACCCGCATCCCGGTGACGCCCGGTCAGCCTGCCGGTGTGTACGTCGTGTTCGGTTCGTTCGCCGAGAACTGGCGGCCGTCCGCCGGCGCCGACTCGACGACCCGGACCCTCATCGACACCAAGTGGGCGCTGCCGCAGGCCTCCTTCGACCAGGTCGGCACCGACTTCCCGAACCAGAAGCCCCGGCTGGTGCTGCTGAACGCCGACGGGACGTTCGAGGTGAAGGTGAAGGCGAAGATCGTCGCCGAGAACCCGCGCACCTACGGCGTCTACACCTACCCCGGCGGTTCGGCGATCAACGCCGCCCACGAGCTCGCCGTACCGGTGACGTTCGCCGGTGGCGGTGATCCCGAGCCGGAAGGGCCGCCGCTCAACACCCTCGACTGGGGGCTGAAGGCGTCGTTCCGGACCTACATCGAGGGTCCGATCGCGCACGGCTCGGTGACGATGCGCGAGCCGGCCACACGCAACCCCGATGGGACGTTCCGCTTCCCGGGCGGCGCCGGAACAGCCGAGCAGGTCGGCTTCACCGGTGGCGTCTACTTCAAGGGCCACGAGATGCAGGCCGGTAACCCGCTGCTCGAGATGACGGTCACGGACGTCCGGATCACCACCGCGGGCAGCACCGGCACGGTCATCGCGGACGTGGTCAGCAAGAGCCTGGAGACCGGCCGGCCGACGACCTACGACGACGTCGTACTCGCCGATGTCGACTTCAGTACGCACCCGGTCGTCGTCAAGGACGGCGTCGCCACGGCCATCGCCGCGCCGACCAAGCTCACCGAGGCCGGCGTCCCGGCGTTCGCGAACTTCTACACCGCCGGTACGGCGCTCGACCCGATCAGCTTCTCGGTCGAGCTGACGACCGCGCCGGTCTGGACGCCGAAGCTCGAGCTGTTCGGTGCCGACGGCAACCAGCTCGGCACCGTGCCCGCGGCCGGCGCGACCGTCACGGTCCGCGGTAGCGGCTACGACCCTGCCTCCAACCCATCCACCCGACCGCCGGTCACGCCGGGTCTGCCTGCCGGTGTGTACGTCGTGTTCGGCAGCTTCGACGAGGTCTGGCAGCCGTCCAAGAACGCGGCGCCGGGGACTCGGCGCGTGCTCGACCAGAAGTGGGCGTTGCCCGATGCGTCTCGGCCGGGCGCCGCCAACCCGGCGTACGTGACGCTGAAGCCGGACGGCACGTTCGAGACCACGCTGACCGTGAAGCCAGCCGACACGGCGACCGGCACGTACGGCGTCGCGACGTACGCGGCGGGTGGTGCGTTGCCGAACACGACGCAGGAGCTGCTGAAGGTCGTTGCGTTTGGCAACGTCGAGACGCCGGTGCTGACGGTGACGCCGGCCGTTGACCTCGCTGACGGGCAGGCCGTCGTCGTGAAGGGGAGCGGCTTCGCGCCGCAGCGCGCGCTGTACGTCGCGCAGACGCCGCAGGGCACGGTCGGCGAATCGAACCCGTCGCCGTTCTCAGGCGCGCAGCGCGTCGTGACCACCGCTGAGGGGACGTTCGAGGCGTCGGTCGAGACGGCGGTGACGTTCACCAACGAGGGCGCCGACGTCGACTGCCTCGCGGTCGCCTGTCACATCGCGAGCTTCAACTCGCCGCTGGCCTCGGACAACGAGGTCGTCGACCACCGTGGCGACCGGTCGCAGGACGTGTTCCAGAAGATCACCTTCAAGCCGGCCGGGCCGCAGCCGGTGCTGCCGGTCGTGACGAAGCAGCCCGTGGCCGTCTCGGTGGTTGCCGGCGGCACGGTCACGTTCACCGCGGCGGCCACCGGTACGCCGGTGCCGACCGTGCAGTGGGAGCGCAGTGCAGACGAGGGGAAGAGCTGGGCTCCGATCGCGTCGCCGTCCGCGGTGACCACGACGCTGGCTCTTGCGGGGATGGTCGCGGGGGACAGCGGGGATCGCTTCAGGGCGGTCTTCAGCAACGAGGCGGGGTCGGCGACGTCGTCGGCGGCCGCGCTGACAGTCACGGGGGCTGTCGATCCCGCGGTGAAGGTGTCGCCGGATGCGGTGGCGCCGGGCGCGGAGTTGCTGATCGAGGGGACCGGGTTCCCGGCGGGTGCTCGCGTGACCGCCGTCGTCGACGCGGAGTCGACGCCTGGGGTGCCGGAGTTCACGTTCAAGAACGCGAACGGGCAGTCGGTCGTGGTCGGTGGAGCCGGGCTGAAGGTTGCCGACGGCAAGTTGGTGGTCGCGGAGGGGGCGAAGGTCTCGGCGCGGATCACCGGGCTGGCCAACAGCAAGGCGAACACGGCGACGGCGCCGAGCGGGTTCTACCTGCTGACGGCGGTCGACAACGGTGCCGGCAAGCAGGCGTCGCCGGCGATCGGTGGCGCGGACATGACGGGGGCGTCGGGCACGTCGCAGTGGATCACGAACTTCCCGTACGCAGGGTCGGAGGAATTGGTCGTCCCGATCGGGTCCGACCTGGTGGCTCGGACGTCGGTCGAGGTGAAGTCTTCGGACGAGCACACCAAGTGCGCGGAAGCGCCGAACGGGTGTGTGCTGTACCTGCGGGCCGATCACCGGGCCACGGGGAATCGGACGTTCGATGTGAGGATCCCGCTGACCTTCGCGGCGGCTGATCGACAGGCTGCCAGCTCGGTGGGTGAGCAGGTTGCCGCGGCGGACGGGAGTGTGACCATCCGGTGGACGGTGCCGATGGCGTTTGCCTCAGGCAAGCACATCGTCACCTTGTCGGCCGGCGACGGCGTTGTCGCCTCCGCCGACTTCTCGGTGAAGGGGGCGGGCACGCCGAGCCCGACACCCACACCCACGCCGACTGCGACGCCGTCGCCGACTCCGACCAGTAGTCAGTCGTCCGAGCCGCCGGTGACTGACACTCCGACGAAGCCCACCGGTGCGTCGCTGGCAAGTACAGGCGGGGCGACGTTCTGGGTGCCCGTGGTGGGTGGCGTGCTGCTGCTTGCCGGTGGTGCTCTCGTACTGGTGGCTCGACGGAAGAAGGCCCAGGCATGACCGAACCGTTCACCCCCGAGATCGTGTCCGCCGTCCTGCGGCACATGAACGAGGACCACGCGGACGACTCGCTGCAGATCGTCCGCGCCCTCGGCGGCCACCCGGATGCCGTCAGCGTGCAGTTGGCCACGATCGATCCGGCCGGAGCCGTCTTCGCGGTCACCGTCGAGACCGGCGGCGTCGTACGGGTACAGCTGCCGTGGTCGGAACAGATCGTCGAGCGACCGCAGTTCCGGCACGAGTTTGCCCGGATGCAGCGGGAGGCAGCCGAGGCCTAGCCAGCAGCTCGGGTCAGGAAACGGTGGCTTCGTCAGGCGGGTGGGTTCCGGAGTGGTCGACCAGGAGTGTGTATCCGTGGGGGGTGGTCCATTCGAGTGTGTCGGCATCCAGGCGGCGGACCTTCCAGTTGCCGTGCGTCTTGAGCCTGTGGCTGTATCGCCGCAGCGGTACCAGATTGCTGGTGGAGGTCTGCCCCGGTGGACCAGTGGGATCGAAGGCCGTGACGTGGTCCAGATCGGTGCTGTTCGTGGTGGTCGCGACGCCGAAAGGGAACTGTTCTACTGGGTAGCGCAGTTTGACGTGTTGCCTGATCCGGTCAGGTATTTCGTAGGCGTCGACACTGAGGGTGTCGTTGAGGTCGATCACCGGCCGGACGATGATCTGGTCGTGTCCGAGAACCTCTGCCAGGCGCGAGGTGAGCACCGGCCCATACCCCTCGACCCGGACCACCCCTTCACCGGTGGCGAGGGTCTGCTCGGCCACATGCACGTACAACACCGTCCGAGCACGCGGCAGCCTCGGCGATCTGGGCGGCGTGGACCCGTCGGCCCGGTCCGTGCTATCGGTCCAGTCGGCGCTGCCGGTGCTGTCGCGAAGGCTGGCCAGGGTCCCGGTCAGCGACGCCAGTGACACCTGGCCGCCACCCTGACCCCGCTCGTCCACCGAACCAGGCTCAGCGGCAGGCACCGGCGGGGTCACTGCCGCAGCGCCTGTGCTGGTGGAGGTTGTGGTGGTGGCGAGGAGCTGCTGGGACACGGTGAGGAGTTTGCAGGCCAGTTCGGGGTCGGCCAAAACACCTACGGCCCGGGCCCGGCGCTGGTCCACAGTCCCGGTGTCTCCCTGGGCGGCGAGCGCTTCGGCGATCTGGGTGATGGTCGCGTCCAGGCGGATCACCTCACCGGTGGCCGCGCGAATGAACAGCGTGGTCGTGCCGTGCTCATCACTGCGCCCGGCCCACACACCACGCTCGCGGGCCTTCGCCTCGGCTTCGGCACGAGCCTGGTCGGGGTCGGCCTGCCACGACGCCGCCTTGACGATGTTGGCCAGCCGCAGCGGGGTCACGGAGTCCACGATCGAGAAGACGCGATGGTCCACGATCGAGGCAGCCTCCAGCGACAGTCCGGCAGAGGCGGTCGCGATCGTGCAGGCCTTCCACGCCGCCGCGTGCCCGGACTGCACCTGTGCCCAGGTCAGCGGCAGCCGGTGCCGCAACGCCAGCGCCTGCCCCAGGTACCTGGCCGCCGCGCCCGCCGAGCGATCGGTGACTACCCCGAACTCCGCCGGCGCGAAATCACCGATCCCAGGACATCCCGGCCCGCCGTACACCTTGGACTGCTCGGAGCCGGGAATCGACTCAGCTGCCGGGATCGAGTCAGGACCAGGACACAGGTCCGCGTAATGAACAGCAAGCCCGAGCAACTCGGCCTCTGCCGCGAGCTTCACGGCGTGCACCCGCGCCACTGCGGCCAGCGTCTCGGCCACATCCAGCTCGGCGACATCAATGGCGAACATGTGTTCGATAATACGTCGCAGGTGAGGCGCCGGCAACCTCAAGAAACCGGACTTTCACCTTGTCCACAAGGGGAAACGTCACATCCAGCTGCACCTGAAAAGCTGATAAACCAACCCGGACGGTCGCACCCTCTCGAACCACCGGATCCTGGTCGCCACCAGTCATCCACAGACCGCAGCACCTTCACCTCGGACCCCCTCGTCCCCCTCGGCTCCGACGTCCTATGTTGTTCGGTGAAGGTCTGGCTCGGGGCGCCTGTGCTCGGCGTACCGGCCACTCCGTCAACCGGCTGTCCCACCGTTGGACAAGGAGAACGCCGTGCCCATCAGTCGACTCGGTCTGGTCGTGCACCTGGGCCGTCCGCTGGCTGTCCAGGCGGCCGACGTGGTCCGCGCCTGGTGCAAGGACAACGACATCGGCTGCACCGACATCGACGTGTGGAAGCAGCACGAGGACCGCCGCGGCGGGATGGACGAGCTGCACCACGCGGGCAACCCGGACCTGGTCGTCACGCTCGGTGGTGACGGGACGTTCCTGCGCGGTGCCCGGATCGCGGCGAAGAACGATGCCGCGGTGCTCGGCGTGGATCTCGGGAAGGTCGGGTTCCTGACCGAGGTGGCGTGCAGCGACGTCGAGGCGGCGCTGGAGGCGGTGCACCGCGACGAGGCCACGATCGAGAAGCGGATGACGCTGACCATGCGCGCGTCGCGGGCGCTCGAGATCCCGTCCGGGATCGACGCGTTGCTGCGGTACGGGCACGGCCCGGCGTTGCCGCCGCCCGCCGTACGGCCTGAGGTGGATGCGAACGGGTGGGGTGTCGCGCTGGATGTCACGGCGCTGAACGACGTCGTACTGGAGAAGCTGGCGCGGGATCACCAGGTGGCGCTCGGGGTGTACCTGTCCGGGCGGCTGCTGGCGTCGTACTCGGCGGATGCGGTGATCGTCGCGACGCCGACGGGCAGTACGGCGTACAGCTTCGCCGCTGGTGGACCGATCCTGTCGCCGAACACGGAGGCGATCGTGTTCACGCCGGTCGCGCCGCACATGACCTTCAACCGCAGTGTCATCGCCGCCCCGGACGAACCGATCGGGCTGCGCGTACTGCCGCACTCCGGCCAGGCCGCGGTCAGCATCGACGGGCAGCTCCGCGGTGTACTCGATCCGGGCGACTGGATCGGCGTGTACGGCTCGACCCGTCCGCTGCGGCTGGTGCGCCTGCGGCCCACCGACTTCTACGGCCGGCTGCGCGACCGCTTCCGCCTCACCGACGCCCCTGCCACCGGCATCGACGGCGAGTCCGACGCGGTCTGGGTCCCCAGTGGCGCGGAGGTTCCCGCCGACATGGCCCACCTTCGCCTCCCCCCGACCACCCCGGAACCCGAACTGCCGCCGGGCGTGGCCTGCGAGGTCCCCGAGGACGACCAGACCAGCTGATGGGGTTGTCTGGTCGGGCGGGCAGGTAGGGTTCTTCCTCATGCGGAACGTGGTGATTCTGGCCGGTGGGTCGGGGACTCGGTTGTGGCCGTTGTCCCGGGCGGACAAGCCCAAGCAGGTGCTGCCGTTGGCGGCGGGGAACTCGTTGCTGCGAGTGGCGTACGACCGGCTGACCGGTTTGGTCGACCCGGCGAACATCTACGTCTGCACCGTGGCGGCGCACACCGACCTGGTGCGGGAAGAGCTTCCCGAGCTGGGCGAGAACAACATCATCGGCGAGCCGGTCGGGCGCGACACCGCGAACGCGGTGGGGCTCGCGTCGGCGGTGGTGGCGCGCAACGACCCTGACGCCGTACTGGCGATCGTCGGGTCGGACCACCTGATCACGCCCGAGGACGAGTTCCGCACGGCGATCGAGGCCGGGTTCGAGCTGGTCGAGCAGCGGCCGCGGTCGCTGGTGACGTTCGGCATCGAGCCGACCCACCCGCACACCGGGCTCGGGTACGTCGAACGCGGCGACGCGATCGACGGGACGGCGGCGTACGTGGTCGACCGGTTCCGCGAGAAGCCGGACCGCGCGACCGCCGAGGAGTACCTGGCCACCGGGCGGTTCTGGTGGAACTCCGGCATGTTCGTCTGGCGCGCCGAGACCGTGCTCAGCGTGCTCGACGCGCTGCTGCCCGAGTCGGCCGCGCAGCTACGGCAGGTCGCCTCCGTCTGGGACACCCCCGAGCGGGACGCGACACTGGCGCAGATCTACCCGGAGCTGCGCAAGATCTCGGTCGACTACGCGGTGATGGAGCCGGCCTCGCAGGGCAAGGTCGACGCCGACGTGGTGGTCGTCCCGATGCCCGTGCACTGGCTCGACGTCGGCTCCTGGGCCGCCCTGGCCGGCACCTACGAGGTCGATGCCAAGGGCAACCGTCACGACGGCTCGGCGCTCAGCTGCCTGCTCGACTCCAACGACAACGTGATCGTCACCGACGACCCCGGCCACCTGATCGCCGCCGTCGGCCTGCGCGGCCACATCATCGTCCACACCCACGACGTCACCATGGTCTGCCCCCTGGCCGACGGCGAACGCGTCAAGGACCTGGTAGCCCAGGTCCAGTCCGACCACGCCGAACGCTACGTCTGAGCCCGTACGCCGTACAGCAGGAGAATGTCATCGATCCTGTCGGGATCGTGCGCTCCGGCAAGCAGTTCCGAATTAGCAGCCAAACCAACCGGTCCAGGCGTTGTTCCGCAATTGGTTGCAGAACTGGCCACCGGTGGTAGTCCCGCCCACAAGGTTGACGAAAGACGGATTTGGAGCCCAAGGTATGTGGATGCCTTGAGTGAGATTGGCGCCGCCGAGGCTTTTCCAACCTGAGGCGGAGATCGTGACGCCGGTCCGCCAGTTCATCGTATGCACCGCGTTCCACGCCGATCCGCCCGGGGCGATCACGAACGTGTGCTGGCGCTGGACATCACCGTTTCGCCAGTATACGTTCGTGTGGCCTGTACCACATTTGCCGGAGCCTGCGTAAGGGCCCGAGTAGATGGTGTAGGTTGCCTGGCCACTTGCGCATCTCGGGTAATAAGGCAGTTCGGACCTGTAGTAAACGGTCCAGCCCGCCGTGGTCGCTGAGCTTGGCGTGACTCCAATCGCAGATATGAGCAGTGCTGCGATGCCTGCCTCGACAAATTTCTTGAGGGCGTATTTCATCACGTGTGTCTCCCTTGAATCGACGGGATTGAGTGTAGACCCGGCCACGCACCCATAGATGGCTCCAGCGCAAAGTTGCACGAATCTGCAAATCATCAAAGGCACCAAAGACAAGACGCCCAGGCGCAGCGTGAGAGCCCTTCGTAGATCAGTCCAGGTCAGCCGCCGTTGGGCTCCTGGGCGTCCAGGGCGGGGTACTTGTCCATGAACTGGGTCAGGGCTTCGCCGGAGACCGAGGCGCAGAACTGGCGGTGGCCGAGGGCTGTGGTCTGGCCCTGGGCGTTGCCGCTCCAGTGCGAGAAGGCGACCTGCTTGCCTTCCGGCCAGGCGGCACCGTCGGTCTCCTTGAAGGGAGCCGCGATGAACTTGCCGAGCGAGGAGTCGGGCAGCTTCGCCTTCGAGATCTGCTCGATCTGGTCGATCTGGTCTTGGGGGAGGGTGTCGCGGTACCACAGGATCGTGTAGCCGTGCTCGAGGTTGTGGACCAGGTTGGGCACCGGCGGGCGGTCGTTGGTGGTGTAGAACTTCTTGCCGAACGGTGCCCACGTCGCGTAGTGAGGGCCGGACGAGGGCGGCGACACCGGGTACATGATGGGCTTGCCGTCCGGCTCGTGGATCTGCGTACCGCTCGCCTTGTCGTCGACGACTTTGTCGCACGAGGCGCCGGAGGCGGCGGTGCCGAAGGAGGACAGGGCCTGGTCGCGGGTCCGGGAGTCCTGGATCAGCTTGATCGCCGGGTAGGCGATGATCGCCAGGCCGACCACGATCGAGGCCGCGACGATGAGCAGGGTGCGGCGCTTGTCGGACCGGGCCTGGTCCCGCTGCATCTTCTCTACCATCTCGCGGCGCGACTGCTTCTGCGACGACGCTTTACCCACAGTGATTGGTCTTCCGATCCGGGCGGTCCAGCGCCGCCGTGCGGATGCAGTGTACGCAGCCAGCCTGAGAGGTTGCCTAGAAAACTAGTCCGACCGTGAGCCGAACGTGACCGTGGCCTCACTACCCGAACCGGTCCGGACGGCGACGCCGTAGCCCTCGGCGTGCAGGAGAACGGCCAGTCTCTCGGCGATGAGGCCGACCGCGACCTGGTTCTCGCCGAAGACGACGACGGAACTCTCGAGCACCTCCAGGTGCACGTCCACGTCGTCCGCGAGCAGCCCGTCCCACAGCGCCGGGTCCACCTCGCGCGGCCCGCCAGGAGGCGTCCGCTCCAGTACGGCGGCCCGCGCGGCCTCCCGCGTCCCGAGGCTGAACATGTCGTTCTCCGCGTCGCGCACCAGCGCCCGCGCCCCCGGCCCGTCCTCGCCGATCGCCAGTACGACGTCCGATAGCCCCCGCAGTACGGCGACCGGCACGCCGTCGGCCTTGCCCTTCACCAGCTCACCCGCCGACGCGATCTCGTCGGCCACGGCCGGCTCCGTGACGGCCAGCACGTTCCCGTGCGAGTCCGTCGAACCGCGCAGATCCTCCACCACCCGTACGCCGGCCGCCCCGATCGCCAGGTCGGTCTGACCGACCCGCCAGGGCCGCCCGAGCGTGTCCGTGACCACGACGCCCACGTTCACGTCGTACCGGGCCTTCAGCGCGGCGCGCAGCTCACGGGCCGACAGATCGGGGTCGACCGGCAGCAGCAGCACCGTCCCCGGCGCCGTGTTCGACGTGTCGGTCCCCGCGGCGGCCATCACCAGCCCGTGCCGGGTCTGCACGATCCGGGTCTCTCCACGTTGCGCGACGACCCGCACCAGCTCGGCGTCCACGGCCTCGGTGCGGGTCGAGTGCGTCAGGCGTCCCTCGGCCTTGCTGACGATCTTCGACGTCACCGCGAGCACGTCGCCGTCCCGCAGGTCGGCCGCCTCGCCGATCAGTCCGGCCAGGTCGTCCCCGGCCGCGATCTCCGGCAGTCCGGTGACCGCGAAGATCTCCAGGTGCTTCCTCATCGCCGTACTGCCTCCGCCAGGCTCAGGGCCGCGTCGGCCATCGCCGCGGTCTTGGTCTCGTCCGTCATCCACAACGGCACCGCCTGGGCGTGAATTCCGGCCCCGGCGATCGAGTCGAGCTGGGCGGCGTCGGAGGTGTCGATCAGCCAGCCGTCGATCACGCCGTCGCGGGCGCGGGCGCCGTAGTACCGAGCGACGGCGGACGCGGTCGACTCGACGCCGACGGCCGCCAGCACCTTGTCGGCCATCCCACGGACCGGACCGGTGCCGATGATCGGCGAGAGCCCGATCACCGGGGCCGGGGTGTCCCGGACCGCCTCGCGGATCCCGGGGACGCCGAGGATCGTGCCGATCGAGACCACCGGGTTCGACGGCGGCAGGATCAGCACGTCGCAGCTCGCGATGGCCTCCAGTACGCCGGGCGCGGGCTTGGCCTTCTCCGAGCCGACCGGGACGATCTGGTGCGCGGGCACCTCGGCGTGCAGGCGGACCCAGTACTCCTGGAAGTGGATCGCCTTCTTCGCCCCGGGACTGTCCGGGGCGTCGATCACGACGTGGGTCTCGACCCGGTCGTCACTCATCGGCAGCAGGCGCACGGGCAGCTTCCACCGGGCGCACAGCGCCTCGGTGACCGCGCTCAGCCCGTACCCGGCGTCCAGCATCTGGGTCCGGACCAGGTGGGTCGCCACGTCCCGGTCGCCCAGGCCGAACCAGGCCGGCTCCACGCCGTACGCCGCGAGCTCCTCCTTGATCACCCAGGTCTCGTCCTCACGTCCCCAGCCGCGCTCCTTGGAGATCCCGTCGCCGAGGGTGTACATCACCGTGTCCAGGTCCGGGCAGACCCGCAGGCCGAACAGCGTGATGTCGTCCGCGGTGTTCCCGATCACCGTGATGTCGGCGTCCGGGCGGGCCTTCAGCAGGCCGCGCAGGAAGGTGGATCCGCCGATGCCACCGGCCAGCACTGTCAATCGCATGGGAAGAGTCTGCACGAGTCGTCAATCGGACGAGCCACCGCACGACTATGCTGCCATGCGTCTGAAACTGTTTCCGAAGTGTGTTATCCGTCAGATGCCTTGAATAACGCACGGCCCCCAACATCCCGAGGAGCCCTCGTGGTCACCGACGCAACCAAGAAGCTCAGAGAGCCGGTCGCGTACATCCTTCTCGCCTTCGCAGGGCTGGTCGCCCTGGCCTCGCTGCTCCAGCTGTTCGTCGGCGGGGCCGGGTTCACCGCCTCCGCCAGCGGGGTACGCAACGTCCTCACCCCGCTCGAGCTGTCCGGACTGCTGCTCGCCGCGGCGCCCGCCGTCGCGGTGTGGCTGGTGGCGGAAGCGGGTGAGCGCACCCAGAACGCCCGGACCGTCGCGCTGGCCGCGCTGATCGTCGTCGGCCTGGCCACGCTGGTCCTGCTGATCACGGTCTTCGCCGTGTTCGGTTCGTCGAGCGACGTCGGCCCGAAGATCGCCGGCTTCCTGGTCGGCCTCGGTGGGCTGGCCCTGTACGGCGCCTCCGGCTACTACATCCTCAACACCTTCCAGACGCTGCCCGCCCCGGTGCGCGTCCCGAAGCCGGCCCAGCAGGGCCAGTTCGCCGGCCAGGGCCAGGGCCAGTACGGCGGCCAGTACGGCGCTCAGCAGGGTGGCCAGCAGGGCAACCAGTACGGCGGCCAGCAGGGCCAGCAGTACGGCGCCTACGGCAACCAGTACGACCAGGGCCAGGGCCAGCCGCAGTACGGCCAGTACGGCGCGGGCGCCGCGGCCGGTGCGGCCGCGGGTGCTGCCGGTGGTTACGCGGCTGCTCAGGGCGACCAGCAGTGGCCGCAGGAGCAGCAGCAGTGGGGTGGCGCCGAGGCCGGCCAGCAGCAGCAAGCCTGGTCCGCCGGTGACGACCAGCAGCAGGGCGACCAGCAGGCCTGGTCCGCCGCCGAGGCGCAGGGCGTCGAGCCGACCCAGCAGTGGAGCCCCGAGGGCCAGCAGCAGTGGGGCGGCGCTGACGCGCAGGGCCAGCAGTGGCCGCAGGAGCAGCAGCAGTGGGGCGGTGACGCCGGCCAGCAGCAGTGGGGTGGCGCCGACGCCGCGCAGTACGGCCAGCCGGGTCAGCCCGAGTGGCAGGGCCAGGAGGCGGCCCAGCACCAGGTCGGTCAGCAGGAGGCCGGTCAGCACGACGCAGGCCAGCACGAGGCCGGTCAGCACGACGCCGGTCTGCACGAGGCTGCCGCTCACGACGTAGCCGAGCAGCCGCAGCACGAGGCCGGTCAGGCCGCGGGCGAGCAGGGCTGGTCGGACCAGAACTGGCAGCAGGGTGGCCAGACCTGGCAGGGCGAGGAGGCCGCACCGGCCGCCGCGCCGCAGGCCCAGCCGGACGCCGACGCGGCCGACGAAACCCGCGTGGATCCGCGGGTTTCCGACGCGCAGGCCGACGACCCGAAGGACGACGACCAGCCGCAGCAGCCGGGCGGTCAGGGTCAGGCCGGCCAGCAGGGCTGGTGGTCGCAGCCGTCCTGATCGACGGCCCGGCCGGGCGGACAACGCATTCCCGCGCGGCCGGATCGTACCGGTCCTGGATCGGTTTTCGGTGGTTGACACCGCAGTGAAGAGTCCGAGAGGCCTGTGCACACAGGCCTCTCGTTCTTTTGCAGCCGTGTTGCGGATACCGCCAATAGCAGACCACGGCTTGACTTTCGTGGATTGCAGGAATGTAATTTCAACCGTGTCGTTCGTTGGACACTCGGTATCGGGGACCGTTGCAGAGCGCAGGACGGACGAGGTCAGGCATGTGGAACCGCAAACTTCACATGTACAGGGGAACGAACAGGGTCGAGGAGGTCGTACCGTGACAGAGACGCTGATGGCGATTGTCGACGGTGAGGCGATCGAGGAGGAGCCGAACTGGCAGGAACGGGCGCTGTGCGCCCAGACCGACCCAGAGGCTTTCTTCCCGGAGAAAGGCGGATCCACTCGCGAGGCGAAGAAGGTCTGCCTCGGGTGCGACGTCCGGGGCGAGTGCCTCGAGTACGCACTGCAGAACGACGAGCGCTTCGGAATCTGGGGCGGGCTGTCGGAGCGGGAACGCCGCAAGCTGAAGAAGAAGGCCGTCTAGAGACCTAGGCACCTACGGACCGACGGGCGTGGTGCCCTGCCACCCCGCCGTCGACCGCCGGTCAGTAGCAAAACAACCGAACAAGACTTCCGCGTGAGGCCCCGGCCGGACTCTGTCCACCGGGGCCCGCGGCTGTGTAGGAGGCCCTTCGCACTTCGCGTAAGGTGAGTCCTCGCCGTGACCTCCGGGCCGTGGCAGGCCGATCCTTCCCCTTGAGGTGCAGCGCTCCTGATGGAACCCGAAGCTCCGGCCGGCTGGGACTTCTTCGACGCCGTCGACTTCCCGACCGGACTCACCCACGACCCGATGGGTCGCGCGCCGGTCCGGCACGTCGTCACCGCCGTCGTGGTCGGGCACGAGGGCGCCGCCTGGCTGCCCCGCCTGACCGAGGCGCTGTGGGCGATGGCCCGCCGGCCCGACCGGCTGATCGCGATCGACACCGGTTCCACCGACGACACCGCCCAGCTGCTGGCCGAGATGCCCGGCGTCGAGCCGGTGGTCAGCCTGTCCGCCCGCACCGGTTTCGGTACGGCGGTCACCCGCGGCCTGGAAACGGTCGGTTTCGCGCCGATCCCGTCCGCGGTCGGCCCGTACGGCGACGACGGCCACACCCCGGTCGTCGAGTGGCTCTGGCTGCTGCACGACGACTGCGCGCCGGCCCCCAAGGCGCTCGAACAATTGTTGCTCCAGGCCACTATGTCGCCGGAGACCGGGATCTGGGGACCCAAGCTGCGGCTCTGGCCGCGCGACCGCGAACTGCTCGAGGTCGGCGTCACCACGTCGCTCGGCGGCCGTCGCGACACCGGTATCGAGGCCGGTGAGCTGGACCAGGGCCAGCACGACCAGCCGCGGCAGGTGCTCTCGGTGAGCTCGGCCGGCATGCTGGTCCGCCGCGACGTCTGGCAGACGCTGCACGGTTTCGACCCGCGACTGCCGATGTTCCGCGACGACCTCGACTTCGGCTGGCGGGCCAGTCGGGCCGGCTTCCGCGTCGGTGTCGCGCCGGACGCGGTCATCTACCACGCACAGGCCGCCGCGACCGGCGAGCGCGCACTGGCCGGCACCCGCCGGCACGCGTACCAGCTGGACCGCGCGCACGCCTATTACACCGTCTTGGCCAACGCGCCGGGCAAGCTGCTGCCGCTGCTGATCCTGCGCTTCCTGATCGGTACGGTCGTCCGCTCGGCCTGGTTCCTGATCGGCAAGACGCCGTCCGGCGCGGTCGACGAGTGGACCGCCCTGCTCGGCACGGTGCTGGCCGGCGGCTGGACCCAGGCCCGCAAGGATCGTCGCCGCCTCGACAAGGTCCCGTACGACGACTTCAAGGGCCTGTTCTCCCGGTCCGTGCACGCTCTGCGGCACAACTTGGAGGAGACCGGAAGCACGATCACCGAGCGGCTGCGCGAGGCCTGGGCCGACGAACCCGAGGAGCAGGCGCCGACCTCGGCCCGCCGGGCCAAGAGCACGGCCCGGGTCGCGGTCGACCAGCCGCGCTGGCGCCGGCAGCTGATCCGCCGGCCGTTCCTGGTCGCGTGGGTCGTGCTCGCGATCGGCGCGATCGTCGCCTCCCGCGGCCTGATCGGCGGCGGTGTGCTCCGCTCCAACCTGATGCTTCCCCCGCACGAGAGTCTCGCGTCCCTGTGGCACGCGGCCGCCGCCGCACCGGACGGCGTCACGCCGCCGGCCTGGCTGGCGCAGTTCTGGGCGCTGTCGACGGTCACCTTCGGCCCGTCCGGCGCGACGAACGTGCTGCTGCTCGGAGCGATCCCGCTGGCCGCCCTGGCGGCCTGGGCGTTGCTGCGGGCGTTCGTGGTCGACCGGGTCGCCAGGGCGTGGGGCGCTTCGGCGTACGGGCTGGCGGTGTTCACGAACGGCGCGATCTCGCAGGGCCGGATCGGGACCGTGGTGGCCGCGATCGTGCTGCCGCTGCTCGGCGCGGCCGTGCACACGGTCGCGCGGCGTCGGCGCGTGGTCATCCAGGGCAGCTGGCGCGCCGCGTGGTTCGCCGGGATCTGCCAGGCCGTCCTGTTCGCCTTCACTCCGGCGCTTGGTCTGCTGGTCGGCATCGCGCTGGCCGCCGGAGCCGTGCTCGGGCTGGGCTGGCGCCGGCAGGGTCGGCAGTTGGTGTTCTCGGTGGTGCTCGGTCTGCTGCTGGTGCTGCCCTGGTCCATCCAGCTGGTGCTGCACCCGTCACGCCTCGGCCAAGAGGCCGGAGGCCCGCCGACCGCGGGAGTCGGCCCGGGCGACAGCCTGGCCAACCTCCTCACCGGTACGCCGGTCGGCGCACCCGCGCCCTGGTGGTTCGCCGTACCGCTCATCCTGGTGGCTCTGCTGGCGCTGACCCGCGAGACCCGCCAGCGGTACGAGCTGGTCGGCTGGTTCGCCGCACTGGCCGGACTGGCCGGGACTCTGATCGCCAGCCGGCTCGGCGGCGGCAGCGGTCCGCTGATGTTCCTCATGACGGCCGGCTGGATCATGACCGTCACCGTCGCCTGGGACTCGGTCGGCAAGTCGTCCGACCTGATCGCCCGCGGCGTGCTGGGTGTGGTGCTGGTGGCCTCGGTCGTGACGGCCGGCTTCTGGCTCGTCCGGGGTGACGACGGGCCGCTGTGGCGTGGACCGGCGCAGGACCTCCCGGCGTACCTGGTCTCCTCGCAAGGTCCACCGCAGAACGCGTCGATCCTGGTCGTGCGCAAGGACCCGACCAGCGCGACCCGGTTCTCGCTGGTCCGGGAGGGCGGGCCGCGGATGGGCGCGCTCGAGGCGGCCCCGAAACCCGAGCAGACCAAGCCGATCACGGACGTGCTGTCCGCGCTCGGCGGCGGTGGCACGGGTGAGGAAGGGCGGCAGCTCGCCGCGCTCGCCGTCGACTACGTGTACCTGCCGGCGCCCGTCGACCCGACCCTGATGTCCACGCTGGACTCGCTGCCCGGCCTGACCAGGGCCAGCGCCGCCGACAACGACGCGTCCTGGCTCGTCGACCGGACCAAGATCGAGGGCAAGACCCCGGTCGAGTCCACGGTCCGGAGCCTGTGGCGGGTGCTCGGGATCATCGCCTGGCTGATCGCCCTGATCTTCTGCCTGCCGAGCGCCCGGCGGACCGTCGCCGTACCGCACGGCACCCACGCCCGGAGGAGCTCGTGAACCGCCACCACGCGCTCGTCGCTCACGCCCGGAGGAGCTCGTGACCGGCCTGCTGTCCGACCTCAAGTTCCGGATCGGCGCGTGCGTGCTCGCGCTGGCCCTGGCCGGCGGCGTCGGCGTGGTGACCAAGCCCAAGGCGGCCACCACCCGCGCCGAGGGCGTCGAGGAGCCCGCCCGGACGGTCGTCAACCGGACGGCTCTGGCCTGCCCGGTGCTGGGCGCCGGCGTCAAGACGCAGAGCCTGGTCAGCGCGGTCGCTCCGACGCTTCCGGAAGACACCCCGACCGCGTCCGGTGACGAGGCGCCGCTGTCGATCGCCCCGCTGGACACGACCGCGAACCCGGTCGGCTCGGTGCTCGCCCGCGGCCGGATCGCCACCACGGCACCGACCAGCAAGCTCGCGACCCTCGGCATCCAGGGCACCGGCCCGCTCGCGGCCGGTACGGCGGCGACCGTCACGACGACCGCGCCCGAGGGCGTGAACCGCGGCATGGCCAGCGCTCCGTGCGTCGTACCGGGGTCGGACTTCTGGTTCGTCGGTGCCTCCGGGGCGACCGGCCGGCGCGACGTCCTGGTCCTGACCAACCTGGACAGCATCAACGCCGAGGTCGACGTCACCCTGTACGGGCCCGCCGGGCAGCTGGACGCGCCGAACGCGCGCGGCGTCGTCGTCCCGGCGCGGGGCACCACCGAGATCTACCTCGGCCAGGTCGCGGCGGGTCAGCGCGATCTGGCGCTGCACGTCGAGTCGACCGGCGGCCGGGTCGCTCCCGCCGTCCGCGACAACGCGACGAACGGCAAGATCCCGGCCGGTGTGGACTGGCTGAACCAGTCGGCCACCCCGGCGGAGAAGGTCGTCGTACCGGCGATCGCGCCGGGGGGCGGCGTCCGGATCCTGACGGTCGCGAACCCGACCGACCTGCAGGCCACGGCGAACCTCACCGTCAACGGGCCGAACGGGCCGTTCAAGCCCGCCGGGCTGTCGACGATGCAGATCCCGGCCGGGTCGGTGAAGGTGATCCGGCTGGAGAAGGTGCTGCACGGCGACGCGTCCGCGGTGACGATCACGTCCGACCAGCCGGTGACGGCGTCGGCGCGGGTGACCGACTCGACCGTCCGGGAGTTCGCGTCGATCGGCGCGACCGAGCCGCTGCGCGGCCCGGCGTACCTGGTCATCCCGGCGCACAAGCAGCCGGCCGTGCTGCAGGTGACCGCGCCGGGGGAGACGGCCGGGGTCAAGTTCGAGCTGCGGGACGCGGCGAACAAGATGGTCCAGGCACGGTCGGTGGATCTGGTGGGTGGCGCGACGACGCTGATCACGTTCAAGCCGCAGGCCAGGCCGACGTACCTGATGGTCGAGCAGTTGCGCGGGGACATCGTCGCCGGTGTGACGCTGATGCCGCCGGCCAAGCCGGACGAGGACGACGTGCCGCAGGTCGCCGTCTGGCCGCTGACGACCTCACTGGTCTTCCGCGCTCAGCTGGGCGCCCAGCCCGACGTCGGCGCCGCGCTGAAGTAAGTCAGTCCTCTTCGGCGTCGAAGTCCGGGTCGATCTGCTCCGGCGACAACGCCAGTACGTCGGCCAGCTCGAGCACCAGCGCCGAGCGGACCAGCCAGGCGAGTCCGGCGCCGGAGCGTTCGGCGCGGAGCTCGATCGGGCGGCGGAAGACGACGATCCGGTACGGCTCGTGCGAGGTACCGCCGGTGGAGTGGGTGAGCGGGATCTCGCCCGCGTGGGCGTCCAGGTTCGGCACGTCCTCGATCGCGAACTCGACCCGGGCCACCACCTGCGGCAGCCGTTTCTCCAGCCGGGTCACCTCGATCGCGACCACCTCGTCGAACTGCGCGGCGGTCGAGCGCTGCAGCGGCAGTCCGCGCGGCGCGAAGCTGCTCGGCCGGCTGATCGGCCCGAGCATGCCCCGGCCGTGCCGGTCGATGTGTCTGCGATGACGGCGAGCCTCGGTCACGCGCTCAGCCTAGTGGGGGTAACGTCTGGTCGTGAGCATCGCCAGGATCTGTTCGCGCGCCGCCTGTCACCGGCCGGCGGTGTCGACGCTCACGTACGTGTACGCCGACTCCACCTGCGTCCTCGGCCCGCTGGCCACCTACGCCGAACCCCACTGCTACGACCTCTGCGCCGACCACGCCGACCGGCTGACCGCGCCGAACGGCTGGGAAGTGATCCGGCTCGCTCCGGATCCCGCCGCGGCGGGTCCCTCGTCCGACGACCTCGAAGCGCTGGCGAACGCCGTACGGGAAGCCGCCCGGCCGTTGCCGCCGCGCGACACCGGCCGCCCCGGCTCGACCACCCCCGGCGCGCCGGTCGAGGTCGCCCGGCGTGGGCACCTCCGGATGCTCCAAGACCCGAGCAACACGCACAACCAGGGCAACACCGAACAGGGCTGACCCCCGGCCCCCGGCCCCCGGCCCCCGGCCCGATGCGTCCGAAGAACTTCGACGCGTCCGAAGAACCCGAGGCTATAGCGCACGGTTCTTCGGACGGATGCGGATTCTTCGGACGTTGCATGCCGTGGAACATCGGGTTTGTTGTTCGAACGTGTTTCGTAGCGTGGGATGAGGTTGACCGCGTCGTCAGGTACTGACAAGACTCCTGACCTGTGAACGATCAAAAACTACGGGTCGGAGTGGTCGGTCTCGGCTTTGCCGGGCGGACCGCACTCGAAGCGTTCTCGGAGCTGCCGGATGTCGAGGTAGTGGCGCTGGCCGGGCTGGAGAAGGACATCCTGGCCGAGCTCGGCGAGAAGCACCGGGTACCGCATCTCTACGAGAAGTGGGAGGACCTCCTGCAGGACGACGGCCTGGACGCCGTCAGCATCGGTACGCCGACGCAGCTGCACGCCCCGATCGCGCTGGCCGCGCTGGAGCAGGGGCTGCACGTGCTCTGCGAGAAGCCGCTGGCCCGCACGGTCGACGAGGGGCTCGCGATGGTCGAGGCCTCGAAGAAGGCCGGCAAGGTGCTCAAGGTGATCTTCAACCACCGCGAGCGCGGCGACGTGGCGGCGCTGAAGCACCAGATCGACGAGGGCCAGCTCGGCCGGATCTACTACGCCAAGGCGCACTGGATGCGCCGCAACGGCATCCCCGGCATGGGCGGCTGGTTCACCAACCGCGAGCTGTCCGGCGGTGGCCCGCTGATCGACCTCGGCGTGCACATCCTCGACCTGGCGCTGCACCTGCTGAACGAGCCGACCATCACCACCGTCACGGCGGACACGTTCGCCGAGCTCGGCCCGCGCGGCCGGGGCAGCGCGAGCAGCACGATCCGGCCGACCGTCGACACGCTCGGCTCGAAGTTCGAGGTCGAGGACCTCGCGACGGCGTACCTGCGGCTCGAGGGCGGCGGCGCGCTGCAGCTCGAGACCAGCTGGGCGACGTACCGGGCTCCCGGTGACAACTTCGGCATCGAGCTGTTCGGGACCGAGGGCGGCGCCAAAATCGAGGTGCAGAACTACACCACCACCGACACGCTGCGGATCTTCACCGACGTCGGCGGCGTACCGGCCGAGGTCCGTCCGGCCACCGGTGCCGGACTCGGTCACCGGGCGGTGGTCAGCGAGTTCGTCGCGATCGTCCGGGCCGGCGACTGGACTGCCCACAACGGCTCGGAGGCTCTGCTCCGGACCCAGGTCATCGACGCCTGCTACGCCTCGGCGAAGGCGGGACGAGAGGTAGTGCTCAATGGTTAACGTCACGGTGTGGGGCGAGAACGTCCACGACCAGCGCGATCCGTCGGTCCAGAAGGTCTACCCCGACACGATGCACGAGACGATCGCCGCGGCCGTGCGCGCGCAGCTCGGCGACGACGTCACCGTCCGGACCGCCTGGCTGCAGCAGGAGGAGCACGGCCTGACCGAGGAGGTGCTCGCCGACACCGACGTGCTCACCTGGTGGGGTCACGCCGCGCACGGCGACGTCGACGACGCGATCGTCGACCGGGTCCAGCAGCACGTGCTGTCCGGGATGGGCCTGATCGCGCTGCACTCGGCGCACTTCTCGAAGATCTTCATCAAGCTGATGGGGACGACCTGCTCGCTGGACTGGCGCTCCGAGAACGACCGCGAGTTGCTCTGGACCGTCGCCGCCGGGCACCCGATCGCGCAGGGGGTCCCGCACCCGCTGGTCATCGAGCGCGAGGAGATGTACGGCGAACTGTTCGACATCCCGCAGCCGGACGAGTTGGTGTTCGTCAGCTCGTTCTCCGGCGGCGAGGTGTTCCGCTCCGGCTGCTGCTACCGCCGCGGCCAGGGCCGGGTCTTCTACTTCCGCCCTGGCGACCAGGAGTACCCGACGTACCACCAGCCGGGAGTCCAGACGATCCTCGGCAACGCAGTCCGCTGGGCCGCCCCGACCAGCCCTCGCCAGCTGCCCACGGTGCACCACCGCAAGACCCCCGGCTGGTTCGAGAACTGACTTAGGGGGTGTCTGGCAGCTCCCCGCCTACTGCGCGGCACTCGGCACGGCACCTCGCCGCACTGGAGCAAAGGGCACGATGCTGCGCATCGCCACCCTTCACTCCAGCACGCCGAGCTACCGCGCCGAGCACCTGCTCGCTACGGCGCGGAGCTGCCAGACACCCCCTAGTCCACAGCCTGGGCGTGCCTGGTGAGCAGGGCACGCCCAGGGCCGGATAGGGTCCGCTCATGGTTGACGTAGCTGCCATCTTCAAGGCGTACGACGTACGCGGGGTCGTCCCCGACCAGTTCGACGAGGCGGTGGCCCGGGCGACCGGTGCCGCGTTCGTCGAGGTGCTGGACGTGCTCGCCGGTCCCGGGGCGGTCGTGATCGGCTACGACATGCGTCCCTCGAGCCCGGCGCTGGCGGCCGCGTTCGCCGAGGGCGCGGCCAGTACCGGGGTCGACGTGATCGACATCGGCCTGGCCTCGACCGACATGCTGTACTTCGCGTCCGGGCGGCTCCAGCTGCCCGGCGCCATGTTCACCGCCAGCCACAACCCGGCCAAGTACAACGGGATCAAGATGTGCCGGTCCGGCGCCTCGCCGGTCGGCGCGGAGTCCGGGCTGCGCGACATCGCGGACCTGGTCGCCAAGACCGTCGACGAGCCGATCCCGAGCGTCCCGGCACCCGGCAAGGTGACCCGCAAGAACCTGCTGACGGCGTACGCCGATCATCTGAACGACCTCGTCGACCTGACGGGCATCCGGCCGCTGAAGGTCGTCGTCGACGCCGGCAACGGGATGGGCGGGCACACCGTGCCGGCCGTCTTCGCCACCGGCCCGGTCGAGATCGTGCCGCTGTACTTCGAGCTCGACGGCAACTTCCCGAACCACGAGGCCAACCCGCTCGACCCGAAGAACCTGGTCGACCTGCAGGCCAAGGTCGTCGAGGCCGGCGCCGACCTCGGGCTCGCCTTCGACGGCGACGCCGACCGCTGCTTCGTCATCGACGAGCGGGGCCTGCCGATCTCGCCGAGCGCGGTCACCGGCGCGGTCGCCGTACGGGAGCTGGCCAAGCACCCCGGCTCCGCGGTGATCCACAACCTGATCACCTCCAAGGCGGTGCCGGAGCTGATCGCCGAGCACGGCGGGACGCCGGTCCGGGCGCGGGTCGGGCACTCGTTCATCAAGCAGCAGATGGCCGAGACCGACGCCGTCTTCGGGGGCGAGCACTCGGCGCACTACTACTTCCGCGACTTCTGGCGCGCGGACACCGGCATGCTGGCCGCGCTGCACGTGCTGGCCGCGCTAGGTGAGCAGGACAAGCCGGCCAGCGAGCTGTTCGCGGAGTACGAGCGGTACGTCGCGTCCGGCGAGATCAACAGCCGGGTCGAGAACGCGGCCGCCACGGTCGCCGCGATCGAGGACACCTACGGCGGCCGGGACGGGACTACCGTTGACCATCTGGACGGTCTGACGGTGGACGCGGGACAGTGGTGGTTCAACGTCCGCGCGTCCAACACCGAGCCGCTGCTGCGGCTGAATGTCGAGGCCGGGGACGCCGCCACCATGGAGCGTGTCCGGGACGAAGTACTGGCCCTGATCACCGGTGCACCGGTGGAGGAGAAGAACTGATGGCTGCGCCCAAGATGAACCTGGACCCCGATCTGCTCAGCATACTGGTCTGTCCGAAGTGCCGTTCCGAGTTCCGCGTGGACGACGAGGCGAACGAGCTGATCTGCACCAACGCCGGCTGCGCGCTGGCCTACCCGGTGCGCGACGACATTCCCGTGCTGCTGATCGACGAAGCCCGTGAGACCAAAGAGGCCGAAACCCACTGATGAGCTCCTTCGACGACTCGCGGCTGGACGATCCTGCCGCCCTCGAGGCGACCGACCACCTGCTGCGTCGGCTCGCCGGTGCCGGAGCCCGCGTCCGGGCCGAGATCGACGCCGCCGAGGAGGTGCTGTCGAAGCTCGACTCCGACGGCTTCCGCCCGCGCGCGATCGTCGCGGCCGGCCGGGACGCCCGCCTGGTGCGTGCGGTGCTCGAGCCGGTCTGCCCGGTGCCGTTCGTGGCGTGGCCCGGCCCTGGCCTTCCGGGCTGGACCGGTCCGCTCGACCTGGTGATCGTGCTCGGCGGCACTGCCGCTGACCAGGAGGCCATGTCCGCCGCGTCCGAGGCCGTACGACGCGGCAGCGGGCTGATGGTCGCCTGCCCGGCGGACTCGCCGATCGCCCAGGCCTCAGCCGGCTCGCGGCACGCGATCCGCCTGCCGTCGCAGTCCGACGACCAGCTGGCCGCGGCGGTCGCCGTACTGCAGGGCCTGCACCAGATGGAGCTCGGCCCGGTCGTCGACGCCAAGGCCGTCGCGACGCTGCTCGACGACGTCGCGATCGAGTGCTCGCCGAACAACGACGTCGCGTCGAACCCGGCCAAGGACCTGTCGCTGATGCTGGCCGACGCGATGCCGCTGGTCTGGGGCGGATCCGTTCTCGCCGCCCGTGCCGCGCGTCGTGTCGTCGAGGCGCTCCGGCTGGCCAGTGGCCGTCCGGCGCTCGCCGCCGACGCCGGGCACCTGCTGCCCGTGCTGAACCAGCCGCCGCGTGACCTGTTCGCCGACCCGTTCGACCAGCCGGACGACCTGCGCCCCGGCCTGGTCATCCTGGACGACGGCGTCGACGACCCCGGTGTGACCGAGCACCGCCGCCAGCTCGAGGAGAAGGCGGAGCGCAACGACGTCCGCGTGCACGTGGTCACCCAGGCCAGCGGCACGGACATCGCGCGGTACGCGGCGCTGACCCAGCACGGCCGGTACGCCGCGGCGTACCTGGGCATCGGTCTGGGCCGGTACGGGACCGAAGCGACCGAGACCCCGATCGTCCCGGGCAACCCGGCCGTCGACCCGGCCTGGTGAGTGACGGCCATGGATTCGGTCTGCAGTTCCTGCCGGCTCGACCGGCGACATCCGGTCGACCGGCGGCGGTCGGGTGATGGGCCGGCGGTCCGTGGCGGCGGCCGGCGTTCGGGGCACGGGTTGGCGAGGGCTTGGGTGACGGCGTGGTAGTTCGACTGACCAACACGATCCGCGACTACGCGTGGGGATCGCCGACCGCGATCCCGGCGCTGCTCGGGGTCTCGCCGGACGGCAAGCCGCAGGCCGAGCTGTGGATGGGCGCGCACGAGTCGGCGCCGTCGGTGCTGCCGTCGGGAGACTCGCTGTACGACCTGGTGTCGGCGGCGCCGTCCGAGGTCCTGGGCGCGAAGACGGCCGAGCAGTTCGACGGCCGTTTCCCCTTCCTGGCCAAGATCCTGGCCGCCGCGCAGCCGTTGTCGATCCAGGCGCACCCGTCGCCCGAGCAGGCCGTCGACGGGTACCGGCGCGACGAGGAGGCGGGCATCCCGCGGGACGCGGGCGACCGCAACTACAAGGACTCCTGGCCGAAGCCGGAGATCCTGATCGCGCTCGAGCCGTTCGACGCGCTGGTCGGCTTCCGGCCGCTGGACCGGACGGTCGCGTTGCTCGAAGCGCTCGACCCCAAGGGTCTCGAGGAGTTGACCGCGGCGCTGCGCGACGGCAAGCTGCGCGAGGCCTTCACCGAGTTCATGAGCAGCGACCGGGACGCGATCCGTCCGCTGGTTGCCGCGCTCGGCGAGGCCTGCGACCGGTACGTCGCAGCCAACCGATCGTCCGCCCCCGCCACGGCCACCGGCTCCGCCCCCGCCACGGCCACGGGCTCCGCCGCCGCCACCGGCTCGACCCCCGCCACGGCCACCGGCTCCGCCGCCGCCACCGGCTCCTCCGGTGGCGGGGAGTTCTTCGTCGAGGCGGAGACGCTGGCCCGGCTTGCCCTGGACTTCCCCGATGATCCTGGGGTGCTCGCCGCCCTGCTGCTCAATCGGGTGCGGTTGGAGCGCTTCGAGTCGGTGTACCTGCCGGCGGGGAACGTGCACGCCTACCTGCGCGGGACCGGCTTCGAGGTGATGGCCAACTCGGACAACGTGCTCCGGGGCGGCCTGACCAGCAAGCACGTCGACGTCGCGGAGCTGGTCTCGGTGATCGACTTCGAGCCGCTGGCCGACCCGCTGTTGCAGGGGGTCTCCGTCGCGCCCGGCGTGACGGCGTACGAGACCGGCAGCCCGTACTTCGCCGTACGGCGGGTGGACCTTACCGGCGACGCTGTCGTCGTACCGGCCGAAGGGGCGCGGATCGTCGCGGTGGTGGACGGTGAGGTCACGGTGGGTGCCGAGGGCACCGACGAGACCGAAGCGTTGTCCGGTGGTCAGTCGGCGTTCCTCGCAGGACCCGAGGGACCCTGTAGCCTGCGTGGTTCCGGCACGGCGTTCGTCGTGTCCGCTCGCTGACTTTTCTAGCCCCCCTGAATTGCTGGAGGACTGACCGACATGGCTGGTGACGGTAACAAGGCCGTCGTCGCGGCACTGCTGGCGAACACCGGAATCGCGATCACCAAGTTCGCCGCCTGGGGCCTGACCCAGTCGGCCTCGATGCTGGCCGAGGCGATCCACTCGCTCGCCGACGCCGGCAACCAGGTGCTGCTGCTGGTCGGCGCCAAGCGGGCCAAGCGCCAGGCCGACGAGCTGCACCAGTTCGGCTTCGGCCGGGAACGCTACGTGTACTCGTTCATCGTGGCGATCGTGCTGTTCAGCGTCGGCGGGTTGTTCGCGCTGTACGAGGGCTACCACAAGATCCACGACCCGCACGGGATCGACAACTGGAAGTGGGTCCCGGTCGTCGTGCTGGTGGCCGCGATCATCATGGAGTCGTTCTCGTTCCGGACCGCGATCGTCGAGGCGAACAAGGTCCGCGGGCACGTGTCGTGGTCCCGGTTCATCCGCAACGCGCGGTCCCCGGAGCTGCCGGTGATCCTGCTCGAGGACTTCGCCGCGCTGACCGGCCTGGTGCTGGCGCTGATCGGCGTCGTCCTGACCCTTGCCACCGGCAACGGTGTGTTCGACGGCGCGGGCTCGATGGCGATCGGCGTCCTGCTGGTCGTGGTCGCGATCTTCCTGGCGATCGAGATGAAGTCCCTGCTGCTCGGCGAGTCCGCGACCCGCGAGGCGCAGCAGAAGATCATCGCCGCGATCGAGAACGTCCCCGGCGTCCAGAAGCTGATCCACATCAAGACGCTGCACCTGGGCCCCGAAGAGGTCCTGGTCGCGGCCAAGGTCGCCGTCGAGTCCGGCGCCGACGCTGCGGCCGTCGCCGCGATGATCAACGCCGCCGAGGCCGCCGTCCGCGAGGCCGAGCCGATGTCGCAGCACATCTACCTGGAGCCGGACATCTACGTCGAGGGCTACGTCCGGGAAGAACGCCCGGCAGCGCCGGGGGCACCTTCGCACTGAGCACGAACAACAGAACCGCCGGTCGCCCAGCGACCGGCGGTTCTGTCGTTGAAGGCGGGAACCGCGGGACGGGCTCGGCTACCTGTATCTGCAGTCGACGCGGCCGGCGCCGCTGGCCGCGCTATGTGTGGGGTGGGAGTGCGGACGTCGGCGGGGCCTGGCGGCGGGAGCCACGTTTCCTGGTGAGGGCGGGGGAGCGGACGTCGGTGGGGCCTGGCGCTTCGGGCCGTGCTGCCCCTCCCTTTTCCCGGTCAGCGGGGGCGGTGGGCTGGGGGTGGGAGAACACCCGATCGGCCGAGCCAGCGGAGGGCTCGTTCGCGGTCGATCTCGGCGGGGCTCGGGGGTGTGGTGAGGCGGCCGGTGCGGTAGCCGAGGTTGCGGAGGTCGGCGGCGACCGACGGTTCGGCCAGCGCCTTCAGGGCGAAGGCGAGGGCGGCCGGCGTCACGTCGTACCGGTGTTCGAGCTCGAGGGCGAGCTTGACGGCGGCGAGGTCGCGGTCGTCGTACTGGCGCTGGGCCGTTCGGCTGGTGCGGGTCCGCGGGAGCAGGCCGAGGGTCTCGCGGTAGCGCAGCATCCGCGCGGTGGTGCCCAGCAGTTTGGCGGCCTCGGTGATGCGCATGGCGACATCTTGACATTTAGCTGTCAGGAACGCCTACCCGGTAGGTCACACAGGGTCGCCTTACCGCTAGCCTCATCGGCGAAGCCTTCACCAATCGACACTTCACCAACCGACACCCTCAGGGAGCGGCAACCGTATGACGTTCGACTACAAGGTGGCAGACCTCGGACTCGCCGAGTTCGGTCGCAAGGAGATCCGCCTCGCCGAGCACGAGATGCCGGGTCTGATGGCGATGCGCGCCCAGTACGGCGAGAGCAAGCCGCTGGCCGGCGCGAAGATCATGGGCTCGCTGCACATGACCATCCAGACCGCCGTCCTGATCGAGACGCTGACGGCGCTCGGTGCCGAGGTGCGCTGGGTCTCCTGCAACATCTTTTCCACCCAGGACCACGCGGCCGCCGCGGTCGTCGTCGGCCCGGAGGGCTCGGCCGACGCGCCGGCCGGTGTCCCGGTCTTCGCCTGGAAGGGCGAGACGCTGGAGGAGTACTGGTGGTGCACCGAGCAGGCGCTGAAGTGGCCGGGCGGTGAGGGTCCGAACATGATCCTCGACGACGGTGGCGACGCGACCATGCTGGTCCACAAGGGCACCGAGTTCGAGAAGGCCGGCGCCGTGCCGGACCCGTCGACGGCGGAGTCCGAGGAGTACGCGGTCGTCCTGTCCGTGCTGACCCGTACGCTGACCGAGGACCCGCAGCTGTGGACGACCATCGGCCAGGGCATCAAGGGTGTCACCGAGGAGACCACCACCGGTGTGCACCGGCTGTACGAGATGCACAAGGCCGGCTCGCTGCTGTTCCCGGCGATCAACGTCAACGACTCGGTCACCAAGTCGAAGTTCGACAACAAGTACGGCTGCCGCCACTCGCTGATCGACGGCATCAACCGCGCCACCGACGTCCTGATCGGCGGCAAGGTCGCGGTCGTCGCGGGCTACGGTGACGTCGGCAAGGGCTGCGCGGAGTCGCTGCGCGGCCAGGGCGCCCGGGTCATCGTGACCGAGATCGACCCGATCTGCGCGCTGCAGGCCGCGATGGACGGCTACCAGGTCACCACGCTCGAGGACGTCGTCGGGATCGCCGACATCTTCGTCACCACGACCGGCAACAAGGACGTCATCACCGCCGACCACATGGCGCAGATGAAGCACCAGGCCATCGTCGGCAACATCGGCCACTTCGACAACGAGATCGACATGGCCGGCCTGTACAAGACCGCCGGTGTCGAGCGGGTCACCATCAAGCCGCAGGTCGACGAGTTCCGCTTCGCCGACGGTCACACCGTGATCGTCCTGTCCGAGGGCCGGCTGCTGAACCTCGGCAACGCGACCGGGCACCCGTCGTTCGTGATGTCGAACTCCTTCACCAACCAGGTGCTGGCGCAGATCGAGCTGTTCGTGAAGACCGCCGAGTACCCGACCGACGTCTACGTGCTGCCCAAGCACCTCGACGAGATGGTCGCCCGCCTGCACCTCGGCGCGCTCGGCGTGAAGCTCACCGAGCTCACCAAGGAGCAGGCCGAGTACCTGGGCCTCCCGGTCGAGGGCCCGTACAAGTCGGACCACTACCGCTACTGAGTTCCTTCAGTACGCCGTACAGGTTGATCGCGAGGCGCCTCACCCACTCGGGTGAGGCGCCTCGCGCCGTCTTGCCTGTGGACGGTTGGTTCGCGGGGGACCCGGTCGGGCTGGCAAGGTATGGCGGACCGGGTGAGAGGAGGACCGCTGGTGGCGGACGTGTTCGCCGGACGGTTCGAGCTGATCGACCCGATCGGGGCGGGTGGGACCGGAACGGTCTGGCGGGCGTGGGACCGCCGGCTGGAACGCTTCTGCGCGGCGAAGGTCCTGCGCCAGCGGGATGCCGGCGCGCTGCTGCGCTTCGTCCGCGAGCAGGGGTTGCGGCTGGACCACCCCAACATCCTGAGCCCGTACAGCTGGGCCGCCGACGACGACCAAGCCCTGCTGGCGATGGACCTCGTCGGTGGAGGAGCAGTCAGCAACCTGCTCGCCGACTTCGGCTCTCTGCCGGATCGGTACGCCGCTGAGCTTCTCGCGCAGCTGCTCAGCGCTCTCGTCCAGGTGCACGCCGCCGGTCTTGTCCATCGTGACGTCAAACCGGCCAACCTCCTCCTGGAAGCCACCGGCACTCAGCCGCCGATCCTCCGCCTGAGCGACTTCGGCATCGCCCTCTCCCTCGGCGAACCACGCCTCACGCACCAGGGCGCCTTGATCGGCACCCCCGGCTACTTCGCGCCGGAAACCCACGCGGGCGCCCCGCCTGCTGCCGCGCAGGACGTGTACGCCGCAGGAGTCACCGGCTGGCAGCTCCTCACCGGGCAAGAGCCGCCAACCACGCATCCCCTTCCGGCTCCGATCCGCCCGACCCCGCTCTGGGGTCTGATCGAGCCGCTCCTGGCAGCCGACCCCGCCGACCGCCCGACCGCCGAGTCCGCCCTGGCGGCGCTCGCGGCTGTTTTGTCCCAGCCTTTCGAGACTCCGGCCAGAACCCCGGACGAAGAACCGATCGAGGTCTTCGATCAGCTCCCGCCTATCCCGTCGGCGTATGAGCACCTCACAGGTCGCACACCCGCTGAGGCAGACGCGGAGCCGGGCCCGGATGCTCACGCTGGTGCGGGTGGTGGGACGGACGCCCAGCCGAGAGCAGACGCGCCGAGTGCGGGCGCTCAGCCGAGTACGCCGTACGAGCCTGCGGTCGGCTCGATCGTGAACGCTCGCGCTGCGGCGTTGGGTCCTGAGGTGCACGCGGAAGCGGGCGGCCCGGGTGCTGCCGCTCAGCCGGGTCCGCCGTACGAGTCGGCGGTCGGGACGCTCGAGGGCACCGACACCGGCACCGGCGCGGGCACTGGCACTGGCACTGGCACTGGAACGAGTGTCGGGCAGGAGACTGCCGCACACCTGGCTGCAGGTGTGCCGGGTATTGCCGACGAGTTGGTGTCCGGGCGGCGGGAGAACCCGCGTGCTGGGACGGGTGTGGGATTGGGTGCCGGCGAGTCCTCGGGGTCAGGGGCGCCGCGTGCCGATGGGCAGCTGGGTGTGTCGTACGGGTCGGTTGAGGGCGCGGGTGCTGGAACGGGTGTGGGGTCGGAGACGGACCGGGCAGCAGGTGCGCCGGGTGTGGCCGACGAGTCGAGGGTGGCGGACGAGTCGGCTGCTGGTAGGCGCGAGGACGGGCGTGCCGGGATGGGTGCGGGCGAGAGCCCGGCGTCAGGAGCGCCGCGTCCAGACGGACAGCCGGGTGCGTCGTACGGGTCGGTTGAGGGCGCTGGCACTGGCGCGGCTGTAGGGCCGGAGACTGCCGCTCACCCGGCAGCAGGTGTGCCGGGGGTGGCGGACGAGTCCGCTGCCGGGCGGCGGGAGAACCCGCCTGCTGGGACGGGTGCGGGTGAGTACCCGGAGTCAGGGACGCCGCGTGGGGACGGGCAGCCGGGTGCGTCGTACGGGTCGGCTGAGAGTGCGCGCAATGGAACGGGTGTGCGGCCGGGGGCTGACGCACACCTGGCAGCAGGTGCGCCGGGTGTGGCCCACGAGTCGCGGGTGGCGGGCGAGTCAGCTGCTGGACGGCGGGAGAACGGGCGTGCTGGGGCGGGTGCGGGCGAGTACCCAGGGGCACCGGCTGCGGACGGGCAGCCGGGTGCGTCGTACGGATCAACCGAGAGCGCGGGGGCTGGAACGGGTGTGCGGTCGGGGGTCGGCGCGGACGGGCGAGTGGGGGCTGACGCTCAGGTGGGGGTGGGGTCCGAGTCGGTGGCTGGGACGGGGGCGGGAGCCGCGGGGAGTGGAGCGGCGTCGGGGTGGGGGAAGCGGCGGGTGTTGATGGGGGCTGTGGGGGTGTTGGTGGTAGCGGGTGTGGGAGTTGGGTTGTTGCTGGAGGGGCGGCCAGAGCGGGGGACGCCGTCGTCGGGGGAGTCTTCGGTGGCTCCGAGTCAGACGCCTTCGGGGACGCCGCCGGTGGTGCCGACTGGGCCGGTGACTCGGGTGCCTAATGCGGCGGTGACTTTGGGGGGAGCTTGTGGGTGGCAGGAAGCGGGGAGTCAGGAGACGACTGCTGACGGCACTCGGGTGGAGTGCCGTCAGCAGGGGAGTGTTTATCGGTGGATCAAGGCCAGTTGAGGCCTAGGGGCCGTAGGGCGGCTAGCTGCCGGGGTTGTTGGGGCCGGCTGGGTTCTGGGGGTAGCCAGGGTTCTGGGGGTAGCCGGGGTTCTGCGGGTACGCCGGTGGCGCGACCGGCTTGCGGCGGCGGAGGAGCAGGGCGGTGAGCAGGGTGGCCAGGGCGACCAGGACGGCGGCGCCGGTGATGATCCAGGGCAGGTTGGACGACGAGTCGTCGGTGGGCGGGGTCGGCGGGGTGGCCTCCGTCGTGGTGCCGGAGGTCGGGGTGGGCTCGGTGGGAGTGGCCGACGGGGTTTCGGCGGAAGTTTCGCCGGTAGAGGCGCCGTACTCGGGGCCGGCGACCTTGTCGCCCGCGACGGCGACGTCGATGGTGAGCGGGACACCGCCGGCGGGAGCGTCGCCGGAGGCAACGCCGAGGCTGGCGACGATGTAGTACCAGCCGTCGACGCTGGCCTTGCGGAAGTCGGAGTTCTTCGCGTTCCGGTTCAGGTAGACCGCGCGCGGCGTCGCGATCGGTTTGCCGTTGCTCGGCAGAATCTTGGTGATCCCTGTGTACGCCGTGGTGTCGAACTTGATCTCCGCTCGCACCGGGCTGAACAGGCCGGTCCGGATGTTCGTCGTCGCGCCGTCCGGACGCCCGGCGAAGGTGACCCGGTACGCGAGGCCCTGGCCCCAGTCCAGCTTGACCCGGTAGAACAGCTGCTCGCCGTAGTAGATCGTCTCGCCGTACCGGCCGGCGCCGCCCAGTGTCGTCGCCTCGTTGAACGAGCCGCCGCCCCGGACTCCACGGACTCCACCTGCGGGCTGCTGCGCGAAGTCGACCAGGCTGGTCTGCGCCGGCTCGCCCATGCTGCCGGTCACCGGCGGCTCGATCCGCAGCTGCAGCTCGACCGGGACCCGGTCCGTGCCGCCGCCGCGGGCGTCGCGGGTCACCCGGAACACGTACTTGCCCGGCATGCTGCAGGCCTTCGGCTTCGACGATCCGGCGACCGTGCCGTTCCAGCTCAGCACGGTGGTGAGCGAGCCGCCGTCCTTGGCGCGGGTGTTCAGCTCGCGCTGCCGCTCGTAGCAGTCGGCGCCGTTCGGGCCGGTGATCCTGATGTCGACCACCTCGATGTCACGCGGGTTGCCGCGCGGGAACACCGCGGTCGCCGCGAAGTACGCCGTGTCGCCGGCCTTCAGATCGGCGGCGTAGAAGCGTTCCTCGACCGGGTCGATGGTGTCCAGGTACTGCCCCGGGGTGACCGTCGGGGCCGTGAACGGATCGCCCGTCCCGGTCACCGGCTTGCCCGTCGGCTCGTAGTGCCGCAGGGCGCGCTCGGTCACCCGGCCCAGGACGCCGAGCAGCGAGTCGGCGTCGGCGGCGTCGTGGTACGTGCCGCCGGTGTTCTGTGCGATGCAGGCCAGCTGGGCGCGGGCCTTCGCGTCGACCCGGAAGCCGATCGTGTGGACGTGCAGGTCGACGCCCTGCTGGTGCAGCTCCTTCGCGACCTCGCAGGGCTGCGGCGGCGCGCAGGTGTCCTCGCCGTCGGAGACGAGCACGACCGAACGCTGGCCTTCCTTCGGCAGCTGGGCCGCCGCCGTACGAAGAGCTTGGCCGATCGGTGTGTACCCACTGGCCTTGGTGGCGGCGACCGCGCGCTTGAGGGCCGGCTTGTTCACCGCGCCGACCGGCTGGACGACGCGGACGTCCTTGCAACCGGCGGCCTTCTCCGAGCCGCTCGACCCCGTGCCGGCGCCGTAGATCGCGAGGCCGACCTGGGCCTCGGCGGGCAGCCCGTCGACCATCGAGCCGACGGCCCGCTTGGCGGCGTCCATCCGGGTGCCGCTGCCGCCGGCGTCGCGGGCGGTCATCGAGCCGGACGAGTCGAGCACCACCATCACCGGTGAGAGCTCGCCCTCGGCGGCCGCGGGCACCGCGTTCACGAATGTTAACGCGGCGGCCAGGGCGGTCAGTGCCGCGAGGGCGGCAGTCCGTCGTATCATGATTGCTCTCCAGGGGATGCGGGCGGTGACACGGAAGAATCTACCGTTTGCATTCGCAATTTGCAAACAGTAATCCGGAGGTGTGGTGAGCGACGCGCACGAGCGCAACCTCGAGCTCCAGCAGCAGTGGTACGGCGAACCGCTGGGCGCCCGTTTCCGCCGGCTGCTCGACCGGCTCGCGCTGTCGCAGGCCCAGCTCGCCGGTGTGCTCGGCCTGTCCGCGCCGATGCTGTCACAGCTGATGTCCGGGCAGCGCGCCAAGATCAGCAATCCCGCGGTGCTGTCGCGGGTGCTGCAGCTGGAGGCGATGGTCGGAGAGCCGGGATGGGACGCGACTCCGGCGGCCGAGCGGGAGCGGCGGCTGGACGAGGTGCGCGCGGCGAAGCAGACGACGCTGACCATCGACCCCGGGCGCGAGGCCCCGCACGAGGCGGCCGATCCGGTGGCCGTCATCCAGTTGCTGCTGCGCGACCTGGCGTCGGCGGCCGAGCTGGAGGGCGCGGCGAAACTGCTCGACGAGCCGTACCCCGAGCTGGCCGAGGCGCTCCGCGTCCTGGGGGCCGGTCGCACGCAGGAGGCCCGGGCCTACTACGCGAGGCTCACCGGCCGAAGGTAGTTGCCGAGAGCAATCACAGGCCCGCGTCAGCCATCATAGGCCGGCGTCGACGGCGACCTCGGGCAGCTCCGGGACGGGCGCTGTAGCGGTCGTGAGCGTGACGCGGTCGTCGTCCTCGTCGAGGGTGGCGAGCAGGCGCGTTCCATCCGCCAGGATCACCGTCCACAGACCGGGCGGCTCGGCGTCGCCGTACAAGACCATCGCCTTGAAATGCGTGGCGAAGCGGGTCGCGAAGTCGAGGTGGCCGACGTGACGGGCGCGGTTGGTGTCGACGCCGACCGTGAGCGTGGTGGCGAAGTGGCCCTCGACGGGTTCGAAAGTGCAGAAGGCGGCGAACACGAGGTCCTGCGGTACGTCGCGCAGTTCCTCGTCGACGCGATCGGCCGGGGCGACGAAGAGGCCGGTCTCGGGGACCGCGAAGGTGTCCAGCAGGAACGACCGCAGCTCCGGCACCTCGACCGTGCGCGACGACAGCAGGTCGTAGCCTCCTCCGCTCATCGGATCGCGGTGAAGAGGTGCTTGTCGGCGACCTGACCGAGTACGGCGACCTCGGCGAAGCCGGCCTTGCGGAAGGCCTCGACGGTGTCGGTCAGGGTGATGTCGCGGCCCTTGTGGCGGTCCCTGAAGCGTTCCTCGCGCTCGGCGAGCAGGTCGGTGAAGGCAGGCTCGGCGGCGGCCGCCTTCCACCAGGTCGCCCAGTCCTCGACGCCGTTCGCGTGCGAGGTCGACCAGATCTCGTCGCGCAGCTCGACGGCGAGAGCGTCCAGCCGGGGGACCTCGGTCGGGCCGAGGCGCATGGTGTCGGCGTTGAGGAAGACGCCGCCGGGGCGGATTCGCTGAGCCAGCGTCTGGGCGAGCGTGCTCAGGTCGGCGGGGTCGAGCCAGTGGAGGGCCGTCGCGGAGCAGACGGCGTCGACAGGCCGATCACCCAGTACGCCGTCCCAGCCGGCGGCGCGCAGATCGGCTTCTTCGAACCGGACACGGTCGGAAGCGACCGCCTGCTTGGCGATCTCGAGCAGGAACGGGTCGAGATCGACGCCGGTGATGGCGGCGCCCGGGAAGCGAGTGGTCGCGCGGGCGGAGATGGAGCCGGGGCCGCAGGCGAGGTCGACGAAGCGTTCCGGCGTACCGGTGAGGCGCTCGACGATCTCGAGCATCAACGTGAACTGCTCTTCGCGGTCAGGCAGGTAGCCCGCCTGCTGGTCGTCCCACCGCTGAAGCCAACCGGTCCAGTCAATTCCTAGCTGCGACATGGTCGCAAGACTAGAACCACTGACTCGACTCGCCGCTGCCAGGGGCGTGCCAGCCCTGGGGGTTCACCTGCTCACCGCGAGGTTGTGCCGGAGGAGGAACAACGGCAAGCGGCGGTCCGCCGTACGCCGGTGGATGCTGCGTATACGGATTCGGAGGGGCGAAGGGGCCGGTGTGGGCCAGAGGACGGGCGGCGGCCAGGCGGTCGAGCTCGCGGCGGCGGCGTTCGGCCAGTACGGCGGACAGAAAGGCCGGCGAGCTGATCGGCACCGGCGGGCCGGGCGCGGTGAGGCCGCCGACCTTGAAGGCCAGGGCGTCGCCCAACGCGATCTGGGCCGCGGGCTCCAACTCCTTGTAGCGGGCCAGGTACTCCCGTGAGGTGTTGGCCAGGTCGTCGGACAGGCGCGAGAGCTCCAGCGACTGAGCCCACTGGACCAGGTGCCCGGGAACGAACAGCGGCGGCGACGCCATCGGCTGGTGGCGTTCGCGGATGACGACGGTGCCGGCGACCATGTCGCCGATGCGTTTGCCCTGCTTGTTCATCAGGCTCGCGACGATCCCTGGCCCGGCGGCGAACCACGGCGCGAAGTCGACGAAGATCCACAGCAGCGACCTCACCAGCGCGTGCCGGAAGCGGATCGAGCTGCCGTCGTCGCGCACCACCCGCAGTCCGAGCAGCATCTTGCCGACGGTCTTGCCGCGGGTCAGCGTCTCCATCACGACCCGGTAGCCGACCAGGACGAGCAGCAGTACGACGAACACCAGCGCCACGCCGAGCGCTTCGCTGGCCCCACCGAGCAAGAACCCGAACAGCGTCAGGAACAGCACCACCAGCGCGATCACCTGCAGCGTGAAGTCGATCGCGCACGCCAGCGCCCGGGTCGGCATCCGGGCGATCCGCACCTGGAGGACAACCGCTTCCCCCGTGACCAGCTCAGCCACCCTCGCCCCCTCCCACAACTCCCGAGACAGCTAGTGTCGCCCATCCCGGGTCATTCGACCCCGGAATGCGCGACACTCGACCAGGGCAGCCGACCGGAAAGGCGGGGGGATGGACGTCGAAGCGTACGTGTCGGTCCACCAGCCGCAGTGGGACCGCCTGGCCATGCTCACCCGCCGTCAGCGCCGCCTGACCGGTGCGGAGGCCGAGGAGCTGGTGCAGCTCTACCAGCGCGTCGGCACCCACCTGGCCGCACTGCGGGCCGCCGGTGCCGATCCGGTGACTGTCGGTCGCCTGTCCGGTCTCATCGCCGACGCGCGTGGTGCCGTGACCGGTGCCCAGGCTCCGGTCTGGCGCGACATCTCCCGGTACTTCCTGGTCAGCTTCCCCGCCGCCCTGTACGTGTCGCGACGCTGGTGGCTGACGATCGGCCTGCTGTTCTACCTGGTTGCCGCCTGGGTCGCGTGGCGGATCCTCGCCCAGCCGGAGGTCCTGGGCTCGGTCGCGCCGCCGGAGGCGATCCAGCAGCTGGTCGACAAGGACTTCGCGTCGTACTACTCCGAGAACCCGGCGCAGGACTTCGCGCTGCGGGTCTGGATCAACAACGCGACCATCTGCGCCGCCGTACTGGCGATCGGCGTCCTGATCGTGCCGGTCGCCTTCGTCCTGTGGAGCAACGCGACCAACCTCGGTGTCAGCGCGGGCGTGATGATCGGGCACGACAAGGGCGATGTCTTCTTCGGCCTGATCACGCCGCACGGCCTGCTCGAG
The DNA here is from genome assembly GCF_014205135.1 of Kribbella italica. Classification (NCBI taxonomy): domain Bacteria; kingdom Bacillati; phylum Actinomycetota; class Actinomycetes; order Propionibacteriales; family Kribbellaceae; genus Kribbella; species Kribbella italica. The sequence continues at coordinate 8,286,843 of NZ_JACHMY010000001.1, forward strand.
CTGACCGCGGTGTTCGTCGCCTCGGCCGCCGGGCTGCGGCTCGGCTGGTCCTGGATCGCGCCCGGTCCGCGGACCCGTATGCAGGCAGTCGCGCAGACCGGTCGCGCGACCGTCGGGATGGCGATCGGCCTGGCCGTCATCCTGCTGATCACCGGCATGATCGAGGCCTTCGTCACGCCGTCACCGCTGCCGACCGCCGTACGGGTCGGGATCGGTGTCGTCGCCGAGGTCGCGTTCCTCGTGTACGTGTGGACGCTCGGGCGTCGCGCCGTGCGGGCCGGCGAGTACGGCGACGTCGAGGAAGCCGACCGCGAGGCGAGCGCGCCGGTCTCGGCCTGATCGTTTGCGACTGGGTACGGGGTCCTGAGGACGGGGACCGCCAGCCACGTCGTGAGGAGCAGGATGAGCACCGCCAGTCAGGCCCAGAACAGCAAGGTGTACGACTACGCGATCACTGTAGGACTGATCGCGTACGGCGTCGTGTACCTGCTGGTCGCGTGGATCGCGCTCCAGCTCGCCTGGGGCAAGTCGTCGGAGGAAGCGTCGCAGCAGGGCGCGTTGCAGGAGCTGGCCGACAAGCCGCTGGGCGGCGTTCTGCTGTGGATCGTCGCGCTCGGCATGCTCGCGCTGGTGATCTGGAAGGCTCTGGAGCTGGTGTACGGGAACCTGGAGACCGAGAAGAAGGTCTCGGCCGCCGGTCGCCTGGGGATGTATCTCGTCCTCGGCATCAGCGCCGGCAAGGTCGCCATGGGGTCCGGCAGTTCCGGCAAGAGCGGTCAGCAGTCGATGACCGCCAAACTGATGGAGAACGGCGCCGGCCGCGTGCTCGTCGTCCTGATCGGCCTGGTGATCGTCGGGGTCGGCGTTCGCCAGCTGTACAAGGCGTACACGAAGAAGTTCACCGAGGACCTGGCCGGTGGAGTCTCCCGGACCACGATCCGGCTCGGCCGGGTCGGCTACGCGGCGAAGGGGGTCGCGTTCTTCATCGTCGGCGCGCTGTTCGCCTGGGCCGCGATCGACTACGACCCGTCGAAGGCCGGTGGACTCGACACCGCGATGCGCACGATCAAGGACCAACCGTTCGGTGCCGTCCTGCTGACGATCATGGCCCTCGGCCTGGCCTGCTTCGGCGTCTACTGCTTCAGCTGGTCCCGCAACGCCAAGCACTAGATTTCAGCGCAGGACGCGGTACCTGAGGTGGGTGGCGTCCCGGCCCTGGGCTGTCTGGAGGGGCTCGAGCTGGATCTGCTCGGGGCCCAGGTGGTCGAACAGGCGGCGGCCCTGGCCGAACAGGACGGGGACCAGGTGGATCTGGATCTCGTCGAGTAGTCCGGCGGCGAGCAGGCGCTGGGTGAGGCCGGCGCCGTGGACCATGACGTTCTTGGCGCCGGCGGCCTTCTTGGCCTCGGCGACGGCGTACTCCAGGTCGTCGACGTAGTGGACGTTGGGCCAGCCGGCGAACTCGGCGGCCGGCGTGTGGCGGCTGAGGATGTAGATCTGGATGCCGTCGTGGTGGTCGCCGTTCCAGCCGCCGGCCGGCTCGAACGTGCCGCGACCGGCGACGACCGCTCCGGTTGCCATGAAGTCGTCGTACACGGCACGGTCGGCCTCGCCCATGCTGTCGGGGTCGTTCAGGACACCCCACTCGTGCAGCCGGGCACCGCCGTCACCGAGCCCGTTCTCGAAGGTCTCGTTCGGCCCGGCGATGAATCCGTCGAGGGACATGGACATGTAGAGCACGGTCGAGGACATGTAGGCCTTCTCTCGCTCGGTGGTAGCAGCAGTATCACAAGTGCCTACGGAACCGCGTAAATCATTGACATTACTTAACGGACTGGTGTTGCTTTCTCTCTAAACGGCGCTCTGGTGAGAGGTGCGTGGCGGGATGAGGAAGTGGTTCGCGGGGCTGGCGGCGGTGGCGCTGCTGGCAGTGGGGACGGCGCCGGCGCAGGCGGCGGAACCGGACAAGCCCAAGGTCGTGCGGGTCGGCGCGACGCAGGCGATGGACTCGATGAACCCGTTCCTCGGGGTGCGACTGGTGTCGACGTCGATCTTCCGCTGGACGTACGGGTTCCTGACCGTGCCCGACTCCAAGACCCTGCAGCCGAGTCCCGACCTGGCCGAGTCCTGGACGACGTCGCCGGACGGGCTGACCTGGACGTTCAAGATCCGCCAGGCCAAGTGGTCCGACGGGCAGCCGATCACCGCCGAGGACGCCGCCTGGACGTTCACCACGATGATGACCGACGACGGCGCCAAGACCGCGAACGGCCCGGCGGTGGAGAACTTCGCCAGCGTCACCGCGTCCGGCCAGGACCTGACGATCAAGCTCAAGTCGCCGCAGGCCTCGATGCTGGAGAACCCGGCCCCGATCATGCCCAAGCACGTCTGGGAGAAGGTCGGCGACATCGCCAAGTACGACGCGGAGACCTACCCCGCGGTGACCAGCGGCCCGTACGTCGCGGTCGAGCACAAGAAGGACCAGTACGTGAAGCTGAAGGCCAACCCCGAGTACTGGCGGGGTGCGCCGAAGATCGACGAGCTGCAGGTGATCTTCTACGACAACCCGGCGGCCGCGGTGGTCGGGCTGAAGAAGGGCGACATCGACCTGCTCGGCCGGCTCGCGCCGCCGGACTTCGAGGCGCTCAAGGGCGACGCCAACGTGGTGCAGTGGAACAACGAGGGCCGGCGGTCGTCGTACCTGCAGATCAACCACGGCGCGACCACGAGCGACAACAAGCCGATCGGTGACGGGCATCCCGCGCTGAAGGACCCGAAGGTGCGGCAGGCGCTGCACCACGCAATCGACAAGCAGAAGCTGGTCGACGAGGTGCAGAACGGCCTGGCCAAGCCGGCCGACGGGTCGATCGTTCCGCCGATGTACAAGGACTTCTTCTGGCAGGCCGAGGGCGACAAGAAGATCTCCTTCGACCTGGCCAAGGCCAACGGGATCCTCGATGCCGCAGGCTACAAGAAGGGGGCCGACGGCATCAGAACGATGCCGGACGGATCGCGCAAGCTGCAGTTCCGGTTCAGCATCCACACCGACACCCCGATCGAGGACAAGCTCGCGGAGTACCTGACCGGCTGGTTCAAGGAGCTCGGCATCGCGCTGACCACTAAGCGGCTGGACTCCAGCAAGTTCACCGAGGAGACCGGTACGACGGCGCTGTTCGACATCGCGATCAGCGGCTGGTCGGTCAACCCGGACCCGGAGGAGGTGCTGGCCACGCACCTGTGCAGCCGGCGGCCGACCGCGTCCGGTGAGGGCGGCGGCACCGAGTCGTTCTACTGCGACCCGCAGTTCGAGCAGCTCTACCAGCAGCAGCTGAAGGAGCTCGACCGGACCAAGCGGGCCGGGCTCATCAAGCAGATGGAGGAGCGGCTCTACACCGACGCTCCGGTGATCGCGCTCTACTACCCGAACGACCTCGAGGGCTACCGCAAGGACCGGATCGCCAGCATCACGCCGATCCCCGAGGAGAACGGCATCCTGTACGGCGGCTCCGGCTACTGGCCGTTCTACACGGTCGAGGCGGTCGTCGCCGACAGCGCGGAGGAGGGTGGCACGAACACCGGCCTGATCGTCGGCGCGGGTGCCGGCGCGATCGTGCTCGCGGGCCTGATCCTGCTGTTCCTGCGCCGCAACGGCAAAGCCGCGGACGACCGCGAATGACAGTCGCCCCGTCCGCCACCCAGGAACTGGAGGAGAGCCCGGTCCGCCACGGGATGCTGCGCTACGCCCTGAGCAAGGCGGGCGGGGCTCTGCTCAGCATCTCGATGGTGATCGTGGCGACCTTCTTCCTGTTCCGGTTGCTGCCCGGTGACCCGGTCCGCGCGCTCGCGCAGGGCCGGAACATGACGCCGGAGCAGCTCGACCTGGAGCGGCACCGGCTCGGGCTGGACAAGTCGTTGCCCGAGCAGTTCTTCCAGTTCGTCAAGCAGACGGTGCAGTTCGACCTCGGTACGTCGTACGAGTACAAGCGGCCGGTGCTCGATCTGATCGGCGAACGGATCGGGTCGACCCTGCTGCTGACCGGTACGGCGCTGGTGATGGCCGTCAGCCTCGGCATCTGGCAGGGCGCCCGCGCGGGCTGGAAACCGGGCAGCCGGTTCGACAAGTTCTCCACCGCGGTCTCGCTGGTGCTCTGGTCGGTGCCGACGTTCTGGCTCGGGCTCCTGCTGCTGATGGTGTTCGCGGCCGGCGTCGGGCCGATCCCGGGCATCTTCCCGACCCGCGGGATCGAGAGCGTGGACGCGCCGGACGGGTTCGCCTACATCCTCGACGTGGCCAAGCACATGGTGCTGCCGTGCCTCACGATGGTGGCCGTCGTCTACGCGCAGTACCTGCTGGTGATGCGGTCCTCGGTGCTCGACGAGGTCGGCCAGGACTACGTCACGACGGCGCGCGCCAAGGGGCTCACGGACGACGACGTACGCCGCAAGCACGCCGTACCGAACGCGCTGCTGCCTACGGTGACGCTCGTGTTCATGCGGATCGGCTTCGTCGTCGGCGGCGCGGTCACGGTCGAGGCGATCTTCAGCTGGCCGGGCCTGGGGCAACTGTTCTACGAGGCGATCCGGGTCCCGGACTTCACCTTGATGCAGGGCACGTTCCTGCTGATCACGGTGTCGGTGATCGTGATGAACACCCTGGCCGACGTCATCTACCACGTGCTCGACCCGAGGGTGAGGTCCGCATGAGTGTCACCTGGACCCGGCGGAAGCGTTCGCTGCAACGGTTCTGGGCCGACTTCCGGCACCACCGGGCCGGTGTCGCCGGCCTGACGATCCTGGTCGTCGCCGTCCTGCTCGCGGTGATCGCGCCACTGTTCATCGACTCCGGCGTGACGAACGTGGTCAGCGGGACCGGCGAGAAGATGGCGCCGCCGAGCTGGGACGCGCCGCTCGGCACCGACGAGTCCGGCCGGTCGGTGCTGCTGATGATCTGGTGGGGTTCGCGGACCTCGCTGCTGATCGGCTTCCTCGCGGCCCTGCTGAGCATGGTGATCGGGACCGTGCTGGGCATCGTCGCCGGGCACTTCCGCGGCTGGATCGGCGCGGTCGTGCTGCGGATCACCGACTGGTTCCTGGTGCTGCCGTCGCTGGTCACCGCGCTCGTGCTGGCCGCGATCCTGGGCGGCAGTACCGCGACCATCGTCGTCGCGATCGGTGTCACCTCGTGGCCGTCGACCGCGCGACTGATCCGGGCGCAGACCCTGGCGGTCGAGGCGCGGCCGTACATCGAGCGGTCGACCGCGCTCGGCGGCGGGCACTGGCATATCGCGACCCGGCACGTGCTGCCGAACGTCGCGCCGCTGCTGCTGGCCAGTACGACGCTGGAGGTCGCGAGCGCGATCGTCACCGAGTCCACGCTGGCCTTCCTCGGCATCAGCGCGAACAAGACGTCCTGGGGGACCATGCTGCGCGGCTCGTACGACTGGGGCGCGGCGACGTCGGGCGCGTGGTGGTACATCCTCGTGCCGGGGCTGTGCATCGTGGCCGTGGTGATGGCGTTCACGCTCTGCGGCCGCGCGCTGGAGACGGTGCTCAACCCGAGACTGCGAGGCGCACGATGAGCCTGCTCCAGCTGGACGACCTGTCAGTCACCTACAAGATCACCAGTGGTGAGGTGCCCGCAGTCCGTGGGGTCTCGTTGTCCCTCACTGCAGGCGAGGCTCTCGGTGTCGTCGGCGAGTCCGGCTCCGGAAAGTCCTCGCTGGCGATGGCGATCCTCCGCCTGCTTCCTCGCGATGCATTGGTCGGCGGCAAGATCCTGCTCGACGGCGACGACGTCCTGACGATGTCGTGGGGCAGGCTGCGCGCGGTCCGCTGGGCCGAGGCGTCGATCGTGTTCCAGGGCGCGCAGCACGGGCTCAACCCCGTACGCCGGATCGGCGAGCAGATCGCCGAGCCGCTGCTTGTGCACAAGCTGGCCGGACCCGAGAAGGCCCGTCGCCGGGTGGCCGAGCTGCTCGATCAGGTCGGGTTACCGGCCTGGCGTTCGCGGAGCTACCCGCACGAACTGAGTGGTGGCCAACGGCAACGAGTGATGATCGCGATGGCTCTGGCCTGCGAACCGCGGCTGATCATTGCCGACGAGCCGACAACCGCACTGGACGTGATGGTTCAGGCGCAGGTGCTGACGCTGATCCGCGAACTGGTCGCGGCCGAGGACATCGCGCTGCTGATGATCTCGCACGACCTGTCCGTCCTGGCCGATCTCTGCGACCGGCTGGCGGTGATGTACGCCGGGCGCGTGGTCGAGACCGGTCCGTCGAGCGGTGCGTTCGCGCATCCGTACAGCCGCGCGTTGTCGGCGGCGTTCCCGACGATCGGCGACCCGGTGTCGCGGCTGGCGCCGAAGGGGCTCGGCGGGGATCCGCCGGATCCCGCGTCGCTGCCGTCGGGCTGCGTCTTCCATCCGCGGTGCTCGGTGGCGCTGGACACCTGCTCGACGGTCGAGATCGAGCTGCGGCCGGCGGGCGACCGTCGTACGGCGGCCTGCGTGCTGGTGGGGGAGAGCTGATGCTGGAGGCCAGGAACCTGTCCGTCGAGTTCGCGGCGCGCGGGCGGCGGGCGCGGGCGGTCGACGGGGTCAACCTCGCGGTCGGGGCGGGGGAGATCGTCGCGCTGGTCGGCGAGTCCGGGTGCGGGAAGACGACGCTGGCGCGGACGCTGCTCGGGCTCGAAAGACCGGCCGGCGGCCAGGTCCTGTACAACAACGAGCCCTTGAGCTACAAACCTCGCAACCTCAAGTCCTATCGCCGTCAGGTCCAGCTCGTTCTCCAAGATCCCACCGGTTCCCTCAACCCGCGGCAGACGGTCTACGAAGCCGTTGCCGAGGGCCCTAGAATCCACAAGCTGCCGGACGAGGAGACGGTGGTCGCGGATGCTCTGGCGCGCGCCGGGCTCCGGCCGCCCGAACGCTTCTTCCTCCGGTATCCCCACGAGCTCTCCGGCGGGCAGCGCCAGCGCGTGGTCATCGCCGGCGCTCTGGCGCTCAACCCACAGGTCCTCGTCGCCGACGAGCCGGTCGCTTCCCTCGACGCCTCCGTCCGCGGCGAGATCCTCGCACTGCTCCTGAAGCTCCGTGACGACCTGGGGCTGTCGGCCCTTGTCGTCACCCACGACCTGGGTCTGGCCTGGAACATCGCCGATCGCGTCGCGGTGATGTACCTCGGCCGCATCGTCGAGTCCGGGCCGACCGAGCAGGTGCTTCAGAACCCGCAGCATCCGTACACGAAGGCGCTGCTCTCGGTCCTGCCCGAGTCGCCCGAGAAGATCGTGCTCACCGGTGAGCCGCCGGACCCGACCCGCATCCCGTCCGGCTGCCGCTTCCACCCACGCTGCCAGGTCGTCGTCGCGGAGTGCCGCACGGTGCCGCTGGAGATCCTCCCCGCCGCTGTGTCGCAGCAGGCGGCGTGCCATCTCCTTAAGCTGGACGGGTGAGAGTCCACTCGGTCAACCACGACACCCAGCACCACTTCAGCAAGCCGCCGGTGCCCGAGATCACGCTGATCGAGGGCATCGGCGTCGAAGGCGACGCCCACGCCGGCGCCACCGTCCAGCACCTCCACCTGATCAAGGTCGACGCCTCCGCGCCCAACCTGCGGCAGGTCCACCTGATCCAGTCCGAGCTGTTCGCGACCCTGGCCGCCGCCGGCTACGAGGTGGGCTCCGGCGATCTCGGGGAGAACGTCACGACGTACGGCGTCGATCTCCTCAACCTGCCGACCGGCACCCAGCTGCACCTGGGCGACACGGCCGTCGTCACCCTGACGGGCCTGCGTAACCCGTGCAGCCAGATCAACAAGTTCCGCAAGGGCCTGCTGAAGACGATGCTCCACAAGGACGCCGCCGGCGAGGTCGTCCGCCTCACCGGCGTGATGTCGGTCGTCAACACCGGAGGCATCGTCCGCCCTGGCGACCAGCTCGAGGTCGTCTACCCCACCGAGCCCCACCAGCCCCTCGACCTGGTCTGAGAGCCGGCGGAGGTCAGAGCCGCCCGGCCTTCTTCAGGGACAGGTAGGTGTCGGCGAGGGCTGGGGCGATCTGGTCGGGGTTTTCGTCGACGACGGTGACGCCGGCTCGGGTGAGGACGGCGGTGACGCGTTCCCGGTCGAGGCGGGAGCGGGCGGCGGAGGCGGCGCCGTAGAGCTCGATGAGGTCGGCGCGGGCGGACTCGAGCTCGTCGAGGCGCGGGTCGGCGACGGACGCCAGGACGACGACGTGGCGGCGGAGGAGAGGGCCGATGACGGGGAGGAGGGACTCCTCGATGACGGCGGGTTCGAGGCCGGTGAGGAGGACGACGAGCGAGCGCTGGCCGAGGCGTTCGAGGGTCTGGGAGACGACGACGCGGAAGTCGGTCTGGACGAGTTCGGCGTCGACGTTGGCCAGCGCGTTGACGAACGACGGGAGGACGTCCTCGGGCGCAGGACGCCGTACGTCGGCGCGCACGGCCGAGTCGCAGGCCAGCAACGACACCCGGTCACCCGCACGTGTCGCCAGGGCCGCGAGCAGCAGCGCCGCGTCCATCGCGTGGTCCAGCCGCGGGGCGTCGCCGACGCGGCCCGCTGACATCCGGCCGGAGTCGATGACGATGGCGACCTGCCGGTCCCGCTCCGGCCGCCAGGTCCGCAGTACGACGCTGCTGCGCCGCGCAGTGGCCCGCCAGTCGATGCTGCGGACGTCATCACCCGGTACGTAGTCCCGCAGCGAGTCGAACTCCGTCCCCTGCCCACGGACGAGCAGAGCGGTCCGCCCGTCCAGCTCACGCAGCCGGGCCAGTCGCGACGGCAGGTGCTTGCGGCTGTTGAACGGCGGCAGCGCCCGCACAGTCCACGGCGCCTCGTGCGACCCCTGCCGCCCGGCAAACCCCAGCGGCCCGATCGACCGGATCGTCACCCGGTACGCCTTCCGGTCCCCGCGCCGAGTCGGCACCAGATGCGTCACCAGCCGCCGTCGCTCACCACCCGGCAGGTCCAGCTTGTGCGGCGGATCCTGTACGCCGGCCGAGGGCGGCCACGCGTCCCGTAGCAACCCCCTGACCCGGCGACCCGGGTTGGCTACCAGCAGCGTCACCACAGCCGCCTGCCCGAGCCGTACCGCAGTGTCCCCGTCCCGGCTGAGCTGCAGCCGCCGCGGCGACCCAGCCAGCAGCAGGTCGAGCAGGCACACCACCAGCACGACCGCGACCACCACACCGACGCCAGACCAGCTCGGCATCAGCAGTGCGACGAAGAGAACTCCCAAGCCGGCCAGCAGACCGGCCCGGCCAGTGACAACCATCAGCGTGGTACCGGAACCGTGGCGAGCACGCTCTCCAGTACGGCGTCCGCGGTGACGCCCTCGAGCTCGGCCTCCGGCCGGATCTGCACCCGGTGCCGCAGGCAAGGACGGGCCATCGCCTTCACGTCGTCAGGGATCACGTAGTCGCGCCCCGACAACCACGCCCACGCCCGCGCGACCGCCAGCAGCGCAGTGGCTCCACGCGGCGACACCCCGAGCTGCAGCGACGGCGACTGCCTGGTCGCCCGGCACAGGTCCACGACGTACGCCAGCAGGTCCTCCCGTACGGCGACCCGCCGTACCGCGGCCTGCCCGGCCAGCAGGTCCTCCGGCCCGGCCACCGGCCGGATCCCAGCAGCAACCAGGTCGCGCGGGTCGAACCCCTGCGCATGCCGAGCCAGTACGGCGATCTCGGCGTCGCGCGGCGGGATGTCCAGCGTCACCTTGAGCAGGAACCGGTCCAGCTGAGCCTCGGGCAGCGGGTACGTGCCCTCGTACTCGATCGGGTTCTGGGTGGCGGCCACCACGAACGGCGACGGCAGCTTGCGCGGTTCGCCGTCGACGGTGACCTGCCGCTCCTCCATCGCCTCCAGCAGCGCGGCCTGGGTCTTCGGCGGCGTCCGGTTGATCTCGTCGGCCAGCAGGATGTTGGTGAACACCGGCCCGGGCCGGAACTCGAACTCGCTGGTCTTCGCGTCGTACACCAGTGACCCGGTGACGTCACCGGGCATCAGGTCCGGCGTGAACTGTACCCGCTTGGTGTCCAGCCGCATCGCCATCGACAACGCCCGCACCATCAGCGTCTTCGCCGTACCGGGTACGCCCTCGAGCAGCACGTGGCCACGGCAGAGCAGCGCGAGCACCAGGGCGGTCACCGCGGTGTCCTGGCCGACGACGGCCTTGCCGATCTCCGCGCGCAGCTCGACCAGTGCCTGCCTCGCGCGCTCCGGGCTCACCTCAGCGGTCGTGGACGTCACGGGCTACCTCCTGGGTCAGTACTTGCAGTGCGTCGGACAGGGAGAGCAGTGCGGCGTCGTCCACCGGAGGCCCGCCGTAGAGGATGTCGTACAGCATGGCCGGGTCCATACCGGTCCGTGCGGCCAGTGCACTGACCACAGCGGTCGGCTCGGCCCGGCGCGGGATGCTGTGGACCTTGTAGATCTTGCCGAGTGCCGACTCGCGCAGGGCGGCGGCTGCTCGGTCCCGGGCTCGTGAACGCCGGTAGAGCCGCGCCCTGCCCTCAGTGGTCTCAGCAGCATGTACGACGACCGGCAGCGGCTCCGGTACGACGGGACCGAGCCGCCGGCCACGCCAGAGCGCGACGACGAACACGGCGAACGCCAGCGCCCAGGCGATGTACCGGACGTCCGGCGGGATCAGTGGCGGGCCGTCGTCGCCGGCGTCGTCGAAGTTCGAGGACTCGTACTGCGGCAGGTACCAGACCAGCTCCGGGTGCGTGCCGAGCAGGTTGAGCGCCAGTGCCGCGTTGCCGTCCTCGGCCAGCTCGGCGTTGGTGAACGTCTGCTGCGTGCCGATCACGTCGACGGTCCGGCCGTCCCGCTCCAGCCGGACCACAGTCGAGTTGACCCCGTCGCCGTAGCAGGTCTCGGCCTCCGGCGGTGCCGTGTACGTCGTCCCTCTGACCGTCACTGTGCCGGCCCGGACAGCAGCGGGCAGGTCGCAGTCGGGGGAGCGACTGCCGGCGGGCAGGGTGGAGCTGGCGTTCTCGATGCCTGGGGCAAGCACTTCCAGCGCCTCACGGTCCGGCCGGACGAGGATGAGGTGATCCCAGCCCGACGACGCGATCCGGCGCCAGTCGCTGCTGCTGAGGTTTCCGGACGGCCCGATCAGCAGGGCCCGGTCGGCCCCACTGCCCACGGCGTCGTCCAGGTCCTCCGTGCCGGTCACCTGGACGCCGTGGCCTTCCAGCAACGTCGCCAGCGCCTTGGCGCCACTGCCCTCGGCCGAGTCAGGGCTGAAGGGACCTGAGGTCCGCGCGGTCGTCGCGACCATCAGGATGACCACACCGAGCACGATCGCGCCGGTGACCAGCAAGGGGATGCGCAGTGCCCGCCAGCTCTCGCCGACGCTCCGCCCGACCGCTGTGCTCATCCCTGCACCAGCGCCCTGGTCGACACGTGGCGTGCCGCCTCGTCCGCGGCAGTCACTGCGGCGTAGCGCTCCGGCGTACCGGGGCGGTTGCCGTAGACAACTTCGGTGAAGACGTCAGCAGCTGGGCGCAGTGGGTCGCGCAGTGCAGGGACCGCTCGGCCTGCATCGGTGACTGCCTCGTACGCCGTCCGGCCGGCGCGCTCGTCCAGCACCGTGCGCTCTGTCAGCTCAGCCACACAGGCGCGGAACCTACTGCGCACAGCAGCCGTGTAGTCGCCGGCAGCGGCCTCCTGCTCGGCCTGCGACCGGTACTGCGCTGCACTGCGCGGGCGCTCGGTGTCGAACACAGCCTGGCTGGCCTTGCCGCCAGAGGTCCGCAGCACACCAGCTCGCCACAGCACGACGACAACGACCAGGGCGATCAGACCGAACAGCAGGATCAACCCGGTCCGGCCGTTGGTGCTCGGACTCACCAGACCGTCCAGCAGGTCGGCGATCCACTCGAACACCTTCTGGACCGCCCTGCTCACCAGGGAGTCGCCGGCCTGGCCGTAGACCGGCTTGGACAGCTCGCGGGCAGCTTCGGCGGCGGCGTCCTCCCGGCTGATGTCCACGGGCGGTTCGAAAGGAATCAACGTTGCCACTCCGTCGGTCCGGGCACGGTCGGTCGCAGGGAGGGCCGCATCCACAGGTCGAGGCCCTCACGGCGTACGCGCAGGTCCAGGTAGATCAAGGCCTGGACGGCGGACATGAAGGCCAGGCTGGCGATCAGCGTGGCCACGGTGGCGACACCGGCCGCGGCCGCGACCGCGATGCCGACGATCAGCGCGGCGTCACCGCCGCTGCTGTCGACCCAGCTGCCCAGTGTCAGCACCAGCGTGGTCACGCCGAACTGCAGGGCGTAGCTGACGATGTTGACCACCACACCGCCGAACAGCAGCACGCCGAAGACCCGCCAGAACCTGCCCTTGACGAGGTACCAGGAGCGCTTCAGCGAGCCGAACACACCCACCCGGGCCGGGACGTAGAGGCCGATGTCCGGTGCGTGCTTGCCTTCCATCAGCACGACCGTCCCGGCCAGCACCAGGCGGATGCCGAAGATGATCACCAGCACGGCACCGACCAGGATCAGCAGCACCGAGACCAGTCCGGCCGCGTCCGACGAGATCGCGGCGTCCGCGCCGAGACCGATGCCGAAGACACTCAGTCCCCAGCCGGCCAGCAGTACGACGAACGACAGCGACTGCAGCAGCCCGACCGCGGCCAGTGCGGGCAGAGCCGGACGGACCAGCCGCAGCAGCTCGCGCGGACCCAGCCGGCGGCCCAGCTGACTGCGCACCGCGGCCAGTGCGATGATCCCGGCCAGCATGCTCGACACCACCGCGAACAGGACCAGCTGGACGCCGTACATGAGAAGCAGCGCGGCACCGGCCTGCTCCAGCGGGTCGTCCTCGCCGAACAGCGCGCCGATCCCACCGGGCACCGTCAGCTGGGTCAGACCGGCCTGGACGGCGGCCAGCGCGATCCCCGCCAGCACCGGCAGGCCCAGCATGATCGCCTTGTTCTCCGAGATGGTCCGGGCCGCGTTGTCGAGCAGGTCGGCCGGCAGCCAGGGCCGCAGCGGCTCGCCGCCGTCCTCCCGTACGCCGAGGTCGTCGCGCACGCCGTGCCTCCCCTCGCGTCCCCGCCCCGGGTTGTCCCCCGGGCACGACTTGCACCATGATCACCCCCCGGGCGGTCCACGGACCCGCATTGACGGCGGCTCGCACGGCGATCCGGCGTGTGCACTACCTGGGGAATGGGACACTATCCGTAGTGCGGCCCCCGGGCGCACCACCTGATTCGACGAACCGGACCGGCAGACGGCCAGCGGCAAGCAGGCAGACGGCAAGCAGGGAGCAGGGCGTGGCAGAAGGCAACCGGACGATGCGAGGACGAGTTCTCATCGTCGACGACGACACGGCGTTGTCGGAGATGCTCAGCATCGTGCTGCGCAACGAGGGCTACGACACCTATCTGTGTGCGACCGGTGACAAAGCGGTACCGGCGTTCCGTGAGTTCAAGCCCGACCTGCTGCTGCTCGACCTGATGCTGCCGGGAATGGACGGGATCGACGTCTGCCGCGCGATCCGGGCCGAGTCCGGCGTACCGATCGTGATGCTGACCGCGAAGAGCGACACCGTCGACGTGGTGCTGGGCCTGGAGTCCGGCGCCGACGACTACGTGGTGAAGCCGTTCAAGCCCAAGGAGCTGGTGGCCCGGATCCGGGCCCGGCTGCGCCGGATGGACGAGCCCGGCCCGGAGTCGCTGACCATCGGCGACCTGACCATCGACGTGGCCGGCCACTCGGTCAAGCGCAGCGGCGAGACGATCCAGCTGACCCCGCTGGAGTTCGACCTGCTGGTCTGCCTGGCCTCCAAGCCGTGGCAGGTGTTCACCCGTGAGGTCCTGCTGGAGCAGGTCTGGGGCTACCGGCACGCCGCCGACACCCGGCTGGTCAACGTGCACGTCCAGCGGCTGCGTTCCAAGATCGAGAAGGACCCCGAGCACCCGGAGATCGTGGTGACGGTCCGCGGCGTCGGTTACAAGGCGGGTGCGGACTGATCGAGTACGGCCGCGACGACGCGTCGCCGGCGGAGAAGGCGGAGGCCGCACCGGAGCCCCGCGGGACGGAGATCGAGCTCACGGCCGCTGGGCTGGACTGGCACGCCGTCCAGCCGCCGTTCTGGCGGACACACCCGGCCCGCTGGCCGGACATCTGGCGCCGGTCGATCCAGGCCCGGATCGTCACCGGCACGCTGCTGATGTCGACCGTCGTCCTGATCCTGGTCGGCTGGGTGATGATGAGCCAGGTCACCGACGGCGTCCTGGAGTCCCGCCGGACCAGCGCCCAGGCCGAGGCCGCCGCCCAGCTGAACGCGTTGTCCAGCTCGATCAACGCCGCCGACCCGGCGACCATCACGCAGAAGCTGACCGAGCTCGTCCAGAACTCCAACCGCGCCGGCCTGTACGACGTGGTGCTGATGCCGACCGACAACTCCGGCTCCGTGCTGATCCAGCAGACCGGTGGCGTGATCAGCACCTCGGTCCCGCAGGAGCTGCAGTCCTCGGTCGGGAGCGATGGCTCCTCCCTGTGGGACACCTACACGCTGATCAACTACGAGGGCCAGCCGAGTGCGCCGGGCCTGGTGATCGGCTCGCAGGTCCGTGTCGACTCCACGGCCGAGCGGTACGAGGTCTACTTCCTGTTCCCGCTCACGGCCCAGCAGGAGACGCTGGACGTCGTACAGCGCGCGCTGCTCACCGCCGGCCTGCTCCTCGTCGTACTGCTCGGTGCGGTGGCCTGGCTGGTCACCCGCCAGGTGGTGACCCCGGTGCGGATGGCCCGGCGGATCGCCGAGCGGCTGGCGGCCGGCAAGCTCGAGGAGCGGATGCAGGTCCGCGGTACCGACGACCTGGCCCGGCTGGCGGTCTCGTTCAACAAGATGGCCAGCAACCTGCAGCAGCAGATCCGCCGGCTGGAGGAGCTGTCCCGGCTGCAGCGCCGGTTCGTCTCCGACGTGTCCCACGAGCTGCGGACCCCGCTGACCACGGTCCGGATGGCCGCCGACCTGCTGCACGAGACCCGCGACGGGTTCGATCCGATCACCCGCCGCTCGGTCGAGCTGCTGCAGAACGAGCTGAACCGTTTCGAGGAGCTGCTCGGCGACCTGCTGGAGATCAGCAGGTTCGACGCCGGCGCGGCCGCGCTCGACCTGGAGGACGTCGACCTGCGCGACATCGTCGCCCGGGTGCTGGAGAACCACGAGACCCTGCTGGAGCGCAAGGGCTGCGAGGTCCAGCTGGCGATGCCCGAGCCGTGCCGCGCCCAGGTCGACGCGCGCCGGATCGAGCGGATCCTGCGCAACCTGATCGGCAACGCGATCGAGCACAGCGAGGGCCGGCCGATCCTGATCAGCACGGCCACCGACGAGGACGCCGCGGCCGTCGCCGTCCGCGACCACGGCATCGGCTTCCGCGCCGAGGAGGCCGAGATGGTGTTCAGCAGGTTCTGGCGCGCCGACCCGGCCCGGGCCCGTACGACGGGTGGCACGGGCCTCGGCCTGTCGATCGCGCTGGAGGACGCCCGGCTGCACGGTGGCCGGCTGGACGCGTGGGGCTCGCCCGGCGACGGCGCGTACTTCCGGCTGACGCTGCCGCGCCGCCCGGACGTCACGCTGTCCGGCTCGCCGCTGCCGGCGCGTCCGTCCGACGCGTCCCGCGTCGTCCCGGAGATGACGCTGGTCGACGTCGGGGCGCCGTACCAGAAGCTGACCGGTGGTGAGGACCTGTGAGGCGACGAGCTGCTGGGGTGCTGGGTGTGGGGCTGGCCGTCGTACTGGTGGCTGCTGGGTGTGCGTCGGTGCCGACCGAGGGACAGATCCGCAACGGCAGCAAGAACGCCGCCGCCGCGTCCGGCGGCAAGGTCGGTGTCGAGGCGCAGGAACCCCGTACGAACGCCAAGCCGCCGGCGCTGGTCAGCGGGTTCGTGGAGGCGATGTCGGACTTCAGCAACTACGACACCGCCCGGATGTACATGACGCCCGACGCCGCGGCGAAGTGGGAGCCGGAGAAGGGGATCACGGTCTACGACCAGTCCTCGACCAAGGCGCTGACCCAGGTCCCCGGCACCAACACGATCCGGCTGAAGGCGCCGCGGATCGGCACGATCGACGCGCGCGGCAGCTGGTCGTCGGCGCCCCGCGGCTCGATGGTGCAGTTCGACTTCACGGTGCAGCAGGCCGACGGCCAGTTCCGCGTCTCCAGCGTGCCGAACGGGACCTTCCTGCCCAACAACCAGCTGGAGTCCCGGCTCGAGCCGTACGCGCTGTACTTCGCCAACCGCGAGCGCGGCATGCTCGTGCCGGACCCGATCTTCCTGCCGCAGCTGCCGCCCGGGCAGGTCGCGACCCGGCTCGTCCAGGAGCTGCTCAAGGGCCCGACCAGCCGGCTCGGCAACGGGGTCGGCACGGCCGCGCCGCCCGGGACGCAGGTGAACGTCTCCGTACCGGTCGAGCTCGGTGAGGCGACGGTCGAGCTGAGCAAGTCGGCCGCCGGTCTGTCCGCTGTCGACCGTGGCGTGCTGGCCGCGCAGATCATGTGGACGCTGCGCCCGATCAGCACCCGGGTGAAGATCACCGTCGACGGCGCCGGGCTGGTCGACAACAACACCGACGCGCTCCAGTTCGCCAACTACGCGCAGTTCGACCCGACCGTGCCGATACCGCAGATGAAGGACCTGTACGGCACCGTCGGCGGCAAGATCGTCCGGGTCAACCTGGACAGCGCCACGACGATCGGCGCGACCCCGCTGAACGAGAGTCTGCTCTTCAGCTACTCCGCGGAGAGCCTCGCGGTGAACCCGCGCGGCACGACCGGCGCGGTGGTGACCGAGGCCGATGGCGACGAAGTAGTTGCCGTGGGCTCCTTGGCCGAGGCGACCGACGACAGCGAGAAGGTCGACCCGGTCCCGACCGACGGCAAGGTCCTGCGCCCCAGCTTCGACAACCAGGAGAACCTGTGGATCCTGGACCGGGCCGACAGCTCGGCGCCGCGGCTGCGGATGCGCACCAAGGACGGGAAGATCGCCGAGGTACGGACCAACTTCGGCGGCCGTAAGCCGGTCCAGCTGCGGATGGCGCCGGACGGCGTACGGGCGCTGATGGTGATCGAGGGCAAGAACGGCCAGAACACCGTCGAGACCGGCACGATCACCACGGACAACGCGAAGAAGTTCCAGCTGACCCAGCCCCGCGCGCTGCAGGTCCCGCTGTACGACATCACCGACGCCACGTGGAACCAGCTCGGCGTCCTGGTCTCCGGCCGCCCCGCCCCCAACGGCGCCCGCCAGCCCTGGCTGGTCAACGTCGACGGCTCCGCACCGCGTGTCATCCCCGGCTCGCCGAACAACGCCTTCCAGTCGGAGACGCTGGCCTCGAACCCGAACATCGACACCCTCCCGGTGGTCCGCGACACCGACGGCGTCACCCACTGGCAGAGCAAGGACCTCAACTGGTCCGAACTCGAGGAAAACGAACAACCCATCAACATCCAGCCGGTGTACCCGGGCTGATCCATCCCGTCGGTAGCGCCCCCAGGCTGTTGGGTGGTTGCTCTTGTCTAGCCCGCCCGCCCCCTCTGTGTCGGGTCGCGGGTGGTGGGGCTCCCCGTCGGTTGGCGCCCCCATGCGGTCGAGTGGTTGCCGTGATCTAGCCCGCCCGCCCCCTCTGTGTCGGGGGGAAGGCGTTGATCGGGGGAGTTCGGGAGGGTCGGTGCGGTCGGGCCTGCTCGCCTCGTGTGTGGCGCGTCCTGTTGGTAGCGCCCGCATGCGGTCGGGTGGTTGGTCGGATCTAGCCCGCCCGCCCCCTCTGTGTCAGGGGGAAGGCGTTGACCGGCAGAGTTGCGCAGCGTCGGCGTTGTCGGGCCCGCCCGTTCCGTGTGTTGGACACACGGCTCGTCGGCTGCCCTCATGCGGCGGGCGGTCGGCGTGACCCGGCTCGCCACCCCGTCGGGTTGCGGAGTTGGTTGGCTCGCTCTCTGCGACGCCCCAGGTGGGCGGATCGGCGTTACGCGACGTTCTCTGGCCACTCCGCCCACTCGGGGCCTGACGGACGGGCTCCGTTGTCCTCGACGAACTGGCGTATTGCCTGGCGTACCTGCTCGATGCTGACCTCGGAGTCTTGTGGCCAGCCCTCGTCGTGACCTTGGTAGTAGTAGAACGGCTCGTCCCGTTCGCTGACCGCGCCTGGGACGTACCAGACACCTCGCGCCGTACGATCGCTGCCGGCGTAGCGAATACCGCCCACTTTCGCTTCGGCGTAGAGCGCAATTCGAAGCTCGTGATCTGGGTACCCCTGCTCGGTCTGGGGCCGGTCGTTGGAATAGAGCGCGATCACCGAGTTCTCGAACGGCTCGGCCAGCACGGCATCGACCAGGGCGTCGACGTCCGCGGCCGATGACAGCATCGTCGCGCCGGCGCCGTTCTTGTAGTAAGCCTCGACGTTCGCCATCAGGAGTCACCCTTTCCGTAGTACGATCGGCCGATCCCGTCCGGCCCATGGACCACCAGGCGTGAACCCGGCGGGAGGAAGTCCTTCAGCATCTTTTCGCAACTCCACCGGCCGTCGCAGGTCGCCTTGTTGATCACGATTGCCTCGTCGGTGAGGCCCCTTTCGCGCATGAACATGGCGAACTTGATCTCCACGTGCGACGTCACCGCCAGACTGTGCGGCGGATCGCCCAGCTGCCGCTGCTTCGCGAACCGGTCACCGATCTCACGGTATCGGTCAACACCGCTGATCATGCGCTGGACATAGCCGTTCGGGTCTCGCCACGCTCCGTTGGTCTTCTCACGGTGCCCAGGCTGATCACGGCGTACTGGCAATTGTGCGAGAAGGTCGCGTGCCTCGTCGTCGTCCAACTTGGGTGGCCAACCTGCATCCGGGGTCGCCTCATCGCCGGCCTTCGCGGTCTTTCCCGAGGTGGCCCTTACCGGCTCGGTCCGGTCGTCATCCGGCCGGCGGTCCGTGGGCGGCCTACGTCCTCCTGGTGCATCTGGCTTCGAGGCCGTGCCGTCAGCGGCCGGCCCGCTGGAGATCCCTTCGGCCAGGCGCAGCGCCCAATCGCGCGCCTTCGGCGGTGCCAAGCTCAGGTGGTGGGCGGCTGCTTCACAGGCCCTGGCGGCCGCGTCGAGTTGCTGTGCGGCAACGGTTGCAGTGCCGCCGGAGAGCTGCAGGACGAGTACGGCGTGCTCACGGCAGAGTCTGGCGCGGTACTCGAGCGCGGCAATGACACGGGGAGCCTCATCGAGGCAGTCCACGAGTCCCTGGGCGATGCGCTGAAGCTCGGAGGGCACGGCGCCGCCCGGCTAGATTTGGTCGGCGTAGCTCGTGCAGCCGGCCGAGGCGATCTGAAGGGCTTCGGCCGCTTGGTCGACGGCCTTGCTCGCCGCGTCGAGGATCTCAGTGATGTCGCGGTCGGTACCGGTGGCCGTCCCCGCTATCAGGGACTCGATCTGGGCGCTGTGCTGGGCGAAGCGCTGCTTGAACCCGGCCAGTCCACCGGAGGCTTGCTTGGCCTCGTTCGCGACCTGGTGCAGCTGCTCCTTGAGTCGTTGGACGTCGGACATCAGGACCTCGCTTCGTGGATTGGCAGGGCGGGATCAGGCAAGCCGCGCTGCCCCGGGATCTCGACGACCGGACGGGATCGGTGGGGGTGCAGCGATGGAGCTGCACGGAGGGGTGACGGCGACGCCCACCGACCCCGCCAGTCAGAGGGCGAGCAGATGGACGCGGGCGCCGGTGGCCTGCTCGAAGGCTTGCCGCAGGTTGAGCGGGCCGGCGGTACTCAGGAAGTGCAGCGGACTCGGGATAACTACCGCGACGTTCTCCTGATTCCCGATGGACGCCACGAGCGCTTCGAGCGCGGCGGAGGTTCGCTCGGAGTACTCGACGTAGGTGTAGCCCATCGAGTAGCCCTCGAGCCTGGCGAAGACGGCCATGTCGGTTTCAAGCTCCGCGATCTCGTCCTCGGTGCTCAGCAGACCGCGTCGGATGTAGCCGACAAGCAGCGGCCGGGTGACGTCGTCGAACAGTTCCTCGTCCAGATCGTCGGCCGGATTCACTGCTCGTTCTGCCGGCGTCGGAACAGGTCGATGGGGCGTTTCCACAGCGCGGTGCGCCACGAGCGCCAGGGGGTGTCGTTCACGACAGTTGAGCATCGCGTATCACCATCGCCAGCTCGTTGGCTTCACTTCACGTCACCCCAAATGTTGCGGTCGGCATCGGTTGGTGCATCGAAGCCTCTCGTCCGAGGTACTGACTCCGCCATGAACGACACCGGACGATTGGCTGCCGTCCGACTGCCGTTTCGCCACACCGGTGGAGTTGTCCGGGCAACGTCTGATCTGCCGTTTGACTGCCATCTGACCGACGTTCGGCTGCCATCGACGCGCGGATGAGGACCGCGGCCCATTCGGCTGACGTACGGTGAAGTGGTGGCTACGGCGCAGTACAGAACGCTGCTCGAACAGCTCGTTCACGAAGGCCCGTGGACGGTCGAAGAGACCTGCCAGGCGTTCGAGACGAAAGCGCGGCAGATGCAGGAGTCGGCGACCTTGTCGCCGCGCCAGCTGGCGCGGTGGATGCGCGGTGATGTCGCACAGGCTCGACGGGTTGCGCAACGGGTTGCCGAGGAGTTCTGGGGGCACCGTTTCGAGGTCTTGCTCGGTTCACCACAGGTGTTGCCCGAGTCGGGGCGTCGCAGCGGATCGGCCGTGCCGGGCCAGACCGTCGACGTCGAATCTCTGGAGGCAGCAGCAGTCATGGCCGCCCACGAAAGTTTTGAGCACGCCGCCCGAATCGCGGGCGCCGTTGACTCCGACGACATCTTTTTGCTGCAGGAGTCGGTCCACGAGCTGGCGCGCGGGTATCACCACAAGCCGCCGCTGCAGATGCTGACCGAAGCCCGTCACATCCGGAACGTCGCCTATCTCTTACTCGACAAGACTCGACGTCCGGGACAGACGAGCGAGTTGTACCAAGTTGCTGGGCAGGCGTGCGGGCTGCTCTCGATCGTGTCGTTCGACCTGGCCCGTTGGGATGCCGCAGAGGAACAGGCCCGGTCTGCCCGGACCTACGCCGAGCTCATCGGCGATGCCGACCTCGAGGCGTGGTCACGCGGCACCCAGGCTCTTGTCGCCAACTGGCGTGGGCAGAGCCGCAGGGCGGTTGCCCTTATTACCAGCAGTGTGGACCATGCCCCGGCCGGTGTATCGACGGCCAGACTCCGCGCCATCGAGGCTCGGGCCTGGGCCGAGCTGGGGCGTCCGGACCACGTGAAAGAAGCGCTGCGACTGGCTGACTCCGAAATGGACCAGGCGCTCGACAACGAGCTGTACGGGGCGACTGGTGGAGAGTTCGGCTGGGGACCGAGTCGTCACGCGGCCTGTGCTGGTACGGCACTGCTCACAGTGGGGCAGGGGGACTCCGCAGTTGTTCGGATCAGTGACGCGATCAGTCTTGTCGTCGAGGATCCGTTCAGTGGACTGGAGCCGGCTCGAGCCCGCGTCGATCTTGCGACAGCCGAACTACTGGCCGGACGGCTCGACGCCGGCGTCGAGGCGATCGACTCGGTATGGACCATTCCCGCACCCCACCGCAGGCATGGGCTGACCGGTCGAATGGATCAACTGGCGCGCCAACTCACGAGTCGCGACTGGCGTGATACGCCGCGGGCGATCGAGCTTCGGGATCAGATCGAGGTGTTCAACTCCGAAGCTGTTTCACGCCTGGCGCTTCCGAGCGCCTGAGGCGTCTGCGGCAAACCACTTGGCGAGTAGTTCAGCCTCCTTCTCGGGCGCCATGCCGAGCTGCCGCTGCCGCGGATGGTCGATCAGGCCATCTCGGTCCAAGGCCACTTTGAAGTCCTCCAACATGTCGGAGAGTGGTCGGGGCTGGAGACCGGCCGCAGCGGCCAGTTGGCCATCGACTCGCCAGGTGCCTTCGGCAGTACGCCAGAGTGGGATTTCTGTCCATTGCCGCACGTCTTGCTTGGCCAGCCACTCCGCATCGACCCAGACCGG
This sequence comes from Kribbella italica, assembly GCF_014205135.1. Taxonomy (NCBI): domain Bacteria; kingdom Bacillati; phylum Actinomycetota; class Actinomycetes; order Propionibacteriales; family Kribbellaceae; genus Kribbella; species Kribbella italica. The sequence continues at coordinate 8,308,867 of NZ_JACHMY010000001.1, forward strand.
CTGCGCACGGCGGCCGGTCAGGTCGAGACAGATATCGATCAGGTCGCCGAAGGTGGCATGACCGACGGGAGCGACGAGGTTGAAGGCGCCGTCACGTCGGGTCTGGATGGCGTCGAGGAGGAAGCTCGAGACGTCGCGCACATCAAGGGGCTGAATCGGCTGCTCCGGCGGCGACGGCAGCAGCCATTGACCACCACGGGCAGCTCGCTCGATCAGTTTCAAGGCTCGACCGATGTACTCGCCCGGCCCGAGGATGACGCCGGGCCGCACGATCAGACTGCGCTTACTGCTTGACGTGACAGCGATCTCGCACCCTGCCTTGAGCGTGCCATAGCGCTTGCCGATCGACATGTCAGCCAGCTCAGGTGACTGCTCGGTGAATGTCGATCGTGTGTGCCAGAGCGGTGAGGACTCATTGACCGCGGTTGTCGGCCAATCCTGGTAGACGCTGACGGTCGAGACGAGCACGTACTGCTCGACTCGACCGTTCAGCGCTTCCGTCGTCCGGGCAACATCCGTTGGCTCGTACGCGCTGGTGTCGATCACTGCATCCCACGGGCCGGAAGCCGCGAGGCGGCGGAGGTCGGTGTCGCTGCGACGATCTCCAACCACATGGGAGACGCCGGCCGGTGGCAGTCCGCTCTTGCCGCGCGAGAAGGCGGTGACATCCCATCCGCGAGCGAAGGCATCCATGGCGATTGTCCGACCGAGAAACCAGCTGCCGCCGAGGATCAGAAGTCTCATGAGGTCGATCCTGCCTGCGAGAAAGGCTCGCCGCCAATCGTCAGGCGACTCCCGCGGGTAGTTACGAAGTAGCTTCTGGAATTTCGGAAGGCGCCGACCAGGCGAGCCACACGCGTCCTCAGCTCAGCAGAAACTCGCGGATCTGTTCGGAGATCGGCTCCGGGGCCGCCCAGAACGCGCCGTGGTCCTGGTTAGGCAGGGTTAGGACCGTGACATTCGGCAGCAGGGCGTCCAGCGCGTCGCCGGCCGTGCGGAAGTAGGGCTCGCTGTTCTCGCCGACGGCGACCGCGATCGGTGCGTCGATCGACCAGCGGTCGGTGGGCAGGGGCTTGCCGTCCAGGAGCCCGCGCAGGATCTTGCCTTCGTAGGCGAACGTGTGGGCGTACCGGGTCGTGTCTTCCCACGACGGGTCCTGCTTCATCGGCTCGAGGTACTCGGTGGGAACGCCGATCACCTCGGTCATCATGTACTCGACGGCCTCGCTGCGCCGGCCTGCCGCGATCAGTTCTTCCACGTGTCCGACGTAGTCGGCGGGTGCCGGTGGCCGGGAGTCGTCGACCAAGAACGGCGGATCGTAGAGGTAGAGCCCGGTCACCTTGTCGCCGAGCGCACTCGCCGCGTCGAGGGTGATCGCGCAGCCACCGGAACCGCTGGTCAGGGCCGCGGAACCACCTGCGACGTCGATCAGTACGGCGATGTCGTCGATTTCGCGGGCCGGGTCGTAGGGCTGTGGATCACCGCTGGCGCCGCGTCCGCGGCGGTCGAAGGTGATCACCGTGAAGTGCTCGGACAGCGCCTTGACCAAGCCGGCGACGCCGGTATGGTCCTCGGCGACGTTGCTGATCACGATGATCGCCGGGCCGGAGCCGGTCTTCTCGTAGGCGATCGTGGTCCCGTCGGTGGAGGTGATCGTCTGCATGGTCGTGTCCTTTCGGGGTGTTTCGAGGAGATCGTCGAGCCGGTCGAGGGACTCGGCGTAGCCCTCGGCCATCTGCAGCTCGACCGCTCGGCGCAGCGCCTGGCGGTCGGGGAAACTCGCCTCGACCTCGACACGGCACCCGGTGCCCGCCGGAGCGAAGGTGACCGAGGTCGGGAAGGTGCCGGTGCCGTCGGGTCGCCATTCCTCGTCGGCGAAAGTGTCCTCGTAGGTCAGTGCGGAGCGCGGTACGACGACGCCGTACGTGGCGAGGCCGCGGATCGGTTCGGCCGATCCGTCCCGCGGCGCGAGCTGGAACCGCCACCGGCCGCCCGGGCGAACGTCCATCTCGTGAACGGTCGCCGCCCAGCCTGCCGGGCCCCACCACTGGCTGATCGCCGCGGCGTCGGTCCAGGCCCACCACGCCCGGTCCACACCGGCGCCGTAGCTGCGGCTGATCCGGATGGTGTTGCGTGAGCTGTCGATCACGATGCCGTCCTCAGGCATGGTCCGAGTCCTCACTGTTCGTCTCGTCGAGGAAGGAGCCGAGGCGGTCCATCCGTTCGGACCACAGGCCCGCGAACTGCTGCGTCCAGTCGCTCAGCTCGCGCATGGCGTCCGGACGAAGCCGGTAGATCCGTTGCTGCGCCTGCTTCGTCGCGTCGACCAGGCCCGCCTCGGCGAGCAGCCGCAGATGCCGGGACACCTGCGGCTGGCCCAGATCGAGGTCGTCGACGATGCCGCCGACCGACCGTGGGCCGTCCCTGAGCAGCTCGACGATCCGGAACCGGTTCGGCTCCGAGAGCGCTGTCAGCCGCCGTTGCACCGTCTCGACCATGGCTTGAATATACACACAAACACATATACAGGAAACCACATGTACGACGCAGAGCCCGAGTCCCGCCGAAGGCCGTCCGCGATGCGGGACCGCGGACCACCGGCCCGCGGACCGTTCCCTAGCATGGAGGTAATGACAAACCCCGAGGACCGACGGCAGCGATGTCGTCCGTTCTGAGCGCCTTCTTCACCCTCGTCGCGGTCGCCGTCCTCGGGTACGTCGTCGGCCGGGCCGGCGTCCTCCGCAGTGAGGACGAGCTGGTGCTGTCCCGGCTGGCCTTCTTCGTCGCCACGCCGGCCCTGATGTTCGCCACGATCGCGCGCGCGGATCTGAACGTGATCTTCTCGCCGGTCCTGCTCACCAGCCTGTCGTGCGTGCTGATCATCGTGGTGCTGTCGCTGACCGTCTCCGGTCTGGTCTGGCACCGCGACCGGGCGCAGGCGACGATCGGCGCGCTCGCGGCGTCGTACGTGAACGCGGGCAACCTGGGGATCCCGGTCGCCGTCTACGTTCTCGGCGACGGCGCGCTGGTCGCACCGCTCGTGCTCTTCCAGCTCCTGGTGATGGCCCCCGTCGCCTTCGCCGTACTGGACGGCTACCGGCAAGGCTCCGGCCGGCGGGTGTCACTGAAGACCATCCTGACCCGCCCGCTGCGCAACCCGCTGACGGTCGCGTCGCTGCTGGGCCTGCTGGTCGCCGCGGTCGGCTTCGACCCGCCGACGCTCCTGATGCGCCCGATCGAGCTGGTCGGTGCCGCGGGAGTCCCGGTCGCGCTGATCGCGTACGGGCTGAGCCTGAGCGGCCGGACCAACAGCACCCGCCTCGGCCCCGGCCCGGACCTCACCCTGGCGGTCTCGCTCAAGATCGTCCTCCAGCCCGCCATCGCGTACGCCGTGGGCCGTTGGGTCCTCGGCCTCGAGGGACACGCCCTGCTGGCGCCGACTCTGCTGGCAGCGCTCCCTACCGCCCAGAACGTCTACGTGTACGCCGTCCACTACCGCACCGGTCAGCAGCTCGCCCGCAGCACGGTCATGCTCAGCACGCTGCTCTCCATCCCCACCATGACGCTGATCACCGGCCTGCTGGCCTGAGTTGTCCACAGGGGTCGTTTGCGCTGGAGGCCCGCGACGGCGCAGGGTTTCGGGGTGGGGCTCCGGGACGCGTGGGTGGATCTTGTCCTCGGCGGGACCTGCGCCGGCTGTGAGCGTCCGGGAGTCAGCCTCTGCCGGGAGTGCCGTGCCGATCTGGCGGCGCTGACTCCGTTCAGCGCCAGCCCGACGCCCGCGCCGGCCGGGTTCCCCGGCGCGACCGCCTGTTCGCCGTACGACGGAATGCTGCGCCGCCTGATCATCGAGCACAAGGAGCACGCTCGCTACACCCTGGCCGGACCGCTCGGCAAGACCCTCGCCATCTCGGTCGCGGCGGCGATCGAGCCGGGCCGGGCGGCCTGGATCTGCCCGATCCCGTCCGCCCGGGCGACCGTTCGCGCCCGCGGGCACGAACCGCTGCGGCGGATCGCGATCGTTGCCGTCCGCCACCTCCGCGGACACGGGTACGACGTCCGTCTGGCCGACGCCCTCGGACTCGTCCGCCGGCCCCGGGACCAGGCCGGGCTGTCGGCGCGGGAGCGGTTCGCCAACCTGGACGGCGTGTTCGGGGTGCGTTCGCGCTGGGCTGAAACGCTGACGGATCAGCCGCTCCTGCTGGTCGACGACGTGCTGACCACCGGATCCACGCTCACGCAGGCCGCCGGAGCCTTGGAAACAACGGGAATCGCGGTGCTCGGATCCGCCGTACTGGCCGCCACCCGCCGGTACGGGACGCCCGGTTCATGAGAACTTCCCTACCGGTTTTCGCCGAAGCCGACTAGCGTTGGCCTATGACACCCGCTAGGGCTTGTCGGGCAGTGAAGTGGCGCAGGACCGGATCAGCCGGAATCCTGGCCACGGAGTCCGACCGGCTTGACAGCGGGTGTTCGCGTTTCGGGCTCCGGCGAGCTGGTCACGGAGGTTCCGGAACGTAAAAGAAGTCGCCGATCGATGGAGGTTTCCGTGGACGTCGTTGTCAAGGGTCATCACTGCGAGGTCAGTGACCGCTTCCGGCAGTACGTCGAGGAAAAGCTCGCCAGGATCGAGAAGGTCGATCACCGGGTGCTGCGATGCGAAGTGGAAGTCAGTCAGGAGAAGAACCCGCGACAGCACGATCGGGCGATGAGGGTCGAGCTCACGATGTACACCAAGGGTCCGGTGGTCCGGGCCGAGGCGTGCGGTGAGACCAAGCAGGCGGCGTTCGACGTCAGCCTGGACCGGCTGCGGGCGCAGGTCCGCAAGGCCGCCGACCGTCGCCGGGTGCACCGCGGCGAGCACGCGCCCGAGGGGCTGCGGCACGTCAACGCCAAGCAGACGTTCAACGGTGCCGACCTCGTGGTCGAGGAGACCGCGGACGACGAGGTGCCGACCCAGAAGTTCGGATCGCTGACGGTGACCGGGGACGGTCCGCTGGTGATGCGCGAGAAGACCCACACCGCCAAGCCGATGTCGCTGGACCAGGCTCTCTACGAGCTGGAGCTGGTCGGCCACGACTTCTACCTGTTCGTCGACGCCGACGAGAACCAGCCGAGCGTCGTCTACCGCCGCCGGGGCTACGACTACGGCGTGATCCGCCTGGCCGTCTGACCCACCGAGGACGCGAAGAGGGGCCCGGGCGAAAGCCCGGGCCCCTCTTCCTTTCGGGAGGTACCTAGCTACCGATCTGCGCCTGCAGCTCGGCGGAGTACGTCGCGACCTCGGCGTACACGCCCGGGTTGCCGGCGTCGGCGCAGCCGATGCCCCAGGAGACGACGCCGAACAGGCGGCCGTTCAGGACCAGCGGGCCACCGGAGTCGCCCTGGCACGAGTCCTTGCCGCCGTCCTCGTAGCCGGCGCAGATCTCGCCGTTGCCGACGTACCCCTGGCTGGCGTACACGTCCGCGCAGTAGGAGTCACCGAGCACCGGGACGGTCACCTTCTGGAAGGTGTCGGCCGGGCCGGTGCCCTCGGTGTTGCCGTAGCCGTAGACGACCGACTGGGCGCCGGCCACGTCCGCGGCGGTGTCGGTCTCCAGCGGCAACGTCGGTACGCCGGTGAACGGCGTCTCCAGCGTCATCACCGCGACGTCGTGACCGGGCTGCTGCCCGTACGCCGGGTCGGCCCAGATGCTGGTGATCTTCGAGGTCTGGCCACCGGATCCGGACAGCTCGTCGCGGCCCTGGACGGCCGTGTACGTGCTCGCCGCCTCCGTCGCGCAGTGCGCGGCGGTGACGATCTTGTTCGCCGCGACCAGGGTGGCGCCGCAGTACTGGCCGCTGGGGACCGGGGATCCGCTGTTGTTCAGCGCCAGGGCCCACGGGGTGTCGGCGGTGTGGGCGATCTCGCCACCGACGATCCGGGTGTGCGGAGGTTCCGGCGCCGGGCTCGCCGACGCGGTGCCGATCGCGCCGAGCGACGCGGCGGTCAGCGCCGCCGCGGCCAGAGTGGCTCGAACCAGCTGGATTCTTCCTGTCATTGCCTCACGCTCCACAGGTGAAGGAGACCGCGCGGGCGTCGCGGCCTACCTAGGAGCGTCGCCTGTGTGCGGTGCGTAGCGCACCTCTCACCTTTGGTAACTCGGGAGTTATGACCTGGGTGGGGGGAATGGGTCTGAGGGAAGGACAGGGAAGGAAAGGAGGGGAGGGCGGGGGGATGGGGGAGAAGGTGGAGGGGCTTCGGGGGTTGGTATTTGGTGGGCTTCGGGGGGAAATGTTGGTGGGGGTCGGGGGGTGGTGTTTGTGGGGTTCGGGGGAATGTCGGTGGGGGTCGGCAGAATGTTTCGGGTGACTCAGACTCAGGTGCTGTCTCAGGCTCAGGCTCGGCGGATCGGGTTGGCCGCTCAGGGGTTTGCCGATCCTCGGCCGAAGGGTGTGCCGGACATGCGGGCGCTCAGTCGGGTGCTCGGGAGGATCGGGTTGCTGCAGATCGACTCGGTCAATGTGCTGAGCCGGGCGCAGTACCTGCCGCTCTACTCGCGCCTGGGGCCGTACCCGCGGGACCTGCTCGACCGGGCGGCCGGTAAGGCTCCGCGCCGTCTGGTGGAGTACTGGGCGCACGAGGCCTCGCTGATCCCGGTCGAGACGCACCCGCTGATGCGGTGGCGGATGGCTCGGGCGAGCACCGAGGCGTGGGGCGGGCCGCGCTCGATCGCGGCCGAGCGGCCGGACTTGGTCAAGCAGGTGCTCGCCGACGTCACCGCGCACGGTCCGCTGACCGCGCGCGAGATCGACGACGACGTGGAGCGCCAGAAGGACAACTGGGGCTGGAACTGGTCGGACGTGAAGCGCGCGCTGGAGTTCCTGTTCTTCGCGGGCGAGATCACCGTCGCCAAGCGCAACCAGCAGTTCGAGCGGATGTACGATGTCCCGGAGCGCGTGCTGCCCGCCGCCGTGCTGGCCACGCCGGTCCCGACGCCGGAGGAGGCGCACCGGGAGCTGATCCGGATCGCGGCGAAGGCGCACGGCGTGGGGACGGCGCAGTGCTTGAAGGACTACTTCCGGACCGCTCCGGCGCCGACCACCCAGGCGATCGGGGAGCTGGTCGAGGAGGGCGAGTTGCTGCCGGTCACGATCCAGGGCTGGAAGCGCCCGGCGTACCTGCACCGCGACGCCCGGCTGCCGCGCCGGGTGAACACGCGGGCCCTGGTCAGCCCGTTCGACTCGCTGGTCTACGAGCGGACCCGGACGGAGATGCTCTTCGACTTCCGGTACCGGATCGAGATCTACGTCCCGGCCGAGAAGCGCGTGTACGGGTACTACGTGCTCCCGTTCCTGCTCGGCGACCGGCTGGTGGCCCGGGTCGACCTGAAGGCGGACCGGGCGTCCGGCGTACTGCTGGTGCAGTCCGCGCACGCGGAGGACGGCGCGCCGGCCGAGACCCCGGAGGAGCTGGCCGCCGAGCTGGTCCAGCTGGCCGGCTGGCTCGGGCTCGACCACGTCCGGGTGGCCGGCCCCGGCGATCTGGCGCCTGCGCTCAGTCACGCCCTGCGCGGACAGTGACGGCCGAAGACCCCCGAGGAACTTTTCGGCGCCGCCGCGCGTGAGTCAGGAAACGCAGCCGACGTGGCTTGGCACATCCGGCCCCGTACGATAGGTGACGCACGCCGCCCGGCGGGTGGACCGTGCCGTGCCCAGTGCGGGCGCGGTGAGATGACGGGCCGGCAAAGTCCGCCGTAACCAGGCTTCAGCAGCAAGGAGAGAACTGCCCACCATGAAGGTGATCGACAAGGTCCTGCGCATCGGCGAGGGCAAGACGCTGCGGCAGCTCGAGCGCATCGCAAAGGTGGTCAACTCCATCGAGGACGATTTCGTCGCGATGTCCGACGAGGAGCTGCGCGGCCAGACGGCCGAGTTCAAGCAACGGGTCGCCGACGGCGAGTCCCTCGACGCGCTGCTGCCGGAGGCGTTCGCGGTCGTCCGGGAAGCGGCCAAGCGGACGCTGCACCAGCGCCACTACGACGTCCAGATCATGGGCGGCGCGGCGCTGCACCTGGGCAACATCGCGGAGATGAAGACCGGTGAGGGCAAGACCCTGGTCGGCACCCTCCCGACGTACCTGAACGCGCTGTCCGGCAAGGGCGTGCACGTGGTCACGGTGAACGACTACCTGGCCAAGTTCCAGGCCGAGTGGATGGGCCGGGTGTACCACTTCCTCGGCCTCGACTACGGCGTGATCCTGCCGGAGATGACCCCGGCCGAGCGCCGGATCGCCTACCACAAGGACATCACGTACGGCACGAACAACGAGTTCGGCTTCGACTACCTGCGCGACAACATGGCCAGCGACATCGCCGACTGCGTGCAGCGCGAGTACAACTACGCGATCGTGGACGAGGTCGACTCGATCCTGGTCGACGAGGCCCGGACCCCGCTGATCATCTCCGGCCCGGCCGAGGACTCCCAGCGCTGGTACGTCGAGATGGCGCAGATCGCCTCGACGCTGAAGGCGTGGACCAACGCCGACGACCAGGTGCTGAAGAACGAGCGGCGCGGCGTCACCGACCTGGAGATCGACGAGAAGAAGCGCAAGGTCGCCGACTACGAGGTCGACGAGAAGAAGCGCACCGTCGCCATCCTCGAGCGCGGGATCGAGAAGGTCGAGGACCGGCTCGGCATCGACAACCTGTACGAGTCGGCCAACACCCCGCTGATCAGCTACCTGAACAACGCGCTGAAGGCCAAGGACCTGTTCCGCAAGGACAAGGACTACGTGGTCGTCGACGGCGAGGTGCTGATCGTCGACGAGCACACCGGCCGGACGCTGCACGGCCGCCGCTACAACGAGGGTCTGCACCAGGCGATCGAGGCCAAGGAGAAGGTCGAGATCAAGGAGGAGTACCAGACCCTCGCGACGATCACGCTGCAGAACTACTTCCGCCAGTACAGCAAGCTGGCCGGGATGACCGGTACGGCGATGACCGAGGCCGCGGAGTTCAGCAAGATCTACGGCCTGGGCGTCGTCCCGATCCCGACCAACAAGCCGATGGTCCGCGCCGACCAGCGCGACCTGATCTACCGCACCGAGGACGCCAAGTTCGACGCGGTGGTCAAGGACATCGTCGACAAGCACCAGAGCGGCCAGCCGATCCTGGTCGGCACCACCAGCGTGGAGAAGTCCGAGCGGCTGTCCGCGCAGCTGCGCAAGGAGAACATCGCGCACGAGGTGCTGAACGCCAAGCAGCACGCGCGGGAGGCCGCGATCGTGGCCGAGGCCGGCCGTAAGGGCGCGGTCACGGTGGCCACCAACATGGCCGGCCGTGGGACGGACATCATTCTCGGCGGCAACCCGGAGTTCCTGGCCGACAAGGACCTGCGTGCGCGCGGCATCGACCCGGCCGAGTCGCCGGAGGAGTACGAGGCCGAGTACCCGAAGGTCCTGGAGAAGTTCGAGCAGCAGGTCAAGGACGAGCAGGTCGAGGTCCGCGAGGCCGGCGGCCTGTACGTGCTCGGCACCGAGCGGCACGAGTCGCGCCGGATCGACAACCAGCTGCGCGGTCGTTCCGGCCGTCAGGGTGACCCGGGCGAGTCGCGCTTCTACCTGTCGCTCGAGGACGACCTGATGCGCCTGTTCAAGCGCGAGATGGTCGACTGGGCGATGTCGCGCAACGACGACGACACGGTGCCGCTGGAGAACAAGGTCGTCACCAAGGCGATCGCGTCGGCGCAGTCCCAGGTCGAGGCGCAGAACTTCGAGACCCGGAAGAACATCCTCAAGTACGACGACGTGATGAACCGTCAGCGCCACGTCGTGTACGACGAGCGCCGCCGCGTGCTCGAGGGCGCCGACCTGCAGGACCAGGTGCTCGACATGCTCGACGAGACCGTCACCGGGTACGTGATGGGCGCGACCGCGGACGGGTTCGCCGAGGACTGGGACCTGGACCCGCTGTTCACCGCGCTGAGGACGCTGTACCAGACGACGGTCACCGAGGAGGACCTGGTCGAAGAGGCCGGCGGCGAGCGCTCCGGCCTGACCCAGGACTTCATGGTGGAGAAGTTCGTCGCCGACGCGCGCGAGGCCTACGCGCGGCGCGAGGAGCTGCTCGGCACCGAGTCGATGCGCGAGCTCGAGCGGGGCGTCGTGCTGAACGTGCTGGACCGCAAGTGGCGTGAGCACCTGTACGAGATGGACTACCTGCGCGAGGGCATCGGCCTGCGTGCGATGGCGCAGCGCGACCCGCTGATCGAGTACCAGCGCGAGGGCTACGACATGTTCGCCGCCATGATGGAGTCCATCAAGGAGGAGTCGGTCGCGTTCATCTTCAACGTCGAGGTCGACGTCGAGGCGATGCGCGCCCAGCAGGCCGCGGCGGCCGAGGTCGTCGAGGAGGCCGAGGACATCCTCACCCCGGGTGCCCCGGTCGCGGAGTTCCCCGGTCGCGACGCCGACCGTCCCCAGGACCGGCCGCAGGACGGCCCGCGCCTGACCGACCGGCCGAAGCTGCTCGCCAAGGGGCTGGGCAAGGACAGCCGGCCGCCGCAGCGGCTGTCGTACTCCGCGCCGACCATCGACGGCGACGAGGAGGTCGCGGTCCGCTCCGAGGACGGCGCCGACGCCGGCGGCCTGCTCTACCCGGGCACCCCGCGCAACGTCGCCTGCCCGTGCGGTTCGGGCAAGAAGTACAAGCGCTGCCACGGCGACCCCGCGGCGGACGTCTACAAGTAAGCACTGGTCGAAGGCCGCTCCCACCCGGTGGGAGCGGCCTTCGTCGTGTCAGAGCACAGCCCGCAGCTCCGGGTCCAGAAGGTTGCTGTGGGCCACGACCAGGTCGTTGCACAGGGCCCAGATCTGGTCGACCGTCAAGGTCGCCGCGGTCGCCGGGTCGGCCATCAGCGCCTGCCGGATCGCTCGCGGGTCCTGGTCCAGAGCCGCCTTTACCACCAGCGTGTTCACGTTCACGTACGCCGCGTTGACGGCCGCGCAGGCGGCCGGCAGCACCCCGATCGCCGTCGGCTGGACTCCCAAGGCGTCCACCAGGCAAGGGACTTCGACGACCGACCCGCTCGGCAGGTTGCTGATCAGTCCGTCGTTCACCACGTTCCCGTAGACGGTCCGCGGCGCCCCGGTCACGATGCTGTGGATGATCTGCGGCGCGTACTCCATCGTCGCCTCGACCGGCACCGGGTCGCCCGCCTTGACCGCGTCCCGCGTCTTCTCGTACGACGCGACGTTCTCCTCCACGATCCGCAGGTACTCGCCGACCGGCAGCCGCAGCCGCTCGATCTCGGAGTCGTGTGGCAAGTACCACGGCACGTACTCCGAGGAGTGCTCGCTGGTCTCGGTCGGGTAGTACCCGAGCCGCCGGTACATGTCGACGCGGACCCGGCGCAGCATCTCCGGGTCGCGCCGGATCACCTCGTCCAGCGCCGGGTACAGCGACTCCCCGCCGTGCTCGAAGCGCAGCACCCACGACTGGTGGTTCACCCCGCCGGCCAGGTACCGGACCTCCTCGAACGGGACGCCGACGAGCTCCGACAGGTCATACATCGTCCAGTGGACCGAGTGGCACAGCCCCACGACATTCCGTACGCCGAGCGCCGACAGGTACCAGACGTTCATCGCCATCGGGTTCGTGTAGTTCAGCAGCCACGCGTCCGGGCAGACCGCGGCGATGTCGGCGGCCAGCCCGCGCAGCACCGGGAAGGTCCGCAGCGCCCGGAACACCCCGCCGACGCCGAGGGTGTCGCCGATCGTCTGGCGTACGCCGTACCGGGCGGGCAGGTCGAAGTCGATCCGGGTCGCGTCGTTCATCCCGACCTGGATGATGTTGACGACGAAGTCGCAGCCCTCCAGCGCGGCCCGGCGGTCCAGGTGCGCGCTGATCGTCGGCCGCGCGCCGAGCTCGGTCGCGATCACCGCGGCCGCCGACGCCGCGGTCCGGAGGCGCTCGGGATCGATGTCGTGCAACGCGATGTGCAGCTCACCGAGGTCGTCGAAGCCGAACAGGTCGGCCAGCAGCCCCTGGGTGAACACGACGCTTCCCGCGCCGATGAAAGCGATCCGCGTCATCCCGCACTCTCCACGGCCAGGTCCCAGTCGGCCTGCGCCGCCGTACCGCCTGCTGCTCGGGTCGACAGCGAGCCGCACGCGGCAGCGATCGCCAGCGCACGCGCCCGGCCGGTACGACGCAGTACGGCGGCCACGAAGCCCGCGTCGAAGCTGTCCCCGGCGCCGACGGTGTCCACCGGCTCGACCGCGAGCGCCGGCGCGCTGAGCATCGAGGTTCCGTTGTGCGCGAGCGCACCGTCCGCGCCGTTCTTCACCACGACCAGCGGCCCGCGACGCGCCAGGATCCCGGCGGCCTCGGCCAGCACAGGATGCCCGGTCAGGGCGTGCGCCTCCGCCGCGTTGGGCAGCAGGTAGTCGGTGACCCGCAGCACCGGATCGAGGACCACCCGCTCCCACCGGTCGGCCGGGTCGTCGTTGGTGTCCAGGGACGTGGACGCCTTCGCGCTCCGCGCCTCCTTGAACAGCTCGGCCAGTCCGGCCGCCAAGTCCGGCATCAGGTAGAACGACGCCGCGTGCACGTGCCGTACGGACCGCAGCAGCGTTCGCGGTACGTCGTTCGAGCTGGTCGAGGCCAGACAGCCAGACGCCGTGAGGATCGCGCGGTCCGAGCCCGAGGTGAGCACGGTGGTCAGAGGAGTGGGCAGCCCGGGATCGACCACGAGAGCGGACGTGTCGACGCCACGTTCCTCGAGCGCGGACCGGACGAAGGTCCCGGCCGGGTCGTCGCCGATCCGGCCGGCGAAGGCCACCTTCAGCCCGAGCCGGGCGGCGCCGCAGGCCATGATCGCCGCCGAACCGCCCAGGCACAGGGATCCGGTCGGCACGAGCCGTTCCCGCTGGCCGAAGACCAGCGGCTGGTTCACGGGCCCGATGACGACGTCGGGGTTCGCGTCGCCCAGTACGAGAAGATCAAACATGGTCAGCCCTTAAGTCCTGAGGAAGCCAGCGAGCGGATGAACGCCTTCTGGGCCAGGAGAAAGCCGAGCAGCACCGGCAGGACGGTGATGACGTTTCCGGCCATCACGGCGGCCCACTGGGTGTGGTGCTGGCCCTGGAAGGTGGTCAGGCCGAGCTGGAGCGTGTAGTTGGTGTCGTGGTTGATCGCGATCAGTGGCCAGGTCAGGTCGTTCCAGGTGCTCAGGAACGTCAGGACGGCGACCGTGCTGAGTGCGGGCCGGGCCAGCGGCAGCACGATCGAGACCAGGATCCGGAGCCTGCCGCAGCCGTCGATCCAGGCCGCCTCCTCCAGCTCCCGCGGCAGCGAGACGAAGAACTGCCGGAACAGGAAGACCGAGAACGGCGTCACCAGCGACGGCACGATCAGCGCGCCGAGGGTGTCGATCAGGCCGAGGTGCTTCATCACCAGGAAGGTCGGGATCATCGTCAGCTGGAACGGGATCACCATCGTGGCCAGCATCAGCCCGAGCAGCGGCTTCGACCCGGCGAACCGCATCCGGGCGAAGGCGTAGCCGCCGAGCGACCCGAGCACCAGGTTCGCCGTCACCGCGACCGTTGACACCAGCAACGAGTTGAGGAACCAGCGCGGGAACAGCGCGTTGCCGAGCACGAACCGGTAGCCGTCCAGGTCGATCCGGCTCGGCCAGAGCGCGGGCGGGAACCGGTTGATCTCGGAGTTGCTCATCACCGAGCTGACCAGCAGCCACAGCAACGGCAGCGCGAACAGCAGAGCCAATGGCGCGAGGACGAAATGCCAAGGACTGAAGGGCAGGCGCTTCATCGCTTCACCCGCCGTTGGTAGACCTGCAGCATGACCCCGATCACCAGCAGGGCAACGGCCAGCGCGTACGCCGCGGCCGCGCTGTAGCCGGCGGTGAAGCTCTTGAACGCCTTCTCCCAGATGAAGTACACGATCACCGTGGTCGACCCGAGCGGCCCGCCCTTGGTGGTGACGAACACCAGGTCGAAGACCTGCAACGCGTTGATCGCCTGGAACAGCACGAGGAAGATCGTGACCGGCGTCAGCGACGGCAGGACGACGTGCCGCAGTACGCCGGTCCGTCCGGCGCCGTCGATCCGTGCCGCCTCGACCAGCTCGGGCTCGACGCTCTGCAGCCCGGCCAGGTAGACGATGACGCAGAAGCCCGTCCCGCTCCACAACGAGATCGCGACCAGCAGGTAGAGCGCCTGCGACGGATCGCTGAAGAAGCCCTGCGCAGGCAGGCCGAACTGGTGCAGCAACGAGTTGGCCGCGCCGAACTCGGGGTCGAGCACGAACGAGAACAGCACGCCCTGCGCGGCCGCCGAGACGACGAACGGGACGAAGACGAGCGTCCGGTAGAGCCCGATCAGCCGGATCTTGCGGTCCAGCAGCAGGGCGATCGCGAGCCCGCCGACGACGCTCAACGGCACGTAGAGCGCGGTGTAGACGACAGTTTGCCCGACGGCCTCGCGGAACAACGGATCGGCCGCGAGCGTGCGGTAGTTGGCGAACCCGACCCAGCGGCTCGGTGAGACCAGGTCACTGGCCTGGAACGACAGCAGCAACGACCAGAGCACCGGGACGACGCTGAGCCCGAGGATGATGACGACCGACGGACTGACGAACGCCCACGCCGTCCGGCCCTCGCCGCGGTTGCGGCGTTTGGCCGCGGCGGCCCGGGCTCGTGGATCGACGGTGAACGTGCCGACCACGCTGGCCATCAGCTCGGTACCGCCAGTACGGCGTTCGACTGCTCGACGCACTCCTTCAGCGCGTCGGCGGGGGACTTCTTGCCCAGCAGCACCGAGACGATCGCGGTGCCGAGGTGCTCGGAGATCTGCGGGTACGCCGTGATGGTCGGCCGGACACGCGCCGTCTCCAGCGCGTCGACGAAGACCTGCAGGCCGTTCGTCTCGGAGGCGTGCTTCTTCCACTCCGGCAGCGCGGCGGTCGTCGTACTGAGTGGGAGGCTGCCGCCCTCCACGTCCCAGCGCACGTCCTGCTGGGCGTCGAGCATCCAGCGGACGAACTCGGTCGCCGCCTTCAGCCGTGCCGAGCCGTTGTCGAAGACGGTCCAGGTGTCCGGCCCCGAGATCGTCACCGCTTTGCCGGAGTACGACGGCAGCGGCACGACGCCGTAGTCCAGCTTGCGGTCCAGGATGTCCGGCAGCTGCCAGGGGCCGGTGGCCACCATTCCCATCCGGCCGCCGAGGAAGACCTGGTAGAGCTGCTCCCCGCCGGGCTTCGGGTCGACGTACAGGGACTTGTCGGTGCGCAGCTTGTCGAGGGTGGCCAGCGCCTGCTCGCCGACCTGCTCGAAGCCGGCCTTCTTGCCGTCCTCGGTGACGACGTCGCCGCCGAGGTCCCAGATCATCGGCCAGAGCCGCCAGACGGTGTCCTCGTCGCCGACGCCCGGCCAGCCGGTGCCGAAGACGCCTTGGCCCGGGTCGGTCAGCTTCGCCGCGGTCGCGACGAACTCGTCCCAGGTCCAGCCGGGTTTCGGCGCCGGAAGGCCGGCGGCGGCGAAGAGTTTCTTGTTGTAGACGACGCAGAGCGAGTCGAGCAGGGCGGGCGCGGCGCGCACCTTGTCCTTCACGGTGATCGCGGCCTTGGCGGCCGGCCACACGGCGTCGAGCTCGAGCTGCCCGGTGAGGTCGGCGACCTGCGGGCTGCGGGTGATGCTGGCCAGGTCCGAGCCGAAGATGTACGCGACGTCCGGGTAGGACCCGGCCGCCAGCCCCGCGGTGACCTTCTGCAGCATGCTGTCGGCCGTCACGCCGCCACCACCGCCGACCACGGTGATGCCCGGATGGGTCCGGTTGAACTCGGCCACCAGCGCGTCGAGTGCCTTCTTACCGGTTTCGGTCTGGCCGTGCCAGAGGTCGACGGTGACCTGGCCGCCGGCGGAATCCGGAGCGGACTTGCCACAGCCGCCCAGGGTGCCCGCGGCCGCCAGGACGGCGGCCGCGCGCAGGACGTCACGACGCGATGGTGCAACCATGATGGTCTCCTGACGGGGTTTCAGCAGGTCCGGCGGACGTACTCGCCGGAGCCGGGCGCGGTCACGAACTCGTCGCGGAGCACGATGCTCAACCGGTCCGCGAACCCGGCGCAGGCGGTCGCCAGACCGCCGTCGGTGTACTCGACGACGAGGACGTGGTCGTCGAAGGCGTCCGCGAAGTCGGCGCACTCGTCCCACTCACCGCACTCCTCGGCGACGGCGAAGTCGAGTCCGACCTCCTCGCGGTCGCCGGCCAGCTCGGCGGTGTTCTTCTGGGCGATCGCCAGGTTGCGGCTGTGCGCGTGGTCGGCGAGCAGCTTGAGGTAGGTCTTCGCGTGCTCGGTGGACAGCAGGTTCTTCGACCGGTCGAAGGAGTCGTAGTTGTCGGGCTCGACGGCCTGGAAGCCGTCGTCGGCGCAGCCGTCGATCCAGCCGTTGACCTTGGCGGCGACCCGGCGGCGCTGGTCGTCGGTCCGCAGGTCGAGCAGCGGCTCGCCCCAGTCCTCGTCGATCACCAGGTTGCCGGCCGCGTCACGGAGCAGCAGGTCGTCGTCCCACTCGTCGCGTTCACCGGGCTGGACCTGGAAGGCGTTGACGTAGCAGACGTTGTAGAGACCGGCGGCCGGGGAAGCCGTGCGATCACGGCTGACCACCTCGACGCCGTTCGGTGGGGTGTAGGGGTCGCCGATCTGGTAGTCGAAACCGGCGCCGGGGGGCGGCAGGGCCACGGTGGGCGCGGCATCCGCAGGGGTGCGGTTGAGGACGGTGACGACGGCGAGGAGCACCAGCAGGGCGGTGCAGAACGCCGTCAGCTTGAGCGCGGTCGACTGTCGCCGCAAGGGGCGGTACACGGACACGATTTCTCCATCGGGTCCCGCGGACGCTTTCCCCGCCTCGGGCTCGAGCCCTGGCGCCTGACAACCGGACTCCCAAAGTGCTACCGGCTGGGTGCGTCACTGTCGCACCGGCAACCGGTGCTTGGTGAGCCAGTAGAGCAACGCGGGTCGGCAGCGTCAAGCACCAACTGCAAAAAGATGCGCGTAAGCGGGTCTTCGGTGCGTTCCCGAACATGTGATGCGAGCCCTTGACGGCGCGGGTTTTGACCGGTTTAGTGACTCTTTAAACCGGTTTAAACACTCAATCGAGGAGCGCCGCGTGGTCAAGGACCGACCGACGATCGCCGACGTGGCGGCCCGGGCCGGAGTCTCCAAGGGCTCGGTCTCGTTCGCGCTGAACGGGCGACCCGGCCTGGCCCAGGCCACCGTCGACCGGATTCTCGCGGCCGCCGACGAGCTCGGCTGGCGGCCCAGCAACCGGGCCCGGTCGCTGTCGGTCTCGAAGGCGTTCGCCCTCGGCCTGGTGATCACCCGGGACCCCGCCGTCCTGTCGTCCGACCCGTTCTTCCCGGCGTTCATCGCGGGCGTCGAGAGCGTGCTCTCGCGCGGCGGGCAGGCGCTCGTCCTGCAGGTCGTGACCGCGGGCGACGACGAGGCGGCCGGGTACCGGCGGCTCGCGCAGGACGGCCGGGTCGACGGGGTCTTCCTGTCCGACCTTCGCCACGAGGACCCGCGGATCGAACTGTGCCGCGAGCTCGGCCTGCCCGCGGTGACGCTGAACCGGCCGGAGGGCTCGTCGCCGTTCCCCGCAGTCTGCCTCGACGACCGTCCGGGCACGGTCGAGGTCGTCGAGCACCTGCTCGCGCTCGGCCACCGCCGGATCGCGCACGTCGCCGGTCCGCCCACGTTCGTCCATGCCACCGCCCGGGCGGACTCGTTCGTCGCGACCCTGGCCGACGCGGGGCTGGAGCCGGCCGGTCTCGAGGTCAGCGACTTCACCGCGGCCGGCGGGATCGAGGCGACCCGGCGGCTGCTCGCACTGCCGGAGCGTCCGACCGCGATCGTCTACGCCAACGACCGGATGGCGATCGCCGGGCTCGGCGCCGCGCAGCAGGCCGGGCTGACCGTGCCCGACGACCTGAGCGTCGCGGGCTTCGACGACAGCGAGCTGGCCGAGTTCGTCCACCCCGGCCTGACCACCGTGCGCGCCGATCCCTACGCCTTCGGCGAGGCCGCCGCGAACACCCTCAACCAACTCATCGACGGGACCGGTGACGTGGCCGACGTGGAGCTCCCACCGGCCCGTCTCGTCGTACGCCGTTCGACCGCACGTCTGGAGGAGTCATGAAACGACGCAAGGTGACCGCGGCGCTGCTGGCGCTGGGGCTGACCGGAGTCGCCGCAGCCTGCGGCGGCAGTGACGGCGGAGGTGATGCCGACGCGGCCGCCCAGGCCAAGGGCGAGATCACCGTCTGGTTGTCGAACAACGCCGAGGAAGTGGCCTGGGGCAAGCAGATGGTGGCGGCCTGGAACGCCGCGCATCCGGAGGAGAAGGTCACGGCGCAGGAGATCCCGACCGGGAAGAGCTCCGAGGAAGTGATCGGGGCCGCGATCACGGCGGGCAACGCGCCGTGCCTGATCTTCAACACCTCGCCGGCCTCGGTGTCGCAGTTCCAGAAGCAGGGTGGCCTGGTGGCGCTCGACGGCTTCGACGGCGGCAAGGAGTACGTCGAGAGCCGCACCGGCAAGGTCGCCGAGCAGTACAGGTCCACGGACGGCAAGTACTACCAGCTGCCCTGGAAGGACAACCCGGTGATGATCTTCTACAACAAGAAGGCCTTCGCCAAGGCGGGCATCGACACCACGAAGCCGCCGCTGGCGACGTACGACGAGTTCCTGGCCACGTCGCGCAAGCTGGTCGCCGCCAAGGCCGCGAAGTTCGCGATCTACCCGGCGCCGAGCAACGAGTTCTACCAGTCCTGGTTCGACTTCTACCCGTTGTTCGCGGCCGAGTCCGGCGGCAAGCAACTGGTGGCCGACGGCAAGGCGCAGTTCGCCTCGGACGAGGGCAAGAAGGTCGCGGGGTTCTGGCGGACCATGTACGCCGACAAGCTGGCCTCGCAGGAGAAGTACACCGGCGACTCGTTCGTCGACGGCACCGCCGCGATGGCGATCGTCGGCCCGTGGGCGGTCGCGACGTACAAGGGCAAGGTCGAGTGGGGCGCCGTCCCGGTGCCGACGTCGGCCGGCAAGCCCGCGAACGAGACGTACACGTTCAGCGACGCGAAGAACGTCGCGATGTACTCCGCCTGCAAGAACCGCGGGACGGCGTGGGAGGTGCTGAAGTTCGCCACCAGCAAGGAGCAGGACGGCAAGTTGCTGGAGGCCACCGGCCAGATGCCGCTGCGCGACGCGGTCGCCACGGCGTACCCGGAGTACTTCCAGAAGAACCCGGACTACCAGCAGTTCGCCGACCAGGCGGCCCGCACGGTCGAGGTCCCGAACGTGCCGAACTCGATCACGATCTGGCAGACCTTCCGTGACGCGTACTCCAAGTCCGTGATCTTCGGCCAGGAAGACCCGGGCGCGGCCCTCGACGGCGCCGTCCAGAAGGTCGATCAGCTCGCCAAGCAGTCATGAGCAAGCGTACCGGGGTGCTGGGCAAGGTCCTCGGCAAACAGCCGATCGGGTCGTTGTTCGTCACCCCGTACGTGGTCTTCCTGGCGGCGGTCTTCGCCTACCCGCTCGGGTTCGCCGTGTACATGTCGTTCCACGACTACTTCTTCACCGCGCCCGGCGCGATCGTGGAGCGGCCGTTCGTCGGGTTCGAGAACTACGCGACCATGCTGTCGGACCCGGCGGTCCGGCGCTCGTTCGTCAACGTCGGCATCTTCCTGCTGATCAACGTGCCGCTGACCGTGGTGCTGTCGCTGCTGCTGGCGTACGCGCTCAACGGGGCTGTGCGGTGGCGCGGGTTCTTCCGGGTCAGTTACTACGTCCCCTATGTGACGGCGAGCGTCGCGGTGGTCGGCGTCTGGCTGTTCCTGTTCAACTCCAACGGCCTGGTGAACTCCGTGCTCGGGCCGCTCGCGCCTGATCCGTCCTGGCTGGTCAACTCGAACCTGGCGATGCCGACGGTCGCGATCTACGTGACCTGGAAACAGCTCGGGTTCTTCATCCTGCTCTACCTGGCCGCGCTGCAGAACGTGTCGAAGGACCTGTACGAGGCGGCGTCGATGGACGGCGCCGGGCGGATCAAGTCGTTCTGGAACGTGACCGTGCCGGGGGTCCGGCCGGCCACGACGCTCGTCGTCCTGCTGGCGACCGTGACCGGGGCGAACCTGTTCACCGAGCCGTACCTGCTGACCGGTGGCGGCGGTCCAGACGGCGCGTCGGCGTCGCCGGTCCTGATCATGTACCAGCGCGGAATCGAGCAGGGCAACCCCGACATCGGGGCCGCGATCGGGGTGCTGCTCGTGGTCGGCGTACTGATTCTGGCGCTGGTCGAACGACGCTTCGTCGGGAGGGAGAACTAGGTGAAGAGCCCGTGGAAGTTTCTGGGCCTGCTGGTCGGGGCGTTCGTCTTCCTGTTCCCCTTCTACTACATGCTCGTCGGCAGCCTGCAGGCCGAGCCGGATCCGTCGGTCGGCGGCGCGTTCCCCTCGCCGGGGAACCTGACCGGGCACAACTACGCCGAGATCAACGCGGCGATCAACCTCGGGCGGTCCCTGCTGAACTCGGGGATCTTCACCGGTGGGGTCATTCTGGGCACGCTCGTGTTCGGCGTACTGGCGGGCTACGCGCTGGCGCGGCTGCAGTTCCGCGGCCGGGGCGCGGTGTTCAACCTGGTGCTGCTGGTCCAGGTGGTCCCGTTCCAGCTGCTCACGATCCCGCTGTACGTGATGATCGTGCGCAGCTACGGGCTGGCCGACTCCTACCTCGGCATGATCCTGCCGTTCGCGATCAACTCGACCGCGGTGTTCGTCTTCCGGCAGTACTTCCTGCAGCTGCCGCAGGAGCTGTTCGACGCGGCCCGGATCGACGGCGCCGGTGAGCTCGCCATCCTGTGGCGGGTCGCGATCCCGTTGGTCAAGCCGGCGCTGCTGACCGGCGTACTGCTGACCTTCATCGGTCCGTGGAACGAGTTCCTCTGGCCGTTCCTGATCACCAAGCAGCAGGACCTGCAGCCACTCGCGGTCTCGCTGTCCAACTACCTGACCACTGTGTCGGCGCGGGCCGCGAACCCGTTCGGCGCCGTCCTGGCCGGGGCCTGTGTCCTGGCCGCGCCGGCCGTCGCGCTGTTCGTGATCTTCCAGCGCCGATTCATCTCCTCCAGCCTCGAGTCCGGGGTCAAGGGCTGATTTCGAAAGGGTTTTGCTGTGACTGTTCCCTACACACTGACGCGGGTCGGTGTCGTGATGACGCCCGAGCCGGGCAACGAGCTGGAGTCCGAGGGTGTACTGAACCCGGCCTCCGGGCACACGCCTGACGGCACGTTGTACCTGCTGCCGCGATTGGTTGCTCCGGGCAATGTTTCCCGGGTCGGGCTGGCCCGCGTCGCGTTGACTGACGGTGTTCCTGTCGGGGTCTCCCGCGAAGGTGTCGTCCTGGCGCCCGACGAGGGCTGGGAGCGCGGCCTGAACAACGCCGGCGTCGAGGACCCGCGGGTGACGTGGATCCCGTCGCTGGGCAAGCACGTGATGACGTACGTCGCGTACGGGCCGCTCGGGCCGAAGCCGGCGCTCGCGGTGTCGGACGACCTGCGGACCTGGACGCGGCTCGGGCCGCTGCACTTCGAGTACGAGGCCGCGCTGGACACGGATCTGAACCTGTTCCCGAACAAGGACACGGTGTTCTTCCCCGAGCCCGTGCCGGGGCCGGACGGCGAACCGTCGTACGCGATGCTGCACCGGCCGATGTGGGACCTGGGCTGGTTCCGCGACGGCGAGGGCGTGCACCTGCCCGCCGGCGTGACCGACGACCGGCCGGGGATCTGGGTGTCGTTCGTGCCCGTCTCCGAGGTCGAGCGAGGGCTGGAGAACCTGGTGCACCTGCGGCATCACCGGTTGGTCGCCATGTCCGAGCATCCCTTCGAGGCCTTGAAGATCGGCGCCGGCCCCGCGCCGCTGCGGGTGCCCGAGGGCTGGCTCGTGATCCACCACGGGGTGACGGGGGAGCAGCCGAAGGGCTTCGATCCCACGACGCAGAAGGTCAGCTACGCGGCGGGTGCGCTGCTGCTGTCGTTCGAGGACGTGACGAAGGTTCTGGACCGGACCGTGGAGCCGATCCTGGTCCCGGAGACCGAGGAAGAGCGGATCGGGACGGTCGGCAACGTCGTCTTCCCGACCGCGATCGAGGAGGTGGACGGCGTGCACTACGTCTTCTACGGCATGGCCGACGCCGCGATCGGCGTCGCTCGTTTGGACCGGCTCTCATGACGGGCTCACGGCGTACGGAGACCGGGCATGGGGTCTCTCGGCGTGCGGTTCTCGGCGGATCGCTCGCACTGGCCGCTGGGTTGCCCACGGCAACGGCTGCTGGTGGGACCGTCACCTCCTCACCTTCCAAGTACCAGCGCGCCAACCTCAGTCACCTCGACTACTTGGGTGACGAGGTGACGCCTCCTGCAACCCCGAACCACTCGACCTACGGCTCCGGCCCGCTCGGCGTCCTCTGGACGTACGCCGACCGCCGCGCCGACGGCACCTACGCCCGGATCGGCGGCGGCCCGTACGACGCCGCCACCGACACCTACGCCCAAGGCGCCTTCAACGCCGACGACCTCGCCCGCGCGGCCGTCGTCTACCTGCGCCACTACCGCGCCCACCGCGACGCCCACAGCCGCTCGGCGGCGTACGGGTTGTTGCGCGGGCTGACCTATCTGCAGACCACCAGCGGCGCCAACGCCGGCAACGTGGTGCTCTGGATGCAGCCGGACGGCACCCTCAACCCGAGCGCCGAGCCGGTCGAACTGCCGGACCCGTCGGACAGCGGGCCGTCGTACTGGCTGGCCCGGACGGTCTGGGCGCTGGGAGAGGGCTACGAGACCTTTGAGCGAGTCGACCCCGCGTTCGCGCGCTTCCTCCGCACCCGCATGGAGTTGGCCCTCGACGCCCTCGACCGCCAGGTGCTGGTCAAGTACGGCACCTGGAACATCGTCGACGGCCGCCGGGTCCCCGCCTGGCTCATCGTCGCGGGCGCCGATGCCACCGCGGAGGCTGTGCTGGGGCTGAGCGCGTACGTCCGAGCAGGAGCGGGCGCAGCCCGAGCCCGCCGCTCTCTCGCCCGCTTCGCCGAGGCCATTGCCGCCATGGACGCCGGTGGCATCCGCGAGTGGCCCTTCCGCGCACTGCTCCCGTGGGGCGAGTCGATCTCCAACTGGCACGCCTGGGGCGCCCAGATGCCGTCCGCACTCGCCGAAGCCTCCACCACCCTGCACAACCCGCGCCTACTCACCCCGGCCATCGGCGACACCGCCGGCTTCACCCCACTGCTGCTGACGGCAGGCGGCCCGGACAACGGCTGGCTGCCGGCGCCCATCGACCGCACGCAGATCGCGTACGGCGTCGACGCCCGCCTGCAAGGCCTGCTCGGCGTAGCCTCAGCCGGCAACCGCCCCGGCCTGCGCCAGGTCGCCGCGTTCGTCGCCGCCTGGTACTTCGGCGCCAACCACGCGGGTGAACCGGCGTACGACGTTGCCACCGGCCGCACGTACGACGGCATCTCCGGCGACGGCGTCATCAACCGCAACTCCGGCGCCGAGTCCACCATCCACGGACTGCTCTCGATGCTCGCGCTGGACGCGAATCCCGCTGTCGCCCGCCAGGCCCAAGCACTGGCGACCGCTGGGATGTCGACTGCTGCCTCTGGCTCCGCTCCCGGCTCGGCTTCGGGTGGACGAGTCCTCTCAGGCCTGCAGGTGGTCGAGGCCGAGTCCGCCCAACTCACCTCCGGAGCCACGGTCGTCACCCCACCATCGGCCTGGACCGGCGAATCCCAATGGAGCAACGGCTCCTACGTCGCCCTCCCCGCCGGCTCCCGAGCCGTCTGGACCCTTCCACCGTCCACCGAAGGGCGCCTCGTGCTCCCGGTCGTCGACCTCGTCCCCGACCGCTCAGCCGGTACGAGCGCATGGTCCACCGGCGGCGTGATCCGCCACGGCTCCGGCGGCCCCCAGGGAGTCTCGGCCGCCCCCGGCGCTCTGCTCCCCGTGGGCGTCGGGCTGCTCCCCGCAGCCGCCACGACCCTCACCGCCTCGTCAACCGGCCCCAACGTCCGCGTCGACGCCCTCCTCCTGCTCCCACTGATCAGCAAACTCCAACTCGGCACCAACGAACTCCTGGTCAGCGTCGACCGCCACCCCCGCACGGTCCAGGTCACCCGCCGCGGAACCGCCTACTCGTACACGTCCTCCGGCCAGCTCCACTCCCGCCGACCAGCGAACGGCCGAGCAGAAGTCCTCCCCGGCGGCTTCACCGTCGTACTGAACTGAGCGCCTCCAAACACCAGTCAGCAACGAACTCCAGCGCCAAACCCCTCTGCTGGAAGAGCTGCCGACTGTCGGCCTGCTGGTGGTACGCGCGATGAGCCGCGTCCCCCGCCTGCCCCAGCAGCGCCGGCAGCAACCAGGCGTACTTCACCCCCGACGCCATCACCGCCAGCCGCACCTGATCGGCCGCACCGCTCCATCCACCTTCGCGCAGCCCGTCGAGGTACTCATCGATGCAGGTCTCGGCCAACTCCTGGATCCGCTCCGCCGGCCAGAACAGATCGAACACGGCATCCGGGATGTGATTGCCGAGATCCTCACCCAGCGCGCCGTCCCCCGTGAACGCCCAGTCCAGCAAGGCGATCTCCCCACCCGGCCGGCGAATCAAGTTGCTCACCCAGAGATCCAAATGACACCGCCGCCGCGGCAGCCCTTCGACCAGCGTCAGAAGACTGTTGCGCTCGGCAACAAGCTGGCCCCACTTCTCCCGCAGCCCCTCCGGCCAGTGCTCCGCCACCAACGGCCGACCCCACGCGTCATCGTCGTCCAGCAGCCCCCACGGAACCACCCGGCTGGTCGAGTAGTCCCGCAAGAACCCCACCGACGTCCACCCAACCGCCTCACTCGGCCGAGCCTGCCACCGCCCACACGCCCGCGCGACCGCCCCATGATCCCCCAACGAGAACCCGGTCCCCGGCGTACCGACGACGTCCTCCAGCCACAACACCGCCCCACCGTCGTACTCATCGATCTCAGCCTCCGGCAGCCAGAGCCCAGCCTCCCGCAACCGCTCCCGCAGCCCGCCGTCCCGGTAAACCTCAACTTCCCGCCGCCAGTAATTCCAGTGCCGAGGCTCCACCGACCCCACCCAAGAGGCCGCCCGCTCATCGCCCCGGTCAGGTCCTTCGCCTCCCGCCCCCGGCTCGCGAAGCTCCTTGCGGATGACCGTCCTGCCACCCACATCCGTCACCCGCTCAACCGAAGCGGTAACCGCGTTCAACGGATTGTGCCGCAGCGACGTACGGAACGCTGGTTGCTCACTCACCCCACTCATCCAACCAGCAAGACAAGTAGCCCAGAACGCGAATACGGGACCCAACACCAACCGACCGCTCTGACGCCCCTCGAAAGCTGTGCCCCCCTCCCAGCCCTGCCATCTACTCCTACCGCCCCGGCCCTCACGCACCTGCACGCCCGACCACCATCCAGCGCCCCCGCATTCCACCCACCCTCCCGATGACCGCGCGGTGCACCCGGACCCCGTGGGCCCGGCGCCCGCCCCGACCCATCCCTGCGCCCGCCCCCGACCCGCCCTGGCGCCAGAGCCGCCGCGCACCAACCCCACGCCATCTGCAGTGGCACCCAAGTCCCCAACTCCCCGCAGGCAGCACCACCGCTACCGCAACAATCACCTCCACCTCCTCCTTTCGCCTCGACCACCGTGATCACCACCACCGCGATTGCCTAACACCACCACAGCGATTGCCTACCACCACCACCGCGACGCCTACCACCACCGCGACGCCCGCCGGGCACCGCGAACACGACCGCCAGCACCTAGCCTCCGGTGCGCGGCTGGTTCACGCCCGGGCCGCGTACGCCGGACGGGCCATGGGCCCGCATCGGTCGGGCTGTGTAGACCGAGTTGCATCAGCTGAGCTGCGCCCCCAAGTCGGCTACGCCAGTTCGGGCTACGTGCCACGGACTGAGTCTGCCGAGCTGCTGGGCTCGAGCCGCCGATGCTCGGCCGACTCGCACTCGGCCCGGGCCACCGGGCCACCAGGGCTTGCGGGTTGTGCAACCGAGCCTGCATCAGCGAGCGGCGCCTCCGAGCATCGTCGTCGGCGCCGTGTCAGCTCCGGTTGCATGGCATGAGGCGGGTCAGCCGATCTGCTTGAGGTTGACCCGGCGGTCTGTCTACTCGCCGGGCCAGTGCCCGGCCAGTAGACAGATCAGCATCTCGGGTTTGGCTGTTGGGTCTTAGCTGGTCCGCTCAACCGCGGACGCAGGGCTGGCTCGCCCTGGTCCCGACGGCTGGGCCGCAGGCCGAGCCGTCGCCCGAGCCCGCAGCCTCAGCCGAGTTCCAGGGCGGTGCAGACCCAGCGGCCTCGGCGGATCTCCAGGCGTAGGGCCATTGCTCGGGAGCGGCCGCTGGTGCGGAGGTGGGCGGCTACCTCGGCTACGCCGTCCTCGGGGCGGCAGACGTGGACCGAGCGGACTGAGCTGCGCTCCTTCGTCGCCCGCTTTCCGGCGGTGGTTGTCAGTCCGAGCAGGCGCACCCGGCGGTGCACGTCGACGTACACGGCAGTGTCCGTCCAGCGGGTCAGCTGGCTGACCGGCCGGTCCCCGCCGATGGTCTCGGCGATCGCCTGGGCCAGCAGGGTCGCCCACATGCGGACATCCGGCAGCGCAGGGCTGACCGGTACCAGCCGCAGCGTCGGCCGGGCAGGAGCGGCCAGCTCCTCGTCGGCCTCGTACTGCAGCGCCAAAGCGCCCTGGGTCGGCACAACCTCCTGCGGCTTCCGGAGCGCGGTTGCGCCGGTCGGATAGGTCTGCGGCGCGTTGCGCTCTGCCAGGACGCCGCCCCTCGTGGGTGCATCGTCGACGCTGACCGTCGGCGCCTGGTCCTGGGAGGTGGAGGTCTGGGGGACGGCGGTGAGGTTTCGTCGGGTAGTCATGTCACTTCTCCTGAGGGGTCTGCGGCACGGGACGGTCGAGGGAGGCCGGCGACTGGAGTACCTGGCCGGGGAGGAGCAGATCGGGGTCTGGACCGATCACTGCGCGGTTCGCGGCGTACCAGTGCGGCCAGCGGGCGGCGATCGCGGATTCCGAAGCGCCGGCGCCGAGTTCGGCGGCGGCGATGGACCAGAGCGACTCACCGCGCAGTACGACGTGCCGACCGCTTTCGAGATCCGTGTACCGAACCGGCGCTCCGTCGGTGGGCCGGTCCGGCACCCGAATGCCGGGCTCACCAGCCCGAGGCCCAACCGGCTCACCGGTCCGAGCGGTTCCACCGAGCCGAGTTGTTCCCGGCTCACCGGTCCGAGCGGTTCCGCCGGGCCGAGTTGTTCCCGGCTCGCCAGCCCGAGCGGTTCCGCCCGGCTGGGTCGTTCCCGACTCACCAGCCCTGGCCGGGCCGCCGGGCTGAGTCGCCGTCGGATCGCCGGCGCGCGCCGGTCCACCCGGGTTGGTCGTCGGCGGGTGCTCGCTCCGGCCGAGCCCGTCGGTCCGCTGACCAGCAACCGGGTCCCCGGACAGGTCTGAAGCTGCGTCTCCGCGCCGAGTCGAACCGGGCAGCGTCGTACCGGCTTCACCAGCCAACTGGTCGCCGGCCTGAGCCTCGGCCTGCTCGCCGACCCGACCCGTCCCCGCTCCGGACCGTGTGCCGGCCGACTCACCCGGCCGGGACGTCGCCGACTCACCCGGCCGGGAAGCCGCCTGCTCGCCCGGCCCGGCCGATGCCTGCTCACCGGGCAGGGACGACGCCTGGTCACCCGGTCGCGCGACACCTTCACCGCCTGGCCGATCGCCCGTACGAGTAGTCGACGAATCGCTCGGACCGGGAGTCGCCGGACCGTCGGGCCGCGTCGTACCGGCCTTCGCGCTCGGCTTGCCGATCTCAAGCTTCGAGCTCGGCTCGTACTGCGGACGGCCCGCGCTCTGAACCGGCGGGTCGGTCAGGCGGATCGTCGAGGGCTTCTCCGTGAGCCGCCACTCGTTCGGTGAGATCGGCTGGTCGAGGCGGACAGTCGACGAAGGCTCAGTCGCGCGCCAGGCGGCACCGGAGGTCGTCGTGTGCTGCGGCGGGTTGGCCGGCGACGCGTGTGCGACGCCGATGGTCAGCGGAGTGACGGCCGCAACTCCGAGCGCCGAGCGGAGCAGCGTCCGCGAGGTCTGCGAGGTGATCCGTCCGGCCAGGGCGGCCCCAGCGCGACCCAGTACGCCGGGCGCCTGCTCGAGCACCGTCGCGAGGACGGCGAGCAGCAACCACGCGTACGCCGTCCAGGCGACCGCGGCGACCGCGACGAACGCCATCGAGATCAGGTCCCGCGTCGAGGCCTCAGCCATGGCTCCGGCGGTCACCCAGCGCAGGGCGAAGCCGGCGCCCGTGAGCGCACCCAGCGCGATCAGCGCCTTGAGTCCCCGGATCATCGCGTTCATCTACTTTCGCCCTCGATCTATGCGTTTGCGTTAGTTTGCCTTGGCTTGACCAATATAGACCGCTCTCAGCAGGGTTTGGCAAGTCGAAAGCGTGCCCGGTAGCGACGGAGAGTGGTCATCGAGCACGGAGAGTGCTGGTGAGCGCTCGAGCGGGTAGGTTCGAGCGCATGCGTCTGGATGCTCTGTTCGAGGACCTGGAGTCGCAGTTCGCGGCGCTCCAGGACGGTGACCTGTACGGCGAGGTCGCCGAGCGGATCCGGGCCGAGGTCGGCAAGATCACGCTGCTCGACCGGCTGCGCGGAGCGGTCGGCACGATCGTGCGGGTCGAGCTGACGCACGCCGAGCCGGTTCAGGGCGAACTGGTCCGCGTTGGCAAGGACTGCGTGCTCCTGGAGGCCGAACGCTTCGAGGAATGGCTGATCCCTGTCGAGGCCCTGACGTCGGTCCACGGCCTCGGCCCCTGGGCGGAACCGGCCGAAGGCGCCGTCGCCGCCAAGCTCGGCCTAGCCCACCTGCTCCGCGGGATCGCCCGCGACCGTTCCCCGGTGACGCTGTTCTGCGCGGGTCCTCACGCGCACCCGATCACCGGCACGATCGACCGCGTCGGCGCCGATTTCATCGAGGTCGCCGAGCATCCGCTGGACGCGCCTCGCCGTCGTACCGAGGTCTACAACACCCGCCTGGTCCCCACCCAGGCCCTCTCGGCCCTCCGCCGCCGCTGACGCGCGGCGGGCGTGCCGGCCACCAGGACGGCGACGACGAGGTGCCGCTGACGCTGAAGCTCTCCGACGGCAGCAGCCACGACCTGACCATCCCGGTGAAGAACCTCACCGAGACCGCGCCCACGACCGCGGCATCGTCGGCCCGGCCCTGATCCCCGGGCTACTGGTGGACGTCCTCGGACTGCTCGGCTTCCTCGCCGAACGGGTGGCTGGTGATGAACTGGCGGGTCTCGGTGTAGAGCCGCTCGATGTACTTCTCCAGCTCGGTGGCCTCGACGCGCCACTGGCCCCGGCCGCCGATCTTCACGGCGGGGATGTCGCCGCGGCGGACCAGGGCGTAGACCTGGTTGGCCGAGATGTTCAGGACCTCGGCGACGTCGGAGAGCTGGAGGAAGCGCGGTGCCGGCATACGTCCTGACGCCCTTTCGCTGATCGACGTGGGGGTGGGAACTGCAACTTCCTGCAGTTCCCGTTTCATTAGTTTGCCACGGTTGGCCCCTGGACGATTGAGTTTGTCCCCAGGCAACTCGGGCGTCGCGACGCTGTGGACAACCGAAAGCACGCAGGGCGACGGAGTTGGCAGAATGGGCGGTTCCGGAGCGCGACCGACAGGTGACAGGAAAGAGTCAGACGTGGTGCAGAGTCCAGTTCGCAGCGGGTTCGCGGTGCCTTCGGCCCCGCCGCAGCGCAACCGCCGAGCCCGGTGGAAGGACGGTCGGCTCGTCCTCGGCGTGCTGC
This sequence comes from Kribbella italica, assembly GCF_014205135.1. NCBI lineage: Bacteria > Bacillati > Actinomycetota > Actinomycetes > Propionibacteriales > Kribbellaceae > Kribbella > Kribbella italica. Next base: position 8,338,827 of record NZ_JACHMY010000001.1, read on the forward strand.
TGGTCGCGATCACCGCGCTGGCCGGCGCCAAGCTGCTGTCGTCCGCCGACGACACCACGACGATCTGGGCCGCCGACCGCGACCTGCCGGCCGGCACGAAGCTGACCTCGGGGGACCTGACCACTGTTCGGGTCCGCTTCACGAGCAGCGACGCCGCCGGTCAGTACGTCGCGGCCGACGCCAACCTGCAAGGGTTGGTGGTGGTCCGCGCGGTGAAGGCCGGCGAGTTCGTCCCGCGCCAGGCGGCGGTCACCCAGACCGACAACGATCGCACCGAGCTGCCGCTCGCGATCGCCACCGGGCGTCTGCCTACTGACACCGCGGCCGGTGATCAGGTGGACATCTGGGTGGTCCCCAAGGACACGGCTCAACCGGCCCGGAAGCTCTGGGAGACCGTCCGCGTCAGTCAGGTCGACGCGGTCAAGGGGGTCTCCGGCGGGTCGGCGCGACGGCAGGTCCTGATCGGGCTGGACCCGGCTGACCTCCCCAAACTTCCTGCTGCGCTTGCCGCGATGAGTGCCGGCGAGCCAGTCCTGGTACGGCGGGGGCGCTGATGGACGAGCTGAGTATCCGGCGAGCTGGCGCTGGTACGCCGGGGTCGCTGGCGACTGGGGTGAGCGGTCCGTACGCGGCGAGGGCGCTGGTGGGTGCGATGGGCAACGGCAGCCGGCGTACTGGGCCGCGTTTGGTGGGTTCGCCGGCGCTTGGCGATGCGGCTCTTGTTGGGTGGGGGTGTTGATGGCTGTTCCTGTGCTGCTGGCGGTGACCGGTGCGCCCTGGGAGGCGGACGTCGTACGGCGGGCCGAGCAGGCGCCGGGGATCCGGATCGTGCGGCGGTGCGTGGACATTGCTGACGTAATGGCCGCGGCGGCGAGTGGGCAGGCTCGGGCCGTGCTCTTGGCGGAGGACCTGCCGCGGCTGACGTCGGACGCGGTGGCCGCGCTGCACGCGCGGCGGATCGTCGTACTGGCGCTGGTGGATCCGTCCGACAACGGTGAGCCGAGTGGCGCCGAGGATCGGCTGGCGCGGATGGGGATCGAGCGGATCCTGCCGGCCGATGTCAGCGGTGAGGATCTCGGGCGCGCGATCACCGATGCGGTCGACTCGGGGCCGCCGACGACGGTGTCGCATTTCGCGGGCGGGTTTGTGCCGGTGCCGCCGGGGACGACGCCGCCCGAGCGGCACTACGACCCGTCGGGGAAGGGGAGGCTGCTCGCCGTGTGGGGGCCGACCGGTGCGCCGGGTCGGAGCACGGTCGCGGTTGGGCTGGCGAGTGAGTTGTCGGCGCGGCAGATTCCCACGCTGCTGGCCGATGCCGATGTGTACGGCGGGTCGGTGGCGCAGATGCTCGGGATTCTCGACGAGACCTCGGGGCTGGCCGCGGCGGCGCGGTCGGCTGGGAGTGGGGCGCTTGACGTCGAGCTGCTGGCTCGGCATGCGCGCGGGGTTGCGGATTACTTGCTGGTGCTGACGGGGCTGAGCCGCGCCGATCGGTGGACGGAGTTGCGTCCGACGGCGCTGGAATCGGTGTGGTCGACGGCGCGGCAGTTGGCGCCGTGCACGGTGGTCGATGTCAGCTTCTGCATCGAGAGCGACGAGGAGATCTCGTTCGACACGCTCGCACCACGACGGAACGGCGCGACCCTCGCGACCCTGGAGGAAGCCGACGAGGTGATCGTCGTCGGTACGGCGGACCCGGTCGGGCTGACCCGCCTGATCCGCTCCCTGCACGAACTCCGCGCGATGGTGCCGTCGGCAACGACCCGCGTGGTGGTGAACCGGGTGCGCTCGGGTTCGCTCGGGAGTTCGCCGTCGGATGCTGTTGCTGAGGCCCTCAACCAGTACGCCGGGGTGGAGCCGGCGGCGTTGCTTCCGTTCGACCTGGCGGCGTCGGACGCAGCCTTGACCCACGGGCGAAGCCTGCTCGAAACAGCCAAGTCCAGCAAACTCCGCAAGGCCTTCCAGCAGCTGGCGGCGGGGGTGGAGAAGGACCACCTGAGCTAGGTGAGGTACTCGTCGGGGGCGGGAGGTCCTTCGCCGATGACCAGCGGCAGTACCTGGCGATGCGAGGGCAGCACCCGGCCATGCGGTGTTGCCGGGCCGGCGGCCGTCCGCGAGGGCAGGTCCAGGGCGCCGCGGCGGGTGGTGGCCAAGGCACACCGTGGGTGGTCGGGAGCGGCAGGTGCCGGATGCCAGCGCCGCGGCGGGCATCCGCCCAGTCGCCCGCCGCCGGTCGCCCGCGGCCCGCGCCGCCGCCGGCCACGCCGTCCGCCGACGACACCGCCCGTCCCCGCCGACCACCGCCCGCCGCCGGTCGCCCGCGGCCAGCGCCGCCGCCGGCCACGCCGCCCGCCGACGACACCGCCCGGTCCCGCCGCCCGCCGCCGGTCGCTCGCGGCCCGCACCGCCCGCCGCCGGTCGCCCGCGGCCCGCGCCGCCGCCGGCCACGCCGCCGCCGGCCACGCCGCCCGCCGACCACACCGCCCGTCCCCGCCGGCCACCGCCGTCGCCCGCGGCCCGCACCGCCGCCGCCCACGCCGCCCACCGACCACGCCGCCCGTCCCCGCCGCCCGCCGACCACACCGCCCGTCCCCGCCGACCGCCGCCAGTCGCCCGCGGCCCGCGCCGCCGCCGGCCGCGCCGCCGCCGGCCACGCCGCCCGTCCCCGCCGACCGCCGCCGGTCGCCCGCGGCCCGCACCGCCGCCCGTCCCCGCCGACCGCCGACCACACCGCCCGTCCCCGCCGACCGCCGCCGGTAGCCCGCGGCCAGCGCCGCCGCCGGCCACGCCGCCCGCCGACGACACCGCCCGGTCCCGCCGACCGCCGCCGGTCGCCCGCGGCCCGCACCGCCCGCCGATCACACCGCCGCCCGCCTCGCCTCCCGCCGCCCGCCGACGGCCGGGTGCCAGCGCCGCGGCGGGCATGCGCCAGCCGACCGCCGCCAGTCGACCGCGGCCTGCAGCGTCCGCCGACCGCACCGATCCACGGCCCGCACCGATCCACGGCCCGCACCGACCCACGGCCCGCACCGACCGCCGACCACGCCGCCCGCCACCCGGCCCCGCCGCCCAACCGGGTGTCGGGTGCCGCGTGCTCGGGGAGCCTTGGGCGGTGGTGCGGGCTTGCTGGGGCGTGCGTGGGGGTGGCAGTCCCGGCGTCGGCAGATGGGTGGGCGAGGGCGGCGTACCGGGTGGGTTCGGCGGGTGGTTGCTAGGCGAGAGGGCCAGGGGCGGCCTGTGCGCGGGGGCGGGTGTGCTGGGTTCGGACTCGGGGCCAGGGCTGCGGGTGGGCGGGTGTGGATGGCGACGTGCACCACTGATCAACCTGCTGATGTGGGGCGACACGCCGGGTATTCGGCCTGCTGGAGGAGGTTGGACCGTGGTGGGCGTCGGCGGCTCAGCCGGATGGAGCCTGAGTGGCAGGCCAGGCCAGGGCAGGCAAGGGCAGGGCAGGGCAGACCAGGCGAGGGCAGGGCCGGGCCGGGCCGCGGCGGGTGCGGCGGGTGCGGCGGGGAGGGGAGGGCCGCGCGGCAGGGCGCGGCGCGGTGGCGGGGGACGCGTGGTGCGGCTGGGGCTCGGGGTGGGGGCAGGGGGAATCAGGGGCGGATTGAGGTGGTTTCCGGGGGAAAACCCCACCGACACGAGCCGGGGGGTGTGCCAGGGTGAGGGGGTCAGCGAGGGAGTAGCTAGGGGAGTGCGATGTCCGAGGTGCAGGGTCGGTCGAGTGGGGCTATGACTCCTGAGCGGCGGTTCGGGATCGCGATTTCTGTGGCGCTGATTCTCGGGGGTGCGTACTGGGCGCTGACGAACCTGACCGAGGGGGCCAAGGCGACGCAGGACAGTTACCCGGTGCAGGGGACCTCGTTGACGGTGGTGAGCAAGTCGTCGGACGTCGAGGTGGTGGCGGGCGACGTGCGGGAGATCCAGGTCGAGCGGAAGTTCAAGAAGACCGTGTTCGGGAGTGATCCGGACGAGAGGTACCGCGACGGCAAGCTCGAGCTGAAGTCGAACGGGTGCAGCTTCCTGTCGTTCGGGTGCGATACCGACTACGTGATCACGGTGCCGAAGGATCTCGAGGTCTCGGTCGACAACACCAGCGGGACGATCAAGGTGTCGGACGTCGCCGAGGTCGGGAAGCTGAAGACGACCTCGGGGGACATCGAGGTGCACGGCGCGGGTGGGGAGCTCACGCTGGATGCCACCTCGGGGGACATCGAGGGGACGGCGCTGACGGCGACGAAGGTGCACGGGAAGACGACGTCGGGGAAGGTCGAGCTGACGTTCGCCTCGGCGCCCGTCGAGGTTCGGGCGCAGGGGACCTCGGGGGATGTCACGGTGGTGGTTCCGGCGGGGGCGGAGACGTACAAGGTCGACACCGACACGTCGTCGGGGGACGAGCACACCGACCTGAGGACGGATCCGGCGGCGACCCGGACGATCACGGCGAAGACTTCCTCGGGCGACGTCACGGTGGAGTACGCCAACTGATGTGGACGCCGGGGTCGTCGTGTGGCGCCGGGGAGGTTGGCGTGGGCTGGGGTGGTCTGCGGCGCTGAGAAGCAAGCGGCAGAGTCAGGGCGGTCAAGGTCACCACCGAGCGGCCCCAGGTCGCCGAGGCCCTTCAGCCGGTACGGCGGATCCGCGTCGCCAGGGGGGAGCCGGGCTGACGTGTCAGCGTGAGTAGTCTTGCGCGCATGTCTGACGACAAGGTGTTGCGGGGGCTGCTGGTCGATTGGGGTGGCGTGCTGACCTCTGGGCTGGACGTTGCGCTCGGGCGGTGGGCCGAGTTGGACAACCTCGACTTCGACGCCTACTTCACGGCGGTCGTCGAGTGGCTGGGGGCCGATCCGGTCGAGGCCGAGGTCAACCCGATCCACGCGCTCGAGCGTGGGCAGATCGCCGTACCGGACTTCGAGCGGAAGCTCGCGGCGTTGCTGGTGACGCGGGACGGGCAGCCGTTGAAGGCCGAAGGGCTGATCGAGCGGATGTTCGCGCACTTCGAGCACGAGCCCCGGATGACCGCCCTGGTACGACGGGCGAAAGGCCACGGCATCAAGACCGCGCTGCTGTCCAACTCCTGGGGCAACACCTATCCAAGAGACACCTGGGAAGGCATGTTCGACGACCTGGTGATCTCCGGCGAGGTCGGGCTGCGCAAGCCGGAGCCCGAGATCTTCCTGCTGGCCGCGGAGCGGGTCGGCCTCGAGCCGGCCGAGTGCGTGTTCGTCGACGACCTCGAGGCCAACGTCGAGGCCGCCCGCGCGCTCGGCATGACCGCGATCCACCACACCGCGTACGACGACACCTTGCGCGAGCTGGAAGCGCTGTTCGGAGTCGACCTCACGTGACCGCGACCTCCACCGAGATCCACCGCACCGACCGCCGCTGGATCGTCGTGGCCGTGCTCGGCTGCGCCGCGTTCGTTGCCCTCGGCGCCTGGGCGTACGGGCTGTTCGACGGCATGATCGACCTTCGCGTGTACCGGATGGGCGGCTCGGTGCTGCTCGACCGGGCGTCCTTATACGACGCGCAGCTGCCCGGTTCGGGGCTGCCGTTCACCTACCCGCCGTTCGCGGCGATCGCGATGGTCCCGCTGGCCGCGGTGCCGTGGGGTGTCGCCCTGGTGGTCTGGACGACGATCTCCGTGCTCTGCATCGCGGCGATCTGGCGGGCGGCGCTCCCGGCGACAGCCTGGACGCAGCACCTGAGCAACAAGAAGCTTCTCGTACTGGCCGCCCTGACGCTCGCGTCCCTGCTGCTCGAACCGGTCTGGCAGACGATCCAGTTCGGCCAGATCAACCTGTTGCTGACAGCAATGATCCTGCTCGACCTGATCCGCCCGCGGGACGCCCGCTGGCGGGGCTTCTGGGTCGGCGTGACGATCGGCATCAAGCTGACCCCGCTGCCGTTCCTCGCGTTCCTGCTGATCACCAAGCAGTGGCGCGCGTTCCGCAACGCGCTGCTCGGGCTGCTCGCGACGATGGCGATCGGCTTCGCCGTCGTACCGAACCAGTCGTGGGAGTACTGGACCGTTGTCATCCGCAACGCCAACCGGGTCGGCGGTCTGGCCTACACCGCGAACCAGTCGTTCATGGGCTTCCTCAGCCGCCTCGGCGACGATGCCGGCTGGATCCAGCCGGTCTGGTTCGTCCTGTCCGCGATCTTCGGACTGCTCGTGCTCTGGCTGGCCCGCCGCTACTGGCTGGCCGACGAGCGCGTCACCGCGATCTCGGTGATGGCGCTCGCCGTCCTGTACGCGTCACCGGTCTCGTGGAGCCACCACTGGGTCTGGATCATCCCGCTCGGCATCAGCCTGGTCCGCGCGGTCGACCGCCAGTGGGGTCGCCGTCCCGCGATCGTCACCGCGGTCCTCTGGTACGGGCTGTTCGTGCTCCGCTCGATCTGGTGGGTCCCGTACCGCGACGACCGCGAGCTCAGCTGGACCTTCTGGCAGTCCATCCCCGGCAACTCGCACCTGATCCTCGGGCTGGTCGCGTTCGCGATCCTGGCCGTGGCGTCCGGTCCCGTGAAGGACCGGACACCCCAAGCCCAGAAGCCCTAGTCCGAGAACAGCAGCAGCAACCCGCCGGCCGTGTAGCCGACCATGACGACCAGCAACGGGATCTGCCCGGCCAGCGCCTTGTGGCGGGGGAACAACGCCACCGCCCGGTCGTGTGCCGAGACGACGCCGAGCAGGTGGCCGCAGACGACAGCCAGGACCTGGACGACCGAGATCGCCGTGCTGTGGTTGGTGATCCCGGTGTTCACGGCGAGCAGTCCGGTGCCGAACACGTTGGCGCCGTTGCTCAGCGGGTCGCTCAGGTAGATGAGCGTCCGCTGGCCTTCCAGGATGAACAGCGTCAGGTAGTGCGCGACGACGTACCCGAAGGCGATCGGTACGACGGAGTGGGCGAACAACCCCGGCAGCGAAGCGCGCGAGCTGTCCGACAACCGCCCGGCCAGCAGCGTCGCGCCGGAGTACGTGAAGAGCACGAACAGGATGAACACGATCAGCATCCCGGTGCCGAGCAGGGTCATCGAGTAGCCGGAGTTCTGCGCCCAGCCGATCCAGGCCGACGAGTTCGAGAAGCCGTCGTACGCCGTACTGCCGAGCAGCGCGGCGACCAGTCCGACCAGGCCGGGCTGGACCTTCAGGCCGTCCAGGTTCTCCAGCGGGCGGCGGAACACGATCTTCCCGTCGTCACGGCGACCCCACGGGGACAGCCGCGACATCAGCGTGGCATACGCCTCGAACGGATCCCCCAAGGCGAACCAGCGGTCGCCGAACAGGATCGCGCCGAACAGCGTGATCACGACGTACAAGGCCAGCCAGGCCTGCAGCACCGGCAGCGTCGCACGGTCCGGTGCGACCAGCTCGAGCCAGGTGAACGCGAGGATCCCGAGCGCGGCCGGCCAGAGCCCGACCCACTTCGGCAGCTCGAGCAGCCCGTGCGACGCGGGCTGGCGGAGCAGCTTCGACAGCAGCAGGTGGATCGTGCGCAGCGGGTTGAGCGTGCGCCAGACCGGGCCGAGCAGCAGCGACACCGGGACCAGGCCGACCCACACCAGGATGTAGACGAACCCGAAGATCGGGTTGGTCAGCCGGTCGACGCCGAACAGCAGCGACACCCCGGCGTACAGGAAGACGAACAGCCCGACGAGCCGGACGACCCAGCGGAACCACGACGCGTCGACGGTCCGGGTGACGCCGTCCGGCACCGGCCGGCCGGACGCGTTGCCGCGGTACTTCGCCGTACGCCAGGCGACCCCCAGTACGACGAACGACAGCGCGATCGCGACCGCGGCGCCGGCGACGGCCAGCCCGAACGGGACGGGCAGATCCTGCCGGCCGCCGATCCCGTGGAGCGGCAGCAGAAGAGGTGTCATCGGGTCAGGAGACGACGAGCTTGGCGACCAGCTTGCCGCTCTCGTGCGTCTCCACCTCGAAGGTGCCCTTCATGTTCGCGGTGAACTTGACCGAGGCCGGCTTGCCCGGCGCCAGCTCGATCTCCTTGTCGTACCCGTGGATGTGCAGCTGGTCCGCGGCGTCGCTGACCGCGGTGACCAGGACGGTCTGGCCGGCGGTCACCTTGATGCTGTCGCCGCTCGGGCTCACCTTGCCGTTGGCAACGGTGACGTTGATGGTCACGTCGGCCTGCTCGCCGGACGGGTCGGCGGTGTTCGACGGGGTGTTCTTCGGGTCGTCCGACGGCGTGGTCGTCGGGCTCGGAACCGACGGCAGGTCGGTCGGCGTCGTCACCGGGGCGCTCGGACTGGGCGAGCTGCCGCTGCCCGAGTCGTCGCCACAGCCGGCCAGGACCAGCATGCCGAGGGCGGGCAGGAGCGCGAGCGCGGTACCGCGGGAGAACGTCGAACGCATGATGCGAGGGGCCTTTCCGGCAAGGTAGGACACTGTCGGGCGCCGAACACGCCCACTGGGTGCTACGAACACCGGCCGCGCCGGGTTCCCGCCAGGACCATCAGTCGTGTCACGATCGCCTTCAGTAGTGTCGCAGCTCACTGTCGGCGCGGACGGCTAGGGTGAGCGGACCAGAAAGAGGAAGGAAGGGACCAGCGGATGCCGGACCGGTTGTCGTCGCTCGACCTGACCTTCCTCAAGGCCGAGTCCCCGGCCACGCCGATGCACGTCGGCACGGTCGACATCTTCGAGCCGCCGGTGCACTCCGACGACGAGTTCGACTACGAGAGCCTGGTCGCGCTGATCCGCGACCGGATCGCCTTCGTCCCGCGGTACCGGCAGCGCGTCCAGCAGGTGCCGGGCCGCTTCGCCGGGCCGGTCTGGGTCGACGACGAAGAGTTCGACATCACCTTCCACGTACGGCGTTCCGCGCTGCCGCGGCCGGGCACGCACTCGCAGCTGCTCGAGCTGGTCGCCCGGATCATGTCCCGGCGGCTCGACCGGGCCCGCCCGCTCTGGGAGATGTACCTGGTCGAGGGCCTGCAGGGCGACCGGTTCGCGATCATCTCCAAGTCCCACCAGGCCCTTGTCGACGGCAACAGCACGGTCGACATCGGTCAGGTCGTGCTCGACGCGACCGCGCACCCGCGGGAGACGCCGACCGACACCTGGCAGCCCGACCACCCGCCGTCCGCGCTGGAGCTGCTGGCCGGCGTCTTTGCCGACGCGACCCGGCACCCGACCGCCGTGCTGGAGCTGGCCCGGGCCGAGATGGCCAGCCTGACCGGTTCGACGTCGGTGCGTGAGGTGATCGGTGACGTGGTCGGCTCGCTGGTGGCCCAGCGGCACGCGCAGGAGAGCTCGCTGCACGTGAAGACCTCCGGGCAGCGCCGGTTCACCACCGTGCAGACCGATCTCGAGGACTTCCGGACCGTCCGTGCGATGCACGGCGGCACGATCAACGACGTGGTCCTGGCCGTCGTCGCCGGCGCCTTCCGGGCCTGGATGATGACCCGGGGCGAAGGCGTCGGACCGACCCGGAGCGTGCGCGCCGTCGTACCGGTGAGCATCCGCGACGACGAGGACGAGGAGCCGACGTCGCTCGGCTCGTCGGTGATCGCCTCGACCGTGACGCTGCCGGTCGGGGAGAACTCACCCGTCATGCGGCTGCACCAGATCTCGTACCAGACCAAGGTGCACAAGGACACCGGGCGCGCGGTCAGCGCCCGCTCGCTGGTCGGCATCGCCGGCTTCGCCCCGACCACGTTGCACGCGCTCGCCGCCCGGGTCGCCACCGCCACGGTCCGGCCGATCGACGACGTCGTGATCACCAACGTGCCGGGGCCGCAGTTCCCGCTCTACGCCCAGGGCGCGCCGATGCTCGCGTCGTACCCGGTGGTCCCGCTGATGCCCGGTCAGGGGCTGTCGGTCGGCGTCACGTCGTACGACGGCAAGGTCTCCTTCGGGCTGAACGCGGACCGGACGGCGATGCCGGACCTCGCTGTCTTCGCCCAGTGCGTCACCGACGCGCTGGACGAGTTGCTGGACACCACCAAGGGCAGCCGGAACCGGGCCACCCGCGGCCGGAAGAAGCCCCGGAGCACGAAGAAGGCGGGCCAATGAGGGTTTACGTACCGTCCACGCTGCCACTGCTCGACGCGGCGTGCCACGCCGCCGAGATCGGGCCGGCGCCGATGACGGCGTACGCCGTGACGCCGGCGCTGCGCGAGTGGTACACCGAGGGCGACGACGAGGAGCTCGAGTACGCCGCGATGGCGCAGGCCGCGAAGGCCTCGGTCGGGCTGCTGGCGGCCGACCCCGGCGCGCCGCGCAAGCGGGTGGTGATCGCCTGCGAGGTGGCGGCCGTGCCGCCCGCCGAAGGCAGCGTCCACCTGGGCGACGCGCGGCTGGAGCTGCACGTGGTGATCCCGTGGACCGCCGTGGCGGCGGTGCACCTGGACACCGACAGTGCTGCCGATGTCGTCGGCAAGGCGGCGGACCTGTGGGACGTGGCGCGCGGTGACACCGCGAATCCGGACCACGAGGACGCTGTCTTCGCCCTCGACTCGTGCGAAGGTGAAGACCTGCTGTGGTACGCCACGCAGGAGATCCCCGATCTCCTCGCGGCGGAAGGCCGGCGGGGCAAGGCTTGACGGTTGAGCTGACAGGGAGCTGATGGCGATGGCGCAGGCGATCTGGAAGGGGGCCATCTCGTTCGGGATGGTGACGATCCCGATCAAGGTGTACTCCGCGACCGAGGAGAAGGACATCTCCTTCCGGCAGGTGCATGTCGCCGACGGCGGCCGGATCCGGTACAAGCGGGTGTGTTCGGAGTGCGGCGAGGAGGTCCCGTACTCCGACATCGGCAAGGGCTACGAGATGGCCGACGGCCGGATGGTGGTGCTGGAGCCGGACGACTTCGCCGACCTGCCGCTGTCCAGCAAGAAGGTCATCGACGTGCTGGAGTTCGTGCCGGCCGACCAGGTCGACCCGCTCTACCTCGGCAAGTCGTACTACCTGGCCGCGGACGGCGGGCCCGGCGGGAAGCCGTACGTGCTGCTGCGGGACGCGCTCGAGGGCTCCGAGCTGTACGCGCTGGTCAAGGTGGCGCTGCGGTCGCGGGAGAGCCTCGCCCTGCTGCGCACGCACGAGAACGTGCTGATCCTGCAGGTGATGCTCTGGCCGGACGAGGTGCGCGACGCGGCGTTCGCGGCACCGGACGAGGACATCGAGATCCGCAAGCAGGAGAAGGCGATGGCCGAGTCGTACATCGACACCCTGCGCGGCGAGTTCGACCCGGACCAGTACCACGACGAGTACCGGCACGCCCTGGAGCAGGTCGTCGAGGCGAAGGCCGCCGGCGTACCGCTGCCGGCGGAGTCCGAGGAGGAGGAGACCGAGGGCGCCGAGGTGGTCGACCTGGTCGCCGCGCTGCGCGCGTCGGTCGAGGCCGCGAAGGCCCGGCGCGCAGGGGGTGGATCCTCGTCGGAGGAGCCGGCGAAGAAGTCGTCCCCGGCGAAGAAGACCGCCGCCAAGAAGGCAGCGCCCGCGAAGAAGGCGGCCGCGGCCAAGAAGGCTCCGGCCAAGAAGACGGCGGCCAAGAAGGCGGCGAAGAAGTCGGCCTAGCCGACGGACGGTCCGCGGGCCTGCCGCTCGCGGACCGGGGGAGGGGACAGAGATGAGCGACGACCGGCCCACGCACACCGACATACCGGCCAGTGCGGACGAGGTTCCGGCGGATCCCACCGCGGATCCGGTGCTGCCCGGGAACTACCTGCTCGAGCTGATTCCGGTGCCGGTGACCGATCTCGAGCGGGCCAAGGAGTTCTACGTCCGCGCCGGGTTCCACGCCGACGTGGACGTCACGCCGGCGGACGGCGTACGGATCGTGCAGCTGACGCCGCCGGGGTCGCACTGCTCGATCACGCTCGCCGAAGGCCTGCCGATGCTCGAGATGCCGGCCGGGACGCTGCGCGGTCTGCATCTGGTGGTCGCCGACATCGAGGCGTCCCGGACGGAGCTGATCGACCGCGGCGTCGACGTCGAGCCTGTGCAGGACCTAGGCGGGGTCTTCTACGCCGCCTTCGCCGATCCCGACGGAAACACCTGGACCCTCCAGCACATGCCGTGGAGGAAGTGACCCACGCCCACCGGCCTGACGCAGCAGCGCGAGCGCTGCTTCCGAAGCAGACCCTGCGGCCGTCGTCACGACGATCAGGTTCTGCTCCGGTGAGCGGGCGATCGCCAGCGTCTGCTGCGTGACGGTCACCGAGCCGACCACCGGGTGGTGCAGGTCGTACGACGCGGCGTCGCACGGCGTGATCCGGTGATCGGCCCACAGCGCGACGAACTCCGGGCTCTTCATCGACAGCTCACCGATCAGCGCCGCCAGCTGCGGATCCTCCGGGTGCCGGCCGACGACGATCCGGAGGTTGCCGACCACGGCCCGCGCCTTGCGCTCCCAGTCCGTGTAGAGCTCGCGGCTGTGCGGATCGAGAAAGATCAGGCGGCTCATGTTCGGCCGCTGGGCCGGGTCGGCGGGTGACGCCGGATCCACGTGCCCGGCGAGCAGCGAATGCCCCAGCTCGTTCCACGCCAGTACGTCGGTCCGCCGCCCGAGGATCAGCGCCGGCACCCCGTCGAGCGCCCGCATCAGGTCCAGCGTCTCGGCCGTCACCTTCTCGGGCCGCGGGCGCCGGACCCGCGGTGCGCGCCGGGCGGCCTCGGCCAGCCGTTCGAGATGGTCCTGCTCGTGCGCATCGAGCGTCAGCGCGCGGCCGATGGCCTGCAGCACCTCGGTGGATGCGCCGCGGGACAGCCCCTGCTCGAGCCGGGTGTAGTACGACACGCTGACGCCCGCCAGCAGCGCCAGCTCCTCCCGGCGGAGGCCCTGCACGCGTCGCCGCGGTCCGACGTCGGGCAGCCCGACGTCCTCGGGCTGCAGCCGCGCACGCCGTGCCACGAGGAAGTCGCCGAGCGGTCCAGGTCCGTCCATCGGTCCAGTGTCCGTGACCGGCCAAGCGCCAACCACACCCTGCGAGGGGTAGGACAAGTCGGGTCTGGTCGCTGTCCGGCGCCCGCCCAAGACTCGGCGGCAGAGCACAGCACCCGGGCCGCCGGCCTCGGCGGTGCCTCCCGATTCCGAGGACGGACCATGGATCAGATCACCTTGGGCGACGTCAGCGTCACCCGCGTCAAGGAGTACTACGGCACGGTCGAGATGGACCCCGCGACCTTCTTCCCCGAGAGCCCCGACGGTTCCTGGGACGAGCACCGGGACTGGCTGGCCCCGGACTTCTGGAACCCGGAGACCGGTGAGGTCGTCGCGGCCCTCCAGACCTGGCTGCTGCGCAGCGGCGGCCGCACGATCCTTGTCGACACAGGGGTCGGCAACCACAAGGACCGGCCGTACGCGCCGGTGTGGAGCCGGCGCGACACCGACTTCCTGGACAACCTCGCCGCGGCCGGCGTACAGCCTGAAGACGTCGACCTGGTGGTCAACACGCACCTGCACATCGACCACGTCGGCTGGAACACCCGCCTCGACGGCCGGACCTGGGTGCCGACCTTCCCGAACGCGACGTACCTGATGACGCAGCGGGACTTCGACTTCTGGAACCCGGCGAACGGTCACCAGCCGCTGCTCGGCCGCGGCAACCAGAACGTGTTCGAGGACAGTGTGGCGCCGGTTCACGAGGCCGGCCTGACCCACCTGTGGGACGACACGTACCGGATCGACGAGAACCTCGCGCTGGAGCTCGCGCCCGGGCACACCCCCGGTTCGTCCGTGCTCACGCTGGACTCCGGCGGTGACCGCGCCTTGTTCGTGGGCGATCTCGTGCACACCGCCCTGCAGATCGTCGAGCCGGAGACGAACAGCTGCTTCTGCGAGAACCCGGTCGAGTCCCGCGCCACCCGGCACAAGCTGCTCGGCCGTGCCGCCGACGGCAACGCGCTGCTTTTCCCGGCTCACCTGGGCGGCCACGGCGCGGCCGAGGTGGTCCGCGACGGAGCGAAGTTCGCCGTCAAGGACTGGGCCGGCTTCGCCCGCATCTCCTGAAAGGAACCACCGTGTCAGACCCCATCGTCCAGACCCCGGCGGGCGCCGTCCGCGGCATCCGCGACGAGTACGGCGAGCGCTACCGCGCCATCCCGTACGCCGAGGCGCCCGTCGGCGCGGCCCGCTTCGCACCGCCCACGCCGTACCAGCCCTGGGACGGCGTCCGCGACGCGACCCGGCCCTCACCCACCGCGCCGCAGCCGGCCCGGGACTTCGGCCGCCTCGACATGACCCCGTACTTCGGGCCCGGGTGGAGCCGCGGCGACGAGTACCTGACCGTCGACGTCCGGACGCCGGCCGCCGACGGCGCGCCGCGGCCCGTGATGGTCTTCGTGCACGGCGGCGGTTTCGTCACCGGCTCGACCCAGGCCGCCCTGTACGACGGCCGCGCGTTCGCCCGCGACGGCGTCGTCCTGGTGACGCTGAACTACCGCGTCGGCATCCCCGGTTTCCTCGCCCTGGACGGCGCGCCGGACAACCGTGGGCTCCTCGACGTCCTGGCCGCCCTGAACTGGGTCCGCGACTCCGTCGGTGCGTTCGGCGGCGATCCCGCGAACGTCACGGTGTTCGGCCAGTCCGCCGGAGCCACTCTCGTCGGCGCCTTGCTCGCGACGCCGGAGGCGAAGGGCCTCTTTCAGCGCGCGATCGTGCAGAGCGGCAGCGGCACCGGCGCCTTCATCCCCGAGCAGGCGCACCGCGTCACCCTGGCGGCCGCCGAAGCGCTGGGCGTGGACCCGACAGCTGACGCGTTCGCCGGGATTCCCGACGAGCGCTTCCTCGAGATCCTCCCGCAGCTCGCCGGGCTGAACCTCCGGACCGAGACCGCCGACGATCCCCTGGCCGGCCTCAGCCCGTTCAGCCTCGTCTTGTCCGAGCAACCCGCCGACTCGCTGGCCAACGGCCCGGCCGCTGATGTCGATCTCCTGATCGGGAGCAACCTCGAGGAGGGCAACCTCTACCTGGTCCCACAGGGCAACTTCGACAAGGCCCGCTCCGCTGTTCTCGGCGAAACGCTGTTCGGCGCCGGCACCGCCCGGCTGACCGAGGCCCATCACCAGCTCTCGGGCGGCCGCACCCATGTCTACCGCTTCGGCTACCGCTCGACCGCCCTGGACGGAAGGCTCGGAGCCACCCACACCATCGAGCTCCCGTTCGTCTTCGACGTTGCCGGCGAGCCCTGGCTCCACGGCCCGAACGGCCTCCTCGGACCCGACGAACCACCCGCGGCCCTCGCCACCCGGATGCACCACGCGTGGATCGCTTTCGCCCACACCGGCAACCCCGGCTGGCCGACGGGCAGCGTGCAGCTGTTCGACTGACGGGACGTCTTCCGAGGATGGGTAACAAATGGTCCGATATGCTCAGTCATGGATCATTCGCTACCCACAGGGAAGACCAGTCGGGTTCGTGGTCCCAGGCCTCGTCGTGGCAGCATGCTGTGTCAGAGAGCAAGGTGCGAACGAGTCGCGGCCGAGCCCCGATCGGGCCTGGCCGCGCTCTCGCAGCCACGTACCGGCGTACCCACCCCAGTCGATCGAGGAGCAGCGCAGCATGGATGCCGTCACCGCCGTCCCCACCCCCGCCAACGAAACGGTCCGGGGCTACGCGCCGGGTTCGGCCGAGCGGATCAGCCTGGAGGCGAAGCTCAAGGAGTTCAACGCCGCCGGTGCGATCGACCTGACCTGCACGATCGGCGGGGAGCAGAAGCTCGGCGGCGGCGCGCGGATCGACGTCGTCCAGCCGCACAAGCACGCCCACGTGCTCGGCACGCTCGGCAACGCGACCGAGGCCGACGGCCAGGCAGCCGTGGACGCGGCGCTGGCCGCGGCGCCGTCGTGGCGTTCGCTGTCCTTCGACGACCGGGCCGCGATCTTCCTCAAGGCGGCCGACCTGCTGGCCGGGCCGTGGCGCGACACCCTGAACGCGGCCACCATGCTCGGTCAGTCCAAGACCGTGCAGCAGGCCGAGATCGACGCCGCCTGCGAGCTGATCGACTTCCTGCGCTTCAACGTCGCGTTCGCGCGGCAGATCATCAGCGACCAGCCGATCTCCTCGCCCGGCGTCTGGAACCGCACCGACTACCGCCCGCTCGAGGGCTTCGTCTACGCGATCACCCCGTTCAACTTCACCGCGATCGCCGGCAACCTGCCGACCGCGCCCGCGCTGATGGGCAACACCGTGGTCTGGAAGCCGTCGCCGACCCAGCAGTTCGCGGCGCACTGGACGATGCGGCTGTTCGAGGCCGCCGGGCTCCCGGCCGGTGTGATCAACCTGGTCACCGGTGACGGCCTCGACGTGAGCAAGGCCGCGCTGACCCACCCGGACCTGGCCGGCATCCACTTCACCGGCTCGACCAAGACCTTCCACTCGCTGTGGGGCACGGTCGGCACCAGCATCGCGTCGTACAAGACCTACCCGCGGCTGGTCGGCGAGACCGGCGGCAAGGACTTCATCCTCGCGCACCCGTCGGCCGACCCGGCCGTGTTGAAGACCGCGATGGTCCGCGGCGCCTTCGAGTACCAGGGCCAGAAGTGCTCGGCCGCTTCGCGCTCGTACGTCGCCCGCTCGGTCTGGAACCAGATCCGCGACGACATCGCCGCCGAGGCCGACGCACTCACGATGGGCGACGTGACCGACCTGTCCAACTTCATCGGCGCCGTGATCGACGACCGCGCCTTCGCCAAGCACAAGGCCGCCCTGGACCGGGCCCAGGCCAGCGACGCGATCGAGGTCCTGGCCGGCGGCACGTACGACGACAGCCAGGGCTACTTCGTCCGCCCGACGCTGCTGGTCTCCGACGACCCGACCGACGAGATCTTCACCACCGAGTACTTCGGCCCGATCCTCGGCGTGCACGTCTACGAGGACGGCGACTACGAGACCGTGCTCAAGCAGATGGAGAGCGCGGCGCCGTACGGGCTGACCGGCGCGGTGATCGCGCAGGACCGGCACGCGGTCGCCACCGCGTCGGACTACCTCCGCTTCGCGGCCGGGAACTTCTACGTCAACGACAAGCCGACCGGTGCGGTCGTCGGCCAGCAGCCGTTCGGTGGTGCCCGCGCCAGCGGCACGAACGACAAGGCCGGCTCGATGTGGAACCTGATCCGCTGGGCCAGCCCGCGGTCGATCAAGGAGACCTTCGCCGCGCCGACCGACTACCGCTACCCGCACCAGGGCTGACCGCCACGGTGCCCGGGACCCTCAAACGGTCTCGGGCACCTTCGCCCTCGCGACCACCAGGTGCAACGCCAGCGTCATCGCCAGGATGACCGCGGCCACGCCCAGCAGCCCGTACGTCGGTACGGCGGCCAGCGTCACGCCCCCGAGCCCGCCGCCGAGCGCGCAGCCCAGCGAGATTGCGCTGCCGTTCAGGGCCATCACGATCGCGGCCGAGTCCGGCGCGAGCGCGCCGAGCCGCGCCTGCTGGGGTACGCCGGCGCCGCCGTTGCCGATGCCCGCGGCAAAGAACCAGACCAGGCCGAGGACCGCCACCACACCGAGCGGCGCGAACGCGAACGTGACCAGGCCCAGGATCCCGTTCACCAGCAGGCCGATCAGGACGACGGTGAGCACCCGCAGCGCGCTGAAGCGATCCACCAGGCGACCGGTCACCGCGTTGCCGAGCATGCTCGCGACGCCGTACCCGAACATGATCACGATGATCACCCAGCCGCCCGGGTACGCTGGACTCAGGATGATCGTGGCGTAGGTGAAGCACGTGTAGCTGCTGCAGAGGATGCCGGTCGTGACGAGAAGCCCGGCCAGCAACTGCGGCTGCCGCAACGGGCGCAGGCGATCGGCCAGTGTTCCCGCGGGCAGGTGGAGTTGGGGGAGCCGGAGCAGGATGCCGATCAGAGCGATGGTCCCGACGACGGAGACCAGGATCAGCGGGAACCGCCAGCTCGACTGACCGAGCGCCAGGCCAACCGGTACGCCGAGAGCGGTCGCGGTCATCCAGCCGCCGAGCACGAACGACAGCGCCTTGCCCCGGTGCCGGATCGGCGTCAGCGCGATCACGTAGCCGGTGACCGCGGCATTGAGCAGACAGCCGCCGAGCGCCGCCACCACCCGCCCGCCGAGCGCGACCGGGTAGTTCGGCGCGAGTCCCACGATCAGGTTGCCGACCACGAAGACCGCCAGCGACAACCCGATCGTGCCGCGCCGCTCCCACCGACTCGTCATCGTGCCGAGCACCGGTCCCGCTAGCGCGGAGGTCAGCGCGAACACCGACACCAGCTGCCCGGCGAGTGCCGCCTCGACGTGCAGGTCGTCAGCGATGGCCGGCAGCAGACCCGCCAGCACGTACCCGTCGATGCCAGTCGAGAACGTCGCCACCGCCAGCCAGATCAGCGGCCGGAAAGACCACTCCTCGCTCACAGATCCCCGCCATTCCGGCACTCCACCCGCCGCGGGCGGCCGTGCCCTTGGAGCGTCGACGCCTCGGACTTCTGGTCATCGTAATGGGCCTCGAGCAACGTCAGCTGCCGTCCCAAGGGGTGGCGGCGAGGCTCAGTTCTGGCCGACGAGACCGCGCCGTACGGTGATGTAGAACGTGGTGAGGTCGTCGATCAGGTCCTCGAGCTGACGCTGGTCGCGCAGGTCCGCGTCGAGCAGCCAGTCGGCGATCAGGTCGAACAGGCCGCCGACCAGACCGATCGCGACGCCGTGGCGCATCCGGCGATCGAGCTCGGACGGCGGCCCGTCGTAGGCGTCCCAGAGCTGCTCGAGGAATCCGGCGGCCCAGCGGCGGTTGGTCCGGCGCTGCCGCTCGACGGTCTCGGAGATCCCGCCGGCCTGACCGAAGGTGACCCGGGCGACCCGCGGGTCGTCGACGAGCGCGTGGGCGAACGCCGCCAGCAGGCCCGGCGCGACCTCGCGCTCGCTGCCGCCCGCGTTGTTCGCGGCGAGCGTCGTCATCGTGTCCTCGAGGCGCTCGGAGGTGCGCTTCAGCAGCCCGACGTAACAGGCCTCGCGGTTGTCGAAGACCTCGTAGAAGCTCTTCGTCCCGACGTACGCCGTGGTGCAGATCTGCTCGATCGACGTGTTCAGGTAGCCCTGCGCGGCGAACAGGTCGAGCGCGGCGTCGAGCAGCTGTTCGCGTCGCTCGGCCCGGCGCTGCTCGGCGTCCAGCCCTCTGATCACTCGCCCCATGCGCGGGACGTTACCCTGCGCCGCCGGTTGGTAACCAGATGAGCTCGTTCTGAACACGAGCTCTTGTCGGGAACTCGTGAACGTGCTCCACTATCGGTCACCCCGTCGTCACCGAACGACACTGCCCCTCGGGAGCCGCGATGAAACCCCACCTCTTGCGCAGGGCCGGCGCAGGTCTGCTGGCCGCCGTACTGCTTGCCGTCGGCACCACCACGACCGCTGCCGCCGCGCCGTCCTCGGGCTTCGACAACTGGGCCTGCAAACCGTCCACCGCCCATCCGAACCCGCTCGTCCTGCTGCACGGTCTCGGCGGCAACGGCCCCGGCAACTACGCGTTCCTCGGCCCGTACCTCGCGGCCAAGGGCTACTGCGCCTTCACGCTCACCTACGGCCAGGCGACGCCCGCGATCCCGGTCGGCGGCACGGTCTCGATCGTGCAGTCGTCGGCTCAGATCGAGGCGTTCGTCGATCAGGTCCGGGCCGCGACCGGCGCCGCGAAGGTCGACATCGTCGGGCACTCCGAGGGCGGGTTCCAGAGCCTGTACGGACCGAAGGTCCGCGGGTACGCCGGGAAGGTCGGCAAGGTCGTCGCGCTGGCCCCGCCGACGCACGGTACGACGTTCGCCGGGCTGGTCAGCGTCGGCGACTACCTCGGGCTACGGCCGCTGGTCGACCGGGTGCTGCGCGACTTCGGCTGCCCGGCCTGCGACGAGATCATCGTCGGGGGCTCCGAGGTGGCGAAGCTGACCGCCGGCCCGATCGCGCAGCCGGGGGTCAAGTACACGGTGATCGCGTCGCGGCTGGACGCGCTGGTGACGCCGCACGAGACGTCGTTCATCCGGGAGCCCGGGGTGAAGAACCAGTTCGTGCAGGACACCTGTCCGCTGGACCCGGTCGGGCACGTCGGACTCGCGTTCGACCCGACGGTCGCGCAGCTGGTGGCCAACGCGCTGGACCCGGCCAGGGCCCGGCCGGTCCTGTGTGGTTTCGGCCCGCCGCTGTAGGCAGCCGAAGGACGGGCGCGGATGCCGACAGCAGGGGAGCCGGCATCCGCGTCCAGCTCTGGGCCGGTCCGTCCGTCGCCGCCCTGGCCGACAGACCGGCGTACGGGGTGAATCAGGCGGTGTGTTCGAGGTGCTGCAGCGGCGGGCCGATCAGCAGGGCCGAGCCGCAGCTGACGCAGATCCACTCGCCGGCCGGGTCGTCGACCGGATGGTCCCCGGCCTCGACCCGCTCGAAGAGCACCGTCGCCTCGCAGAACACGCAGTACTGCGCGTCCTCGCCGGCCGACAGTGCGGCAGTCCTTCGCTTCGTACGCACGACAGGCTCACCTCCGGTGACATCGCCCTTCCAGACTGCCACCGGAGCCGGCGCCCGCCGGGTAACGACACGGCTCAGTTGGTGCCGTCGTGCCACTCGCGGCCGAGCTCGTGCTCCTTGGCCAGGCCGGACCGGATCGCGTCGACGACGAACGGCTCGATCTTCTTGCCGATCAGCGGGACGGCGACCTTCACGTCCAGCGTGATCGCCTGCACGGTCTGGCCGCCCTCGGACCGGATCGTCGCGTTGCCCTTCAGCGTCACCGGGGTCCCGGCGATCTCGCCGCGCACGTCGGCGTCGCGCGACCCGTCCGGCTTGGCCGCGTGCCAGGTCTCGGTCTGCACCACGGTCAGCGTCTCGCCGACGAACTTGCGCGCGATGTCCGGTACGTCGTCCGACGGCATCTTGCGCTCGACCCGGACCACGGTGTCGTCGCCGGTCGTGCTCACCGTGACGTCGTACGACAGCGCCTTGGTCTTCTCGCAGGCCTGCTCGCGAAAGGTGGCGTCGGTGACGATCGCGAAGACTTCCTCAGGGGTGGCGTCGTACGACGCCGACATCTTCAGCTCCATGCGGCACATCATGACATTACCGATCGGTCACCCACCCGCGCTGGCGACTGGTTCAGCATCGGACAAGTAACAAGCTTGTGACGCACTGTGACTGAAATATAATGTCTATCCAACGATGAAAGCCCGTAAGTTTCCTACCGATGCAGGTCCACCACTAGGTAGGAGTTCGCGATGCGGGTTCGCAGGATGCTGGGGATCACCGTGGGGCTGGCCGGCTTGCTGGCACCGGGCTTTGTTGCCCTGGGCGCCGAAGCCGTGCCGGCCGCGGTGGACGCGGTGGCGAAGAAGTGCAGCACCAAGGAGATCAACTGGTACGTCCGGGGCGGCAAGGAGGTCTACGTCGGGACCAACCTGTACTCCGACTGGATGGAAGGCCCCGGCCGGATCACGTACCAGAAGACCGCCACCTCGGAGTCCAACTCCTCGTGGACCGGCGACCTCGGCGTCAGTGCGAACGTCGTGATCGCCGAGATCAAGACCCAGTACGCCAAGACCGTCGGCAAGTCCCACTCGGTCTCCGACAGCTGGTCCTACACCGCCGAGGTCCCGAAGAACAAGGTCCGCCGCCTGCACCAGCTGAAGCTGTCCTGGCGCGTCCAGGTCGTGCGCTGGCGCTACACCACCACCGACTGCAAGAAGACCACCGAGGTCAGCAGCAAGACCGCGACCTTCCCGGTCAAGAACCATGACTACATGTGGATCCTCGTCGGCAAGGCCTGACCCAACCGTCAATCCGAGTTGATCCAGGTCCACGTCTCGGTCTCGGCGACGACGCCCGCCTGCTCGCACCAACCGGCGACCTTCCGGTGGTTCTCCTGCAGCGCGAGCCCGTCGCCGAGCTCGCCGGCGGCGACCAACGCGGAGAAGCACGCGACGAACCGATCGGCCGGCTCGCCCTCGAAGGTCTGCCCGAGCAGTTCCTCGAAGAACCGGGTCAGCGCTGCGAGGGCGGCGTACTCGGTGTAGACGGAGTAGATGTACTCGCGGCCCGGGTCCGAGCCCAGCGGCAGGTAGTCGTAGCTCTCGGCGAACGCGATGCCTCGTCCGGCGCGCTCGGCGTCGAGGGTCAGCCGCAGGCCGAACACGCAGTCGTTCCGGGTCCGTCGAACTTCCAGCAGCAGCTCCCGGCGATCCACCGGGCCAGCCTAGACGGCACCGACAACTCGCCTAACCAGTGGTGTTCAACAGATCGAGCGCGCTCTGCTGCCGCGCCGCGTCGAGCTTGTCGATCGGTCCGTACCAGCGCAGTCCGTACTGGTCCATCGCCGTCCGATCGCTCGCGAACGCCCGGTCGGCCTGCCGTTGCAGGTACGCCGTGTACGGGTGATCCGGCAGCGCCGCGTTGAGCTTGCCCAGCCCGCGCACGTACGCCCCCTTGAACGACGGCCCGTCGCCGCCGCAGTCACCCGACTCGCAGGGCTCCCGCAGAATCCCGTCCGCCGTGTGCAGGCCCGATGCCCTCGTCGCCGCGTCGGCCAACTGCCGAGCACGGGTCAGATACTGGCCGTTCCCCACCGACAGCTCGGTGAGCGCGCCGATCAGCACCCCCTGGTTGTAGGTCCACTCCGTCTGCCCGTTGTTCCGGCAGGTCGCGGTGTCGAGCCCGTCGTTCACCAGGTTCGACCCGTTGATCATCCCGCTCTGCTGGAACCACGCCCAGCCCGCCTGCGCGCGTTGCGCGTACGTCGTGTCGCCCGGGATCCGGTTGTGCAGCGCCGCACTCAGCTGGATGTAGAGCGAGTTGGTGATCGCGTTCTTGTACGTCTTCGCCTGGCTCCACCAGACCCCGCCGCCGCACGTGCTGTCCCAGTGCGCCGCCATGTGATCGGCGTCCGCGCGCGCGGTCTGCAGATAGCGCGCCTCTCCGGTCAGGTCGTACGCCGCGACCCACGCGAGTCCCCACCAGCCGGTGTCGTCGATGTAGTCGTTGCGGAACTGGCCCTGCTGCGCGTTCAGGTTGAGGTCGTACGTCCGGCCGATCGCGTACCGGTAGCTGTCCATCCCGGTCACCCGGATGTTGTCGATGACGGCGTTCAGCGCGTTCGCCGAGTTCCACCAGCCGGTCGTGTCGAACAGGCCGGTCGCGTAGTTGTAGTACTGCATCTGCGCGGTCGCCGCGGCCGTCCGCCGGTCGCCCGCGTTCCAGGTCGTCCGCGCCCACGGCGTACAGGTGATGTCCGGGCGGTCGCCGGCCTTGCCGCAGGCGCGCAAAGCGCCGACGCCGCGGTTGTTCCAGTCGTCGACGTTGTACATCTGCGTCCGCCAGCCGGTCTGGCCGGCCGGGACCGCGGTGTTGCCGAGCCGGCTGCCGGACGCCCAGGTCCGGCCGCCGTCGAACGAGCGGTCCAGCCACACCTCGTCGCCGGGAGCTCCGCCCTCGATCGAGGCCCAGCCCATCGCGTCCGCGTCGTCGAAGTGCAGCCTGACGGTCCGGCCGAACAGCGTCGAACTCACCGGCGAGCGGTCGCCGGGGGAGAGCGCCGGGTCGCGGGCGTCGCAGTACTTGTTGCAGATCGTCGCCTGGAGGGACATCGTCACCTCGGGTGTCGGGGGCGGCGGAGCGCCGAGCGGCAGGGTGGCCAGGGTGAGAACGGAAACGATTCCAACCAGCATGAGTTCTCCCTGGGGCGGTAGGAAGAGGGTGTCGGATGCAGTCTGGTCGCCGTGCGTGACGACGTCAATACGCAGAACTCTTGACCAATCCGGTGCATCGTCCTAGGAAGGGTCAACGACGAGGAGACGGATGCGCCGGCTGAACGGACCGATCGGTTACCTGCTCGCTCTGGTGCTGCTCGGCGGCACTGTGGGCGTGGTCGGCCCTGCCTTGGCGATCGACGGGCTCGACGACGTCTACAGCTACCTGGACGATCCGGGCCGGGTTTCCGAGGGGCAGGTCGCGCCCCACACCCGGCTCTGGCCGTACGCCGACGACGCCTCCGCCACTGCAGCATCCGGTACGCCGTACGTGCGCTCGCTCGACGGCACCTGGAAGTTCCGCCTGTTCGACAAGCCCTCCCAGGTCCCGGCCGGGTTCCAGAAGTCCGACGGCGCCACGTGGCCGACCGTGCAGGTCCCGCACACCTGGCAGAGCGACTTCCTCGACCACCCCGTCTTCCGCAACATCCCCGAGGAACTCTGGCCCGACGTCCCACCCAAGACCCCGCACGACGTCAACCCGACCGGCGCCTACCTGAAGACCTTCGACCTTCCCCGCACCGAAACGGGCCGCCGGCAACTGCTCCGCTTCGAGGGCGTCACCAGCGGCTACTTCGTCTGGGTCAACGGCAAGTACGTCGGCTACGACCAGGGCGGCTACAGCCCGGCCGAGTTCGACATCACCGACGCGGCCCGCCCGGGGGCGAACACGGTCGCCGTCCAGGTGCACCGCTGGTCGGCCGGCTCCTATCTCGAGGACTACGACCAGTGGCGGTACGCCGGGATCTTCCGCGACGTCTACTCGTACTCCGTCCCACGCTCGCGCGTCCAAGACGTCGCGATCAGCACCGACCTCGACCCGGCGTACCAGGATGCGACGCTGAAGGTCGACGCCTCGCTGGTCGATGCCCGCGGCTACCAACTGACGGCGTCGTTGCGTGATGCAACCGGCCGCGAAGTCACGGCACTGAGCGGCAAGGCCGACAGAGACGAGCTGAAACTCAGCGGCCTGGTCAGGGCGCCGGCGAAGTGGTCCGACGAGACGCCGACCCTCTACCGCCTCGTGCTCACGCTCACCGACGAGCGCGGCCGCGTCGTCCATCGCACCAGCCAACAGGTCGGCTTTCGCGAGATCGAGGTCAAGGACAAGCAGGTCCTGCTGAACGGGAAGCGCGTCCTGTTCCGCGGCGTCAACCGCGCCGAGACGGATGCGGCGACCGGCCGGCACGTCACCCGCGCGGCGATGGAGCGCGACGTCAAGCTGATGAAGCAGCTCCACATCAACGCGGTCCGGACCTCGCACTACGAGAGCGACCCGTACTGGTACGAGCTGGCCGACAAGTACGGGCTGCTGATCGACGACGAGGTCGACATCGAGACGCACGCGCACGAGAACTGCCCGAGCAACTGCCTGGCCGAAAAACCCGAGTGGCAGGCGGCGTACGCCGATCGTTTCACCGCGATGGTCGAGCGGGACAAGAACCACCCGAGTGTCGTCTTCTGGGACACCGGCAACGAGGCCGGGCTCGGTGCGGCGCACTTCGCGATGGCCAGGTGGGCCGACGAGAACGACCCGACCCGGCTGCTCTACCACCAGTCGAACACCCCCGACGGCGATGCGCCGTACGCCGATGTCGCCGGTCCCCGCTACCCGACGCCGGCAGCGCTGGAGTCGAAGGCCAAGACGTTCACGAAGCCGATCGTGATGGGGGAGTACGCGCATGCCATGGGCAACGGTCTGGGCAACTTCGACCAGTTCTGGGCGCTGGTCCGCAAGTACCCGTCACTGCAGGGCGGCTTCATCTGGGACTGGGCCGAGCAGAACCTCGACCAGCCGCTGATCACCACACCGGACTCGTCACGGCGCCGGCTGCAGACCTTCTTCGTCGGCAAACCATCAGTTGCCCCCGGCAACACGGGCCAAGGCCTCGAATTCTCCGGCCTCGACGACTTCGTCAACGTCTTCCGCGACCCTGCCCTGGACGTCGCCGGGCCTTTGAGCGTCGATGCCTGGGTCAAACCCGATGTCTGGTCCGGCTCGTTCCCGATCGTCACCAAGGGCAACCAGTACGCCCTGCAGATGCCGAACGCCGGGACTCTCGAGTTCCGCGTCACCCTCAACGGCGTCGAGAAGGCCGTCACAGCACCGGTCCCGTCGAACTGGCACGACACCTGGCATCGGGTGACCGGCTCGTACGACGGCTCTGCGCTGACCCTCTCGATCGACGGTCGGCCCACTCGCCTCCCCGCCACCGGCACCATCGAACCCACCATCTGGGAAGTCAATCTCGGCCGCAACGCCCAGCTCCAGCAGGACCAGACCCGCACCCGCCTGGCCCATGGCACCATCGACACCGTCCGCATCCTGTCCGGCACCGAGCCGGTCCTGGCCCTCGACTTCGAGTCCACCAGGACCGAGGGGTCGTTCCCCAGCCTGGGCCTCAGTTTGTCCGGCACCGACGGCCTGGTCAGCACCGACCGAACCCTCCAACCCGAAACGGCGGAGCTCGCGTGGGCCCAGTCGCCGCTCCGCTTCACCTCGACGAAACCCGGCGTCGTCACCGTCCACAACGAACAGCAGTTCGCCCCGCTGACCTTCACCCTGAGTTGGTCGATCCGTGAAGCAGACAAGGTCATCCGCCAGGGCAAGCTCCCGATGACCCTTCAGCCTGGTGCCAGCCGAACGGTGACCATTCCAGTGTCTCCGAACCCCACGGAACGCTTCCTCAATGTGGATGCCGGCTCACTGCAGCACGACCAGTTCTCCTTGGGCGGCACGGTCGCACCCACGCGCATCACCCCGGGGCGACCCGCGATCACCACCACCCCAGGTCGCACGACCATCTCCGGAGCAGGCTTCGCGTACGCCTTCTCGAGTGGTCAGCTCGTCTCTATGGTTGCTCGGGGCAAGGAATTGCTGCGTCACGGCCCGGCCCTCGACGTCTGGCGCCCGCCGACCTCCAACGAGACCTACGACTGGGGCACCGCCGATCGCCTGATCTGGAACAAGCTCGGCCTCGACCGCCTGCAGACCACCACCGGCACACCCACGACTCGCCGCCTTGCGGACGGCCGCGTCCAGGTCGTCGTACCGAGCACGGCCGCCGCGCCGGGCCACGCCGCCGAACTCGCCTTCCGCCAAACGATGACCTACACGATCGATGCCGCCGGCACCATCACGCTCGCCCACCAGGTCACGCCGACCGGCAGCAAACTCTCCACCCTGCCGTACCTTCCGCGCCTCGGCTTCCAGCTCCAGGTCCCCGACAAGCTCGCCGACTTCGCGTACTACGGCCGCGGCCCCGAGGAGTCCTACAACGACCGCTCCAAAGGCACCCGCATCGGTGTCTACCGCAGCACCGTCGACCAGCAGTACGTCGCCTACTCCCGCCCGCAGGCGTACGGCAACCACACCGACACCCGCTGGACCACCTTGTCCGACAAGCAGCACGGCCTGATGGTCGCCGCCGCGCCAGGTAGCTCGGTCGACGTCAGCGTCACGCCGTACGACCGGCTCGACCGTGCGGAGTACGACTTCCAGCTGCCGCTCGTCCGCAACCGCGGCTGGGTCACGCTGCACGTCGGCGCCGCCGAGACCGGGATGGGCGAAACCCCGAACGGCGTGCTCGCGCCGTACCGGATCGACCCCACCAAGCCCCGCGCGTACGCCGTGACGCTCCGCCCGCTGTCGGCCGCCGAGTCGCTACTTCATTAGCGGCCGGATCGTGTCGCCCGTGGTCACGTGCGCGCTCACCGGCGAGTTGACCTGACCGGGAAGCGCGATCACCGACCCCGGGATGCTCTTCCCGGCAACGGTGAGCCGATCCACGTTCCGGCTCCCCGCAGCCAGCAGGTACGTCGTACCGGTCGGCGAGCGCCAGGCGGTCGTCGCCAGCACGTTCTGGTCGAACCTGCTGCAGATCGCCGTGTTCGTCGCCTTGCCGGCCGGCAGCCCGGCGGGGAACAGCTTCACGCTTGCCCAGCCGCCGCCCTGCCAGCTGTCCGACCGCGTGCACACCCAGGCGCCGTACGTCCCGTCCGGCAGCCGCTGCTCGGCGAACGTCCAGTTGTTCGCGGCCTTGACGCCCTTGTTCTGCAGGGTTTGCAGCCCGCAGACAGTGCGCGACCAGCTCACCAGCGCCGCGCCGCTGGTCGCCTCCCGCGGGAACCGCGCCGGACCCTGTGACGGCGGCGGCATGTACGTCAGGTGGGCCGGCGACAGCCCGCCCAGGTACGTCACCAGGAACGCGTGCTTCTCCGCGATCGCCTCCGACGACCGCAGTTGCATCGCCGGCCAGTAGGAGCAGTCGGCGGTCGGCGGCTTCACCGGCGCGGTGATCCCGTCGGCCGTGGGCAGCTTCCCGGCCGGGGTGTCGGGCTTCTTCAGGTCCCGCAGGCCGGTCTCGGCGACCCACGGCGCGGTCAGGAAGCGGACGCCGTCGGCGCTCTCGCTGATCGCGACGGCGGCCGAGGTCGTCACGTCCGCGTCGTCGGTCCGCGCGACGACCAGCTTCCCGCCGTTGCGGTCGCTGTAGCGCGCGATGCGCTGCCCGTCGTGGACGAGCACCACGCCGGCGCCGTCGACGTCTCCGGCGTACAGCAACTGCGGCGCCTCGGTGGGCGCGGTCATCGGTGCACCGGCGACGGACGTCACGCTCGTCCCGTCGGTCCAGGTGTTGAGGGCCCTCGACAGCAGCTCGCGGTCCTTGATCCGGTTGCCGCGGACCGGCCATGCGGTGAAGTCCACGCGCGCCGTGTCCTGCCACAAGACCTTCGAACGCCGGAGGTCGTCGACGCTGAGCTGCTTGGTCTCCTGCTGCGCCACGACGGGGACCGCCTGCGTGGTCGACTGCCCGCGTCCGGCGGTCAGCGCGAGCGAGGCGAGCAGGATCAGCGCCAGAACGATCGTGACGATGATCGCCACCGCCCGGCCGCGCGCCTTGCGGCGCATCAGGTCGGTCGGAGCCAGCCGCACGGCGCAGGGGTCGAACACTTGCGCGTCCAGCGGCCCGCGGACCCCCGCGACGGCGGTCTCGTCGAGCTCGGCCGCTTCCTTGATCGCCGCGGCGGCGGCATCGATTCCCGCCGCGCGGAGCTCGCTCTCCGCCTCGGCGACGCCGAGGTGCTCGATCCGGACCAGCGCCCACGCGGCGCGGGCCTCCGGCGTACAGGCGGACATCGCCTGGTCGAGCACGAGGTCGTCCGCCGCACCGGAGCGCGGGAACAGCCGGAAGCCCCAGACCGCCGGCAGCAGCCGCAGCGGCGTCCGGGCGCGTGCCTGCCGTACGGCGTCCCGCAGCACCTTGCGGCGGATGTACGCCGCGGCGCTGGTCTCACCGATCAGCTGCCGCTCCAGCTTGCGCCGGTCGGGCATCGCCCGCTGCACCACGCCGTGCGCCGCGAGGACGCGCCGGTGCCGCCCCAGCGACGACGGGAGGACCAGGTAGGCCAGTCGCACCAGCGCCGGGTAGCTCTCCAGCAGTGCCGCCTCGACCTCGGCCGGACCGACCTCGGTCTCTGTCCGCTCCGCCAGCGTGTGCACGTACCCACCACTTCTCACATCGACCCCGTTGACCTCAATTCCAACGAACGACGGCTGCTCACGTCACACGAACTTCTCGATCCGGTCACAGCCGGAGTGTCAGGGGGTGCCGGATCCCGGCTGCTCGCCGTACTCGAGGGTCACCGGCTGTAGTGGCGGTTATCCTCGCCCCGTGAGCAGCCAGAGCGAGAAGAACGACGAGGGGCGACCCAGCGCCGACGCGGTGACCGGACGCTGGGACGGCGTCGACGTGCACTTCGGTGAGGAGGGTGGTCGCCTCACCTACGGGAGCTACCTGCGGCTGCCCCAGCTGCTCGACCAGCAGCGTCTGGAGTCGGACCCGCCCGCCCATGACGAGCTGCTGTTCATCACCATCCACCAGGTGTATGAGCTGTGGTTCAAGCAGGTCCTGCACGAGATGACCGCCTCCCGCGACGCGATGCTGTCCGGTGAGCTCTGGCTCGCGCAGCACCTGCTCCGCCGCGTCCACACGATCGAGCGGACCCTGACCCAGCAGGTCGACATCCTGGAGACGATGACGCCGCAGGACTTCGGCGAGTTCCGGCACCGGCTGTCACCGGCCAGCGGGTTCCAGTCGGTGCAGTTCCGCGAGATCGAGTTCCTGTCCGGCGCGAAGGACCCGTCGTTCGTCAAGCGCTTCCGCGGGCTGTCCGACCTGGAACGGGCCCGGCTGGACCAGCGACTGGAGGAGCCGACGCTGTGGGACGCGTTCCTCGTCGTACTGGAGGCTGCAGGTTTCGCCACGGCCACGGAGGACGACCTGCGCACCGGTCTGTCCGCAGTCGCCCGCGACCGCGCCCAGTACGGCGCCGTCTGGGAGCTGGCCGAGGCCCTCCTCCAGCACGACGAACTGGCAGCCGCCTGGCGCGCTCGGCACGTGGTCATGGTCGAGCGAATGATCGGCACCAAACCAGGCACCGGCGGCTCATCAGGAGCCGGCTACCTACGCTCCCGCCTCGACCTGCGCTACTACCCCCACCTCTGGCACCTCCGGACGTCGCTGTAGCCCTCGTCTGTCGGGCCGGGCCAAGCAGGCAGTTCTGCGTTAGTGTCACGCCCTTGAACTGGCTCCCGGGAGGCGGCACGTGAAGCTCTACTCCGCAGTGCGAACCCAGCGTTTCTGGCAGGTCTTCGGCGACCTCATGCTCGTCGGCTGGATCGCCCTCTGTACGGCGCTGGGCCTGGCCGTCTTCCGCATCACCAACGCCCTCGGCTACCCAGGCCGCAAAGCCGCCTCCGCCGGCGACGGCCTCGCCGAAGACCTCCGCAAACTCTCCGAACCCGTAGGCCGCGTCCCCGTCGTAGGCGACGAGCTGAAAGCCCCCGTCGACGGCGCCGCCGGCGCCGCCGTCCGCCTCGCCGACGCCGGCCGGGAACAAGCCCACGCCGTAGAACAACTCGCGTACTTGCTCGCCGGGGTCACCATCACCCTCCCCGTCCTCTTCGCCCTCCTGATCTGGCTCCCACGCCGCATCCGCTTCTCCCGCCGAGCCACCGCCGCCCAGAAGTTCATCGACAACGCCGCCGACCTCGACCTCTTCGCCCTCCGCGCCATGGCCAACCAGCCCATGCACAAACTCGCCAAGATCTCCAACGACCCCGTCACCGCCTGGCGCTCCGGAGACGCAGCCGTCATAGCCCAACTAGCCGACCTAGAACTCCGCTCCACCGGCCTCAAAGCCCCCAAACAACTCACCCCACCACCCCCCACCGACCCCGAACTCACCCAGTAGCTGCCGGCCCCTCACCACCCCGGGCCCTCTCACCGCCCCGGCCCCTCGCCACCCGGGCCCCCTCGCTACCCGGGCCCCTCGCCACCCGGGCCCTTCATCACCCCGGCCCCTCACCACCCCAACCACCCCCCTCGGCCTCCGCCCCTTCACGCTTTCCTTCCGGCCGCAGCAACCCCAACCCCCGCGAACCTCCCCGGCCGCATCCCCACCAACCCCAGCCACAGCACGCCGTACCACCATCCGCTCAACCACCAACCTGGCCCACCCGTCTACCCTTAAGAGCATGGCAAGGGTGCTGCTGGTCGAGGACGACGACGCCATCCGCACGTCCCTCAGCAAATCCCTCACCTCCGCCGGCCACGTGGTCACCGCCCTCGCCGGCGGAGCCGACGGCGTCGCCGCCGTCGCCCGCGACAAACCCGACGTCCTCCTCCTCGACCTAGGCCTCCCCGACCTCGACGGCCGCGACGTACTCGCCATGGTCCGATCAGTCAGCGACGTCCCCGTCATCGTCGCCACCGCGAGGGACGACGACGCCAGCGTGGTCGCCCTGCTCGACGCCGGCGCCGACGACTACGTGATCAAACCCTTCAGCTCCGTCCAGATCGACGCCCGCATCCGCGCCGTCCTTCGCCGTAAGGGCCCTGAGCAACAATCCGAGGCCCTCCAGCTCGGCGCCCTCTCGATCGACCCGCGCAGCCGCGAGGTCACCGTCGACGGCAGCCCGGTCGACCTGACCCGCAAGGAGTTCGACCTCCTGCTCGCCCTGTCCCGCCGCCCCGGCGCCGTCGTCACCAAACGCGAACTGCTCGCCGAGGTCTGGGGCCTCCCGTGGGGCGGCGGCGACCGCACCGTCGACGTCCACCTCTCCTGGCTGCGCCGCAAACTCGGCGAAACAGCCGCCCAGCCGAGGTTCCTGCACAGCGTCCGCGGTGTCGGCATCAAACTCGCCGCCCCCGAAGGCGGCTGACGATGCGCCGCCGGATCCTGCTGCTGTCCGTCGGGATGACGACGCTCGTCGTGCTCGCGTTCGCCGTACCGCTGACCCTGCTGATGCGCGACGCCGCCGCCGAGAACGCGCTCGAGAAAGCCCAGCTCCGGGCACAGAACGTCGCGTACTACGTCGGCGACAAGGACCACACCCCCGACGACATCTCGGCGTACATCGAAGACGTCGCCGACGACGGCCCCGGCCGCATCTCGGTCGAGCTGCCCGACGGAACGCTCCTGGGCGAGGGACCACCGGGCGGGATCGACAAGCCCGAGTCGGTCCCCGGCGGTTACGACTCCGGCAAGAAAGGCCCGCCGAAGGTGTCGCCCGCGACCTTCCGCGACGTCGACGGCGGCAAGGTCACCGAGATCGACGTCGGCACGTACGACGGTCCGGCGGGCGTCTGCCTCTTCCTGACCACGCAAGAGCTGTACGACGGCCTCGCGCTGCAGATCGGCCTCCTGATCGGCGGCAGCCTGCTCGTCCTCCTCCTCAGCATCGCCGGCGCCGAACTCGTCTCCCGCCGCCTGGCCCGCCCACTCGAAGAAACAGCCCGTACGGCGGAACGCCTGGCCCGCGGCGACACCGACGCCCGCGCCCCGACCACCGGCCCCGCCGAGGTCGCCCAGGTCGGCGCCGCCCTCAACGGCCTCGCCGACCGCATCGACGAGGTGATCGCCGTCGAACGCGAAGCCGTCGCCGACCTGTCCCACCGCCTCCGGACGCCGCTCACCGCACTCCGCCTCCAGGTCGAAGCCCTCCCCGACCGCGAACGCGCAGAGGAGCTCAACACCCAGGTCACCTCCCTCGAACGCACCCTCACCGCCGTCATCCGCGCCGCCCGCCGCCCTCAACGCGAAGGCCGCGTCCCGCACTGCGACGCCGTCGAGGTCGTCCGCACCCGAGCCGCCTTCTGGGCTCCCCTCTTCGAGGACCAGGGCCGCCGCCTCACCCTCGACCTCCCCACCCCACCCGCCGAGATCCGCCTCGCCGCCGAAGACCTCGCCGCAGCCCTGGACGCCCTCGTCGAGAACGTCGTAGCCCACACCCCCGACGGCACCGCCGCCCGCATCACCCTCTCCCGCGAACGCGTAGCCTCCGCCCCCGGCATCCGCATCGTCGTCGCCGACGAAGGCCCCGGCATCCCCCTGGGCGCCGGCACCCGAGGCCGCAGCGACCGAGGCTCCACAGGCCTAGGCCTGGACATAGCCCGCCGAGCCACCGAAGCAGCCGGCGGCACCCTCACCATCCACGACGCGGCCGTCCACCTCACCTTCCTCAGCAAGTAAAGCCCCCACGCGCGCCCCTCCGGTCGCTAGCGCTCCCTCCGTGGCGTGCTCCCACCCACCCTTTGCAAGGTGTGCGGCTATCGCCGCCAAGTGCGCGTGCTGTCGCCCGCTTTATTCGATAGCGGGGCGTACCCACTGGACTGCTGTCGCGCACCTGCCGGCGTTCGCTCACGCAGGCATTCGCCCACGCAGGCCCTTCCGTTCGCTGGCGCTCACTCCAGTGCCTGCTCCCACCCACCCTTCGCGACCGCGTGCGGCTATCGCCGCCGAGTGCGCGTGCTATCGCCCGCTTCAGTGAAAGCAGGTGGTCCCGGGTGGCTGTTGGCGTGTGATGTGCGGGCATCTCCTACGCCGTCCGGTCGCCCGCGCCTCTCGCATCCTCCTTTGCGAGTGGTACCGCGACTAGGTTACGGCGCACTTAAAGGTTCCAGTACGGACGCTTTATCGCTGGAGATTATGCGGCTATGGCCTGTCGGCACGAGCGTGTTGGCCGCCATCGGAGGTACCTCCCCCGATGTCATGGCATGGGTGACGGCGACACCTGAGGTGAAAGACTGAGGACCACGCTGCAAGCGTCGAGCTGCCACGCAGTTGCAGCAGTTACGTCGTCAAGCTCGGCAACGCGGTCAAGTTCCATCGGAGTCGGTCGATCGGTCGGCCCCGTCGCGCCGGGGTCGTTACATGGGCGCAGCACGGGGTTCGATCACCGTGACTCTGGGTAGTCTCCGCCTGAGGTGGTTTGGGTCCGAGGAGGCGGCATGCGGATCACGGTGTATTTGTTGCGCCCGAGTGTGGCGTTTGCGAAGGAGACGCTTCGCGAGCACAACCGCTTCAAGGAGTGCTCCGTCGTACCGCCAGACGCCGAAGAGGTCGAGTGGCGGCTGTTCATGAATCCAGGGTCACCGCACGATGCGGGATGGCTGAAGCACCTTCGGCCTCTGTTCGCCGCCCAACCGCCGGTCTCCAGTTTTGGCCTGTCGCCGGGAGCCGTCTTGTTGGTCCGGGCGCACGGGCGGGTGTTTGCGGTCACGTTCGGAACGGGCTTTCACGCTATCGATGACGCCGTGAAGGAGCCGGACTTCGGTCTCCTGGTCGCTGCGAACTCGGTTGATCCAGAGCAGGTAATGCTGGCGGAGGCACGCGGGATGGGGAAGGGCCGGCGCAATGCGCTGAGTACGCTGCCGACACCGAACGAGATGTTCGCGTTGGGGTTGCTGACCGACGAAGAGTGGATTCGGCGATTCGGGGGAGTGGCCGAGCTTCCCGGTTTCGCACGCACTATCGCTGGAGCCGACTCGTTGACCCTTGTGATCGACGAGTACCGCCTGGCCGACCTCCCCGCGACCTTGGGGAAGGCATTGGAGCTGTGGCAAGCAGACGCCTACAAGACCCGATTTCCGTTCCTGACCTACTTCCGCCGGGTCTCCGACAAAGCACTCATCGCAGAGTTGGATGACGCAGTCGAAGCGCTCTTGTGTGCTCGGGACCCTGACGTTGGCTTCGCTGTGCCGGATGAACTCCGCCTAACCGCCGATTGGTATCGAGTTGCGCGTCGCCGCAACTCGCATGATGTCTATGAACTGCTGACCCATGACCTCTTCGCAGCGATCGACCAAGTCGGCGGCTGGGACGCTCCCTTGACCGCGGTCAAGGTTGAGGCCTACGACATGAACGGTGACATCGTAAGCAGTGCGCGAGCGCTGCGGTCGTATGTGGTCGCGACGGTGGAACGCCTCGCCGGAAGTTCGAAGCAGCAGTACACATTGACGGCCGGGATCTGGTTCCGAGTCGACCAGGAATACGTCGAGCAGGTCGATCGTTTCCTGAGCGCGAAGATCCCCGATCTGACCGCGGACCTAGGCTTGCCGGTGTGGGACGAAGCCTTCCTCGAGGCGAACGTCGATGGCTCGTACGGCGAGCAGAGGTACAACACCTGGGCTGGAGGTCAGTTCGGCCATGCGGTTCTCGACCGGAAACTCTATCGCGGCAAGGCTGGGGAGAAGGTCGAGATCTGCGACCTTCTCACGAAAGCGAAACACCTGATCTGTGTGAAGCGTATGGACGGGAGTGACAAGTTGAGTCACCTCTTCCAGCAGGGATCGGTGTCCGCGCTGCTGACCGTTCGTAATGACGATTATCAGGCCATGCTGATGAACAAGATGCACGAACTCGACCCCACCGCCGAGTTCGGCATCCCTCAGGAGTGGACCGTGGTGTACGCCCTGGCAACGGGCAAGCCGGGCGCGCTGAAGGACATCATGTACTTCTTCTCGCGCGCAGCTCTGAAGATGCATGCCGAGGAGATCCTCAGCCGCGGCTTCAAGGTCGGACTGGCGAAGATCGATCGCATCGCCGGAGTGCCTCCCAGCCCGTAAATTAGGTAGCGTGCTCCGGGTCCGCCGCTCCTCCATGCCGGGTCTACGCAGGTCACGCTGTCCCGTCACGGTTCGGCGAGGGAGCGGCAAACTTAAGAATCGCCGGATACTCCTTGCACGTTGAGTGATTTCTGGCGATCCTCACCGTCTGGCCGACGAATTCCGTGCCCCGCGTGAAGATCCCGAGCGTCGTGCGTCCGATGTCCTCCGACGCGATCCCCAACAGCTGTTCGTCCTGCATTGGCAGGGATAGCTCCAGCTCGCGATCGGCGTTCCGCGAAGGCCGGGCGATGAGCGTGATGGCCTCATATTCGAAGGTCGTCTGCAGGAACGTCGTCGGTACGCCGTACTCCAGGAACAACGCGTTGCTCTCGCCCTTGGCTCGAAGTGCGGGACCTTGAAGCGCCCGTCATCTGGGCTCGGCACTGCTTCGTTTGCACCGAAGCGCGGCCGGGTGTCCTTCAGGGTTGACAAGATCACATGCTGTGCGCCGCTTCTTCCTCCAGCGTTCGCTGGATCCAGTAGTTCGTCACCTCGAAGGCGCCGTACGAACTCTCGAATGCCACGCGCAGACTCGCTTCGTCGTCAAGGTCCGCCGCGACCAGTTCGGCGGCGGCTGCGACGAGTTCCTGGGCCGATCCAGGCCGCGTCGAGGTCGTACGCCGTACCCACCATCAGCCAGGATCGCCCGCACCAGTCCGCAGCCCTGCGAACCGGTCGCTCCGACCACCACGGTGATCAACTCTTCTGCTCGGAGATCTCGACATCTCCTTCAGGGATGACTTGGGTTGAAGCACTACCACGGCATCGAGTGTGTGCGCCTGGTTGATGCGTCAACCCCGCAAGGTAGGATGTTGACGTGGCGAACGAACCGTGGCTCGGGGACGACGAGCAGAAGGCGTGGCGCAGCTATCTGCTGATGTGGAAGCTGCTGGAGTCGCACGTGGCTCGGCATCTGCAGCGGGAGTACGGGCTGTCGGCGTCGGACTTCGAGATCCTGGTCAACCTGTCGGAGGCGCCGACCGGGCGGATGCGTGCGTTCGAGCTGGGGGAGGCGACCCAGTGGGAGAAGAGCCGGATGTCGCACCACCTGACCCGGATGGAGAAGCGGGGGCTGATCGCGAAGATCGCCTGCGACGCGCGGTACCCCGAGATCGCGATCACCGAGCAGGGGCTGGAGGCGATCCGGGCCTGCGCCCCGGCGCACGCCGCGCTGATTCGCGAGTTGGTCGTCGAGACGCTCGGCACCGACCGCCTGGTGGCGCTCGGCGAGGCCGGCGCTGAGGTGGCGGCCGCGGTCGAGAAGCACCGCCGGACCACCTGCCCGCCAGAGGTCCGCGGCGAGTGCTGACCCCGCCGCAGCTCACCAGCTGAGAGGCGCTCTCAGCAGAGTCTCAGCAGGACTTGATCGCAGCTTGAGGTTCCCTTGGCGTGGGCCTGAGCCCAGTACGGCGAGGCTGCGGGCATGGTCACCTCAGGAGTCCCTCACCTCGCCCGCACCCGCTGGCTACGGCGCGCAGGTGCCGCTGCTGTCGCGACGGCCGTACTAGGCCTCGGCAGCACCGGCCTGGCCGTCGCCGTACTGACCGCACGCCAGCCGGACACCTCCAGTACGACGGCCAGCACCCCCAACGATCAGGGCGCCAGCGACCAAGACAGCACCAGCGGACTAGGCCAGGCCGACCAGGACGCCCCCGCGCAAGGCGGGAGCAACGGCTCATGACCGCCACCCGCACCTGGACCGCCTGGAGCTGCACGGTCCGCCTCACCGTCGACGACCCCACCGCGCTCTCACCAGCCTGCGGCGAGCTCAAGCTCCTCATGGACCGGGTCGACAAGGCCGCCAGCCGCTTCCGCGACGACTCCGAGCTCGCGACGGTCAACGAGCGCGCCGGAGCGATGGTCCCGGTCTCGCGCCTGCTGGTCGACCTCGTCGACGTCAGCCTGGTCGCCGCCTCCCTCAGCGGCGGCGCGGTCGACCCCACCGTCGGCGCGGCGGTGATAGCGGCCGGCTACGACGACGACATCGAGCAGGTCCGTCAACGCAAGGCACCTGTCCTCATCCCGCCAGTCGTGCCCGGCTGGCAACGCGTGCAGCTCAACCGCAAGCAGGCCCTGATCGGCATCCCCGAAGGAAGCGCGCTGGACCTCGGTGCGACAGCCAAGGCCTGGACCGCCGACCGTGCCGCACTGGTCCTCAGCAAGCGCCACGGCTGCGCCGTACTGGTCGAGATCGGCGGAGACCTCCGCGCAGCCGGTACGCCGGCCGAACCGTGGGTCATCAAGGTCGCCGAACGCGAAGGCGACCCAGCCGTCGCCGTCACCCTCGCCCACGGAGGTCTGACCACCTCAACCCGTACGGCGCGCACGTGGGACACCGAGACCGGCACAGCCCACCACGTCATCGACCCACGCACTGGCAAGCCCGCGGACGGCCCCTACCGGACAGCCTCCATCTGGGCGCCCACTGCCGTCCGCGCGAACACCTTCAGCACAGCGATCATCGCCACCGGCGAAGCCGCACTCGGCCGTCTCACCCTGGCCCGCCACCCAGCCCGCCTAGTCGACGCCGACGGCGAAGTCACCGAGTTGGCTGGCTGGCCCGCAGCGAGCAGGGCCGCCTGATGACCCTCTGGTACCTGGCCCGCGCCGCCGGAGTCACCGCTCTGGTCCTCTTCACTGTCGCAGCCGCACTAGGCCTCCTCGCAGCAGGCGGACGCAAGCCGGAGCAACGCTTCTGGCTCCAGTACGTCCACCGCTCGGCCTCCGCCACCGGTCTGGTCCTCCTGCTGACCCACGTGGTCGCAGTACTCGCCGATGCGCACGTAGACATCAGCACGTCGGCCCTGATCCTCCCCTTCACCTCCGGCTACCGCCCCTTCGCGATCACCGTCGGCGTACTAGCCCTGTACGGCGTACTGCTCGCAGCCATCGTCGGCGCAGCCCGTGGCCGACTGGCTCGCTCCCACGCATTCACCAAGCGCTGGCGCTCGATACACGTCGCCGCCTCTGTCGGCTGGCTCCTATCGATCGGCCACAGCCTCCTCGCCGGTACCGACCGGGGTACGCCCTGGATGCTCGCCCTCACCCTCGCCTGCCTGGCCGCGGTAGGTGCAGCAGCCGCAGTCCGCCTCACCAGCCGCACAGCCAGAGCCAGTACGCCGCTCAACCTCGCCCGAGCCGGGAGAACCCGATGACCATCCTCCAGGAGACCCCGCAGCAGCTCCGGGTGATCGGCGAAGCGCGCCTTCTCGCCGGACTCGACAGCGGCCGAGCCGACCTCGCCCGTCACCTCTGGACTCACGGCGAACAACCCCAGCTGACCCGAGAGGCCTACACCACTCTCACCGAGGAGGCAGGACTCAAAGGCCGAGGCGGAGCAGGCTTCCCAGTCGCTCTGAAGCTCGCTGACCTCCCGGCCAAGGGCATCGAGGCAGTAGTCGTCAACGGCTCCGAGAGCGAACCGGTCAGCCGCAAGGACCGCCTCCTCCTCGCCCTGGCGCCCCACCTGGTCCTCGACGGCGCCACAGGTCTGGCGCGCGCCCTCGGAGCGCCCCGCGTCGTCATCGCCGTGCACGACGCCACTGCGGCCGCGTCCCTCCGGGCAGCCGTCGCCGAGCGCACCACCGACGAGGCAGAACACCGCTACCGCAGCGACGGCGTCGACATTCAGATCGCCGACACCCCCGGCCGCTTCGTCGCCGGAGAGGCCCGAGCGGTCCTCAGCATCCTCGACGGCGGCCCAGCGGTCCCACCCGGACGGCGTACGCTGCCGACCCGTCAAGGCCTCGACGGCCGCCCGACCTTCCTCTCGAACGTCGAGACCTTCGCCCAGCTCGCCGTACTCGCCCGACTCGGCTCCCGCCAGTTCAGCGCCACCGGCCTCCGCAGCGAACCCGGCACGCAACTTCTCACGATCGCCGGTGCCGTCCAGCGGCCCGGCGTACTGGAGACGCCCACCGGCATCCCGCTCGACACCGTCCTCCAGTACGTCGGTGCGGAGGCCGGTCCGGTCCTCCTCGGCGGCTATCACGGCACCTGGCTGCCGCAGACCGACGGCGTCACCCTCACTCGCCCACAGGTCTCAGCCGGCATCGTCCTGGCGCTCGGCTCGACCACCTGTCCGCTCGGCGAAGTACACCGCGTCGCACGGTGGCTCGCGAGCCAGTCGGCCGGCCAGTGCGGCCCCTGCCTGTTCGGACTCGGCGCACTGGTCGACGACTTCGCCCGGCTCCTCCAAGGCGACCCCACCGGCTGGCAGGACGCGCAACGCCACCTCGGGCTGGTCCCCGGTCGAGGCGCCTGCGCACACCCCGACGGCTCGTCGCGCTTCCTGGCCTCGGCCTTGGAGGTCTTCAGCGACGACCTGGACAGACACCTGACCACCGGCACCTGCGGCCGCGCCGTACAAGGTGTCCTTCCTGTCCCCGGAGGTGCTTGGTGACGGACCGCCAGCTCGAAATAGACTGGACCCGCTGCGACGGACACGGCCTCTGCGCCACTCTGCTGCCCGACGACGTCACGCTCGACGAGTGGGGTTTCCCGATCCTCAGCGGCCGCCGCGTCACTCCAGGTGAGCTCACGAACGCCCGCCGCGCAGCCCTCGCCTGCCCGGCCCTGGCCCTGCGGCTGCACCGGACCTGAACGGCGCCCGTCCAGCTGTTAAATGTGAGCTGTAAGGCACCTCGAAAGGACCGTCCCGCCATCACACCAGTGACAGAAGTGGACTAATCTCTGAGGGAGGCGCACAACGGCGTGCGGCCGGGCGCGGCAGCGTCGAGATCACGCGTGTGGAACGGTGGGGAATGCAGAGCAAGCTGGACGTCCAGAAGGCCGATGTGCTCGCCAAGGCAGTGGCTGCGGGAACACACGGGCACGACAAGTCGGTGGACCCCGAGAAGCTGAGGAGCTTCCTGGAGCGGTACTACCGGTACGTGGCCGCCGAGGACGTGGCCGAGCGCCAGCCGCAGGACTGCCTGGGCGCGGCCAAGCACCACTACAAGTCGGCCACCTCGCGTCCGCAGGGCACGGCCAAGGTGCACGTCTTCACCCCGACGGTGGAGGAGCACGGCTGGTCGGCCAACGGCCGGACCGTGGTCGAGATCGTGGTCGACGACATGCCGTTCCTGGTCGACAGCGCCGCGATGGTCGTCACCGACCGCGGCCTGGAGCTGCAGCTGCTGATCCACCCGCAGTTCGTCGTACGCCGTGACGTCGCCGGCACCCTGCAGGAGGTCCTGGACGACGCCAGCGTGCCGGACGGGCACGACCTGGTCCGCGAGAGCTGGATGCACCTCGAGGTCGAGCGGATCGCCGACCCGGCCGAGCACCGCGAGCTGGAGAAGGCGCTGCAGCGCGTCCTCGGTGACGTGCGCGAGGCCGTCGAGGACTGGCCGAAGATGCACGAGAAGGCCGTCGGCATCGCCAACGACCTGGCCGTGAAGGGCGCGAGCCTGCCGGTCGGCGCGACCGAGGTCGAGGAGGCCCGCGAGCTGCTCGAGTGGCTCGCCGACGAGCACTTCACCTTCCTCGGCTACCGCGAGTACGCGTTCACCATGCGCGGCGACCAGGGCCTCCTGCGCGGCGTACCGGGCACCGGCCTGGGCATCCTGCGCCCTGACCCGGCCCAGGGCGAGAACGCCGGGCTGCTGCCGCCGGAGGTGAGCGCCAAGGCTCGCGAGAAGAAGCTCCTGATCCTGACGAAGGCGAACTCGCGCTCCACCGTGCACCGCTCGTCGTACCTGGACTACGTCGGTATCAAGTCCTTCGACGAGAACGGCGAACCGGTCGCCGAGCAGCGCTTCATCGGTCTGCTGTCGTCGACGGCGTACACCGAGAGCGTCATGCAGGTCCCGGTGCTGCGGCGCAAGGCGCTGGAGCTGTTCCGGCTGACCGGCTTCGACCCGAACAGCCACAGTGGCAAGGGCCTGCTCGACGTCCTGGAGACCTACCCGCGCGACGAGCTGCTGCAGGCGCCGGTCGAGGACCTGCTGCCGATCGTGCAGTCCGTGCTGCACCTGCAGGAGCGCCGCGCGGTCAAGCTGTTCGTACGGCGTGACGTCTACAACCGCTACCTGTCCTGCCTGGTCTACCTCCCGCGCGACCGCTACACCACCGCGGTCCGGCTGAAGATGCAGCAGATCCTCAAGGACGCGATCGGCGCCGACTCGGTCGACTACGCCGCCTACGTGACCGAGTCCGTGCTGGCCCGGGTGCACTTCGTGGTCCGGATGAAGCAGGGCCAGACGGTCGGCGAGTACGACGCCGACCTGCTGGAGCAGCGGGTGGTCGAGGCGACCCGCGCCTGGCAGGACGACTTCGCCGTGGCGCTGCACGCGCTCGGCGGCGACGGCGCCGTCACCCGCCTGAACAACCAGTACGCCGGTGCGTTCCCGGAGGCGTACAAGGAGGACTTCGACGCCCGCGTCGCCGTCCAGGACGTCACGATCCTCGACAAGCTGCCGGCCGAGAACGGGCTGGCGATGTCGCTGTACTCGCCGATCGACGAGGAGTGGGAGGGCGAGCGCCGGTTCAAGGTCTACCGGACCGGGTCGCCGCTGTCGCTGTCGCAGGTCCTGCCGCACCTGACTCACATGGGCGTCGAGGTGATCGACGAGCGACCGTACGAGATCCGCCGTCCCGCCGGCAGCACGGCGTACATCTACGACTTCGGCCTGCGCGCGCCCGGCGAGGCCGAGGAGCGCGAGGAACTGCGCAAGCTCTTCTCCGACACCTTCCGCGCGGTCTGGGAGGGCCGGGCCGAGTCCGACAAGCTCAACGCGCTCGTCCTGCGTGGCAACCTGAGCTGGCGGCAGGTCTCGATCCTGCGCGCCTACCAGCGCTACATCCGCCAAGGCGGTACGCCGTTCAGCCAGGACTACATCGAGAACACCTTCCTCAACCACGTCGACGTCGCGAACCTGCTGGTCCAGCTGTTCGAGGCCTGCTTCGACCCGGCCCGCGGCGACGCCGACGACCCGGTCCGGCGGGACACGATCGCCCAGCTGGAGAAGGAGATCGGCGCTGCGCTGGACACGGTCAAGAGCCTGGACGAGGACCGGATCCTGCGGTCCTACCTGACCGTGATCAAGGCGACCCTGCGGACCAACTACTTCCAGCCCGGACCGGACGGCGAGCCGCGCGCCTACGTCAGCTTCAAGCTCGAGCCGAAGGCGATCCCGGACCTGCCGCAGCCGCGGCCGGCGTACGAGATCTTCGTGTACTCGCCGCAGGTCGAGGGCGTGCACCTGCGCTTCGGCGCGGTCGCGCGCGGTGGTCTGCGCTGGTCGGACCGGCGCGAGGACTTCCGGACCGAGGTGCTCGGCCTGGTCAAGGCGCAGATGGTGAAGAACTCCGTGATCGTGCCGGTCGGCGCGAAGGGCGGCTTCTACGCCAAGCAACTGCCCGACCCGCTGGTCGATCGCGATGCCTGGCTGGCCGAGGGCATCGCGTCGTACAAGACGTTCATCTCGGGGCTGCTCGACATCACCGACAACATCGTCGCCGGTGACATCGTGCCGCCGCGCGACGTCGTCCGGTACGACGGCGACGACGCGTACCTGGTCGTTGCCGCGGACAAGGGAACCGCGACGTTCTCCGACCTCGCGAACGGCGTCGCCAAGGAGTACGGGTTCTGGCTCGGCGACGCGTTCGCCTCGGGCGGCTCGGTCGGGTACGACCACAAGGCGATGGGCATCACCGCCCGCGGCGCGTGGGAGTCGGTCAAGCGGCACTTCCGCGAGATGGGCCACGACTGCCAGAACGAGGACTTCACCGTCGTCGGCGTCGGCGACATGTCCGGCGACGTGTTCGGCAACGGGATGCTGCTGTCGGAGCACATCCGGCTGGTCGCGGCGTTCGACCACCGGCACATCTTCCTGGACCCGACGCCGGAGGCCGCGTCGTCGTTCGCCGAACGGCAGCGGCTGTTCGACCTGCCGCGCTCGTCGTGGGCCGACTACGACACCGCGCTGATCTCGGCCGGTGGTGGCGTCTACCCGCGCACGGACAAGGCGATCCCGATCTCCCCGGAGGTTCGCGAAGCGCTTGCCCTGGAAGGGAATCCGGCCACGCTGACGCCGGCCGAGCTGATGCAGGCGATCGTCAAGGCACCGGTCGATCTGTTCTGGAACGGCGGCATCGGGACCTACGTGAAGGCGGCGTCCGAGACGCACGCGGACGTCGGCGACAAGGCCAACGACGCGATCCGGATCAACGGCGCCGACCTGCGCGCCCGCGCGGTCGGAGAGGGCGGCAACCTCGGCTTCACCCAACTCGGCCGGATCGAGTACGCCGCGGGCGGTGGGCGGATCAACACCGACTTCATCGACAACGTGGCCGGCGTCGACACCTCCGACCACGAGGTGAACATCAAGATCCTGCTCGACAAGGTGGTCGCCGACGGCGACCTGACCGAGAAGCAGCGCAACGACGTGATCGCGTCGATGACCGACGAGGTCGGCGCGCTGGTGCTGAAGAGCAACTACCGGCAGAACATCGGCCTGGCCAACGCGACCTCGCAGGCCGCCCAGCTGATGCACGTCCACCA
The DNA here is from genome assembly GCF_014205135.1 of Kribbella italica. Taxonomy (NCBI): domain Bacteria; kingdom Bacillati; phylum Actinomycetota; class Actinomycetes; order Propionibacteriales; family Kribbellaceae; genus Kribbella; species Kribbella italica. The sequence goes on from NZ_JACHMY010000001.1 coordinate 8,383,003, forward strand.
GGACTGGGTCCGCCGGCTGGAGAAGCAGGGCCTGCTGGACCGGGAGCTGGAGTTCCTGCCGAGCATCGCGGAGTTCAAGCGGCGCAAGCTGGAGGGACGCGGGCTGACTTCGCCCGAGCTGTCGGTGCTGATCGCGTACACCAAGATCGTGATCGAGGCCGAGCTGCTGAAGACCTCGCTGCCGGACGACGACTTCCTGTCCAACAAGCTGGTCAGCTACTTCCCGCGGGCGATCCAGGAACGCTTCGCCGAACCGATGAAGTCGCACCAGCTGCGCCGCGAGATCATCACCACCCAGGTGGTCAACGAGTTCGTCAACTCCTCGGGGATCACCGCGTTCCACCGGCTCTCGCTGGAGACCGGCGGTACCGCCGAGGACGTCGTACGGGCCAACCTCGCGGCGTCGCGGATCTTCGCGCAACCGGACCTGCTGGCCCTCAACGCCGACCTCGACAACGTCGTCGACGCCGAGACCCAGACCCGGATGCGGCTCGAAACCCGCACCCTGGTCGAACGCGCCACCCGCTGGCTGGTCAGCAACCGACGCCCCCCGATGGACATCGCCGAACTCATCGAGTTCTTCACCCCCGGCATCGCCAAGCTCACCACGGCCCTGCCCGACGTCCTGCGAGGCCGCGAGCTCGCCCTCTTCGAACAGCGCCGCCAGGCCCTGGTCGAGAAGGGCGTCCCCGCCGACTTCGCCACCCGGATCGCGGTCCTGCCTCCGGCGTACGCCGGCCTCGGCATCGTCGAAACCGCCGACCACGACGACCTCGACATCCTCGAGGTCGCCAAGGTCCACTTCGCCCTCGGCGAGCGCCTCCAACTGGGCCGCTTCCTCGAGCGCATCGTGGGCCTTCCCCGCACCGACCGCTGGCAGACCATGGCGAGAGCCGCCCTCCGCGACGACCTCCACGCCGTCCACGCCCGCCTCACCGCCCAGGTCCTCGCCACCACCGACCCCACCGCCGAACCCGAAGACCGAGTCATCTCCTGGCAGGACCAGAACGACGCAGCCCTGTCCCGAGCAGCCACCATGCTCGAAGAAATCGTAGAAACCGAAGGCCCAGAACTGGCCCACCTCTCGGTAGGCCTCCGCCTGGTCCGAACCCTCATGGTCAACCAGGCCTAACACAACGGAGGCCGGGCACAACCCCCGGCCTCCGTCGCTCACCTGCTCTCCCAAGCCTCCGCTGTCCCGCGCCCCCGACCGCGCCCTCCGCCGCTACCTGCACTGCCGCGCGACCCCGGCGATTCCCGCCCGCCGCGGCCTCCGCAGCCTGCACTCCCAGACCTCCGGCGTCCCGCGCTCGCCTGCGCCTTCCGCAGCCCAACGGCTCTCGAAGTCTCCAGCGTCAGGCGCGCCCGGCTCCGGCCTCCGCAGCCCACCTGCTCCAGACCTCCGACGCCTCGCGCCCCGGCGGCTTCATACCCAGCCCAACAGCTCTCCCAAGCTCTTGGCGCCCCGCACTCCCGGCCGCGGACTCCGCGGCAGACCTGCCCTCCAAAGCAACCCCGACCCACCTCCTGCGCCGGCCCCAGCCCACCCAGCCCCAGCATCACGCGCCCAGCCCTGGCTTCCGTAGCCACCTGTTCTCCGAAGCCACTCCGGGCTCACTCATTTCCCACGCTCGCTGGGGACCCCCAGCCGAACACCAAGGACTGAGCTTCGTGATCGCGTTGCCCGGCGTCTGTTGTCTGGCCGGATCTGCGGCCATGCCGGGCCGTCACACGTCCACAGCACCCGGCCTCACGCTCCGCCCCACGCCGCTCCCACGACGAACGATCACCCACCTGCCGGGCTCCCCGACCGCACCACGAACCGCCGGTGCGATCCGTTCAGCTTCGCGCCAAGTCAGCGTTGCTCCACATGACGATCGGGTCAGTCGCCTGCCGGGGCCTCAGCCGCTCCGCGAGCGCCTGCGTGATCCGGTCAGCTTCGCGCCAAGCTCGCGTTGCTCCCCACTGCGAACGGTCACCGGCCTGCCAAACCGCCTGCGCTGCGCTTCGCCGGGTGCCGGCTCAATTGGCCAGACTCACGGCAAGGGGTCGGGCCCGCGGCGAGAGCGGCTGACTCGGCTCTCCGAGCGGCAAGCGGGCGAATGCTTCGGCAGACGCCAGGATCGGCCGGCTGGCACCTTACCCGGACCGGGTTAGCGGTCGGTAGTTGCGCGGCGGCGTCAGCGGCGGGCGGTGCTGTGGACGTTTGCCTTGGAGAGGCGGAGGGCTGAGGGAAGGGCGCCGCCCAGGAGGCGGCGTGCTGATCGCGGTGGCGGCCAGTGGTTCGGCTGCTGCCGGACGGCTGCCGTTGGGTGGGGTGGGATCGGGCCGACGTGCTGTCAGCGGTCGGAGACGATGACTTCTACTGAGTACTGGTCGGCTCGGTAGCAGTGGTCGCCGAATTCGACGGCTGAACCGTCGGCGTCGTAGGCGCTGCGGGTCATGGTGACCAAGGGTTCTGCTTTGGACATGTGGAGGGTGCGGCGTTCTTCGGCGGATGCGTTGCGGGCGCCGATGCGTTGGCGGGCGACCGTGGGGCGGATGCCTCGCGCGCGGAGTACGGCGTACAGGCCCTCGGTGGTGAGTTGTTCCTGGGTGAGGTCGTCCATTGCTGGGGGCAACCAGTTGCGCATGATCGCGAGTGGGAGGTCGCCGGCGTAGCGGAGGCGGACGATGGCGACCAGTGGCGTACCCGGCGGCAGACCGAGGGCTTCGGCGGCGCGGTCGTCGTGGGCTGCGCAGTTGAGGGAGAGGACCTCGGTCCGTGGCGTGCGGCCTTCGCGTTCCAGGTCGTCGTACAGGCTGGTGAGCTCGGCTTTGCGGTGGACCATCTGGTTGGCGACGGTCGTGCCGATACCGCGGCGGCGGACCAGGAGGCCTTTGTTGACCAGCTCGGAGATCGCTCGCCGGACGGTCGGCCGCGACAGGCTCAGGCGGTCCGACATGGCGATCTCGTTCTCGAACGGGTCGCCGGGGCGCAGGACTCCGTCGGTGACGGCAGCCGTCAGCTGTTCGGCCAGTTGGTGGTACAGCGGTACCGGGCTGGTCCGATCGATCTGAATCGGCAGGGCGGCCATGGCCGGATGGTACAGGAGAGAGGTATGTATGTCCCGACGTGAAAATGTGCTTACAAAGTATTGACTCTCTCTGGCCGGACCGGAAAGCTGGGGCGCGGCAACCGGCGTCGTGCTGCAGCACTGTCGCGCGGTCGGCCGCGCGACGACGCGGCGCCAGGACCAGGTGACGACGAGAGGGCGGCCGCGGATGCGGATCGGTTTGGTCGGGGTTGGACGGATCGGCGCGTTTCACGCCGCGACGCTGAAGGGTCTGCCGGCCGTCGAGCAGGTGGTGATGGCCGACGCGGACGCAAGCCGGGCGGAGCTGACGGCCAAGGAACTCGGGGCCGAGTTCGCCCCTGATGTCCCAGCGCTGCTGGCGAGCGGGATCGACGGACTCGTCATCGCGGCTGCGACCTCCGCGCACGCCGAACTGATCGAGGCCGCCGTCGCCGCGGGCATCACCACCTTCTGCGAGAAGCCGGTCGCGCTCGACCTCGCCGAGACCCAGCGGGTCGTCGAACTGGTCGAGGGCTCGGACGTCCCGGTACACATCGGCTTCCAGCGCCGCTTCGACGCGGGCTACCAGGCTGCCGCTCAGCAGGTGCGGTCCGGTGAGCTCGGCTACGTCCACCACATCCGGGCGAACACCAACGACGCGTTCCCTCCTCCCGCCGGCTACATCCCGACCAGCGGCGGGTTCTTCCGCGACTGCACGGTCCACGACTTCGACATCATCCGGTACGTCACCGGCCGCGAGGTGGTCAGCGTCTACGCGACCGGCGCCAACCGTGGTGAGTCCTTCTTCGGCGAGTACGGCGACGTCGACGCTGCCGCCGCGCTGCTCACGCTGGACGACGGCACCTTCGTCGCGGTCAGCGGAACCCGCTACAACGCGGCCGGTCATGACGTTCGCATGGAGGTACTCGGCAGTCTCGGCTCGATCGCGGTCGGCCTGGACGAGCACACCGCGCTGCGCTCGGTCGAAGCCGGTGTGACCTTCCCTGGCGGAGATCCGCACACCACCTTCATGGACCGCTTCCGCTCGGCGTACGTCGCCGAGTTGACCGCGTTCACCGAGGTCGTCGCCGGCACCCGCGACGTCCCCTGCACTGTCCGCGATGCCCTGCAGGCCTTCCGGATCGCGGATGCCTGCGAACTGTCCCGTTCCGAGAACCGCTTTGTCCGTCTGGAGGAGATCGGCCGATGAGTGACGTAGCTGCCCGGATCGCCGGTGCCCCGATTTCGTGGGGCGTCTGCGAGGTGCCCGGCTGGGGCTGGCAGTACGACCCGGAGACGGTGCTGGCCGAGATGCGCGAGGTCGGGATCGCGGCGACCGAGTTCGGGCCGGACGGCTTCCTGCCCGAGGACCCGGCGGAGAAGGCGAAGACGCTCGCCGACGTCGGGCTGCGGGCGGTCGGCGGATTCGTGCCGGTGGTCCTGCACGACCCGTCGCACGACCCGGCCCCCGAGGTCGCGCGGGCACTCGAAGGTTTCGTCGCCGCGGGTGCCACGACGCTCGTGATCGCTGCTGCGACCGGACAGGACGGGTACGACGACCGGCCGGTGCTCGACGACGCCGGCTGGTCGACCTTGCTCGCGAACCTCGACCGACTGACGGAGTTGGCCGCTGCCCAAGGCGTGCTGGCCACGATTCACCCACACGTCGGAACGATGGTGGAGAACGCGGACGACGTCCGCCGGGTGCTCGACGGCTCGACTATCGGCCTGGCCCTCGACACCGGTCACCTGATGATCGGCGGTGTCGACCCGGTCGCGCTCACGCTGGAGCACACCCGCCGGATCAAACACACCCACCTGAAGGACGTCGACGCGGCGTGGGCCGCGAAGGTCCAGTCCGGTGAGGTCGGCTACGCCGACGCCGTCCGTGAAGGCATGTACCGCCCGCTCGGCGCGGGTGATGTCGACCTGGCCGCCATCGTCGGTGCGCTGGAGTCGGCCGGCTACCAAGGCTGGTACGTCCTCGAGCAGGACACCATGCTTCAGGCCCGCCCGACGGATGAAGGTCCGGTCGTAGATGTCCGTGCGAGCATCGCTCATCTGCGCCACCTCGCAGAAGCAGCCGACGCAGCCGCGGCAAGCGGAGCAGCAGCGCGGGGCGAAGCGGTTGACGGGGTGCCGGCCGGTGCGGCGGGAGCGGTCGAGGGTGGGGTGGTCTGATGGCGGACGACGTACTGACGATCGGGCGGATCGGCGTCGACCTGTACCCGCTGCAGACGGGGACGCATCTGGAGGACGTCGAGAGCTTCGGGAAGTTCCTCGGCGGGAGCGCGACCAACGTCGCCGTCGCGGCGGCGAAGCACGGCCGCAAGGCGGCGGTGATCAGCCGGACCGGGAACGACCCGTTCGGCACGTTCATCCACCGGGCGCTCGGCGAACTGAACGTCGACGACCGGTTCGTGACTCCGGTCGAGGGCTTGCCGACGCCGATCACGTTCTGCGAGATCTTCCCGCCGGACAACTTCCCGCTGTACTTCTACCGGTTCCCGAAGGCGCCGGACCTGGTGATCAACCCCGACGAGCTGGACCTGCAGGCGATCAAAGACGCGAAGATCTACTGGTCGACCGTCACCGGCCTGTCCGCCGAACCCAGCCGCTCGGCCCACTTCGCAGCCTGGGAGGCGCGCGAACGCCGGCCGATCACCGTGCTCGACCTGGACTACCGGCCGATGTTCTGGGCGGATCCGAGTGAGGCGCACGCGCAGGTCAGCAAGGCGCTCGACCACTGCACGGTTGCCGTCGGCAACCGGGAGGAGTGCGAGGTCGCGGTCGGGGAGACCGACCCGGACAAGGCAGCGCAGGCGCTGCTCGACCGAGGATTGGAACTGGCCGTCGTGAAGCAGGGGCCGAAGGGCACGCTGGCACGGACCCGGGACGAACGGGTGGAGGTGCCACCGTTCCCGGTCGAGGTGGTCAACGGGCTGGGCGCCGGCGATGGCTTCGGGGGAGCGCTTTGTCATGGTCTCCTCGCGGGGTGGCCGCTGGAACGGATCATTCGGTTCGCGAACATCGCGGGGGCTGTGGTGGCGTCGCGGTTGGAGTGCTCGACGGCCATGCCGACCGAGGCCGAGGTCCTCGCCCTGATGGGTGAGAACGCATGAGCACCGAACAGCTCGGGACCGGTGGAGTCGTGCCGGGCGATACAGGAAAGTCGAGTGCAGCCGCCGGAAGCAGACCCGAGGCCGCAAGGCCTGCTGCCACCAGCGGAGCGAGTGCCGCTGGGCAGTTGAGCGGGCCGGGCTCTCGGGGGCGCGGAGTCGATTGGGGAGCGGGGCCGAGCGTGGACCTGACCGAGTTGCGGGTCCGGCATCCGGAGCGGGTCGCTGAGGCTTGGCAGCAGCGGCGGCAGCGCGAACTGGTCGGGGAGGACGGACGGCTGCTGATCGTCGCCGCGGATCACCCGGCGCGTGGTGCGCTGGGAGTACGCGATGACCGGATGGCGATGGCCAGTCGGCCCGGGCTGATCGAGCGGCTGTGCACGGCGCTCCAGCGGCCGGGAGTCGACGGCGTGCTCGCTACTCCGGATGTGCTGGAGGACCTGCTGCTGCTCGGAGCGTTGGAAGGCAAGGTCGTCGTCGGGTCGATGAACCGGGGTGGGTTGCAAGGCTCCTCCTTCGAGTTGGACGACCGGTTCACGGCGTACCGGTCGGCGGACGACATCGCTTCGCGCCGGCTGGACGGCGGCAAGATGCTGACCCGGATCTGCCTGGACGACCCGGGCACAGTGGCGACGCTGGAGAGCAGTGCGCAGGCCGTTACCGAGCTCGCCGAGCGCAAGCTGATGGCGATGGTCGAGCCGTTCTGGTCGACGCGGACCGACGGGCGGGTGAGCAACCTGCTGGACCCGGACTCGGTGATCCGGTCGGTGCACATCGCTGCGGGCCTCGGTGCGACCAGTGCGTACACCTGGCTCAAGCTGCCGGTGGTCGACGAGCTGGAACGGGTGATGGAGGCAACGACCCTGCCGACCTTGCTGCTCGGCGGCGATCCGACTGTCGCGCCCGAGGAAACCTATGCATCCTGGGGCAAGGCGCTGAGCCTGCCGTCGGTCCGCGGACTGGTCGTCGGGCGGGCGCTGCTCTTCCCGCCGGACGGCGACGTGGCCGCCGCGGTCGACCAAGCCGCCACGCTGGTGCACGGAGGTGCCGCATGACGAACACCAGGCAGATCCACGGAGGCGCGCATGACTGAGTGGTTCAGGCCGGCCGGGACCACTGCGCGGGACGGCTACGACCTGGTCGTCCGCCCGGGCGAGCAGGATTGGCACCACACGGGCCTGACCGTGCGGACGCTGCAGCCGGGCCAGTCGGTCGAGTTCGACACCGGGGACTGCGAGTACCTGGTGCTGCCGCTGAGTGGATCCGCCGAGGTGATCGTCGACGGCGACACCGTGCCGCTCGGTGGCCGGGCAGACGTCTTCGCTGGCCCGACGGATCTCGCCTACGTCCCGCGTGGCACCACGGTGGCGGTCGTCAGCGCTGGTGGGGCCCGGATCGCGTTCCCGCACGCCAAGGCCGCGAGCGATTATCCGTTCCGCCGGATCGGGACCGAGCAGGTGGAGACCGAGCTGCGGGGCGCCGGCGTCTCGTCCCGGCAGGTCCGCAACTTCGGGACGCCCGCCGTACTGGAGGCCGACTCGATCATCGCCTGCGAGGTGCTCACTCCGGCCGGCAACTGGTCGTCGTACCCGCCGCACAAGCACGACGAGCACAAGCCGGGCGAGGAGAGTGTGCTCGAGGAGATCTACTACTTCGAGCTGCAGCTCTCCGACGACGCGCCGGAAGATGTCAAGGGCAACGACCCGATCGGCTACCAGCGGGTCTACGGGACCGACGAGCGGCCGATCGACGTCCTGGCCGAGGTCCGCGACGGTGACCTTGTGCTGGTGCCGCACGGGTGGCACGGCCCGGCGATGGCGCCGCCCGGCTACGACATGTACTACCTCAACGTGATGGCCGGTCCGGGCACCGAACGCGCCTGGCTGATCAGCGACGACCCGCAGCACGGCTGGGTCCGGCAGCTGTGGGACAGCCAGCAGATCGACCCACGCCTTCCGTTCGGCCAGAAGTGACCGGCAAGTCATGACCCCGGCCATGAACACCACAGTCACGATCGATCCGCGGCTACCTTTCGGAGGACAGCGATGACGGTACGTCTCACGGTCGCCCAGGCGCTGGTGCGATTCCTGAGCGTCCAGTACTCGGAGCGCGACGGCGAACGGCAGAAGCTCTTCGCCGGTTGCTTCGGCATCTTCGGGCACGGCAACGTGGCCGGTCTGGGCCAGGCGCTGCTGCAGGCCGAGCTCGAGGACCCGACGGCTCTGCCCTACATCCTGGCACGCAACGAGCAGGCCATGGTGCACAGCGCGTCGGCCTTCGCGCGGGCCAAGGATCGCCTGCAGATCTACGCCTGCACAGCCAGCATCGGGCCCGGCTCGACCAACATGGTCACCGGCGCGGCGCTGGCAACCGTGAACCGGCTGCCGGTCCTGATCCTCCCGTCGGACGTCTTCGCCACCCGGGTGGCGTCTCCGGTCCTGCAGGAACTCGAGAGCTTCTCGGCCGGCGACGTCTCGGTGAACGACGCCTTCCGTCCGGTCTCGAGGTACTTCGACCGGGTCTGGCGTCCCGAGCAACTCCCGTCCGCTCTGCTCAACGCGATGCGCGTGCTGACCGATCCGGTCGAGACCGGTGCCGTCACGATTGCGCTGCCGCAGGACGTCCAGGCCGAGGCCTACGACTGGCCGGAGGAGCTGTTCGCCGAGCGGACCTGGTACGTCGCCAGGCCGTTGCCTGAAGCATCGATCGTCGAGAAGGCGGCCGAGCTGATCCGCTCCGCCGAACGCCCGCTGATCGTGGCCGGTGGCGGTGTCGCCTACTCGCAGGCGCAGGACGCCCTGCGCGCTTTCGCGGAAGCGACCGGTATCCCGGTCGCGGAAAGCCAGGCAGGCAAGGGATCGCTGCGCTACGACCACCCGCAGTCGGTCGGCGCGGTCGGCTCGACCGGAACCACGGCAGCGAACGCGCTGGCCCGCGACGCCGACCTGGTGATCGGTATCGGGACCCGCTACGGCGACTTCACGACGGCGTCGCGGACGGCGTTCCTGAACCCGGGCGTGAAGTTCGTCAACATCAATGTGGCGCGGTTCGACGGTGGCAAGCATGCTGGTCTCCCTGTCGTGGCGGATGCGCGGGAAGCCCTTGTTTCGTTGGGCTCCGCGCTCGGCGAGTGGTCCGTGCAGAGAAAGTACACGGATTCGGCCACCGAGCTGGCAAAGCAGTGGGACGAGGTTGTGGACAACCACTACAACCCGCCCGCCGAGATCACCGGACAGCTCGCGGAAGGACTGCTCACCCAGGGCCAGGTCCTCGGTGCCGTCAACGAATTGTCGGCGGCGTCTGATGTCGTTGTCTGTGCGGCCGGTTCGATGCCGGGCGACCTGCACAAACTCTGGCGGACCCGCGACCCGAAGGGCTACCACGTTGAGTACGGCTACTCCTGCATGGGATACGAGATCGCCGGCGGTCTCGGCGTCCGCCTGGCTGCCCCGGACCGTGACGTCTTCGTCCTGGTCGGCGACGGGTCGTACCTGATGATGTCCAGCGAGCTGGTCACCGCCGTCCAGGAGAACGTCAAGATCATCGTCGTCCTGGTGCAGAACCACGGCTTCGCGTCGATCGGCGCGCTGTCCGAATCCCTGGGCTCACAGCGATTCGGTACGGCGTACCGCAAGCGTGGTGCGGACGGAAGGCTCGACGGCGACTACCTGCCGGTGGATCTCGCGGCGAACGTCCGCAGCTTCGGTGTCGAGGTGATCGACGTGGCGAGCCGCGACGAGCTGGAGAAGGCGATCCACACGGCGAAGGCCGCCAACGGGCCGATCGCGATCCACGTCACTACCGACCCGCTGATCGGTTCGCCGGACAGCGACGCCTGGTGGGATGTGCCGGTCAGCCAGGTCTCCGATCTCGACTCGACCCGCGCGGCCGCGACGTCGTACGAGCAGTCGAAGAAGGCGCAGCGTCCCTACTACTCCCCGGTGGAAGGTCGATAGATGGGCAAGGTGACGATCGGCAGCGCCCCCGACTCGTGGGGCGTGTGGTTCGCCGACGATCCGCAGCAGACGCCGTGGACCAGGTTCCTCGACGAGGTCGCCGAGGCCGGGTACACGAAGATCGAGCTGGGACCGTACGGCTATCTCCCGACCGATCCGGCCGAGCTCAAGGACCAGCTGGACCGGCGGGGCCTCGAGGTCACCGCCGGTACGACGTTCGAGCACCTGCACCGCGACGACTCGTTCGACTCGACCTGGCGCGAAGTGGCGAAGACCGCCGAGCTGGCGGCCGCGATGGGCGCGAAGCATCTGGTCGTGATGCCGTCGATGTGGCGCGGAGACGACGGTGAGATCGTCGAACCGCGGCTGGACCACGCAGGGCAGGCGGGGCACGGCCGGCAGGTGACCGAGCTCGGTCGCCGGGTCTTCGAGGAGTTCGGGTTGCGGACCCAGTTCCACCCGCACGCGGACGGACATGTCGACACCCAGGACACCGTCGAACGGTTCCTGGCCGAGACCGACAGCGCGCACGTGAACCTGTGCCTCGACACCGGGCACATCAGCTACTGCGGCGGCGACAACCTGGAGCTGATCCGCAAGTACCCGGAGCGCATCGGGTACGTCCATCTCAAGCAGGTCGACCCGGTGGTGCTCGCGCAGGCCCAGGCCGAAGGGATCAGCTTCGACGCGGCGGTTCAGCGCGGAGTCATGACCGAGCCGCCAGGCGGCGTACCGGAGATGCCGCCGGTGCTGGAGGCGCTGGCCGGCCTGGACGTCGACCTCTTCGCGATCGTCGAGCAGGACCTGTACCCGGTGGCCCCGGACGTGCCGTTGCCGATCGCGCGACGCACCCTGGCGTACCTGAACAGCCACGGGGGTGGTGCATCCGCCTGACGGCCAGGAGAGTATGCACTCTCTGGTCACTAGCAACGCCGCGGCGTCACCGCGGGAACTTCGGAAAGGCTGGTTGTGGTCATGGTTCGGTGGCAAAGGAAGGCCCAGCGCAGGGCCGTCGTCACCAGCGCGGCTCTCGCGCTGGTGCTCGCGGTGGGGGCCTGCAGCTCGTCCGGCGGCAAGCAGGAGGAGCAGAAGGCCGACGGCGGGTCGGGCAACGTGGCGACCACGCCGCGGATGAAGGTTGCCCTGATCACCCACTCCAAAGCGGGTGACACGTTCTGGGACATCGTCCGGCGGGGGGCCGAAGCGGCCGCGCAGAAGGACAACATCGAGCTGCAGTACTCCTCCGACCCCGACGGTGCCGCCCAGGCCAACCTGGTGCAGACCGCGATCGACTCCAAGGTCGACGGCATCGCGGTGACGCTGAACAAGCCCGACGCGGTGATCCCGAACGTGAAGAAGGCCGTCGCGGCCGGTATCCCGGTCACCGTGCTGAACGGTGGCCTGGAGACCTGGAAGCAGACCGGCGCGGTCGGGTACTTCGGCCAGGACGAGCGGATCGCCGGCGAGGCGACCGGTGACAAGCTCAAGCAGCTCGGCGCCAAGAAGGTGCTCTGCGTCGTGCACGAGCAGGGCAACGTCAGCCTCGAGGCCCGCTGCCAGGGCATCAAGAACAAGTTCGGCAACGTCGAGAACCTGAACGTCGACGGCGCCGACCAGCCCGGTACGCAGGCGACGATCACCTCGAAGCTGCAGCAGGACAAGTCGGTCGACTACCTGGTGGGTCTGAACGCCGGCGTCACGCTGACCGCGGTCCAGGCCGCCAAGGACGCCGGGTCCGCGGCGAAGGTCGGCAGCTTCGACATGAGCAAGGAGATGGCCAAGGCGGTCAAGGACGGCACGGTGCAGTTCGCCGTCGACCAGCAGCCGTACCTGCAGGGCTACCTGGCCGTCGACGCGATCTGGCTGTCGAAGACCAACGGCAACTCGATCGGTGGTGGCGAGGCCACGCTGACCGGGCCGTCGTTCGTCGAGAAGTCCAACATCGAGGCCGTCGAGAAGTTCGCCACGGCCGGGACCCGCTGAGGCTCGCGATGGCATCGACGATCGCGACCCCCGCGGACGCCGACGACCGCGTCTCGGCGCGCTCGGTCGGCGCCCGGCTGCTCAGCCGCCCGGAGATCGGGTCGCTGGTGGGCGCCGCGGTGATCCTGGTGTTCTTCCTGGTCACCGCGGAGCCGTTCCGGGACATCAACAACACCGGGACGATCCTCTACCAGGCCTCGCTGATCGGGGTGATGGCCGTTCCGGTCTCGCTGCTGATGATCGGCGGCGAATTCGACCTGTCGGCCGGTGTGGCGGTGACGACCGGCGGTCTGACCGCGGGCATCTTCGCCTACCAGTTCAGCGTCAACGTCTGGGTGGGGATGGCGGTCGCGCTCGTCTTCGCCCTCGCGGTCGGCCTGTTCAACGGCTGGCTGCTGATGCGGACCGGGTTGCCGAGCTTCCTGGTCACGCTCGGCACGTTCTTCATCCTGCAGGGCCTGAACGTCGCGGTGACCCGGCTGACCTCCGGCGCCGTCGCGTCGAACTCGATCAGCGACATGGACGGGTTCGGCTCGGCCAAGGCGGTGTTCGCCTCGGAGTTCAAGCTCGGCGGGGTGACGATCAAGATCATCATCGTCTGGTGGATCGTCTTCGTCGCGGTCGCCGCCTGGGTGCTGATGCGGACCAAGATCGGCAACTGGATCTTCGCGGTCGGTGGCGACGCGGCGTCGGCACGGGCGGTCGGCGTACCGGTGAAGAAGGTGAAGATCGGGCTGTTCATGACCGTCGGGTTCTTCGCCTGGTTCACCGGGATGCAGCTGCTGTTCGTGCAGAACGGCGTCGTGCAGTCCGGCGAGGGCGTCGGCAAGGAGTTCCTCTACATCATCGCCGCGGTGGTCGGCGGCTGCCTGCTGACCGGGGGCTACGGCTCCGTGGTCGGTGGCGCGGTCGGCGCGCTGATCTTTGGCATGGTGCAGCTCGGCGTCGTGTACGCCGGCTGGAACCCGGACTGGTTCAAGGCGTTCCTCGGCGCGATGCTGCTGCTGGCCACGATCGTGAACCTGGTCGTCAAGAACAAGGCGGATGCCCGATGAGTACGACGGAGAGCTTCGCCGGCGAGGCGAGCGCGAGCCCGACCACGCCGATCGTTCTGCTGGAGGACGTCGGCAAGAGTTACGGCAACATCCAGGCGTTGCGTGGGGTGTCGCTGGCCGTCCGGCAGGGGGAGATCACCTGCGTGCTGGGCGACAACGGGGCCGGCAAGTCGACGCTGATCAAGATCATCGCCGGCCTGCACGACTACACGTCCGGGGCGATGTCGGTGAACGGCGAGGAGCGGCACTTCTCGTCGCCGCGGGAGTCGCTCGACAGCGGGATCGCGACCGTCTACCAGGATCTGGCGCTGGCGCCGCTGATGTCGGTCTGGCGGAACTTCTTCCTCGGCAACGAGCTCACCAAGGGACCGTTCGGCGTGCTCGACGCCGCGAAGATGAAGCGGATCGCGCAGGAGGAGCTGACCAAGATGGGGATCTCGATCCCCAACCTGGAGCAGCCGGTCGGCAAGCTGTCCGGTGGTCAGCGGCAGTGCGTCGCGATCGCGCGGGCGATCCACTTCGGCGCGAAGGTGCTGATCCTGGACGAGCCGACCGCGGCGCTCGGCGTGAACCAGTCGGGCGTGGTGCTGAAGTACGTCGTCAAGGCGCGGGACGCGGGGATCGGGGTCGTTTTCATCACCCACAACCCGCATCACGCGTACCTGGTCGGCAACCACTTCGTCATCCTCAAGCTCGGCCGGGTCGCGCTCGACACCCACCGGTCGGACATCACGCTTGAGCAGCTGACGACGGAGATGGCGGGTGGTTCCGAGCTGGAGGCGCTCAGCCATGAGTTGCGTGGGTTCGATCCGGAGTTGGTGGTGACGCCGCAGGACAAGAAGGACTAGCTGGTACGGCGGGAGCCGGTCGGCCTGGTGGAACTGGCCGGCTGGCGCCCGTTGGAGGAAGTGGGCGCCGGGAGCTGGCGCAGCCGGCGCCGGAGCAGGACGGTGGTTACCGGGACCGGTGGTTGCTGGGAGTGCGGTGACGGGCAGTCGTCGTACAACGTCGTCAGAGAGTAGGTGGAGATGCAGGACCTGAGGATCGGGATCATCGGGGTCGGGCAGATGGGTGCCGATCATGCCGAGCGGGTGGTGCGGCGGATCTCTGGTGCGCGTCTGGTCGCGGTCTCCGACCCGGACCTGCCGCGGGCGACCGCCCTGGCCGAGTTGCTGTCGCGTCCAGCCGGGGCCGCGGCCGGAGCTGCCGCTGCGACCGGGGCTGTGGCTGGATCCGAGACCGGACCTGCGACCGGACGTGCGGCTGCGACAGGATCTGCGGCGGGGGCTGTGGGTGGGCAGGCGAGCTTCTCGGTGGCCGGTGGGGTTCGGGTGATCGAGGATCCGTTGGCGTTGATCGGGGACTCGGGGGTGGACGCCGTCATCATTGCGTCGCCGGGGTTTGCGCATGCCGAGCAGTTGATGGCCTGTCTGGAGTACGCGAAGCCGGTGCTTTGTGAGAAGCCGCTGACGATGGACACGGAGTCCTCGCTGCGCGTCGTCGAGGCCGAGCACAAGCTGGGTCGGCAGCTGATCCAGGTCGGGTTCATGCGCCGGTTCGACCCGGAGTACGCCGCGCTCAAGCAGCTGCTCGACTCCGGTGAGCTCGGCCGGACGCTCCTGCTCCACAACGTGCACCGGAACAAGTCCGTGCCGGAGACCTTTCGTAGCGAGATGATTGTGCGCGACTCGCTCGTGCACGAGGTCGACGTCGCGCGCTGGCTGTTCGATGACGAGATCGTCCGGATCACTGTGCATGCGCCGAAGCCGACCGGTTTGGTGGCGAACGGTGCGCTCGACCCGCAGCTGGCGATCCTCGAGATGGCGAACGGTGCCATCGCCGACGTCGAGGTGTTCGTGAACTTTCAGGTCGGATATGAGGTCCGTTGCGAGGCCGTCGCCGAGAAGGGCAGCGCGACCATCGGCCTCGGCGTCGACGTGCTGACCAAGCGCGCTGGGCAGTGGGGCGGTGCGGTGCCGGAGGACTACCGGGCCAGGTTCGGTACGGCGTACGACGTTGAGGTCCAGCGCTGGGTGGACGCGACCCATCGGGGCGAGATCGACGGGCCGACGGCCTGGGACGGGTACGCCGCGGCGGCCGTCTGCACGGCCGGGATCCAGTCGTTGCAAGAGGGCCGGCCGGTCGAGGTCGAGATGGCCCGCAAGAGCGAGGTGCTGGGATGACCCGAGCCCGAGTCCGAGCCCAAACGAGAGCCGGAGCCCGAGCGGGAGCTGGCGCCCAAGCCCGAGCCGGTTCCCGAGCCCGGGGCGACGGCGGGGTCTGCGCCCGGCGTACCGCATTTACACACCACTACGAGATCACCGCAGGACCGACGCGAGGGACACAGTTGTGAGCACTGGACGCATCACCCACCTGATCGGCGGGACGCCCTGGACGGGTGTCTCGGAGCGCACCAGCAAGGTCTACAACCCGGCCACCGGCGAGGTGACCGGCGAGCTGGATCTGGCCTCGGCGGCGACTGTCGACGAGGCGGTCAAGGTCGCCCACGAGGCGTCGAAGACGTGGGGTAGGACGTCGCTGACCAAGCGCGCGCAGGTGCTGTTCGCGTTTCGCGAGCTGCTGAACGAGCGCAAGGGCGACATCGCCGCGCTGATCACCGCCGAGCATGGCAAGGTGCTGTCCGACGCGCTCGGTGAGGTGACCCGCGGGCTCGAGGTGGTCGAGTTCGCCTGCGGTATCCCGCACCTGCTCAAGGGTGGGTTCAGCGAGAACGTGTCGACCAACGTCGACGTGTACTCGATCCGCCAGTCGCTCGGTGCGGTCGCGGTGATCTCGCCGTTCAACTTCCCGGCGATGGTGCCGCTGTGGTTCGTCCCGATCGCGGTGGCCTGCGGCAACAGCGTGGTGATCAAGCCGTCGGAGAAGGACCCGTCGGCGGTGAACGCGGTCGCCGCGCTGTGGAAGGAGGCCGGTCTGCCGGACGGCGTGATGAACGTCGTGCACGGGGACAAGGAGGCCGTCGATCGGCTGCTCGAGCACCCGGACATCAAGGCGGTCTCGTTCGTCGGGTCGACGCCGATCGCGCGGTACGTGTACGAGACCGGTACGGCGAACGGCAAGCGCGTGCAGGCGCTCGGCGGCGCGAAGAACCACATGGTCGTGCTGCCCGACGCCGATCTCGACCTGGCCGCCGACGCCGCGGTCAACGCGGGCTTCGGGTCGGCCGGTGAGCGCTGCATGGCGATCTCCGCGCTGATCGCGGTCGAGCCGGTCGCGGACGACCTGATCGCGAAGATCAAGGAGCGGATGGCGACGCTGAAGACCGGCGACGGGACGCGCGGCTGCGACATGGGTCCGCTGGTGACCGGCGCGCACCGCGACAAGGTCGTCGGGTACGTCGAGGCGGGCGTCGAGGCCGGTGCCGAGCTCGCGGTCGACGGGCGGGAGGGGCCGTTCGACGGTGGCGAGGACGGGTTCTGGCTGGCCCCGACGCTGTTCGACAAGGTGACGCCGCAGATGTCGATCTACACCGACGAGATCTTCGGGCCGGTGCTGTCGGTGGTCCGCGTTCCGTCGTACGACGCGGCGCTGGACCTGGTGAACTCCAACCCGTACGGCAACGGCACAGCGATCTTCACCAACGACGGCGGCGCGGCGCGGCGGTACCAGGTCGAGGTCGAGGTCGGGATGGTCGGCGTGAACGTGCCGATCCCGGTGCCGATGGCGTACTACTCGTTCGGCGGGTGGAAGAACTCGCTGTTCGGGGACACCCACGCGCACGGGACCGAGGGCGTGCACTTCTTCACCCGCGGGAAGGTCATCACCTCGCGCTGGCTCGACCCGAGCCACGGTGGGCTGAACCTGGGCT